>CAVUPJ010000006.1:0-100656 GCA_963743455.1 uncultured Actinomycetes bacterium | reverse complement strand
CGAGCGACTTCGACATCTTGTGGCCCTCCATCAGCAGGTAGCCGTGGATGAACATCCGCTTCGGCACCTCGTAGCCCGCGGCCATCAGGAAGGCGGGCCAGTAGACGGCGTGGAACTTCAGGATGTCCTTGCCGATCAGGTGGAAGGCCGGCCAGAAGCGCGCGGTCGAGATCCTTGCCGTCCCGCGCGTAGCTGAGAGCGGTGACGTAGTTGAGCAGCGCGTCGAACCGCGCGTACATCACCTGGCTTTGGTCCCAGGGCAGGCGCACTCCCCAGGTCAGCTTCGGCCGCGAGAGCGACACGTCCGCCAGGCCGCCCTTGATGAACGACAGCGCCTCGTTGTAGCGGGGCTGGGGGCGCACGAAGTCGGGGCGCTCTGCGTAGAGGCGCTCGAGCGGCTCCTGAAAGGACGAGAGCCGGAAGAACCAGTTCTCCTCCCGCTCGCGCGCTAGCGGGATCTTGTCGATCGGGCAGGTGTTGTCCTCGCCCAGCTCCGACTCGGTCTTGAAGTCGGCGCAGCGGCGGCAGTACCAGCCCTCGTAGACCCCCTCGTAGACGTGGCCGTTGTCGTGGACGCGCTGAGTGACCTCCTGCACCCTCGCCTCGTGCTCCGGATCGGTGGTGCGGATGAAGAAGTCGTTCGAGGCGTTGATCTTCGGCATCAGCTCCCTGAACCTGGGCGCGTTGCGATCCGCGAGCTCGCGTCGGCTCGATGCCCAGCTTCTCGGCCGCCTGGGCGACCGGCTCCCCGTGCTCGTCCGTGCCGGTCAAGAAGAACACGTCCTCGCCCCGCTGGCGCATGTGACGAACCAGGACGTCGGCGGCGATCGTCGTGTAGGCGTGCCCAGGGTGCGGCTCGGCGTTGACGTAGTAGATCGGGGTGGTGATGTAGTACGACACGGGCGCCGCCAGGATATTGAGCGCTCCGTGCGCCCGGTCGGCGCGCTACTCGCAGAAGGGCGCCGCGGTGGGAGCGTCGCGGCCTTCGACCCCGGAGCAGCCACTCAGCTCCGAGAGCCGGGCCCGTAGCGCCTGCTCGAGGGTCGGCGTAGGAAGCCGCGCCGGCGCGGTTGCGGAGCTCGAAGGGATCGACGCCGAAGGTCATAGAGCTCGCGCTCGCCGGTGCGGAGCTCGGAGTAGACGTGGCGCGGGCCGCGGATCGCCTGGTAGGTGCGGGGCGTATCCAGCTCGACGAGCACCCCCCGTCCGCGCGGCCAGCTCCGCGCCGCCGCCCAGGAGCGGCGCCAGCGAGCGGCCGTCCAGGCGGCGGCAATCGCCCGGCGCCTCGCAGGGCCGCACCGGATCGCCGAACCGGCTGGCGTAGGCGAGCAGCGTGGGCGCCACGTCCTGGTTCGAGACGACGGAATGGACCCGCGACGCCAAGGCGCCGTTTCGGTAGGCCCTCGGCACCCGGACGGCAAAGGGAACGTTGAGGGCCGGCTCGTAAACCGCACCCTTGCCGTACGGCTTGCGGTGCTCGCCGAAGAAGTAGCCGTTGTCGGAGAGGTAGAAGATGATGGTGCGGCGAAGCTGTCGCTGGCGCCGCAGCTTCGCGATCACCTGGCCGATGCCGTCGTCCAGCGCCGAGGCAGCGGCCAGGCCGCAGTGCCAGATGTGCCGGATCCTTCTGATCGCGTCGGAGTCGAGCCTGGGGAGGCCCCGGATGGCTTGGGGCTTGTCCGCCACGTTTCTCTCGTTGAACGAGGGTGGGCGAGGCAGTGGGAAGTGGTTCACCTCCCGGAAGGTCCGCCGATCGGGCGGGAGCGCCGATGCCGTGGTGCGGCATGGTGGGAACGTCGATTTGACGCCGTGGGGCGCGTTGTAGGCCAACCAGAGGAAGAAGGGACGGCGCCTGCGCGAGCTGCGGTCAAGGAACCGTCTCGCCTTGCGGGTGAGCACGTCCGTCGAGTAGTCACGGCGCTGGTGGCCGTAGCGCACGCGGCGCCCCCGTCGCTGACCTCATAGTTGTAGTAGCCCGGATACTTGATGAACTGAAACCATCGGTCGAATCCCGGGGCCGGGCTGACTCCCGCCACGTCGTTGTACCCATTCAGGAACTTGCCCACGAACCCGGTGCGATACCCCGCCCTGTGGAGCCAGACCGGAAGCGTGTTCCCCGGATCGAGCAGATCCGCGTATCCCGGGTCGTTGGAGAACACGCCGTGGTTGTGCGGATACTGCCCGGTCAGGACCCCGGCGCGGGCCGGACAGCACAGGGGCGGCGTCGCGATCCCGTCCGTGAAGCGCGTCCCCGGACCGACGATCCCGCGAAACGTCCGCGGCATGTATCTGCGCTTGAAGGTGTTCTCGGCCTGGTCGTCGGCCAGGATGACCAGGAAGTTGGGGAGCCTTCGACCTCCGGCCTGCGCTGCCGCCGTTCCGGGGGACGCGACGGCGCTCATCGCCAGCGCGCACAGCGTCGCCACCGCGGCCAGGATCGGCGCCGAGGCGGCGGATCGGCGTGATGACGGGATTGGCCCACCCGGCGACAAGGGTAGTGGCCGAACGCGGGCCGGCAGGAGGTGTAGCGTTTCCACGCGTCCATCGCGAGCAAGGGGGAAGCAAGGTGAGCGCACCCGGCGTCTGGTGGGTCTGGAACCGGTTCGTCGGCGCACACGTGGCGCTCTACCGGGCGAGCGGCGGGCGGGTCGGCGGGACCTACAGGGGCGCGCCCGTGCTCCTGCTGCACCACGTGGGACGCAAGAGCGGTCGAGAGCGGGTCAACCCCTTGATCTACCTCCGGGATGGCGACGACCTGATGATCGTGGCCTCCAAGGGCGGCTCGCACCAGCACCCGATCTGGTGGCTGAACCTGCGCGAGATGCCCGAGACGACCGTCCAGGTCGGCGGGCGGACGCAGCGGGTCGCGGTCCGCCAGGCGTCGTCCGACGAGAAGGCCGAGGTCTGGCCCCGGCTGGTCGAGGTCTATCCGCCCTACGCCGACTACCAGGAGCGCTCAAGCCGTGACATCCCGGTGATCAGATTGAGCCCGGTCTGAGGGCATGTTCGGGCCCGGCTCGCTCACCTGGCGCGTCAACGGCGAGGCCGTGCTGCTGCTGGGCGGCGGGCGAGCGCTGATCCTCCAGGTCGCCCACCCGAAGGTGGCGGCCGGGGTGGCGGAGTTCTCGAGCTTCCGGGAGGACCCGTGGGGCCGGCTCTACCGGACGCTGGAGGTGACGCTGCGGATCGCCTTCGGCGACCCCGAGACCTCGCGCGCCGCCTCGGAGGGGTTGCGCCGCGCCCACCGGCGCGTCGCTGGGAGGGACGACCGTGGCGAGCCCTACCGGGCGCTGGACCCCGAGCTCTTGCTCTGGGTGCACGCGACGCTGATCGAAACCTCGCTGACGATCTACGAGCGCTACGTGGCGGCGCTGACGCCGCGCGAGCGGGGCCTCTACTACGAGGAGATGAAGGACCTCGGCGAGGCCTACTCGGTCCCCCGCGACGCGATGCCCGCCGATTACGTGGCCTTCCGCCGCTACTGGGCCTCGATGCTGGCCGGCGGCCTGCGTCTCACCGAGATCACGCGCGAGGTGGCCGATGCCGTCCTGCGGCCCGACCTGCCTCGGGTTGCCTGGCCGGCGACCGAGGCGATCAGGCTGGTCACCGTGGGAACGCTTCCCGAGCTCGTGCGAGACGAGCTGGGGCTCGACTGGGGACCTGGCCGGGAGCGGCTGCTCGCCGCCTCGGGGCTCGCGATCCGGCGCCTGATGCCGGCCCTGCCGGCCCTCTTTCGGCGCTTCCCCCAGGCTCGCGCCGGGCTGCTGCGCGCGGCCTGAGCCCTCGCGGACCGACGCCCGCTACAGCAGGCTCTCCTGTCCCTTCGCGGTGCGCCGGCGGCGCGGGATCCCGGCCGCCTCGGTCAGCGCCGCCTCGATCTCGGCCAGGATCGCCTTCTCGGAGCGCGAGGCGACGACCGGCTCCGAGAGCCCGTCGACGTGGACGTAGGTGCGCCTCCCCTCCCCGCGCTCGCCCGGCTCGAGCGGCACCAGGGCGTAGATCCGGTCGGCCCGGGCGAACTTCCCGTAGCCGAGCGAGACCAGCCGGGGCTCGCGCTTGGTCGCCATCCCGGACGAAGCCTAACGCGACGCGACCACCAGCCCGGAACGCGGAGCTATCCAGCTAGTGCCGCGGTTGACGAGGCACTAGTCCAACTCTTTTTCGAGGCGCTTCAGGTCGCGCTTGGCCTGCTTCGTGCAGTCCGGGGCGAAGGGCTTCAGCGCCAGGACGCCGACCTCCCCGTCCGGGCTCGCGATCAGGAAGCTCTCTCCCTCGCCGCCGCCTGTCCCGTCGACCTCGTCGCCGTCGTTGAGCAGCTCGTCGACCGTGCAGAAGGGATCGCCGCCGATCTCGTATCCCTGGCCGGCCGGCTTCAGGTTCAGCGCCCTGACGATCTCCGAATCCGGGGTCGAGCTGCCGGACCCGCAGCCGCCGGCCGCCAGGACCAGGGCAGCGGCCAGGAGCGCGAGCGCGGGGCGGCGACGGGCCATCGCGATCAGAACCTATCCGGCACGGGCGGCGGAAAGCGGGACCGGTGGTGGCGGAAAGCGGCACGGGCGGCGGTACGGGCTGCCAACGATGAGAGGGGCGGCATCATGCCGCCCCTCTCATACGTCCTTGGCCCGACCGCTTCGAGCCTAGGAATCCCGTGCCCTTACGGGGGGCAGGGGTCCGTCGTGCCGGCGTACGGCGGCGAGATCGTGTCGGTCGGATCGCCGGCAGCGGTGTAGTCGAACACCGCCTGGATCTTGAGCGGGGATGCGCCGGCGGGGCACTTCGCCTGGAAGACGCTCCACGCGTAGACGGTCGCGTAGAAGTCGTCCAGGGCCGGATTCGCGGTGTGGGTGTTGGGCACCGTGAGCGTCGGCCCGTAGGGCGACGCCGCGGGTTGGTTCGTGATGCTGCCCGTGAACAGGACCGTCGCCGACCCCCCGGTGTTGGTCGCCGGGTTGTTGCACGCGGCCGCGTTGGCCACCGGAGCGCGCGCGTAGAGCGTCACGCTGTTGTTGGTCGCGCCCTTGAAGATCATCGTGCACGCGACCAGGTTCGCCGGCGGAACGGTCGACCCGATCCCGCTGACGTTGCCCGCCGCCGACAGGTAGGCGTTGCCCTCGCTGGCGCGGAGTGCCGTCGGCGTTCGGACCGCATTGCTCATACGCCGCGGCGATGTTCTTGCCCGTCAACTCCGACGAGGGACACGACGGGATACCCGTCAGGTTGATCTTGCCGTCGTCGTCGTATCGAACGATCACGTTCGTTGACTCGCTGGTCGCCGGGCTGAAGACCGAGCGAACGCGAGTGCCGAGCCTGATGTTCTCGTACGCCGCACCTAGCGACCCGTCGACCGCCGTGACCGTTCCCTTCACGCAGGAGTCGCTGCCCGTCGACGCCTTGGGGGTACAGGTCGGGACAACCGGCGGCGCGGCGGCGGAGCTCGCCGGGAAGGCGATCAAGCCCACCCCGAGAGCCGCGGCCGAAGCCAAAAGTAACGCGATGCGTCTCCTAGTCCTCATCTATGGATCTCCTCCTTGTGCCGGGGCAGCTACCCAACCGCCCCTCTAATCCCTGCCGCAGAAGCTACCCGGAAATGTTACCTCCCAAACACGAGAGGGGCGGCACCTTGGCCGCCCCTCTCGCTACGTCCTTGGCCCGATTCTCGAGCCTAGGAATCCAGTTCCGCTACGGGCACGGTGCGTCGCGACGCTTCGTGTCGTTCGCATCGCCGGCAGCGGTGTAATCCCAGGTCCCCTGCATCTTGTGAGGGGATGCCCCAGCCGGGCACTTCGCCCGGAAGGCGGCTCCACGCGTAACTACCGCGGAGAAGTCGTCCAGGGCCGGATTCGAGGTGTGGGTGTTGGGGACGGTGAGCACGTGCTTGTAGGTCGGGGACGCGGGCGCCGTCAGGCCGCCCGTGAACAGGACCGTCGCCGAGCCCCCGGTGTTGGTCGCCGGGTTGTTGCACGCGGTCGCGTTGGCGACCGGAGCGCGCGCATAGATCGTCAGGGCGTTGTTGGTAGCGCCCTTGAAGATCATCGTGCACGCGACCAGGTTCGCCGGCGGAACGGTCGACCCGAGCCCGCTGACGTTGCCCGCCGCCGACAGGTAGGCGTTGCCCTCTGAGGGCGGGTTGCCGTCGGCGTTCGGGCCGCACTGCTCATACGCCGCGGCGATGTTCTTGCCCGTCAACTCCGACGAGGGACACGACGGGATACCCGCCAGGTTCAGCGCGATGTCGTTGTCGAATGCCAGCTTCACGTTGGTCGTCTCGCTGGTCGCCGGGCTGAACTGCGAGCGAACGCGAACGCCCAGCTTGATGTTCTCGAACGCCGCTCCGATCGGCGGGGCGGGGCAACCCGTCGGTCGTGATCGTCCCGCAGGAATCGCTCCCCGGCGGTGGCCGGGAAGGCACAGGTCGGGACAACCGGCGGCGCGGCGGCGGAGCTCGCCGGGAAGGCGATAAAGCCCACCCCGAGAGCCGCGGCCGAGACCACGAGTGCCGCGATACGTCTCCTAGTCCTCATCTATGGATCTCCTCCTTGTAGGTGGGGCAGCTTCCAGCCACCCTTGTATCCCTGCCGGAGGAGCTACCCGGAAATCCTGCCTCGCAAACGCGAGAGGGGCGGCCTAGGCCGCCCCTCTCGCTACGTCCTTGGCCCGATCTTCGAGCCTAGGAATCCAGTTCCGCTACGGGCACGGATCCGTCGCTTGCTTCGTGTCGGTCGCATCGCCGGCAGCGGTGTAGTCCCAGGTCCCCAGCATCTTGTGAGGGGATGCCCCAGCCGGGCACTTCGCCCGGAAGGCGGCTCCCCGCGAAAGTACCGCGGAGAAGTCGTCCAGGGCCGGGTTCGAGGTGTGGGTGTTAGCAACGTGGAGCACGTGCTTGTAGGTCGGGGACGCGGGCGCCGTCAGGGTGCCCGTGAACAGGACCGTCGCCGACCCCCCGGTGTTGGTCGCCGGGTTGTTGCACGCGGTCGCACTGGCCACTGGAGCGCGCGCGTAGATCGTCACGTGTTGTTGGTAGCGCCCTTGAAGATCATCGTGCACGCGACCAGGTTCGCCGGCGGAACGGTTGACCCGAGCCCGCTGACGTTGCCCGCCGCCGACAGGTAGGCGTTGCCCTCTGAGGCGCGGACTGCCGTCGGCGTTCGGGCCGCATTGCTCATACGCGGCGGTGATGTTCTTGCCCGTCAACTCCGACGACGGACACGACGGGATACCCGCCAGGTTCAGCGCGATGTCGTTGTCGAACTTCAGGTTCACGCTGGTCGTCTCGCTGGTCGCCGGGGTGAACTGCGAGCGAACGCGAACGCCCAGCTTGATGTTCTCGAACGCCGCTCCGACCGGCGGGAGCCACCCCGGTGACCTGGAGCGTCGCGCAGGAATCGCTCCCGGCGGTGGCCGGGAAGGCACAGGTCGGGACAACCGGCGGCGCGGCGGCGGAGCTCGCCGGGAAGGCGATAAAGCCCACCCCGAGAGCCGCGGCCGAGACTACGAGTGCCGCGATACGTCTCCTAGTACGCATGTATGGATCTCCTCCTTGTCGTGCGCGTGGAACGCGCATTGGCGCGACTCTCTCCGTCACGCCTGATCGATCACCCTCCGCCTTCCCCCTTTTACAGGACAAGTGGGGGCCTACGAAGACTACCAGGGACGATCGGAGCGCGCAGGCCTACGGCTGGCGCCGTACGTGCAGGAAGGGGGTGGACTCCGGGGACCTGCCGACCGACCTGAAGTTGCTCTGCGTGACGCACTGCGGGGCGGGCACGTCGACGAGGCTCGCCGCGGCGGGGGTCGCCGGCAGGGCGAGCGCGAACGACTTGATCCGGTCGTAGAGGCTGTCTGGGTCGGAAAGGGAGGGGTTGAAGATGCTCGTGGACAGGTGGGCCTGGAAGTTGGGGTCGCCGGCCACCGTGGCGCGGTCCGGCAGCGTGGCCGTGATCCCGGCGGCGCACGGCGTGTTGGCGAAGCTCTCCAGGCCGTCGGCGAGCCGGTTGTACCCGAGGGGCTCGACGTAGGGGTTGCTGCGGTTGGACGTCAGCCGCTGATCGAACGAGGCGATGGTCTCCGGGTTCAGCGGGCTGGTCGTGCGCAACATCCTCGCGGGCGCGCCAGTCTCGTTCAGATCCAGGGCGCCCTGCACCGCCGCGGCGGTGTTGCCGAGGAAGGCGGTGATCTCGTGCCTGTACATCCCGAGCACCTCGATGATCGAGTTCAGGTGCGCGAGGTAGGGGTCCTGGCCGCCCACCGAGGCGCCGAGCCGGGTCAGCAGCGGCGTGAAGTCGTCGCTGAGCAGCCTGCGGAGCGCCGGGAAGCCCGTGTCCGAGGCGTTGATCGCCCCCCGCAGCCCCTCGAAGAACGCCTTCAGGTCGGGGCGCCGCCTTCTCGGCTGCCACCAGGGTCGGGGTCAGCTCGCGCGCGGCGGGCCGCAGCTGCTGGACCAGCGGATCGGCCGTGGCAGCGAAGCTGTTGAGGCGCGCCAGGGTGGCGCGCGACTCGCGCTGGAAGGTGGGCAGGATCCGGAACAGCTCCTCCAGCTCCTGGTTTCGGCGCGCGGTGGTCGAGAAGACCGCCTCGGAGTTCCGGATCAGGCCGCTGAGCTGTCCCTGGCGCTCCGATAGCGCCTCGAAGACCGTGCCGCCGTCGCGCACGAACTGGCTGACCGCGCGGCCCTGGCTGTCGAGCACGCCGAGCAGCCGGTTCGTCTCCTCGGCGAAGGGGCCGAGCGCGGCGATCGCGGCGGACAGGTCGTCTCCGCGGCCGCGAAGCCCCGCGGCCGTCCCCTGCATCCAGACCCGCCAGGCGTCGCGCGTGCGCGCGTCGAAGGTGCGCCAGATCTCGTCGAGCTGGACCGAGTCCGCGACCTGGCCCTCCGGCAGCCTGCCGCCCTCCTCCAGGGTTTGGCCCTGCCCGTCCCCGGGGGTCAGCTCGACGAAGGTCTCCCCGAGCAGGGTCTTGGTGCGCAGCATCGCCCGGGTGTCGGTGGGGATCGGCGCGTAAGCGCTGTCGAGCTCGATCGTCGCGTCGGCGCGCCCGTTGTCGGAGAGCTCGACCACCTTCACCTTCCCCACCGGGACCCCGGAGATCCGCACGTCGGACTCCACCGCGAGCTGCGTCGGCCTCGTCGAATGGGACGGTGAAGCGATACCCCTCCGGCTTCAGCGGCAGTGGGCCGCCGAAGGTGATCCACAGGAACAGCGCCAGGGCGAAGCACGAGAGCGCGAAGCCGATCGCGACCAGGATGCGGGTGATCGTGGGCGGGCGGGTCTCCATCAGAAGCCCCTACGAGCGCGCATTTGTTTCGAGCGTCCTAGAAAGTGCATGGTGGAGCGCTGGCGTTGAGTTTGTCCATCGTGGGCACGCCGCTGAGCTGCGAAAGCGTGGTCAGAGCCGGGTCGCCAGCCGTCACCGATTCGGCGACGAACGACGTGTAACAGGACAGCAGCACCAGGCCGTGCCGCAGGGGCCCGCCGGCGTCCTGGGTGAAGAAGAGAGCGTTGGTGTTGTGGTTCAGCCACGAGGCCCAGAACAGGTAGCCCTCCTCCGAGCCGGGCGGGTTGTAGGCGAGCGCGTTGAAGAACCGGTTGAGCTCGTCGAAGCTGTTGGTGAGCTGGGTCGAGGTGTCGGCCAGCGGCTCACCGAGCCGCTTGAGTTGCCTCAGCGGCTTCTGCGCGTCGCGCGCGAAGGGACGGATCTGGTCGCGGATCGGGCCGACCGTGTTGCGGAACAGCGGCCGCACCTGTTCCAGCGCCGGCCCAAGCGCCTGCGCCGCGGGGATCAACCGCCGCGACCCAGGCCCGAGGACCTTTGCGAAGCGATCGCCGCTGACCAGGGCCGCGCGAGTCTCGTCGAGGGCTCCCGGCAGCTCTTGCAGCAGCTCGCGGAGCGAGGCCTCCTCGCGCGCGAACGAGCCCAGGGCATCGTTCGAGGAGTTGACGAACTCGGCGAGGCGCGTATCGCGGTGGGCGAGCTCCCGGCTCAGAAGCCCGAAGTTCGTGATCGCCCGCTCGATGTTCTTTCGCCGCTCGGCGAGGGCTCCGTTGATCTTGGCGAGGTCGCGCGCGAAGGGGTAGAAGCGCTTCAGGCCGGCCGCGAGCTTGCGGCCGTTGTCGCCCTCGAGGCCCTTGCCGGCCGCCTCGAGCAGGAGCTGGAGGAAGGAGCGGGTGTCGCCGTCCAGCGAGGCGAAGATCTGGTCCGGCTGGACGTTCGGCTGCGAGCTGGCGAGCGGCAGCGTCGTGCCCTCCTCGACCGGCTCGCCGTCGCGCGCCGGGGTCGACCTCGATCGTCATGTCCTGGAGCCCCGTCCGGGGCCGCAGCAGAAGCGTGGCGTCCGGATGGATGAGCTCGGCGTACTTGTGGTCGACCTGCATGGTGACGATGGCGCGACCGCTGTCCAGCTCGGACCCGGAGACCTGGCCGACGTTGATCCCGGCGATCGTCACCGTCTGCCCCTGCCCCGGCGTCACCGCCTGGGCCGAGCTGAACTCGGCCTTGAGCTCGAACTTGTCGTCCCCGATGAACGGGACCCAGGAGGGGAGCAGGGTCGTCTGGGAGGCCAGGATGACTCCGGTGGTGACGATCGCGGTGACGAGCAGCACGAAAATCGCCACGAAGTCGCGCAGGTGCTCTCGGATCGCGCGCCTCATGGCACCGCCTGCGGGCTCGGGGGGCCGACGGGGACGCCGCGTCGTTGATCTCGGGCACCGCCTGGGTGTGGCAGGGAACGTCCATCCGGAAAGGCGGCGGGGTGACCACCCCGGGCTGGGTCGCCGCCGGGAGCCGGGGGCGGGTGCCGATGGGCGCGTCGATGTTCTGCGCGAACAGGGTGGTGTTCGGGATGGTCGGGCCGGCGGGCTCCCCGCCCAAGGGGTTGGGCATCCCCACGAGCTGGGGCCCGCCGCCGGCCTGGAAGCGAACGAACGGACCCGTTGCCGTCGAAGCCCTGGCTCTCGCCGGCGAGCTGGGCGACGCCGTAGAAGAGCTCCCGGATGTTCGGCTGGCCGGTGGCGAACGGGTAGCCGCCCGCGCTGTCGATCTGGACGTTGCCGGCCGGGACCAGGTTCTCGGACACGCAGCGGCTGAACGACCCGACCTCCGGGAACAGGTCCAGCGAGGCGTGGCCGGCCCGGGCGAGGCCCGGCGCCGACGCGGCGAGCAGCCGGGCGGTGCCGCCGAGCTCGCTCTCCCTCAGCAGCCTGCCCGCCTGCACGAGCCACGGGGAGCCGACGCGGATCGTCGCCGGAAGCTCCGGATGCCCGGCAGCGACTCGCGCGCCAGCCTGCGGGCCCACGGCAGCGCCTCGTTCAGGTGGCGCAGCGAGGGCTCCGCCGCCTGGAGGGTGGGGGCGAGCTCGCTGACCGAGGCGGAGAGGTTGGCGGACTCCGACGCGAACGCCCCGGCGGTGACGTTGAAGTTCGTGATCAAGTCGCTGAGCGCCCCGTCGGTGGAGGCGAGCTTCGTGAACAGGTCGCGCTGGGCGCGGATCAGGCCGGACAGGTCATGCGGATGCTGGCCCAGGAACGCCTGGTTGACGATCGCGCTGGTGCGGCCCGCCTTGCCGCCATAGCGGAACGATCTCGTTGATCGCCTGGGCGCCCGTCAGGCCCTGCACGCTCCGGGTCCTGCGTGGCGTCCTCGGCGGACGTGGGCGCGGCGTTGAGGGCCGTCCCGTACCCCTCCAGGGCCTGCTTCAGGTTGGCCCTGGTGTCCGATTGGAGCGCGGTCAGGATCTCGTCGATCTGGACGGCGGTCGCCGTCTGCGTCGTCGGGATCGTCGACCCGCTGTCGAGCTCCGGAGCGCTGGGGCTACCGGGATGCACTTCGAGGAAGAAGTTCCCCTCCAGGAACAGGCGCGGCCGGAGCTTGATCGTGGCGTCCTCGTGGATCGGCAGCGCGTCTTCCTCCACGTTGAAGGTGGCTTCCGCCATGTTGCCCTTGGCCTCGACCGAGCTGACCTTGCCCACGTTCACCCCGGCGATCCGGACCAGGGAGTTCGGCTTCAGGGTGGTGGCGTTCTCGAACGTGGCGTGGAGCTCGTAGCCGCGGCTCGTGAACGGGACGCGCTTGGTGAAGCCGAGGTAGAAGCCGACCACGAACAGGAGCGCCACGATCGCCCCGATCGCCACCGGCCTCGGGCCGCGGTAGTGGCGGCCGAAGATCCGCTCGTCGGGTGGCGGGTTCTGCGGGTCGCGCTTCAGGGGCACCCGGGGGTTTCGGCGCAGCAGGCTCACTCCTGGCCCTCCGTCACGGTTCCCTGGTTGCCGGGCGCGTTGCCGATCACAGCGCGCCCTTCGATGTATGGCTCGTTGCCGGCCTCGCACTCGCGCGGCTCTGCCCCGGAGAGGCGGTGTTCGGGTACGGATTGGCGTGGAGGTAGTTGTTTTGGAGGTCCGTAAACGAGTTGGCCGGACGGCGCGAGGGGCCGTTTTCGCTGTTCGCGACGTTGAACCCCGTGGAGGTCTGTCCGGCGGACATGACGATGAACCGCTGCGCCGTGCCGACCCCGTCGGGGCTGATGTTCAGGTGCTGCTGCGCGTTGCTGGCCAGAAGCGTCGCGTAGTTACACACCGTCTGCGCAGGGTTCACGAACCGGAGCGTCGGATTCAGGAAGTCGAAGAACTGCGTGGAGTACCGGATCCCGCCCCGCACGCCTGGGTCCGTGGCGAACTCGCCCAGCGTCTGCGCCGTGAGCCCGACCTGGCGGTTCAGCTCCGGGGCGCCGGGCAGCACGTCGGCTCCGGTCTCGAAGGCCGCCGCGACGGTGGGCGAGCTGTCGCTGAGGGCCTTGATGCCCGGGACGAAGCTCGGCGAACAGCGTGGCGCTGTGCCCCAGGAAGGTCCTGATTCGCGGCGCCGTCCGGATCAGCGTGTCGAAGGTGGGCGGCGCTTCCGAGATCGACTCCTGGATGTAGGGACGCGCCACCCTGGCGAAGGCGCCGAAGGTGGACTCGAGGGCGACGAACATCTGCGCCTGCGTCTCGGCGACCGGCGCCACCTCGGAGGCGCTGTCAGCCAGGGCCCGGAAGAAGCGCCCGATACCGGTCTTCGGCGAGGCGAGGTTGCGGGCCACGGGCTCCAGGCGGTCAACCAGGGGGCGGAGCTCGCCGAGGGCCACGTTCAGGTCCGGGCCGCGGCCGGCCAGCGCGTTGCCGAAGATGACCAGGTTGGCCCGGGCCGCGGCCCGCGTGGGCGTGTCGAAGATGTTGAAGAACTGGTCGATCTCGACCGGCTCCGGCGTGGCGACCTTCAGCGGCAGGGTCGAGCCCTCGGCATAGCCCTCGCTCGAGGTCCCCTTGCTTGATCTCCAGGTACTTGAGCCCGAGCGCGGAGCGCGACCGCACGATCACGGTCGAGTCCGTCGGGACGGGCTCGGCGCTCTTGTCGAGCTTCAGGTCGACCTTGGCGTAGACCTCGCCGGTATCGTCGTCCTGAACGGGCTCGATCTTCTCCACGATGCCGACCCGCACGCCGCCGATGCGCGCATCGTTGCCCTTGACGAGCGTGTTCGCGTTCGGCACCAGCACCGAGACCCTGTAGGTGGGCACGAACGGGAGCCCGTTGTTCGCGTTGTAGGCGAGGAAGACGGCGAGGATCACGATCAGGGTCGTGATCGCGCCGACCAGCACCGGGCTGGAGGCGATGACGCCTGCGCGCGCGGCGGGTCACTGGCTGCCTCCGGGCCCCTGCCGCCGCTTGCCGATCATGGTGTCGAGCAGGGAGCGCACGGCGCCGAGCGAGGGCGGACGGGCCGCTGCGCCGCAGCTTGGGCTTGGACCTGGCCGAAGGCCTTCAGGTAGGCCGCCGGATCCGACTTGGCAAGCCGCCCCAACGCCAGCGCCTGCTTGAGCCCTGGCCGGGGATGCCGCGCTCGACTTGGCCGGCGGAGGGCCGTCGCCGAACTGCGCCGGACAGGCCAGGTTGGGTATCGGGTTGAGCTGCGTGCAGGCGTTGTTGGGCACCAGCCAAGCGCGGAGCATGTGGCCGTAGGAGTCGTAGCCGTTGATGGCGCCCGTCGTGTTGAACAGCAGGCTCATGAAGTTCTCGTGGAAGCCGGTCCGCCGGAGGCTGCCGAACAGGTTCGACAGGCGCCGGGCGCCGGGCGCCGCCGACTCCGTCAGGTCGACGGCGTCGCGCAGGGTCGGAACGGCGTCGAGGAGCGGCTGCCTGCTCTGCTCGGCGGCGGTGCCGAGGCTGGTCAGCGACGGCTCCGTCGCGTCGGCGAACGGGCCGAGCGCCCTGGTCGCGCGGGCGATCGCCGGCCCGCCGTCGCGGAACTCGGCGAACACCGGGGTTGCCTGGTCGGAGAACGCGCGCAGCTGGGCCATCGTCAGGCGAAGCTGCCGCAGCGCCTCGGGGAAGCGCTGGAAGCCGGCCTCGAGGTCCGCGCTGCGCTCCGCGGTCGCCTCCGCGGCGACCTGCGCGTTGTTGATGAACTGGGCCGTGGCGCGGCGCTCGCGGGCCCACGGCTGCAGGACCGTGTCGCCGTCGCGCGCCAGCCTTTCGAGCGCTTGGTTTTGGCGGGCGAGCTCCGCCAGCACCAGGTTGGTCTGGCGCAGCGCGGGATCGGCGCGCCTGATGATCGCGTCGAGGTCCTCGCCCCGGGCGGCGAACCCCGCCCCCAGGTCGTTGAAGATCAGCCGGAACCGGTCGGCGTACGGCTCGCGCATGATGTTGTTGATCAGGTCGACGTCGACCGCCTTGCCGTTGTTCTCCAGGGGCAGGAAGTGCTGCCCGGCTCCGGGCTCGCCGTCGGGGACCTCGTCCAGCGCCGGCGGCGGCTCGGAGCCGGGCGCCCGCGGCAGGGTCGGGCTGGCAGTCGACGTACTTCTCGCCCAGAAGCGACTGGGGCCGGATCAGGCAGGTGGCGTCCTGGCGGAAGTCCTGGAAGCCGGCCTCGTCGATCTTCATCACGACCACCGCCTTGCCGGGATCGGGCGTGCCGTCGCGGTGCACCGCCTCGTCCGGCAGCGTCACCTCGACGGACGACACGGCGCCGACCGTGGCGCCGGCGACCCGCACCTCCTCGTCGGGGACCAGGAAGCCGCCGTTGTCGAAGATCGCCCGGACCTCGTACTCGTCCCCGTCGCCGCTCGCCGCCTGGCCGAAGACCGCCAGCGTGACCGTGGCCAGGAGCGCGGCTATGGCGACGATCCTCCTCATGGTCCGGGCGGGCACGTCGGAGGGGTCGCACTTCGGGTTGGGGGCCATGCCGCCGCGTCAGCAGGTTGCCGTCGTCAAGGAACGGGTTGGAGCCGGCGATCGGCTGCGTCGCGCCGCCGGGGCAGCGGGTGAAGATGCCGAACTCGAGGTCGTCGAACTGCTGGCTGGGCGGGATCGGTGCGAGCTCGCCCGTGAGTAGCCGCCCGGAACGGAGGGGGACGGAGCACGTTCGGATCGGCCGGGTCTCGCAGCGGTGGAACAGGTTCGCCTGTGCCGTGGAAACGCGCGCGTAGTGGCCGTTCGCGTCGTAGAACGACGTGACCTCGCGCGAACTTGGAGAGGAAGCCCATCAGGTCGGGCATGTAGGGGCGGGCGAACTCGATCACCGGCTGGGAGGCGTCGAACCCGGTGATCGCCTGCGGGACCGCCCTGCTGGCCCGGCGCTCGATCCGCGGGTTCTCGCGCAGCGAGTCGGTGATGTCGTTCGTCGGGCCGCTGCGGTTGACCGCCAGCCGCAGGTCGCGGAACACCGGGATGGAGCGCTCGGCGACGGGGCGCAGCTTACGCAGGAACGGAGCCAGGTCCTCGGTGGCGGGCTTGAACTCGTTGACCAGCGGCGTCAGGTCGTCGAGGAACGAACGGACGTTGACGAAGGTGGTGTTCGCCTGGCGAAGCGCCGGCGGGAAGGCCTCGAGCGACTGCTCCAGCGCGCTCTGCTCGCTCGGCGATCGCGCCCAGGAACTCGTTGGCGTTCGAGTCAGCGCCGAGAGGTCGTCGCGACGCTCCGCGATCGCTCCGAGCGCCCGCGAGCCCTGGACCAGGAACTGGCTGAGCGCCCGGCTGTCGCGGTTCAGCTCGGCGAACAGGCGCCGGGCCGTCGACAGCGCGGGAGCGAAGTACTTGTAGGTCTGCCGCGAGCCCTCCGGGTTGCTGGCGTAGAGCGCGGCGGAGCCCTGGATCACGTCCTGGAGCGCCTTTCGCGTCCGCGCGTCGAGCGTGTTGAAGAGCTGGTCGAGGTCGACGGGCGAGGTCGTGGCCTCGCCCGGTCAGCGTCGCTCCGTCCTCGAGCTCCGCGGTGCTGTCGGGGCCCGGCGTGATCGAGACGTAGCGGTTCGCGATCCCCGACAGCGAGGTGGCGCGGATGGCCGCCGACGTGCCTTGAGGAAGCGCGTCGTCCACCTTGATCGTCACCTCCGCCTGGCCGCTGTCGGTGAGGGTGACGTCGTCAACCGTGCCGATCGACTGCCCTGCGCGCAGCACCTCGTTTCCGGAAACGAGCTGTCCCCCGTTGTCGAACAGCAGGTGGTAGGTGCTGCCGTCGCCGTTGCCGAACAGGACCACGAGCACCAGCACGAAGCCCGCGAACAGGCCCACGCCGGCAATGACTCGAGCGAGCCATGGACTGCGCCGGGAACTCAGAGACTGCCGTTCAGGCGTCACCATGCCAGGGCCGAACGCGCCCCCTCCTCATGGGAAACCGGGTGAGCGTCGAGCTTTCGCCCGCGAAATTTCATTCTCTCCTTCCCTGGCGGGGCACTCGCCCCGGCGCGAGGTTCATGTCCTCCGAAAGGAATCCTATTGCTCCGCCGCACCAAACGGCGCAGTAAACCTAAAAAGTGGGCGCCGAGTACCGGTTGCGGCGGCCTGAGGCGCAACCACCCGCACCCGCTATTCCCGCGGCTCGCGGCCGGTGAGCGCCTTGTAGAGGTCGTTCGCCCGCGTCCCGGTCAGCGCCGCCACGACGCTGGCCGCGGCCCGGGGCCGGGCGCCGGACTGGACCAAACGCCGCAATGCGTCGACGGCGAAGCCGATGTCGGGGGAGCTTGCGCTGGAGGCGGCCGGCGCCAGGACCACCACGATCTCGCCCTTGACCTCGTCGCGAAATCGCCGTGCCAGCTCCCCGAGGGTGCCGCGCGCCACCTCCTCGTGGAGCTTCGTCAGCTCCCGGCAGACGGCGGCCGGGCGGTTGGGGGCCAGCGCCGCCAGTGCCGCCAGCGAGTCGGGCAGGCGCCGGGGCGACTCGAACGCCACCACGGTCTCGGCGGAGCGCAGCACTCGCTCGAGCTCCCCGGCGCGGCGGGGCAGAAAGCCCTCGAAGCGCCAGCGATCCACGGGAAGCCCGGAGGCGACCAGCGCGGTTGTCACCGCCGACGGGCCGGGCAGCACCTCGACCTCCAGGTCGCGCTCGAGGCAGGTCCGGATCAGCCGGTATCCCGGGTCGGAGATCGCCGGCGTCCCCGCGTCCGAGATCAGGGCCACCTTGGCGCCCCGCTCGATCTGCTGCGCCAGCTGCATCGCCCGCTCGGCCTCGTTCCCCTCGTGATTGGAGACGAAGCGCGGGCGTGGGATCTCGAGCCGCTCGTAGAGCCGCCCCGCCCGCCGTGTGTCCTCGCACGCCACCAGGTCGGCCTCGGCGAGCGTCCGGCGCGCGCGAGGGCTGAGGTCCTCGAGATTCCCGATCGGGGTCGGGCAGACGGTCAGCCGCCCTGGCATCGAATCCCTCCCGCCTTGAGCACCTAGCTCGCGCTCCCCTCGAGCTCCTCCACGGCCATGGTCGCGGCCCCGATCATTCCCGCCTCCGGCCCGAGCTCGGCGGTCATCACCGGCGTCCCGCTCATCGGCGGCAGCGCGCGAGAGGCGAGCTCCTCCTGGGCCGGCCGCGCCAGGAGCTCGCCGGCCCTGCTCGCGCCTCCGCCGATCACGATCACGTCCGGGTCGAAGATGTTGGCGAAGCTGGAGAAGGCGACTCCCAGCCGCCTCCCGATCTGCTCGAGAACTCCCCGAGCGGTCAGATCACCGGCGAGCGCCGCGTCCGTGACCTCCTTGCCATCCAGCTCGGCGCCCCGCGCCAGCGCTTGACCAAGGGCGGAATCGGGGGCCGCCTCCGCCGCGGCCAGGCCCTCCCGGGCGATCGCGGTGCCGGACGCGAGCGCCTCGATGCAGCCGCGGTTGGGGCAGTTTCCCTGGCAGCGTGGGCCATCGGCGCGATCACAGTGTGGCCGAGCTCGGCGCCGGCGCCCGTCGATCCCCGATACAGCCGCCCCTCGAGGATCAGCCCGCCGCCGATCCCGGTGCCGATCGTCAGCATGACCGCGTTCCGCGCTCCGCGGGCCGCCCCGAAGCGGTGCTCGGCGAGGATGGCGACGTTGGCGTCGTTGTCGATCAGCACCGGAAGCCCGAGCCGCTCCGTCATCAGCTCCCGCAGCGGCACGTCGGCCAGCTCGAGGTTGACGGCGACGATCGCCACCCCCCGCTGACGGTCGATCGTGCACGGAATCCCCAATCCGGCGGCCACCACGTCGGGATGAGCCTCGCGCGCCGCCCGCAACTCGCGCTCCAGGGTCTCCAGCAACTCGCCCTGGCGCAGCCCGCGGCTCGGCGCCGTGGAGCGGTAGAGGACCCCGCGCTCGGAGTCCACCACCCCGACCAGCATCTTCGTCCCGCCGAGATCGACCCCAATCGACTCCACAGAGCTCAACCCGTGAACCCAGTCGAGCTGGGTGCGATGTCCCGCGCGGGAGGGATCTGGGGCATGCGGCAGTATTACCCGCTCATGCCTGCCAGCGGCGACGAGGGGGAGCAGGGCCGACCCGAGAAGCCCGACTACAAGGTCTACCGCTCTCGCCCCGGCTTTCTGAGCCGGCTGCGCTCTCCGGACCTCGCCAAGGTCCGCGAGCGGCTGTCGGCCAAGGGGGGCCGGCCCCGCGGCGAGGAGAAGCCGAAGCAGCCCGGGGCGCCGAAGGAGCGCCCGGCGGGGCGCCGGGTCCTCAAATGGGTCGGCATCGCGGCGCTCGTCTGGCTCCTGCTGAGTTTCTTTGCCTTCGCGATCTCGGCGCAGATCCAGAAGGGGAAGCTGGCCGACATGGGCGACACGCTGGGCGGCAACCCGTTCATGCTGGGCTTTCCGCAGACCGTGCTCGTGCTCGGAACCGACGTGCGCCCCTCGGGCCTGGCGGCGACGGGCGAGGACACGCCGCAGAAGTGCATCGACGCCGCCAGCGAGGGCAAGACGCCGCCGTCGAGCTGCTCCCCCTACGAGCCGACACGATCATGCTCGTGCGCGCGGGCCGGTTCGCCTTTCGCAAGCTCTCGATCCCCGCGCGACACCTTCGCCTCGATCCCGGGCCACGACGCGCAGAAGATCAACGCCGCCTACGCCTTTGGCGGCGCCAAGCTCGAGGTCCGCACGGTGGAGCAGTTCCTCGGCATCGAGGTCGATCAGGTCGCCGTGGTCGACTTCAACGGCTTCCGCGACTTCATCGACGCGATCGGGGGGGTCACCGTGAACATCGACACGAAGGTCTGCTCGGAGATCTCGGGCGGAGCCGGCCAGGGCGGCTTCAGCCTCTTCCTCGAATCCCGGGGAGCACGACCTGAACGCGGACGAGGCGTTGAGCCTGGCGCGGACGCGCGCAAACCTGGCCGAGGACCCACAGGGCGAGCCGTGTCCGCCCATCGACGACCTCGATCGCGCCCAGTTCCAGCAGGACGTCCTCTCAGGGATCAAGGGCCGGATGACCAGCCTCACTCGCCTCCCCTACAACTTCGTCAAGGGCCCGATCATCGGCTGGAACGCCCCCAAGGCCTTCGTCTCCAGCATGGGCGTGCTGACCATGCCGCAGTTCGTGATCTCGGCGGCGCTCGGCTTCAGCTCGGAGAGCGAGGTCCTGGAGCCCGCGGGGCCCGGGCCCGCCGGCAGCCTCAGCGTCCCCCAGGAGGAGTGCCGGCGCGCCGTGAAGAACTTCCTCGGCGAGGACCCGCCGAATAACCCGGCCTGCTCCCCGGGCTGAGCCTAGTCGTCCTTCTTGGACGAAGTCGTGGTCTCCGCCTTCTTCTCCGACTTCGAATCGGACTTCTCGGACTTCGAGTCCGAGCCGCCGTCCTTCGACTGCTTGCCGTCGCTTGATTCAGACGGCTTGGCGCTCGTCTTTCGGGCGTAGTCCGTCGTGTAGAAGCCGGAGCCCTTGAAGTGGACGGCGACCGGGTGGAAGACGCGCTCGACCGGCTCGCCGCACTCCTGGCAGGCCGACACCGGCTCGTCTGCGATCGCCTGGAAGACCTCGAACTGGTGCCCGTTGCGGCAGCGGTACTCGTAGATCGGCATCGCCAACCGATTATCGCAGCCCGCCCCGGCGACTCCCGGCACTCGGAGTGCAGGAGTGCCAGCTCAGCCTGCCTGCCTCAGCCACCCCTTGCTCGCCGGCTCCTGCCCCCCGTGGACTGCTTCCTGCCCCTCGTGGATACTGCGCAGCCCGTTCGGGCCTTGCGGCGTGAGGAGGGTGACGCCGGTCGACTGCCAGACCAGCCAGATCGCCAGGTGCCGGCTGGCGCGAACCGGCGCTGTCACCAGGTTGTGCATGGTTGCCTCCTGCGTATCGCGCGGTGGTGGGGTCAGTCGGCGGCTCATGGTGAACGGGTGCTCGGCGGGAAAAGGCGCCGGCCTTCAGCATGGCTTGGCCCGCGCCGCACGACCCACTAGCCTGCGCCAGACCGATGACCGGCACCGCGGAGCAGCCCAGTCAGACGAGTCGTGCCCCTGGGATGACGCTCGACGAGGTCGTCGCGCTGTGCAAGCGGCGCGGCTTCATCTTTCAGTCCTCGGAGATCTACGGGGGGCTTGGGTCGACCTACGACTACGGCCACTACGGCGTCCAGCTCAAGAACAACGTCAAGAGCGAGTGGTGGCGAGCCGTGGTGCAGGAGCGGGACGACATGGTGGCCCTCGACGCGGCGATCCTCATGCATCCCCGCACCTGGGAGGCGTCGGGCCACCTGGAGGGCTTCACCGACCCGATGGTCGATTGCCGCACCTGCAAGCTTCGCTTTCGGGCGGACAAGCTCGTGGACGCGGAGTGCGGGCGGAAGCCATCCGTGCATCCCGGCGAGCACGCCGACTGCGACCTCACCGAGCCGCGCCAGTTCAACCTGATGTTCGAGACCTTCATGGGCCCGGTCCGCGACGACGCCGCAAAGGTGTACCTGCGACCGGAGACCGCCCAGGGAATCTTCGTCAACTTCAAGAACGTGCTCCAGTTCGCGCGCAAGAAGCCGCCGTTCGGCATCGCGCAGATCGGCAAGGCCTTCCGCAACGAGATCACCCCGGGCAACTTCATCTTCCGCACCCGTGAGTTCGAGATGATGGAGATCGAGTACTTCGTCCCGGGCGACGACGCCGACACCTGGCACGGCGCTGGATGGACGACCGGATGAGCTGGCACACCAACCTCGGCATCCGCCCTGACCACCTGCGTCTGCGCAAGCACGGGCCCGACGAGCTCTCGCACTACTCCTCGGCGACCTCCGACATCGAGTACCTGTTCCCGATGGGCTGGTCCGAGCTGGAGGGGATCGCCAATCGCGGCGACTACGACCTCTCGCGCCACGCCGAGTTCTCGGGCGAGAAGCTCGAGTACTTCGACCAGGACAAGGGAAAGGCCTACGTGCCCCACGTGATCGAGCCCTCGCTGGGAGTGGACCGCTCGCTGCTCGCCTTCCTCGTCGACGCGTACGACACAGAGGAAGTCGAGGAGCGAAAGCGCACCGTGCTCCGCCTTCACCCTCGCCTCGCGCCCGTCAAGGTGGCGGTGCTGCCGCTGGTCTCCAAGGCCGGTATGCCCGAGCGGGCGCGTGAGATCTATGAGCAGCTGCGCGCCGAGGTGCCGGCCGAGTACGACGAGGGTGGCTCGATCGGCAAGCGCTACCGCCGCCAGGACGAGATCGGCACCCCGTGGGGAATCACGGTGGACGGCCAGACGATGGAGGACGGCACCGTGACGCTGCGCGACCGTGACAGCCTCGAGCAGGTGCGGGTTCCCGCCGAGAGACTGGCCGACAGCCTCGCCGCCAAGCTCGCCGAGCCCTGGCGGAGCCCGAAGCTGGGCAAGTAGGGCAGGCACACCTCGGGGCCCGTTGCCGTTGCCGGCGGGCGCGGCAGGGGGCGACCCTGCGCCCGGGGCCGCACCAGTTTGGCGCGCCGTTCGTCACGGAATCGTGACGCTGCGCGTGCCACGTGCGCAATAAGGGCGACCATCCTGGTCGGCGTGAGCGACGCTCGTGGCTTTGAACGTCATATACACGTAGAAAGCCACGAGCGTCCGGATGTCGTGATCGCTCACGAGCGGCCGGACCGCGAGGACCCGGATGTCGTGATCGCTCGGCTCGCCGAGCGCCAGCACGGCGTCGTGGCGCGGCGGCAACTCGTGGCGGCGGGGTTGACCCGCGAGGCCATAGCCCACCGTGTACGCACCGGCCGCCTTCATTGCCTTCACCGGGGGGTCTACGTTGCCGGACATCGGCGTGCTGTCGATCGAGGCGCGCTCGACGGCCGCCGTCCTCGCTGCCGGACGCCGTGCGGTGTTGAGCCACCTGTCCGCGGCCGCGCTTTGGAGGATCCGACGCTGGCTGGACGGCAACGTGGACATCACGATGCCGAGCTCCAGGAAGCCACGGCCCGGCATCGCGTGGCACGTGCCAACCTCCCAGCGGATGAGATCACCTCCGTCGCTGGCATTCCGGTCACCACGGTCCCGCGCACGCTGCTGGACCTGGCGACGGTTCTCGACCGCCGGGCCTCGAGCGAGCGATGAACGAGGCCGAGGTCCGGAGGCTCACCGACGCCCTGCTCGCTCCCCGCCCTACTTGCCCGCTACCCACGGCGCCGCGGCACCGCGGCGATCCGCGCCGTCCTCGCCGGCGGTCGGGTCGGCGCCGGCGTCACCAGGAGCGAGCTGGAAGAGCGCTTTCTTCGATTCGTCACTCGCGCGCGGCTACCTCGGCCTGACCTGAACGTCTCCATCGCGGTGCGTGGCGGATTCGTGGAGGCGGACTGCGTCTGGCGCAGCTCGCGCGTGATCGTGGAGCTCGACGGACGGGCGGTCCACGGGACCGCCGCCGCCTTCGAGCGCGATCGGGCCCGGGACCGGGCCCTGAGCGCCGCCGGATGGCGGGTCGTCCGGATCACCTGGCGACAGATCAGCGAGGAGGCGCGGGAGCTCGCGGAGGACCTCGGCGCCCTGCTGTCCGGACAGGCACGGGGTATGTGACATGCGTCACAGAGGGGTTTGCCGAGCTTCTCCAGGTGCACTAAGCTCATGTGAACCATGTCATCGATCGATGACAGATAGGGCACGCGGAGGAGAGGCAGATGAGCGTTGCGCAGAAGGATGGGATCGACCGCAGTTCCTTCGTCGATCAGATCTCGTATGACGATCTCTACGGGCGCTGGGAGGAGGGGAACTGGAAGGCGACCGAGATCGACCTGACCGAGGACCGCAAGGGCTGGGAGTCGCTGAGCGAGATCCAGCGGAAGTCGGCGCTGTGGACCTACTCGATGTTCTTCTACGGGGAGGACTCGGTCACCGACAACCTCTCCCCCTACATAGACGCCGCGCCGCTGGAGGAGCAGAAGTACTTCCTCGCCACGCAGCAGGTGGACGAGGCCCGGCACGCGGTCTTCTTCCACCGCTTCTTCAAGGAGGTGATCGGCGCCGGCGAGTCGATCGGCTCGACCCTCGCCTACACCCTGCCACAGCTCGGCTGGGGCTATCGCAACGTGTTCGGGCGCCTCGACCAGATGGCGGACGAGCTCCGCAAGGACCGCTCACTGCCCAAGTTCGCCCAGGCGATCGCGCTCTACCACCTGGTCGTCGAAGCGGCCCTTGCCCAGCCGGGCCAGCACTTCATCGAGGACTACTTCAACAAGGCCGGGACGTTGCCCGGCTTCAGCAGCGGGATGCACAACGTCTCGCGCGACGAGCAGCGCCACATCGGCTTCGGGGTCAAGGTGCTCTCGGACTGCTTCCGGCAGAGCGACGAGTGCAAGGCGGCCGTCGACGAGATCCTGCGCGAGGTGCTGCCCTGGTCGATGTCCGTGTTCGTTCCCCCCGGATGGGACCTCGAGTACACCCGCTGCTGGGGCTTCGAGCTCGAGGACATCTATGCGTTCGGCATCCGCTCGGTGGAGACCAAGTGGAAGGCGGCCGGCTATCCGATCGACGAGATGCCGCCGGACATCTTCCCGTTCGACCTCTCACAGCCCCACGCGGAGCGCGCCAAGCGCGCGATCACACTGCTGCGTGCGGGTGTCGTCGGCGAGCCCACGGCAAATCCCGACTCGTCCCCGGAGACGCAGGCACTGCTCTTCGACGTCGTCGCCCGCTCCGCCAACACCGACGCCGTCAACGGCCAACCGGTGACGATCCAGTGGCGCTTCTCGGACGCCGCACCGTGGTACATCAGGATCGACAACGGGGCAACGGAAGCGGTCCAGGGCGAGGCAGCTCAACCGAACCTGACCCTGGAGGCCTCGTGGCGAGACTTCCTCGAGGTTTCGACCTACGGCGGCGACCCGCGGCGGGCGATGCTGCGCCGCAGGCTGCGGCCGCACGGCTCGATGAGGCTGCTCTGGAAGATGCAGCGCATCTTCCCGCGGGGCTCCTCCGCGCGGTGACGCTCACTCCGAGGTGAGCAGGAAGCGCACCACCCCGGTGCCGGCCGCGACGGTCGCCGCGTAGTCACGCTCGGGGTCGGTGAGGCGCTGGAGCGCGCCGCCGTCGGCCGCGGCGAACAGGTAGGTCACCACGGACTCGGCGTCGTAGCGCAGCGAGAGGACGCCGTCGACCTCCTTTTGACGCAGCACCCGGGCGACGTGCTGGCGGGAGCGCTGATAGAGCTCCGCCAGCTCGGCCTGGATGTCGGGGTTCTGGCGACCGGCGGTGAACAGCTCGTAGAGGATCACGTAGAAGCCCGGGTCCTCCCGCAACACCTCTTCGGCGCCGGCTACCAGAACGGCGATCACCTCGTCCACGGTCTTGGCCGCCGCGAGGGGCTCGTCGAGCATCGCGATCCGGTCTCCGCGTCGTTGCGAAGCACCTCGATCAGGAGGCGCTCCTTGGTCCCGAAGTAGTAGTGGAGCAACCCGCGGCTGACGCCCGCTTCGCGCGACACGTGCTCGAAGGTGGCGCCGGCGATGCCCCGCTCGGCGACGCAATGGCGCATCGCGTCGACGATCCGCTGGACCTTCTCGCCGCTCAGCTCGCGCTCTTGGCTGTCGAGGCTCTGGCTCAGCGCAGCCTGACCGGCGGGTTGTGGCCAGGGATCACGATCGCCGGCTCCAGCTCGCGGATGCGCCGCCATTGGGTGAGCAGCTCGTCGCGCTCCGGCCCGAAGTCCTCCGGCAGAGTCCATCTGCTCGAAGTACTCGGGCAGCGGCCCGACACAGTCGGAGGCGATCGCCACCAGGCCCTCGTCGGTGTCCACGAGCAGCGAGATCAGGCCGTCGGAATGGCCGGGGGTGCGGATCCAGCGAAGGCCAGGCTCGATCTCGCCCTGATCGCCGTCGAGTACCTCCAGCTGGACCATCTCCAGGACACCGGAAACGAGCTGCGCGTAGGGGGCCTCGGTCTCGAGCCGGTGCACGAAGGTGCGGCGCTGGGGCCAGGCGGCGAGCCCCTCGGCGTGGTCGAAGTGCAGGTGGGTGAGGATGACGTCCTTGATCTCCGTGGCCTCGACGCCGAGCGCCTGGAGCGCCCCGAACACGGGCGCACCCTGCATCACGAGCCCCGGGTCCACCAGGTAGTCGCGGTCGGCTCGGATCAGGCAGGTGTTGGGGAAGGCGACCATGCCGGTCGGCTTGCCCTCCGCCTGCAGCTCCTTGTAGCGGCGAAAGCCATCCGCCGAGCTCTCCAGATCCTCGACCGACGCCCCACCGCCCCCGTCGAGCGAGAAGACGTGGCGCTGGGCGGGAAGAAGAACGTGAACCGAATGCATGGGATGAGCTCCGACGAAAGTCTCGCCTACGGCTACGGTGCCTGCCGGGTCAGGTCTGAGCCCTCGACCCGCCGAAACGTAGGCCGCGGCCGGGCCATTACCGCGGATATTCTCGTCGCTAGCCCAACCCGCTTAGCTAGCCGTGGTCTCGGCGGCGGCGGGGCTCGTCGTCGAGCTGTACTCGAACTCCTCCTCGGCGCCGAACAGCCGGTCGAGCACCGTCTTGCGGAGGTCCTCGCTGAGCGCGATCGCGAGGGCGGCACCGAGCACGGCGACCACCAGCAGCCGGCCCCAGCGACGCCGCTTGCGCTTGCCGCGGATCTGGTCCGACGCCTCGCGAAGCGACTCGGCGGCGGAGCGCAGATCGCGCTGCACCTTCTTGTCCTCGGCGATCGCCTTGACCGGCCCCTTGCCGTTCGACATCCGCTGATACGCATGCCGCGCCGCCTCGAAGGCGTCGCGAACGTTGCCTCTCAGATCCTCGTCCTCGATCAGACGCCGCACATAAGGATTGGAGCCCGCCGAACGGGCTGCCTCACGCGCCTGCTGGGCCCTCGCGCTGCTGCTCTTTGACATTCCCAACTCCCTCGTCCGCTTCGCTCGTCCCCGGAGCATATATACCCCGATATGGAGCCGCTATAGCGCCGCCGCAAGAGCCTCGTCGATCCGGTCCACGTAAACGAACTCGACGCCCTTGCGCTCGTGCTTGGGGATCTCGGCGATGTCCCCCTCGTTGCGCCCCGGGACGATGATCCGCTTGATTCCCGCGCTCTGGGCCGCCAGCGACTTCTCCTTCAGCCCGCCCACGGGCAGGACCTGGCCGGTCAGGGTCACCTCTCCGGTCATCGCCACGTCCGCCTTGACCGGCTTGCCGGAGACCAGGGAGGCCAGCGAAACCGCCATCGCCACCCCCGCCGAGGGACCGTCCTTCGGCACCGCGCCCGCCGGCACGTGCACGTGGATGTCGTGGGTCGCGAACCAGTCCTCGGCCAGCTTCGGCGCCAGCCGCGCGACGTTGCCGCGCACCCACGAGAGCGCGGCCTGCGCCGACTCGCGCATCACCTCGCCGAGCTGGCCGGTGATCAAGAGCTTGCCGTCTCCCGACACGGCCGTGGCCTCGACGAACAGCACCTCGCCCCCCACCGGCGTCCACGCAAGCCCAGTCGCCACCCCGGGATCCCGAGTGCGCCGCCGCTGCTCGGCGAAGTAACGGCGCCTGCCGAGCAGCTCCCGCGCCCGCTTGGCGGAGATCGTCGCCTTGCCCTTGACCCTCCCCTCCGCCACCTGTCGCGCGACCTTGCGGCAAACGCTGCCAATCTCGCGCTCCAGGTTTCGCACCCCGGCCTCCCGGGTGTACTCCTCGATGATCGCCCGCAGCGCCGCGTCGCTGATCGAGATCTGGCCGCGCCCCAGGCCGTTCTGCTCGATCTGGCGGGGCACCAGATAGCGCTTGGCGATGTGAAGCTTCTCGTCCAGGGTGTAGCCGGAAAGGCTGATCACCTCCATCCGGTCGGTGAGCGCCGGGGGCACCGTGTCGAGGGTGTTGGCCGTGGTGATGAAGATCACCTCGGAGAGGTCGAACTCGAGGTCCAGGTAGTGGTCACGGAAGCTGTCGTTCTGCGCCGGGTCGAGAACCTCGAGCATGGCGCTCGACGGGTCGCCCCGAAAGTCGGCGCCCATCTTGTCGATCTCGTCGATCATGAACACGGGGTTGCGCGAGCCGGCGTCGCGCAGCGCGCGGACGATCGTTCCCGGCATCGCCCCGATGTAGGTGCGGCGGTGGCCCCGAATCTCCGCCTCGTCCCGCACCCCGCCGACCGAGATGCGCTCGAAGTGGCGCCCCAGCGCCCGCGAGATCGACCGGCCGAGGCTGGTCTTTCCCACCCCGGGCGGCCCGACGAAGCAGAGGATCGGGCCCTGGGCGGTCGCCGCTCCCGGACCGGCGCCGTCGGGGGACTCCTGCATCAGCTTCCGCACCGCCAGGTACTCGAGGATCCGGTCCTTGACCTTCTCGAGGTCGTAGTGATCGGCGTCGAGGACCTTGCGGGCATGAGCGATGTCGAGGTCGTCCTCGGTGGTCACGCTCCACGGCAGCTCGACCAACCACTCGAGGTAGGTGCGGATGACGCCGTACTCGGCGGCTGCCGGCGGCAGGCGCTCGAGGCGCCCCAGCTCCCGCTCGGCCTGCTTTTGGGCATGCTCGGGAAGGTTCGCCGCCTCGATCCTCTCTCGAAGCTCGTTGACCTCGGCCTGCTGCTCGTCGGCCTCGCCGAGCTCCTGCTGGATCGCCTTCAGCTGCTCGCGCAGGTAGTACTCGCGCTGGCCCTTCTCGATCTCCGACTGGACCTGCGACTGGATCTTGGAGCCGAGCTGGATCACCTCCAGCTCGCGGGCCAGGATCTCCGAGAGACGGCGCAGCCGCCTGCCGACGTCCACCTCCTCCAGCAGCTCCTGCTTCTCCTCGGTCGAGATCCGAAGCGCGCCGGCGATCAGGTGGGCGAGCGCGGATGGGTCGTCCACGTTGGTGACCGCGAGCTGTAGCTCCTCGGGCAGGTAGGGGATCTGCTCGATGATCTCGGTGAACGTGCGCTGCACGTTGCGGGTCAGCGCCTCGAGCTCGGGCGTCGGCTCGACCACGTCGGGCAGCGGCTCCATGCCCGCCACCAGGTACGGCTCCTCGGTGACGTAGTCGCCCACCCGCACCCTTTCTGTGCCCTGGACCAGGATGCGGATCGTCCCGTCCGGGACCTTGAGCATCCGCGCGACGATCCCCGCGACCCCGACGTCGTAGAGCTGGTCGGGCCCAGGCTCCTCGACCTGCGGGTCGCGCGAGGCCACCAGGGCCAGAGTGCGCTCACCCGAGAGCACCTCGTTGACGAGCCTGATCGAGCGCGGCTGCCCGACCGCCAGCGGCGTCAGCGTGTCCGGATAGGGGACCATCTCCTTGAGCGGCAGCACCGGCAGCGCCGCCGGCAGCGGCTGCGCCTGGCGCTCCCGGATCGCCTCCTCGACGTCGGGCGTCTCGACCACCTCGATCGTCGGCCCACCATTACCCGACTGGGCCATCCGCCCTACTCCTTGGTCTCGATCGGGACGTGCCGGGAAGCCCGGCCGCTGGAGCGAAGCGGCAACGCGACCCGCAGCACGCCGTCTTCGTAGGTGGCCCTGGCCTCCTCGGCGACCACGTCGGCGTTCAGCTCCACGACACGGCGGAAGGGGCCCGCCTCGATCTCCACCTGCTGGTAGACGCGGCCCTCGGTCTCCTGCACGGGGCGCTCGCCTCGGATCACGAGCTCTCGCCCGACGATCTCCAGGCTGACGGTGTCGAGGCTGACCCCCGCCAGCTCGGCCTTGACGATCGCCCTCGGCGGATCGCCGCAGTAGTACACGTCTACGCGCGGCGAGAAGCCGGGCTGCGGCCGGCTTGACAGCCAGCCGCTCTCGCCCCACACGTCGCCGAACAGCTCGTCCATCTCACGGCGCATGCGCTCGAAGTTGACCAGCAGGTCCCGGTCTCGTGCCATGGCCTTAGCGTAGCCGCCGCTGCGCTAGATCTTGAATTACTTGCGGGCGCCTTCGGCGCCCTGACCAGCCTGTTTCGGAGCTAAAGCTCCTCATATCTCGTATACGGCGCCCTCGCGCGCCACCTCCACGGGCGCGCCGAACGCCTCGGAGCCCTCCTTGCGGGCCCAATCGGGGTCGAGCTCGTCGGAGATGTGGGTGAGCACGACCCGGCCCGCGCCCGCTCGGCGGGCGTGATCGCCGGCCTCGCCCGGCGTCATATGGCCGCGAATGCCCGTGCGCTCGGGACGAGGCAGGGTCGCCTCGACGATCAACAGGTCGGTGTCGCGCGCGATCTCGACCAGTTCCTCGCCGGGACGGCAGTCGGCCCCGTAGGTGAACCGCCCGCTGCCGTTGGTGGAGCTGAAGTCGATCGCGTAGGTGGTGGTGAAGTGCGGCACCTCCTGGAAGCGGGCCCGCAGAGTGCCCACCTCGACGGTGGAGCCCACGCCGTATTCCTCCAGCGCGAAAGCGTTTTCGATCAGGTCCTCCTTGCCCCAGGCGCCGACCACCCGGCGGAAGCATTCGCGAGCCCCGCTCGGGGCGATCAGCCGGGGGCGGGCCGGGCTGTCGGTCCCCGGATAGCCGCCGACCGGGACCGGCTGCTGGCGGGGCGCGTAGGTGAGCGCGTACGCATAGGGGACCAGGTCGAGGAAATGGTCGGCATGCAGGTGCGACAGGAGCACAGCGTCGAGCTCCGTGTAGTCGCGAAACAGGCGGAGCTTCGAGAACACGCCATTGCCGCAATCGAGCAGCAGCGAGGTGGCGCCGTCCTCGATCAAGTACCCGCTGCAGGCCCCTCCGGCGTCCTCCCACGAGGGAGACTTCCCCAGCACCGTGATGCGCATCGTGACGATCAACTCTATCTCCGCCTCACCCCCGGCGCCAGCGGTGGCAGGCCGCTGCAAGCGCCTGCCCGGTTAGGGCTAGCGACGAAGTCGCGGTAGATACGGAGGTGCCTGCCGGGTCAGGTCGGCGCCCAAACCCGCCGGAAACGTAGCAACCCGAGCAAGCTCGGATCACCGGTCGCCTTCGGCTCCCTGGCGAGGCTTCCGGCGGAGTTATTCAGGCCGTGTTCGTGGCCGGCTCCTCCGGCTGCTGACGCAGGAGCAGGGCCGGCTGGCGCGGAGGAACGAGCCCGTCAGTGCTGTTGGGCCGGAACGTGGAGCAGGGCTCGTCGAGGTCGAGCGCGCAGAGCATCTGGCAATGGAAGAAGCACTCCTCACAGCTCGGGCGTCCCTTGCGTCGCTTGGTTGCTCGGCGCTTGGCCAGCCCGATCGCCTCGGCCATCTGCCTGCCCGGATGCTCGATCTGGATCACACCTACCCCTTCGCGTTGCCCTCTCAGCGAGCGGCGATCATGCTCACCCTCCCGCAGACCTCGGAGGACGCGTTTGCGCAATCCCCGACTTTTTGGGAAACGGCGCCGGGGCGGGTTTCCCGGCGTTTGCGGAAAGGCGCGTGCGGGTGGTGCCGCGTGGACGGGCTCTAGAATCCACGTACGTATGGCACACGAGCGCACCGCGCGGCTGAGCGCCTCCCCTCCGCTGTTCGAGAACCGTCTTCTCGACCTCTTCTCGAGGATTCACCCCTCGGTGCCCGCAATCATCTTCGTGCCGGTGGTCGCCGCCGGGGTTTGGCTGGGGGCCGATCGCGGCTACGGCGCGGTCCAGCTCGTGCTGCTGGTTGCGCTGGGCCTTCTGATCTGGACGCTGACCGAGTACTGGCTGCACCGGCTCGTCTTCCACTGGGAGCCGGACCACCCGCTCGGCAGCCGGCTGCACTTCATCATCCACGGCGTCCACCACGACCACCCGAACGACCGCCTCCGGCTGGTGATGCCACCGGCGGCCAGCCTGCCGCTGGCGGCGCTCTTCCTGGGAGCGTTCACGTTGATCTTCGGCACCCCCGCCGCGTACCCGATCTTCGCCGGCTTGATCGTGGGCTACCTGGCCTACGACTACACCCACTATCACCTACACCATCACACGCCCACGACGAAGCTCGGCAAGCGGCTGCGAGAGCAGCACATGCGTCACCACTTCCAGGACCACCGCTACGGCTACGGCGTTTCTACCCCGCTCTGGGACGTCGTCTTTCGCACCCTGCCGCGCAAGCGCGCGGAGTAGCGGCGCTCACCACTCGCGGTCTTCACAGTGTGATGCGCACTGTTACAGTGCGCGCCGAACACACTGTCAGAAAGCAAGGAAAGGAATACCCACACAATGGTTAGGGGCGCAGTCGATCAAGCCGCAGACCTCCTGAAGACCCGGATTCGCGAGCTCGAGGGAGAGCTCTCGAAGCTGCAACGCGCGCTATCCAGCCTCACGGACGGACGCCAGGGACGTCGCGGCCCCGGCCGGCCGCGAGGGTCGAGCGCGACCTCGCGCACGACCCCGCGCCCGCGCGGGCGCCGCCGCGGAACCCGCGCCGATCAGGCGGTGAAGCTGATCAAGGCGAACCCCGGGATCAGCGCCAGTGAGGTCGCCAAGAAGATGCGGATCAAGCCCAACTACCTCTACCGCGTGCTCAGCGACCTCGAGAAGGAGGGCCGGGTAAAGAAGTCCGGCCGCGCCTATACGGCCACGGGCTAGCGACGAAGCCTCGGCCTTCGGCCTACGATACGGAGGTGCCTGCCGGGTAAGGTCGGCGCCCGAACCCGCCGGAAACGCAGCCGTAGGCGAGGCTTCCGGCGGAGTTATTCCAGATCAGGCCGAGGTCGCGGACCGCCTCGCGCTCCTCCTTCAACTCGTTCACCGAGTCGTCGATGCGCTGGCGCGAGAAGTCGTCGATCTCGAGGCCCTCGACCAGCTTCCACTCACCCCCGGAGCAGGTGCAGGGAAAGCCCGAGACGAGGTCTTCGTCGACGCCGTAGGAACCATCGGACGGGACCGACATCGAGACCCAGTCACCCCGGGGCGTGCCGAGCACCCAGTCGCGGACGTGGTCAATCGCGGCGGCGGCGGCCGATGCGGCGCTCGACGCTCCGCGAGCCTCGATCACCTCCGCGCCGCGCTTCGCAACCCTGGGGATGAACTCGTTCGCGACCCAGGCCTCGTCGTCCACGGCGTCCCAGGCACTTTGCCCACCCACCCTCGCGTGCACCAAGTCCGGGTATTGCGTGGTCGAGTGGTTGCCCCAGATGGTCATGTTCGTGATCTCGGTCACCGGAACGCCCAGCTTGCTGGCGAGTTGGGCGATCGCCCTGTTGTGGTCGAGCCGGGTCATCGCAGTGAAGCGCTCGCGGGGAACGTCCGGGGCGTGGGACATCGCGATCAGGCAGTTGGTGTTCGCGGGATTTCCCACCACAAGCACCTTGACGTCGTCGGCGGCTCCGGCGTTGATCGCCTCGCCCTGGGGCTTGAAGATGCCCCCGTTCGCCTCCAGCAGGTCGGAGCGCTCCATTCCCTTTGTGCGAGGGCGCGCTCCGATCAGCAGCGCGACGCTGCAGCCGTCGAAGGCGGCCCCTGCGTCGTCGTGGATGTCGATCCCGGCGAGCAGGGGGAACGCGCAGTCCCCGAGCTCCATCGCGGTGCCCTCGGCCGCCTTGAAGGGCGTCCGGAATCTCGAGCAGGTTCAAGTGGACGGGCGTTTCCCCTCCCAGCATCTGGCCGCTGGCGATCCGGAACAGGATCGCGTAGCCGATCTGGCCGGCCGCGCCGGTGACCGTGACCTTGACGGGATTCGGCATCAGCCTGCCTCCATTTCCTCGATCACGGCGTCGGCGAACTCCGAGGTGCCGACCGCCGTGGGGTCGTCGCGGCTGGGCTTGAGGTCATAAGTCACCTTCTCCCCCGCTCGGATCAACGCGGCGATCGCGCTCTCCATCCGGTCGGCGGCCTCGGGCTCATCCAGGTGGCGAAGCATCAGCACCCCAGACAGCATCAGCGCAGTGGGATTGACCTTGTTCTGGCCCTTGTACTTGGGGGCGGAGCCATGCGTGGCCTCGAACATAGCCGCGTGCGTGCCGATGTTGGCGCCCGGCGCCAACCCGAGCCCGCCGATCATTCCGGCTCCCAGGTCGCTGACGATGTCGCCGTAGAGGTTGGGGAGCACGATCACGTCGTACTCCTCGGGCCGCGAGACGAGCTGGTTGCAGAGGTTGTCGATGATCCGGTCCTCGAACTCGACCTCCGGATGACGCTCCGCAACCTGGCGGGCCGTGTCGAGGAAGAGGCCGTCGGAGAACTTCATGATGTTGGCCTTGTGCGCCGCGGTCACCCTGCGGCGGCCGTTGCGCTTTGCGTAGTCGAAGGCGGCCTCCACGATTCGCTCGCTGCCGAACACCGAGATCGGCTTGATCGAGATCCCGGAGTGCTCGCGGATGGTGCCGGCGTCCAGCGAGGCCACGAACTCGCGCAGCTTCTCGGCGCCCTCGGAATCGACCTCGAACTCGATTCCGGCGTAGAGATCCTCGGTGTTCTCGCGCACGATCACGATGTCCACCTGGTCGAAGTGCGACCGGACGCCCTCGTACAGCTTGCAGGGACGGATGCAGGCATACAGGTCGAGCTCCTTGCGGAGCTGGACGTTGATCGAGCGAAAGCCCGAGCCCACCGGTGTCGTGGTCGGCCCCTTGATCCCGACGCCGGTTCGCTTGATCGACTCCAGGGTGCGCTCGGGAAAGGGATCGCCCTCCTCGCGGTAAACGTCCTCGCCGGCCGGCTGCTCGTCCCACTCGAACTCCACTCCCGTCGCCTCGAGCACCCGGCGGGTGGCCTCGACCAGCTCGGGGCCGGTGCCGTCGCCGGGGATCAAGGTAACCGTGTGGGCCATGGGCGGCGCGATGCTATCGGGGCTGCGAGAATGCACGTGTGGCGACCGTCGAACGCGCCCAGGGTCAAGCGACCCACGAGGTCTTCAACCAGGCCCCGCCGCTGGAGGGCTACAACCTGTTCGCCGACGATGCGGCGTTGGTCGAGGCGCTGCGCCGCGAGGGAGGCGACTGGGTCGAGGAGGAAGCGCGCGAGCTCGGCGCCCGCTGCGGGCTGCCGCAAACGATCCGCTGGGGCGTCGAGGCGAACCAGAACCCGCCCACGCTCCGAACCCACGACCGCTTCGGCAATCGCGTCGATGAGGTCGAGTTCCACCCGGCCTGGCACGAGCTGATGCGGATCGGTGTCGGCCATGGCCTGCACGCCTTGCCGTGGCGCCAGCCGCAGCCCGGCGCCCATGTCGCGCGCGGCGCCCTGTTCATGCTCCTGGCCCAGGTGGAGGCGGGGGTGGGCTGCCCGATCTCGATGACCTACTCGGTGATCCCGGCGCTGCGAACGCAGCCGGAGCTGGCGGCCGAGTGGGAGCCGCGCTTCCTGTCGCTGTCCTACGACGGCGAGCGGCTCGTTCCCGCCCCGGACAAGCAGGGGGCGCTGTGCGGAATGGGCATGACCGAGAAGCAGGGCGGCTCCGACGTGCGCGCCAACACCACCACCGCCCGGCCGCTGAACGGCGGCGGGCCGGGCGGCGAGTACGAGATCACCGGGCACAAGTGGTTCTTCTCGGCGCCGATGTGCGACGCGTTCCTCGTCCTCGCCCAGGCCGAGGGCGGACTGTCGTGCTTCCTCCTCCCCCGCTTCACGCCCGACGGCGAGCGTAACCGCATCCACCTCCAGCGACTCAAGGACAAGCTCGGCAACCGCTCCAACGCCTCCTCCGAGGTCGAGTTCGCGGGCGCCTGGGCACAGCTCGTCGGCGAAGAGGGGCGCGGCGTGCGGACGATCATCGAGATGGTCAACCACACCCGCCTCGACTGCGTCCTGGGCGTGGCCGCGGGCGCGCGCTGGGGCACCGCGGCGGCGATCCACCACTGCACCCACCGGGAGGCGTTCGGCAAGCGGCTCGCGGACCAGCCCCTGATGCAAAACGTGCTCGCCGACCTGGCGATCGAATCGGAGGCGGCGACCGTGGCCGCGATGCGGATCGCGCGCGCCTTCGACGAGGCGCATGCCGGCGACGAGGCCGCGGTCGAGTTCCGGCGGCTCGCGACCCCGGTGCTCAAGTACTGGACCTGCAAGCGCGCCCCGGTGCACGCGGTGGAGGCTCTGGAGTGCCTGGGCGGCAACGGCTATGTGGAGGAGTCGGGCATGCCGCGGCTCTACCGGGAGGTTCCGCTCGCCTCGATCTGGGAGGGATCGGGGAACGTGCAGTGCCTGGACGTGCTGCGCGGGATGGCGCGCAGCCCCGAGTCGCTGGAGGCCTTCCTCTCGGAGCTGGACGAGGCGAGCGCCGCGGAGCCGCGGGTCGCGGCAGCGGCCTCCGCTCTGCGAGGCGAGCTCGGGGACCTCGAGGCGATCGAGTCCCGCGCCCGGAGCGTGGTCGAGCGCATGGCCCTGGCGCTCCAGGCATCACTGCTCGTCCGTTACGGCGACCCGGCGGTCGCCGACGCGTTCTGCGCCTCGCGCCTCCAGGGCGAGGGCGGGCTCGCCTTCGGCACCCTGCCGCCCGGCGCCGACTTCGCCCGGATCATCGAGCGGCACGCCGTCGGCGTCTAATCAGAGGCCGGTCGCAGCCGGAGATCGAGTGTGGGGGTCTCCGCGATATCGCGGTCGATCGCACACTCGTCGCTTGAGAGATCACAGCCAGTCGCTCGTCCAGGCGGCGGACCACCGCCTCGGCGAGACGGATTGCCGTCGGACAGGGTGCCGTAGTCCACGTTCTCCGGCGTGTCAGTGGGCCAGTGGTAGTTGGCCGGCTGCTTGAGACGGGTGCAGGAGCAGAGCGCGGCGCCCTGGTATCCCGCAGCCAGCGGGATGATCCCGTCCGTGGCGTTGCGCAGGCGTAGGTTGGGAAACAGCCGGATGCCCAGATCGTCGGCCAGCCCGTCGAGCAGGGCCAGCGAGCGAGCCGGGTACTCGCGCATCCTGATCATCCCCTCGCCGCGAAGCACCAGGAGGTACGGAGAGCCCAGCGTGTCGAGGGTCAGGAAGAAGGTGCTCTCGCGTGGCAGCCGTCCGAAGCGGCGCTTCGAGAAGGCCTGCATCCCCTCGCACAGCGCTTCCTCCGAGGAGGAGACGAGCATTACTCGCACGCTCTCCGTGGGTCGTTCCGCGAGCGAGCGCGCCACCGCCAGCAGCGCCGCAACTCCCGTGGCGTTGTCGTTTGCCCCCGGGACGGTCTCGCGCAACGCGATGTCGGCGAGCGCAGCCGCCGAGAGCGCGGCGAGCACAGTTCCAGCCTTGACCAGGGCGCGGCTTCCGGTGAGAGCCCCGGCCCCCACCAGCAGGGGGACGGCGACGACCGGAGCCATCAAGGGCGGGCTGGTGTCGACTCGATCGAGCAGCCGCGGGAAGCGGCCGAAGACCGCCTCGGGGATCGCGGGGTGGTAGATCAGGCCGGCATGTGCAGCGTCGTGATGAGCCACCAGGACGATCGTCCGGTCGGCGTCGGGCGGGCCGAGCTCGGCGACGACGGTGGTCGCTCTTCGCTGCGGCAAAAGGGAGCGCAGCGTCCGGCTTCCGGGGGGCAGGTCGTCAGCGGCGGCGGCGCCGACCACGCCCGCCAGCGTCCCGCCAAGGATCCGCCGGCCACGCAGGGTGGCCATCCCCGCCGCCACACCCGCGCCGGCGGCGAGGCCGAGTGGCCACCAGAAGGTGCCGTGGACCCGTTCGGATTCGACCCGCGCCTCGGCGGCACCAAGCTCGCGCAGGCGCGCGGCCACCCATTCCGCCGCCACGCGCTCCCCCTGGGACGCCGTGGGACGGTGGATCGAGGCCAGCGTCTCCACCAGATGGCGCAGCCACTCGGAGTCGAGGTGCGGCGCGGCTTCCGAGGAGGCCCGTGTGGCACCGGTGGCCATCGGCGGCGAAACCTAACGGCTCATACATAAGATGGGTCCATGCCGGCAGGCGGCGCGCTGACCCTGTTCCACATCCGGGGGATCCGAATCGGGGTGGACTACTCGTGGTTCCTGGTCCTCTTCCTGATCATCCTCTGGCTGTCCGGGGACTACCGCCGCATGCTCGGTCTCTCGAACAGCGACATCGAGCCGTACCTGCTCGCTCTGGCCAGCGCCCTCACCTTCTTCGCCTCGATCCTCCTCCACGAGCTGGGCCATGCCTTCGTTGCCCTGCGCCGAGGGATCGGCATCTCGGACATCACGCTCTGGATGTTCGGCGGCGTCGCGCGGATGACCCGGGACTCCGACTCGCCGGGCACCGAGTTCAAGGTCGCGATCGGCGGGCCGATCGTCACCCTGGCGATCGCGCTCGCCTGCGTCGGAATCGGGATCCTGGCCGCCGGCTCAGACGAGTTCTGGAAGGCGATGAGGGTTGACGAGGGGGCGGACACGTCAGGGATCCTGGCGGTGGTCGCCTGGCTGGCGCTCGTCAACCTGCTGGTCCTCGTCTTCAACCTGATCCCCGCCTTTCCGCTCGACGGCGGGCGGATCGCGCGGGCGATCGCCTGGCGGGTGAGCGGGGACCGCACCCGGGCAACGCGCGCCGCGGCTCGGCTCGGGCAGGGCTTCTCCTACGTCTTCATCGGCGTCGGCATCCTGCTGGTCATCCAGGGTGACCTGATCAGCGGGATCTGGCTGGGGCTGATCGGCTTCATCCTCGGGCAATCGGCCCGCGGAGCCGTCGTGCAGACCGAGTTCGCCAGCCGGATCGAGGGGATCAGGGTGGCGGACGTGATGGACGCTGAGCCGGTCGCGATCCCCGAGGACGCCAGCGTCGAGCGTGCCCTCGACGAGTACTTCCTGCGTTATCGCTGGCCCTGGTTTCCGGTGGTGGACGCCGCCCAGCGGTTTCGCGGCCTGATCGAGCGCGGCGCAGCCGACGCGGTCCCGGAGGTGAGCCGCGCTTCCTCCGAGGTGCGCGACGTGTTCGAGGCAGATTCGACCGGCACGCTGCGGGTGCGCGACGACGAGCCACTCGAGTCGCTGCTCGGCAACGACGCGCTTCGCCGGCTCGGAGCGCTGATGGCGGTCGATGCCGACGGCCGCCTGCGCGGGGTGATCACGGCCGACCAGGTGGGCCGGGCGCTCCGCAACGCGCTGGGCGGCTGACTCGCGCCCCGCTATAGGATCAATTCGAGGTGCCCAAGCACGACGTATTGGTGATCGGAGCGGGCCTCGCCGGGCAACGGGCGGCGCTCGCGGCGGCCGAGGAGGGCGTCTCCGTCGGCATCGTCTCCAAGGTCCACCCCGTGCGGTCGCACTCGAACGCCGCCCAGGGCGGCATCAACGCGGCGCTCCAGGAGGGTGATAGCTGGGAGTCGCACGCCTTCGACACCGTCAAGGGGTCCGACTACCTGGGCGACCAGGACGCGATCGAGATCATGTGCAGGGAGGCGCCGGAGGAGATCCTCCACCTCGAGCATCTCGGCGTCACCTTCCACCGCAACGAGGAGGGCAGGCTCGGGACCCGCGCCTTCGGCGGGGCCTCGCAGGCGCGGACCTACTACGTGGCCGACATCACGGGCCAGGCGATCATGCACGTGCTCTACGAGCAGCTGATGAAGCACTCGGAGCTGATCTCCCGCTACGAGGAGTACTTCACCACCGACCTGGTGCTGGATGACGACGGGAACTGCGTGGGCGCGGTGCTGCGCAACGTCGCCGACGGGTCGATGGAGCTGTTCGAGGCGGAGAACGTGATCCTCGCCACCGGCGGCAACGGGCAGGTGTGGCAGCCGACCACCAACGCCCTGATCTGCACCGGCGACGGGATCGCGATGGCCTACCGCGCCGGCGCGCCCCTGATGGACATGGAGATGATCCAGTACCACCCGACGACGCTCGCCAAGAAGGGCTTCTTGATCACCGAGGGAGCCCGCGGCGAGGGCGCCCACCTGCTGAACGCGCAGGGCGAGCGGTTCATGGAGAGGTACGCCCCCAACAAGATGGAGCTGGCATCCCGAGACGTCGTCTCGCGAGCCGAGCAGTCGGAGATCAACGAGGGCCGGGGCTTCCCCGACGGCACGGTGGCGCTCGACATCACGGTCGTGCCCCGCAAGCGGATCCACGAGGCGCTGCGGGAGATCGTGCTCGTCGGGCGAGACTTCGCCGGGGTGGACATCACCCACGAGCCGATTCGCATCAAGCCGGGCAACCACTACACGATGGGCGGCATCAAGACGGACATCGACGGGGCGACCTCGATCCCCGGCCTCTACGCCGCCGGCGAGGTCGCCTGCGTCTCGGTGCACGGCGGCAACCGGCTGGGCGCCAACTCCCTGCTCGACACGCTGATCTTCGGCCGCCGCTCGGGGCAGCACGCCGCCGCCCGTGCCAAGAGAATCGAGGCCGCCCGCGCGTCACAAGCCGTGCTCGCCGACGCGCAGCGCCAGGTCTCGGAGCTGGTCGGCCGCGACCGGGGCAACGGTCGCCGCGTCTCGGAGCTCCGGACGGAGCTGGGCGAGACGATGGACGGCCACGTGGCCGTGTTTCGCACCGGGGAGGGCATCCAGGCGGCGCTCGAGACGGTGAAGCGCCTCCAGGAGGAGTCCAGGACCGCGTACATCGACGACCGCGGCGCCATCTTCAACCAGGACGTGCTCGCCGCGTTCGAGCTGGGCTTCATGCTCGACTGCGCGGAGTGCACCTGCGTCGCGGCGCTGCATCGAACCGAGAGCCGCGGCGCGCAGTACCGGACCGACTTTCCCGAGCGCAACGACGAAGAGTGGCTGAAGCACATCGACGTGACCCGCAACACTGACGGGCCCGAGATCAGCTATTCGCCGGTCACGATCACCCAATGGCAACCGGCCGAGAGGACGTACTGATGCCCGAGTACACGCTGAAGGTTCGGAGGTACCAGCCGGAGACGGGCGGGGGCCCGTACTGGCAGGAGTTCAAGGTCGACCTCGATCCCGACCTCTCGGTGCTCGACGGCCTGCTCCAAGTCCGCGACCGAACCGACGGGACGCTCGTCGTCCGCTGCTCGTGCCGGGCGGCGATCTGCGGCTCGTGCGGGATGAAGGTCAACGGAGAGTCGACGCTCGGCTGCAAGACCCGGATCAGCGAGGCCCACGAGCGCGCCAACCGGCGCGACGGGCCCGAGGCAGAGCACCCGATAGTGGTGGAGCCGATGGCGAACATGCCCGTGATCAAGGACCTGGTCACCGACATGGAGTCCACTCACTGGGCGAAGATCCGCCGCGTCACCCCCTGGTTGCTGCCCGAAGGCGAACCGCCCGAGCGCGAGTACGTGGTGCCGCCCGAGTCGATGATCGACGTCACCCAGGTGGTGGGCTGCATCCAGTGCGGCGCCTGCGTCTCGTCCTGCCTGTCGCTGGAGGCCGATCCAGGGTTCATCGGACCGGCGGCGCTTGCCAAGGCGTATCGCTTCGTGGGCGACCCGCGCGACTCGCAGACCCGGGAGCGCCTGTACGACCTGGCGCAGGACCCGCACGGCATCTACGACTGCACGCATTGCTTCTCGTGCGTGGACGCCTGCCCCAAGGACGTCGCGCCGATGGACCAGATCATGCGGCTTCGCCGCCGCGCGAGCCACGACCACGAGATCGACGACGTCAACAACGGCCGCCGCCACGAGACAGCCTTCGTGAAGATCATCGAGAAGAAGGGGACCCTGGACGAGTCCCTGCTGCTCCAGGAGTCCTACGCGCAGGGCATCAAGGGCAAGCTGATCCCCCGGCCGAGCGCCCTCAAGGGCCTCATCGGCTCGATCCCGACTGCGATCCGGGGCCTCAGGACGGGCAAGATGCGCTCGCTGCCGAAGCTGATCCCCGGCGTCCACCACAAGCTCCCCGAGGGCGCCCAGGACCACGTGAAGCGGCTCTACTCGCACGCCGAGGAGCACCGCACGGAGCTCAACCTCTACATCGCCGGCGAGGAGGAGATCGAGCCGGAGCCCGACGAGATGGCGGAGCTCGAAGCAACGCCCGAGGCGGAGGGCGAGAAGTGACCGACCTGAAGCTCGCCTACTGGCCGGGCTGCGTGTCCCGCGGCTTCACCCCCGAGCTGCACGGCTCGATGGCGCTGGTCGCCGAGCGGCTGGGGATCGAGCTCGTCACGCTCGACCGCGCCAACTGCTGCGGCGCGGGGGTGATCGCCGAGCACAACCAGGAGCTCGCCGACACCCTCAATGCGCGCACCTTCGCGCTCGCCCAGGGCACGGGCCTGTCGATGATGAACATCTGCTCCACCTGCCAGGGCGCCCAATCGGAGTGCCAGCAGCGCCTCGACGCGGACTCCGCCTACCGCGCCCACATCAACGAGGCGCTGGCCGAGGAGGGGCTCGAGTACGCGAAGGACAAGGAGGGGTTCGAGAACAAGAACTTCCTCTGGGTGCTGGCGGAGGACTACGGGCTCGACGAGCTGAAGGCGAAGGTGACCAGGCCGCTCTCCGGACTGCGGGTGGGGCCGTTCTACGGCTGCTACGTGATCCGCCCCAGGAGCCGGATCGGCTACGACGAGCATCCTGAGCGCGACCTCTACCTCGAGCGGGTGATCGAGGCGCTCGGCGGCGACGTGGTCGAGTACGACGGGGCCCGGAAATGCTGTGGCTTCCCGGTGATCACCATGAACCGCGACACGTCGCTGCGCCAGGCGGGCACCCACGTCGGCGACGCACTCGACGCCGGCGCCGACTGCCTGGTCACCCCCTGCCCGCTCTGCCACCTGAACCTGGACATGCAGCAGCCGGAGGCCGCCAAGGTCACCGGGCGGGAGCTCGGGCTGGCGGTCCTGCATCTGCCCCAGCTCGTCGGGCTGGCGCTGGGCTACGAGCCGAAGCAGCTCGGAATGAGCAAGCACATCGCCTCGACCGAGTGGGTCGAGGGACGCCTCGCCGACGCCGTTCCCGCCTGACCCGATGGAGGCGAGCGACCAGACGCCCGAGGCCCCGCCGCCGCCCCCGGAGGTCGAGCAGGCGGTGATGCTCGGGCACCTCGACGAGGCGGTGAGCCTCTACGTCACCCACACGGGTGCCGACGAGGAGACCGCGCGCGCCGTGGTCGACAAGCTCGTCGCCGAGCACGGCTAGGGACCCCGATCGCCGAGCTGCGTCCGGTATCATCGGACCAAATCGACCACGCGGGTCGCCCGCCCTACTTGCCCTATTCCGATTCGTCTGCGGGACCCATCCGCCGCTCGATCCAACGCGCGCCCATCGTGTCGGTGAGGCCGTGGGCGACGATCGAGCACAGGATCACGATCGCGGCGATGTCGAAGATCGTCGACGAGGCGCCCACGTCGGACTTGAGGACGAAGAGCGCGAACAGCATCGAGGCCACCCCCTTGGGCCCGAACCAGGCGATGAACGCCTTCTGGGGGCCGGGCAGCCGGCTGCGGAGGAACGAGATCATGATGGCGAGCGGCCGGGCGACGAGCAGCGCCAGAAGGATGAACACGGCGAGGCGCCAGACCTCCCCGTCGTAGCCGGTCGCGACGATCAGCGCCCCGAAGACGAAGAAGGTCAGCACCTGCGAGATCGCGCTGACGTTCTCCGCGAACTCGACGAAGGCGTCCGGGATCTCGTGCTCGGCCACTCCCATCACGATCCCGGCGACGAAGGCGGCGATCAGGCCGTTGCCGATCGTCACGTCAGCCAGCCCGAAGGCCGCGAGGCCGAAGCCGATCGCGTAGATGCCCTCGTAGCGAGCGGTGATCCCGCCCCCCGGCAGGTGGCGGTGAAGACGCCCGCCGACCAGGCCGAGCGCGATGCCCACGAGCGCCCCGAAGCCGGCCTCGCCGAGTAGCTGGGCGGCCTCGCTGCCCGCGCCACCGCCCGGCTCCGCGAGGACGAGGAAGAAGAGCACGAAGGGCAACGCGAGGCCGTCATTCAGCCCCGATTCCAGGTTCAGCGTGTGGCGGACGGTCGACGGGACGCGCTGAGCCGTGACCACGGTGGAGGTGACGACCGGGTCGGTCGGGGTGAGCACGGCGGCCAGCAGGAAGGCCTCCTCCCAGGTCAGCTCGGGGAAGAGTCCCCCGGCCATCAGGGCGAGCAGGCCGAGCGTGATCGGCATCGCCAGGACGATCGCCCGCGTCACGGGCCCCCAGTGGATCCGCAGGAGCTCCCTGTCGACGAACAGCCCGTCCGAGAACAGGGTGAGGACCAGAGCCAGCTCGATCAGGTGGACGACGGCCGAATCGGTGGCGTCAACCGAGACTACGTCGGTCGCCGCGAGTCCGATCCCGAGTGCCACCGAGAGCACTGAGATCGAGAGCACCGTGCCACGCATCACCCCGGAAAGGGCCGCGGCGACGGCCAAGAGCGCGCCGAACAGCAGAAGCGCCTCGCCGAACCCGATCTCCATACCTGGGGCTTATATTCGGTTCAGTGCCCGCCCCGCGGGCGGAACCAGTCCAGGTAGCGACCGCAGGCGCTCCCCAGCGGGATGCGGCGCTCACCCTGGCCAGGGATCGGCCCGGTGCTGCGATCGGAGGCGGCGGGCGAGGCGGCGAGCGTCCCCAGGTGAGCCACCGAGTGGGCGCCCAGCAGGCGGCCCGCAAGCGGTGGTCGCTCGACGCTCACCGTGAACCGGACCGGGCCGCGGCGGCGAACGGTGAGCTCCCCTGCCGCATGGAAGGGAACAGAGCCGCGGTAGTCGAGGTTAGCCGGCAGGCTCGCGTCCATCCCCGCGCGCGCGGACGCGAAGCGCGCGGGTGGAGTCGTACTGGATCGAGATCTGCCAGCGACCCCGGGGCAGCGTCAGCGCCTGCGAAGAAGCCGAGCCGCTCTCCACAGTGGGGCTCGGCGACCAGGTGCCGCCGATCGTGGGCGCCGCCGCGAAGACGGCAGCCGCGCCCCCGCCACCGAGGCGCCGCGCTTGGCGGCTCGAGCAATCGAGCGGCTCGCCGGGCCGGTCCGCCTCGGCCAGGGTGCGCCGCTGGCCCACCGGTCCCGTTCGCTCCCAGAGCACGAAATCCGAGGTCTTGCGGAGCGGCTCGAACGCGGGGGGTGGCCCGCTCGCGTAGGCGGCCCGCGTGGTGATCACGTACGGGAAGCGGCCGAGCGTCGCCGCGGTCACCGAGTCGAAGTCGAACTTCCGGAACACGTCCTGGAGCCGCAGGTTTGGGCGAACGTAGTTCGGGTCGTAGTAGTTGCGAACAGCGGTGAACGGCCGCGAGCCCCGCAGCTCGTACGCGACGAAGTTGTCGCGGCCGAGGAACAGCACCTTGCGCCCCTGGACCAACGGCCGCAGCTCGGCGAGCTGGTCGGCGTGGTCCTGCGGGCCCACGGGCGCCTGGCGCAGGACCAGGAAGCTGGACAGGGCGATGCCCGCTGCGAGCGCGAGCGCGAGCGCCCGGCGGAGGTGGGTCACCGGGTGGGCCCCCGCGAACGCTCAGCATCCCTGCATCGCACCGTCCTCACATCCCTGCTGCGGACGTTCGCCGGGTCCCCACCCGCCACCCCACCTCCACCTTGCCAGGGCCCGCGCCCCAGCAACCCGCCGAAGGTGATCAGGGTGACCAGGGGGGCGGCGATCGCGAGGGCCTTCGCGCTGGTGTAGACGGTGCCGAAGGCGAGCGCCCCCAGGTAGATGACGATCGCCGCGGCCAGCGCCGCGGGGACAGCCAGGCCATGGCGGGCGATCCAGCGCGGCAGCCCCACCGCGAAGGCGACGGCGGCCACCAGCGCGCCGAGGTAGAAGACCGGCGCCGGCGCGCTGGCGTCGCCGCCGAGAGCCGGAAGTCGCTAGCCGGCCAGATCCCCAGCGCCTCGAGGGCGAGACCCTGATGCCGCAGGTTGCCGAGCCCGCTCGAGATCGTCGAGTCGCGGAACGCCCGGAAGTCCGTGAAGTCGACGAGCCGGCCGAGCTCGGGCGCGACCAGGATCACAAGGACGCCGAACGTCACCGCGACTCCGGCCGAGAGGGCCGCCGGGTGCGCCCCCGTGCGAACGCTCCCTTCGGATCAGCGCCGATCGCGACGTAGATCGACCGCCGCGCCGAGCAGCCAGAAGAGGCCCGGGAAGCTGTAGGCGTAGACGGCGCCCGCCGCGATCACCGCCAGCGGCAATCCGCGCCGAATCGTGGTCGCGCCCGGCAGAAGGAGCGCGAAAGCGAGCAGGAACAGCGCCTCGATGGGCTCCTTGAACGCCCCCTGCGCCAGGTAGGCCGCGGCGAGGTAGGGAAGCGCCACCAGCGCCGCGGCGAGGATCCGAGGCAGCGGCCGCAGGTCGCGCAGCGCCTCGAAGGCGACCAGCGCGGCGAGCACGGGGATGGCGAGCGTGATGCCTGCGAAGGCTTCGATCAGTCCCGTCCCCAACCCCTCGCTGAGCCCCGCGGCGAGCGCGTGCGGCCCCACCGGGTAGCCGCCGTCGATGAGCCCGGGAGTCTCGCCGACCCGCGTGTTCAGCCAGTCGGCGATCAGCAGGTGGGAGGCCATGTCGTCGTTGACGAGCCCGACGCCGAGGATCCCCACCCGCCCGTTGACGATGAAGGGGATCGAGGCGAGGACCAGGACGAGCCCCGCCGCCGCAGGGCGAGCCCGGGGGCCCCCGACGAACGCTCAGCATCCCTGCATCGCACCGTCCTCCATCCCTGCTGCGGACGTTCGTCGGGTCCGCACCCGGCACTCGCCGGCTCGCCACGGACCGGCAGCGAGAGCGAGAACCAGGACGCGAGAGGCGATCGCCACCGCGGTCCCGCGCCCCGGGAGCTTGATCGCGATCCCGCTGACGACCAGGATCGCCGCCAGCCCGACCGGCCCGGCGAGCCAGCCGAGCTCGCGGCGGCCGCACAGCGAGAGGATCGCGTGGCCGGACGCGAGCGAGACGGCGATCAGATGACCGCGACGGATGCGTACGCCCCGAGCAAGGGCGAGGATCGTAGAGACGTCCGACGCGGGCGCCTACGCGGGCGCCGGTGCCTCGGTGCGGCGGATCAGGCCGCGCTCGTGGAGCAGCTCGGCGACCTGGACGGCGTTCGTCGCCGCTCCCTTGCGCAGGTTGTCGCCGACCACCCAGAGGTTGAGGCAGCGCTCGTGCGAGGGGTCGCGGCGGATGCGGCCCACCATCACCTCGTCACGCCCGGCGGCGTCGCTGGCCAGCGGGTAGACGCCCTCCGCGGGGGCGTCGACGACAACCACTCCCGGCGCATGCGCCAAGAGCTCCCGGCACTCCTCCGGGGACAGCGGCTCGCGGGTCTGCACGTTGACTGACTCTGATTCCCCGTACAGCACCGGAACCCGCACGCAGGTGGCCGAGATCGGCAACTCCTCCTCGCCGACGCCGAGGATCTTGCGTGTCTCGGCCATCATCTTGCGCTCCTCGGTCGTGTAGTCGTCGCCGCCCTTGAAGGTCTCCACCTGCGGCAGAGACGTTGAACGCGATCCGGTGCGGGTACACGTCGGCGGCCGGCGGATCGGTGTCGTGGAGCAGCGCATGCGCCTGGTCGCGAAGCTCCTGCATCGCCCGCCGACCGGTTCCCGAAACCGGCTGGTAGGTCGAGACCACGATTCGCTCGATCCCCACCGCCCGGTGGATCGGCGCGAGCGCGACCACCATCTGCATCGCCGAGCAGTTCGGGTTGGCCACGATCCCCCGGTGAGAGTCGAGCGCCTCGGGGTTCACCTCCGCGACCACCAGCGGGACCTCGGCGTGCATGCGCCAGTAGCTCGTGTTGTCGACCACCACCGCGCCCGCCTCCACCAGCTTGGGCGCCCACTCGGCGCTGACCTCTCCGCCGGCCGAGGACAGGACCAGGTCGAGACCCTGAGTCGTCTCGCCCGACAGCGGGCGGCACTCCAGCTCGCCGCCGTTCACGGCAAGCTTGCGCCCCACCGAGCGCTCGGAGGCGAACGCCACCACCTCGGTCGCGGGGAAGCCGCGCTCGCCCAGCACCTCGGAGCATGGTCGAGCCGACCGCGCCGGTGGCGCCCAGCACACCGACCCTGTAGCCGTCAGGCGCCATCGCGCGACCCGTCCTCGCCCTCGCCCTCTGAGGGCCGGACGGCCGGCCGGTGCTCCGTCCCGGTCGGCTCCTCGCGACGGACGGCGTCCTCGCCCAGCTCGAACGCCTGGTGCAGCGCCTTGACTGCCGCGGGCACCTCGCCGGCGGCGATCACGCAGGAGATCTTGATCGGCGAGGTGGAGATCATCTCGATATTGATCCCGCGCTCGCCGAGCGTCTCAAAGACCCTGGCGGCCACGCCCGGGTGGCTGCGCATCCCGGCGCCGACGATCGAGACCTTGCCGATTCGCTCGTCGGCCTCGAGCCGCTCGCAGATCTCGAGCCCGTTCAGCGCCTCGCTGGCGGCGCGCAGGTCACCGGGGTCGAGGGTGAAAGAGAGGTCCGCCTTCTGGTCGGCGGACACCGGCTCGTTCTGGATGATCATGTCCACGTTCACGTTGGCGCCGGCCAGGGCGCCGAAGATCTGTCCCGCGACGCCGGGCTCGTCGCGAACCCCGGACAGGGTTACGCGCGCCTCGTCGGCGTGGGTCACGGCTGTCACGAAGGGTCGTTCCATCGTCTCCTTCTCGGAAACGACGAGAGTACCGGGGCCGTCTTCGAAGGAACTGCGGCAATGGATCGGGATCCCGTGGTTACGGGCGTACTCCACCGAGCGAAGCTGGAGCACCTTGGCCCCCGAAGCCGCCATCTCCAGCATCTCCTCGAACGAAACCACCCGCAGCAGGCGCGCGTCACCGACCAGGCGCGGATCGGCGCTGAACACGCCGCGAACGTCCGTGTAGATCTCGCAGACGTCGGCGCCCAGCGCAGCGGCGATCGCGACCGCGGTGGTGTCGGATCCCCCGCGCCCGAGCGTGGTGATGTCCCGGCTGTCTCCGGAGACGCCCTGAAAGCCGGCGACCAGCACGATCCGGTCGTCGCCCAGCCCCTTGCGGATGCGGTCGGCGCGAACGTCGAGGATGCGCGCCTTGGTGTGGGAGGAGTCGGTGACGATCCCGGCCTGCGATCCCGTCAGCGAGATCGCGTCGTGGCCCAGGTCGTTGATCGCCATCGCGCACAGGGCGCAGGAGATCCGCTCGCCGGTGGACAGCAGCATGTCCATCTCCCGCGCGGCGGGACTGGCCGACACCTCGTGCGCCATGCCCACCAGGTCGTCGGTCGTCTTGCCACGCGCCGAGAGCACGGCGACCACTCGCTTGCCGTCCTCGCGGGCGGCCACGATCCGTCGCGCGGCGCGCTTGATGTCGTCCGCTCCCGCGACGGACGTGCCGCCGAACTTCATCACCACTGTCTCGCCGGTCGCTGGCATCTGGGCGATTGAGGATAAGGAGAATTGCGGCCGGGGCCGCGGGGCGAGGCGATGTCTATGTGATCCGGTGCACACTCGGGTCGCGCCGATCGCGATATATCTTCGAGCTTCGCGACGAGGCGCCCTTGGCCTGATGCTCGACTCGCTGGCCAGATTCATCTACCGCCGCCGGCGCTTCGTGGCGGTCGGCGGCGCCGTCTTCTTCATCCTCGCCGTCGCGATCGGTGGGTCCGTGGCCAGCCGCCTCGACCCGTATGGCGCCGACGACCCGGCCACCGAGAGCGTCAAGGCGGACGACCTGCTCCAGGGGCACGGCTTCCGGGAGGCGGGTGTGATCGTGCTCGTGAACGACGCTCCGGTAGCGAATCCCGGCACTCGCGCCCGCGTCGAAGGGATCGAGCGTCGGCTTCGCGCCCGCGAGGACGTCACTGATGTGACCGGCTACTACGGCACGGGGTCCCGTGCCTTCGTCTCGAACGACGGCAAGCAGACCTACGTCGCGGTGGCCCTGCGGCCGACCGAGGACAAGGCCAGGCACGACGCCGCCTCGAGCATCGCCGACCAGCTGGAAGGAGAGCCGGGGGTCCAGGTCGGCGGCTCGGCGCTGGCGGAAAAGCAGGTGAACGAGCAAACCGAGTCCGATCTGCGCCGAGCCGAGATGCTCGCCTTCCCCCTCCTCTTCCTGCTCTCACTGCTCTTCTTCCGAAGCCTCGTCGCCTCGCTGCTTCCGCTGCTGATCGGCGGCCTCGCAATCGTCGGCACCTTCCTCGTGCTGCGAATCGCGAGCGAGTTCGGATCGATCTCGATCTTTGCCCTCAACTTGACCACCGGCCTCGGCCTCGGCCTCGCGATCGACTACAGCCTCTTCATCGTCTCGCGGTACCGGGAAGAGCTCGCAAGACGAGGCATCGAGTCCCACCTCGAAGCCGGGGGCCGCGTCGAGCGCTGGGAGGCCCTCCGGGCGACGATGCGAACCGCGGGGCGCACCGTCCTCTTCTCCTCGCTCACCGTCGCCGCGGCGCTCGCCTCCCTCACCGTCTTCCCGCAGCGCTTCCTCTACTCGATGGGAATCGGCGGGGCGCTGGTGGCGCTGCTCGCCGCCGCGGTGGCGCTGATCGTCCTCCCCGCGGTCCTGAGCATTCTCGGGCCACGCGTCAACGCGCTCGCACCACGCTTCCTCCAGCGCCGCGCCGCGCGTGACGCGAAGCCGACCGAGGCCGGCTTCTGGTACCGGCTCTCGCGGTTCGTGATGCGCCGGCCGGCCCCGATCGCGACGCTGAGCGCTGCCTTTCTGATCGCCCTCGGGATCCCCTTCCTGGGCATCAAGTTCACCTCAGTCGATGCGCAGGTGCTGCCCGAGAGCGCCAGCGCCCGCCAGGTCGACGACGTCCTGCGCTCCGACTTCCCGCCCTTCCGCGACACGCCGATACGGCTTGCGATCGAGGGCGGGGAGAACGCCGTGGCCGCCGTCGTATCCGAGGTCAGGGACGACCCCGGCGTGGCCGCGGTCGAGCGCCCCCGGCGGCTTTCGGGCGGCGTGAGCGTGGTCGATGCGATAGCCAAAGGCCCCTTCACCTCCGCGCGGAGCAAGGCGACCGTGCGGCGGCTCCGCGAGCTTCCGGAACCTGCCGGGACGACCGTGCTCGTCACCGGTGCCTCGGCGCACTTCGCCGACTTTCAATCGAGTCTCGAGGAGCACCTGCCCCTGGCGCTCGCGATCGTCGTCGTCTCCACCCTCGTGGTGCTGTTCCTGTTCACCGGCTCGGTGGTGTTGCCAGTCAAGGCGCTGGTCATGAACGTGCTCAACCTGAGCGCCGTGTTCGGCATCCTCGTGCTCGTCTTCCAGCACGGAAATCTCGAGAGCCTGCTCGACTACCGAGGCCAGGGAGCGCTCGAGCAGACGATGCCGATCCTCCTCTTTGCGGTCGCGTTCGGGCTCTCGACCGACTACGCCGTGTTCCTGCTCTCGCGGATCAAGGAAGCCCGCGACGGCGGCGCGAGCGACTCGGAGTCGGTCGCGATCGGGCTCGAGCGGACGGGCCGCATCGTCACCGCCGCGGCGCTGCTGTTCTCGATCGCAATCGGTGCCTTCGCGACCTCGCAGATCATCTTCATCAAGCAGAACGGCATCGGCACCGCGCTCGCGGTGCTGATCGACGCCAGCATCATTCGGGCCCTGCTGGTCCCCTCGCTGATGGAGCTGCTCGGCAAATGGAACTGGTGGGCGCCCGCTCCGCTGCGCCGCCTGCACGCGCGAATCGGCGTCTCGGAGGCCTAGTCGGACCCGTTGAGGGCCCTGCGCCCCGCCAGGGCGCGCCCGAGCGTGACCTCGTCCGCGTGCTCGAGGTCGGCGCCGACCGGGAGCCCGCTGGCGAGGCGCGTGATCGTGACCCGGTCGCGCAGGAGCTCGGCGATGTGGAGCGCGGTCGCCTCGCCGGTGGTGGTCGGATTGGTGGCGAGCACCACCTCGCGCACCTCCCCGTCGTCCGCGCGCCGCACCAGCTCGGCGATCCGCAGGTCCTCGGGATCGACGCCGTCGATCGGCGACAGGGCGCCGCCGAGCACGTGGTAGAGGCCGCGGTACTCGCCCGTGCGCTCGATCGGGATCACATCCGAGGGCTCCTCCACCACGCAGATCAGCGAGCGCTCGCGCCTGGGGTCGTCACAGATCAGGCAGCGCGGCCCCTCGGCGAGGTTGAAGCAGGCCTCGCACAGCCCGACCTTCTCCTTCACCTCGCGGATCGCCTCGGCGAGGCCGAGCGCCTCCGTGTCACCGGAGCGCAGGATGTGGAAGGCCAGCCGCTGCGCGGTCCGCTGCCCCACCCCGGGTAGGCGGGAGAGCTCGGTGATCAGTCGCTGGATCGGCGCCGGCTGCACGCTGGCTGACGGTATCGAGCGGGGCGGCGCGCTTGGCGGTCAGCCGCCCGGGAGCCCCAGGCCGCCCAGCCCGCCTGCACCGGCAATCCCGCCCAGCTTGCTCGTCGCCAGCTCCTGGGCGGAGCGGATCGCCTCGTTGACGGCGGCCGTGATCATGTCCTGAAGCAGCTCGGCGTCCTCGGGGTCGATCGCCTCGGGATCGATGGCGATCTCCAGCAGCCGCAGGTCGCCGCTCATCTTCACCTTCACCATCCCGCCGCCGGCGCTCGCCTCGACGACCTCGTCCTTGAGCTTTTCCTGCGCAGCCGCCATCTCGCTCTGCATCTGCTGGACCTGCTTCATCATCGCGTTCAGGTCCAGGCCGCCCGGCCCGCGGCCCGGGTTGGGCATCCGGGTCATCCCTCGGCCTCCTTTGCTTCGCCTGCCTCGAACTCCTCGGCGTCGAACTCGGACCGAAGGAGGTCGATCACCTCCTCGTCGCTGAGAGCCGGCTCGTCACCGCCCGGCCCAGCCTCGTCCTTGCCCTCCAGCAACACGTAGACCGGCCGCAGACGCTCCCCGACGATCGTCTTCACGGCCTCCGCCAGGCGCTCGCGCGCCTCCTGCGCCTCGGCCTTTCGCTTGTTGAAGGCGGCGCTGGCCGGAAAGCCGACCTCCAGCACGGCCCGCTCGACGTCCACGGCCACCGGGCGGGCGGCGCCGAGCACCGTTGACAGCAGCTCGGAGCCCGATTCGCGGACCTGGTCGAGCACCGCGGGCCACAGGCCGCTGATCCGCTCGAGGTCCGCCGGCTCGGTCGCCACGGGCTCGGTCGCCACCGGCCGTCGCAGGCTCGGTCGCCACGGCTCCTCGGTCGCCACAGGCTCGGTCGCCACGGCGGTCGGCCCCGGATTGTCCTTCGACCGCTCGGCGGCGGCGGCCTGGACGGCACCGCCCTCGAGCAGCCGCTCGACGCGCTCGAGCCGCTGCGCCAAAGCGGCGCGCGATGGGTCGACCTCGGGCCGCGCGGCCCGCAGGATCGCGAGCTCGAGCGTCATCCGCGGCTCGTCGCCCTCCTTGATCGCCGCCAAGGCCGCGGCGACCGCGTCAATTGCGCGTGTCAGGGCCAAGTCCGAAAAGGCCGCGGCCTGGACGCGCAGCCGCTCGGGGTTGGCGGCGGTGACGCTGAAGGTCGCGGGCAGCTCACCGATCGTGCGGATCACGAGCAGCTGGCGAAGGTGGGCCAGCAGGTCACGGCCGAACTGCGACAGGTCGCGGCCCGAGCGCGCCAGGCGCTCGCTCGCCTCCAGCGCGGCCTTGCCGTCCTCGGCGGCGATCGCATCGGCGGCGGCCAGGATCAGCTCGGCCTCGGCGACGCCGAGCACCGCCAGCACGTCGTCGGTGGCGACCCGCTTGCCGCCGTAGGCCACGAGCTGGTCGAGAGTGCCCAGCGCGTCGCGGAAGCTCCCGGTCGCGGCGCGGGCGATCGCCGCCACCGCGCCGTCTTCGATCTCAATCGACTCCGTTGCCGCCACCCGGCGCACCACCTCGGCGATCTGCTCCAGCGAAGGGCGCTGGTAGTCGAAGCGCTGGCAACGGTCGACGATCGTCGGCATGACCTTGTGCGGCTCTGTGGTGCACAGCACGAAGACCGTGTTCGGGGGCGGCTCCTCGAGCGTCTTCAGGAAGGCGTTCCACGCCTCGCGCGTGAGCATGTGCGCCTCGTCCAGGATGTAGACCTTCCAGCGCCCGGCCGCCGGCGCGTAGCCCACCCGCTCGCGGAGCTCGCGGATGTCGTCCACGGAGCGGTTCGATGCAGCGTCCATCTCGATCACGTCGAGCGAGCTTCCGGCGGCGATCGTGCGGCAGGACTCGCACTTCCCGCACGGCGTCAGCGTGGGCCCGTCGACGCAGTTCAGGGATCGAGCGAGGATCTTCGCCACGGACGTCTTGCCCGTTCCCCGCGAGCCGACGAACAGGTAAGCGTGGTGGACCCGGTCGCGCTCCACGGCGTTTCGCAGCGTGCGCACCACGTGCTCCTGGCCGACCACCTGGTCGAAGGCCTGCGGGCGGTGGCGGCGATAAAGCGACGTCTCGGACAAGGTGAAGCCAGTCTAGTGGGGGGTCCGGCTCGCCCGGGCGCCTCGAACATTCGTTGAGGCCGTTTCAGCACCGCCGCCCGGGCTGTTCGCGCCCCGTGCCGATGCCTAGTGTCAATGGTCGGCATCCCATGCCCCACCCGACGCCGTCGTGCGCGCGCCTTGATCGCGTTGCCCCTGGCTGCCCTGCTCGTGGGAGCCGTCGCCTCTCCAGCGGCCGGCAAGATGCGAAGCAAGGTGATCGATCGCAACCTCTGCAAGACCGTGGGGGGAGGGCGCTTCGTGGACGTTCCCGGCTTTCCGGGGGAGCAGATCGACCGCCGGCTGCTGGCGGACGTCCGCTGGATGAAGCGCCGCTTCGACGTCTTCATCACCGACGGGTACTCCACCGACCCGGCCCATGCCCGCAACGGCGAGCACCCGATCGGCCTCGCCCTGGACATCGTCCCCAACTTCGACAAGGGCGGCACCTGGAAGAAGATCGGAGCCCTGGCCCGCAAGACGGAGCCCGAGCAGGACCACCCGATCGCGCCCTGGCGCTGGGTGGGCTGGAACGGAGATCCGAACCACGGACGGGGCCACCACCTCCACCTCTCCTGGGCGCACACCGAGACCGAGCCGGAGGACCCGGCCCGCGTGGTCTACACCCGCAAGTGCCCGAAGCCGCTCGCCGAGCCGGCCCCTGCCCCTCCGCCGCCGGAGCCGAAGCCGAGAACGGGTGGCATCTCGCCGTCCGCCAAGTCACGCTCCTCGACCGGCGGCACGTCGGTGCCTCACCTGCCGCGCAGGCTTCGGGCGAAGCTGGCGCCGAAGGTTCCCGAGAAGCACTAGCGAGCGCGCCCAACGTCCGTTTCGTCGGGCGGGCAAGCGCGCAGGACCGTGCGGCCCGCCTTCGAGAGCGGTCCCCGGGCGTTAGCGTCGTGGCTGGCTCGAGCCAGGTCGATCCGCGGCACATGCCCGCTACCGCTTAAGGCTGCTTCCTTCCGGATCTGACCTGATTCGCGGGCGCGCATTGCGCGGGACCTGGCCGTCAACGCCGCCCGCGACGTACCGACCCCGAAGGCCGCGACCCTCAGACGGGCGTTCAGCCCCGCTAGAGCGGATTGCGGGTGACAGGGCACCGCTACCTCCCCGCCTAGCACGGTCCACCGGGCATCCTACCTGCACCTTCCGGGTCGGCGCGCGGCGACCTATCATCAGGCCACCGGGCGCGTAGCTCAGTGGGAGAGCGCTCGCTTCACACGCGAGAGGTCGCTGGTTCGAAACCAGCCGCGCCCATGCTCAAAGTGCCTGCTATCAGGCGGGTTTTTGGACGTTGGTGCAGACGGAAGCCGGGCCAGCACCGCGCCGAAATCGGCTTTCTGCCCATTTCTGCCGAAACTGCCCCAGATCTAGTCGTTCACGGCTGGACCCGTTTGGGGCGCCACGTCGGTGGCGAAGATGTCGCCGCCAATCCGCTTGCGCGCCGCTGCGAGCGGACCAGCGGTGGCAGGGCGGCGATGACTCTGTTGCCGTTTCAATGGTCTAATCGGGTAGCAGTCCGCCAGCCAACCACCCAAACCAAGGAGATCGTGATGGCTCGGTATGTCGACGGATTCGTCTTCGCAGTCCCCAAGAACAAGGTCGATGAGTACCGCAAGATAGCCCGCCAGGCGGGAAAGGTGTGGAGGGAGCACGGCGCGCTCGAGTACATCGAGTGCATCGGTGACGATGTGCCGAAGGGCAAGATCACCGATTTCCCGATGAGCGTCAAGGCCAAGCGCAACGAGGTCGTCGGCTTCTCCTGGATCGTCTACAAGTCTCGCAAGCATCGCGACGCCGTCAACAAGAAGGTGATGTCCGACCCGCGGATGACGGACTACGACCCGAAGGACATGCCTGCTGACCTGTCGCGGATGATCTATGGAGGCTTCAAGGCGATCGTCGAGCTTTGAGCCTCTGCCCGACAGCCCGACGTCCGACGCCCAGCTCCCGGGGCCGCCGCGGTAGTTGTAGCCGTGATGCGGGGTGGCCCTGGCCTCGGTTCCGTCCGGCCCCATCCGCAGCTGGTAGCCCTCCCCAGTCCTGCGAGGTTGATTAGTCCACAGACTGCGACATCGCCTACTCCGAAAGCCCGGCGGCTTGGAGGGCCTCTTCGAGCTCCTGGTAGAAGGTGGCGCGGGTGATTGCCCCGTTGTGGATCGTCCAGACCATGGCGAGGCGAGCCCGCACTTCGATCCCGTCGCGCCCCCGGTGGTAGCTCGTCATGGGCGTCACAACGTGCTTGCCAGCTTCGATGAACTCATCTGCCTCTCTGCGAACGGACTCCCAGGGCTCGTCGACCTCCCCAAAAACGCCGGGCACCTCATCGCGGCCAAACACGCCATGCACCGGACCGACCGCCCGCGAGAAGTCGAACTCGAAGCCTGGAGCCGCATCCTTGAGCGCGGCGTCCATGTCCCCCTGTTGATCGCCTCGAAGGCGGCCCGGACGATCTCCACGTTCTCCTGCGACATCGCCCGCGCAGTATCTCGCGAGCACGCACACGAACGCGCGACGGGTCAAGGCGGAGAGAAAACAGAACTCAAGCCGCTGGTCAGGTTCGATGGCGGCATCGTGTTCCCGGCGATGCCTGGTTGCGTACCCTGGTGATGCAGCCATGTCAGCCGACTCGAGTAGGACCCAGCTACCGCCCGGACCGCGGCTGCCGGGGCCGCTGCAGACGATCCGCTACACCTTTGATCAACCGGGCTCGTTCGCGGCCTGCCGCGCCCGCTTCGGGCGGACCTTCACCCTCAACATGCCGGGGTTCCCGCCGATCGTGGTCACCGCCGACCGCGATGCCATCGGCAACCTGTTCACCGGCGACCCGCTGATGAAGCGCCACGGCAACGATCTGCTGCGCCCATTCCTCGGCGATCGCTCGCTGATCGTGCTAGAGCCAGCCGAACACCTCGCCCGGCGGCGGTTGGAGTTGCCGTCTTTCCATGGCGAACGAGTTCGCGCCTACGCCGCCCGGATCCGGGAGCTCGCCGCGGCAGAGGTCGAGGGGTGGCCCATAGGCGACATGGTCGACGTCCATCCGCGTGCCCGACAGCTGACCCTGGCGGTGATCCTCGAACTGGTGCTCGGGGTGCGCGACGCCCGCCTGGGCCTGCAGATCGCACGGCACTTCGACTCGTTCAACTCGCGGGTCAACAACCTCGCTCAGTTCGCGCCGCCATGGATGACCCGGCGGTCTTGGTGGAACCTGCCAGCGCGGTTTGTCTACTCGCGCATCGATCGGGTCAGAGGCCTGCTCGAAGCCCACATCACCCGCACCCGCACCGACCCCGAGCTAGCGCGCCGCGAAGACGTGCTCGCGCTCTTGGTGCGCGCTCGCGACGAGAACGGCGCCACGCTTGACAACATCGACCTGCGAGACGAGCTGATGACCCTGGTGACCGCGGGGCATGAGACGACCGCGACCGCGATTGCATGGGCCGCCGACCTGCTCGCCCATAACCCAGCCGTCGCCGACCGCTTGCGGGAGACGCTCGCCGACGGCGATCGCGAGTACCTGAAGGCCACCGCAAAGGAGGTGCTGCGAGCCCGGACGGTGGCCTATGCCAGCGCCGCTCGCCACTCGCTCGAGCCGCTCAAGCTCGGCGATTGGGTAATCGGGCCCGAGACGCTGGTGCTCGTCGATGCACAGGGAATCCACAGGGATCCCGATCTCTATCCGGAGCCGGAGGCGTTCCGGCCCGAGCGATTCCTTGACGGCCAACCCGACGGCTACTCCTATGTTCCGTTCGGCGGCGGCGCGCACCGCTGCCTCGGCGCGGCGCTGGCGACGATGGAACTCGAGCTGGTCATCGAGACGATCGTGACGCGGGTGCGCCTGGTCCCCGCCGGTCCTCCGGCTCGCCCGGTGCGTCGCGGGGTAACTCTGGCACCTGGGAACGCAGGGAGGGTGAGGGTTGCTGATCTCGACGAGTAGAGCGCGACCTAACCCACCACAGAGCCCGCCTGGACCCTGAAACAGCTGCGGACGGTCTCAACATTCTCTCCGACCTCGCCCGCGCAGTATCTCGCCCTGGCCTGCGCGTCGCCAGCGCCACGGCTTCCAGGAGTACCGCCCTATTTCCATCAACGGCCTGAAGCTGCCCCCGCTGCGGGTAGCGGCCTGAAGCTACGGCGGGCTGCTACTCCGACAGCCCGGCGGCTTCGAGGGCTGTGGGGTGTCGGAAATCCAGGCTGCGTTTAGGCGCTCAGGGCGCCCGGTTGAAGCGGGCCACGGCGTCACTGTCAAGCGAGCCGACGTAGACGCTCTTTCCGTTCGGGCTGACCGCCACCCCGGACGCAATGCCGAGCCCATGGCCGTCGGCGCAGGGCCCCGCTCCCGTCTCGCTGATGCAGCCGGCCACCCCCGCGGGCTGGCCGATCGCCCCGCTGGTCGTGCTGCGGTTGAGGCGCGCCACGGCGTTGCTTTCGCCCGAGGCTACGTAGACGCTCTTCCCGTCTGCGCTGACCGCCACCCTGTACGAACCGCTCAGCCCATGGCCGTCGGCGCAGGGCCCGGCTCCCGTCTCGCTGATGCAGCCGGCGGTCCCGGCGGGCTGGGCGATCGCCCCATAGGTCGTCCCACGGTTGAAGCGCGCGACCGCGTCGCTGTTCGGCGAGGCTACGTAGACGCTCTTCCCGTCTGCGCTGACCGCCACCCCGTACGAACCGCTCAGCCCATGGCCGTCGGCGCAGGGCCCGGCTCCCGTCTCGCTGATGCAGCCGGCGGTCCCGGCGGGCTGGGCGATTGCCCCGGTGGTCGTGTTGCGGTTGAGGCGCACGACGGCGTTGCTCAAGAACGAAGAGGCGTAGACGCTCTTCCCGTCCGGGCTGACCGCCACATCGGCCGGGTTGATGAGCGCATGGCCGTCGGCGCAGGGGCCCGTCCCGTCATCGCTCACGCAACCGGCGGTCCCGGCGGGCTGGGCTGATCGCCCCGGTGGTCGTGTTGCGGTTGAGGCGCACCACCGCGTTGGTGACGTACGAGGTGACGTAGACGCTCTTCCCGTCCGCGCTGACCGCCACCCCGTACGGACCGTCGAGCCCATGGCCGTCGGCGCAGGGCCCGGCACCCGTCTCGCTGATGCAGCCGGCGGTGCCGGCGGGCTGGGCGATCGCCCCGGTGGTCGTGTTGCGGTTGAGGCGCGCCACGGCGTCGCTGAAGTACGAGGCTACGTAGACGCTCTTTCCGTCCCGGCTGACCGCCACCTCCGCGGGACTGTTGAGCGCATGGCCGTCGGCGCAGAGCCCCGCCCCGGTCTCGCTGATGCAGCCAGCGGTCCCCGCGGGCTGGCCGATCGCCCCGCTGGTCGTGTTGCGGTTGAAACGGGCCACGGCGTTGCTTTCGCCCGAGGCTACGTAGACGCTCTTTCCGCCGGGGCTGACCGCCAGATCGCCCGCGGCGCGGAGCCCGTGGCCGTCGGCGCACGACCCCGCCCCCGTCTCGCTGATGCAGCCGGCGGTCCCGGCGGGTTGGCTGAGGTCGCCGGTCACCGCGAGCGCGGCGGTGGTCACCAAAAGGAACGCAAGCGTGGCCAGCAGAAGCACGAAGCCCGCGCGATGCTTGGATGGCAGGGCACGCTCCGCTCCTTCGGCTCCTGTTCGCGGACTGGATGCGCGCCGGGTACGTGTCATGCCCCGATTCCCCTCGGTCGGTTAGAACGACCCTACTCCTGCCCGTGCGCGTCCGCAAGACCAGAATCTCGCGACCCGGCTCTCCTGCGACATCGCCTACTCCCGCAGCCCGGCGGCTTTGAGGGCCTCGGCTCGGTCCGCGTACTCGTAGAGGTAGACGATCTTGCCGTCCCGCAGCTTGAAGTGCATATGGATGTGGTGATCGACCTCTACCCCGCTGCCCTTGCCTAGGCCGCTGACGTGCAAGCTGGCAACCACGCTATCCCCGCCGTCCTTTATCTCCTCGACATCGACTCCGATGACCCTCCCAGGCCTCAAGCCAGCGCCTGCGGGCACCGACGCCGGCCTCATGGCCCACCGATGGGATGTGCCCATCCTCGATCGGATACCACTCGATTGCGGGATCGGCCGTGCTGAGCCATGCCTCCTCGTCGTGGTCGAACGCCTCGATGGACCGGAGCACGACCGTGACGTTCCCTGCGACATCGCCCGGCAATGGTCCCGGCTAGTATTTCGATGAGATGGAGGCGCAAGCGCATCCTTTCCGCGACGCGTTCAGGAACCGTGACCTGAAGGCGATGGAGGAGCTCCTGGCTGACGACGTGTCCTTCCATTCACCGGTGATCAGCGAGCCCGGATTTCGAGGGCAAGAAAGCGGTGATGGCCCTCTACCGTGTCGTCTTCGACGCGATCACCGATGACGAGTTCACGCATTACCGCTCCTCGTCCTAAGCGCTAGGTCGTCAAGCCCGGACCGGCTGCAGCACCTGCTGCGCGCCGCGCTACAGTGAGCGGGTCAACGGCGGCGGCGAAGCAGAGCGGCGACGCCCCGGGGAAGGTGCAATGTCGAACAATAAGGAGCGGCCGGAGAGCGTCCCAGGGAAGGGACCCTCAGAGAGTGACCCAGAGCTGGTCGGCCTGGAGCCTGATCAGACGACCTCGGATACGGATCAGACGCACTCCGATGCCGACCAGACGGTGTCGGATGCCGACCAGACGGCGTCAGAGCGCGATCGGAGGACCGCCGAGGCGGATCAAACCGCTTCGGACCGGGATCAGACAGCCTCGAACCGAGACCTGGCCGCGCACAGTCCCACCGACGTGGCGTTTCGGCGGGTACACGAAGCATCCCGAGCGCAGCGCGAGGAGGGCAGCGCCGAGCGCGAGACAACTAGCGAGCTTCGAGCGCAGACCATGTCCCAGCGCGCCGGAAACGCCAGCCGACGCGATGACAACGCTGCCCTGAGGGATGCCACGGCGCAGGCGCGTGACTTCGCCGCGGAGGCTCGCGACCGCGCCGCGGCGGCGCTGGAGAACGCCATGGGCGGGGAGCATGCGGATCTCGTCCACACCCGGGCTGAAGCCGCAGCCGACCGTGCCCGCGCAGCGGAGGACCGGGCGCGCGCAGCGCAGGACCGCCACCAAGCGGCACTGGATCGCCAGCAGGCGCAAGCCGAGCTCGAGCGAGCTGGACGCTCCCTTCGGCCGTAAAGCCAGGACTGCTGGAGCGCGTCACGCTCCCCAGATAAACCGCGCCCGTCTATGAGGACACCTACCTGGCGTTAGTCAGCCCACCAGTCGCGCTGGCCCTCGACGTCTTCGCGCGGAGCCTCGCCGAGATTGGGCGCGCCGATGACGAGGATCTCGAGACCCTCCGGCCCGGCCTCGTAGCCTCGCCACGTACCGGGCGGGACGCGCACCGCGTCCCACTCCTTGAGCTCGACGATCTCGTCGTCGAGCTTCATCCGCCCGCTCCCGCGCAGGACCACGTACACCTCCTCCTGCTTCTTGTGCGTGTGGCCGTACGGAAAGCGATAGCCGGGCGGGACGCGCTGGTAGCCCAGGCCGGATTGCTCAAGCTCGAGCGCCTCGGTCGCCAAGCGGAACTCCAGGTCCGGCGCGCCGTCGAACCTGGACCCGACGTCCTCCAGGTCCTCCTTGAGGTTCCTGAGCGTGAACGGCACGATCGCAATCCTATGGTGCGCTGCGCCTCGATGGTCTCGCTTCACGCACGACGGCGGCACACGGCAACAAGCGGCGGCAGCCCGATCACATTTCACACGCGAGAGGTCGCTGGTTCGAAACCAGCCGCGCCCATAGCGTGTCAACTCGGCTCCATATAGGACACTTAGACGAGCGGCGCAACCGGAGGAGAGGCGATGGCCACTATCACGACGAGGGCAAGGTCCTACGAGGAGGCTTGCGCGGGTCACCGATGGGAGGTCCCGCCCCGCTACAACATCGCGGCGGACGTCTGCGACAAGCACCCCCGCGACAAGCTGGCGATGGTGTTCGAGGACTTCCGGGGCACCGAGCGCCATGCGACCTGGGGGGAGATGCAGTCGCTCGCCGCGCGGGCCGCGAACGTCCTGCGGGCGCACGGGGTCCAGCGCGGCGACCGCGTCGCAATCGTCGCCCCGGCCTCGCCCGAGACCGCGGCCATCTTTTTTGGGACCTGGAAGCTCGGCGCGATCCTCCTCTCGATGTCGGTGCTCTACGGCGACGAGGGCATCCGGCATCGGGTTGCGGACTCGCAGCCGAAGCTGATCGTGTGCTCGCCCGATCAGGCCGACCGGATGCCCGACGACCTCGTCGACGAGGTGGTGATCCTCGACGATGGACTTCTGGCCGGCGTCGACGATCACGCCGAGACGGTCGACACGGCCGCCGACGACCCGGCACAGCTCTATTACTCCTCCGGCACCACCGGGCTCGCGAAGGGGATCCTTCACGCCCACCGCTACATCCTCGCCCACGAGGAGTTCGTCTATTGCCACGACGTTCGTGACGGCGAGCTCTTCCACGGAATGGGGGAATGGGCTTGGGCGGCCGGGATCGCCCCGTTGCTTGGACCATGGCGCCTCGGCGCCACCCAGTTCGTGTATGCGCGGGAGGGCGGGTTCGACCCCGCGAAGCAGCTCGAGGTGCTCTCGAAGCACGGAGTCACGAATGTCTTCACCACCCCCACCGCGATGCGCGCGATGATGGCGATCGACGATGCCGGCGAGCGCTACCCGCAGAAGTTCCGCATCGTCTGCTCCGCGGGCGAGCCGCTGAATCCCGAGGCGATCCGCTGGTTCCGCGAGCAATACGGAGTCACGGTGCTCGACTACTACGGCCTGACGGAGTCCTACCCGTTGTGCGCGAACTTCCCGTTCATGGAGGTTCGCGAGGGCTCGATGGGAAAGCCGATGCCGGGTTGGGAGGTGAGGATCCTTGACGAGGATGAGCAGCCGGTGGCGACCGGGGATCGGGGCGAGATCTGCCTCCGAGCGCGGTCGAACCCGCATTACCCGCTCGGCTACTGGGAAAACCCGGAGGCCTCCGAGGCGACCTTTGGCGGCGAGTGGTTCCACACTAAGGATGCCGCGCAGGAGGACGACGACGGCTACTACTGGTATGCAGGTCGGGCCGACGACGTGATCATCTCTGCCGGTTACCGGATCGGCCCGTTTGAGGTGGAGTCGGCCTGCATCGAGCATCCCGCCGTACGCGAGGCAGCGGCGGTCGCCTCACCCGACCCGACGCGAGGTCACGTCGTCAAGGCGTTCGTCGTCCTGGGGGAAGGGAAGCAGCCCTCCGAGCAGCTCGCCGGCGAGATCAAGACATTCGTCCGGGGGCACCTGTCGGCATACGCCTATCCGCGAAAGATCGAGTTCGTCGACGACCTGCCGAAGACGTTGACGGGCAAGATCCGCCGAGTCGAGTTACGTCAGCGGGAGTCCGGCTTCGGCCGCGGAGCGGGTTGAGAATGGCAGCCGCCACTCTTCGTGGCTCTCCTGGTTGATCGATAGTCGCCACTCGTACCTGCCGCCGGACGGCAGTGGCAGCGGACCAACGTTGATCGCGAGCGGCATGTCAATAGAGGTTCCCGGTTTGACTCCTGGCGGCCGGCCCACCTCGAAAGAACCCTCGAAAGTGACTGGCTCCTCAACACCAGCATCGGTCTCCAGGTCCACTGCGTTCCCGTCGCTATCAACCAGATCGAACCGGAAGCTGTGCTCTACGTTGGTCCGATCCCAAGGCACTTGGATGAGTAGAGCGATCGCCGAGGGACTCGGCGCTGGTCCGGTCACCGACCAGCCTCCCCCGAGGATGTAGAGCTTTCCCTCCGCTGCCTGAGCAGCATCGGCCAGCATCATCGTCACCTTCATGGCGCCATCCTTCCACGCGACGTAAAGGCTTGCGCGGTCAACGCATGCTCGACGATCTGCTGGGTTGTCGGGCATCGCGTCCGGGTGTAAGCTCGTCCGTGAGGTCGCCTGGCCTCGCCACAGGGCAAACGGCGGCCGGGACGGAAGGAGAACGGGTGGCCGGTGGCCAGTCGCATAGGAGCAGCGGCGGGAGGCGGGCGCTGTGGATTTCGATGGCGATCGCGGCAGCCGTGGTGGCGGCCGCGGCGCCGGCGCAGGCCGCGCCCTTCGCGTACGTCAGCGACAGCGCCTTCGGCGACGGCCCGGGGATGGTTTCGCAGTACAACGTCGGCGCGGGCGGCCTGCTCGCGCCTCTGTCCCCGCCCACTGTGGCCACCGGCCGCTTCCCGAGGGGCGTGGCGGTGAGCCCCGACGGCCGAAGCGTCTACGTGACCAATTCGCGCGAGGACAACATCTCCCAGTTCGACGTCGGGCCGGGCGGAAGGCTGTCACCCAAGAGCCCGCCGATCGTCGGCGCCGGCGAGTTCCCGAGCGGAATCGGCGTCAGCCCCGATGGGAAGAACGCCTACGTGACCACCACCACCGGCGCGCCTCCATTCCCCAGCGTCGTGGCCCAATACGACGTCCGGGCCGGGGGGCGGCTCTTCCCCAAGAGCCCCGCCATGGTCCCCGTCGGCGCCCGGGGCGACGTCGCGGTGACCCCCGACAGCCGCAGCGTCTACGTCGGCGCCGGAGACAGGATCGCCCAGTTCGACGTCGGCGCGGGCGGGAGACTCTCCCCCAAGAGCCCGCCCACGGTCGCCGCGGGCGGTGGCGCGGGCGGACTCGCGGTGAGCCCCGACGGGCGCAGCCTCTACGTCGCCAACCCGCTCGCCAACAGCGTCTCCCAGTACGACGTGGGCGCCGGTGGGAGGCTCTTCCCCAAGAGTCCCCTGAAGGTCGCCGCCGGCGAGACCCCGAGCGCGGTCGTGGTCAGCCGGAGTGGCCTCCACGTCTATGTCACGAACACCGGCTTCGACACCAGCACCCAGCAGGGGACGGTCTCGCAGTACAGCGTCGGCCAGGGCGGAAGGCTGGTCCCCAAGACCCCCGCGCAGGTGAACGCTGGCAAGCTCACCGTCGCGGTGGCCATGAGCCCGGACGGCCGGAACGTCTACGCCGCCAACGAAGAAGCCTGCTGCGGCTCTGGCACGGTCTCCCAGTACACCGTCGGCGGCGGCGGACGGCTCTCGCCGAAGAGCCCGCCCAAGGTGGCCGCCGGGTTCGGCCCCGCCGACATCGCGATCACCCCGCCGACGCCGGGCTGGGAGGGCCGGGTCACGAACCCCGCGTCGGGCTGCTCGGCGAGGGTACAGGTGCCGTATCTGGACGGGAGCCTGCGCGTCACCGCCTACACCGAGGTGTTTTGCCCCAGGCCGACGCGCCTGACGATCAGGTCACGCCTGCGCTCGGATTACCCGGGTGGCGACGTGACCGTGGCAAACGTTGGATGCACGGGGGACAGTTCCTGCGTCGTGGACCAGCCCGCCGGGTTCCGTTACTTCCGCCTGACCTGCCCCAAGAGCGACACCAGGCGGAACAACCAGCGCTACTACTCCCACATCGTCCTCTATCCGGGCACCAATAGCGGCGCCGCGACGACGACGAGATCGAGGCCTAGGTCCCTGTCGCCCTTCTGTGCACGCTAGGTGCGTGAACCCCGGTTCGGCAGCCGTCTCCTCATTGCACGATCCGCCTAACTAAGGCGAGTCCGGAGCGCTGTCGGCGCCGGCGCTCGTGGTCAGACGCGTCTGGGCCGTGCCGTTGGCGTTCATCACGTAGATGTCGCCGTTTCCGGTCCGGTTGCTGGCGAAGGCGATCTGCCCATTCCGCAGGAAGGCGGGCTCCCCATCGACCGCCGGGTTGGTCGTCAGCCGCGTCCGGGCGGCGCCGTAGTTCAGGTAGATGTCGCCGTTGCCGGTGCGCTTGCTGGCGAAGACGATCTTGCCGCCGGGCCCCCAGTCGGGAGAGCTGTCGCGGGCCGGGCTGGCTGTCAGCCGCCTAAGGGCCGAGCCGTCGGCCTTAATCTCATAGACGTCGCCGTTGCCGGTCCGGTTGCTCGAGAAGGCGATCTTCTTGCCGTCGGGCGACCAGGACGGCTCGCTGTCCACCGCCCCCCCGGTCGTAAGGCGCGTCAAGGCGCTGCCCTCGATCACGTAGATGTCGCCGTTGCCGGTCCGATTGCTCGAAAAGGCGACCTTCGTGGCGTCGGGCGAGAAGGCGGGGGAGCTGTCGTCGGCCCCATTCGTGGTCAGGCGCGTCTTGGCCGCGCCGTTGGCGTTCATCGAGTAGATCTCGAGGTTGCCATCGCGGTTGCTGGCGAAGGCGATCTTCTTGCCGTCAGCGGAGAAGGCCGGGGAGCCATCGAACGCGGGATGCGCGGTCAGCCGCTTCTGGGCGGTGCCGTCGGCCCCCATCGAGTAGATCTCCGAGTTGCCGTCACGCTTGCTGGTAAAGGCGACAGACCGAAACTCGGCGAGGGTGACCGGCTGGGGGTCGAGCTCGAGCGGCGCCTGCAGCTCGGCAAGTCTGCGCGGCCCGTCAGCCTGACCAGGGGCCTCGTAGTAGATCGAGCGCTCGTAGAAGAGGTTCGAGAACTGGCCGCCACCCCACATGAGCTTGCCGGCCTCGTCGGTGTTGTTGACCGCCGAATTGAGCTGGGGTCCACTAGCCCCGTAGAGCTCCTCGTCGTCGCCGGTGCAGAGGTCCTGGTTGGTGACGTTCCCGTCGCGGTAGTTGAGGCGATAGCCCGGATCGGGATTGTTCGTCAGCAGTCGCTGCGTCATCGTCAGCGCACCCTGGGGGCCGTCCACCGACTCGAAGCCGGGCAGCCCCGCGGCCCCGACCCCGGTGACAGCGTCGGCTTGACCGTCGATCGTCACGCCGCCGGACGGGGTGCCGGAGACGATGCCGGTCGCCGTCATAACGCCGTTCTCGTAGGTGAGCCCGACACCGGCCTCGCTGTAATCGAAGAAGTCGACCACGCCTGGAATCGGGTGGACCCGCAGGAACGTGTTGATGACCTCGAGGCCGCCGTAGAAGATGTGCTGGCGCTGGACGTGCGGGCCGGAATTCGCGCCCAGGAAGTCGCGGATCGCGCGGACGGGCCCGTTCTTGTTCACGATGAAGGCGCCCTCCCCAATGCTGAACGTCTGCTGATCGCGAATACAAGACACGTCGGCGGCGTCGAACTGGTCGTCGTGGCGGTCGAGGATGTCGACCCCGGTGGCACCACCGCGCAAGATGCGCAGCTCGTTGTCGTACCAGCGATCCGTGAAGCCGCGCCGGTAGTTGTCGGTCTGCACGAACGACGTCTCGGGACGAGGGCCGAAGTTCATCCCGTTGCCCGCCCCAGTGCCGGTGGGGTTGTAAGCGCCGGTCTTGTAGGGGCCGTTTGTGAGGTTGAACTCATAGTCGACGTAGTCCTGGCCGGCCGCGGGGTCCAGCCCGCTCTTGTCCTTGAACAGGTAGACGTAACCAACTCCTCCGTCGATCGGGTCAGTGATCTCGACCTCGACCGCCGACGTGGCGTCCACCCCGGCGGGCGCGTAGGACGTCGTCCTCGGCCCACCCGCATCGAACGCCATCAAGGCGATCTCGTCGTTGGCGTCGAGCGTCGCATTTGAATCGGCCCCGACGAACGTGCCGGGATCGGTGAACTCGGGATGGATGGCGCCGCCGTTCGGCGGGTTGTTGTAGCAGGGGTCGGAGCAGCTCGGCCGGGTGTTCGTGTAGGGGCGGTTCAGGTCCATCACCTCACGCTCGTCGACCTGGACCGGAATCTGCTCCCACGCTGCCGTCCCAGCGGAATGCGACGAGATCGCCCGGCGAGATGCCGAGCAGACGGTCGGGAAGCTCCACGTTTGTCGAGCCCGTCGCCGAGCCGGTCGAGTCCGGAAGGCTCTGCTGGATCACGACGGGATCGTCGAGCCGCGTGAGCGTCGAGCCAGTCGGAGCTGCCCCCGTCGTCACGGCGCCGACGAGCAAGGCGACGAGGCCTACCCCCGCGATCAAACAGAACCGGAATGGGCGGACAAGATTGGTCCTGCTCGTCATCTCGGTTCCCCCTCTGGCGCCTTGCGGCCTCGTCGCTCTCCCCCTTCAGGCGCTGCCACGCGGCAACCTTAACGATGCGCGAGCGCACGGGCTCTCAAGCAGAGGAGGAGGCCGTGGCGGCACGCATGAAGTCCCTGTCGCACGCGTGCTACGATGCCCATGATGAGTCGGAAGATCACCCAACGACAGCTGCGTAACGAAAGTGGCGAGGTGATGCGAGCACTGGACGCGGGCGAGCGCTTCGTCGTGACGCGCAACGGCGTCGCCGTCGGGGAGCTCACACCCCTTGAACGCCACCGATTCGTGAGCAGGGACGCGGTGCTCGCCGCGTTCGCCCACGCCGAGCCGATCGACGCCGAGCGGTTCCGGGTCGACGTCGACCGCCTAGCCGACCAGGATCCGGCGCCGCGTGGCTGAACAGCGGCGCGCCCGGGGGCTGATCGACACATCCGTCGTCATCGACCTCGACCAGGTAGCGCCGGACGACTTGCCGGAGGAGGTCGCGATCGCCGCGGTGACGCTGGCCGAGCTTGCCGCCGGTCCGCACGCCACCGAGGACGGGATCGAGCGGGCCCGGCGCCAGGACCGCCTCCAGCGGGCCGAGGCCACCTTCGACGCAATTCCGTTCGGTGCGGACGCCGCTCGCGCCTACGGCCGCATCTACGCCGAAGTCGCGGCGGCGGGACGAAAGGCGCGTGGTCGCCGCGCCCTCGACCTGCTCATCGCCGCGACCGCGCTCGCGCGCCAACCTCCCGCTCTACACCCGCAACCCGTCCGACTTCGCCGGTCTCGAGGCACTGGTCGACGTGGCCCCGGTTGGCGCCGCGGCAGCGGGCGGCTGACTCCCCGTCCGATCAGTGAGCGTTGCGTCGCTCCACCCGGGCCCGCAGCAAGCCACCGAGCGCGTGCAGGGCGACCGACAGCACCACGATGACCACGACGAGCAGGATCGCCGGCTCGGGTAGGTGCGCCTCTGCCTCTTCGCCGCTCAGCTCGTGCGCGATCAGGATGAAACCGCCGAAGAGCGAACCGGCCAGCAAGCCGCGCGCAGCGCCGGCGCGCGGGCCCAGGTGATCGAAGCCGCCGGCGATCCCGCCGAACACTCCGAGGACGGAGAGCACCAGGTACACCGGTTCGGAGATGCCGAGAAAGAGCCCGGTGATCGCCCCGTACGCGGCCGGGACCGCCACCGCCAGCGCGAAGCGGATGGCGGGTGGATGCTCGGAGAGCAGAGGCGGCAGGCGGGTGGCCACGGTCGAATCTTTATCGAATTAGTTGAAGCCGGCTGGCGGGTTGCCCTGGCCGCGGCCATTTTGGCCCCAGCATGCGACCGCGCCGTTCGTCCTCATTCGGCGGCCTGGGTTCGGACCACGACCTGCGTCACTGCGTCCCACGCCACGTGAGCCAGGCGAACAGGCCCTGCACGGGGAGCCGCGCATACAGGAGCGCTGGCTGGAAGCGTGGGAACTTGTTGGGCCGTAACGCCATGTGGACGTTGGCCCAGTAAATCCGCCAGGAGTGTCGCCAGCAGCCACCAGCGGGCGGCCGGGCGCGTGCGGTCGGGCAGCACGGCCAGCCCGCCGACCAGCTCGGCCGCGCCCGAGGCTACGTTGACCTCGCTCTTCCACGGCTCGAACGGCGGCGGCACTATCGCCTCGTAGAAGTTCGGCGCCCGGAAGTGGTTCAGGCCGTTCGCGATCCAGAATGCCGCCGCGGCGTATCGCCATCCCCGAGAACCGCCCATCGGTGAGAAGGCTAAAGCCTGGCCACCCCAAGACCCCACCGGCGCTGCGGTCCTAGCCGAAGCCGTTGGGCGGCGAGGCCTGGCCGCTGCCGTTGTTGCCCCAGCAGGCGGCGGCGCCGTTGGTCCTCATCCCGCAGGTGTGGGTGAAGCCGGCGCTCACCGAAGTGAATGTGCCAGCGGGCGGGCTGGCTTGGCCGTCGCCGTTGGCTCCCCAGCAGGCGACGGCGCCGCTCGTCCTGATCCCGCAGGTGTAGGCGCGGCCGGCGCTCAGGGCGGTGAAGGTGCCCGCGAGCGGGGTCGCCTGGCCGCTTCCGTTGCGGCCCCAGCAGGCTACGGTGCCAATGGCCCTCAGCCCGCAGGCGTGGGCAGCGCCGGCGCTCACAGCGGCGAAGGTGCCGGCGGGCGGGTTTGACTGGCCGAAGGCATTGCGGCCCCAGCAGTCGAGGATGCCGCTGGTCCTCACCCCGCAGCTGTGCTCGCCGCCGGCGCTGACCGCGGTGAAGGTGCCCCCCGGCGCGGTGGCCTGGCCGAAGGTGTTGTGGCCGCGGCAGGCGGCGGCGCCGTTCGTTCGTATCCCGCAGGTGTGGAAGTCGCCGGCGCTGACCGCTGTGAAGCTGCCCACGATCGGCGTGGCCTGGAGCTTGCCGTTTCGCCCCCAGCAGGCGAGGCTGCCGTTGGTCTTCACCCCACAGGCGTGGAAGCCCCCGGCGCTGACCGCGGTGAAGGTGCCTGCGGGCGGGGTCGCCTGGCCGTAGCCGTTGCTGCCCCAGCAGGCCAGGGTGCCGACGTGCCTGACGCCGCAGGTGAAGTCACCTCCTGCCTCGACCGCCGCGCCGGCGAAAGCGCCCGGCGGCGGGCTGGCCTGACCGTCGTTGTCGTCGCCCCAGCAGGCAGCGACGCCATTGGTTCTTGTCCCACAGGTGTAGAAGTTGCCGGCGCTCACCGCGGTGAAGGTGCCCGGCGGCGGGGAGGCCTCGCCGAAGTCGCTGCCGACCCAGCAGGCCAGGGCGCTGTTGGTCCTCACGCCGCATGTGTGGTCGCTGCCGACGCTCAGCGCGGTGAAGGTGCCCGGCGGCGAGGAGGTCTGACCCTGCCCGTTGTAGCCCCAGCAGGCGATGGTGCCGATCGTCCTTATCCCGCAGGTGTGGCCGCCGCCGGCGCTCACCGCGGTGAAGGTGCCCGCGGGCGGGGTGGCCTCGCCGAAGGCGTTGATGCCCCAGCAAGCGAGGGTGCCCGCGGCCCTCAGCCCGCAGGTGTGCGAGCCGCCGGCGCTGACCGCCGTGAAGGTGCCGGGCGGCGGGGTGGCTTGGCCGATGTCGTTTTGGCCCCAGCAGCGGAGGTTGCCGTTCGTCCTCACGCCGCAGCTGTGGGTTCTGCCGGTGCTGACAGCGGTGAAGGTGCCGGGCGGCGGGGTGGCCTGGCGGCTGCCGTTGAAGCCCCAGCAGGCGAGGGTGCCGTTCGTCCTCACTCCGCAGGTGTGCCCGGTCTCGAGCTGGCCGATGGCGGCGCTCACCGCCGCGAAGGTGCCCGGGGGCGGGCTGGCCTGACCCCCGATGTCGAGGCCCCAGCAGGCAAGGGTACCGTTCGCCCTTACGCCGCAAGCGTGTTTGCCGCCGGCGTCCACGCTCCCGGCCACGGCGCCGGCGGGCGCGGTGGCGATCGAGGCTCCGGCGTCACCGGTCGGCGGAGCGGCGGCGGAGGCGGAGCCTGCAAGGCTCAGGGCAAGGAGAGCGGCAGCCAAGATGCCGAGGCGGCGCGCTATCCGTTTCTTCAACAGCTCCCTCCTCTCAGCTTCAGTAAAGCACGCTCGGGAACCAGGGGCCGCGCGGCTCGTGGTACTCGCCGAGCGCCATCAGGTTCATCGGCTTCACCAGGCGAAGGCCCGCTTCCAAGGACCAGCGGAAGAGCTCGGAGCGCAGAGGCACCAGGAACGCGATCGGCTCGTCCACGGCGGCCGCCGCCCCGAGCAGCAGGGCCTGCATGTCCTGATCGCTCTCGGCGACGCCGTGGTTCATCGGCCAGAACGCGACGCTCGACGCGTAGGCCGTGATCCGCCCGTCCCGCACGGCGACGAACGGCTTCAAACCCTGGATCGCGTCGCGAAGCTCGTTGGTGCGCTCGAAGCCGTGGACCTTCTTGCAGAGCGCCTCGCACTCGTCGAGGTCACCCTCGGTGAGCGCCCGCACCTCCACTTCATCCGTAGGGTCGCTGGAGGGACTGCCGCTGGCCACGGCCACCGGCTCCTTGACGTCGAAGCCCAATGACTCGTACAGGGAGAGCGACCGCATGTGGAACCCGTCCTGAAGCAGCCGGATGCCGGGCGCCCCCTGACCACGCTCGAGCACGGCCTCCATCAGCCGGCGCCCAACGCCCGCGTTCTGGCCGTTGGGATCGACGGTGATCGGGCCCACCCCCCGGATCGGGCCGCGCTCGTCGAGGAAGTTGGAGCCGACGATCCGCCCGTCACGCTCAGCGACCACTCCCCAGACCGAGGGGTGCGGAATCCAGGTCGCCATCAATCCCGTGGCGGCTTCGAGCGCCGGGAAGTCCCTGGGAAAGCGGTGGTGGTCGTGGATGGCGCCGAAGGCCTCGAAGCAGATCCGCGCGCAGGCCTCGGCGTCCCCGGGCGCCACCTCTCGGATCGTCACCTCTGCCGCGGTCCCCGTCGAAGTGGTCGGTGTCATCGCTCGTCTCCTCCCGCCGTTGATTGGCCGTGAGTCTAGCCCCGGCGCTGATCCTCCAGACTGCCGCGGACCATGCCCCCCGACTCGCGCATCTCGATCTTTCTTCGCTTCCTGAAGTTCGGCGCCCTGGCCTGGGGCGGGCCGGCGGCGCAGATCGCGATGATCAAGAGCGAGTGCGTCGACGAGGAGGGCTGGATCTCCGAGGAGACGTTCAAAAGGACGCTGGCCGTCTACCAGGTGCTCCCGGGCCCCGAGGCGCACGAGCTCTGCGTCTACTTCGGTCGCCTGCGGGGCGGAAAGCTCGGCGGGTTCCTCGCCGGGCTCGGCTTCATGCTGCCCGGCTTTCTGCTCATGCTCGGGCTGTCGGTGCTGTACGTCGAGGCGGAGATCTCCGACAGCCTCGACGAGCTCTTCTACGGGCTCGCCGCCGCCGTCGGCGCGATCGTGGCGCGGGCGCTCGTGCGGCTCGGCGGCTCGTTCCTCACCGACCTGCCGCTCGCGCTGATCGCGGTCGCCGCCTTCGCCCTGACGGCGTTCGCGTCGGTGAGCTTCGTCCTCGTCCTGGCCGGCGGCGGGCTCGCCTACGAGCTGTGGAAGAACATGAGCCGCTATCGGGGGCGGCTGGGGTCGGTCTCGCTCCTTCCGGCCGCGCTTGTCGTCCTCCCCGCCGCCGTCACGATCTCGCTCACGGCGGAGATCTTCCTCGAGGGCCTGAAGGCCGGCCTGCTCACCTTCGGCGGGGCGTTCACGGTCATCCCCTTCCTTCAAGAGGCGACCGTCGAAGGGAAGGGCTGGCTGACCAACTCCGAGTTCGTCGACGGCCTGGCGCTGAGCGGAGTGCTCCCCGCCCCGCTGATCATCTTCTCGACCTTCGTCGGGTACGTCGCCGGCGGCCTCGCGGGCGGTCTCGCGATGACGCTCGGGATCTTCCTCCCCGCCTTCCTGTTCCCGATCTTCCTGCACCGCTGGCTGGTCGCCGTCGCCGAGAACCCCCGCATCAGGCCGTTCCTGCTCGGGGTCGCCGCGGCTGTCGTCGGGTTGATCGCCGCGGTCACGGTCGAGATCGCCGAGACGGGCGTCGTCGACCTCCCCACCGCCCTCCTGGCGCTCGGCGCCTTCGCGGCGCTGATGCGCTTCCACGGCAAGCTGACCGTGCTCTACGTGGTGCTCGGCTGCGGGTTGATCGGGGTCGGGCTGCAGCTGACGGTGGTTTAGAGCGACAGCACGTGCGCGGTCTTCGGGTCGACCTTGCCGTCCAGCACCTCGAGGTAGGCGCGCTGGAGCGCCTCGAACCCCTGGCCGCGGACCACCTCCAGCCGACCGGTCGTCCACTCGCAGAACGGGTGCCAGGCCTCGGCGACCCTCGCCTCGAGCCCCGCCCCACCCCAGTCCTTGGAGCGCTTGACGACGCGATCCGGGGCGAAGAAGAAGGTCGGTGTCGGCCCGGGGAGCTCGTCCCCGCCGCCGCCGAAGTCCTCCCAGTGCGTGACCCCCACGGCCATGCTGTGCGCGAGCGCGTCGCCGTAGTGCGAGTGGACCGCCCGGCGCACCTCGTCGTCTCCCGCGAAATCGACGAAGGTGGCGGGACCGACGTCGAGCGAGTCGATCGCGTCGTAGGTCACGGTGCGCCCGTAGATCCCCAGTCCCTCGACGAACGCCGCGCTGCGCGGCGAGGTGAGCGCGACCAGCTCCACCCCCTCGCGCCGCGCCAGCATGAAGGCCGCGGCGATCGCCGTCTTGCTCGAGGCGCTGGACATCACGACCGGCCCCCGAGTCGCCAGACCTTCGTCGTCGAGCTGGTCGTCGATCAGAAACGAGGTGAAGAAGAGCGGGCGCAGCAGCATCTGGAGCTCCTCGGTGTCCGGCCGGTAGAAGGGGTCGGTCCCGCTCGCCAGATAGCGGTGGTAGGCCGAAGGCAGCGCCGCGCGGTGCGGGGAGCCGTCGACGAAGCCGCGCCCGTCGGCGTCGGCGGGCGTCACGACCAGGTGCGAGGACGGCGGCAGGTACCCGTACAGGCGGGTGCCGGGGTCGACCCCCTCGGCCTCGCTGCGCTCGACCTCGGCGAAGCCCCACATCGGCACCCGGCCCCAGCCGGCCTCGGCGGGGAAGAAGTCCCAGTAGGACATCACCTCGCCCATCACCGCGTAGGTGACGTTGTTCGCGGTCAGCCCGAATGTGTCGACCCGAAGCAGCGCCTGGCCCGCCTCGAGCTCCGGGCGCGTCGGAGTCGGCGATGCGGCACTCGCGCAGATCGTCGCGCTTGACGAGGAAGTCGGTCATCGGCGCAGCCCCGATGCTCTCACGATCGGCGCCCCGGCGCCCGTTTGGCCGTCCAGCCAGCCAGGCTATGCTTGGCGCGATGCCGCTTAGCGACGCCCCCTCGGCACTCAGCACCAACCCGCTGGTGCGGATCCGGGATGACCTGAGCGTCGAGCGGCGGGCCACCCGCAACGGCTCGCTGCCGCCCGGCCCGAAGCTGCCGAGCATCGCGCGCACCGAGCGGATGCGCCGCGACCCTCTGGCGGTCCTTCTGCCCGCCTACGAGGAGCACGGCCCCATCTTCGCGATCCGGATCTTCCACGCGATCCACGTGTTCATGCTCGGCCCCGAGGCCAACCGCTTCATCCTGGTCACGGACCGCGACAAATTCCGCTGGCGCGACGGCAGCCTCGGCGACCTGATCCCGCTGATCGGCGACGGGCTCCTGACCACCGACGGCGAATACCACGACCGCGCTCGCGAGATCATGGTCCCGGTCTTTCACCGCAAGCGGATCGCAGCCGCGGCGACCGTGATGGCCGAAGAGGCCGAACGCGCGCTTGACGGCTGGCGGACCGGCGACCGGATCGACCTCTACGACTGGACGCGCCACGTGGCGATGCGAGTCGCGATGCGGGCGCTGTTCGGGCTCGACCCGGATCGGGCCCGGGTCGACGTCGCGGCAACGTTCGAGCGGGGCCTCTCCTTCTACGAGCGCGAGTACTTCCTCCAGGTCGTGCGCGGCCCGGGGAGCCCCTTCGCCCGCCTGCGCCGGGTTCGGCGCACGCTCGACCGCATCATCCTGAGCGAGATCGCCGGCCGCCGAAGCGCCGGGGAGGCGGGCGAGGACATCCTCGGGCTGTTGATGGAGGCGGAGGACAGCGAGGGCATGCGCTTCACCGACGAGCAGGTCCGCGACCAGGTGCTGACGCTGCTGTTCGCCGGCCACGACACCACCACCTCGACCGTCGCCTTCCTCTTCTACGAGCTCGCCCGCCATCCGCGAGTGGGCGGAGCGGCTGGCAGCCGAGCTCGACAGCGTGGTCGGCGACGGCACCCCCGACGCGGCGCAGCTGTTCGGCGAGCTGCCCGAGCTGGGGATGGCCGTCGACGAGACGCTCCGCCTCTACCCGCCCGCGTGGATCGGCCCCCGCCGCGCCGTCGAGGGCTTCGAGTTCGGCGGTTACTCAGTGCCCGCGGGGCTGCCGGTGAACTACTCGTCCTGGGCGAGCCACAGGCTGCCGGACGTGTTCAGCGATCCGCACTCCTTCAGGCCCGAGCGCTTCGCGCCCTCAGAGCGCGCGAAGCTCCCCAAGGGCGCCTACGTCCCGTTCGGCGGCGGGCCGAGGATCTGCATCGGGATGCGCTTCGGCGAGCTCGAGATCCGCGCGATCGCGGCCGCGATCCTGCGGCGCTTCCGCCTCGAGCCGGAGCCGGACTGGCAGATGCGAATCCGCCAGATGCCGACCCTTTCGCCGCGTGGCGGCCTGCCGATGCGGATTCGGGCTTCCTCTGACGTAGGGCCGGAGCTGCCCCTACTGCTTGTCGACCACTTCGCAGTTGGCGGCGTCGGCCACGACCGGGTCGTCCGGAGCCAGGTCAGCGTTCACGGTGTCGTTGTCGCCGGCGTTCTCGCCGCAGTTGAAGATCGAATCGGCGTCCGAATGGCGGGCGCCGATCGTGTCGTCGCCGGTGCCGGCGGCGAAAACGTCGGGGTTGGCGCCGCCGCTCAGTGAGTCGTTTGCCGTGCCCCCGGTGAGGGTGTCCACGCCGGCGCCGCCGGCGAGCGTGACCGGGATCTCGATCGTGCCCGCGTTGAGGGTGTCGTCGTGATCGAGCCCGCTCAGGACGATGCGCGTGATGCCTGCGACCGGGCAGTCGACGGTGGTGTCGTTGACCCGGGCGCAGCCCGCGCCCGGGTTGATCCGCGACCCCCACTGGTGGGTCTTGGTGGCGATGGTCGAGTAGGGATCGGCGATCCTGTACTTGGGGACGCCGCCGGCGACGACGCGAGTGGCCGTGACGTTGTTCTTCTGCCCCTCCCCGGCAGTGAAGTCCAGCACGCCTCCCGACACGGCAGCTGTCGACTCCGCCGCCGCCTTGTAGAGGTTGAGCCGGCCGTCGGTGACGACCCGGTCGATGAGCGAGGCCTTCCGGTCGACGCTGCGCAGGATCTTGTTCTTGACCTCGGCCACGGTCGCAGCCGGGAACTTGGTGAACAGGAAGGCGGCGGCACCCGCGACGTGCGGCGCCGCCATCGAGGTGCCGTTCAAGAAGCCGTACGAGGTCGCGTTGAAGGCGTTGGTTCGGCAGCTTCAAGGCGACGTCGTCGACATAGACGCCGTCATCCCTGTTCGAGCCATCGGCTATTGAGGCGGAAGCGGACGAAGACGCCGGTCCGCCCGTCGAAGGCGGCGGGGAGGTCGGCGGTCACCGGGCCGGTTGCGGCTCCGTTGAAGGCGAACACCGTCTGCCAGCTCGCTGCCACCCCCGGGGTGCGGGTGGCCTGCGATGGTGAAGGTGTCGTAGTTGTCCTCGGTGTCGATCTTCACCTGGGCGGTGACCCTGCAGTGGTTACTCCCAGTGAGGTTGAAGCCTGTCGCGTTGCGCACCCAGTTGTCCTGGTTGTTCTGGTAGAGGCCCCCGGACGAGTCGGTGATGCTGTGGGTGGGGCTGGTCGAGAACGCCGTGGTGACCCGCCAGCGGTGCGCTCCGGTCTGGCCGGCGTCGGTGGTGGTCCACCGGCCCGCGATTGGTGTCTCGAAGTCGTCGCTGAAGACGGTCCTCGTCGGGACGGTGCTCAGAACGCTGACGCCGGGAGCGGCGAGATCGACGTTGACGGCGCCGAAGTTCGAGAACCCGGCCAGCGTGTCGCGGGAGGTGGTGGCCCCAACGCAGATCTTGTTCGCCGCGTCCGGGCCGCTGGCGGGGCGGCAGGGCGTGTGCGGCGAGGTGTCGTTGCTGACGCCGTCGTTGCCGGCCGCGACGACGTACAGCGTGTTCGGCCTGCTCTTGATCGCGTTGTCGAGCGTCGCCGAGGTGCCGGCGAAGCCGAGGCTGACGTTGGCCACCTTGGCGTTCATCATGCCCGCGTAGACCAAGCCGTTGGCGAGCTGGGCGACGGTGCCAAAGCCCTGCTCGTTGAGCACCTTCACCGCCAGGATCTTGGGCCCGGGCCAGCTTCCTGCGGGGGCCTCGAAGCTCGCGACACCCGCCACGCCGAGGCCGTTGTTGGCGCGTGCCGCCAGCGTGCCGGCCACATGCGTGCCGTGATCCCGAAAGGTGTTCGGGTTGTTGTCGTTGTAGGCGAAGTCCCAGCCGCGGAAGTCGTCGATCTTGCCGTTGCTGTCGTCGTCGATGCCGTTTGTGGCCTTGCCGCCGCCGGTCTCGCCCGGGTTGGTGAACATGTTGGCCGCGAGATCGGGGTGGCTCGCGACGACGCCGCTGTCCACGACCGCCACCCGCAGCGAGGAGCCCAGGCCCACGCCCATGTTGAAGGCCTCGGGGGCGTCGATGTCCGCATCCGCCACGCCGGCGCCCCCGTTGACCTGCTGGCCCGTGTTGTGGAAGGCCCAGAGATCGGCGAACCGCGTGTCGTTGGGGGGGGCCTCCTCGTGCACGATCGCATTCGGCTCGGCGTAGAGCACGTTCGGGTCGCGCTCGAGCCTGGCGGCAGCCTCCTTCTCGGAGCCGGGGGTCACCTTCACCAGCTCCGTGCGAGGCAGCAGCAGCTTCCGCTTGTGGCTGGCGCCGGCGTCGTCCGTGGCGGCCTCGCGGGCAATGCTCGGCGTTCCCCGCTCGAAGCGCACGATCACCTCACCGGGCACGAACTCCTGGCCGAACAGGCTCCTTTCCGTCGCGGGGTGCGGGGACGGCGCCGGCTTTGCCGGCGCGCTCGAAGCCGCCATCGACAGCGACGCGGCGACCGCGGCGATCGCCGTGGCCGTGGCAAGTGTGGTGGCCCGCCTTCGCGCCTGCATCAGACCCTGGACAGTATGGAGGGTCGCATACGCGGGCCGACGCAGTGGCGCGGGGCTCCCAGGCGCCCGCCGCGGAACGAACGTCCCGGAATGTGGGCTATAGGGGGTACTGAGGGACGTTCAGTGCGAGGCCGGCGGCCAGGTCAGGTGTTGCGCTGGTGGATGGGCGACCAGCCGCTGGGCTGGTTCGGCGCCGTGCTCTTCTGCGAGCGGGCCTGGAACTGGTACATGCGCCCCGGCAGCACCTGAACCGGCTGATTGTTCTGGCCGAAGACGCCCGAGCGCGCCGCCACGTCGTTCTTCCAGACCTTCCAAACGCCAAAAGTGCCGCTGACGCCGACCCGGTAGCGGACGTCGAACTGGTTGCCGGTGTTCGTGCCCGACGTGCCCCCCAGCCCCCAGAGGACCGAGAACGGCGGGCCGGTGGGGCCGGGGCCGGATATCGGGCGGACCCTGACAACGCCGTCCATGCCGCCATTCAGGTCACCGTTGGGGCGGGGCAAGCCGTGCAGCGTGCAGTAGTAGTGGAAGGTGCCCGCGGAGGCCCTGATCGAGAAGTTGATCGGCCCGCTCGTCGGGCCGCCCGAGTTGAAGAGCGTGAAGTCCTGGCGGACGTTGTGCGCAGCACCGTTGCCGGCGCGAACCCACGTGAAGCTCGCGCCGGAGGACAGGTTGCGCACCGGCGGGTTGTCCGGAGCGTAGAAGTCGTCACCGACCTGGATCTGCGTCGCCACGGCCGAGGCAGCTGACGGGAAAGCCAGCAGGCCGACAACGATCGCTGTGAGCAGGGGGCGCTTCACTCGGGGCTCCCCAACATCCTACCCCTCCTCGGCCGCGATCACAGATCGTCTCCGCACGCGCTTACGCCGCCGAGACGGCTCGCCAAGCCCGGGTCGATCCTCATACGAGCGTCCAGGTACGAGTGTCCAGGCCGCGTGGGTGACCGGTTGCGCTCTGCGGTCCGGCGCCGATCATGAGGAAAAGCCAACAATTCGAAGGAGGCAGGAATGGACAGGCCCAGCTCTGGGGTGATGGGCATCAGGAAGGGCTTCCTCTGGGGGCTCCTGGCTGCATGCGCGCTCATGGCGTTCGTCGCGTTCGCGGGCGTGGACGCGTTCGCGAAGCGGATGGCCGGAACCGGCGGCGCCGACAGGATCACCGGTACCGCGAAGGCCGACCGGATCAACGCTCGGGGCGGCAACGACCGGGTCAACGGGCGCGGAGGTGGTGACCGCCTCAACGGCGCGAAAGGCAGGGACCGCGTCAAGGGCGGCAAGGGCAAGGACCGCGTCAAAGGCGGCAAGGGCAAGGACCGGCTCAATGGCGCGAAGGGCAGGGACCGGCTCGTGGGCGGGAAAGGCAGGGACCGCCTCTTCGGCGGCAAGGGCGCCGACCGTTTGAAGGCCGTCGACAACAGAAGGGACCGCGCCGTCAACGCCGGACGGGGCAAGGACCTGTGCGTGATCGACCAGGTTGACCTGTCCGTGCTGAGGCATTGCGAGAGGGCCAGGGTCAGGAGCGGCCCGGGCGGCGGCCCAGGTCCCGGTCCCGGCCCAGGTCCCGGCCCCGGACTGCGGGTGAGGAACGCCAGCGGTCTCACCTGCGGCAACTCACTTCCGACCTGCCAGTTCGAGATCAACGGCGACGGCGCTGAGTCCACGACCGGCACGGTGTCCGGCGGAGGCGGCGTGACCACGGTCGCGGGCGGGGCGGTGTCGGTCAGCGGGGACGACTGGACGGCCGCAGGGCTCTATGGCTGCTCGGCGAACGGCTACCTCGCAGTGACGGTCGGATCGGAGTCCGTGCGAGTGCCGATCACCTGCACCGTCTGAGCGCCTCTCACAACGGCGGGCCGCGCGGGGGCAACCTGCCGCCGCGCGGCCCCGGCGTGCCGGTTTGAGATCGACGGCGACGGGTATATGTGGCTCGTTACTGACCTGGCCGGCCGTTACGGGCGGTCCCCGAATGAGAGAGAGGGCTAACTTCGTGAGGGGCTGTAGAGGCAGGCGTTTCGGCACCGCCGCTCTCACCACCAGCATGGTGGCCCTCTTGGCAGCGACCGCGAGCGCCGCCCCCACCCCGAGCCCCTACCAGCACAACGACTACCGCGGCTTCCGCAACGTGCTGCCGCCGGCGCAGGGCGCAAACGCGAACGCCGCTCAGGTCGCCGCCTTCCAGGCCAACGGCACCTATCCCCCGCACACCAGCGACCGGCAGCTCCAGATGTACCGGGATCTCATGTACGCGACTCCGGGGCTGCGCGCCTCGCAGATCGCGAACTTCTTCAAGGACGCCAGCTTCGGTGTGCAGCCGGCCAACGTCGAGCGCACCTACAGCCCCCGCACCGACGTGACGATCCAGCGCGACAGGTTCGGCGTCCCCCACATCTACGGCACGGGCCGCAGGGGAACGATGTTCGGCGCGGGCTACGTCGCCGCCGAGGACCGCCTGTTCATGATCGACGCGCTCCGCCATGCAGGCCGCGCGCAGCTCTCCTCCTTCGCCGGCGGCTCCAACGCCGCCATGGACGAGGAGATCTGGGCCGACACGCCCTACAACGAGTCGGAGCTCCAGCTCCAGTACGACCGCGCCGACGAGCTCTACGGGCAGCCGGGCGTGATGATCCAAAACGACGTCAACGCCTACGTCGCCGGCGTCAACAAGTTCATCGACGAGGCCTGCGGCCCCCCCGTCAACACGGCGAAGCTGCCGGGCGAGTACGGGGTGATCGACCCCTCCCAGAGCATCTGCCTGCCCGGCCACGAGTGGAAGGTCACCGACGTGATCGCGATCGCCTCGCTGGTTGCCGGGATCTTCGGCAAGGGCGGGGGCGGGGAGCTCGGCGCCGCGCTGGCCCTCGAAGCGGCCCGGCAGCGGTTCGGCCCCGGCCCGGGAAAGAGTGTCTGGGCCGACTTCCAGGCGTTCAACGACCCCGAGGCGCCGACCACGGTCCGCGGGGGGAGCTTCCCGTACGGGCAGCCGCCGGCCCAGCCGAGGGGGCTCGCCCTGCCCGACCCGGGCTCCCTCCGGTTCGCGGACGTCGCCGAGTCCGCGAGCGCCAGCGCGGAGGCCTCCGGCTCCGGGGGCGAGCTCCCGGCCGGGATCCTCGAGCCGCTCCTGGATCGCAACGGCGCTTCCAACGCGTTGCTCGTCTCGGCGCGGGAGTCGAAGAGCGGCCATCCCGTCGCGGTGATGGGCCCGCAGACGGGCTACTGGTCCCCCCAGATCCTGATGGAGGAGGACATCCACGCGCCGGCGACCGCGCAGGGGCCGGCGATCGACGCTCGGGGCGTGGCCTTCCCCGGCACCAACCTCTACGTGCAGCTCGGACGGGGGCGCGATTACTCCTGGAGCGCAACGTCGGCCGGCCAGGACATCATCGACACCTACGCGGTCAAGCTCTGTGAGCCCGGTGGCGGCACGGCGACGATCAACTCCGACCACTACCTGTTCAACGGCCAATGCCTGCCGTTCGACGTCCTGACGCGCACCAACTCCTGGGTTCCCACCCCGGCCGATCAGACCCCGGCGGGCTCCCACACGCTGACCACCCTGCGCACCAAGCTGGGGATCGTGACCGCCCGCGCGATGATCAACGGCCAGCCGCACGCCTACACGAGGCTGCGCTTCACCTACTTCCACGAGGTCGACCCGTCCGCGCTCGGCTTCGCGGACTTCAACAACCCAAACAAGATGCGCAACCCCCAGGAGTTCATGCAGGCGGCGAACCGCATCGCCTACACGTTCAACTGGTTCTACGCCGACGACAAGAACATCGCCTACTTCAACTCCGGCGCCAACCCCATACGGCCCGACGACGTCGACCCCAACCTTCCAACGTTCGGCAAGCCCGCCCTCCTGTGGCAGGGCTTCAACCCGAACACCTTCACGGCGGACTTCGCGCCTCTGGAGGAGCACGCGCGCACCGTCAACCAGAGCTTCCTGACGAGCTGGAACAACCGGCAGGCGCCGGACTTCAATACCGGCTACTCGTCGGTCTATCGATCACAGCCGCTCGACGATCGCATCAGGCGCGACATCGCCGGCGACAAGAAGATGACGCTCGAGAAGCTGATCAGCGACATGGAGGACGCCGGGACGGTCGACCTGCGCGGCGACCGCGTGCTTCCCTGGATCCTGAACGTGATTCGCACGCAGCCGGTTACGTCGACCGCTCGGGCGCAGGCGCTCCAGCAGCTCCGGAGCTGGATGGCCGCCGGCTCGCACCGGATCGACCGCAACAGGGACGGAACCTACGAGCACACCCAGGCGGTCCGGATCATGGACGCTTGGTGGCCGCGCCTGATCGAAGCCCAGTTCAAGCCAACGCTGGGCCAGACTCTGTTCAACCGGATCCGGTTCCACCACGACGCCCCGGGGCGGGTGGGCTCCGCGTTCAACGAGAGCTCTTACGGCTATGTGCAGAAGGACCTCCGCAGCCTGCTCGGCGCCCCGGTCCAGGGCCCGTATTCGCGCGTCTACTGCGGCCGCGGCAGCGTCAGCGCCTGCCGCAGCGCCCTGCTCGTCTCGCTCAGCAACGCGCTCAACAACATGTCGAATGACCAGCTCTACGGCGGCCAGGCCCAGACCGAGCACGACAAGATCGGCTTCAGCGCCGTCGGCGCGATCACCCAGCCGCTCATCCCCTGGGTCAACCGCCCGACCTTCCAGCAGGCGGTCGAGATCCGCGGCCACAGATAGACCCCGGCTGCGGGCGGGCCGGTTCCCGCGCTGAGTGAGAGACTCACGGGGATCGTCCGATGTCGGTTTCCCGCAGTCAAGCGCTGATCAACGCCTCGCCGAGCAGGGTCTGGGATCTGGTCGGAGACCCGCGCCGTCACCCTGAATGGTGGCCCCGGGTGATCGAGGTTCGCGGCGAGCAGTTCGACGAGGGAAGCAACTACGCCCAGGTCACCCGAGCCGCCACCGGGAGCATCGAGACCTCCATGAGGGTGGAGCACCTGGAGGACCTGCGCGAGATCCACATGCGCTGCACGACGACCGGAACGTACTCGCGCTGGCTGTTGACGGAGGCACAGGGCAACACCTTCGTCGACGTCGAGTTCGGCATGGACCCGGTCGGCATCGGGAATCGGATCTTCGACGTGACCGCTCGGCAAGCTCTACTTTCGCCGCTGGCTGGAGCAATCCCTCGCGGCGCTGGAGGAGGCCGCCTCCCGGCCCGATCGCGCGGCATGACACGCGCCCGGCCGGTCGGCATCAACCACGTCGCCCTCGAGGTGGGCGATGTGGAGGAGGCCCTCTCCTTCTATGGCAGGGTCCTCGAGATCGAGCTGCGCGGACGCGTGCCCGGAATGGCCTTCATCGAGCTCGGCGATCAATTCATCGCCCTCTCCGAGGGCCGCACCCAGCCGCCGGACGGGGCACGCCACCTCGGGATCGTGGTCGACGACAAGGAGGCGGTCCGCGCGGCGCTCGAGGAGGCGGAGGCCGAGATCCTTCCCGGACGGGGGCTCGACTTTCGGGATCCGTGGGGCAACCACGTGCAGATCGTGGCGTACGGCGACATCCAGTTCACAAAGGCGCCCGGCGTGCTTCGAGGCATGGGCCTGGAGGGCCTGGAAAAGGGCCCCGACGCTCTTCGCGAGCTACGTGAGAAAGGGCTCGCGTAGTCCCATCAACACCGAGGGTCGGATTGCGATTCACATGGGATCGCAACTCTGCCCGGGCGTGCACCCGGTGAGAGGGCCAGCGGTTGGCGTTCTCCGGCTAAAGATCGCGGCGATCCAGTCGATAAGTTCACCGTATGGAGACCCGGATCGAACGCGTGGTGCTGGAGACGGATCGTCACCGGATCGTCGGCGACCTGACGCTGCCGCGGGAGGGCTACCGGAGCCGCCTCTCCGACTACCTGAACGGCGGCGACCTCGACTTCATCCCCCTGGTCAAGGCGGAGCTGACCCCCCTGAACGGCGGCTCACCGGAGGCGCGCGACGTTCATCGCCGTCGCCCGCACCCACGTCCAGCTCGCGTTCCCGTTCGAAGCGAACTCGTAGGCACCCGGCGCCAGCCGTCAGGGCCGCAGCACGATCTTCAGCGCCTCGCGGCGATCGTAGATCGCGTACGCCTCCGGGGCCTCGTCGAGGCTCATCCGGTGGGTGACCAGCGAGCTGGGATCGAGCACCCCGGCCGAGAGCATCGCCAGCACCCGGTCGAGGTGGCCGATCACGTTCGCCTGGCCGGTGCGCCAGGCAAGGCCCTTGATCCAGACCACGCCCATGTGAACCTCGGCGGGCTCGGCGTAGACCCCGGTTGCCGAGACGGTGCCCGCCTTCCGTGCCAGGCGGCAGGCGAGGTCGAGCGCCTCGGGATGGCCAACCGCGTCGACGGAGAGGTCGACGCCCCGGCCGCCGGTGAGCTCCTTCACCCGGCCGCGCGGATCGTCCTCGGTCAGGTGTACCGGCACGGCGCCGAGCGCCTCGGCCGTCCGTAGCCGCTCCTCCACCGAGTCGACCGCGACCACCAGCGACGCGCCGCTCGCCCTCGCCACCTGCACCGCGCAGAGGCCCACGGGGCCGAGGCCGAGCACGGCCACCGTCGCGCCCGGCTCGAGCGGGTCCGGCCTCGCCGCGTCACCGCAGATCGCGTGGTAGGCGGTGCCCGCCACGTCGCCGGCGAACAGCGCCACCTCGTCCGAGAGGCCCTCGGGCACGCGGCGAAGGGTCAGGTTGGCGTTCGGGACGAGCAGAAGGTCCGCCTGCGCTCCCTGTAGCGAGCCGAGCGTGGCGCCGTGGCCGAAGACCCGGCCGGAGTCGCACTGGTGGTACTCGGCTCGCCGGCAGTGAAAGCAGCCGCCGCAGGCGGTGGCGTAGGTGCCCAGCACCCGGTCGGAGACCGCGACCTCGCTCACCGCGTCGCCGGCGGCGACCACCGTCCCCACGTACTCGTGGCCGATCACGAAGCCGGGCTCGATCGCCACGCGGCCGTGGTAGATGTGGAGGTCGGAGCCGCAGATCCCCGTCGCCTCGACTCGAACGCACCACGTCGTCGGGGGCGGCGAGCTCAGGCTCCGGGCGCTCGTCGACCCGGACCTCGCCCGGGGGCCTGGAAGGTGACCGCTCGCATTTGGACGAGCGCAGGATAGAGTCCGCCCATGGCCGAGGCCTCGAAGGCCGTGCTGATCACCGGATGCTCCTCCGGGATCGGGCACGCCACCGCCGAGCACCTGGCGGCACGTGGCTGGACCGTCTACGCGAGCGCCCGACGCACCGAATCGATCGCCGACCTCGCCGAGCGGGGCTGCAAGACGCTGGCCCTGGACGTCACCGACGAGGAGTCGATGCGGGCGGCCGTGGCCGCGGTCGAGGAGGCCGAGGGAGCCGTGGGCGCGCTGGTCAACAACGCCGGCTACAGCCAGTCGGGCGCCTCGAGACGCTGCCACTGGAGCGCCTCAGGGCGCCAGTTCGAGACCAACGTCTTCGGGCTCATCCGCATGTGCCAGCTCGTCCTCCCCGGGATGCGCCGCCAGGGCTGCGGGCCGGATCGTCAACGTCAGCTCGATGGGCGGCCGGCTCACCTTTCCCGGCGGCGGCGCCTACCACGGGACCAAGCACGCGGTCGAGGCGCTCTCGGACGCGCTGCGCTTCGAGGTGCGCGGGTTCGGCGTCGACGTGGTCGTGATCGAGCCGGGGCTGATCACGACGCGCTTCGGCGAGACCGCCGCGGGCTCGATCGACGCCGCGGCGGCGGCCGGGGACGACCCCTACGCGGAGTTCAACGCCGCCGTGAGCACCGCGACCGCCGAGGTCTACGAGGGGCCGCTGGCGCGCCTCGGCGGCGGGCCGGAGACCGTCGCCCGGGCGATCGAGCGGGCGATCACCTCGCGGCGGCCGAAGACCCGCTACAAGGTGACGCCCTCGGCGCGCCTGGCCCTCGCGCAGCGGCGCCTGCTCACCGACCGCGCCTGGGACGCCTTCATGCGCACGCAGTTCCCGACGCCTCGGTAGGCACACTTGTGACTTGCTGGCACTTGAGTGCCGCAGGACTTATGCTGCATTTCCAGTAACCAGAACTCGTGGTGCTGGAACAGGGGCAACGCCGGCCGGAGGCCGGGGGAGTGAACATTGGAAGCTGGTGAGCTTCGCGAGCAGCCCGCGGCGGTCGGAGCCTCCGCGGACCTCGTCGAGATCGACCCCACCGCGATCGCCGCGCGCTCCCCGTGGCAGCTCTTCTGGCGGCGGTTCCGCGAGGACAGGCTGGCGATGGCGGCGCTGATCTTCCTCGTCGTGCTGATCCTGGTCGCGCTGCTCGCGCCGCTCGGTCGTCAAGCTCTTCGGCGCGCCCGGTCCCGACGAGCGCGACACCGGCGCCCTGGACCCGCTCTTCGCGACCCCCACGGGGCCGAGCAGCGCGCACATCTTCGGCGTCGACCAGATCGGGCGCGACGTCTTCAGCCGCACCATCTACGGAGCGCGCGTCTCGCTGATCGTCGCCTTCTCGGCGACCGCGCTGGCGACGCTCGCCGGGATCGTCGCCGGCCTGCTCGCCGGCTACCTCCGTGGCTGGGTGGACACGCTGATCTCACGCAGCGTCGACGTCCTGCTCGCCATCCCCTACCTGCTCCTGGCGACCGGCCTCGCCACCGCCTGCACGCTCGGCGAGACCGGCGGCGGCGGTGGCGGGCTGCCTCGGCGGCCTGATCAAGCCCGGCCTGGGCGTGGTGATCTTCGTGATCGCGTTCACGAGCTGGACCTACATGGCGCGGATCGTCCGCGGCCAGACCCTGTCGCTGCGGGAGAAGGAGTTCGTCGAGGCCGCCAGGTCGGTTGGCGCCTCCAACACCAGGATCATCTTCAAGGAGATCCTCCCCAACCTGACCGCGCCGATCATCGTCTACGCCTCGATCCTGATCCCGCAGGTGATCCTGTACGAGGCGGCGCTCTCGTTCCTGGGCGTCGGCGTCACCGATCAGCCGAGCTGGGGCCAGATGATCTCCGACGCTACCCCTATCTTCAGCGAAGCTTGGTGGTACATGCTGTTCCCCGGGCTGGCGCTCCTGTTCACCGTGCTCGCCTTCAACCTGGTGGGCGACGCGATGCAGGATGCCCTCAACCCGAGGGCGAAGAAGACCTGACCGAGAAGACGACACACCTCAAGCGAGCGGAAAGGATTCACACATGCGGTTGAAGTGGCTCAGGCTCCTGGTTCCGGTGGGCGCGTTGCTCGCCCTCGCCGCGGTGCTGTCGTCGTGCGGCGACGACGACGGCGGAAGTGCCGACACGGCCTCGGCGGTGGAGGAGTTCGCCCCGGTGACGGAGCCGCCGGACAACGCCAAGAGGGGCGGAGAGCTCAAGATGATCGGGGCCGGCGACATCGACTACATGGACCCCGGCGCCGCGTACTACCAGCCCACCTACCAAGTCGCGAACGCGGTGTACCGGGGCCTTTTGACCTGGGCTCCCGACGACGTCAACGAGCCGACGCCGGACCTGGCCGAGTCAGAGCCACAGATCTCCGACGACGGCCTGACGATCGAGTTCAAGATCCGCGACGGGGTGCGCTATGCGCCGCCAGTCAACCGCGAGGTGACGGCCGCGGATGTCGAGTACGCGCTCGAGCGCTCGACCCTTCCCGGCGTAGCCAACCAATACTTCGCGAACTACGCCTCGGACATCGTCGGCTACGACGCGGCGGCGAAGGAGGCCGCGGACAACCCGACCGGAGGCGCACCGGATATCGAGGGGGTGAGCGCTCCCGACGACAGAACGCTCCGGATCGAGCTCAACGAGCCACCGAAGATCGCGATCGCGAGGGTGGTCGTCCAGACCCTGTCGCTGCCCGTGAGTATCCCCGTGCCGGAGGAGTACGCGAGGGAGTTCGACGCGAAGAACCCCTCGACGTACGGTCAGTACGCGGCGTTCACGGGCCCGTACATGGTCGAGAATGACCCAGAGACCGGCGAGCTGACCGGGTACACACCGGGCAAGGAGATCAAGCTCGTTCGTAACCCGAACTGGGACGGCGAAGCGACCGGGGACTTCCGCCCCGCCTACCTGGACTCGATCGACATCCAGGAGGGGTTCACCGACCTCGGCTCCGCGTCACGCAAGGTTCTCAGCGGCGAGGGTCAGGTGGCCTTCGACTTCCCGCCGACCAAGGGCGTGATCAGGGATGCGGCGCAGGACGCCGAGCCTGGGCAGTTCCAGCTGCCGGAATTGCCTGGTACGCGCTACGTAGCGCTGAACACGCAGGCGCCGCCGTTCGACGACATCAACGTCCGCAAGGCGGTGATCGCGAACTCCGACCGCGAGGCGCTGCGCAACACGCGCGGCGGTCCGCTGATCGGTCAGGTCGCGAGCCACTACATCTCGCCGGGCTTCCCCGGGTTCGAGGAGAGCGGTGGAGCCGAGGGGGCCGACCTCGACTTCCTCGCCAACCCCAACGGGGATCCCGAACTGGCCGCCGAGTACATGCGCAAGGCCGGGTTCGAAAGCGGCAAGTGCGAGGGGTCCGAGTGCGAGGTGTCGATGGTCGGCGACAACATCCCGCCCGGTAGGGAGACCTCCGAGGTGTTCCAGGGCCAGCTCGAGGAGCTCGGCTTCAAGGTCAATTTCCGGCCCGTGGACCGCACCATCATGTTCACGCGGTTCTGCAGCGTCCCCGAGCAGCAACCCGAGGTCTGCCCGACGGTCGGCTGGGCCCCGGACTTCCGGGACCCGCAGGTGATGCTCGATGTGACGTTCTACGGCCCCACCATCGATCCGGAGAACAACTCGAACTGGCCGCGGCTCGACGTGCCGGAGGTCAACAAGGCCATCGAAGCGGCGCGGCCGGTCGAGGACCCGGACGAGCGCAACGAGGCCTGGGCCGAGGTCAACCGGCTCGTCGGCGAGCAGGCGCCGGCGGTCCCGTGGATCTGGGAGTACTACCCAATCATCCAATCCGCGGATGTGGCGGGCGTGGTGAACCTCTACAACGCGTCCTGGGACATCGCGTTCACGTCGCTGAAGTAGAGGCCGCAGACGCCTAAGGAGCTGGAGGAAGAGGGAGCCGTCGCCAGCGGCGGCGGCTCCCCTCCCACTTGAGGGGGCTAGATGCTTCGCTACGTCATCCGGCGCCTTCTCTGGTCAGTCGCCTTGTTGGTGATCTGTAGCGCGGTCGTCTTCGCGATCTTCTACGTCTTCCCGACGGCCGATCCGGCGAAGCTGCGGGCCGGTCGAGCCGCATCCGCGGAGCAGATCGAGCTGATCCGGGAATCCCTTGGCCTCGCCGACCCCAAGCACGAGCAGTTCCTGCGCTACATGGCCGGGATTTTCACGCCCTACGAGAACGAGGAGAAGGGCGTGGACGGCCCCTTCGACCTCGGCACCAGCATCTTCCAAAACAACAAGCCGGTACGGGAGATCATCTTCGACCGCCTTCCGGCGACCGTCTTCCTGGTCACCGGCGCGGTCGTGATCTGGCTGGCGATCGCGATTCCCGTGGGAATAATCTCTGCGGTGAAGCAAAGGTCGTTGCTCGACCGCGCCACGATGATCACCACGCTGGCGTTCATCTCCGCCCCGGTCTTCTGGCTCGGGCTCGTCGCCCTTTACCTGTTCGCCAAGGACGTGGGTCAGATCCCCATCTTCCCCGGGATCGGCAGCTACAACGACGCCGAGACGTTCACCGGCAAGGTGGGCTCGCTGATCCTGCCCTGGCTGGTGCTCGCTGCGGCGACCGCGGCGATCTACGCGCGTTACCTCCGCTCGCAGCTGATCGACGTGATGTCCGAGGACTACATCCGCACGGCGCGAGCCAAGGGGGTGTCGGAACGGCGGGTGATCTGGCGGCACGGAGTGCGCAGCGCGATCACCCCGCTCGTCACCCTGCTCGGGCTCGACGTCGCCGTGCTCCTAGCGGGCAACGCGATCCTCACCGAGTCGGTGTTCAACATCCCCGGAATCGGCAAGGAGACGGTCACGGCGATCGGACAGTCGGACCTGCCCCTGATCCAGGGAATCGTCCTCTTCGGCGCCTTCTTCATCGTCATCTTCAACCTGATCGTCGACATCCTCTACGCTTACCTCGACCCCCGGGTGCGCTACCAGTGAGCCTGCTCGAGGTCCAGGACCTGAAGGTCCACTTCGAGACCGACGACGGCGTGGTGAAGGCCGTGGACGGCGCGTCGTTCGCGGTCGAGCAGGGTCAGACGCTCGGCATCGTCGGCGAGTCGGGCTGCGGCAAGAGCGTCGCCAACATGACCATTCTGGGCCTGACCAGGGCGCCGAACGCCAACATCTCCGGCCGCATCGTGTTCGAGGGCCAGGACCTGAATGAGCTGGAGGCCGAGCAGTTGCGCAGCGTGCGCGGCAACGAGATCGCGATGATCTTCCAGGACCCCCTGACCTCGCTGCACCCGTTCCACAAGGTCGGCAAGCAGCTCCTCGAGGCGGTCCTCACTCACCAGGACCTCCCCAAGCCGGCGGCCCGGAGGCGGGCCGTCGAGCTGCTGGGGCTGGTGGGGATCCCCGATCCCGAGCGCCGCATGGACGAGTACCCGCACGAGTTCTCGGGCGGGATGCGCCAGCGGGCGATGATCGCGATGGCGCTGGTAAACGACCCGAAAGTCCTGATCGCCGACGAGCCGACCACGGCGCTGGACGTGACGATCCAGGCCCAGATCCTGGCCCTGATCGAGCGGCTCCAGGACGAGCTCGGGATGGCGGTGATCCTGATCACCCACGATCTCGGCGTGATCGCCGAAGTCGCTGACCAGGTCAACGTGATGTACGCGGGACGCATCGTCGAGACGGGGACCCTGGACCAGATCTTCTACGACCCCCAGCACCCCTATACCTGGGGCCTGCTGGGATCGCTCGCACGGCCCGACCGCCCGCGGGTCCAGAGGCTCTCTCAGATCACAGGGCAGCCTCCGTCGCTGCTGGCGCCGCCGCAGGGCTGCCACTTCCGCCCCCGCTGCCCCCACGCCTTCGATCGCTGCACCGAGGTGCCGCGGCTCGAGGTGCGCGGGGGCGATGCAGGGCACGCCGACCGCTGCTGGCTCTCGGCGGAACAGAAGAGAGCCCTTCGCGTCGTCGAAGGCCGCATCGGCCTGGAGGCGCCGGCCGCGTGAACGACGCCGCCACCGAGACCGGGGTCACGCCGGGCACGCCGCGCGCCGACGGAGCGCTGCTCGAGGTGCGCGACCTCGTCAAGCACTTCCCGATCAAGGTCGGGATCGTCTTCGACCACGAGACCGGCCGCGTGCGCGCGGTGGACGGGGTCAGCTTCGACGTCACCGAGGGCGAGACGCTCGGCCTGGTGGGCGAATCCGGCTGCGGAAAGTCCACCCTGTGCCGGTCCATCCTCCAGCTTCTCGAGCCGACCTCGGGCTCCGTCCGCTTCGACGGGCGCGAGATCGTCGGCCTCCGGGGCCGAAGGCTCCAGCCGCTGCGGCGGGAGATGCAGATGATCTTCCAGGACCCTTACGCGTCCCTCAACCCCCGCAAGCGGGTGGGAGACATCGTCGGCGATCCGCTTCGCCTCCACGGGCTCGCCTCGGGCCAGGAGCTGAAGCGCCAGGTCCAGGAGCTGCTCGAGCGCGTCGGGCTTGGCCCCGAGCATTACGGCCGCTTCCCGCACGAGTTCTCCGGAGGCCAGCGGCAGCGCATCGGGATCGCGCGGGCGCTGGCGCTGCGACCGAAGCTGATCATCGCCGACGAGCCCGTCTCGGCGCTCGACGTCTCGATCCAGGCGCAGATCATCAACCTGCTCGACGAGCTTCAGGACGAGTTCAAGCTCACCTACGTCTTCGTGGCCCACGACCTCGGGGTGATCCGGCACGTCTCCGACCGGATCGCGGTCATGTACCTCGGCAAGATCGTCGAGATCGGCCCCGCCGAGAGGGTGTACTCGAACCCGATCCACCCCTACACGCTGTCCCTGCTCGCCTCGCTGCCGATCCCCGACCCGCGGGAGAACCGGCAGCGCGAGCCCATGGTGCTGGAGGGCGATCTCCCCAGCCCGGCCGACCCCCCGGCCGCCTGCCGCTTTCACACCCGCTGTCCCTACGCGACGGAGATCTGCTCGGAGGTCGAGCCGGAGCTCGTCCACCACGGCCACGGCCACTGGGCAGCGTGCCACCACCCGCTCAACCGCCGGGATTCGTAGCTGTCAAGCGGCGCCGTGCCAGCGGCGCATGTGGTCACTGTGGGTGTCCAGGTAGGCACCCGGCTTGAAGAAGCGGTCGTAGAAGTCGAGGTCGAGGTGGTGCGCCTGCACGTAGTTGAGCAAGAAGACGCTCGGCACCGTTCCCGGGACCTTGCCGAACGTGTCGAACACGTACTGGGCCTGAAGCGCAACACAATCCTTGAACTCGTCGCTGAACCGCTCCGCCGATCCCCTGATCGCGGCGCTCTCGTTCCAGGCGCCCGGCGTCCCCTCGTTGTGGGGGCCGCCGGAGCCGAACTTCCGCTCCGCCAGGGCCTCGACCGCGGCGGTCATGTCCTCGTAGTGCGGAGGACAGAACGCCTCGAACACGCCTTCGAGGCCGGTCGGGTTCGGGGTCGACCAGCGCTCGTCCTCGTCGTAGCGAAAGCCGAGCCCCGGCACCTCGGGGTTGCCGGAGGCGCCCAGCATCGTGAACCGGTCGATGCCGTCGAACATCCAGCCGCCCAGCCCCATCGCCTGCAGCGTGAGAACCCCCGCGTAGCAGCTGGTCGCCAGCTCGGCGGTCGCCTCGGTAAGGCCGTACTGCTCCGTGAAGGTGAGTGGGAACGGCTCGTCTATGTCGACGATCCCCGAGAACCGCTCGATGCCAGGGATGCGCCGGTCGTTGACGTCGTCGTAGACGCAGTAGCCGTTCTGGGCGAAGAAGCAGAGAATCGCCAGAAACATCTGGGCGGTGTCCGCGACCGGGACCACGAGAAGCGACCCGGGGACGTTCGCGCACCAGGTGTTGTGGCCCTCCACGTAGGGCTCCTCGGCGGGCAGGTGAATGCGCTCCTCGGAGAGCCTGCGGATCCGCGCCAGGTGGCGCTCCACCATCAGCTCGGGAGTGATCTCCTCGGCCGCCGGGTCCACCAACGCGCCCGCATCACGGGTACCGAAGAAGTAGGTGCCGGAGTCGTCGGTGAAGAAGAGCTCGGCGGTGTGGAAGCCGGCGGCCGATGGGAAGGTGCGCCCTGCCGCCCCGCTGGGGTAGTTGGAGACGTGAGGCGCGTAGCGGGCATGCCGTGTGATCCCGTAGTGCCAACCCGTGGTCCCCCCCATCGATGCCAGCACCAGCGCCCGCTCGAGCTCCGTCAGCGGCAGCGGCTCGTGCTTCGACTTGTAGGCGAGCGGCCCATCCGGAATCTCGTCTCCGAGCGCGAACCGGCGCGAGCGCCGGCCGAAGAGCGCCTCGACAAGCGGAAACCCGGCCAGGTGCTCGAGCGCATCCGCAGCCTTGGCAACCTCTTCAGCATCGGCCATGAGCCCTCCTTTGCTGTTACGGCAAAACGGAAGCCCGACCTTACCTGCTAGCCGCTGCTCGCCTCGGGCGCCGGGTCGGCGCTCGCAACCACGCGGTCGCGCCCCCGGGCCTTCGCCACGTACAGCGCCGCGTCGGCACGCCCGAACAGCTCTTGAGCGGACTCCTCGCCGTCCCACCAGGCAAGGCCCGCGGAGCAGGTCTCACCGTGGGGCATCGCCTCGCGCAGGCGCTCCACGAGGCTTTCGGCCTCCACCGCCAGGCAAGCCGGGAGTGCCAGCGACGAACTCCTCGCCGCCGTAGCGGGCGAGCATGTCGGTGGCTCGCAGTCTCTGCTGCCAGCTCGCCGCGATCTCCTTCAGCAGCAGGTCACCGGCCTGATGCCCGTGGCGGTCGTTGTAGTCCTTGAAGTGATCCAGGTCGAGAATCGCCACGCAGAGCGCAGCTGCCCTCCCGGCCGGCCCTGGCCACCTCACGCGGGAGCTCCTCCTCCCAGGCACGGTGGTTGGGGAGCCCCGTGAGGTCATCCGTCCGGGCCACTCGCTCGAGCCGCGACAGGAATTCGGCCCGCTCGATCGCGATCGCGGCCTCCGCGGCGAGCAGCTCCATGGTCTGGGCGAGCTCATCGGTGAGCGTTTCCATGCGCTGGTCCCAGACGATTGTCAGGACGGCGACCGGCGAGCCGTCGCGCGACACCGGCTGGAACAGGCACGACACCGCCCCGGTACGCCGGATGAGCTGCTGGTCGAGGGCCGGATGGCCCGGCGCGTCGGCGACGAAGAACGGCTCGCCCGAGACCAGGGCGCGGACCGCCCCGGACGGCTGGCCCACCAAGGGTAGGGCGACATCGGTGAAGTCTCCACCGGAGGAGGCCGATGCGACCAGGGCGGCCCCGCTGTTATCGGGCTCCCACAGGGACGCGGAGTGATGCGCTCGGCCACCTGCACCGCCGCCTCGCAGATGGCCGGCCGCGCGCTGTCGGCCTCGGTGCTTCGAGCAAGCTCGTGGGCCACCCCACCGATCGCAGCCAGCGTGCGCGCCCGGCTTTCGGACTCGATCGCCCCACGCTGCACACGCCGCACCAGGACGTCGATCACGATTCCCCCCACGGCAACGGTCGCCACGGTCATCACCCAGCGGGCCACCGGCGCGCTCTGCCCCAGCGCGACCAGAACCCAGGCGTACAGGACCCCCACCAAGGCCATGTGGGCGACGCCCCACTCCCGCCCGAAGAAGTAGAAGGCGAACAGGCCCACCCAGACGTAGAAGAAGCTGTAGAAGCTCGGATCGTGGCTGTAGAAGACGGCCCGCGTGATCACGACGGTCCCGCCCACCGCCGCCAGCTGCGCCGTCCAGGCGCGGAAGCCTGCGGGAGCCGAGAGCGCAGACCAGCGACGCCAGGCAGGCGATGCCGATGTTGCTCCAGATCGCGCGGTCGTCGAACTGCGACGGATGGGGCAGAAGCAGCGAGAAGGCGCCGATGGTCGTGCCGGCGAAGAAGAGAGCGCCCAGCGTGAGCCACATGGTCCTGGGGTCCTCGACCGCCGTCCGCGCCGTGCGCGTTCGCGACCAGATCCCTGACGCGTGCAGCCGAGCGTTGGCCCATCCATAGTCGGATCGGCGCGGCCAAACGCCCGCTTTAGCGTTGGTGCCTTACGCCCCGGGGAACGAGGCGACCGGCCGGTCGAGGACCCTCCCGCCGCTCGACGGTTGTTCGAGGTCGCGTCGAAGCGCCTAAGTCGAGCGGCGAGTGCCACGGCTGCTTGTATCGTCCGCCGCGTCGCCGAGCGAGACCTCGACGTCGTCGTCTTCGGGGCGACCGGGGTCACCGGTCGCCGGGTCGCCGCGTACCTCGCCGAGCGGGCGCCGGAGACCGGCGCGCAGTGGGCGGCGGCGGCGCGCGACGCCGCAAAGCTCGATCGAATCCTCGGCGAGGAGGGCGTCAGCGCGCCGGAGACGATCGTCGCCGACCTCGACGACGCGGAGTCCCTGGCGGCGATGGCTTCGCGCGCGCGGGTGGTGCTCAACCTCGTCGGCCCCTACACGCTGTACGGGCGGCCGGTGATCGAAGCCTGCGTGGCCGGTGGCGCCCACTACGCCGACCTGACCGGGGAGATCCCCTTCGTGCGCCAGATGATCGACGCCTTCGACGAGCCGCGCCGCGCAGGCCGGGGTCAAGCTGGTGCAGGTCTGCGGCTTCGAGTCGTTGCCAGCCGACCTGGCGGTGCTGCTCGCCGCCGAGGCGGCGCGCGATCGCTGGGGGGAGGACCTCGCCGAGGCCGACCTCGAGGCGAGCGTCGCGGCGCCACCGGGCCTGCCCCGTCCCTCGGACATGATCTCGGGCGGAACGGCGCAGAGCCTCGCCGCCGCGGCGAGCAGCGAGGACGCGTCGGCGGTCACCGACCCCGCGGCCTTGATCACCGACCCCGCCGCCGCCGAGGAGGTCCGCCGCCGCAGCCCGATCACGGTCATGCCGCGGCGCTCCGGCGACGCGGTGATCGCGCCGATGGCGCCCGCGCGCGTTCATCAACCCCGCGGTGATCCAGCGCACCGCCGCGCTGCTCGCGGCCGAGAGCGGCGCACGGACCGAGCCGTTCCGCTACCGCGAGGGCGTCGCGCTGCGAGGAGCGGCCGCGTCGCTTCCGCTGCGCTACGCGATGGCGGGCGCGCTCTCCGGCACGCAGGCGGTCCTGGGGCGCGTAACCCACGCACGCCCGTCGGTGAGGCGCCGGGTATCCGGCGCCCTCAGCGCGATCCTTCCCTCGTCTGGGTTCGGGCCCGCCGCGGACCGCCTCGAGCAGTGGAAGTGGCGCATGTCGCTCACCGCGCGCACCGCCGGGGGGCGGGAGGTCCGGGTCGAGGTCGACGCCGACGGACATCCCGGATACCTCGCGACCGCGAGGATGCTGGGCGAGGCCGGACTGCTGCTCGCCGAGCCGGGACGCGACACCGGAGAGGGCGGGGTGCTTGACGCCCGCCACCGCTCTCGGCACGGCCTGCGTCGAGCGCTTCGACCGCGCGCGGGTTCGGTTCTCGGTCAGCTCCTGAGGGGACGCCGGAGTGGGCCTGCGCAGACCCGAACCTCCCCAGGGGCGCGCTTCGGCGTCGCTGCTGGCCGCCGTCGTCTTGCTGGCCGGGCTCACCGCCATCGTCCTGACGAGCTCGGGGTCGTCCTCCGAGGAGGGCACGGCGGCGCCCGCGCCCCTCCGTTGCCTGGAGGCCTGGAACTCCGACTCACTGGCGATCGCCTTCGGCCGGCACAACTCCGTCGGCCACGGCTACAGCGACGTTCAGGTCGGACGCATGCCCCAGGAGGGCAGCACCAGCCTCTCGAGCGAGCCCGGACGCGGGCGAGTGCGCGGTCGTCTTCGCCGCCGAGCAGCTCGATCCCGAGCCTGTGGCCGCCGGCCAGATCCACGGCCAGGGGCAATGGGTGCCCTTGAGCAGCCTGCTCGAGCCGGCGGCGCTCGCCGAGCTCCAGAGCGCCGCCGTCGACGGGGCGAACGCGACCGTCACCGAGGAAGGGGAGCTGATCGAGCAAGCGCCCTGAGCCAGGCAGCCGCCCCCGCTGGCTGTACGGCTCGGCGAGCGGCGCGAACGCCGCCGCGCGCGCGTAGAGCTTGTACAGCTCGAAGCCCTCGGCCCAGTCCTCGACGCACGAGCGCTCGAAGAGCTCGTAGGCGCTCTCGTCGGAGAGCGAGGTGCCCGACTCCTCCTCGCTCTGCGGCGTCAACGAGCTGCGGATGTCGTCGATGGTGGCCTGCTTCTCCTCTTCGGTGCCCGCGTTCCAGTCGCGGCACTGCGCCAGGGCGGCGACCGATCCTCCCACGGAGTCGCCCACCCCTTGCGGCTCGGGGTCCTGCCCGGTGGCGTCGCCGCCGCAGCCGGCGAGGGCTCGCGGCGACCAGCGCCAGCGCGAGGGCGGTCGCCGACGCCCTAGGGTCGGCCTTCAAAGCCGGCGAAGCTCTCCATCCGCTCGACCAGCTCGCTGAGCCTGCTCGGTCTGCGCGAACTTGCGGAAGGCTCGCTTGCGCTCGGCGGCCTCGAGCTCGGCGGCGGAGCTCTCCGGCTGCGGCGCCGGATCCCACCAATCGCACGGCCCGGTCTCGTCCGGGCCTTCCGAGCAGTCGATCAGATACGCCGTCTTGGCGGCGTCGCCGCCACCCACGCTGGTGTCGCAGTTCGAGGGCAGCAGGTCCGGCGGAGTGCCCGCCCCCGGCCCGGTGATGCTGCCCGCGGTCCCGTCGGGACCGACGTTGTTGAACCAGCAGTTTCCGGTGTTGCCGGAGAACTCGTCCCACCAGAAGTCGGTTCCGTTTGGATGGGGCCCGGGGCCGCACGAGTGGTCGTTGCCGAACAGGTTCACCGCCGCCGGGAACGTTGAACCCGGGGGGCACCTGGCCCATGCGGTTGTCGAAGTACCTGGTTCCCGCACGAGGTGGAGAGGCCGTTGTCGGGTGCGCCCGGGCACGAGATCCCGGGGTTGACGTTGCCCTCGGCCCCGCCGCCCGAGGTGAGGGCGTCGGGGACGGCGATCAGCATCGTCCCGTTGCGCCAGTTGTCGAAGATCTAGTTGCTGTTCACGCTGGCGTCGTTCATGCCCGCGTAGAGGACTCCCGTGCCGAGCGGCACCGGCACCAGCGGCTCGACCGGCGGGTCGTCGACGTAGAGATTGAGGTTGTTGGAGTAGATGCAGTTGTGGTCGATCCTGGAGTAGTCGGCGGGGAAGCCGGGGTGCCCCGCGGACGAGAGCGTGTCGCTGGCGATGCCCGTGATGTTGCCGTAGATGTGGTTCTCGGTGATCCGCACGGCGTTGCCCATCGACCCCGAGTAGCCCAGCGCCGAGCCGTGCAGGTCGCACCTCTTGACGACGGTGTTGTACCGCGGGGCGTCGGGATAGAACGAGGTGTCGGCCTGCGAGCCCGTCTCCGGGGCGGCGCCCGGGTAGACGACCGAGTCACCCGGAGCCGAATCCGTCGCAGTTGCGCATCACGCCGTGGTCGGAGGTGAACGAGAGCTGCCCGTAGTCGGCGTTCCAGAAGAACTTCGTGCGCGCGAGCAGGTAGCCGTCGATCTCCTCGGTGTAGATCCCGAACTCGCGGCCGCCGCGGGTCAGCAGGTTCATGGCGACGAAGCCGTCGGCGCGGTCGGCCCGCAGGACGACGTGCTTCGTGTAGCAGTTGTTCGGGTTGTCGCAGCCGGCGTTCCCACCCGGCTTCGCGCCGGGCAAACTCGGGTTCGCGTAGCCCTTGCCGGCGTCGAGGATCACGTCCTCGGGCCTGGGGCCCGAGCCCTCGATCTGGAGGTTGCAGCGCACGCACGCGCCCAGCTCCCCCGCCGGGATCCCCTGGCGGTTGTCAAGCGGGGGGTCCGTCGGATCGCCCTTGATCCTGCGTCCCTGGACGTAGATCAGGTTCTGGTCGTTGGGACAGGTCGCCTGGTACTCGTAGCTCGGTGCCGAGTCGCCATTCGCCTGGTCTTGAAGCAGACTGGGGAAGCAGCGGGGGTCGTCGGTCGGCGCCTGCCGCGACGCCGGCTCCATGTATCGGCCGGGCATGATCACGACCCGATCGTTGTTGCGGGAGGCGGTGACGGCCGGCTGCACGGTGTGGTACTCGCACTGCCTCGCGAGCGCGCGGTTGATGGCGAGCAGCTCGTTAGCCTGCTCGGCGCTGTAGACGATCTTCGGCTGGCTGGGGCGCAAGCGGAAGCCCTGCGGTCCGGGCCGAGGGTCAGCGAGCTGCGGAGCCTGGCCATGGACTCTTCCCCCTGAGGGCCCCTGCAGACGACCCGTACCACGCCGGGCCCCTGGCCGGTCACCGCCGAGCCGAGCGAGCGGGCCGATGGCACCTTGCCGCCGGCCGGCGGGCTGACGGAGTTGTCGGGTCCCGGGTTCGGCCAGTAGGACGGCCGCTCGGGATGGGCCAACGAGAGCGCCGGCACGGCCAACAGAACCAGTGGCGCGAGCAACGCGGCGCGCCGCGCGCGCTTCGCCAAGGTCGCCTTCGCGCCGGCCACACCCGTCTTCATCAACGCTCCCTCCTCACTGAAGCCCGTGTCGCCAGAAGACTATCTGTTCTGCAGGGACGGGGATGAACTCCCTCATCCGTCGCCGACGGCGAGCAGAGGTTCTATGTACCGGCTTTCTTGAGGGCCTTGACAGAGGTCCGTGAATGCGGTTAGGGTCGGATCCAGGGGAGTTGGAAGCCTTGGCTCGAGCGACACCGATCGATTGCCCTGACCGCAGCCGCCGGCTGGCGTTCACGGCCGCGATCGCCGCATTTGCCGCGACGCTTTCCCTCGCCGCGATGCTCACGACGCCCGCAGACGCGGCCTTCCCGGGCCAGAACGGCAGGATCGCCTTCAGCAGCGACCGCGACGGCGACGATGAGATCTACCGCATGACGCCGGGCGGGGGCGACGTCAGGCAACTCACCTTCACCGGGGCCGGCATCGTCGACGAGGACCCCACCTTCTCCCCCAATGGGCGTCAGATCATCTTCGAGAGCGACCGCGGCGGCCCGACGACGAAATCTTCGTCATGAACGCGAACGGGGGCAATCCGCGCCCGCTGACGACCAACGATGTAGGTGACTTCGATCCCGCCTTCACTCCGGACGGCAGGCAGATCGTGTTCGAGAGCGAGCGCGATGCCGATGTCGACGCGGAGATCGTGATCATGAACGCGAACGGGGGCAATCAGCGCCAGCTCACCTTCAACGCCGACGACGAGGCCGACCCGGTGGTCTCCCCGAACGGCCGCACGATCCTCTACGAGTTCTATAACGGAACGGACTGGGACCTCCGCCGGATGAGCATCAACGGCGGCAATCAGACTCCGTTCATCATCGGGACGCCCGACGACGAGGACGCCGACTACTCCTCGAACGGCCGCCGGATCGTGTTCACGAGCAGCCGCCCTGCCACTACTGACGATGCGGAGGTCTTCGTGATGAACGCGAACGGGGGCAACCAGACCCAGCTCACCTTCAATGCCGAGCTCGACGACCGGCCGGTCTTCTCCCCGAACAGCCGCCGGATCGCCTACAGCCAGGATGCCCGATCTGCAGCCCGAGGACGTCTTCGTGATGAGCGCGGGCGGGGCC
>CAVUPJ010000005.1:0-94242 GCA_963743455.1 uncultured Actinomycetes bacterium | reverse complement strand
TGTCCTCTGGTCGATGGTCATCTTCTTCGCCTTGTTCACCTGGATTTGGATCGCGATCACCGTCATCGGTGACGTGCTTCGCCGACATGACCTCGGCGGTTTGGCCAAGGCGGCGTGGGTGGTCTTTGTGATCGTGCTCCCGTGGCTCGGCGTGCTGATCTACCTGATCGCCCAGCACGATGGGATGCGCGAGCGCCAGGTCAAGGCGGCGCAGGCCCAACAGCAGGCTTTCGATCACCACGTCAAGGAAGCTGCGGGCGGCTCCGCTGCCGAGATCGCCAAGGCCAAGGAGCTGCTTGATTCGGGGGCGATCAGCCAGGCCGAATTCGACCGGATCAAGCAAAAGGCGCTCGGCTAGCAAACCGAGCCACCCCCGTCGAGATAGGGACAGTCATATCGCAGGGTTTCGGCGGGCGAAGCCGAAGCCCCTCGCCTGAGCGTTACTTCCAGACGAAAGGGAGACTGATGGCAACTCGCGATACGACCAGGGAGCCGACCTACTGGGTGATCTTCGCCGGCGTGATGATGATGCTGCTCGGATGTCTCAACTTCTTCTACGGGCTGGCGGCGGTCTTGAATGACGACGTGGTGGTCGTCGGAGGCCAGGGGGCAATCATCGCCGACCTCACCGCCTGGGGCTGGGTGACGATGATCATGGCGGTCATCATTGTGCTCACCGGCTGGGGGCTGTTGACCGGCGCGGAGTGGGCTCGCTGGGTCGGGGTTTTCGTCGTCGGCTTGAACGCAATCGAACAGGTCTGGATCTTCCCCGCAGCTCCGCTGTGGGCGTTCCTCGTGATCCTGCTCGACGTGATCATCATCTACCACCTCACGGCGCGCTGGACGGGGACAACTGCCATGTAGTCGGTTCGTAGTCTCCACCTCGGGTCAGAACCGTCGGTCCGTATAGCCCTGGAGACGGGCGTAGCGCCCAGCTTCCAGTGCGAGGGGCCGGTTGTCCCGCCGTCGGCCCTCTTTTGCGTCCCGCATCGCCCATCGCGTAGGCCGAAGACCAGATACCCGCGAAGCCACCGCGCTAAGGAGCAGGCGATGTCGCAGGAGAACGTGGAGATCGTGCGGCGCTTCTTCGACGCTGGGCAGCGATCGCTGGAGGCCTACTGGAAACCCGAGTCTGGCGCTGCTGCGCTGGACGCGGGAGATCTCGACCCGGAGACCGAGGCGGTGCTCGCGTTCATCCACCACGATGTTGAGTACGGGGGTCGCCCCTCGCGCTGGAGGGTGGCGTCGCCCACGGTCATCTGGGCTGGTTGCAGCGTGGGATGCGTTTCTGGGCGCGAGTGACGACTCCGGTATGACCCTCAACGAGCTCGTGGACCTCGGAGGTGACAAGGTCATCGCGGTAGCTGAACTGACCGTCAGGTGGAAGGGCAGCGGGATGACGCTGGTCGAACCCCGGTTCGGCGTGCTCACGCTCCGAGACGGAATGATCGTGCGTGTGAGCGTCTACCGCGACCGCGACGAGGCCCTCGAAGCCGCCGGGCTTTCGGAGTAGGCGATGTCGCAGGAGAACGTGGACGCCGTGCGGAGTTCGCTTCGAGGGCTGGAACGCGGTGACATCGACGCCTGGCTGGGATCGCCCCACCCCGACGTCGAGTTCCGGACGTCCGGCGTCTACCCGGGAGCGGACCCGATCTACCGAGGGCGGCCGAACTGCGTCGATTCTGGACCACCTTCCGCGAGCCCTGGGAGTCGCTTCAGGTCCGATCGATCTGGTACGTGAGGTCGGCGAGAAGTCGTGGTGCTGGGCACCTTCGAGGGCCACGCGCGCGACGGGACGAGGTCCAGCGGGAAGTCGCGTGGATCTGGCGGTTCGTCGACGACCGGGCGTCCGCGTGGAGCGTACGTGACCTGGAAGGAAGCCCTCGAAGCCGCCGGGCTGTCGGAGTAGGCGATGTCGCAGGAGAACGTGGAGACATTGCGCCGCGTTGGACGCCTTCAACCGACGCGACAAAGCTGCGTGGCTGGCCTTCTGTGATCCGGAGTTCGAAAACCTTCCCCCTCGAACTGGCCGGATCTGCCCCAATCCGGGGGCCCGAAGCTGTCTGGGACTTCTACGTCGAAAGCCAGGAGCCGTGGGAAGGGGCTGCGTTTGAGATTGGCGAGCTCATCGACGCGGACGACAAGGTCGCCGCCGAGGTGCAGGGCGAGATGCGTGGCAAGGCGAGCGGCGCGAGTGTCGCGTGGAGCTACTGGCAGGTCGTCACGTACCGCGATGGGAAGGCGCTGCGTGCCGAATGGTTCACCAACCGAGCCGAGGCCCTCGAAGCCGCCGGGCTGCGGGAGTAGGCGATGTCGCAGGAGAACGTCGAGATCGTCTGTGCGGAAGGCGCTAGAACGCACTCAACCGAGCGACTCTGGATGACTTCATCGCCTTCGTTCGACCCGGGACCAAGTGTTGTCCACGACGCCAGGGACCCGGGGGGGGCGAGGCCCAAGGGGCGGGACGGCTACGGCCGGCTCGAGCCGACTGCTGAGGCGTGGGAGCGGGGGGCGGAGTGAGAGGTCAGACGAGGTCGGTCCTCAAGATCGGGGGTCGTGACCCGAATCGCTACTGGGGCGCCGGAGGGAAAGCGGTATACCGTGGGAATCCGGCGTCCGGCACGTTATCACCGAGACCGAACGGACGCATCCTACGCGTACAGCAGTTACCTCGACCCCGCCGAGGCCCTCGAAGCCGCCGGGCTGCGGGAGTAGGCGATGTCGCAGGAGAACGTGGAGTCGGTGCTCAAGGGTGCGGAGTACTGGAACCGGGGGGATATGGATGCGTGGTTTGGGGTGTGCGCCGACGACGTGGTACTCCGAGCCGCCGAGGGCTGGCCGGAGCGTGACTTTCGCGGAAAGGACGCCGTGCGCTCCTTTTGAGGGCTTTGCCGAAACAGTGGGCCGCGACTCGGTGATCGAGGATCTGATTGATGCAGGTGACGTCGTGGTGACGCGAATGCGAGCGCACGTGACCGGCGCGCATTCGGGACTCGAAGGGGATGGATGCGGGCTTCAGCCAGGTCCACCACTCTCAGAAAAGGGCAGAGGTCCAGTGCTGAACGAGTTCTTCTGGGATCACCGAGGAAGCCTCTCGAAGCCGCCGGGGAGTCGAGGAGTAGCGATGTCGCAGGCGATTCCCCCGTTGGAGACGATCCGGGCCGGATTCGATGCCTTCAACCGATGCGACTACGACGCGTGGGGTCGCCGTCTAGATGACGAGGATGTCGAGTTCTTCGACCCCTTGCCCGAGACTCCCCGGACACCCGGCACGTTTCGCGGCCACAATGCCGGAGTACGGGCATGGGCGTCGCCAAGCTGGCAAGAGGCTTGGGGCGAGGGATTCCGGTTCGAGCCACGGAGCATCATGCAAGGCGACGATGCAGTCGTCGTCGATAACGCTCGCGCGCGGAGTTGGGCTCGAAAGCGACCCTCAAGGTCGAAAATGACCCCGTCAGCACATCGTCCTGCGTTAAATCGGGACCAAAAGGTCGTTTGCCGACCCAACGGGGGTTGCATCGACCGAGCCCAGGCCCTCGAAGCCCGCCGCGCTGCGGGAGTAGGGTGCTCACCTCATCTTCCACCTTCAGGCGCTGTACACATGGTCAAAATCGGCGCCCCGTGTTTAGACACCGTCGACGGTTCCCTCCGAGGAGCGTGGGTAGGCGCCCGGGTGAGTCCCGACTGCCCATGATCCGGGACTTCGGCGGGCCGTCTCGGCAGGGCGGCTGGGCGGCTCGCGCGAGGGTGGGCCGTCCTTATCCCGAGGCGGCCCGCCCTCAATTCTCACGGCGCATGAGGCAACCCTCCCTCCTGGTCGCGCGATACTGCGCGGGCGATGTCGCAGGAGAACGTGGAGATCGTGCGGCGCTCGTTGGAGGCAGGCGACCGACGATCCATGGGTAGAACAGCAGCTCGCGCCGATTACGCCCGCAATGCGTGGGTAATCGAAATGCATGGGATGGAATCCGGAGCCAACAAGGAAAGGCCACCATGGCCCAGACGAAAGCAAAGCGCATCGCGACCGCGGGCATCTTCGAAGTCCCGGGCTCGCTCAAGCAAAACGTCGCAAAGCCGGTCCAACGCTAGCCGCACTCGGAGTGCAAACCGTTCCCGGCCCTCATCGAATGGGAGCGGCGGGGCCCAGGCCGTCAAAGAAGCGGTCACGTCCGGCACCCAGACCGCTGCCCACGGAGTCGCGACCTTCGCGAAGAAGGCGAAGACGCCGCTGCTTACCGGTGGCGCGGCGCTGGCCGGAGTAGCCGGGGCCGCCGTGCTGACCGCGCGCTCACGACGCCGCCGCAAGGTGCTCGGGATACCGCTGCCAAAACGCAACGGACTCAAAGTGGACGCCAAGAAGATCACCGAGGCGATAGGGGACTCGGCAAAGCGCGCCGATCAAATCGGCCAGCGGGTGAGCCGAGTCGCGAACGGCGTTCAGGACGTGACCGAGACGGCCAACGCAGTGGCCAAGAAGTCCTAGACCGGAGGCAAGAATGGCTACACCGGAACGTCGCGGCGGCGGCATTGGTGGTATCTCCCTCGGAGGCATCCTCGTCATCATCGGGATCGTGGTGGCCCTGTTCTGGAGCCTCGTAATCGGGCTGATCATCGTGCTGATTGGGCTGATCGCCTTCGGAGGCTTCGCTCGGGGCAGGTGGTACTGAGACATCCCTCGAAGCCGCTGGGCTGCGGGAGTAAGGGCGCTTAGCTTCGCGCTTGCAGCACCGCTGTCACTGCCTCGTGAAGCTCCACGGCGAGCACATCGGGGCGGTAACGGTCATCGCCTGAGACGTGTTCGGCAGGAGTGCCGATCCGTGGCCGCGCCAAGCGGTCGGATTCGGCTTCGTCTAAGGGGCCTGTGAACAGCTACTTCGCGGTACTGCGCAAGCGCCGCATCGTGAAGGTCCAGACCAACGCCACCACCACGAGGGCGATGAGCGTCAGCGTCCCGCTGCCAGAAGCGACGACCACAACCGCAGCGGCCACGGTGAGCGCCAGGAGGATGTACGCGAGCCAGCGAGGCATCCGGTGTAGGAGCGTATCGCTGAGCGGTTGAGCGGGGCTATGCGAACATACGTTCGTGACACCCCGCGAGCGTCGACGACGCAGATTGCCGCCCAGTCCGATTTGCACCCGGTGCGGCGGCTCCGGCAAGCGTCCGATCCGCGAGACGCGCGGTCGGCCTGAGCCGTGCCCAGCTTGTGGCGGTGTCGGGGTCCTAGGGCCTAAGCCGGGAACGTCCGGCTAGCTCGAGCAACTTCGGAGCAACCAAAGCGTTGGCAAGGTGGGGGGCGATCTTCAGGGCGTCGATCGCCCCCCGATTATCTGCTCTCGACGGTTCTGAGGCACTTGCTCACGCGAAGATCACCACGCTCTCGGCGGGCTGGCCCTTCGCCTTTCGCGTGCGGACCAACTCGGCGCGCTTCGGGTTCGCCTTGATGTCGGCGCGGCTTCGGCACTCGCCGCGGTGGTACCGGAGTTCGCGCGACCAGTTTTGACCGCTCGCCTCACACGCGAGAGGTCGCTGGCTCGAAACCAGCCGCGCCCATCGGGGCAATCGGCTTTGCGCGTGACTAAGGAGCGTCCGGAGAGCTGTCGGGGGCCGCGTTCGTGGTCAGCCGCCACTGGGCACCGCTGGCGTTCATCGCGTAGATGTCCGGGTCGCCGTTGCGGTTGCTCACGAAGTCGATCTTGCCGGCGATCCTCGCGTACTGCGAGAAGGACGGCTCGCCGTCGACCGCCGGGTTGGTCGTCAGCCGCGTCTGGGCGCTGCCGTTGCATCAGGTAGATGTCGCCGTTGCCGGTCCGCTTGCTCGCGAAGGCGATCTTCGTCCCGTCGGGCGACCAGTCGGGGGAGCGGTCGGCGGCGGCGTTCGTCGTCAGCCGCCTCTGGCCCGTGCCGTCGGCGTTCATCACGTAGATGTCGCCGTTGCCGGTCCGCTTGCTCGCGAAGGCGATCTTCGTCGCCGTCGGGCGACCAGGCGGGAGAGCTGTCGGCGGCCGCGTTCGTGGTCAGCCGCATCTGGTCCGTGCCGTCGGCGTTCATCACGTAGATGTCGCCGTCGCCGGTCCGCTTGCTCGCGAAGGCGATCTTCGTCCCGTCGGGCGACCAGGATGGTTCGGTGTCCACCGCCGGGTCGGTCGTCAGCCGGGTCCGGGCCGTGTTGCTGGCGTTCATCGAGTAGATCTCCGAGTTGCCGTGCGCGGTTGCTCGCGAAGGCGATCTTGCCGGCCGCGGAGAAGAAGGCAGGTTCGCCGTCGACCGCCGGGCTGGTCGTCAGCCGCGTCTGGGCGCTGCCCTCCATCAGGTAGATGTCGCCGGTGCCGGTCCGCTCGCTCGCGAACGCGACCTGACACACCACGGTCAGCTTCTCGCAGGCGCTACTTGCGTTGGTCCACTTCGAGGTGTTGTTGCTCGTGTAGAACGCCTGGAACGACAGCGTCGTCTGCTGGTTGATCGGCCCGTAGTTGGTCGTCTGATCCGCGGCGCCGCCGCTCAGAGTCACCGTCTCGGTGTCCGCCGGCTCCCCGGAGCAGTCGCCGTTGTCGAATTTCCTGAACTCCACGCTGCCCGTCGGCGTCCCGTTGCTGGTGCCCCCGACGGTGGCCGAGTCGTGAACGATCGCGCCCACCGTGGCCTTGAAGTTCGGGTAGGACCCGTCGATCGGCACGGGCGAGTGATCCTGGAAGTGCGGAGCCGTCGTCACGTCGGGCGTCTCAGGGGGCGCGGCGCCGGAGGGCAGGACCCAACAGGTACCCGGGTCGCCGCCGTAGAGCTCATCGCACTCCTCGGCGTCGTTGATGTGGAGCACGATGATCTGGTTCTGCGGGACGCCGCCGCTCCAGGTGGCGGTACCCATCGTCGTCGTCGTGCCGTCCAGCCCAATGTTGCTCGGGTTGCCGTCCGGACGATCGAACGAGAAGCTCTCGAATGTCGGCGGATCCTCCCAGGCATCGCCGTTGTCGCCCGTGGCCGACACCGTAACGCTGTCCGGCGGCTGCGAGCCGGGGTAGATGCAGTACTCGATCAGCCCCGGTACCCCATCTCACCGGGTTGCGGTCGACGAGCGAATCGAACGTGTAGGTCGCTGTGTTGACGCTCGTCGTGAACGAAGCGCCGACGAGATCCGACGGGAGGCGATTCGAAATCGTCTGGCTGGGCTGACACCCGTTCAAGTCGGCGGATGCAGGCGCGGCGCCGATCAGCGCCACGAGCGCGGACATTGCCGCGAGCGCGGCGGATGCGCCAATGACGGAGCGCCTCTTGCGGGCCGTCTTGGGATTGCACTCCGTCCGGCTGGCGCGCTGCCCGTGCTTGGACCTGAGTGATCCCACAATGTCCCCCCGTGCTTTCGGGCTGTCCGGTCCATTACCGGCTTCTCTGCACCGACCCTATAGCCGGAAGCCGTGGGCGGTCAAGCCCCTCCGCAGAAAGCAGGTAGTCGTTAGCCAGCCGCGCTCCTGCCCCATTTAGCACGCTCAGCGAGCCCCTGGCCCGAGCCCCGGCACAGCAAGCCCGAGAGGACACGTGAGCTTCGCGCGCCGTCAGAAATCGGCGAGCGCACGCCGGATACGGCCCACGGCCTCGACCAGGTCTTCCGGGTTCTTCATCCGCTCGACCGCCTCCTCAAGGTCACGCAGCCCGCTTTGAGCGTCCTCAAGCTGCACGTCTTGCGCCACACCGCAGCAAGCCTGACCTTGACCGCTGGCGTGCCGGTGCATATCGTCGCGGCGCGGCTCGGTGACGACCCTAAGACGGTGCTCTCGACCTACGCGCATCTGCTCCCGCAGTCAGACGAGGTGGCGGCTGAGCGGGTGGCAGCGGCCCTTGCGTGACCCGCTCGTGACCGTTTCGTGCCCGCTTGGAAGCGAAAACCGCTTGAAATAGCGGTTTCTCGTCCCATATCGCATTAGTAGCCGTGATGGGAGGTGGCTCGGGCCTCGGTTCCGCCCGCCCCGATACGCACCTGGTAGCCCCCCCAGTCTTGGGAGTTTGCTTAGTCCACAGGGACGCGAGGAGCTATCGGTAGCCGCCGACGCTTCGCGGGAACGGACGGCCAGGCCGCGAACGAAGAACCGCCACTACGGGATGCCCAGCAGCCGCATCTGGTGCGGCATACATTCCTCGGCGGCCCTGCCTTAGAAAGCGACCGTGAACGTGCGCCTGGCGGGCGTCGGGTCGATGTTCTTGGCCCTGTCGATGGCCCGTGACGTCGAAGCTGTGGCTGCCGACGGAGAGCGGGGTCGAGGGGGTGTGGCTGGCGCCCGGCCCCGAGCAGGGGGCGAACGCCTGGGAGTCGAAGCGACAGCGGAAGGTCGAGCCTGGCTCGCTGGAGCGTGAACGTGAAGGTGGGGGTCCTGTCCGCGGTCGAGCCCGAGGGCCCGGAGGTGATCGTGGTCTGCGGCGGGACGGTGTCGACGGTGAAGGATCGCGACACGATCGCGCTCTCGTTTCCGGGGGCGTCGATCGCCTTCACCGAGAAGGTGTGGGCGCCGTTCGTGAGCGGCGCGGCCCGGGTGTAGGGCGATGAGCAGGCCGTGAACGGGGCTCGCGTCGAAGCGACAGACGAAGGTCGAGCCGGCCTCGTTTGAGGCAAAGGAGAAGGTCGGGGTCGAGTCGTTGGTGAAGCTCCCCTGGGCCGGCCCCGCGGTGATGCTCGCCACCGGCCGCGTGGTCTCGGCCGTGAAGCCCCTGAAGGCGGTGTAGGCGGGCTTCGCGGTGCGGTTGTGGCGCAGCAGCCCCGCGGTGCCGCAGAAGCTGCAGTAGGTCGCGAAGGCGGACCCTGGTTCGGGATCGCGCCACAGGAACCAGAAGAGTCGCTGCACGTTCCAGGTCTTGCGGTTTTGCAGGATCATCCTGAAGGAGCTGACGAGCAGGTCCCGCTGGCCCGTGAGGCCCTTGTTCGTGCAGAACTGGTCGGGGGGCCCCGATCCCCAGGCGAACTCGGTCAGCCACAGCGGCGTCGCCCCGTCGCCGTGGTTCGTCATCACCGTGCTGAACCTTGACGATCCCCGTGCGGAGTCCGCATCCAGGTTGCACCCGTAGGGGTGCAGGGCGGCGGCGTCGAAGTCCGCCTTGACCCCGGCTACGTTGTAGAGGGCGTTGAGGAAGGTCCAGGGCGTTCGAGCTCCCGTCCGCGCGCGTGACGCTCGGCATTCCGGCGAGGACGATCTGTGGCCTGCGGATCCTTGGCCTTGATCGCGTCGTGGGAGATCGCGAGCAGCTGAGCGTACTTATTGGCCTTCGCCTGCAGGGTCGTCGACCCCGGCGCGAAGTACTTCTTCAGATTGGGCTCGTTCCAGATCTGCCAGGACTGGATCGGCAATGGCGTGGCGCTCTGTCCGTAGTCCTGTTCGTACTTGGTGGACCAGTAGCTGCCGCCGGGTCCGTAGCGCCCCACCGCCGCCTTGAGGAAGTTCTGCCATGCCTGTCTCTCGGCCGCGCTGCCGTCGGGGGATACCAGGCAGTCCCATTGCCCACCCACGTCCGGCGACCCCCACACGAACGGGACCGACCGGATTCCCTTCACGGCAAGGCCGCCGATCATCCGGTCCTTCTCGCTCCAGTCGTAGGAGCCCCGGACCCGCTCAATGTCGCGCCACTTGAGCATGAAGCGGGCCGTCTGGACCCGGGCGGCGGCCATCCCCTGGCGGTCCTGGGGATCGAGCTGTCCTTGGGCGATGCCGAAGAACTCCGTTCGGACCGCCGCGCCGGCCGTGGACGCGGCGAGCAGGAACAGAGAGAGTGCGGCCAGGGTGACGGCGACCGCGAACGTCCTTTGCATCCTCGCTCCTCTCGCCCCCCGGTTTCAGGGGCCTCGGTGCGAACCTACCAGCCCGGGCCGCGGGTCAACGCCCCCCCTGACCGCAGCGGCGCGCGATCTCGGGCTCAGGTGGCGCGTTCCTCGCGCATATAGCGAACAAAGCGCCATTCCCCCGGCCACCTGACGATCAGGTGCCCTGATCCTCGGGATCGCGGTAGACCGGCTTTCGCCAGGGAGGCACCACCGCGAACCGGGTGCGGCGAGCGGCTGCGTCGAGGGTCTCGATCGGGACCAGGGTGAGACGGTCGGCCGGGGTCCGGCGGGCTCGCGGAGGCGGCTCGCGGTCCTCGTGGACGTGGCCCGCGTGGCTGCCGCCCGAGACGTACAGGCGGCCGGTGGACGGCCCCCAGGCCGAGCGGTGGACGAGCCCGGCGTCCGAGAGCCAGCTCCCGACGCCGCCGTCGTAGTTGTAGCCGTGATGGGAGGTGGCTCGGGCGTCGGCTCCGCCCGGCCCGATCCGCACCTGGTAGCCCTCCCAGTCGTCCTCGTGCGAACCGACCCTTCCGGGCACGGCGCGGAGGCTGGTCGAGTCCTCGTAGTAGAGCCAGTACTGGAGGTAGAGGTTGCCGGCGCGCTCCCCGGAGCAGTCGCGGCGGCGCCGGCGGCCCGCGCCGCGTGGGCCGCGCGGCAGTCGACGACGTGCACGAAGGCGGTCGCCGGCTGGCCCGTGTCGGACGTCCACACCGCGCCGGAGTCGGGGCCGTTCCCGCAGCGGCCCCCGCGGCAGGCCCGAAAGTCGACCGGCAGCGCCGTCATCCCCTCCTCGTAGAGGATCTCCGGCGTCTCGGCGACGATCTGGGCGGCGAGCTCCGAGCCGTAGGCGGCCACCAGCTCCGGGTGCGCCGAGCAGGCGTCGGAGAGGCTCACCGCGCAGACCAGCTTCGCGGCGATGGCCCGCGCCAGATCCCCGACCGGCAGGCGCCCCGACGCGGCCGCGAGCAGCGCGACCAGCAGCAGGGAGACGAGCAGCAGGAGCCCGGTCCACTCGATCGTCGCCTGGCCCCTCTCGCCGGCTGCTCCGCGACCCGCTCCCACGCGCCGACGCTAGGCGCGGCGGGCTCACGGGTGGATCACGTCGGGTCAGAACTCCCGCGCCCGATCGGAGAGATACAGTCGCCGCGATGGCGCAGCCCGGCGAGCTTCAGCCCCAGGCCAAGAAGAGCTCCTGGCGGCCCTGGGCGCTCGGCGTCGCCGTGCTCCTGGTGGTGATCCTGATCGCCCAGAACTCCCAGGAGGTGAAGGTCAAGTTCCTGTTCGTCGACACGACGACCCCGCTGATCTTCGCCCTCTTGATCGCGGCCGTCCTGGGCGCCGTGATCGGCTACGCCGGCCCGCTCGTGCGGCGCCACCGCGGCACCGGGGAGCTGAGCGAAGCGCTCGGAGTCAGAGCTCCTGCACCTCGGCCGCGATCTCGGCCGCCGCCTGCTTGGCGTCCGAGAACAGCATCGAGGTGTTGTCGCGGTAGAAGAGGTCGTTGTCGATTCCGGCGAAGCCGGGGCTCAGGGAGCGCTTGATCACGATCACCTCCTGCGCCTGGGTGACCTCGATGATCGGCATGCCGGCGATCGGGCTGGAGGGATCGTCCTTGGCCGCCGGGTTGGTGACGTCGTTGGCGCCGATCACCACCGCGACGTCGGTCTGCGGCATCTCGGGGTTGATCTCGTCCATCTCGCGGAGCTGCTCGTAGGGCACGTCCGCCTCGGCGAGCAGGACGTTCATGTGGCCCGGCATCCGGCCCGCCACCGGATGGATCGCGTAGCTGACCCGGACCCCGTGTCGCTCGAGCTCGTTGGCGAGCTCCTTCACGGCGTGCTGGGCCTGGGCGACCGCCATCCCGTAGCCGGGGACGAAGACCACCGAGTCGGCGTAGCCGAGCTTGATCGCGGCGTCCTGGGCGCCGATCGAGTGCACCGGACGCTCCTCGCCCGCCGCTGCGGGGCCGGTGGCCACGGCGCCGAACCCGGCGAACAGCAGGTTCCCGACCGAGCGGTTCATCGCCCGGCTCATCTCGAGCGTGAGGATCGTTCCCGAGGACCCCACCAGGGTCCCGGCCACGATCAGGGCGACGTTGTCGAGCGCGAACCCGGCCGCCGCCGCCGCCAGGCCGGTGAACGCGTTCAGGAGCGAGATCACCACCGGCATGTCGGCGCCGCCGATCGGCAACACGAACAGGTTGCCCAGCACCGCCGCGGCGATCAGGACGGCGATGAACAGCGCCTGCGAGGGCTCGGAGTCGTGGCTGGCGGCGAGCACGACGCAGCCGGCGAGGATCCCGGCGAGCAGGATGCCGTTGAAGATGTGCTGGCCCGGAAAGCTGATCGGGCGCCCGGAGATCAGCTCCTGGAGCTTCGCGAAGGCGATGTTCGAGCCCCAGAACGAGACCGAGCCGACCACCAGCGAGAACAGGATCGGAATCAAGACGTCGAGCGGGATCTCACCTCCCAGCTCGAGCCGGTGGCGGAACTCGGCCCACGCGATCAGCGCCGCGGCGCCGCCGCCGACGCCGTTGTAGAGCGCCACCATCTGCGGCATCTGGGTCATCTGGACGCGCCGCGAGGCGATCCCGCCGACCAGGGTCCCGATCAGGACCCCGAGCACGATCAGGACGCCGTTGCCGACCACGTCCAGCGCCAGCGTGATCGCCACCGCGACCGCCATCCCGGCGGCGGCGATCAGGTTGCCGCGGCGAGCGGTGGTCGGGTGGGTGCCCTGCCGGACGCCGAAGATGAACAGCGAGAAGGCGAGGATGTAGCAGGCCGTGACGAACTCGGAGCTCGGACGAGCAAAGGCGGCGACGTCGGCATCCTCATGCCCTCCGCGGACCCGGCTCCGCCGAACTCGGACGCGTCGGCGGAGGGATTCGGACGGCTCTTGGGGCTTTGGCTTCCGGCGGAACATCCCGAGCATCCGGTCGGTGACCATGAAGCCGCCGACGACGTTGATCGTGCCGAAGGCGATCGCGATCGTGCCGATCACCTTGTCCAGCGTCCCGTCGGCGGCGCCGATCACGATCAGCCCGCCGAGCATGACGATGCCGTGAATCGCGTTGGTCTGCGACATCAGCGGCGTGTGCAGCGTGGTGGGCACCTTCGAGATGACCTCGAAGCCGACGAAGGCGGCCAGGACGAAGATCGTGAACTCGGTGATCAGGTCCATGCGGTCACCTCTACGCGGCAGCCCCCGCGGCTTCCCTGGCCCGCTCGTTCTTGATCTCGCCGCCGTGGGTGATGCAGGAGCCAGCCACGATCTCGTCGTCGAAGTCGAGGTTCAGCTGGCCCTCCGAGACCAGCAGGTCGAGCAGGTTCTCGACGTTCTTGGCGTAGAGCTGCGAGGCGTGGGTGGCCATCTCGCTGGGCAGGTCGAGCGGAGCGATGATCTTGACCCCGTCCTCGACCACGGTCTCGCCGGGCTTGGTCAGCTCGCAGTTGCCGCCGGAGTCGCCTGCCAGGTCGACGATCACCGAGCCCGGCGACATCCCGCGCACCGCGTCGGCGGTGATCAGGAGCGGCGCCTGCCGGCCGGGTATCTGCGCCGTGGTGATGATCACGTCCTGGCGCTTGGCCGCCTCCGCCAGCGACTCGCGCACCCTGCTCGTTCTCCTCGTCGGTCAGCGGCCGCGCGTAGCCGCCCTCCGCCTCGGCATCGGGGATGAAGTCGAGCTCCAGCGGACGTCCGCCCAGGCTCGCGATCTGCTCCCAGGCGGCGCGGCGGATGTCGAACCCGGTGACCACGGCGCCCAGCCGCTTGGCGGTCGCGATCGCCTGGAGGCCGGCGACTCCCGCGCCGAGCACCATCACCTTCGCCGGCGCCACGGTGCCCGCCGCGGTGGTCATCATCGGGAAGAATCGACCGGCCTCGCGCGCGGCCAGCAGGGTGGCCGCGTAGCCGGCCACGTTCGCCTGCGAGGAGAGAGCGTCCATCGCCTGCGCGCGGGTGATTCGCGGGATCGCCTCCATCGCGAAGCTGGTCACCCCCGCCTCCGCCAGCGCCCGGTTGGTCTCCGCCGAGGTGAGCGGGGCCAGGTGGCCGATCAGGACCTGGCCCGAGCGCAGCCTGTCGATCTCCTCCTTGGTGGGGAGCGCGACCTTGACCACCACGTCGGCCCCCCAGGCGGCATCCCCCGGCCCGACGCCGGCGCCGGCCTCCGTGTACTCGGGGTCGGGATGGCCGGCGCCCTCGCCGGCGCCCGACTCGACCGCCACCTCGACCTCCTTGCTCCTCAGCGAGCTGACGGCGTCCGGTGTCAGCGCCACGCGGCGCTCGCCCTCCCGGGATTCTTTGGGCACGCCTACCTTCAAAGCGCGCGAGAGCGTATCCGAGGCCGAGTTCGTCGGGTCAGGCCGGCGAGGCGGGCGCCGCGACGCCCGCCAGCTCGGCCAGGCGCTCGAGCGGTGTGCCGGCGCTGCTCGGGCTCCGGGCTGATCGGCGAGACGATCAGGCGATCCGCCCCGGCGGACGCGTAGCGGTCGATTCGCGCCGCGACCTCCTCCTCGCTGCCGATCAGCGAGGTGGCGTCGACGAGCTCGTCCGGGATCGCCGCGTAGGCGTCCTCGCGCTTGCCGTCGAGGTAGAGCGACTGGACCTCGTCGGCGACCTCGCCGAAGCCGAAGCGGTGCGTCAGGTCGACGTAGAAGTTGGTCTTGCGGCTGCCCATGCCGCCGAGATAGAGGAGCAGGCCGGCCTTGACGACCGTCCGAGCCGCCTCGAGGTCGCCGTCGATCGCCACCTGCACGGTGGGCGAGACCTCGAGCTCGGAGCGCTGGCGCCCGCCCTTCGCCAAGCCCGGCCTCGAGGTGCTCGCCCCAGGTCGACTCGAAGGCGTCGGGCGAGGAGAAGATCGGGATCCAGCCGTCGCAGATCTCCGCCGCCATCTCCACCGACTTGCGGCCGATCGCGCCGACGAAGATCGGGATCCGGTTGCGAACCGGGTGGAAGTTGAGCTTCAGCGCCTTGCCCTCGCCGCCGGGAAGCGGCAGCTTGAAGTGCTGGCCCTCGTACTCCAGCCTGCCCTCGCGGGCGACGATCTGGCGGACGATCTCGATGTACTCCCGGGTGCGGCCCCAGGGCTTGGCGTAGGGGACCCCGTACCAGCCCTCGGAGACCTGCGGCCCGGAGGGGCCGAAGCCGAAGATGAACCGCCCGCCGGACAGCGCGTCGATCGTGCACCCGGCCATCGCGGCGGCCGCGGGCGCCCTGGCGGGCACCTGCATGATCGCCCCGCCGAGCTGGATCGTCTCGGTCTGCGGGGCGAGCCAGGCGAGCACGCTGACCACGTCGGAGCCGTAGGACTCCGCCACCCAGACCGAGTCGAAGCCGGCGCGCTCGGCGGCGCGCACGGCCTCGACGGCCTCCTCGCCCTGGGGGCCGATGCCCCAGTAGCCGAGGTTGAGCCCCAGCTTCAGCGCGCTACTCCACGTACCCGGACTACACCAGGTAGTCGCGGGCGACGTCGGCGGGCTTCTCCTTGTCGATGTCGACCCGCGCGTTCAGCTCCTGCATCACCTTCAGCGTCAGGTTCCCCTGGACCTGCTCGATCATCTCGCCGAAGTCGGGGCCGGCCTCGTCCACGGTCTCCTGCCGGGCGACGAACAGCGGGTTCCCGGCCGGGAAGACGCCCTGGTCGTCCTCGAGGATCGTGTACTTGTCCGGGTCCGTGAACAGCTGGGCGTCGCTCGTGAACAGGATCGAGAGGTCGGCCTCGCCCTTGTCGAGCACCTCGTAGCGCAACGCGATGTCGACCGGCGTGAACGACTTGAACTCGAGGCCGTAGCCGTCCTCGAGCCCCACCAGGCAGTCGGGCCGCTGGCGGCACTCCGGCGAGCCGTAGAGGGTCAGGTCCTGCGACTGGCCCTCGAGGTCGGAGACGTTCTCCAGCCCGAGCTCCTCGGCGGTCGAGGTCAGGGTGCCGACCGCGTTGGCGCTCGTCGTACGGCGCCGGCGGGTAGGAGACCAGGCCCTCCTGCTCGAAGTCCGCCTTCGAGTCCTCGTACGCCTGCTGGGCGTCCCCCGGGACGTCCTCCGGCGTTGGTGTCGAAGAACGAGGTCAGGGCGGTCGAGCGTGTACTCGGGATAGCCGTCGATCTCGCCGGCCTTCAGGGCCTTCAGGGCGACCGTCTCGTCGCCCAGGTTGAGGTCGGTGCTGACGTCGTAGCCCGCGGCCTCGAGCCCCTGGGCGTAGATCTCGCCGAGGATGAACTGCTCGGTGAAGTTCTTCGACCCGACGGTGATCTGCACGCCGGAGTTGTCGGGATTCGACTCGATCAGCCCGCCCCCGTCTCGGCGGTCGTCGTCTCGTCGTCGTCGCCGCAGGCGGCGATGCCGACCGACAGGACTGCGACGGCGAGCAGCGCGAACAGCGCTCGCAACCGGATCTTCGTGCTCATCGAGGGTTCCTCTCTCAGCTTTGCAGGACATTCCCCGGCCCCGCGGGGTCGCGGGAATCCTATGCGCGCCGCGCCCGCTCGCTGCAGCGCGAGGCCCCGCGGCGTCAGGAGCCGCTGCACGCCGGCGAGCGCCAGCTCGACCGCGAGCGCCAGCAGCGCGACCAGGATCGCCCCCGCCAGCACGCCCTCGTCGCCGTAGACGTTGCGGTTGAGGATGAAGTCGCCGAGCGTCAGCTGGCCGACCAGCGGCCCGAGCGTCGCCGTGGCGACGATGTTGATCGCCGCCGTGCGCACGCCGGTCATGATCGTCGGCACGGCGAGCGGCAGCTCGACCTTTCGCACCACCTCGAACGCGCTCATCCCCATCCCCCGCGCCGCCTCGACCGCGCCGCGGTCGACCTGGCGGATGCCGACGAACGTGTTGGTGAGGATCGGCGGGATGCCGAGCACCATCAGGGCGATCGTCAGGTTGACCAGACCGACGCCGACGAAGGCGACCATGAAGGCGATCAGGGCGAGCTCCGGGATCGCCCGTCCGGCGTTGCCGACCGCGACCGCCAGCAACTCCCCCTTGCCCCGGTGGCCGAGCACCACCCCGATCGGAAGCGCGAGCACGAGCGACACCGCGAGCGCCAGGGCGCTGACCTCGATGTGCCTCCACATCAGGTCCCACACCTGGTCGAGGCCCCCGACCTGGGTGCCCCCGTCCGACTCCAGCTCCGACTGGCGCTGCTGGAAGATGAACTCGATCGCGCCCGTGAACGAGTCGACGACGGACGCGAGCGGGAGCGCCGGACTGAGCTCCAGCCGCGATCACACCGGCCTCACCCTCCGCCAGGGCGAGATCAGCCGCTGGGCGCCGACCAGCAGGGCGTCGAAGCCGATCGCCATCAGGATCGCGATCCCGCCGCAGATGATGATGCCGGTCTTGAAGGTGAGGTTGGCGTAGATCTCGGCGCCCAGGCCGCCCGCCCCGGCGAAGACCGCGAGCGTCGCAATCGCCACCGTCGACACCGTCGCGATCCGCAGCCCGGCGATGATCTCGGGCACCGCGAGCGGCAGCTCGACCCTCCACAGGAGCTGGCGGGGGGTCATGCCCATGCCCCGGCCGGAGTCCCTGGCCTCGGCGGGGACGTTGGCGAGGCCGGCGACGGTGTTGCGATAGATGATCTGGAGCGTGTAGGCGGTGAGCGCGATGATCGCGGTGTCGGTGCCGCGGCCGGTGATCGGGAGCAGGAGCAGGAAGAAGGCGATGCTCGGGCACCGTGTAGAGAACCCCGGTGACGCCCGTGATCGCGGGCACCAGCCAGCGGCGGCGGTGGGAGACGAGCGCCAGGCCGAGCGCGATCACGAACCCGAGCGCGACCGAGGCCGAGACCAGCACCAGGTGCTCGAGCGTCGGAGTGAGGTAGCGATCGACGAGGTTGTCGGCGGCCCACTCGAAGCAGAAGGCTCCGTTGTCGCTGCACGCAGTCCGGATTGCTGCGGTCGCGGAAGAAGTCCTCCCCCAGCTCCGACTGCGCGAGGGTCAGGGCGCCGCCCACCTCGACGGCGAGCGGCGAGATCACCCAAGCGCCCTCTCCGCCGCCGGATGCTCCTCGTGCGAGCGCCTCGGGCGAGGTCAGGAACTCGGAGATGATCTCCACGGACAGCACCCCGGCGATCCGGCCCTCGCCGTCCACCACCGGCGCGTAGCGGGTCTCGGCCTGGAGCAGGTCGGAGAGCGCGTCGCGCATCACGTCGTCGCGCTCGAGCACGGGCTCCGGGCTGGTGTCGGGCCGCTGGGGAACGGTCTCGGCTCGCAGATCGGCGTCGGAGAGCCAGCCGAGCGGGCGGCGCTCGCCGTCGATCACCAGCGCGTGCGGGACCTCGGCGCCGCTCGAGCTTGGAGCGGACCTCCGAGGTGGCCTGCCCGGGGAAGGCCAGCGGCGCCTGCCAGAGGTCGATGTCGCCGACCCGCAGCAGCGACAGGCGCTTCAGGGCCCGGTCGGCGCCCACGAAGTCCTCGACGAAGTCGTCGGCGGGCGCCATCAAGAGCTCGGCGGGCGTCGCGTACTGGGCCAGGTGCCCGCCCTCGCGGAGCACGGCGACCCGGTCGCCCATCTTGATCGCCTCGTCGATGTCGTGGGTGACGAACAGGATCGTCTTTCGCACCTCGGCCTGGAGGCGAAGGAACTCGTTCTGGAGCCGCTCGCGGTTGATCGGGTCGACCGCTCCGAAGGGCTCGTCCATCAGCATCACGCCGGGGTTGGCGGCCAGGGCGCGGGCCACGCCGACGCGCTGCTGCTGGCCGCCCGAGAGCTGGGCCGGGAAGCGCTCGCGCAAAGCCGGGTCGATCCGGACCAGCTCGAGCAGCTCCTCGACCCGCGCGTCCGCGCGCTGCGCGGTCCCAGCCCAGAAGGCGCGGCACGGTGGCGATGTTGTCGGCCACCGTCCGGTGGGGAAAGAGCCCGATCTGCTGGATCACGTAGCCGATCTCGCGGCGCAGCTCGGCCGGCGAGCGCTCGCGGACCGAGCGGCCGCCGACCAGGATCTCGCCCTCGGTGATCTCGACCATCCGGTTGACCATCCGCATCGCGGTCGTCTTGCCGGACCCGGAAGGCCCGACCAGGACGCAGATCTCGCCTCCCGCCACCTCGAGGTCGAGCTCCAGCACGGCCGGCTCCTCGGCGCCTGGATAGCGCTTGGTCACCCGCTGGAAGACGACCGAGGGGGCCTCCGCGGGCCCGTCGAGGCTGTCGGTGGCCTCCGCGGACACTGGCTCGCGGCGATCCTAGTGACCCGGCTCCGGTATAGATGGACGCGGATGAGCGAGCAGGCGCACCCGCGCGGGTTGAGCAGCGCCGAGGCGGCGCGGCGGCTGCACGATCTGGGGCCGCCGGAGCCGCCGACCAGCCGCTCGGTCGCCAGCATCGTCGCCGGCAACGTCTTCACCCTCTTCAACGCGATCCTGGGCGTCTTCTTCGTCCTGCTCCTGGCGCTGGGCCTGTTCGCGGACGCCCTCTTCGGGCTGATCGCGGTGGTCAACTCGGCGATCGGGATCCGCCAGGAGCTGAAGGCCAAGGAGACGCTCGACCAGCTCGCGCTGCTGGTGGCGCCCAGGGCGAAGGCGGTCCGCGACGGCGAGCTGATCGAGCTGCGCGCCGAGGAGGTCGTGCCGGGCGACCTGATCCGGGTCGAGCCCGGCGACCAGCTGGTCGCCGACGGCGTCGTGGCCTCGACCAGGGGACTGACGATCGACGAGTCGATCCTGACCGGCGAGTCCGACGGGGTTCGCAAGCACGACGGCGACCGGGTGCTGTCGGGCGCCTTCTGCCTCGCCGGCTCCGGCTACTACGAGGTCGACGCGGTGCGCGAGGACAGCCACGCCGAGCAGGTCGCGGGCGAGGCGAGGGCCTTCCGGCACCCGCCGTCGCCGCTCCAGCTCGAGGTCAACCGCGTCCTGAGCGCGACCACGATCGTGATGGTGCCGCTCGCCGTCCTCCTGCTGCTCGCCTTCTCGGTTCGCAGCGTCGAGCTCCAGGAGGCCGCGCAGACGGCGGCAGCCGGCCTGGTGACGCTGATCCCCGAGGGCCTGGTGCTGCTGATGAGCATCACCCTGGCGGTGGCGGCCGTCCGCCTGGCGCGGATGGACACGCTCGTCCAGCAGATAGCCGCGACCGAGGCGCTGGCCGCCGTCGACACGATCTGCGTGGACAAGACCGGGACGCTCACCGACGGCACCCTCGACCTGGTCTCGGTCGAGGTGGCGGACAAGACCCAGCCGGCGGTGGCCCACGAGGCCCTGGGCCGCTTCGCGCACTCGGCCGGGGAGCGGAATCGGACCCTCCAGACGATCGCCGAGCGCTACCCGGGCAAGCCGGAGCGCGTCGTCGCCGAGGTGCCCTTCTCGTCGGTGTGGAAGTGGAGCGGCATCACCCTCGACGGGCGGGGATCGACCCGCAGCTACGTGATGGGGGCGCCCGACGTGCTCGCCCAGGCGGGGGCGCTCGAGCTGACCCCCAGGCTCGAGCGGACGCTCGAGGAGCACACGGCCGCCGGGCGGCGCGTGGTCGCCTTCGGCGAGGCGTCGGCGGCCCTGCCGGCCGACCCTGGCAGCCAGCCTCCGCCGCGGCTCGAGCCGCGAGCCCTGGTGGTGCTGGAGGAGCAGCTTCGCCCCGACGCCGCGGAGACGATCGAGTTCATGCGCCAGCCAGCAGGTGGACCTGAAGCTGATCTCCGGCGACGCCCGGCAGACGGTCACCGCGGTCGCGCACGCGGTGGGCGTTCCGGGGGACGCCGGCGTGATCGAGGGGCCCGAGCTGCCCGACGACAGGGCCGGGATCGCTCTCGCCGCGGAGCAAAACACGATCTTCTGCCGGATCACCCCGGAGCAGAAGAAGGCCCTGGTCGGGGCGCTCGGCGACCGAGGGCGCTTCACGGCGATGATCGGCGACGGCGTCAACGACGTGCCGGCGCTGAAGCAGGCGAGGCTGGCGGTCGCGATGGGGTCCGGAAGCCAGATCACGAAGGGGATCGCCGACATCGTCCTGATGCGCGACCAGTTCTCGATGCTGCCGCGCGCGGTCGCCGAGGGGCGGCGGATCGCCCGCAACATCCACCGCCTGGGGCGCCTGTACGCGACCAAGTCGGTCTACGCCGGGGTCCTGATCCTGTTCACCGCGATCTTCGGCGGCGCCTTCCCCTTCCTCCCCAGGCAGCTCACGATCGCCGCCACGCTGACGATCGGGATCCCCTCCTTCGTCCTCGCCCTGGCGCCGAGCGAGGGCCCCCTGTACCGGGGCCGGCTGCTGCGCGCGCTGGCCGCCTTCGCGGTGCCGGCGGGGGTCGGGATCGCCGCGGGCTCGCTGCTCTCCTTCTACATGGTCGACGAGCTGTTCGCGGGCTCGCTGGCGGAGGGCCGCACCGCCGCCACCACCACCCTGATCGTGCTCGGGCTGTGCTTCATCCTCCTGCTCGAGCGCGGCCCGGGCCGCGAGCACATCACGATCCAGAGCTACATGCTGGCGATGGTCGCCGGGCTTGGGGCGCTGTACGCGCTCGCCCTCGCCGCCGCACCGGTGCGCGAGTTCTTCGACCTCGAGCTGCTGTCGGCCGGCCAGTGGTTCCTGAGCCTGCTCTCGGTCGCGGTCGGGCTGGTGCTGGCGGCGCTCGCCTGGCGGCTCCCCCAGATCCAGGCGCTCGAGGCGCCGGCCGAGGCGCCGGCCGCGGAAGAGCCCGCCCCCGAGATTGCCCCTGCCCAGGCCGGCGAGCCGCCCCCCACGCCGACGGCCCTGCCCGACGCCGGGCCGGGGGTGATCGCGATGCCCGCCGAGCCCAGCCAGGCCCGCTCCGAGCCCGCCGCGTCCGCGGCGGCGCGACCAAGATCGTCGCCACGATCGGGCCCGCCACGCGCTCCGTGGAGCGGATGGCCGAGCTGATCCGGGCCGGAGCCGACGTCTTCCGGCTCAACTTCTCGCACGGCGGACGCGAGGATCACGCCGCCAACGTGGCGATGGCGCGCGAGGCCTCGCAGCTCGCCGGCCAAGAGGTCGGCCTGCTCGGCGACCTGCCGGGGCCGAAGCTGCGGCTCGACGAGGTCGAGGGGGGCGTGGTCGAGCTCCACGCGGGCTCGGAGCTGACGCTGACGACCGGAGAGGAGATCGGCGACGCCGGCCAGCTGCCGGTCTCGTGGGAGGGCCTGTCCGGCTGCGGTCTCCGAGGGCGACGAGGTCTACCTCGCCGACGGCCGCGTCCGGCTGCGGGTGCTCGGGGCGACGTCCGGCGAGGTGCGCTGCGCGGTCGAGGTCGGCGGGGCGGTCGCCTCACACCAGGGGCTCAACATGCCGGGCACCGAGGTGCCCCTGCCGTCCGCCGGCCGCACCGACCTCGACTGGGTGGACTTCGCCGCTCGAGCAGGGCATCGACCTGCTCGCGGTGTCCTTCGTCCGCCGCGCCGAGGACCTGGAGCCCGTCGAGCGCCGCGTCCGGGCCGCCGGAGCCGACATCCCGTTGATCGCCAAGATCGAGAAACCGCAGGCCGCGGAGAACGCCGAACCGATCATGCGGGCGGCGCTCGGCGGGATCATGGTGGCCCGCGGCGACCTCGGCATCGAGATGGCGATCGAGCGGGTGCCCGTGGTCCAGAGGCAGCTCCTGGCGCTGGCCGGGCGCCACTCCCGGCCGTCGATCACCGCGACCCAGATGCTCGCCTCGATGGTGGGGTCGCCCCGGCCCACCCGAGCGGAGGTCTCGGACGTGGCCGCCGCGATCTACCAGGGAACCGACGCCGTGATGCTGTCCGAGGAAACGGCGGTCGGCGAGTACCCGGTGGAGGCGGTGCGGATGATGGACCGGATCGCCCGCGAGGCCGAGCCCGACCTGCCGTACGGCGACTGGCTGTTCAACCGCGTCACCTCCGATGCGTCGGACGTCGCCGGCTCGGTCGCCCGCGCGGCCGTCGGCTCGACCTACACGCTCGGGCTCGCCGCCGTGGTCGTCCCCACCCGCAGCGGCCGCACGGCGCGGCTGGTCTCCGCGCACCGGCCGAGCGTGCCGGTGCTGGCCGTCTCACCGCGGATCGAGACCGTGCGCCGGCTCCGGCTCCTGTTCGGCGTCAGCTGCGCCCTCGCCGAGGACTGGACGAGCCTTCGGATGCTGCTCGACGAGTGCGCCCGGCTGGCCAAGGAGCAGGGAGTCGCCGCAAGCGGCGACCTGATCGGGATCACGGCCGGCCTGCCTCAGCAGGAGCTCGGCACCAACCTGTTCGAGGTCCACCGGGTGCCGTAGAGGCAGGGCCCAGCCGACCGCTCAACCGGGCGCGATCACGAGCTGGGTGACGAGCAGGTTCGCCACCAGGCGCTCGCCGCAATGGACGCGGACCTCGACCACGTGGGTGGTGCGCCCGGCATGGAGGTGCTCGGCGGTGGCGATCAGCTCGTCGCCGGGGCGGCCGGCGGCGAACACGTTCAGCTTCATCTCGACCGTGGTGAAGTTGTGGCCCGGCGGCAGGTGCCGGAAGGTCTGCCAGGCGGCGATCGAGTCGGCGAGCGCGACCCAGGCGCCGCCGTGAACGAGCCCGCCCGGATGCAGGTGGCGCCTGTCGACGACGATCCGGCCCGTCGTGCGCTCGTCGGTCACCTCGAGCGGCTCGACCCCGAGGTCGGCGGGGAAGCTGTCCGCGACCCGCGCGCGCAGCGACTCCGGCGTGACCTCGGGATTGCTCTGGGACATGGCGGCGGAGGCGTATCTGCGGCTACCCCTTGAAGGTGGAGCGGCCGGCGTCGCCGAAGGGCTCGTCCCGCTCGCGGACCGCCTCGCCCCACCCCGCCTCGGCGGCGCGGCGCTGGAACGCGTAGCCCTCCGGGGTGTGGCGGGCGACGCCGTCGAAGAAGGTGCCGAGGACCTGCGTGGCGTGAAGCCCCTGCGCGTAGACCGCCTGGTTGACGAGCAGCTTGTGCATCACGAGCTGGCTCACCGGCACCCGCGCCACCCGGCCCAGCAGCGCCTCGAAGCGCTCGTCGAGGCGATCGGCGGGCGCCGCCTCCGCGGCGAGCCCCCACTCGACCGCCTCCGCGCCGGAGATCGAGTCGCCCGTCAGGAGCAGCCGCTTCGCCCGCGCCGGGCCGATCCGCCACGACCAGAGCGCGGTCGTCGGCACGCCCCACACCCGAGCCGGCGGGTAGCCGATCTTCGCCTCGTCCTCGACCACCAGCAGGTCCGAGCACAGCGCCATGTCGGTGCCGCCGGCGACGCAGAAGCCGTGCACCTTGCAGAGCACGGGCTTCTCGGAGTGGAAGAGGCTCATGAAGCCGCGGACGTTCCGCGACATCATCTGGAAGTCGACCACCGGGTCCCAGACGCGATCCGGGTCGTGGTTCGCCGCCTGGACCGGCGGGATCGAGCGCCGAGCCCTGAGGGCGCCTGGTCGATCCCGAACCCCTCGCTCATCGCCTCGGCCGAGGCGACCAGGTCGTAGCCGCCGCAGAAGCCGGAGCCGTTGCCGGCGAGCGCGAGCACGTGGACCTCCGGATCCAGGTTGGCCCGCTCGACGCAGGCGGCCAGCTCGCGCGGCATCTCGAGCGTGATCCCGTTGCCGCGCTCCGGCCGGTCGAGGGTGATCCGCGCCACCCTCCCGTCGCGCTCGTAGGTCATCGTGCTGAGCGAGTCCATGCGGCTCCTCTCGGTCGAATGCGGCACGATCCTTCCACCCATGGCGACAGAAAGGGCGGCACACGACGATCGAGGCGGCGGGTCACGAGGTTCGGCTCTCCAACCCGGACAAGGTCTTCTTCCCCGAGACGGGCCACACGAAGCTGGACCTCGCCCACTACTACCTCGAGGCGGCGGACGCGGCCCTGGTCCACCTGCGCGAGCGACCGACGACGCTGAAGCGGTTCGTCGACGGGGCCGGCGGCGAGTTCTTCTTCCAGAAGCGGGTGCCGAAGGGTGCGCCGGAGTGGCTTCAGACCGCCACCGTCCACTTCCCGAGCGGGCGCAGCGCGACCGAGCTGTGCGCCAACGACGCCGCCCATCTCGTCTGGGCGGTGAACCTCGGGGTGATCGACTTCAATCCCTGGCCGGTGCGCCGCGCCGACCTCGACCACCCCGACGAGCTGCGCGTCGACCTCGACCCGACGCCCGAGGCCTCCTGGGACGACGTCCGCAAGGTGGCGATGGTCGTCCGCGACGTCCTCACCGAGCACGACCTCGAGGGCTTCCCCAAGACCTCCGGCTCGCGCGGCATCCACGTCAACGTGCGGGTGGAGCCCGAGCAGGACTTCACGGAGGTGCGGCGGGCGGCCCTGGCCCTCGCCCGCGAGGTCGAGCGCCGGGTCCCGAAGCTGGCGACCAGCAAGTGGTGGAAGGAGGAGCGCCACGGGGTCTTCGTCGACTACAACCAGAACGCCCGCGACCGCACCGTGGCCTCCGCCTACTCGGTGCGCCCGGTGGCCGACGCCCGCGTCTCCTGCCCGCTCGAGTGGGACGAGGTGCCCGACGTCGATCCGGCCGAGCTTCGGCTCGACACCGTCCCGGCGCGGCTCAAGGACGTCGGCGATCCCTCGGCCGAGATCGACCGGCACGCCGGGCTCACTCGAGAGCCTGCTGGAGCTGGCGGCGCGCGACGAGGCCGAGGGCCTCGGCGACGCGCCCTGGCCGCCGCACTTCGCCAAGCAGCGCGGCGAGCCGAAGCGCGTGCAGCCGAGCCGCGCGAAGAAGCCGGCGAAGCCGAGGAAGGCCACGGGCCGGAAGAGCCGCTAGGCCTACTGCTCGAGCTGGTCGAACCGGCAGTCCTTCGGGTCCTTGTCGTCGCGCCAGCGCAGGACCTTGGTGCCGTGGCGGATACGGCCGTCGCTGACGTGGTCGAAGGAGACCTCGACCACGAGCTCGGGACGCAGCTCGATCCACTCCAGGTCGCGGTCGTGCGACCAGCGGCTCGGGTCGCCTGAGCCCCGCTCGCCGGTCTCGTACGGCGCCAGCTTGGCGACCAGCTCGCGCTTCTCCTTGGCCCGGAAGCCCGAGGTATGGCCCACGACCCGCAGCTTGCCGCGCTCGTAGAGGCCGAGGATCAGGGAGCCCACGGTGCCCTCCTCCTTCCCCGGCCGCCAACCGACCACCACGCAGTCCGCCGTTCGCACGCGCTTCACCTTCACCATCCCCTTGCGCTCGCCGGGGCGGTAGGGGGCGTCGAGCTGTTTCGCGATCACGCCCTCGCCCGACTCCAGCCACGGGGCGGCCTTGGCGGGGCTGTTCGCGAGCGGCGTCAGCTCGATCGAGCCGGCAGGTGCGCTTCCTTCGCCCGCCGAGGCCGGCGACCAGCGACTCGAGTCGCTCGCGCCGCTCCGCGAACGGACGGGTGAGGAGCTTTTCCTTCCCCTCGGCGAGCAGGTCGAAGGCCCGGAACAGCGCCGGCGTCTCGGCGGCGAGCATCCGCACGCGCGACTCCGCCGGGTGGAGGCGGTTCTGGAGCGCGTCGAACACCTCCCGGTCGTCGGCGTCGAGGATCACCAGCTCGCCATCCAGCACGTAGCGGCCCGGCGGGAACTCGAGCTCGGGGAAGTAGCGACGCAGCGGCTTGCCCGTTCGCGACTGGAGGAAGAGGTCCTCGCCGTCGACGAAGGCCAGCGCGCGAAAGCCGTCGAACTTCGGCTCGTACACCCACTCCTCGCCCTCCGGGATCTCCTTGCGGGAGAGCGCCAGCTGGGGTTGAACGGGTGGCTTCAGGGGCAGGGCCACGCCGGCGATCGTAGTCCGCTGCAGCTCACACGGGTGGCGGACGGCTAGCCCCGTCGGCAGCCGCCGCGGCACCGGCTCGATCCCCTTGCCGCGGCCGACCACGCTCACGGTCCGCTCGTACGAGTCGCGCAACAGGGTCGGGTCGCCCTCGCCGCCCCTCAGCGCGTCGCCGACCGGCAGCACCCGGTAGTCGGGGTGGTTGACGAACACCGGCACGTAGCGGACCCGGCGCACCTCGACCTCGCCGCTCTTGGCGACGCAGTCGAGCAGCGCGATCAGGCCGTCCTGGCTGGACGCGGGCAGCCCCGCCAGCGGGCTCTGGTTCGAGATCAGGTTGCCCTCGCTGAAGACGACGAACTTGCCGTTTACCCGCTCGATCGGCTGCACGGCGTGCGGGCCCTGGCCGACGATCGCCGTGATCAGGCGCGGATGCGGTCAGCCTCTTGACCAGGTCGAGCTGCCCGGAGCTGGGCTCGGGCTGGTACTCGGGGACGATCTCGGCGCCCCAGTGGAGGTTGACGATCACCGCCTCGGCGCCCATGCGCCGCGCCCGGCGCGCGTCGGCCAGCACGCGCTCCCGGCTGGCGATGTTCACCGACCACGGCTGGGGGAGCGGGATCCCGTTCGTGTCCGTGGTGTAGGCGAGCAGGGCGACCCGGACGCCGTGGACGTCGACGATCAGCGGCTCGCGCTGCGCGGCCGCCGAGGGAAAGGAGCCGGTGTGCTCGACGCCGGCGCGGTCGAGGGCCTTGCCGGTCTCGTCGATCCCGGTCTGCGCCTGGTCGAGCGAGTGGTTGGAGGCCGTGTCGCAGGCGTCCCAGCCGGTCGCCTTGATCCCTCGCGCCAGCTCCGGCGGCGTGTTGAAGATCGGGTAGCTGGCCGGCGGCGCCGGGCTCATCGGCGTCTCGACGTGGCAGAGGGCCAGGTCGGCGCCGGCGACGTAGGGCCGGATCTCGTCGAACAGGGGAGCGAAGTCGTAGTCGCTCGCCGCCCAGCGCCAGCGCGCGCTCCCAGACCAGCGAGTGGATCAAGAGGTCGCCGCTGGCCTCGATCGTGAAGCGCACCGGCTGCGCCTCGCGCTGGGCGCGCACCACCTCCTGCACGCGACAGCCCCGCCGCCGCGCCGCGCACCGCGAGAACGACGGCAACGATCAGCGGCGACGACGACCGCCACGCGCGACCAGGCGGCGCCGCTGGTAGACGGCCGGGGTCGGGCGCCGGCGCCGGTGTGCTGGAGCCGCCGCGAGCGTGCACCTGGCGGATCGTGGCCGACCGGCCACTCGGCCCGCGGCAGGGTACCCTCGCGTTGATGGAGGCCGCGACCGAGGCAAGGGTGGAGGAGGCGCGGACCGAGCAGCCTTGCTCCTCGTTCGCGAAGTCCCTGTTCCTGGGCGAGATCCACGAGGACCTGGTCTTTCCGTGGCCACAGCCCGACCCGGCCGAGCAGGAGCACGTGCGGGCCCTGATCGCGGCCGCGGACGAGCTCGGCTCGCGGCTGGACCCGCGCAAGATCGAGGACGACCGCTGGATCGGCGACGACGTGATCCGCGAGCTCGGCGAGCGCGGCCTGTGCGGCCTCTACGTCCCCGAGCGCTACGGCGGCCAGGGCCTCTCGCAGACCGGCTACGCGCGCGTGTTCGAGGCCTTCGCCCGGATCGACGCCACGCTGTCGATCGTCCTCGGCGTCCACCAGTCGATCGGCTTCAAGGGCATCCACCTGTTCGGCACCGAGGAGCAGAAGGAGCGCTTCCTCCCCGACCTCGCCGCCGGGCGCAAGCTGGCCGGCTTCGCGCTCACCGAGCCGAACGCGGGCTCGGACGCCTACCACATCGAAAGCCGCGCGGTCCAGCAGGCCGACGGGTCCTGGGTGCTGAACGGGGAGAAGCGCTACATCGGCAACGGGGGCAAGGGCTCGGTGTTCACGACCTTCGCCCGCTGCGAGGTGGACGGCAAGGACCGCCACATCGCGCTGATCGTCGAGCGGGGGATGAAGGGGTTCGAGGTCGGCGAGCGCTACGACACCATGGGGCTGCGGGGCAACGACCTGCGGCGCCTCTACTTCAACGACGTGCGGGTGCCGCCCGAGAACGTGCTCGGCGAGCCCGGCGAGGGCTTCCACATCGCGATGGAGATCCTCAACAACGGCCGCATCGGCCTCGGGACGGGCTCGGTGGGGGCGGCCAAGTGGCTGCTGGACAAGGCGATCGACCACGTCAACGATCGCCACCAGTTCGGCCGGCCGCTGGCCGACTTCGAGCTGGTCCAGGACAAGATCGGCTGGATGGTCTCCAACCTGTTCGGGCTCGAGGCGATGTGCTACCTGACCTGCGGCCTGGTCGACGCCGGCGTGCCCGACTACTCGCTGGAGTCGGCGATCTGCAAGGTCTCCGGGACCGAGTTCCTGTGGTACGCGGCCAACCGCACCCTTCAGCTCAAGGGGGGCGAGGGCTACCTGCGCACCCAGCCGTTCGAGAAGGTGCTGCGCGACATCCGCATCTTCCCGATCTTCGAGGGCGCCAACGACGTGCTGCGCGCGTTCGTCGCGCTCTCCGGCCTGAAGCCGCTGGGCGAGAAGCTCTCGGGCCTCGGCGAGATCGGCCTCTCGGATCCGATCGGCTCGATCGGGGTGCTGATCGACTACTTCGGCGGCCGGATCCAGCGCGAGGTGCGCCCCGATCGGATCACCAAGGCGCACCCCGAGCTCGCGAGCCACGCCGACGCCGTCTCCGACCAGGTCAAGGAGCTGCGCGACGTCTCCGAGTCGCTCCTTCGCAAGCACAAGCGGGAGATCGTCAGCCGCCAGTTCGCCCAGAAGCGCCTCGCCGACTCGGTCGCCGACATCTACGCGCAGGTCGCGGTGCTCTCCAGGGTCAGCTCGATCTTCGACCGAGCACGGCGTGGAGCCCTCGGGCCAGGAGCGCTACATCGCGGAGACCTTCTGCACTCGCGCCGCCCGCCGCGTGCGCTCCCGGTTCGAGCGCCTCGAGGACAACGACGACGAGCGGATGTCGGCGATCGCCAAGCTCGCCTACAGGCGCGGCGAGTACGGCTACGCCCTGTTCAACGACTAGCTCGGCTGTACGGAGTCAAGGCTTCAACCGACACCAGCAGACGGAAGGTGGATCAATGACATCGACGGCATCGAGCAACGGCATCGAGGCCCGGGGGCTGGTGCGCGAGTTCAAGAACGGCCCACGCGCCGTCGACGGCATCGATCTCGACGTGGCACCGGGCGAGATCTACGGCTTCCTGGGCCCGAACGGGGCCGGCAAGTCGACCACCGTCCACATGCTGACCACCCTCTTGCCGCCCACCTCCGGCACCGCCCGCGTGGCCGGCCACGACATCGTCCGCGAGGGGCCCGCGGTGCGCGACGCGATCGGCGTCGCGCTCCAGGAGGCGGCGCTCGACGCGCTGCTCACCGGGCGCGAGCACATGAAGCTCCAGGGCGGCCTCCACGGCCTCTCAGCCAGCGAGATCGAGCGCCGCGGCGAGGCGCTCTTGGAGCGGGTGGGCCTGGCCGAGGCGGCCGACCGCCGCGTCGGCGGCTACTCGGGCGGCATGAAGCGCCGCCTGGACCTGGCACTGGCGCTCGTCCACGAGCCGCGGCTCCTGTTCCTCGACGAGCCAACCACCGGACTCGACATCCAGAGCCGGGCCGCTCTCTGGGACGAGGTCGCCCACCTCGCCCGCAACGAGGGCGTCACGGTCTTTCTCACCACCCAGTACCTGGAGGAGGCCGACTGCGCTCGCCGACCGGGTCGGGATCATCGATCGCGGGCGGCTCGTCGCCGAAGGCACGCCCGCCCAGCTGAAGGCCGAGATCGGCCGCCCGACGGTCGAGGCGGCGCCCGTCGACGCGACCCACGATCGAGCGCCTCGACGCCGTGCTCGCCCGCTTCGGCGAGCCGCTTCCGGCCGCCCGCGAGGCCGCCGCAGTGCGGCTCAACGACGGGGCCGAGGAGCTCGCCGACGTCGTCCGCGCGCTCGACGGCGAGGGGATCAGGGTCGCCGACCTGAAGCTCCACGCGCCGAGCCTCGACGACGTCTTCCTCGCCAAGACCGGGCGCTCGCTGGAGGGCGCCGGCGACGAGTCCGCCGCGGACGGGGACACCGATGAGCATGCCCGTGAGGCTGTACCGGCGTAGCGCTGATCGGCTTGTCCGTGACCATGGCCACAGCCCCGCTTGCGAACCAGGCGCGCTACATGGCGTGGCGCGCGGTGATCCGGACCGCGCGCCAGCCGATCGTGATCGTGCCGCCGCTCGTCTTCCCGCTCTTCCTGCTCGCCATCAACGCCTCCGGGCTCGACGCGGCGACGCAGATCCCGGGCTTCCCCACCGACTCCTACCTGGCGTTCGTGCTCGCCTTCCCCTTCATGCAGGGGGCGATCTTCGCCACCAACACGGCCGGCACCAACATCGCCCAGGACATCGGCAGCGGCTTCTTCAACCGCCTCTCGCTCACGCCGATGCGCGGCTCCTCGCTGCTCGCCGGTCAGCTGACCGGGGTCCTGCTGGTCGGGACGATCCAGGCGATCGCATTCCTCGCCGCCGGCCTCGCCGCCGGCGCCGACATCGAGGCCGGGCCCCTGGGCGTGCTCGTGCATCTTCGCCCTCGTCGCTGTTGATCGCCGCCGCGCTTCGGCACGATCGGGCTCTTCGTGGGGCTGCGCACGGGGTCGGGAGAGGCGGTCCAGGGACTCTTCCCGCTCATGTTCATCCTCCTCTTCCTCAGCTCGGCGGCGCTGCCGCGCGACCTGATCGCCCAGGACTGGTTCCAGACGGTGGCGACGATCAACCCGGTCAGCTACCTGATCGAGGGCCTTCGCAGCCTGGTGATCACCGGCTGGGACGCCGAAGCGCTGGCGCTCGCCTTCGGCATCGCGATCGCGATCTTCGCGGTCGGCCTGGCGGCCTCGACGGCGCCCTGCGCGAGAGGCTGGTGCGAACGTGAGCCGCCGAGGCCGATATCTCGCCGTCGCCCGCACGGTGGCCTGGCGCAACCTGCACTCCGTGGTGCGCAGCCCGGCGCTGATCCTGCCGCCGCTCATCTTCCCGCTCTTCTTCTACATGGCGTTCGCGGGCGGGCTCTCGGCGGTCGGCGACCTGCCCGGCTTCGACTACTACGACTACAACGCCTTCCAGTTCGTCTTCGTGCTCCTCCAGTCGGCCGCCTTCGGCGGGCGTCTTCATCGGCTTCTCGATCGCCGCCGACTTCGACTCCGGGTTCACCCGGCGTCTCCTGCTCGCCGCGCCGTGACCGCTCGGCGGTGATCGCGGGCTACGGCGTCGCGGCCCTGATCCGCGACCGTGTTCGTCTGGGCGATGGTCTTCGCGATTGCCCTGGCCACCGGGCTCGAGGTTGGCGGCGGCGGGATCGACCTTTTCGGGCTGGTCTGGCCTCGCGCTGATCGTCAACGTCGCCGCGTTCCTCTTCGCAGCGGGGATGATGACGCGAATGCGGACCCTCCAGGCGGCGCCGGCGATGCAGCTGCCGGTCTTCCTCATCCTGATGACGTCACCGGTGTACGTGCCACGCGACCTGCTCCAGGGTTGGATCGAGACCGTCTCGCAGGTCAACCCGGTCACCGCCGATCATCGAGGCCGGCCGCAGCCTGATGGCCGGCGACCCCTTCCACGTCGCGCTCGCCTTCGCCGCGGCCGTGGGCCTGGCCGCCGCCCTGTCGGTCTTCGCGCGCCGTGGTTTGCGCAAGGCCGAGGCGGCGGGCTGACGGCGGGCCTCGCCCGCGGACTCGCCTGGCTCAGCCCAGCCGCTCGACGATCATCGCCTTGCCCTGGCCGCCGGCGACGCACATCGTCTCCAGGCCGACCTGGTGGTCGTCCGTCTCCATCGCGTTGAGCAGGGTGGTCATGATCCGCGCCCCGGTCATCCCGAACGGGTGGCCGAGCGCGATCGCCCCGCCGTGCGTGTTCAGCTTCTCGAGCGAGATCCCGCACTGGTCCATGATCGGGATCACCTGGGCCGCGAAGGCCTCGTTCAGCTCCACCACGTCGACGTCGTCGATCGTCATCTGAGCCCGCTCGAGCACCTTCTTGATCGCCCCGATCGGGGCCACGCCCATGTACTCGGGCTCGTTGCCGAAGGTCGCGGCGGTGACGATCCGCGCCCGCGGCGTCAGGCCGAGCTCCTTGGCCTTGGTGTCGGACATCAGGAGCACCGCCGCGGCGCCGTCGTTCAGGGGGCAGGAGTTGCCGGCCGTGACGCCGCCGCCTCCCTCGAACGCCTCCGGCAGCTCGGCCAGCTTCTCCAGGGTCGAGCTCGCCCGCGGCCCGTCGTCCTTGGCGACCTCGGTGCCGTCCTCGAGCTTCACGGGGACGATCTCGCGGTCGAAGAAGCCCGACTCCTGCGAGGCGACCGCGAGCTCCTGGGAGCGCTGCGCGTACTTGTCCATGTCGGCCCGGCTGACCTCGTACTTCTTGGCCACGTTGACCGCCGTGTCGCCCATCTGGATGTAGGCGTCGGGCTGCCCGTCCCCGCCCTGAAGGCGCTCGTTCTGGTCCGCCACCCCGGCCGCCTCCTGGCGCTCGTTGTAGCGGCTCACCCACTCGACCCCGGCGGCGATGTAGGCGTCGCCCTCGCCGGCCTTGATCGCGTTGCCGGCGTGGCGGATCGCGTCGAGGCTGGACGAGCAGTAGCGCGACACGGTGACCCCGTTGACCGTCTGCGGCAGGTGCTCGGAGAGCAGCACGATGATCCGGGCGATGTTGAAGGCCTGCAGGCCCTGGGGCAGGCCACAGCCGCAGAAGACGTCCTCGACCGAGGCGGGCTCCACGTCCGGGTTGCGCTCGAGCAGCCTGTCGACGACGTGCGCGCCCATCTCGTCGGGGCGCTGCTGGGACAGCGACCCCTTGAAGGCGCGGCCGATCGGGGTGCGGACGGCGTCGACGATCACGGCTTCGGGCATTGGGCAGGTCTCCTTCGGTCGAGTTCGGAAGGTCAGAGAATAAGGGCCTCGTCCCACTCGGCCCCAGGCCGCCGGATGCGCCTTCCTGCCGGGATAGCCCTGAGTAAGCTGAGCGCATGGCCGAGGAGACCGCCACCGAGACCGAGATCACGCCGGCGCGCGCAGCCGAGCTGATCGAGGCCGGCGAGGCGGAGCTGATCGACGTCCGTCAACCGTACGAGGTGGAGGCGGGCAGGATCCGGGGCGCGCGCACGATCGAGGTGAACGAGCTGACCCGCGAGGCGGAGTCGATCTCGAGGGAGAGGCCGGTGATCTTCTACTGCCGGTCCGGAAATCGCTCGGCGCTGGCCGCCGCGGCCTTCAGGCAGGCGGGGTGGGACGCATACAACCTGGCCGGGGGGCTGCGCGCCTGGGTGGAGCACGGCCTGGAGCTCGACCCCGTGGACGGCGAGGTCGCCGAGTCCCGGCCCGGGCGTCTAGGGCCATGCGCCGTCCACGCCTTCCGTTCGCGCGACGCGGGGTCGAGCCTTCCACCGAGGAGTCGCCGCCAAGCTCCCCCGCGGCCAAGGACGCCGAGGCCGTGAAGACACCGGGGAAGCCTCAGCCGGCTCAGCCCGCGGCGGCGCCTCAGGCGCCCGCCGACCCCCAGGAGCGCATCGACGGCCTTCGGGCCTGGATCGCACAGCTCGATCGAAAGCTCGGGGTGCGCACCTACGTGGGCGCCGCGGTCGCGGTCCTGGCGCTGGCGGCGGCCGCCGTGGGCCTGGTCCTGACGCTCACCCTGAAGCAGGACGCCGCCACCGAGGACGACCTCTCCTCGCTTCGCGACCAGATCTCAGTCGTGGAGCAGTCCGCCTCCGAGGCCGCCCAGGAGGACGTCCAGGGGCTCGACCGCCGGCTCGCCGAGCTCGAGGACGAGGTGAACAGGCTCTCCACCGCTCAAACCACCACCAGGCGCGAGCTGAAGGTGGTGCAGGACGACATCAAGGAGCTGCGAAGCCAGGTGTCCAGCGCGGACAGCTCGTCCGACGGCACCTCCGGCTCGTCCGGCAGCTCAGGCAGCTCGTCCGGCGGCGGCTCTGGTCGGCGCTCTCCCTAGCCTCAGGCGTCCGCCTCCCCAGCCTGCGAACTTGTGTTTATTCGCACGAGGCGTGCCTGCACGCGTCCGGCGAGTCCTCTACGGTCGCTCAACGGTCGCCGGATAGGCGAGAGATCGCAGCTCTTCGGCGCACGCACACACACGCGGTTCCTGAAAGGAGATCCCACAGATGCCAACCGGTTACTGCGTGAAGGAACGCAAGAAGGTCGAGATCCAGAATCCGCAGCAGGTGACCATGAAGAACGGTCGCCCGGCGATTCAGGGCACGTGCCCCGACTGCGGCACCAAGATCTTCAAGATCGGCAAGCTCTAGAACGGCCTTGAAGGCAACCGGCTAGCGGCCGGCGTCGGTCTCGGGTTCGCCCGGGGCCGTCGCGGTCGTTGTCGACCAGGGTCAGACCGCGGTCAGGCCCGCCTGGCGGCGCCCGAACAGGTAGCCGACCAGCGCCTCCACGACCTCCGGGTCGAACTGGGCGCCCGCGTTGCCGCTCAACTCCGCGATCGCGTCGGTGTGCTCCATGGCCTTGCGGTAGGGACGGTCGGAGACCATCGCGTGGTAGGCGTCGCAGGCGAGGATGATCCGGCTGCCGACCGGGATCTCCGCGCCGGCGAGGCAATCCGGATAGCCCTTGCCGTCCCAGCGCTCGTGCTCGTGACGGACGATGCGAGCCACGTCTCCCATTCCCGGGATCGCTCGCAGGATCCGCTCGCCGATCACCGGATGCTGGCGCATGATCTCCCACTCCCGGTCGTTTAGCGGGCCAGGCTTGTGAAGAATCTCGTCGGGAACCCCGACCTTGCCGATGTCGTGGAGGAGCGCCGCGGTGCGGACGCGGCTGATCTCCTCGCCGCCGAGCGCCAGCGCCTCCCCCACCCTGCGCGGTCAGGTCGACGACGCTCTCCGAATGCTCGCCCGTGTAGCGGTCGCGCTCCTCGAGCGCCGAGGCGAGCGCCGCGATCACGTCGCCATGCCCGAGGTCGAGCGCCGCGTCTCCGTTCTCTGAGGAGCCACCGAAGACCGCGGCCTGCCGGCCGCCCCGGGCGCGCGCCTGCTCCAGCGCCGCCCTGGCCGCGGCGAGCACCGCCTCGGGCTTGTCTCCCATCTCCAGCGTCGCGATGCCGACCGAGGCCGAGATGCCGCGGATCCCGCCCGCCTCGAGGTCCTCGAGCTCCACCAGCAGCCGCTCGATCGCCTCCCGCGCCACGGCGCCGGTCTCCGGCAGCAGGAACGCGAACTCGTCGCCGCCCATCCGGCAGGCGAGGTTGTGGACGCCGGTCTGCTCGGCGATCAGGCCGGCGACGGCAGCCAGGACCGCGTCGCCCGCCGCGTAGCCGTGCTCGAGGTTCAGCTGGCGAAACCGGTCGACGTCGAGCAGGGCCACCGTCAGCGGGCGCTGGTTGCGGTGCGCGCGCGCGACGTCGAGCTCGAATTGGGTTCGGAAGGCGCCGAGGCTGAGCAGGCTCGTGATCAGCGGATCCCGCTGGGAGAGCCGGGTCAGCCGCTCCTCGAGCTCACCGATCCGTTGCCGGGCGGCCCCCAGCTCATCAGACAAGCGCTGTCGATCCCCCGCGCGCACTCGGGCTGCCTATCGGCTCCCTCGTGGGGGTGCTTGAGAATCCGTGCCCGGAGATGGCGCCCGGAGGCGTGTATGGGTTGAACTCGGGCCGCCTCGGGGCGGTATTACTGGCAGGTGTGCGGATCCACGAACCACAGCGCCGGGCCGATGACTGACGCCTTCCTCACCGATGAAACGGGCGTCCGCGAGGCGTACGCGGCCCACGCGGGCGAGCTGTACGGCTTCGCGCTGCGGTCGCTGGGCGACTCGGCGCTCGCCGAGGAGGCGGTTCAGGACACCTTTCTGCGAGCCTGGAGGGCCGGAGATCGCTTCGATCCCGAGCTCGGCTCGCTGCGAACCTGGCTGTTCGCGATCATGCGCAACGTGGTCACCGACCTGGGCCGCGCCCGCGCGGCGAGGCCGAGGGTTGGGGCAGACCTGCCCGAGCTGGGCCACGAGCCGTTCGAGGAGATGCTGCTCACCTGGCAGGTCGAGGAAGCCCTGCGCCGGATCGGCGCGCAGCATCGCCGCGTCCTCGTCGAGACCTACCTTCGCGGGCGCCCGTACGCCGAGGTCGCGGAGGAGCTGGGCGTGCCCGAGGGCACCATCAAGAGCCGCGTCTACTACGGGCTGAAGGCGCTTCGCAACGCGCTCGAGGAGATGGGCTATGAAGGCTGAGGGGTGCCGCGAGTGGCGGGAGCGGATCGGCGCGCTGGTCTTGGGCCAGCTCCCCGAGGCGGAGCGGTTCGCCACGGAGGCCCATCTCGATGGGTGTCCAGGGTGCCGGGCCGAGGCCGAGGCGCTCGCCCCGCTGGCGTCGCTGCTCAGCCGCGCCGATCCGGACCGGCTCGCGCAGGCGCCCGCGCCCCCGCCGCGGCTCGGGGAGCGGATCGTCCGACCGGATCGCTGCGGAGCGCCGCGCCGAGCGCCGCAGACGGAGCCGCGTGAAGCTCGCGCTGGCCGCGGCCACCGTCGCCGCGGTGGGGGCCGTGGTCGCCGTGCTCGTCACATCGACGGGCTCGGACCAGAGCACCCGTGCCGAGACGGTCGCCTTCCGGTCGCTGCCGCGCGGCGTCTTCGCCGAGGCCACCCTCGCGCCCCGCCCGTGGGGAAGCGAGGTCAGCGTCAAGGTGTACGGCTTCCGGCCCGGCGCCCTCTGCCAGGTGTGGCTGCGCAGCTCGAGCGGCAAGCGGGTCCCCGCCGGGTCGTTTCGCTACGTCTACGACGGCGAGGGCGACCACCTCAGCTCCGCCCTGGCGCCGGTCGATGCCACCGCAATCGGCCTGCGAGCCGGCTCCAAGACCTACGTGGCGCCCCTGCCCCGTCCGCGCCCCGAAGCGCCAGGTGCCCGAGGGCGACCGCATGAGAGTCGAGACTCTCCCTGGTCGCCCTGCCGCGTCACCGCCGCGGCGCTGATGCTCGCGAGCGGCTGCGGCGGTGACGACAACGAGACCACCTCGGCCGGGCACCGCGGCGAGCGGCCGGTGGGCAGACGGTGAACATCAGCGAGACCGACTACGAGCTCGACCCCTCCGACCCGACCGTGCAGCCCGGCACCGTCTCGTTCAAGGTCACGAACGACGGCGGCGTCGCCCACAACCTCGAGGTCGAGGGGCCGAAGGGCGAGGAGGAGCTCGAGCAGGACCTCGGCCCCGGCGAGAGCGGCACGCTGACCGTCGATCTGTCGCAGCCCGGAAGCTACGAGATGTACTGCCCGGTCGGCAACCACCGAGACCTCGGCATGGAGGGTGAGATCACCGTCAGGGCGGCAGGCGGCGCAGGCGGCGGCGGCGCAGGAGCGATGCACGCGGGCGGTGCCACGATGACCATCCACCACGGTGCGGCGGCGGCTACGGTTACTAGCGAGGGGCACTGGATGCGCCCGTGACGGGCGCGGCCCCTGACACGATGGAGCGACTGAGCGCCGACGACGCCCGGATCCTGCGCCTCGAGTCCGACGCGATCGCCGGCCACACGCTGAAGCTGGCGATCGTCGAGCCGGCTCGCGACGGGCAGCCGCTCACCGTGGAGCGCGTGCGCAGCCGGGTCGAGGCGCGGCTGGGGCGCCTGCCACGCGCCCGGCAACGCCTGGCTCCGACGCCGCTGAGGCTGGCCGCCCCAGCCTGGGTGGACGACCCGGACTTCGACGTCCGCAATCACGTGCGCGCCGCTCCGGGGACGGTGAGCGACCGCGCCCAGCTGATGCGATTGGTCGGACGCGTGATGGCCGAGCGCCTCGATCACGCGCGGCCGCTCTGGGCCATCAGCGTCGTCGGCCCCTTCTCGGACGGTCGCACCGCGCTGGTGATCCGCGTCCACCACTGCCTCGCGGACGGCGTCACCTTCCTGCGCCTGCTGTCCGAGCTCCTCTGGGACACGGACGAGGACAGGCGCGCCGGCGTCCGGCGCGTGGAAGCCAGAGCCGGTGCCCGGGAGGTCGCGCCTGCTCGCCGCCGGCGCCCGCAGCCGGCTGCGGGGGCATCGGCGGCGCCCTGGCCGGGGGCGCCCGGGCGGCCGCCTCGCCGCGCCGCTGGCGCGATGCCGGTCGCGGGCTGGCCACTCTCCCCGCCACCCTGCGGCGCGAGCTCTGGCCGCTGGGTGCCGAGACGGCGTTCGACCGCCGGATCGGCGGCGAACGCGAGGTGGCGTTCACCGCCTGTGCGCTGGACGACCTGAAGCGAATCGAGCACGCCGCGGGAAACGGGGTGACGGTCAACGACGTCGTCCTGGCCGTGGTCGCCGGAGCGATCCGGCGCTGGCTGGGCGCTCACCACGAGCCCATGCAGGCGATGCGCGTCCAGATCCCGGTCAGCATGCATCACCGGGGGGAGGACCGTGACGAGCTCGGCAACCGCGACTCGTTCCTGTTCTGCGATCTGCCGGTGGCGGAACCCGATCCCCGGAAGCGGCTGGCGGCGATCAACGCCCAGACCCTGAGCCGCAAGCAGCACCACGATGCCGACGAGCTCTACTCCTTCTTCCACAGCCTCTCGCACGTCCAACCCCTCTACCGGGTCGCCTCCGAGCTGGCCTCGGGCCCCCGGGAGTTCGCGCTGTCCGTCTCCAACGTGCCCGGCCCCAGGGAGCCCGTCCACGTGCTCACCGGGCGCGTCGCCGAGCTCTACTCGGTCGCCGAGCCCGCCGACCGGCACGCCCTGCGAGCCTCGGCGGTCTCGCTGGCGGGCCGGATGGGCTTCGGCTTCTGCACGGACCCCGGCGTTGTGCCCGGCGTCGCGGAGCTCGCCGCCGGCCTCGATGAATCGCTCCAGGAGCTGCGCGCGCTGAGCGTCGGGCCCGCAAGCTCATAGCGTAGTCGACCGAAGTCGCCCGCTGGGCTCGCGGGGTGGAAGAACCGTGGACCGCGGGATGGAAGAATGCGGATGGCGGCTCGCGCCCAGAAGCCCCTGGAGCTGATCCTGGCCCGCAACCTGCTGACGAGCATCTCGACGCCCGCCTTCCTGCTGGACCATCACGGCGCGCTGGTCTTCTACAACGAGGCCGCGGGCGCCGTGCTGGGGCGCTCGTTCGAGGATGCGGGGCGCATGGACCCGGAGGAATGGATCTCCACCTACGGGCCCGTCGACGGCGATGGCCAGCCGATCCCGCTGGACGACCTGCCGGGGACCCAGGCGGTGCGGGCGGGCCGGCCCGAACACGGCATCTACCGGCTCCGTTCGGCCGGCGGAGCGGAGCACAAGATCGAGTCCAGCACCTTTCCGATCGTCGCCTCTCCGGAGGGATCCTCCGGGGCGATGATCCTTTTCTGGCCCCTGAACTCGAAGCACGGCGAGGAGGCGCGGCAATGAAGGTCAAGGTCTGGGGGGCGCGAGGCTCGGTCCCCGCCCCGGGGCCGAAGATGAACCGCTACGGCGGAAACACCTCATGCGTGCAGCTCACCCTCGACAGCGGCGAGGACCTGATCCTCGACGCCGGCACCGGCATTCGCACGCTTGGCCTCGACCTGGTCACGGCGCCCAAGGTCAACATCCTGCTCACCCACCTGCACCTGGACCACATCCAGGGCCTGATGTTCTTCCCGCCCTGCTTTCGCTCCGGCGTGGAGATCACGATCTGGGGGCCCGCCTCGCCGGAGGCCTCGCTGGAGGACCGGGTCGCCCGCTACATCTCCGCTCCGCTGTCGCCGGTCGAGGTGCGCGAGCTGCCCTGCTCGGTCTCCTTTCGCGACACGCCGCCGAGCGAGTGGCAGGTCGGCTCGGCGACGATCCACACGGAGGCCGTCAACCACCGCGGCCCGACCCTCGGCTTCCGGATCACCGAGGGCGACACCACGCTCTGCTACATCCCCGACCACGAGCCCGCGCTGGGCGCGAGCCTCGCCGACCTGGAGCCGGAGTGGATCTCCGGGTACGACCTGGCTCGCGACGCCGACCTCTTGATCCACGACTGCCAGTACACCGACGAGGAGTACCCCGAGCACATCGGCTGGGGCCACTCCCGGATCGAGCGACACCCTGACCTTCGCCAACCGCGTCGGCGCCAAGCGGCTCCTGCTCTTCCACCACGACCCCCTGCACTCCGACGACTTCCTCGACGACCTCCACGTCACCGCCCGCCGCCGCTGGGAGGAGCTGGGCGGCGACCCCGCCCTGGTCGAGATGGGCATGGAGGGCGGGGAGCTCGAGATCGCGCCCGCGGCGGCCTCGGCGGGCGTCACCGCGTGAGAGCGGTCCTTCGAGCGAAGCCGAGGCAGCCCGTCAGGGCGCCCGGTTGAAACGCGCCACGGCGAGGCCTGAGGCGACGTAGACGCTCTTGCCGTCCGGGGCGACCGCCACCGAAGAGCGGCGTCGGCAGCGAGCCCGTGGCCGTCGGCGCAGCCCCCCGCCCCGTCCTCGCTGACGCAGCCCGTGCCGTTCCCGTCGGGCTGGGTGATCGACTCCGTGGTCGTGCTGCGGTTGAGGCGCGCCACGGCGTGCGCTGTCGCCCCGAGGCGACGTAGACGCTCTTCCGTCCGCGCTGACCGCCACCGAGGTCGCCCCGTCGAGCCCGTGGCCGTTGTAGCAGTGTCCCGCCCCGCTCTCGCTGACGCAGCCGGGGAGGTCGCCGGGCTGGCGATCGCCCCGTGGTCGTGTTGCGCTGGAAGCGCACCATCGGCGTCGCTGTATCAATCGCGAGACGGCGTAGACGGTCTTCCCGTCGGGGCTCACCGCCACCGAGGACGGCTGCGTCGAGCGCCATGCCCGTTGGCGCACGGCCCCGCCCCCTCGTCGCTCACGCAGCCGGCCGCCCCGGCGGGCTGGCTGATCGCCCCCGTGGTCGTGTTGCGGTTGAGGCGCGCCACGGCCGTTTCCGCCAGGTGGGTCCGCGCGAGGCGACGTAGACGCTCTTTCCGTCCGGGCTGACCGCCACGCCCGGTCGGCACACCGAGTCCGTGCCCGTCGGCGCAGCGCCCCGCACCCGTCTCGCTGACGCAGCCGGCCGCTCCCGCGGGCTGGCTGATCGCCCCGGTGGTCGTGTTGCGGTTGAGGCGCGCCAGCTGCCGTTCACTGGGTCGGTGAACGAGGCGACGTAGACGCTCTTCCCGTCCGGGCTCACCGCCACCGATGCGCGCCGGCCGAGCGCATGGCCGTCGGCGCATGGCCCGCCGTGCCGTCCTCGCTGATGCAGCCGGCCGCCCCGGCGGGCTGGCTGATCGCCCCGGTGGTCGGGTTGCGGACGAAGCGCGCCACGGCCCGCCGCCGCTGGCGACGTAGACGCTCTTCCCGTCGGGGCTGACCGCCACCGACCACAGCACCGACCGAGCGCATGGCCGTCGGCGCAGGGCCCCGCACCCGTCTCGCTCACGCAGCCGGCCGCCCCCGCGGGCTGGCTGATCGCCCCCGTGGTCGGGTCGCGGTTGAAGCGCGCCACGGCGCTGCGGTCCGCGTCGCAGAGATCGAAGTCCCACGAGGCGACGTAGACGCTCTTCCCGTCCGGGCTCACCGCCACCTCGCGCGGATCGATGAGCCCGTGGCCGTCGGCGCAGGGCCCCGCCCCCGTCTCGCTGATGCAGCCGGCCGCCCCCGCGGGCTGGGTGAGGTCGCCGGTCACCGCGAGCGCGGTCGCCGTCACCAGCAGCAGCAGGACGGCCGGCCACGCGAGAGCGCGGCCGCCTGTCGGCGCGCAACTCGCCTCAAGAGCCGGCGCGAGCCGCTCCTCGTCGACGCTTCGCTCTCCCATCGTCCTCTCCTCCGTAGGTGAGCTACTGCGACCGTACCACCGGAGACGCTGCACGCCCGTCGGCGGAAAGCGCCTGCCCCTGGCCATCCGGTCCACGCTCGCGGTGCAGGGGGATTCGACCATCGGTACAAAGCGCGCGGCAGAAGTCTCGACACAGGGCTAAAGACTTCCCGGCCGCTCGCGCCTAACTTCGCATCCGGTCCTGAAACCGCGACCACCGGGCCATGGTGCCCGGTGGGCCTAGGAGGAGCACGGATGAGAAGAAGGTATCTCGCGTTGTTGCCGCTCGTGGCGCTGGCCCTGCTGGCCATACCCGGCACGGCGTTCGCCGACGCCACCGATCTCAACAAGGCGATCGCCGGCAAGCTGGAGCCGTCGGTCGGCATCAACACGATCTGGGTGATCCTCGCCGGCTCGCCTGGTGATGTTCATGCAGGCGGGCTTCGCCTTCCTGGAGATCGGCTTCTCCAGGGCCAAGAACGCGGGCACGGTGGTGGCCAAGATCCTCACCAACTTCGGCATCGCCGCGATCTGCTGGTGGGCGGTCGGCTTCGCGTTCGCCTTCGGTGGCCCGCTGGGCAGCTTCATCGGACACGACGGGGGCTTCTTCTTCTCGGACCTCGGCGCCTACAGCACGACCGCTGACGGCGTCACCCTGTTCCACCCCAGCTTCCCGGTGATGGCGCTCTCCGACGCGACGATCGAGTCGAAGTGGTTCTTCCAGTTCGTCTTCTGCGCCGTCTCCCTGGCGATCGTCTGGGGCACGACCCTGGAGCGGATCAAGTTCGGCGTCTACATCATCTACTCGGCGGTCTTCGCGACGATCATCTATCCGATCGGCGCCCACTGGGTGTTCGGCGGCGGCTTCCTCCAGAACGGCGACTGGCTCGGCACCTCGATCGTCGGGATGCAGGACTTCGCCGGTTCCACGGCCGTCCACCTGATCGGCGCCAGCGGAGCGTTCGCCGCCCTGCTGCTGCTCGGGCCGCGGAAGGGCAAGTACGGGCGGGATGGCAAGCCTCGCGCGATCCCGGGCCACAGCATGCCGCTGTTCGGGCTGGGCGTCCTGATCCTGTGGCTGGGGTGGTTCGGGTTCAACCCGGGCTCGACCCTGAACGCACTCGACGGGCGCTTCGCCGAGATCCTCATGATCACCAACCTCGCCGCGGCGGCGGGGGTGCTCGCCGCCGTCGCCACGGCCAGGATCAAGACCGGGGCGATCGACATCGGCATGGCCGGCAACGGCGCGATCGCCGCGCTGGTGGCGATCACCGCCCCGTCCGGCTACGTCGAGATCTGGGCGGCGCCGATCATCGGCGCGGTCGCCGGGGTGATCGTCGTGCTGGGCGTCTACGCGATCGACAAGCTGATCGACGACCCGGTCGGCGCCCTGTCGGCGCACGGCCTGGCGGGGATCTGGGGAACGGTCTCGTGCGGGATCTTCACCGCGCCGCGGCTGGCCCAGTACAACGCCTTCGGCGACCCGGAGGGCGGCCTTTGGTACTCCGGCCACTTCACGCAGCTCGCCGCCCAGTGCATCGGGTTCGCGATCGCCTTCCTGTTCGCCTTCTCGCTCAGCTTCGCGACCTTCTGGGTGATCAAGAAGACGTACGGCCTCCGGGTCTCGGAGGAGGAGGAGGACGCGGGCCTGGACATCTCCGAGCACGGCATGTACGGCTACCCGGAGCAGTTCATTCCGCAGCCGGAGTACCCGGGCGCCGCGCCCACGCCGGCCCCAAGCACGCCGGTCGGGGCGACCGCCACCGCAATGACGGCCGAACGGCCGGCCGAGACATGAGCGGCCGGCCGAGACCACAGGAAGGGATGACCAAATGAAGATGATCACCGCCTACATCCGCCACGAGGCGTTCGAGCCAATCCGGGCCGAGCTGCTCGAGAAGGGATTCCCCTCACTCTCGATCGGCGAGGTCAAGGGCTCCGGTCGCCAGAAGGGGATCGTCGAGCACTACCGCGGCTCGACCCTCACCGTCAACGTGCGGCCGAAGCTGAAGCTCGAGGTCGTCGTCGACGACAAGGACAAGTCCGTGGTGGTCGAGACGATCCTCAAGCACGCCCGCACGGGTGAGGTCGGCGACGGGAAGGTGTTCGTCAGCCCCGTCGAGGAGGCGATCCGCATCCGAACCGGCGAGGAGGGCGAGGAGGTCCTCCAGGCGCACACCGAGGCGGAGATCCCGGCCTAGGCAACGAAACGGAAGAACAAAGGAGACACCGACAGATGGAAGCCATCACCAAGCCGGGCGCCGGCCAGGACGAGGCGCTGCGACGAGTCGACGAGGACGGGGTCGAGTTCATTCGCCTCTGGTTCACCGACATCATGGGGCAGCTGAAGAGCTTCGCGGTCGGTCGCGAGGAGCTCGAGGGAGCGCTGGCCGAGGGCATGGGCTTCGACGGCTCCTCGATCACCGGCTTCAACCGGATCGAGGAGTCGGACATGATCGCCATGCCCGACCCGGACACGTACGCGGTGCTGCCGTGGCGGACCGACGGCAACAAGGGCAACGTCGCGAGGATGTTCTGCGACATCCTGACGCCCGACCGCGAGCCGTACGAGGGCGATCCGCGCTTCGTGATGCGGCGCGCCCTGGCCCGCGCCGAGGAGATGGGGTTCGACACCTACAACATCGGCCCCGAGCTCGAGTACTTCTACTTCGCGAGCGACGAGCTCGACGAGTCCGGGGTGCCGACGATCCTCGACAAGGGCGGGTACTTCGACCTCACCACGCTCGACGCCGCCTCCGACCTGCGCCGCGACACGGTCAACGCGCTGAAGGCGGTCGGGATCCCGGTCGAGTACACGCACCACGAGGTCGGGCCCTCCCAGCACGAGATCGACATGCGCTACGCCGAGGGGCTGCGGATGTCCGACAACGCGATGACCTACCGGATCGTGGTCAAGGAGATCGCCAACCAGCACGGCGTCTACGCGACCTTCATGCCGAAGCCCCTGTTCGGCGAGAACGGCTCGGGCATGCACACGCACCAGTCGCTGTTCTCAGGGGGCTCGAACGCGTTCTTCGATCCCGACGACACCTACCACCTGTCGGGCGTCGGCGAAGGCGTACATCGCCGGCCTGCTCCGGCACGCGCGTGAGATCTCCGCCCTGTTCGCGCCGAACGTGAACAGCTACAAGCGCCTCGTCCCGGGCTACGAGGCGCCGGTCTACTGCGCTTGGTCGCAGCGAAACCGCTCCGCCCTGGTCCGCGTGCCGGTCTACCACCCGGGCAAGGAGCAGGCGACGCGCTGCGAGCTGCGCTGCCCCGACCCCTCGTGCAACCCGTACCTGACCTTCGCGGCGATGCTGCACGCGGGGCTGGATGGGATCGAGCAGGGCTACGAATGCCCCGAGCCGATGGAGTCGAACCTGTACGACCTCACCCACGACGAGCGCGTCGCCCGCGGCATCGAGCAGCTCCCGGAGACGCTCGGCGAGGCGATCGAGGAGCTGGCGGCGTCGGCGCTGGTCCGCAAGGCGCTGGGGGACCACATCTTCGAGCGCTACGTGGACCTGAAGCGAGAGGAGTGGGAGGAGTACCGGGTCCAGGTGACCAGGTGGGAGCTCGAGCGCTACCTGCCCATCCTCTGAGCCAGGCGCCGACCGGTCGCGTCCTCTCAGTCGTCCGCGGCCGGCCCAGCGGCGGCGGGGGCTCCATGCCCCACTGCTCCATACCCGCCTCGATGCGCTCGATCACCGTCTCGATCACCTTCACGCGGGCGTGGCGCTTCGAGTTGGCCTCGATCAGGCTCCACGGGGCGTAGGGCTGGTCGGTGCGGGCGAGCATGTCCTCGACCGCCTCCTCGTAGGCGCCACGCTTGTCGCGGTTGCGCCAATCCTCGTCGGTCAGCTTCCACGTCTTCAGCGGGTCCTTCTTTCGCCGCTCGAAGCGCTTCAGCTGCTCCTCGTCGGAGATCTGGAGCCAGAGCTTGACCAGGACCATCCCCTCCTCCGCGAGCGTCCGCTCGAACCCGTTGATCTCGTCGTAGGCGCGAAGCCACTGCTCGCGGGTGGCGAAGCCCTCGACGCGCTCGACCAGCACCCGCCCGTACCAGGAGCGGTCGAAGATGGCCATCCCGCCCCAGCCGGGCAGCACCTGGAAGAACCGCGCCAGGAAGTGATGGCGCTTCTCGTCGGGCGTCGGGGCTGCGAACTGGACCACCCGCACGTGACGAGGATCCATCTGGGCCACGAGCCGCTTGATCGCCCCGCCCTTGCCCGAGGCGTCCCAGCCCTCGAACACCACGCACACCGGCGGCCCGAGCCGGCGCTCGCCGATCTGGCCGCCGAGGGTCAGGCGGAGCTGGGCGAGCCGCTCCCAGGCGCGGTCGAGGGCCCGCGCCTCCTCCTTGCGAGTCAGCGACAGGGAGAGGTCGAGCTCGTCGAGGCGACCCACGCCGGCGATCCTCTCACGTCAGTAGGGGCGCGGCACCTGCGGCCCCGGGGGCGCGGGCTCGTCGCTGAACACGTTGAGCACCAGCGGAAAGGCGGTCGCGGCCAGGAAGACGATGATGATCCCCAGCGCGATCAGCCACCGCGAGCGGCTCAGGTGGCCGAGGACGCCGATCGCAAAGCCGATCATCATCAGGGACACGTAGGGACCGATGGACTCGGGGAGGATCGCTGCAACCGGCATGGCGCCATTATCATCGGCCGGGTGCCCTCCACACCACAGCCAAGCTCCGTGGCCGAGGTCAAGGAGGCGCTCGGACGGGTCGGATACCTCGCCGACGAGCCCGCGGCGCTGGTCGCCTACCTCGCGCAGCAGCTCGGGAAGCCCGTGCTGGTCGAGGGCCCGGCCGGGGTGGGAAAGACCGAGCTGGCGAAGGCGATGTCGCGGGCGACCGAGCGCCCGCTGATCCGCCTCCAGTGCTACGAGGGCCTCGACGAGGCCAAGGCGCTCTACGAGTGGAACTACCGCAAGCAGCTGCTGCGGATCCAGGCCGAATCGGAAACCGACGCGGAGAGAGCGAGCTGGGAGGCGGTGCATGGCGACATCTTCGCCGAGGAGTTCCTGCTCACCAGGCCGCTGCTGCAGGCGATCGCCTCCACCGAGCCGGTGGTGCTGCTGATCGACGAGATCGACAAGACCGACCAGGAGTTCGAGGCGATGCTGCTCGAGGTCCTCTCGGACTTCCAGATCTCGATTCCGGAGCTGGGTGTGATCGAGGCGCGCACCCATCCGATCGTGCTGCTGACCTCGAACAACTCGCGCGAGCTGACCGAGGCGCTGAAGCGACGCTGCCTCTACCTGTGGCTCGACTACCCGGAGATCGAGCGCGAGATGGAGATCGTTCGCCTGCACTCGCCCGAGATCGACGAACGGCTGGCCCGCCGCCTGGTGGAGGTGGTCCACATGGTGCGTCAGCTCGACCTCAAGAAGCCGCCCTCGATCGCCGAGTCGATCGACTGGGCGCGCGCCCTGCTGCTGCTCGGCGCAGACGACCTGGATGGCTCTGTGTTCGAGCGCACGATGAGCATCATCGTCAAGCACCGCACCGACATGGACCTGGTGGCCGAGCGCGTCGGGGTGAAGCTTGGCGGGGGGCGGCTCGATGTCGAGGCCGCAAGCTGACGAGGGGCCATCGGGCCTCGCCCCGCGCGTCGTAGCCTTCTGCGACGAGCTGCGCCGCGAGGGCCTTGCGGTCGGGACCTCGGAGATCCTCGACGCGTTCGCAGCGCTCGAAACGGTGCCGTGGGAGCAGCAGGACGACTTCCGTGAGGCTCTGGCCGCCACGGTCGCCAAGTCCCAGGAGGACCGCCGCATCTTCGAGCTGCTCTTCGATCGCTTCTTCTTCCGCGCGACCGAGCAGGAGGCGCTCGACCGGGGCATAGGCGAGGGTCGCCGCTACGAGGGCGGCGAGCGCCTCGACCTCGACGAGCTGCGCGAGGCGGTCCGCCAGGCGATCGCGGAGGGGCGCGACGGCGAGATGCGTGACCTGGCGCGCCTGGCGATCGCCGCCTTCGGCCGCCCGGGGGAGGGCTCCGGCGTGATCGGCGTCGACGTGCAGCGCATCCGGCGCACCCTCGGCCTCCAGGCGCAGGGCGGGGTCAAGGCGGAGGAGCCGTCACTGGATCGCGAGCAGATCAACCGCTTCGAGCGCCACCTGCGTCGCGAGCTCGAGCGGGCGCTGATCGAGCGCACCGAGAAGCTGCCGCCCGCTCGCCCGCTCGCCCAGCTCGATCGAGCGCTGCCCACCAGCGCGGCGCAGGACCTGGCCGCCGTGCACCGGGCAGTCGCGCAGCTCAAGCGACGGCTGGCGACTCTGGGCCACGAGCGCCGAGGCCGCCGCCGCAGCGCCGCGGTCGATGTGCGTCGCACGATGCGCGCCTCGCTCGAGACGGGTGGAGTGCCGCTGCGGCTCAAGTACCGGCCACGGCATCCCCGGCGGCCGGAGATCTACGTGCTCTGCGACGTCTCGACCTCCGTCACCTCGGCGAGCGTCTTCTTCCTCTCCGTGCTGCACGCCCTGCACGACTCGTTCCGCAAGCTGCGCAGCTTCGTGTTCATCGAGCGGATCTCCGAGGTCACCGACGTCTTCGAGCGGGAGCGCGACTTCCGCGCGATCTCGGACCGGATCAGCCGCGAGGGCGGCGTCGCGGACGTCTCGGGCTACACCGACTACGGACGCGTGTGGCTCGAGTTCCTGGAGCAGATCGTCGACGATCTCGGCCCGCGCTCGACGGTGATCGTGCTCGGCGACGCCCGCACCAACGGCCGCGAGCCTCACGCCAAGGTCTTCGCGAGCGTCTGCGAGCGCGCCGGGCGCACCTTCTGGCTCAATCCGGAGCCACGCCTTTACTGGAACTACGGTGACTCGGTGATGGCCGCGTACGAGCGCCATTGCACAGCCGCCTTCGAGTGCTGGACCACCCGCCACCTGGAGAACTTCGTGAACGTGGTCGCGGGTGGCACGGCGTATAGACTTCGATCGGCAATGACCAGGGGGGCTCGCGGGCGAGCGGGCTGAGATAGCGCCTCTGGGCAAAACCACCCGGCGCTGACCCTTAGAACCTGTCGCGGTAATGCGCGCGGAGGGAGCAATGCGAACTACTTCCGAGGCTCCCGTAACGGAGCCTCTCGCGGTTCAAAGGGCCGCCCAGGCGGCGGCGGACGGGGGCGACGCTCGCGTGGGCGCCGTACCCGCCGCCTCGGGCGCGGCGGTCGAGATCAGAGGCTTGGCGCACGCCTTCGGCGCGCTTCGCGTGATCGAGCGCCTGGACCTGGCTCTGAGGGCCGGCGAGGTGCTCGGCATCGTGGGCCCCTCGGGCTGCGGCAAGTCGACGCTGCTGGAGCTGGTCAGCGGCCTGCGCGCCCCCCAGGCCGGGACGATCGAGGTCGAGGGAGCCGCCTCGCCCGCCGGCCGCCTCGCCCGCTGCGCGTACATGCCCCAGCGCGACCTGCTGCTGCCCTGGCTGGCCGCGATCGACAACGCGGCGCTGGCGCTGCGGAACCGCGGCGCCTCGCGCGCCGAGGCCCGCCGGGTCGCCCACCCGCTGTTCGAGCGCTTCGGGCTGGCGGGCTTCGAGCGCGCGCGCCCCGCCGAGCTCTCCGGCGGCATGCGGCAGCGAATCGCCTTCCTGCGCACGCTGCTGGCCGGCAAGCCCGTGCTGCTGCTGGACGAGCCCTTCGCTTCGCTGGACGCGATCACCCGGGCGGAGATGCAGGAGTGGCTGGCGAAGGCGTTGGCCACCGAGTCACGCACGGTGATCCTGGTCAGCCATGACGTCGAGGAGGCGCTCTACCTGTCCGACCGCGTGACGGTGCTCTCCGCCCGCCCGGCAAGCTCGCTCGCCGAGCTGGCCGCGCCGGAGCCCCGAGCCCTGCCGCGCCTGGACGCCGTCACCTCCCAGGGCTTCATGTCGGCGCGCGAGCGCGCGCTGGCGGCGCTGAGCGGGGGCGCGCGGTGAAGCGCTGGCTGCCGCCGCTGGCGATCGTCGTCGCCCTGCTCGGCGCCTGGGAGCTGGCGGCGCGCCTCGACGTGATCGCCGACGCGCTCAAGCTCGAGCCCTTCCTCGTCCCCTCCCCGAGCGAGATCGCCGAGGCGCTGTGGCAGGACAGGCGGCTGCTCGCCGAAAACGCCTGGGTCACCCTCCAGGAGGTGATCGCCGGCTTTGCGCTCTCCGTGGCCGCCGGCGTCGCGCTTCGCGGTCGTCCTGCACCTCTCGCCGACCCTGCGACGCGCCTTCTATCCCCTGCTCGTCGCCTCCCAGACGGTGCCGATCGTCGTCGTCGCCCCGATCCTGGTCGTCTGGCTAGGGTTCGGAATCGGCCCGAAGCTGGCGATCATCGCCTTGATCTGCTTCTTCCCGATCACCGTCAACACCCTTGACGGGCTCGGCTCCGTCGACCGCGACCTGGTGAAGATGATGCGCACCCTGGACTCCAGCCGCTGGCAGACACTTCGCCGGATCGAGGCGCCCACCGCGCTCCCGTACCTCTTCAGCGGCGCCAAGATCGCCGTCGCAGTGGCGGTGATCGGCGCCGTGTTCGGCGAGTGGGCCGGCTCCAGCTCGGGCCTCGGCCACCTGATCCAGGAGGCCTCGGCTCAGCTCCAGACGGCGCGGACGTTCGCCGCCGTCGCCGTGCTCTCGGCGATCGCGATCGCTCTGTTCGCCCTGCTCGCGACCCTGGAGCGAAGGGTCGCCTGGTGGGGGCCGAACGGGGCCAGAAGTTGAGCAGGCCATCGGAGAAGGAGGACCGTTGAGGAACAGACGCACGAGGCTTCTGACCGCCGCCCTGGCGCTGGCCACCGCCGCCCTGGCGCTGGCCGCCGGCTGCGGCGAGAAGTCGGAGGACGTCACCGCGGGCACTCCGGAGCCCTTCGACGTCGCGCTCGACTTCTACGTGAACGCCGACCACGCCGGGCTCTACACGGCGATCGAGCGCGGCTACTTCGGCGACGCCGGCCTCGACGTCCGGCCGCGAGTTCCCTCGGATCCATCGGCGCCGATCAAGGAGGTTGCCGCCGGCCGGGTGGACCTCGCGATCTCGTACGAGCCCGAGGTGCTCCTCGCCCGCGACCAGGGCCTGCCGGTGAAGGCCGTCGCGGCCGTGGTGGGAACCCCGCTCACCTCCCTGATCTGGCTCGAGGGCTCCGGGATCGGCAAGGTCAAGGACCTGCGCGGCAAGACGGTGGCCACGGCAGGCATCCCCTACCAGGAGGACTACCTGGAGCACGATCCTCGAGCGCTCCGGCCTGAGCACGGACGACCTCGACGTCGTCAACGTCCAGCAGGGGCTGCTGCCGGCGATCCTCTCCGGGCGCGCCGACGCGATGCTCGGCGGCTTCCTCAACGTCGAGGGCGTGGATCTGAGGCTGCGCGGCAAGGGGCCGACCGTGATCCCGGTCGACAGGCTCGGCATTCCGACCTACGACGAGCTGGTCCTGGTCGCGAACTCCGATCGCCTCGAGGACGAGAAGCAGAGCATCCGCCTGTTCATCGCGGCGCTCGAGCGCGGCACGAAGGCAGCCGTGGCCGACCCGGCCGCGGCGACCGAGGCGGTGCTCGACGCCGGCGAGGGCCTGAACCCCAGGTTCACCGCCGCCGAGGTGCGAAAGACGCTGCCCCTGCTGCTGCCGAAGGGCAACGGGCAGCCCTATGGCCACATGGACCCCGAGCAATGGCAGCGGTTCGCGCAGTTCTTCGCCGACCACGGCCTGATCGAGGCCCTGCCCAGCAGCGGCGACGTGCTGACGAATGAGCTGCTGCCGGGCAAGGTCCCCGAGTGAGCCTGAACCAGCTCGCGGTCAGCGCGACCACGCACTGCCTGACCGGCTGCGCGATCGGTGAGATCCTGGGAATGGCCATCGCGACGGGTCTCGGATGGAGCGACCTTGGACAGATCGCGCTTGCCGTGGGTCTCGCCTACACGTTCGGCTTCGGCCTGACGGCGATGCCGTTGGTTCGCGCCGGCCTCGCCGCCGGCGTTGTGGTCTCGACCGCGCTGGCCGCCGACACGGTCTCGATCACGATCATGGAGGTGATAGACAACGCCTTCGTGCTGGTCTATCCGGGTGCGATGGAGGCCGGAATTGGGGATCCCGTCCTCTACTTCGCCGTGGCGTTGGGCTTCGCGGTCGCCTACCCGTTCGCGTTCTTGGCGAATCGCTACATGATCGCCCGCGGCAAGGGCCACGCCGTGGTCCACGAGTACCACGGCCACTGAGCCGGTCGGCGCCGCGGGTCAGGCGGCGAGCCGAAGCGGCGGGCCGGCGGCGATCGCCTTGTGGTGGGCGGCGAGGATCAGGGAGCCGGCGAGGCCGCGATACGGGGCGTACGGGGCGAAGAACTCCTCCACCTCGCCCACGGTGGCGCGGCGGCCGAGCCCGGCCAGCCGCCCCACGAGCTTGATGAAGTCGAGGTCCCCGGCGGGCAGCGAGTCGGGCTCGCCGCGACCGTAGAGGCCCAGGCACTGGACCGTCCAGGGGCCGATCTCGCGGATCGCCAGCAGGCGGCGATCGCCGGCGGGATCGGCGGGATCGACCCGGCCCTTGGCAACCTCCCGCGCGGCGCGGATCAGCGCCAGCGCCCGGGCCGGCGCCAGGTCCATCGCGGCGAGCTCGGCCGGGGCGCATCCGGCGAGCGAGCTCGGGCGTCGGCACGTCCCGGAGCTCCGCGCCGTCGGGCCCCGGTGCCCGCGACCCCCAGCGAAACACCATGCGCCGCTGGATCTGCGCCGCCCGCGACGATTCGATCAGCTGCTTGGTGATCGCCCAGGCGAGCGCCTCCCAGGGCCAGGGACGGCGCCGGGGCCGGTGCCAGGGACGGCGCCGGATCGCCGGGCCAAGCAAGGGGTCCGAGCGAAAGCGGTCATAGAGCGGGCGATAGTCGTCGTCGACGCCGAGCGCGAAGCGCATCCGCTCGATCGCCACCCGCCGGCACTCGGCCGGCTCGCCCTCCGCGCGCAAGCGGACCTGCCCGTCGCGCCGCTGGGCGGCGCGCACCACGATTGGGACGCCATCCACGTGGAGCAGGCGTGTGACGATCCCCCGGCGGACGCGCATCACGGCATCCCCCCCACCGCTCGCCGGCAGCCGGTACGGCCACGGGGGGCGGACCTCGACCTCGAGGCGGGCGCCGGCGGGCGCCGGCGGGGCACCCCCGCTCATCGAGCTAGCGATCGCCGAGGATATGGACGTCGACCATGAAGGACCGGCTGGCGAGGATCCTCGGCGGATCCTGGCGCCGGCGAAGCCCTCGCCGCGAACGTTGCCGGCGCGTCGGGCCGGTCGAGCGCACGGCGCGCACCGCGGCGACCGTGGCCGCGCCCGCCACCAAGCCGCCGGCGGCGGCGATCGCGGCGGTCCTCATCTCGCCTCGCCAGGCCTCGATCTCGGTCCGGCGCGACGGCTCCGGGAGACGGGCCGGCTCCTCGACCGCCTCGCCCTCGTCCGTGGCCGGCTCCTCGACCGCCTCCGCCTCGAGCACGACTTCCTGGGGCATGGCCGCCAGTCTATAGGTGGGTTGGGCGCTAGCCGGACAGCGGCAGCTCGTAGAGCCGGTAGCGCTTCACCACGGTGCCGCCCATCCCCTCCATGGCGCGGTTCATCGGCTCGTTGACCTCCAGGATCCACCCCATCTCGCCCCACTTCTGCCGCACTCGTGGTGCCACCTCGACGTGACGCACGTACAGGGCGGCGGCGACGCCCAGGTGCTGGTAGCGGGGCTTGACGCCCAGCGCGAGGACCCGAACCCGGTCGATCTTGCCGCCGGCCGGTCAGGAAGCGCCACCAGCCGAGCGGCAGCAGCCGCCCGTTCATCCTCGCCAGCACCTGGTTGACGTCCGGCAGCGTCAGCGCGGCGCCCACCACCTCGCCCTCGCGCTCCGCGATCATCGCCCAGTTCTCGTCCAGGATCGGCTTCAGGTTCTTGGACTGGAAGCGAACCTCCTCCTCGGTGATGGGCACGAAGCCCCAGTTGGTCCCCCAGGCCTCGTTGTAGACGTCCATGAAGCGGGCGATCTCGGCCTCCAGGTCGCGCTTTCTCATCTGGCGGATGACCACGCCGTGCTCGGTGGCCGCCGCCTGGGCCGCCTGGTGGATGAGATCGTGGAAATGGTCGCCCTGCTTCAGCTCCCCCATCGCCAGGCGCCACATCCAGAGGTCCATGGCCTTGGTCATTCCCAGCCCCTCGAGCAGCTCCCGGTAGTAGGGCGGGTGCCAGGGCTCGAGGATCAGCGGCTCGAGGTCGTGGCCCTCGACCAGCAGGCCGCACTCGTCGTTGGTGGTGAAGTCCATCGGGCCGAGCATCCGATCGCGCCCGCGGGCGCGTACCCACTCTGCGGCGGCCTCGACCAGGGCGCGGGCCACCTCGGGGTCGTTCTCCGACTCGAAGAACCCGAACATGCCGTCGTTGCCGCCCTGGAACTGGGTCCAGCGCTCGTCCACGTGGGCGCTGATGCGGCCCGACGAGCGCGCCGTCGCGCTCACACAGGAAGTACTCGGCCTCGGCGTGCTCGAAGAACGGGTTCTTGTCGCGGTCGAGGAAACGGCGCCGCTCGGTGATCAGGGGCGGCACCCAGGGCGTGCCGCGATGCAGCCGGAACGGCAGCTTGATGAAGGCGGTCAGGTCGCGGCGGCCTTGCACGGGGCGAACTTCGAGCGCGGCCATTCGGCCGTCACTCTAGTGAGCCGTCGGGCATGGAAGACTCTGATCCATGAGCGAGGCGATTCGCGCGCCCGCCGACGTGTTCGAGAAGGCGCGCAGCCACGACCGCAAGGAGCAGCTGGAGGCCGCCAAGCAGGCCGATCTGCTCCCCTACTTCCGGCTGATGACCTCCGAGGCGGGGCCGGTGGTCGAGATGGAGGGCCGCAACGCCGCCGACGGCGGCGTGATCATGCTCGGCTCCAACAACTACCTCGGCCTGACCGGCGACCCGCGGGTGAAGGCGGCGGCCCGAGAGGCGCTCGAGCGCTACGGCACCGCGCTCACCGGCTCGCGCCTCCTGAACGGGACGATCCCGCTGCACGTCGAGCTCGAACAGGAGATCGCCGAGTGGATGGGAACCGAGGACGCGATCGTCTTCACCACCGGCTATCAGGCCAACCTGGGCACGATCGGGACGATCCTCGAGCCGGGCGACACCGTGATCTGCGACTCGGGGGACCACGCCTCGATCCTCGACGGCTGCCGTCTGTCGGGGGCGAAGCTGCGCCCCTTCCGCCACAACCAGATGGACAAGCTCGAGAAGATGCTCGAGCGCGCCGACGCCGATGGGGGTGGCGCGCTCGTGGTCGTGGACGGGGTCTTCTCGATGGAGGGCGACATCTGCCCGCTGCCGGAGATCGTCGAGCGCACCGAGCGCCACGGCGCCCGGCTGATGGTCGACGAGGCGCACGCCGTGGGCGTCCTGGGCGAGCGGGGCGCCGGCGTCTGCGAGCTCTACGGGCTGGAGGATCGAGTCGACCTGCGAATGGGCACGTTCTCGAAGAGCCTCGCCTCATGCGGTGGCTTCGTCGCCGGCCCAGCCGACGTGATCGAGTACCTGCGGATCTCGGCGCGAGCCTTCGTGTTCACGGCCGCGGCGGTCCCCGCCTCGCTCGGGGCCGCGCTGGAGGCAATCCGCATCTGCCGTCGCGAGGGGCGCCCGCTGTTCGCTCGGCTGCTCGACAATGCCGCCTACCTGCGCAGGGGCCTCGGCGAGTTGGGCCTCGTGGTCGTCGAGCCCGGCCGGCTTCCGGACGGGTCGACGGCGATCACCCCGGTGGTTCCGGTCCTGGTCGGCGAGGACTGGCAGGCGGTGATGCTGTGGAAGGCGCTGTTCGAGGCCGGCGTCTACACGAATGTCGCGCTTCACCCCGCGGTCGCCCCGGGCGGTGCGCTGCTACGCACCAGCCTGATGGCGACCCACGAGCGCGAACACATCGACCGGGCGCTCGAGATCTTCGACCAGGTGATCCCGGTCTTCCCGGATCTCCCTCGCTCGGGTTAGACAGCTCGGAGTAACGCAGGTCGGGGCTTTTCCTCCCCCGTTATGGGTAGTTTCTCCTTGTCCAATTTCGGACAAGGCCACTGAGAGCAAGAAAACCTTGCTCTTAGCGAACGACTGGGCGGTTCACAAGGGGTTCTCATTTGCGCCCCCTTGCGCCCTTGTTTAGTTTCCCGCGCACGCCGGATGCGCCTCGGGGCAGGAGGCCACCGGAACGGGAAAGAGATATTTCGTTCCGCCTAATCCAGCCTCGTTCGTCTTGGCTGGGGGAGCGCCCGAATCAGATCCTCGTTGAATGCTCGGAGGAAGGAGTGACGATGTCAGCTGCCGCAACCGTCGTATCCGCGCCACAGCACATGCAAGCTCTCGCGCACGCCAACCGCGTCCGGCTCGCTCGGGCCTCGCTCAAGCGCGCCATCCTGGCCGGCCAGGCCGACGTGACCGAGGTGGTTCGAACTTGCCCCTGGGAGGTCGAGACCATGACCGTGGGCGAGCTCTTGCGCAGTCAACGGCGCTGGGGTCGCGCCCGCGCCCGCAAGTTCCTCTCCTCGCTGGCGCTGAACGAGAATCGCGAGCTGGGACGCCTCACGGAGCGCCAGCGCGGGGTGCTGGCCGGAGAGCTCCAGGCCAAGGCACTGCGGCGGCGCTAGGAAACGCCGCGGCGGCGAAACCGGGCGCCTCGGCGCACCCGATCAGCGGACCTTGAAGGCCTGCCCGGAACGGCGCGTGAAGGCCCGGGTCAGCCCCCAGGCGGCGAGGGCGAAGGCCGCGATCGCGGCGGCGAGCGCCAGGGGGAACCAGACCGCGCCCCCGGTGAGAAAGGCGAGCGCACCCAGCACCGCCATCGCGAGCGCGCCCGAGAGCACCAGCGTGTGCGAGCGGTAGCCCGCGAAGTGCTCTCGGATCGACAGCTCGATCCCGGCCAGGGCTCCCAGCACGAGCCCGACCCCGATCAGCACCGTCCCTCGCTGGCCTTGGACGACGAACCCGGCGACGAGCATCACGAGCGCCACCAGCACGACGAGCTCGACCAGCGGAAAGGAGCCCCAGGGCGCCGGCGGTCGCTCGTCGTCTATCGGTTGCGCGCGGCGCCTGCGAGGGGCCGGCGGCGCCTTGGCAGCAGCCGACTCCGCCACCGGCGGCTTCGCCGGGGCGGGGCGCGGACGGCGCTTGCGACGCTTTTTGCTCATCGGCCCCGAAAACCAAGCAGGTCGGCTGACGCAGATCGATCGGCGAAGCGAGCGTAGTCCAAACCTACGTGAGCGAGACGATCGATCGAGGCAACCGAGATGCGCAGGTTTGCAGGGGCCGGGGCCCCTGGGCTAACGGACAGCCGGAGGAGAGCTTTACCCGCCACCAACCCATCAGCATCCCGAGGATGCCCCAGCGAGGCCGCGAATGCCAGTGCCGGCAGCCGCGCTCGCCGACGTCCTCGTTGGACACCCGGACCCACCGGTAGCGGTGGGGCTCGGCGATCATCGCCTCCATCAAGCCGCGATTGTGCTCCTCGACATCGCTTTGACGCCCGATCTCGGCGCCCGCCTCGCGGAGCCTCGCGGCGAGCGCGTCGCGCACCCGCTCCAGCTCGGCGACCCCGAGCACCCGAGGCCCGCCCACCGCGCCGACCGTCCACTCGATCCCCTGGCGCGGGAAGGCGGAAGCGAACAGCTCGCCGAGGCGCTTCTCCAGCAGTGCGATCTGCCCGCGAAGGTCCTGGCGGGCCCGGCGCTCGGTGAGGGCGTCGACGCGTCCGTAGCCGACGCCCAGCGCCGCCTCCAGGGCATCGACCGGCTGAAGCGACGAATCGCCCGCCTCGGTCTCCAGCAGTTGCTCGGGCACGAGGGTCTCCGTTCGCCGGAATCTACGTCGCCGCCATTGTATCTCCGCAGCCGCTAACCAGCCTTCGGCGCATCGCTTATGACTTTGGGCGCCCTATAGGGGTCGAAAGTCATAAGCGTGCCGGCGAGTCGGACCAAACCACATCAGGACCGCTAGCTCCGGATCACGTCCGCGGCCAGCCAGATCGCCTCCTCGACGGCGATCTCCGGCACGCCCTTCACCTGCACGCCTACGAGGGTCATCCTCGCCGTGCGCGGGGTGACGCCACGGCCGGCGGCGGTTGCCCCGAACAGCAGTCCCACTGGCCTGGCCTCGTCGGCGATCACCAGGGTTCCCTGGGGCAGTTCGCCCGGGCGTCCCTCGAGGCCTTCGCCAGGCTCGGTGGGCCGAATCCCCAGGCGACCGTCCACACGCCCCGCGTCGAAGGCTCGCAGGGCCACTCCTGACTCGATGATCGCGATCGTCAGCGCGTCGTCGAGCAGGCTCTGGGTGATGAAGCCGCCGCGCTTCATGCGCTCGAGCGCGATCGCTTCCACCGGCGTGTGCTGCTCGTCGGGATCCATCCCGATGTGCCGGTAGAAGACACGGTAGGCCCAGGGGATCGCCTGGTGGCGGAGGTTGATCGCCTGCGGTCCCGAAAACCTGTTCGAGAGCTCGGCGAGGCGCTTCTTCACGTGCCGTGGAGCCCGGCCGGAGCCGTGCTCGATCAACAGGTAGCGGAGGGCGAGACCCGGGAACTCCTCGCGCAGCTCCGGCGCGACCCAGCCCGCCTCCGGAACGGCCTCCTCGCTCATCAGCGGTCTTCGCGGGCCCGCTGGCGAGAGTGGCGGAGCAGGCGCTGGACGTCCTGGGTGAGCTGCTGCTCCGAGAGCTGCTCGGTCCCCACCTTCGCGAAATCGAGGACCCCGCCCGGGAAGGCGAAGGCCACGGTCGGGCATCCCCCCACCAGGTAGAGGTCGCTGACGGCGCCGTCGCGGTCGTAGCCGACCGGCATCCTCCAGCCCCGCTCGGCGACGATCCGGCGCACGTCGGCCGGGTCGTCGCGGATGGCGATCGAGAGGAAGTTCACGCGACCACGGTAGCGGGAGGCGACCTGGTCGACTGCGTCCTGCGTGGGCAGGCAGTCGGCGCCGCCCGTGAACCAGAACGAGATCACGAGCGGGCGGTCGAAGAGGTCGCAGACGCGGATCGCGCCGCTCACCTCGATCTCACAGGCCGGATCCCGCCGCGCCTCGGCAGGGCAGGGATTCTCAGACGTCGAGCAGTCGTCCTGGTAGATGTTCGCGTCTTGGTCGAGGGGGCCGGTGCGGGCGTCCGGAACCGCGAACTCCGGCAGGGCCATGCCACGTTCGTCGGTGCCGGTTCCGAGCGTGCCGCCGCTGTCGGTGCGAATCGTGTTCAGGGTGGCGACGGCGATCAGGACCAAGAAGGCGATCCCGACGAAGGTCGAGTAGCGCCACCCCGGCCGCCGGCGCGAGCGGCCCGGACTCAGCGCAGCGGCATCGGCGGGCGCCGGGCGCCCACGGCGCGCAACCGCCCTGCCAGCGCCGACAGCGGCTCGAATCCGCCCTCGGACCACACCAGGGCCGCCGGCAGCACCAGGAGCACGCCGGCCAAGGCCACGCCCAAGTCGAAGACAGTCACCAGCCCGAAGTCGCGCAGCATGCGGATGTCGGTGAACACCAGCACCGCGAAGCCTGCGATCGCGGTGATTCCGGATGCGAAAACGGCCGCCCCGGTGCCCGCGTAGGCCCGGCGAAGGGCCTCCCCCATGGTTCCACCGCGCCGGCGCTCCTCGTGGTAGCGGGCCGAGAGCAGAACGCTGAACTCCGTTGCGATCGCGATCACCAGCGCGCCGAGAGTCGCCGACATCGGGTTGAGCGGGACGCCCGCCACCCACAGCACCAGGGAGGACCAGCCGGTCGCGAGCACGATCGGGATCAGCGGCACGAGCGCCCTGCCGGCGGACCGGTACACGGCCACCAGGACCAGCGCCACCGCCAGCAGGCCGGCGACGGTCACCAGGTAGCGGCTCCCGGAGAGCGCCGAGTTGGCGTCAGCGGCCAGCACGGGCAGGCCGAGGACCTGGGTGCTCACCCCCGGCGGCGGGTCATCGCCGGTCCCCGGTGGGTCGACCTGAGCGCGGATGTCGTCGATCAGCTCCTTCTGCTGGTCGAACGGCATCACCTTGATCCCGAAGGTGATCACGCCGGTGTTGCCGGGCTTGCCTGTGTCGGGGTCCGTGGTGACGAGCGCCTGGGCGACGTACGGAGGAAGCAGGCGCAGGCTGGCCTTGATCCGCTGCCGGCTCGGGGTAGCCTGCCCGCCCGCGTAGAGGAAGTCGGCGAGCGAGATCTCGGGGCAGATCTCCGTCTGCTCGTCCCGACAGGACGCATTCCGGCCCTCGAACCCATGGCGCGCCAGGATGCGCTGCTCGAAGTCGTGCATCCACGAGATCACCGCCGGGTCGCTGAGGTCGGGGGCGGTCACGGTGACGTAGGTGAGCCCCGAGATGCCGGTGGCCTGCTCGAGCTCGTCCACGTCCTGGAGCGCAGGCAGGTCGCCCGGCACGAGCTGGCGGATATCGGAGATCACCGGGATCCGTGTCCCCACCCCCCAGCCGAGGATCGCCACCAGGGCGGCGACCGCCAGCACCCTGCCCGGAGCCGCGATCGAGAAGGCGAGGGCGCGCCCGCCCACCGCCCGCGCGCGGGAGCCGAGAACCGCACCCTTTGCGCGCAGCGGCGCGCCCCCGCGCCGGAACACCATCGGCCGGGCGGGCTTGCCGGTTGGCCGCTTCAGCAGCGAGAGGGCCGAGAGGCCCACGGTGAGCGCCAGCGCGAAGGCGACCACGAGCCCGAGCACCAGGAGGAGCGCGAAGCCGCGCACCATCGGGATCGGCGACAGCACCAGGACGGCGAAGCCGGCCACGGTGGCCAGGCCGGCCGTTGCGATCACCGGGCCTCCCCTGGCGGCGGCCTCCACAGCCGCACGAGGCGGCGAGGAGCCCGTCTTGACCGCCTCGGCGAAGCGGGCCTGGAACTGGATCGCGTAGTCGACGGAGAGCCCGATCAGCACCGGCAGCACCGCGATCGAGGCCATGGTCAGCGAGCCCCCGACCAGCGAGAGGAAGCCGAACACGATGCCGGCCGCGCCCAACGCGATCCCCAGCGGCAGGAGCCTGAGCGGGGTGCGGAAGACCGCCGCAAGGGTGATCACCATCGCCGCCAGGGCGGCGGCCAGGAGGACGAAGATCTGGGTGGAGAGCTCCTGCGCCAGCCCCTCGAAGACGACCGGCACGCCGCTGACCACGTAGCTCGGCTGGGTGCCGGATCGCCCCTTTTTGAGCTGGAAGCTCGGATCGGCGACCGCGTCGCGGAACAGGGCGATCGCCTCTCGGCGCTCGGACTCGCTGAGGCCGGGGCGCAGGCGCACGGAGATCAGGGCCGCGTCGGAGCTGGGGACGATCGCCGAGAACCGGGCCTTCGGCACGCAGCCGTCGAACCGGCCGTCGCAGATCACCGACGAGACGTAACCCGGGTTGGTCAGGCTCGGTGGGCCCGTCTGGCCGTACTCGATAGCGAGGGCCTGGACCTGTTGCCCGAGCTTGAACAGCACCTCCTGGAACGCCGCCTGCGCGGCCGGCTGCTGCTCGGCCGCGGAGAGCCCCGCATTCTTCGCCTGGCGCGCGGCCTCGATCGCCGCCTCCTGCCCCCGCACGACCGCCGCCTCCTGCTGTTGGGTGAGCAGCTCGCTCGCCTGAAGCGCGAACTGGTTCAGAAAGGTCGCCGGTCCGAAGACCACCGCGCTCGGGTCGAGGCGGGAGATCGCCGCACAGGTGGGCGGCGTGGGCTGGCTGCCGGCCTCCTGCCCGCCGGGAGCCTTGCCCGAGAGGCAGCTCTCGAGCGCCAGCAGGCGCACCAGGTTGTCGGTGGCGAGGACCTGGCGTAGGTCGCCCTTGACAAGAATCTCAACCGGCTCGTCCCCGAACTCCTCGTAGAACCTCTGGGTCTCGGCGTAGGCGCTGGAGCCACGGTCGACCAGCGAGTCTGGGCTGCGATCGGCCTGGAGACGCAGTGCAGCGACCGCACCGATCAAGGTGAGCAGAACCGCGGCGAAGATCACCGGCGTCGGCCGTTCGACGGCCCGCCCGGCAATCCGTGCCAAAGCGTTCCTCATCGAAGCAAGGTTAGGACCTGGTTCGGGCTAGCGACGAAGTCGCGGGTCAAGGTGGCTCGCTGGAGCTAGCGACGAAGTCGCGGTGCAGGCGGCTGGACCTGCCGGGTCAGGCTGGGGCCCTAGCCCGGCGGCAACGTAGCCGAAGGCGAGGCTGCCGCCGGAGTTATTTACGTCAATCCATCGCCAACGGGCCCACAGTCTCCGCGTTCAGGAACTGGGCGACGAACTCGTTGTCGGAGTTGAAGAGCTCGTCGGCGGGGCCGCTCTCCACGATCCGGCCCTTCCAGAGCACGGCCAGGAAATCGGCGATCCGGCGAGCGGTGCCGAGGTCGTGGCTGATCACGAGATAGCAGCCGCCGGCCTCCGCGTGGACCTCGCGGATCAGCTCGCAGAGCAGCGCCGTGCGAACCGGGTCGAGGCCGGAGTCGGGCTCGTCGAACATGACGATCGCCGGGTCGAGCACCAGCGCCCGGGCAAACCCGGCCCGCTTGCGCATCCCCCCGGAGAGCTCGTTCGGCATCTTCTGCGTGGCCTCGGCGAGCCCCACCTCCCGAAGCCGCCGGTTGCAGATCTCGCCGATCTCGTCCTCCGACTTGTCGGTGTGCTGGCGGAGGGGAAAGGCGGTGTTGTCGAACACGTTCATGGAGCCGAACAGGGCACCGTCCTGGAACAGCAGGCCGAACTTCTTGCGCATATCGAACAGCTCGTCGTCGGTCAGGTTCGGGACCGACTGGCCGTGTACGAGGACGTCCCCCGAGTCGGGATAGAGGAGGCCGACGATGTGCTTGATCAACACGCTCTTCCCCGTTCCGGAGGGCCCGAGCACCATGGAGATCTGGTCGTTGGGGAGGCCGAGGTTGAGGCCGTTGAGGATGCGCATCCGGCCGAACTGCTTGACGAGGTCGATTATTTCGATGGCGTCCTCGCCGCCGTGGTCACGCTTCTCGCCGGTGTGCCAGCGGTAGGGGTCGGATTCGCTCGGGTCCACCCCGGGGATCACGTAGTCCTGATTCAGGGTGCCGAGCTCGGGTGCGGGCTCGTGGTAGGTCGACCCTCCCCGCTCTTGCACGTCCCGCTCCTCCACGTCCCGCTCCTCCAGTTCCCGCTCCTCGCGGGTCGGGCCTGTGATCTCATCAGCCATCTGTGCCGTTCATCCTCCTCCGTGCGTTTAGACGGGGGGTTACCCCCCGATCGGCGCCCTCGGGTTAGCGCCCCAGAAGATCAGGGTTCCCATCATCCCGATCACGTGCACCAAGACGATGTTCAAGACCATCGACTTGGCGGTCGCCGTGCCCACCCCGACCGGGCCGCCGGAGGCGGTGTAGCCGTAGTAGCAGCCGACCAGAACGATCGCCGTGGCCATGGACATCCCCTTGATCACGCTGAACAAGAGGTCGGGCGGGTTTTGGAACATCCAGAAGATCAGGAAGTAGCCGCCCGAGGAGACGTCGCCGATCTGCTGCACGACCGCCAGGTAGGAGGCGAAGTAGCCGATCCCGATCGCGCGTCAAGTACATGAACGGCAAAGTGAGCCAGGCGCCGAGCAGGCGGGTGGCGGCCAGGAAGGTCATCGGCGGCACCCCCATCACCTCGAGCGCGTCGATCTCATCGGAGATCCGCATCGCGCCGAGCTCGGCGACGATCCCGGTGCCCACCTTGGCCGCCATCATGTAGCCGAAGGCGTAGGGGATCACCTCGCGAAGGTCACACCAGGCGGCGAACACGCCGGCGTAGGAGGGGGCGCCCAGGGTGCGGTTGAAGTAGGCGCCCTCGATCCCGCACTGAAGGCCGAGGATGAAGACGAGGCCCCAGATCACGATGGTCGAGCCGAGGATCAGGATCCCCGCCTGGCGAAGGGCCTCGCCGAAGAACATGAAGACCCGGCCCGAGTAGACGAGCCCCATGGTCTTGCCGCAAAAGCCGGCGATCTCGCCCAGGGAGGAAAGCCACTCGCGGGGGACGGCCATCCAACCCATCAGCAACCTCGCTCGGGCTAGCGACGAAGTCGCGGTTCGGGCGTGTGAACCTGCCGCCCCGGTGGCGCCCAAACCCGGCGACACCGCAGCCGAAGGCGAGGATGTCGACGGAGTTATTCATCAGCGAGGCACCTGCAGTTCCGGATGGGTGGCGAGCAGGGTCTGGGTGAAGACGTAGTTGAAGGCAAAGACGCCCAAGAAGGCGATCACGACGGCCTCGTTGACCGCCCTCCCGACCCCGGCGGCGCCCCCGGAGGCGTTCATGCCCTTGTAGGAGCAGACGATCGCGATGACCGCCCCGAACAGGGTCGTCTTCAAGATCGAGCCCCAGAGCTCGGTCACCGAGGCGTTGGTGAGCAGGGTGGCGAAGAAGCCGCCCAGGGGGGCGTTGTAGGCGAGGGTGGCGAAGACGCCGCCGGCGATCCCGAACAAGAGGGCGTAGATGTCGAGCAGGCCGGTGATCAGCATCAGGGCGAGGAAGCGGGGCACGACCAGGTTCTTGATCGGGTCGACCCCGAGCACCTGGAGGGCGTCGAGCTCCTCGCGGATCTTGCGGGCCCCGAGATCGGCGGTGATCGCCGTCCCCGCCACCCCGGCGACCACGACCGCGGTCACGAAGGGGGCGAACTCGCGGATCGAGGCCAAGACGAAGAAGCCCCCGAGGCGGTCGAGCGCCCCGAACAAGGAGGCGAAGTTGGCCGCCTGGAGGCCGGGGGCGCCGAAGCCGAAGGCGACGGTCGAGATCAGCATCGGAAACCAGCAGCAGCTGCAGGGCGAAGATGAACTGGGAGATGAACTCGCCGCCGTAGGGGTAGGGCGGGCGGACCGTGGCCGTGATCGTCTTGCCGGTGAGGATCATCATGTTCCCCACCTGCTCGAACAGGCTCTTGGCCGGAAGGAACGCCCTATCGGCTACGGCTCGGACCATCTCTCTCCTCTGCCCCCACGCAGTGTTGGGTGGCCCAGGAAATGTATTCCATGCAGCGCCCCTTCGCCACCCCGAACCACCCTCGGGCCTCCAAACCGGCGTTCGGGCCGACTGGCAGGTGGTATGTTCTCCGGCGCCTTGGGGGAGAGCGGCAAAATCGCCGGAATGCAGCGACTCCGGGGCGCGAAAGCAACGATCGCCACCGGGACGGCTGCGCTTGCCCTGACGTTGGGCGTTTCCGCCTGCGGCGGCGAGGCGGAGAGCCAAGACGCGGACGAGCCATCGGGCAACTATCCGGTCGAGGTGGCGAAGGCAAGCTTCCCGGAGCGCCAGCAGCTCGCCAAGACCAACGACCTCGAGCTCAAGATCAACAACGCCGGCGACCAGACGATCCCCGACCTCGCGGTGACGATCTACACCACGCCGACTCCGACGCCCACCGGCGAGCCGAAGGCGGCCAACCCGTTCGAAGTTCGCCTAGACGAGCCGAACCTGGCCGACCCGCACCGACCGGTGTGGATCCTGGAGCACAACTTCCCGAAGCTGATCACGCCGGGGGTCAGCCAAGAGAAACTCCGCTCGGCCCCGTCCGCCGGCGCCACCGCCGCTCAGACGGACACGTTCCAGTTCGGGGCCGTGCGCTCCGGGGAGAGCAAGGACATCGTCTGGCGGGTGACGCCGGTGCGAGCCGGCGACTACACGGTGCACTGGGAGGTCGTGGCGGGGCTGTACGGGAAGGCGAAGGCGGTGACCGCAGGGGGCGACCCGGTGAAGGGCGAGTTCGCGGTCACGATCAAGTCGAAGCCACCTGCGACCTGCGTCAAGGGCACCAGCCAGGTCACAACCCGCTGCCGGAAGTCCTAGCCGGGGGCGGCACGGCGGACCGCCACGCTGAGGCTCTCTTAAGGACCCGTCAATAACGTACGCCCTGTGCTTGGGTTCCGGCGAGGCTGGCGCCCCTTCTTGCCCTTCTTGGCCGTCCTTGCCTCGTTGCCGGCGGGATGCGGCGGCGAAGACGGAGGCGAAACCACAGCCACCGCGCCGCCGCCGCCGCCCACGTCCGGCCAGGGCGGAAACGGAAGGGGGCGGCTGCCAACCGGCGACGGGCAGGGCGGCGTGCGACTCGAGAAGGTCGGCGACTTCGATCAGCCCCTCTACGTCACCCAGCCTCCCGGCGACGATCGGCACCTGTTCGTGGTGGAGAAGACCGGCCGGGTCCAGGTCGTGCGCGACGGCCAGCGCGTGCCCAGGCCCTTCCTGGACCTGAGCGACAAGGTCTCGACTGGGAGCGAGCAGGGCCTGCTCTCGCTGGCCTTCGCGCCCGACTACCGGAGGTCGGGGCTCTTGTACGTCGACTACACCGACACAGCCGGCGACACGCGGGTTGTCGAGTACCGCCGCTCCGGATCGGATCCGCTGGTCGCCGACCCGCAGAGCGCTCGCGAAATCCTGAGCGTGGACCAGCCGTACTCCAACCACAATGGCGGCCTGCTGCTCTTCGGCCCCGGCGAGGCTCGCGAGCCAGGCTCGGCAGCCGAACTGCTGTACATCGGGCTCGGCGACGGCGGCTCCGCGGACGACCCGGACCGAAACGGCCAGGACCTCTCGACGCTGCTCGGCAAGATCCTGCGGATCGATCCGCGCCCCTCGGGCGGCCGCCCCTACGCGATCCCGAGCTCGAATCCGTTCGCGGGACGTTCGGGCGCGCGGCCGGAGATCTACTCCTATGGCCTCCGTAATCCATGGCGCTTCTCCTTCGATCCCGCGACCGGGGCGCTCGCGATCGCCGACGTAGGGCAGAACGAGATCGAGGAAGTCAATCTGGTGGGACAAGGCCAGGGCCGCGGGGGGAACTTCGGCTGGTCGGCCTATGAGGGACTCGACCGGTTCAACGACGACCAGCAGGCGATGGACGCGCTGCCGCCGGTCCTCGTCTACGGCCACGACGCCGGCTGCTCGATCACCGGCGGCCACGTGGTTCGCGATCGCGGGCTGCGGTCGCTCTACGGCCGCTATCTGTACGGCGACTTTTGCGCCGGGCAGCTCCGCAGCTTCGCCGCCACCCCCGAGCGCCGCGCCACCGACGACCGCGCGCTGGGCCTGGAGGTGCCGTCGCTGAGCTCGTTCGGCCAGGACAACGCCGGGCACCTCTACGCGACCTCGCTGCTGGGGCCCGTCTACCGACTGGCGGCGGTGCGACCATGATCGTCACCCGATCAAGCTTCGAGGCAGACTGTCGATGGGGATTTCGAGGTGATACCCGCATGGATTCTGGGCGGAAAAGGGCACCGAGGCGGCTGAAGCGCGCCGGAGCCATCCTGCTCGCGGCCGCGGCAGGAAGCTGCGCGCTCCTGGGCTACCAGAGCGTCGCCGGCGCCCCGGCGGCCGCCGCCCTCGAGTTGAGCTCGATGGGCACCTTCCAGCGCCCCGTGTACGTCGACGCGGCACCGGGATTCCCCCGCCTTCTGTTCGTGGCCGAAAAGCCGGGAAGGATCATCGTGCTCAACGGCGGCCAAAGGGTCGCTCGCCCGTTCCTCGACATCCAGGGACGGGTCAACGACCTCGGGGAGCGAGGCCTGCTGTCGATGGCCTTCCCCTCGAACTACAGGAAGTCCAGGCGCTTCTACGTCTACTACACGCGAGGCGATGGCAACAACGTAGTGGCGGAGTTCAAGCGCTCCCGATGGCGCCGAACCCGTGCGGTCACTTCCTCCCGCCGCCGCGTGCTGGTGATTCCGCACCCGGAGGACACCTCCAACCACAACGGGGGCCAGCTCCAGTTCGGGCCCGATGGCTTTCTCTACATCGCAACGGGCGACGGCGGCCAACGGCCGGGCGCCGCAGCAGACCTCCAAATGCTGCAGGGCAAGCTGTTGCGAATCGACCCCCGCAGACGGTACCGTCGCCGCTACAGGGTGCCCTCGCGGAACCCCTACGTAGGGCGTCCCGGCCGCAACGAGATCTTCAGCCACGGGCTGCGGAACCCATGGCGGTTCTCGTTCGACTCGGCCAACGGGCGGCTCTCGATCGGCGACGTGGGGGCGAACACGCGCGAGGAGGTGGACTACGTCACCCGGGCCAGGGCCAGGGGAGGCAACTTCGGCTGGCCGAGATGGGAAGGTGACCAGCACCACGGCGGAGACCCGGGTCACGGCCCGCCCATCGCCCCGATCTTCGCCTATCCCCACTCCACGGGCTGCGCGGTCGTCGGCGGCTACGTGGTCCGCGACCCGCGCCTGCCGGCCTTCGCCGGCCGCTATCTCTACACGGACCTTTGCCACGGCGACATCCGCAGCCTCGTCCCCAGGCTCGGGGGGGCGAGCGACGACCGGGGCACCGGGCTGAACGTCAGCTCGCCCACCTCGTTCGGCGAGGACTCCAGCGGCCGGATCTACGTAACGTCCTACGGCGGGGCCGTCTACCGGATCTCGCCGTGAGACGGGGGGCGGGAGCCTCACTCGCGGCTGGAGCGCTCCTGGCGCTCACCCTGACGCTGGCGGCGGCCCCGGTGGGCACCGGGAGGAGCGCCGACGCCGTCCGCGATCTGCGGGTCGGCGACGGGCACGGCGGGATCGGCAAGCGAAGGATCGGCAGCTTCGCGTCGCCGACCTACGTCACCCAGCCCCCGGGCTTCCCTCACCATCTGTACGTGGTGGAGGCGGGCGGCACGGTCCGGGTGCTTCACAACGGCAACCGACGGCGGCAGCCGTTCCTGGACATACGCGCTCGAGTCTCCACGGGAGGCGAGCGCGGCCTGCTGTCCATCGCCTTCGACCCCCACTATCGCCGCAACCGGCTCTTGTACGCCTACTACACGAACCGAGCGGGGAACATCGAGATCGACGAGTTTCGCGCCCCCACCAACGGCGACGCCAGGGAGGGCTCGCGCCGCACGGTGATCGTCATCCGCGCATCCCCGCTTCGCCAACCACAATGGTGGCCAGCTCCAGTTCGGGCCCGACGGCAGGCTCTACATCGGCACCGGGGATGGTGGCGGCGCAGGCGATCCGCGCGAGAACGCGCAGGACAAGGGCTCGCTGCTTGGGAAGCTCCTTCGCATCGACCCCCACAGGCGCGGCTCTCGCCCCTACAAGGCGCCGCGGGGCAACCCATACGTAGGCAGGGCGGGCAAGAACGAGATCTACGCGCGCGGGCTGCGAAACCCGTACCGGTTCGCGTTCGACCGCGGTCGGATCGTGCTCGGCGACGTGGGCCAGTACCGCTGGGAGGAGGTCGACTACGAGACGCGGAAGAGCCTGCGCGGCGCCAACTTCGGCTGGGATCGTTTCGAGGGCGACCACCGCTTCGACCACCCGGGCGACAACGAGGCCCGGCGAGCACGTCACTACGAGAGGCCGATCTTCGAGTACCAGCACACGGCCCGAAACTGCGGGTCTGTGAGCTGCGCGATCATCGGCGGCTACGTGGTCAGGAGCCGCAGGCTGAGGAGCCTCCGCGGCCGCTACCTGTACGCCGACTTCTACTCCGGCAGGCTGCGCAGCATCGTCGCCCGCCGCGGCCACGGCAGGCGCGACAGGGCGTTGGGGGTCCGCGTACCCCACCCGAGCTCCTTCGGCAAGGGAGCGGGCGGACGAATCTACGTCGCCTCCCTGGATGGCCCCGTGTACAGGCTCGTGCGCAGGTAGCCGGCCCCGTGGAGCGGGACTCGGCGGCCGCAATGGGGGAGTAAAGTCAGCCAGGGATGGAAGGCGCGATCGCGAGCGAGACGCCAACCGGCACGGCATCGCATGAGGGTGCCCCGGCCACTGACGCTCCCACGCTCGAGGTTCGCCGCCCGACCGATGGCTCCCTGATCCGCGAGCTCGGGATCGATCCGCCGCAGCGCGTCGCCGAAGTGGTCGCCAAGGCCCGCGCGGCGCAAGTGGAGTGGGAGGCGATCGGCTTCGCCGGCCGCCGCCGGTGGCTGGAGAGCCTGCGCGACTGGATCCTCGACCACCAGGACGAGCTCGATGACCGCATGCAGGAGGAGAGCGGAAAGGTGCGCGCCGACGCCGCTCTGGAGGCGTTCTACCTCCTCGACGCCATCAACTTCTGGTGCGATCGGGGCCCGCGCTTCCTCGCCGACGAGGTCGTCACCCCGCATGTCCCGCTGCTTCGCCACCGACGGGCGAAGATCTCGTACCACCCGTACCCGGTCGCCGGGGTCATCAGCCCGTGGAACTTCCCGCTCATCCTCTCCCTTGGCGACGGCATCCCGGCGCTGGTTGCGGGCTGCGCCCTGGTGATCAAGCCGTCGGAGTTCACCCCGCTGACCCTGATGGAGCTCGTTCGCGCCTGGAAGGAGGACCTCGGCGCACCGGACGTGCTGGACGTAGTGAACGGCCAGGGCGAAACGGGCGGGGCGCTCGTGGACGCGTGCGACTTCATTCAGTTCACGGGATCGGAGCGGACCGGGACGATCGTTATGAAGCGCGCCGCGGACACCTTGACACCGGTGAGCCTCGAGTTGGGCGGCAAGGATCCGATGATCGTCACCAGCGACGCGGACATCGATCGGGCGGCCAACGCCGCCGCCTTCGGAGGCCTGCTGAACACCGGTCAGATCTGCCTCTCGATCGAGCGCGTGTACGTGGAGGAGCCCGTCTACGACGAGTTCGTCGACAAGCTCCAGCGAAACGTCGAATCCCTGCGCCAGGGAGCCGACGGTCGAACCTACTCGGCGGAGATCGGCGCGATGACTTCACCGAACCAGGTCGAGATCGTGTCTGACCACGTCGAGGATGCCCGCCGCAAGGGCGCCCGAATTCTCACCGGCGGCCGGCGAAAGGAGGGGCCGGGCCATTGGTATGAGCCCACGGTGATCGCGGATGCCGACCACTCGATGACGGTCATGCGTGACGAAACCTTCGGGCCCGTGGTGCCGGTGATGAAGGTGAGGGACACCGAGGAGGCCCTGCAAATGGCGAACGACACGACCTATGGCCTAGGTGGCGCTGTGTTCGCCGGCGAGGTGGCGGACGGGGAACGGATCGCGCGGCGCGTCCAGGCGGGCACGGTGGCGGTCAACGACATCTTCATGACCAACTACTCGGTCCTCGGGCTGCCGATGGGGGGCTGGAAGCGCTCCGGGATCGGCTACCGCCACGGCGAGGTCGGGATTCGCAAGTTCTGCCGCACCGAGTCGCTGACCGTCCCTCGCCTCCCACAGCCGAAGCGCGAGTTCCTCTGGTTCCCGTACAGCCCGCGACAGCGGGGCATCGTCAGGCGGCTATACCGGCTGCTGAACGCCCGCGGCCTCCGCAACCGGCTCGGGCTCTAGTCGGCCGTCAGTCGGTCGCCGGAACCAGCTCTTCGCGGACCTGCTTTGCGGCCTGGACGAGGTTGCGCAGGGCGGCCTCGGTCTCGGGCCAGGCGCGGGTCTTCAGCCCGCAGTCCGGATTGACCCAGAGCTGCTCGGGAGGCAGCACTCGCGCCGCGGCCTCCAGCAACTCCGCCATCTCGCCGGCCGACGGGACCCGCGGTGAGTGGATGTCGTAAACGCCCGGCCCGATTTCGAGCGTCATAGCCGGTGCGCTCCCAATCGTGGAGCAGCCCCATGCGCGAGCGCGCCGCCTCGATCAGCAGCACGTCGGCGTCCATCTGCTGAATCTGCTCCATGATGTCGCCGAAGTCCGAGTAGCACATGTGAGTGTGGATCTGGGTCTCGTCCTTGACCCCTGCGGTCGTGACCCGGAAGCAGTAGACCGCCCACTGGAGGTACTCGCTCCAGCGGTCCCGGCGAAGGGGCAGTCCCTCGCGGATCGCCGGCTCGTCCACTTGGATCACCCCTGTGCCTTGAGCCTCGAGGTCGGCGACCTCGTCGCGGATCGCAAGCGCGAGCTGCTCGCAGGTCTCCGACCGGGCTTGATCGTCGCGGACGAAGGACCACTGGAGCATCGTCACCGGCCCGGTCAGCATGCCCTTCACCGGCTTGGCGGTGAGCGACTGCGCGAAGGCGATCCAGTCGGTTGTCATCGGCGCAGGCCGGCTGACGTCGCCGAACAGGATCGGCGGCCGCACGTAGCGGGAGCCGTATGACTGCACCCAGGCGTTCTGGGTGAAGACGTAGCCCTCCATCTGCTCGGCGAAGTACTGGACCATGTCGTTGCGCTCCGGCTCGCCATGGACGAGCACGTCGAGGCCAACCTCCTCCTGAAAGCCGATCACGCGCTCGACCTCGGAGCGCATCCGGCCCTGGTAGGTGGCCTCGTCGATCTTCCCCTGGCGAAGCGAGGCGCGCGCTTCGCGGATCTCGGAGGTCTGGGGATAGGAGCCGATCGTGGTGGTCGGGAAGAGCGGCAGCCCGAGGCGGGCGCGCTGAGCCTCGCGGCGAACCTCGAAGGGGCTCTGGCGGCGCGCGTCCTGCTCGGTCAGCGCCGCCACCCGCTCCCGCACCGCCGGGGTTCGGGTGCGCTCGGAGATCCGCCGGTCCTCGAGCGCCCGGTCGTTGGCGTCGAGCTCGCCCGCGATCGCCTCGCGCCCCTCCCCCAGGCCGCGAGCCAGGGTTGCGACCTCGCCCACCTTCTGCTTGGCGAACGCCATCCAGGAGCGCAGCTCGTCGTCCAGAACGTCCGACGGGGGCTCGGCGTCGAGGTCGAGAGGGGTGTGGAGCAGCGAGCACGAGGTGGTGACCACCAACTCGGCACAGCGGTCGCGCAGGCCACCCAGCAGGTCGAGGCTGTGCTCGAGCTCGTTGATCCAGACGTTGCGGCCGTTGACGATCCCGGCGAACAGCCACTTGCCCTCGAGGCCGCCATCGTCAGCGATCAGCTCCACGTTCTTGGGCCCCTCGCGCTCCATGACTCCCCCCACATCAGCTCCCTCGCGATGGAGGTCGAGCCCGATGCCCTCGATCGGGAGGTCGCGCAGCACGCCGTAGGCATCGCCGACGTGGTCGAAGTAGGTCTTGACACAGATCCGGGTGCGCTCGTGCACCCTGGCCAGCTCCTCATAGGCGAGCCGGAGCGCATCGAGCTCGCGCTCCGAACGGTCCTCGACGAAGCACGGCTCGTCGAGCTGCACCCAGGTCGCGCCTTGCGCCGCGAGGCGCTCGATCACCTCGCCGTAGACCTCGAGCAGCGGCTCGATCAGGCCGAGGCGGTCGAAGTCCTCGGGCACTCCGTCGGCGGACTTGCCGAGCAACAGGAACGAGACCGGCCCGACGATCACGGGCACGGTGTCGATTCCCAGCTCCTCCATCGCCTCGGCGTGCTCGTCGAACGGCTTCGTGGACGACAGCGAGAAGCTCGTGTCGGGGCCGAGCTCCGGGACGATGTAGTGGTAGTTGGTGTCGAACCACTTCGTCATCTCCATCGCGGTGACGTCGACACCGCTCTCCTGGCGTCCGCGCGCCATCGCGAAGTAGGTGTCCAGCTCGACCGGGCCACGCCCGTGCCCGTAGCGGTCCGGGACGGCGCCCACGAGCGCGATCGTGTCCAGCACCTGGTCGTAGAGGGAGAAGTCGTTGGACGGGATCAGGTCGATCCCGGCGCTCTGCATGAAGCGCCAGTTGTCCAGCCTGATGCGCTTTGCGGCCTCCAGCAACTGATCCCGGGAGACCTCGCCGCGCCAGTAGCCCTCGGTCGCGAACTTCAGCTCGCGCTCGGGGCCGATCCTGGGAAAGCCTGCGATGTTCGAAAGCGCCATCGAGGGCTGAGGCTACAACAGAGGCCGCGAGCTCCCTAGCTCGAGACGGTCTCGGTGCCGGGCCGCGGCGAGAGGCGCACCGGCGCCGCGCTCAGGGCGCGCAGGCGCATGTCGGACCAGGTGAGGCCCTCGCGGACCAGCGCCGGCAGGCCGAGCGCCACGGCGGTCGCGATTTCCACCGCCTGAAGGATCACGCCGTAGGCGAGCGCGTCGGTGCCGCCGACGCCGAAGCCGGTGGTCAAGACGCTGAACACGGCGAGCTGGAAGACCCCGATGTTGGACGGGAGTGGCGGGCACCACGGCGGTGACGTTCACCGCGAACAGCACCGCGGCGGCGGCCCCGATGCCGAGCTGGCCATGGAGCCCGAGCGCCTCGAACAGAGCCGCGCAGGCGAGCAACTGGATGCCCCAGGCTCCCAACTGCGCCCCCGCCGCGACCGAACCCCGCCGCGGGTCGCGGAACACGCGAAGGCCGGTGCGCACGCGAAGCAGCGCCTCGCGCACCGCCCGGACGACACGGCCCAGCCGCCCGCCGGCGTTGCGCTGCCGCACCAGGACCGGCGCCAACATCACCGCGACCAGCACCAGAAGCGGCGCGAGGCTGAAGACGAACAGCTGCGTGGAGCTTCGGTGAAACAGATCAGTGGAGGCGACGATGATCACGCCCAGCAGGCCCAGCGCGAGGATGTTGAGGGCTGTCTGCGAGACCAGAGTGCCGAGCAGCACCGGGAACGTCTCGCGCATTCGCCCCACGCGCCGGGAGAGCACCATGGCCCGCGCCGGCTCCCCGAGACGTGCCGGGAGCGTGGCCGACATCAGCACCCCGATCATCGTTGCCGAGGTCACATCCCGGCGGCGCAGCGGGCTGCGCGGCAGCGCCGCCCGGGCGATCGCGAACCAGGAGACGGCGCGCAAGAACATGGAGGCCATCATCAAGGCGGTCGCGATCAGCACCCAGCCGGCATCGGAGCGGACGACGCTGGCGACCACGTTCTGGAGGCCGATCCGGTGCGCGGCGATCGCCGTCAGGACGAGGCCAAGGAGGCCTGCGACTCCGAGCGCGATGCGCCTGGCGACGCGGTGCTTGGCCACAGCCTGGGCGGGTGGCAGGATCGAGCGACGGAAGCCGCCGGGGCGGCCGCCGGGGGCCCCCATCGATCGGCGCCACACCAGCCTGCCGGGCCAGACGCGTGGCGGCCGGGGCGGGCTGGGGCGTGTGCTGGACCTGCTCGTACACCTCCTCGACCTTCGCGGCGACGCGCGGCCAGGCGTAGCGAGCGGCCGTTTCGCGTGCCGCGCGACCCATCGCCTCGCGCCGGGCCGGCTCGAGATAGATCCGCTGGAGCTCCTCCGCCAGCCGCTGCGGGTCGGCCGGTGGCACCAGCACGCCGTCGGCGCCGTCGGTGACCACGTCGGAGTACCCCGCGATCGCGGAGGCGATCACCGGCGTGCCGGCCGCGAACGCCTCCGTCAGCACCATCCCGAAGCTCTCTCCGGCGAGCGAGGGCGCGCAGAGCACGTCGGCCTCGTGCAGGTGGCTCCAGAGCTCCTCGCCATCGACCCGGCCGAGCGCCTCGATCCGCGAGCCCACGGCCGGATCGGCCACGTAGCGCTGTACGTCCTCGGGGTCGGCGCCGATCACGGTCAATCGGGTGGGCACGTACTCGGCCAGCCCCTCGAACGCCTGGATGAGGACGGGCAGGCCCTTTCGCTCCTCAGGCCTGCCCACGAACAGCAGCCTGAACTCGTCGGACCGAGGCTTGGGGCTCAGCGGTGGGGCGTCGACGTCGACGCCGTTCGGGATCACGCGATACTCGCCCCCGAACCAGCGTTGCCCCGTCCAGGCGGCGGCCTCCGAGACCGCGATCCGCGCCTGGAGCTGGTTGAACTTGCGGCGTGCTCCGAGCAGGTTGGCGGTCCAGTTGGGCGCCCGCTTGGTGGAGTAGGCGTGGAAGGTCCCCACCACCGGGGCATCGCGGAACGAGCACGCGTCCCAGCTCAGCAGAGGCGCCGGCGGCTCGTGCACGTGGACCACGTCGAAGCGGCCGGCGCGCAACTCGCGCCGCATCTTGGTCACCGCGTCGGGAAAGGCCGACAGGTTGGAGACGGCGCCGTTGGCGCCGATCCCCACGCTGCGCCCCAGCGGGATCAGGTACTCGGGGCGGCTTCGCATCTCGGCCGGGGCGCGGTGGAGCGCCTTGCTGAGGCGGTCGGGCGGATCCCAGGGAGCCAGCGCGCGCAGCTTCGTGGCCACGGTCGATCAGCGCCTCGGCGAGCGCCTCGACATGGCGGTTCACCCCACCGGGGTACGTCCACGAGTAGGGCGTGACGATGGCGATCCGCAACGGGGAACTCCGTGTGCGAGGGCCGATCGTGGTCGCGCTATGAGTTGTGGGTACGGGCAATTGCGAACCCCGTGACTCTCGCGGGCGGTCGGGACGACGCCGATCGTGACGGAAGGGACGAGCCAGCCTGAGAAACGATACCGGCGACGACGGCCCAGGTTACAGAACGCGCTCACGCATGTGGGAGAGGCGTGCCTGGTCTGTGCGTGGCCCAGGCGAGGCCGGCGGCCAGCGCGCAGAGCGCGGTGCCGATCATCAACAGCGAGCGCCCCCGAGTCGTTGGCGAGCGTTCCGGCCACGGTGGCGGCGGCCGCTCCCCCCACGCCCGCCCAGGCTGTGCGCCGGTCCCCAAACCAGGCCTCGATCCGGCGCCGCTGCACGATCCCGGCGACGATCACGAGCGCGCAGATCCAAAGCAGCGGCGTGGCGGCGTAGCGACTGAAGCTTCCCGCGGAGAGCCGCAGGCGCCGCTCGGCGACGTCGGCGATGCTGGTCGAGGCCGCCAGCCTCCAGGACGGAGCGGGTCAGGTGCGCGTTACCGCCGAGCAGCAGATCGGCGGCGCCGAGCACGGCCAGGGCCACGACCGGGACGGCGATCGCCCAAAGCAGTCTGCGGCGGGACCCTGAGAGGCAGACGGCCGCCGCCACGGCCGCGCCGACCGGAATCCCGATCGCGGCGCCGACGTCGGCGCCGAACCGCCCCGGCGCGAACGCGGCTACGGCGACCAGCCCCGTGGCCGCGAAGGCGAACGCGGCGCCACGAGGCGAGATTCGCGGCGCCCAGGCGGCCAGCCCGGCGCCGGTGGCGATCGGGACGAGCGCGGCGACGATCGCCTCGAGCTCGTTGCCGATCCCGAAGAAGCGCACCCCCGCCGCGGGGTTCGGACCCACCAGCGAGAGCGCCGTAAGGGGGGAGCCGGCGATCACGTCGATCGCGTAGCCGAGCACGGACACGGCACCGGCGAGGGCCAGCGCGCCGTAGGGGGAAGCCAGGCGCAAGGTGACCAGCGCGAGCGCCGGCGGGCCGACCCCGGCAATCAGCCGCTCGGCGAGCTCGCTCGGCTGAAGCGCAGCCGTCAGCAGCAGCACGGCCGGCAGATAGGCGACCGTGACCGCTAGCAGAGGCAGCGCCGCGCGCAAACCACGGGGACGCCAGGCAACCGCGGCGAGCAGCGCCAGGCCGACCCAGATCAGCAGGTTGACGCCGATCACGGGGCCGCGCCGGGGGCCAACCGCCGCCAGGCGGTCCTCGAGCCGCTCAACGAAGCCCGGGTCCAGCTCCCCCGTGGCCTCGATCGGCTCGCCGCTCATCTCGTCCGGAACCGAGAGGCCGAGGCGCTCGAGGATCGTGGGGGCGATGTCGGTGGCCAGCGCGTAGCCGCGCGTCCGCGTGGAGTCCGAGCTGAGCGTGCCCTGGAAGCCCTCGCCCGCCACGCCGGCCGCCAGTTGACGGTCCCGACCCGGGGGCGGTCGCTCGATCGCCATCACCAGGTCGTCTCCCCCCAGGCGCCCCGCCAGCGCATACACGCGGTCGAGGTCTGCGGTCACGATCGTGACGCGAGCGCAGGGGCGCTGCCGGCATCGACGCCCCTCGAGGATCGCGCCCTTGGTGCCCACGAGGATCGCGGCGGATGGGTCCACCGGCCGAGCGGCGGCCGGCGCCGCTCGCCCCCGCTTCAGGGTCGCTCCGAAGAGCCCCGGGACGAGGTCGGCCGGGGCGGCCTGCGCTCGATCGCGTATCCGCTGCCAGCGGTCGGGGGGACGTGCGGGGGCGCACCGCCTAAGCCCGGGTCCACGTAGAGGCGTGGGAGCCCTTCGTCGTAGAGCGACTCGTTGATTCTCGCCCCCTGCCCGATGTCGATCCAGGTCTGCGCCGCCGGGACGCTGCCGATCCCTGCGCTCAGCAGGCCGACCGCCATCCCGTCCACCTCGGCGAGCTGAGCCGGGGTGGTTCCGTGAGGCACAATCGCGATCGTGATCCGGGGCGGCCGCTGGTTCGTGGCGCCGCTCGCCCCCTCCGCCGCGAGCGACGCGGTCGCAAGCACTACCATCGCCGCCATGGCCACTGGGAATCGGACGTTCGCCAAGTTCACCTTCTTCAAGCTCGACCCCGCCTGGCAGCGCCGGGATCCCGAGGCGCGCGCGGAGGATAAACGGGAGTTCCTCGCCGCCTGCGAGGATTTCGCCCAGGATCGGTCGCTTCGCGCCTACTCGACCGTCGGCACGCGCGGCGACACCGACCTGCTGCTGCTCGCCCAGAGCCCTACCCTGGAGGACATTCACACCTTTCACGTGGTGCTCGCCCAGAGCGGGCTGGCGAAGTGGGCGTCGATCCCCCACTCCTATCTGGCGATGACCAAGCGCTCCCCGTACTCCGAGTCCGACGCACGCCCGGAGATCTGCACCTCGGAGCGTCGTTACCTGTTCGTGTACCCGTTCGAGAAGAAGCGCGACTGGTACCGGCTGGCCGCCTCCGAACGCCAGCGCATCATGGACGAGCACATCGCGGTCGGCCGCCGCTATCCCGAGATCACGATCAACACCGCCTACTCGTTCGGCCTCGACGATCAGGAGTTCGTGGTCAGCTTCGAGGCCGACGACCCCGGGCAGTTCCTCGACTTGGTGCAGGAGCTGCGCGGCTCTGAGTCGAGCTCGTACACGCTGCGCGACACGCCGATCTTCACCTGCGTGTCGATGTCGGTCTCCAAGGCCCTTGACGCGCTGGACGGAGCCGCCACGGCACGCGGGGCCCTGGCAGCACTCCCCTAGAGTTCCCGGCTTCATGACCGACCAACTCGGAAGCCCTGGCAACCCCCTGCGCGTGGCGATCGTCGGCTCCGGGCCGGCGGGCTTCTACGCCGCCGAGCACCTGCTGAGGCAGGAGCCCGTGGCCGTCGAGGTGGACGTCTTCGACCGCCTGCCGACGCCGTTCGGGCTGGTGCGGGCGGGTGTCGCCCCCGACCACCCGAAGATCAAGTCGGTGATCCGCGTCTACGAGAAGACGGCGGCGCGCGAGGGCTTTCGTTTCTTCGGCAACGTCGAGGTCGGGGGTCAGGTGAGCGCCGCCGAGGTCGCCGAGCGCTACCACGCCGTGATCCACGCTTACGGCTCGCCCACCGACCGGCGGCTCGGCATCCCCGGCGAGGACCTCGAGGGGAGCCATCCGGCCACCGCCTTCGTCGCCTGGTACAACGCTCACCCCGACTTCGCCGACCTCGAGTTCGACCTCTCCTGCGAGCGCGCGGTGGTGATCGGCAACGGCAACGTCGCCACGGACCTCGCGCGCATGCTCGCCCTGACGCGGTCAGAGCTGGAGACCACCGACACCGCCGAGCACGCGATCGACGTCCTGGGCGCCAGCAAGGTGCGGGAGATCGTCGTGCTCGGCCGTCGCGGCCCCGCTCAAGCCGCGTTCACGAACCCCGAGGTGCGAGAGCTGGGCGAGATGCAGGACGCCGACGTGGACGTCGATCCGGCCGAGGTCGAGCTGGACGATCTCAGCCGCGAGTACCTCGATTCCGACGAGGCGGACATCACGACTCGAAAGAACGTCGAGATCTTCACCGAGTTCTCGCAGCGCCGGCCGGAGGGCAAGCGCAGGCGAATCGCGCTGCGGTTCCTTCGCTCGCCGGTCGAGATCGAGGGCGAGGGCAAGGTGGAGCGGCTGGTGGTGGCGCGAAACGAGCTCTACCGCGACGAGGCCGGCGCGATCCGGCCTCGCGACACCGGCGAGCGCGAGACGCTCGAGTGCGGGCTCGTCTTCCGCTCGATCGGCTACAAGGGGGTCGGCCTGGAGGGCATCCCGTTCGACCAGCGTGGCGGCGTGATCCCCAACCAGGGCGGCAGGGTGAGCGACCCCGAGAGCGGCCGGCAGGTCACCGGTCAGTACGCGGTCGGCTGGATCAAGCGCGGCCCCTCGGGCGTGATCGGGACGAACAAGAAGGACGCCCAGGAGACGGTGGACAACCTGCTCGCCGACCTCGAGGCGGGCCGGCTTGGGGGCGATGCGGCCGATCCCGCCGCGGTGGAGAGCTGGCTCGCGGAGCGCGTTCCGGAGCACGTCACCTACGCGGGCTGGGAGGCAATCGACCGCGCCGAGCAGGAGCGCGGCAAGCCGCTCGGCCGCCCGCGGGTCAAGTTCGTCCGCATCGAGGAGATGCTCGAGGCGGCTCGCAGCGGCGACCCGGTGGCGGGCTGAGCGGCGCGTGGCCGACCTGGCGGAGGTCAAGCGGATGATCGAGGCGGCGCTGCCCGGCGCGGAGGTCGAGGTAGTCGACGAGACCGGCTCCGGCGACCACCTGCGCGCGACCGTGCGGGCGCCGCAGTTCGCGGGCCGAACCCGGATCGACCAGCACCGGCTGGTGCGCGCCGCGGTGCAGCCGCGCATGGACGACGGCTCGATCCACGCGCTCTCGATAAAGACATCAGCCGCCTAGTGGCAGCAGTCCGAGAGGCCCGTGCGAGATGAACGTCCCTGAGTACCCCCTATAAGCCACATTCCGGGACGTTCGATCCGCTAGCCCGGACCGACCACCCGTGTAAGGTGGGGTCGTGGCTGCGAACCCCGAGTTGAAGCAGAAGGTCGAGGAGCTCCTGGGGGAGAACCAGGTGTTCCTCTTCATGAAGGGAACGCCCGAGATGCCGCGCTGCGGGTTCTCCATGCGAGTGGTCGGAGTGCTGGAGCAGCTCGGCGTCGAGTACGGCGCCGTGGACGTCCTGCCGCTGCTCGATCCGCTGCGGGAGGTCACGGGCGAGCTCGCCGACTGGCGGACCTTCCCCCAGCTCTACGTCAACAGCGACCTGGTGGGCGGCTGCGACATCGTCGAGGAGATGTTCGAGTCCGGCGAGCTCGCCGAGCTGGTCGGCGCCGAGCAGCCGGAGGGGGCCACGGCGGCAGCGCAGCAGGCGCCCAGCGACCCCCAGCAGAGCCCGCCGATGCAGCTCGGCTGACGGGCGACGCTAACTCAGAGGTCTGAGCTTCAGGCGGTGGCCGCGGCGCCTTCGGCCGCGTCCTCGCGGACCTGGAAGGAGGAGCCGCAGCCGCAGGCGGCGACCACGTTCGGGTTGTTGACCACGAACCCGGCGCCCTGGAGGCCGTCCACGTAGTCGACCTCGGAGCCGAACACGAACTGCATGCTGACCTTGTCGACGACCACGGCGACGCCCTGATGCTCGAACACGTGGTCCTCGTCCTTCGGCTGATCCAGCGCCAGCGCGTACTGGAAGCCGGAGCAGCCGCCGCCGCGCACGGCGACTCGCAGGGCCTGCTCGTCGGCGTTGCCGTTGGTCGCGAGCAGATCCTTGATCTTGCCGGCGGCCTCGTCGGTCAGCTTGACGGCTTCTTGCGGTGTCTCCATCGCTTCAAATTGTATACCGCGGCTGGGTCGACCCAGGGCGCACTAGGCGCGAGCATCCTTCTCGATACTTCCACTCGAGGTATTCGATGATTCGCTTCGAGTCGTGGATCACCTGGTCGCCGTCGACCAGGACGGGCACGCGCCGCTGGCGGGTCAGCTCCTCGATCTCGGGCCGTCCGGAGCGCCGCTGGGCAACGCGCTCGGTGCGGTGGTCGAGCCCGAGCTTGGCCAGCCGCCGCGCCACAGCCCCGCACGGGCAGAGCACGTTGGTGGGCGTCCGGCAGCGGTAGAGGACGATCTGCCCCTCGCTCACGATCCGAACACCCGCCCGCCCGCGCGCAGCAGCGGGGCGAAGGCTGCAAGCGCCGCCTCCTGCGGCCCTCGCCGCGTCCTGACGCGGTCGCCAAGCTGCTCCATCTGCCATTTCACGGCGTCCTCGAGCGTCTCCTCGTGGGGTCGCGGCGCAAAGCCCAGCTGCTTGCGCGCCTTGGTGTTCCGATAGGTCCACCAGAGAGTCGCCGAGCGGACCTCGTCGGGCGAGAACGGCAGCGGCAGCCCCACCCGCACCATGGCGTCCACGGCGAGCGTCATGGGGCGCCCCGGGAGCTTCACCGGCGGCTCCTCGCGACCGGCGATCCGGGCGAAGTCGGCGAACAGCCGGTCGAAGGTGAAGTTTCGGCCGGAGAGGATGTACCGCTCTCCCACCTCGCCCTTCTCGTCCGCCAGCAGATGCCCTTGGGCGATATCGCGGACGTCGACGATGTTGAGGCCCCCGTCCACGTACACCGGGATCCGACCGAGCAGAAACCGCCGCACCAGGTCCATGGAGGTCCCCTTCGGGTCGTCGGGACCGAGCACGAAGGAGGGGTTGACGATCACGACCGGCAGCCCATGGGCGGCGAGGCGCAGCGCCTCCACCTCGGCCTCGTGCTTGGAGTTGGCGTAGGCGATCCCCAGATGGCCGATGGCGAACGACTGGCGCTCGTCCGCGGTGCCCCGCGGCTTGGCGGGGCCGATCGCCGCCACGGAGGACGTGTGGACCACCCGCTTGACCTTCGCGGCGAGCGCCTCCTCGAGCACGATCCGGGTGCCTTTGACGTTCAGCTCGAAGACCGCGTCGCGCTTCTCGGGCCGCATCGACGTCGTCCCGGCGAGATGGAAGACGCGGTCTACGCCCTCCATCGCCCGGCGCACGGCCCGCCGGTCGGTGACGTCGCCGCCGGCGCGCTCGAGGTCGAGGTCCGACAGGTGGTCGAGCCTGGATCCACGGCGCAGCAGCAGCCGCAGCTGGTCGCCGCGCTCCGCGAGCGCGCGGACGACGTGCGTGCCCAGGAAGCCGGTGCCTCCGGTGACAAGGGTCTTGCCCACGAGGAACGGGATGGTAGAGCCGTGATACAAGGGGCTGGTGCCCGCCGATGCGACCACGGCAGTGGTCACCGACACCACGGCCTACCTGCCGGACGAGCTGATCGCCGAGCGCGGCATCCGCCGGGTCAGCCTCTACGTCTCGCTCGAGGGCGAGCAGCGACCCGAGATCGAGATCCCCGGATCGGAATACGCGGGCTTCTACGAGCGCCTGCGCTCGAGCGACGAGGGGGCAACGACCTCCCAACCGTCGGTGGGCGACTTCACCGCCGTCTACGAGCCGCTGCTGGACGAGGGAAGGGAGATCGTCTCGATCCACCTCTCGGCCGGGATCTCCGGAACCTGCGAATCCGCGGAGCAGGCGCGCCAGCGACTGCTGGACGAGGGCAAGGGAGGGGAGCGGATCCACGTCTACGACAGTCGCTCCGCAGCGGGCGGTCAGGGACTGGTGGTGCTCGCGGCGGCGAACGCCGCCGCGTGAGGGAGGCAGCGGCGCGGAGACGCTGGCGGCCGCCGAGCGTTGCCGCGACGCGTTCGAGATGTGGTTCGCGCTCGACACGCTCGAGTACCTGCGCAAGGGGGGCCGGATCGGCGCCGCTCAGGCATGGCTGGGCTCGGCGCTCCAGATCAAGCCGATCCTGACCCTCGGGGAGGAGATCACCCCGGTCGGGCGCGTGCGCACGCGACGGCGCGCCTTCGAGCGGCTGGTCGAGTACGCCCGCCGTCGCCAGGTCGACGGCGCCGACGCGTGGGTCGTCCAGCACATCCAGGACCACGAAACGGCTCGGCACCTGGTGGAGGAGTGCCGCGACATCTTCGGCTCCGAGCCGGCGTTCGTGTCCGAGGTCGGCCCCGTGCTCGGTGCCCACGCCGGCCCCGGAATGATCGGAGTCGGGGGGGTGGCCTCCTCGATGCTGGGGTCGAACCGCTCCTAGCCCGGCCCCGCTTCGGCGGGCGCCTCAGCCGACTGACCGGCGGCACGGTCGCTTTGATGGAAGCGCCAGTAGTCGCGGATCACGGCCTGCACCGCAGCCGCTGCCGGGATCGCCACCAGGGCACCGAGGACGCCCAGCAGCGCGGCGCCGATCAGGATCGCCACGATCACGATCAGCGGGTGTAGCTGGACGGCACGCCCGTACACAAGGGGCTGGATGAGGTTGTTCTCGACCTGCTGGTAGAGGATCAGCACCGCCGCCCAGACGATTAGCCCGACAGGGAACTCCACGAACGCGACCACGATCCCGACCAGGATCCCGCCGAGGGTGGCGCCGACCAGGGGGATCAGGTCGAAGAACCCGAACAGGATCGCCAGCGGGAGCGCGAAGGGCACGTCGAGGATCGTCAGGGTCACGTAGGTCACCAGGCCGGCCAGGATGCTGATCACGAAGTTTCCGAACACGTAGCCGGCGATCGCGTCGGAGACGTCGTCGGCGATCGTCCGCAGCCGCCTGGCCCGCTCCGGCGGCACCTGCCGGTAGAGGAACTCGAGCAGCCGGTGTCCGTCCCTGACCAGGAAGAAGGTGATCACGAGGATCGAGAAGAGCTGCACGAAGCGGGTGAAGACGCCGACGGTGACGTCCCGCAGACGTGCCGGCGGCGTCGCCGAGCCTTGAGGGCAGCTCCTCCGCCTGCTGGGTCAGCTTCTCGGTGATCTGGTAGTCGTCGTCGTAGTCGCGAAAGGTCTCGTTGTTGCGCAGGTCGTCGACGTATCCGGGCAGGTCGGCGGACAGGTCCTCGACGCCGTTGACCAGCGGGGGCACGATCAAGAGCCCGATCCCGAAGATCCCGGCGCCGATGCTGAGGTAGACCAGCAGGATCGCCAGCCAGCGCGGTACGCGGCGCTTGTCGAGCCAGTTGACGGCCGGCGCGATCGCGACCGCGAAGAAGGCGGCGATCAGGACCAGGCCGATGACGTCCCGGATCAAGTAGGCGAAGTACAGGGCCCCGGCCACCCCGGCGACCACCAGGACGACCTTCGCCACCGCTCTGGCCGAGACCTGCGCCTGGTCCATCGCCCGCAGGCTAAGCGGATCCCCGGACGCCGTTGGCCCGGGCTAGCGACGAAGTCGCGGTAGCAACGTGTGGACCTGCCGGGTCAGGTCGGCGCCCTAACCCGCCGAAAACGTAGGCCGCAGGCCGAGGCTTTCGGCGGAGTAGTTCTTAGCGGCGGCGGAAGGCGATCCGGGCGCCGATCGCGAAGCCGACCACCGCGGCCCCGATCGCCAGCTCGCGGCGATGCTCGCGGACCTGGCGGCGCCAGTCGGTGAGCTCGGCGACGCGGCCGCGCAGGGCCACGACCGAGCGCGAGAGCTCCGAGCGCTGGCGCTCGATGTCGGCCCGGATCTGGTCCGAGCTGCGCCCGGGCGCGCCCGCTGCGGCGCGGCCGACCGGCTCGCCGGCTCCGCTGACGTAAAGGTCGGTCGAGCCGTTCAACGCGTGCCGGCCTCCAGGGTCTCCTTGGTTCGCCGGGCCTCCTCGATCGCCAGGTCCGGGGTGGGCGGAGCGCCTGCCTGCAGCGAGCGGTAGGCGAAGAAGCCGGCGGCCGCCGCGACAACGAACCAGAAAGCCGCCTCGATCATGAAGCCGACCCAGACGTCGTCCTCGAAGAACAGGTCGTTGAGCAACCAGGCGATGCCGTGCATGAGCATCGCCAGCCCGAGCAGGGCGAAGATTCCGGCGGCGATTCCGACCACCGAGCCCTGGACCAGCTTGGTGACCTTCTCGCGAATCTCGGTCTTGGCGAGCTCGATCTCCTCGCGGATCAGGATGGAGACGCGTTCCGAGACGTCGAGCACCATCTCGCCGACCGACCTGTCGTCGGGCGGCGTGGGGTCGTGTGGGGGTCCGGCGGTGCTGCTCATCTCACTCGGGCGGGTCCTCCTTGAAGACCCGCGTCCAGATCGCGGCGGAGGCGCGGTGTGCGAGCACGCTCGCCAGGGCCCCGGTGGCCGCCAGGAGCCCCGTCCAGATGAGCCTTCTGAGCATGTCGTTTTCCAACCCGTTTACCTCGCGGCGGAGTAAATCAGCTTGGCCGGGGGCTGGTCCGCGTGCGAGTGGCCGCCGGCACCGTCCGACCCCTCATACCGCGCCCAGCGCTCGAAGAAGCCGCGCGACACCGCGTAGAACCACTCGCGGTCCACGGCGTCGATCGCGCCGTGGCCTCCCCCAGGGAGCACCCAGACGCGGACCAGGTCGTTGCCCGTCGCCGCCTCGTCGAGCATCCGCGCGTGCTCCACCGGGATGATCTTGTCGTCGTCCGGGTGCAGCACGAGCACCGGCACCCGGGCGTCGGCGATGTGCTCCTTGGCGGAGGCCCGCCGCCAGAGCTCGTCCGCCTCGACGCCGTAGTACGGCAGCCGAGACCCGCTCGAGGGGGTCGACGAAGTCCTCGATCCCCTCCCAGCCGGCCTCGCGGATGCGCGAGGTGAGCATCGCCCAGAAGCCGCGGTTGATGGCATACGCCGGATGAGAGAGCGGCAGGCGCCGCGAAAGGCGCTTCGCCATCGCCTTCACGTCGGCGGGCGGCGAGACGGCGAGGATGCCGCCCTCGAGGGTCTCTGCGGCGCCCTCGGCGTGGGAGGCGCCGAGCACGGAGGAGCCGCCCAGCGAGATTCCGAGCGCCCCCACCGTGGTGGCCCCGAGCTGCTTCAGGTAGCGCCCCGCGGCAACCACGTCCTCGCCCTCCTTCCAGCCCACCGTCGTGGGCGCCTGGCTGGTGAGGTTCGTGAGCCCGAAGCTCCGGAGGTCGAGGGCGAGCACGTTGAAGCCCCATTCGTAATAGGCGTGGACGGCGATCTGGCGCACGTAGTCGAAGCGCCGCGACGAGAAGAGACCGTGCACGACGATCAACCCGGGCCTCCCGGGAGTCGGCTGAAGCCCCACCGTCGCCGCGATGTGCTCGTCGTCCGCCCCCTGGAGCACGTGGTCCGAGAACTGGGCGGGATAGGCGTAGCCGAGGTTGGCGGCCTCCCTTTGCTGGGCGAGGACGAAGCTCGAGATGTCGGCCAGCCCCTTGCGCACCAGCGCGCCCTCCGAGTGGCGGAGGCGGTGCGGGATCGTCTCCAGGTCCGCCATCAGGGCCTCCATGGAGCGTTCGCGCGCTTGAGGGACGGGAGGCGGCGCCGGGTCGGCGTCGAGCCGCGAGAGCAGGCGGCGAAGTGGATCCCTGAGCCGCTGGCCCAGCAGCCACACAGGCAGCGCGACGACCCCGACCAAGACGTTGAGCAGCTTCGCCGCGCCGTGCAGGACGCGGTCGGAGCGGCGAGTGGTGGCAAGCGACTCCCACATCCCCTGGGCAGTCCTTATGCGCGCGCCGGCCCGCTCGCGGAGCCGGGCGCCTCGAGCCCGCCGCAGATGGTCTCGACCACCATCTGACGGGCCCGGTCGAAGTCCTTTTCAGCCGCCGGGGATCAGCTCGAACACCCAGCCCGAGAGAAGCTGCTCGATCGCGCCGTAGAACCACATCGAGGCCAGCTCCGGATCGACGTCCTGGCGAAAGGCGCCCTCCTTTTGGGCGTCGGCGACGATCTTGGCGATCATGTCGTAGGCGCGCCGGATCTCGGGCATGTGAGTGCGCCCGAACGAGTTCGCCGCCCTGGTCACCTCGACGATGATCACCTTCATCAGGTCCGGGTCGTGGCGGTAGGAGTCGATGATGAAGCCGGCGACCGCGTCCAGCTTCTCCCGCGCGCCGATCGCCTGCCCGTCGACCTCCTCGATCGCGGCGAGCAGCAGCGACCAGCGCTCGGTGAACAGCTCGTTGAGGACCTCGTCCTTGGACTTGAAGTAGTGGTAGACGAGCCCATAGGCAACCCCTGCCTCGTCGGCGATGTCGGAGACCCGGCAGGCGTGAAAGCCCTGGCGCGCGAACACGTGGATCGCGGCGTCCAGGATCTGGCGGCGCTTGTCCACCGGAGGGGCCTTAGCGTTCATGGTCGCGGGGTCGGTCGTAATCCGGCGAGCGAAAACCAAGCAGGGCGAGGACGCAGGGCGCAGCCTTTGCTGGCGGCAAAGGCAAGCCCGAGGACGCTGCACTGCGACGGTTTGCAGCCGCCGGATTGCGGGCGAACTCGCGTCCATGAACGCTCACGTTCATGAACGCTCACCATCAGGCGTGCACCTGGTCGGGCCAGCGGTAGGACGCCGGGCGGCGGTTGGCGAGCGACGGGAGCGTCGTGCGGACCCGATCCTGGAGCTCGAGATCGAGGTCGGCGACGATGAAGCACTGCTCGTCCGGCGCCTGAGCCAGGACGACGCCCCAGGGATCCACGATGGCCGAGCGGCCGTAGGAGCGGTAGTGGGGCGGCGCGTCACCGATCTGGTTTGCCGCCACCACGAAGGCCTGGTTCTCGATCGCCCGGGCCCGCAGCAGAACGTCCCAATGGTCCTTGCCGGTCTCCAGGGTGAAGGCGGAGGGGACGGCGATCACCCTGGCCCCGCGCACAGCGAGGATCCGGTAGAGCTCCGGGAAGCGGAGGTCGTAGCAGACGCTCATTCCCAGGGTCACCCCTTCGAGGGCGCCGCCGAGCTCGGCGGTCACGATCTCCTCGCCGGGCTCCTCGTGCTCGGACTCCCTGTAGGCGACCCCGCCGACGTCGACGTCGAACATGTGGATCTTGCGATACCGGGCCTCGAGCTCGCCGTCGGGCCCGATCAGAGCCGAGGTGTTGAACGACTTCTCCGCCTCGTTGCTGCGCTCGGCGATGCTGCCGGCCACCAGATGCAAGCCCAGCTCCCGGGCCCAAGTGCGCGCCGCCGAGATCGTCGGGCCGTCGAGCGGCTCCGCTCCCTGGAGCAGGGCCGTCGAGTCGCCCAGCAGGTTCCACTTCTCGGGCAGGACCACCAGCTCGGCTCCCGCGGCGGCAGCGGCTCGCACGAGACCCTCGGCGGTCTCGACGTTGCGGGCCTTGTCGCCCGTCGAGTTGAGCTGTATGGCAGCGGCGCGCATCTGGTGGGACGGGCTGACCGACCAGTCAATCCAGGCCAGTATAGATTCGCCTCGGGTCGGGCACGCTGGGACTGGGAGTGTCGGGATTAGCCCGAGAGGAGCACGAAGATGAGCGCGACGACGACCAGGCCCGCCTCGATCGTCGCCAGGAGCCCCGCCGATCCGGCCAGCGAGTCGCCCGCGAAGCTCCCGCCGGCGCCCGCGAGGAACCCGACGAGGGCGACGGCCAGCGCGATCGCCCCCCAGAGCGGCACGACTCGATCCCAACGCGCGTCGCTTTCCGGATTCCTCGCCCGCAGGCGACCCTCGATGGCGAACGGCACCGCGAGCAAGGCGGCGAACAGCGCCGCCGCGAACAGCACGATCCAGCCATTGACGCCGTCGGAGCTCAGGTAGGGAGGGCCCGAGACGGCCGCGAGCATCAGCGCCCCGGCCGCGACCAACATCCCCGCGAAGCCGACGACGGCGGCCACCCGAAACGCGCTCGACTCACGTGGCGCCGTTTGAGCCGTCCCCCTTGCGGCGCGCCCCGTGGCGCTCGAGCTCGGCGACCAGCAGCTTCGTGTGCAGCGCGGCGATCAGGTCGTTGAGCGGGCCCGAGCCGGCCTCGATCAGCTCCACCGCGCGGTCGGGGTCGACGTCGCCGGCCAGGCGCTGGGTGAGCACCTCGACCTCCTCTGCGACGAGCTGCTCGAGCGCCCGCTTGTAGCGGAGCGTGTCGTAGACAGTGAAGCCGATCCGCTCGTCGTAGCCGCCCGCGCGGAAGCGGCTGATCGCCTCGACGATCCGCACGTCCGACGGCGAGTAGCCGCGGCTGTCCGGGCCCAGCACCCCGAGGTCGGCGAGACGATCGAGGACCTCCTCGGGAACCTCGTAGCGGCTTCGGACCTCCTTTGCCGGGATCCGCTCGCGCTCGCCCGCCAGGGCACGCTCGAGGATCCGGTCCTCGAGCTCGATCATCGCCCGCAGCCGTTCAGGCTCGGCTTCCTCCCGCTCGAGCAGGTCGCGAATCACCCGCAGCGGCATGAATCGCTCCTCCTGGAGCTGCTTGATCAGCCGGATCCGGTCGACGAACTCCGGCGGGTAGTAGGCCATGTTGCGCGAGGTCTTGACCGGCTCGGGCAGAAGCCCCTCGCGCAGGTAGTGGCGAACGGTCGCCACCGGCACCCCGGACTGCTCGGCCAGCTCGGAGATCTTCAAAAGCTCCGTGGCGGGCGCGCTCATCCCATGAACCTCCCCGCCTCCACCGCCTCGCTCGGCCCGGCGACGGCCCCGCTCTGCGAGCAGCTCCCCGATCTGGTCGGCGTCGAGCCCTGCCTCGCGCAGCACCTCCTCCGTGTGCTCGCCGAGCGCCGGAGCCGGCCGCGTGGCGTCGCCGGGAGTGCGCGAGAGCTTGATCGGCAAGCCCAGAAGCCGCACCGGCCCCAGGCCGGGCTGCTCCAGCTCCACCACCATCTCGCGCTCGCGGACCAGCTCCGAGGCGAGCGCTTCGTCGAGGCCGAGGACGGGCTCGATCATCGCGTCGTGCTCGTCGTTGAAAGTCTGCCAGTCGTCTCGGGTACGGGATCGAAAGACGTCCGCGACCTGGCGCCAGGCGTCCGAGCCCGGCGGCTGGAACTGGGCCTCGATCAGGTCCTCGCGCCCGACTCCTTCGCAGAAGGCGCGCCAGAACTTCGGCTCCAGAGCCCCACAGGTGACCCAGCCGTCCGATGCCTCGTACGGGTAGTAGCAGAGGAAGCCTCCGTTGAGCTGGCCGTCCCCACGCCCCGGGACTCGCCCGTCGCGAAGATAGGCGGCGGCGACCATCGCCAACCAGGCGAGGGCGCCGTCGGTCATCGAGACGTCCACGAGCTGTCCCTCGCCGGAGCGTTCCCGCTCCCGGAGCGCCGCCAGCACGCCGACGGCCGCCATCAGGCCGCCGCCCCCCAGATCGGCGATCTGGCCGGCGGACTGGATCGGCCTCCCCCCTGGCTCGCCGGTCATGCCCAGCAGCCCGGTGAGGCCCAGGTAGTTCATGTCGTGCCCGGCTCGCTGCGTGTTGGGGCCGGTCTGTCCATAGCCGGTGATCGCGCAGTAGACGAGGCGAGGATTGGCCCCTCGCAATGCCTCGTAGCCGCAGCCGAGCTTGTCGAGGACGCCGGGGCGGAAGCTCTCGAGCACCACGTCGTACTCGCCGGCCAGGCCCAGGAACGCCTCCCGCCCGCCGGCTGACTTCAGATCGACGCGGATCGAGCGCTTGCCGCGGTTGAGCGACAGGTAGAGCGCCGAGCGGGTGCCCAGCCCCTGCTCAGCCTCGGAGCCGTAGTAGGGGGGCGCCCAGCGCACGTAGTCGCCCATACCGGTGTCTTCGACCTTGACCACGTCGGCGCCCAGGTCGGCGAGCAAGAGCGAGCAGAAGCCGCCGGGCAGGAGGCGGGTCAGATCGAGCACCCGGACGTCGCCGAGCGGCCCCTCGCCGCTAGCCACTGGCCACCCGCTTCGGAACGCCCAGCAGCTCCCGCGCCTCGGTGACCGTAGCCGCCCTGCGCCCGACGTCCTCCGCCATCTGCCGCGCCTTGCCGATCAGGTCGCCGTTCGAGCGCGCCATCTCGCCGTCGGGGAGGTAGAAGTTGTCCTCGAGGCCGGCGCGCACGTTGCCCCCCAGCGCCAGCGCCGCGCCGATCAGCCTCCACTGGTCGCGGGAGATCCCGATCACCTGCCAGTTGTTCGACCCCTCGGCGCCACCTGGGATCTGCTCCGACATGAAGGCAACGTTTCTGGCGTTCGGCCGGATGCCGCCGTTGACGCCGATCACCAGGGAGACGTTCACGGGCTCGGAGAGCAGGCCCATGTCGATCAGCGGGTCGAGGTTCGCGATGTGGCCGGCGTCGAAGCACTCGTGCTCGGGCTTGATCCCGAGCTCGCGCATGGCGGTCAGGAACTCGATGATCGTGTCGAACGAGTTCTCGAACACCGCCTTGAAGACGAAGTCCTTGCGGCGGGCCGAGTACTTGGCGTAGTTCATCGAGCTCATGTTCAGCGCCGCCACGTCGGGACGGAGCTCGCGCAGGTACTCGATTCGCTTGGCGATCGGAACGCCGATCGCGCCCGTCGAGTAGTTGACGATCACGTCGTCGACCTCGGCCAGGATCGCCTTGGTGATCGCCCGGAAGTCCTCGATCTCGTAGCTCGGCACCCCCTCGGGCGTGCGGGCGTGGATGTGGATCTGCGAGGCGCCCTCATCCACGGCTCGCTTCGCCTCGGCCGCGTACTCGGCGGGCGTGTAGGGGATCGCCGGGCACTGGTCGCGGTTGGCGATCGCCCCCGAGATCGAGCAGGAAAGGATCACCGGGTCCTCGAACCGGCTCATGCTGGGGTCACCTCCACGTAGACCCCTTCGGGGCCGACGCTCATCGCCACTCCCTCGAAAAGCTTGCGGCCGAGGCCGTAGTTGTCCTTCAGCGCGGCCTCGGCGACGGCCTCCTCATCCGGTGACAGGACCCGCGCCGTGGCGTCCGTCGCCGGCCCGAGGGGCTTGCCTCGCGAGTCGCACGGAGCGACTCGGGCCCTGCCGGTTGCCCTTATCCGCTTCACCTTCGCGAGTGCGGCCTCGCTGCGGAAGTAGAGCTTGCCGTCGGCTACCCCGAACCACACGGGCGTCGGAACGCCCTCTCCGGAGCGCTTGTAGGTGACAACGATGCAGTATTTGTGGCCCTCGAGCGCGTCGAAGCCGGAGGCCTGGGCCTCACCTTCGACAATGCCTGCGGCCCGTTTATCCCGGATCCGATCCGTCAACCGGTTGGTTGCCGCTGCGAGCTTCTCCCCGACGCTCATACCGGCATCACCCCGTGCTTGCGCCAGGGTCGCTCCACGCGCTTGCCGGCGGCCATCCGCAGCCCGCGGATGATCGTCGGGCGGGTCTCGCGCGGATCGATGACGTCGTCGATCAGCGCGTTCTTGGCCGCCAGGTATGGGTCGATGCTCCTGCGCACGGCCTCGAGCATCTCCTCACGCGTCTTCTCGGGGTCGTCGGAGGCCTCGATCGCCGAGCGGCCGATGATGTTCACGGCGCCCTCCGCCCCCATGACCGAGATCTCCGCCGACGGCCAAGCCACGATCAGGTCCGGCTCGTACGCCTTGCCGTTCATCACGTAGTAGCCGGCGCCGTAAGCCTTGCGGACCACCACCGTGATCTTCGGCACGGTGGCTCGCGAGACGGCGTAGAGCATCTTCGCGCCGTGGCGAATGATCCCCGCGTGCTCGACCTTCGAGCCGACCATGAACCCGGGGACGTCCTGGAGGAAGACGAGCGGGACGTTGAAGGCGTCGCAGAGGTTGATGAATCGCGCGGCCTTGTCGGCGGAGTCGTTCTCCAGGATGCCGCCGAGCTGCTTCGGCTGGTTGGCGACGATTCCCACCGGCTGGCCTCCGAAGCGCGCCAAGCACGTGATCAACGTCTTCGCGAACTTGGGCTTGATGTCGAAGTACTCGCCGTCGTCGACGATCTCGCGGATCACCTCGTACATGTCGTAGGGCTGGCGATTCGACTCCGGGACGATGTCGAGCAGCGCCTCGGACATGCGGTCATCCGGATCGTCCGTGGGGCGCAGGGGCGGCTTTTCCTCGCAGTTGGCTGGGAAGAAGGACAGATATGTCTTGACCGCCTCGATGCACTCGTGGTCGTCCTTCACCTCCAAATCGCCGACCCCGGACTTGCGGCAGTGGACCTTGGCGCCGCCGAGGTCCTCCATCGAGATGTCCTCGCCCGTCACCGCCTTGGTCAGGTGCGGGCCCGCGAGCGCCATCGCGCCCTGGCCGACGACCATCGGCACGAAGTCAGAGAGGCCGGGGATGTATGCGGTCCCCGCCGCGCAGGGGCCGAGCATTGCGGCGACCAGTGGCACGACGCCTGACATCGTCACCTCCTCGCGGAACAGGTGGCCTGAGCCGGCGAACAGGCTGCCCGCCGCCTCCTGGATGCGCGCCCCGGCCGAGTCGAGCAGCCAGATCAGCGGCATCCGCTTCTGAAGCGCCAGCTCGCGCAGGCGACCAACCTTCAGCTCGCCGGTCATGCCCATCGAGCCCGCCATGACGGTGAAGTCGTACGCCGCGATTGCGCAGGGGCGGCCGTCCACGTCGCCCCAGCCGGTGATCACTCCGTCGGCCGGCGCCTCGCGGCCCTCCATCGAGCGCTGGGAGAAGTGCGGACCGGCGTGGATGCCCAGCTCGACGAAGGTGCCCTGGTCCACCAGCAGGTCGATGCGCTCGCGCGCCGTCAGCTTGCCGCGCTCGTGCTGGAGCGCGATCTTCTCCTCGCCGCCGCCGAGCTTCGCCTGCTCGCGGCGCTCGTGCAGGCCCTCGACCAGCGGGCGCATCCCGGTCTCCGCGCCGTGCTCCGTCGCGGCCGGGGCCTCCGGGGTTTCGCCGCCGCGTTCGGTCTTCTCCTCAGTGGCCATTCATCGCCCCTTCCAGGTCGGCTCGCGCTTTTCGAAGAAGGCGGTCACGCCCTCGACGGCATCCTCGGTGGAAAGCTCAATCGTCAGCTGTGC
>CAVUPJ010000004.1:0-336541 GCA_963743455.1 uncultured Actinomycetes bacterium | reverse complement strand
TGAGCTCGGTGAGCGCGAGCAGGAAGATCTCCGAGAAGGTGGGAAACGGTTGGATGACGTCGTTCATCACCGCGAGCGGGACGCCGGCACGGATGGCGACGGTCGCCTGCTGCAGCCATTCGCCTGCATCAGGGCCAAGCGCGTAGGCCCCGATCAGCCGCTCGCCATCCGAGACGAGCGTGAGGAAGCCATTCTTCTCCGCGTATGCGCGCGTGTACGTGGAGGTGCGCGGCACCGACGAGATGGGTGCCGTCGCGGTGATCTCGCCATCGGCCGCGCCGACCGACGCCGCCTGGGGATCGGTGAACACGACCCGCGGCACCGCCTCATAGTTCGCTTCCCATCGGCGCCCGAGGATGTTCGCGGCCGCGACGCGGCCCTGGTACTTGCCGACATATGTGAGCGGCCAGACGCCGGTCACGTCGCCGATCGCCCAGACGCCGTCTGTCGCGTTCATGCGCTCGTCGACCCGAACCCCGCCCTTCTCGAGCGAGACGTCCACGTTCTCGAGCCCGAGGCCGTCCGTGCGCGGACGGCGACCCGTGGCCACCAGCAGACGGTCGCCCCGCAGTTCCGTACCGTCGGGGAACTCGAGCACATAGCCGTCGTCGTCGCGGCGCGCGGATGCGGCATGTTGGCCGAAGTGCAGCTCGATGCCCTCGACGGCCAGCGCCTCACCGAGGGCGTCGCCGAGCGGCTTCGGCTCACGGGGCAGCAGGTGCTCCATGCCTTCCACCAGCGCGACCGAGGCGCCGAAGCGGAACACCGCCTGCGCCATCTCCACGCCGACCGGACCGCCCCCGAGCACCAACATCCGCTCGGGCACCTCGCGCAGCTCGGTCACCTCGCGGTTGGTCCAGATGCCATCCAGCTCGGCAAGCCCCGGGACCGGAGGCACGATCGCTTCGGACCCCGTGGCAATGACGACGTGATCACAGGAGTGCTCGCGGTCGTCCACCATCACGCGGCCCGCACCCGCGATCGAGCCCGAGCCGCGCAGGACGTCGATGCCCTTCGAGCGCAGCCACTCCTCCTTCGCGGCGTCCTCCCAGTTCGAGGTCATGAAGTCTCGCCACTCGAAGACGGCCGCGGCGTCGAGCTCGCCGCTCGCGGCCTGAGCCGCACCGGGCGCCTCGCGCGCGGCCTGGAGTGCCTCGCCGGGGCGAAGCAGGGTCTTGGACGGAATACACGCCCAGTAGTCGCACTCGCCGCCGATCAGGCCGCTCTCCACGATCGCCACCTTCAAGCCTCCGCCCGCGAGGCGGTCCGCGCAGTGCTCGCCGGCGGGGCCCGCTCCAATGATGATGACGTCGTACTCGCTCACAGATTCAGCTCAATGCGGATCGTCAACAGATCCGTCTGCAAGAGGCCTACGGTCGCCGTACTCAGCCTCGCGATCGGGCGCCTCGAGGCGATGTAGCGCAGTCGCGCTCGTGGATCATCGTCGGGGACAAGCCGGGCGGTGCCCTTGCGCCATCGTCGGCCGATGCGAAGCCGGACATGGGGATTCGCCTCGATGTTCCTGACATAGCTCGCCCGGCGCCCGTGCTCGGCGACAATCCAGAAGACGCCGTCGTCGAGGCCGTTGGTAACCGGGTTGCGTCTCGGCCGCCCGGACTTGCGGCCGGTCGTCTCCAGGATCGCAGTGCCCGGGGCCGGAAGCCCGAGACGAAACAGCCCGCGGACGACGGGATTGAACACGTACTTCGCCGTCCCACTGGCAAGCCTCCGCTTCGTCTCACGGCGATTCGGCACGGGTTCACAACCTATCGCCCCCCGGGCGCGATGCCTCCCCTTCAGACTTCTTGGGCATGAGCCAGCATGCAGGCGCGCTCGTTCGAGCTGAGGCGCAGGTCGCGGCCGTGCGCGACGATCCTGCGGCCCGTCTTACGTTGATGGCGCGGGTGTTCCACGGGCCGACGGGCCGCGCACCCCGGCACCTCCCGTTCCGGCGGGCGGCGTTGTCGTTCATGCGTTGGCAGGCGCGCCGCGGTGTGCTCAATCCGCTCGACGCGTCGCCGCCCGGCAGCGTCTGGTGGCGGGGGGTCAACGACCGACTGCTGCGGGACGGATGCGAGACCGTCGCGCTCCTCGGTGGGCTGCCCGGAGAGCCGTCGTCGCAGGCCGTGCGGCTCTGGCTGGAGTTCGGCGCGAGACCGACCGGGCACAACTGGTACCGAGCGCACAATGCGAGCATCGTGGGCGGCTACCTGGAGCATCGAGGAATCGCCGAAGCGGAGAGCACCCCGGAGCGCTTCTTCATGAACGTCGCGCTGGCACGCGTGTTGTACGCGCACGCACTCGTCGCCGCGCCTCGCCTGGCGCTGGGGCGGTTGGCTCCGCTCGGCCGCCTGCTGGGCGATCCACGACTCGGGATGGCAGGAGTGTTCCTCTCACTCAGACGTGTGCTCCCGAACCGCTATCCGCTCGACCGCGACGTCGAGCGCTATATCGCCGAAGAGCAGCGCCTCGGCCGGATGCTCGACTACGCGGTGATCGTTCCGCGGCTGCAACGCGCTGTACGAGTGGACCGCCGGGGAACTCGCCGAACCGCGCCTGCTCGAGCTGGTTCGCGACGGGAGCCCGATCTACGCCTGGCCGTTTGAGGAGCGACACGTATGGCGCTCTGGCGACATGCCGTTCGCCGCCCGCGTACTTGAACGGGTCACACGCCCTTCGATGCAGACCTGAGCTGCGCCGACTGCAATACGGAGCCTTGCTCAGGCTGGTAGCAGGCGGCCGTTCGGCCAGACGTCGCCCCAGTGATGCGACCGCCGCGACCCCGCTGTTCGGATCCCCTGCAGCGCTGCCTTGATTACGCCCATCGATCGAGGAGAAAGCGCAACCGTTCCCGGGCGCGAGATACTGCGCGGAGGTGTCGGAGGAGAACCTGGAGCTGATCAGAACGGGATTCGCCGCGCACAACCGTGGCGACCTCGATGCCCTGGTCGAGGTCTATGACCCAGAGGCGGTGTTCGAAACGCTCCTCTTGGGAACCCACCACGGCAATGAGGCCATACGGCTGATCTACGAGGAGAACCAAAAGACCCTGTCCGGATACGACGTCGTCCCCGTTGAGCTGATCGACTCCGGAGACCAGGTGGTCGCGGTGGCCGAAGTCAAGGGAGTGGGGCCTGTGAGCCAGATCGCCATGGAGGACCGTGACCGCTTCGCCTTCGTCTTCACGATCAAGAACGGCCGCGTGGTGCGAGAACAGGCCTTCCGAAACAGGGACGAAGCCCTCGAAGCCGCCGGGCTCTAGCAGTAGTTCGGAGTTGCGCTTTGGAGCGAAGAAGAAGCGAGGCCGCGCACTGAGCGCGACCGGTCCAGGTGTGACAAGCGGGTGGACAGGGCCGCCAAAGGCAACCGCGGTTATTCCGGCCCCGTGGGGTTCTCAGACGGACTGAGAGCAGCGGACAGGAGGGAAGCGTTAGGTTCCCACGCGGACTGAGACCAGCGAACAGGAGGTAACGATGGGAGCAGATGAAAACGCAGCGATCATGCGGCGCGCCTACGAGGCCTTCAACTCGGGGGATTTGGAGACGCTCACCGAACTCTTCGACGAGAGCGCCGCGTGGCACACGCCGGGGCGGAGCTGGCCGGCCAACGACTACCAGGGCCGCGAGGCGACTCTTGCCTACTTCGGCCGGCTGGGACAGGAGACGGGAGGGACTTTCCAGGCCGAGCTACAGCAGCTGCTTGCAGATGATGACGGCCGCGTGGTCGGCATCCATCGCAGCAAGGCGGAGCGAGACGGCAAGCAGTTGGATGTTGGCGACTGCATCGTCTTCCAGCTCAAGGACGGCCGGATTACCGACGGTCGGGAGCACTTTCACGACCTCTACGCCTGGGACGAGTTCTGGTCTTAGCCCTCGCCGGCGCGAGCCCGGCTGGAAGCCGCCAGTAGGACCCGCAAGCCGTAGTCGGCGCTGCTACCAGCTCCGCTACCACTCACGGCCTGAATCGCGGGCTCGTCGCGCCAACTTACGCCTGTTACGGACCGCAGATGGGCGCTAAAAAAAGCGGCTGCTGTGTTGAAAACCCCCGCCATTTGGCTTGTTCATGCGATCCGTCGGCGCCTTGCTACCAGCGGTGCTACCAGCGCGCGCCATCACTGCTCCTCTTCGTCCGCAGACGCGGCTTCAACGACTACGGGCTTGTGGCACTGCCACGAGGGCAGGCTCGCCGGCGGGAGAACCGGGCGCCGTCGAATCTGCGGCAGTAAAGGTCAGGATCTGCGAGGCCACCAGCTCCGGGTCGTCGAACATGGCGGTGTGGCCGCAGTCCGGCAACTCGCGGAGCTCCGCGTGCGGCAGTTCGCAGTTGCGGCCTCGGAGGCGAGGCCGCGGTCGGCGAACGCGCGTTCGCTCAGCGACTCACGGGTGCCCTCAGACACGCCCGATGGCCCGCTAATCCAGTCCAACTCCCTGGTGCGGGACCGTCAGCGATCACGTACTCAATCTCGGGATACGCCCACCCCACTGAGCGCAAGTCGCCGCGACCCCACGCCGTGTGGATCGAGGACGAATGCTCGCCGGCGGCGTCCTCTGGCCACGGCGCGCTGGTCGCTCCTCAGGACAGGCCGTCGACGCTCATCTCGAAGTACTCGTTCTGACTAAACGGTCCGACCACAGATTCGACGAGCTCGCGCACAGCCTCAACGGACGAACCCTCCCAGATGCAGACGCCAACAGCGTGATCGTTCGTAGCGGCATGAATCGGGAGCGAAAACCCCTCCGGCAAACCGGCGGCGATCGCTTCGTCCTCAGCTCTCTGGAACCCCTCCGGATCGGAGATGCGGTGGATAACAGTGACGTACATGGGCGATGCTCCTTCTTGGGCGGTGTTCGGCCAATCTACTGGAACCCGTATGCACCAGAGTCCTCTCGCCCGAGTCGGTCGGGGGACTATCGCTCCGGCGCGACGAGCGAGCGTCTCACCCCGCGCTCAGCACGCGAGCGCTCAGGACGACGAGCGGGAGTGTCGGCCGCTCGTCGCGCCCTTACGCCGGTTACAAGGACCGCAGATGGGCGCTGAAAAAAGCGGCTGATGTGTTGAAAACCCCCGCCATTTGGCTTGTTCATGCGGTTCGTGTCCGGGCTGCTACCAGCCCTGCTACCAGTTTCTGGCGCCCCGACGGCCACCGGGACTGGTAGCAGGTGGCCATCCTGGTGGTCGCCGCCGCATTGATGCGACTGCGCAACTCCGCTGCTGCTCGCACGCGAAAGCGACAACGTGATCCCCCGTTTCGTGGGCTCGGTGATACTGGCGTCGATGGCTGAGGTCGTGCGAACGCCAATTGGCCCCAATTCGCGCCTGCCGACGCGGCGGACGATCGAGGAGCGACTCATGGTCCGCTGGCCGGGTGCGTGGGCGGCGCTTTCACGGGCGCTCAACCGCCTGCCACCGAGATCGCGCCTGCGACGCTCGCTGTTGAGCCGTAACGCGCTATCGGGTTGGGGGGCATGGGTCCGCGGGGACCTCGATCTGTGCGTCGTGCGCTTTGCGCCCGACTGGCACTACGACGCTCCACCGGAGTGGCTCGTCGCGGGCATGCCCAGCGTTTACCGGGGCCACACGGGCCTTCGTGAATGGTTCGCCGAGCTGCGCGAGGCCTGGGAAATTCTCGACCACACGCCGCTCGAGGTCGTCGACGCCGGCGACGTGATCGCCTTTCTCTGCAAGATCAGGCTGCGCGGCCGGACTAGCGGTATCGAGCTCGACTCACGCCTCGGCCAGGTCTTCTGGATCGAAGGTGGGTTGATCGTGCGCGAGCGTGACTTCTCCGACTGGGACGAGGCGCTGCGTGCGCTCGGCGTTCCCACGAGAGCAGAAGTTGGCGGGGAACAGCGCCGGATCACCTCCCCGTAACGTGAACAGGTCTGTCGCTTTGCGCGAGAACCCCTTCGTCTCGCCTTCCTGTCCTGGTGGTCAACCCCTGAGGCGGGGCACCGGACGCCCGCCATGCGATCATCGGGCAATGCTCTTCGGCCAGGAACACGTCGAGCGATACCAGGCCACCGACGGCGAGGAGGGCCACTACTGGCAAGGCGCCCTGGCCCTGCTGCTGACCACGACCGGGCGCCGGTCGGGCGAGGAGCGGACGACGCCGCTGATCTACGGCCGCTGCGGCGACGATCTCCTGATCGTCGCCTCGAAGGGGGGCTCTGACGAGCCGCCAGCATGGTTCCTGAATCTTGCGGCCGACCCCGAAGTCGGCGTTCAGGTCAAGGGCGATGTCTTTCGCGCCCGGGCTCGGACGGCGAGCGCCGAGGAGCGGCCCCAGATGTGGAGGACGATGGCGGGCTACTGGCCCGACTACGACGCCTACCAGCGAAACACCGAGCGCGAGATCGAGGTTGTCGTACTCGAGCGGATCGAGCCGAAGTAGAGCCCTGGAGAGAGGCTCAGGACCGGCTCTCGCTTCGCACGAGGAGCGGAAGCGACCGGTAGAACCCCTCAGGGCGTAGTGGGCTCTGCTACAGCTGAGCTACCACTCGCACCCTGAATCGCGGGCTGGTCGGGTCAACTCACGCCAATCTGCGCGCGCCGCGAGCCACCTCGGCGGGCCTCAATGGAAGGTTGCTTAAGGGGTCGACCGGGGGGTAGCCGCTCTCCATGAAGGGTGGTTTCACAGTCACAGGCGATCGTGGCTCCGTGCGGATCGCGATCACTGGCTTGGATGCGGTTGGGATGGAGGAACAGACGCCCTCGCTCGTCAAGATGAGTCCAGACGAAGCGCGAGAGTTGGCCGAAACCCTGCTCGAGGCCGCCCGACAAGCCGAAGCCGAATAGAGGCTCTTTCGCGAGATACTGCGCGGGCGATGTCGCAGGAGAACGTGGAGATCGTGCTTGGGGCGTTCGAGAACACGAACGCCCGCGACTTCAAGGCCGTGATGGACGCGTTTACGGACGATGTCGTCCTTGCCCTCCGCGGCAAGCTTCGGGGCCTTGGTGGAGAGGGTGCGGTTGGAAAGAAGGCCGTCGGGGAGTGGTTCGGGGAGTGGTTCAAGACGTTTGGCTCCGACTATCGCATTGAGATCGAGGAATCGCGCGACTGTGGAGACCGCGTGTTCATCGTCGCGAAGCACCTCGGGCGCGGGAGGGCCAGCGGGGTCCCTGTGACGCAGCGGACGGCTTACGTGTATGACCTGCACCAGGGAAAGGTGAGCCGGGTGGAAATCTGGGGCGACCGGGACCAAGCCCTCGAAGCCGCCGGGCTGCGGGAGTAGGCGATGTCGCAGGAGAACGTGGAGCTTGTGCGCAGCGGCCATGAAGCCTTTCGGGACGATGGCCTGGAGGCGATCTTCGAGTACTTGGACGCCGACATCGATCTGACCCCAGTTGCGGAACTGCTCGATGCCGAGACGTTCCACGGCCACGATGGCGTTCGCCGCTACTTCCAGTCGATGCGCGACGCCTTCGGCGACTTCGGGTGGGAACCGCAGGAGCTTGTGGATCTGGGCGATCACGTCCTCGCGGTAACGCGGTTCTTCGCCGCGGGACGCGGCAGCGGCGTCCCGGTGGAAGCGATGATCTACAACGTCTGGACCGTCCGGCAGGGGAAGGCTGTCCGAGTACGCGGCTTTATGAGTCGCTCGCAGGCCCTCGAAGCCGCCGGGATCAAGGAGTAGGCGATGTCGCAGGAGAACGTCGAGAACGTCCGAGAGGCGGTGGTGGCCTACAACCGTGGCGACCTGGATGCATTTCTTGACGAGTACTGGACGGACGACATCGACTACCGGGCGGTCGAGGGTGCGCCCGATGACCACGGCCCGATTCACGGGAAGGCCGAGATGCGCGCTTACCTGCAGGACTGGTTCGACACGTTCGATGACCTCAAGGTCGAGCCGCTGGAAGTGATCGACGCGGGACAGGACCAGGCCGTTGCGGTCGTTCGGTTCGGCGGACGCGCCAAGCTGAGCGGCGTCGAAGTCGACCTGACCTTCGCCGCCCTCTACACGGTCCGAGATGGAAAGGTCGCGCGGGGCCGCGAGTACTGGACGAAGGAGCAGGCCCTCGAAGCCGCCGGACTCTCGGAATAGGCGATGTCGCAGGAGAACGTGGAGCTGGCGCGGGCGGCGCTCGCCGCGTTTGCAGAACTGGATGAGGGCCTCGTCGGTCCCGAGCGAGTGGCCGAGTTCTTCGTGCAGGACGTGATTACGACCTTCTCGGGGTTCTTGGAGGAGCGAACCACACTCCACGGCGCGGATGAGTTCCTTGAGTTCCGCGCCGCCTGGATGGAGCCGTATGACGACTTCAGCTACGAGCCGGTGAACATCGTCGACGCGGGAGCGAACCGGGTAGTGGCCACCCTTCACCAACGCGGTAAACCCCACGACAGCGACTCGTGGGTCAAGATGGATTACGGCCTCGTCTACACGGTCGAGGAGGGATTGATCACGCGGGCTGACTTCTACGCAACTCCCGAGAAGGCCCTCGAAGCCGCAGGGCTGCGGGAATAGCTGCGGAACCTGGGTATGGCCTCCTAGGCGGCTGTAGCGGCCCGGTATAGGGTCGCCGTCAGCCGTCCAACCAAGGGCCTAGAGCCACCCACCCGGGCGCTCGATGCCGAGCATTGCACGAGGCGTGGGCGAGTCCGGTGGCAGGCGGATTCCCTGCAAGGTGTTGACCTAGGCGTTGACCCGGAGCCCCTTCGCGCCGCTGCCGGTGAATTCCGGCCACGAGAAAACCCCGCCGGAGCGGGGCTTTCTCTCAGAGCGGCTGATGGGATTCGAACCCACGACCTTCTGCATGGCAAGCGTGCCTGCCGAGTCGCGGTTTCCCCCATCAGCAAGCCGGATGCGCCCGTTTCGGCAACGCGGCGGATGCCACGCGATTACGCACGATCTCCACGTTCTCCTGCGACATCGCCTACTCCGAGATTCCAGCGGCTTCGAGGGCCTCCGAGCGATCGGAGAAGTCCTTCTGCCAGAAGACCAGGCCCCGCCGCAGCCTGAAGAGCTGGAAGGTCGGGATGTCCACGGGCACGCCGCTGCCCGTTCCATGTCCCCTGTACTGAATCGTGGCGAGAAGCTGGTCGCCCAGGTCGAGGATCTCCTCGGGTTCCGCGTGGAAATCCTCGAAGGAGTCGATCATTTGCCGCCAGACCTCTTGATAGCCGTCATGGCCGTGGCGAACCGCGTCCATGCCGGGAGGCCGCTGGTCGGGTGCGGGCTGATACTCGATCGCGGGATCAAGGGCCAGAAACAGAACGTCGAAGTCACGGCGATTGACGGCCGCCAGTCCGCGCCTGACGTTGCGGGTGAGGATCAGCCGCCGAAGGCGAGATCCCGGTGGCAAGCGCATCAAGCGGTCGGCAACCAGGCGGTAAAGGACGGGAAGGCGAAGGAACAGGCGCTCGTCCAGGGTCCGGCGCTGGGCTGCTCTCTCACTCGGAAGCGAGATGGGATACCGAACTCCGCGCACGACGTTCTCCTCCGACATCGCCCGCGCAGTATCTCGCCACGGCGTGGTGTCTGCCAGCGCCACGGCTCGCGGGAATACCGACCCATTCCCTCAGGGCGGGCCCGCTGCCGCCCATGCTCGTGGCGCTCCCCTAGGCGCCCGCCGCTGCCTCTCGTTCCGCGGAAGCTTGCTTCCTCGCAAGCTTCTTGGCCTGCTTCTCCTGCCGACGCTCGAGGAGCCTACGTTCGCGGTTCAGCTTTGCCATCGTGGTCTTCTTCTTGCTGCTTGAGCCCATGCTTTTCCCTCCTAGTCGTGGAGCTTCGAACGGGCGGCTTTGAGGGCCTGGTCGCGGGTGCAATCGCGACTCAGCCAACTTCCAGGTTCGCTCGAGTTCTCGGAGCCGTGCCGGACTCGTCGCGGGGCTCGGGCGCTCACGCAGCTTCGCGGAGTGAGCGCAGCGCCTCCCCAGCGGACGAGTACCCGGGCAGACCCTTGGTGGCAGACGGCCTGAGCCTGCGCTCCATGGACGACCCGGGGATCGTCACCAGGTTGATACCCCCATCACCGCGTCTCTTCAGTCTGCCGGAGGCCGCCACCAGTACGGAAATGCAACCGATATCGATGACCCGACAGCCGCGAAGGTCGACGGTGATTCCGGTCGCGCCTCCTGTGATTGCGGAGTTCAGGAGGTCCCACCAGCTTGTCAAGGCGGGAGCATCCAGTTCTCCCTCGACGTCTACAAGCATCACGGCCCCGGCCTTAAATGACCAAACGGAGGCGCCCCCCCATGGACCTGAAGCTGCGGAGCCGACCACCTGCGGTTCACAGCCCTCGCTGATTCTGTTCGGATCACCCATCGGGCCGTCCCTATCTCACTCCTCTCGATGGATGCCGTCACCTAGAAGGAAGAGAGGAATGGAGAGCGCCCTCGGACGGCCGTGTTTCAAGGCTACTCCGATCCCGGCAGGGGGGGGTCGAGATCACACAGGCGCGTTTCCTATGCCCGCCGGATGGCAGACGGCGCGCGCCTGCCTCAGAGCGCAAACGACCCGTCCATGACCCATATCGAGAGCGAAAGGACCGGATGAATGGCACGTGAGCACCGGATCGAGGTGGTCCTCTCCGACGACGAGCTCGAGCAGCTGGACGATCTTCGTGGAGAGGCGACTCTCTGGATCGGGACGAGATGGTTCAGATTCTCGAGGAGATCATCCGCGATGAGGAGACCAACGCCACGGCGCGTTGTACGGCGATCCGCACCCTTCTAGAGATCGCACCGAGGGAGCCAAGCTCGGGCGTCTGGGCCGACCTGGATGAGCTGGCACCACGGCGCAACTCCCGGACGAAGGCCCATTGAGTGATGGACTTGGTTGGCGCCCTAATCCCGCAGCCAGGCGGCTTCGAGGGCATCACCGCTGTGTCCGAGAGCGCGAACGGCGCCCTCAAGGGTCAGGTGGTCCTCCCACCGAAAGAAGCGCCCCTGGCGCAGCCAAACGCAGTGGTAGAGGTCACCCTCCAGCTTCACACCGCTCTCGCGCCCCTCGGCCCGGATGACCGAGTGAACGAAGACGCGATCATCGCCAACGGGGGCAAGCCTCTTGGCCGCGAACTCGTAGCGGTCCCACGCATCCCGGTATTCGGCCAGGAAACGGGCGATCTCCTCGACGCCGTGACACGGCCGTGCCTGGGGAACTTTCGCACCGGGTAGAAGTCGGCATCAGGCTCATAGAAGTCACTGGCAAGCCGCAGCATTTCACTCGGGGCCAGGTCGCCCAACCGGCCGATAAACCTCCGCACGATCTCTACGTTCTCCTGCGACATCGCCCGCGCAGTATCTCGCGCTCCGGGCTGATCGCTCCTCAAGAGACGAAAGGGGGCGACGTTATCTCCGTCGGCCTCTCCTCTGACTACGCGAAGCCATCCCGAGACGGAGGCGTCGCCCCCACGGGTGATCGTCCTCGATCAGGGCGCTGTTGTCCAGCCTGCCTACCTCGAATCCGGTACCGGATCGCGGCAGCCGACAAACGAAGCGGGCCGTCTCGGGACAGGACGACCCGCCTTAAGAAGGGGAGGCCTGGTGTCTGCATACCCGCCAGACCAGGGACGAAACGCGGGTGGGGGGCACACCGACCCGGCGAGGCCTTCTCCGAGAGCGGCTGATGGGATTCGAACCCACGACCTTCTGCATGGCAAGCAGACGCTCTAGCCAACTGAGCTACAGCCGCGCAGGCAGGGATTCTACCCGGCGCTGTCGCTAGCCAGTGCCGCCCGAGCCGCCAGGCGGACGCGCGTCCAGCGCCTCGTTGACGAGGGCGTCGGCGCGCTCGTTCTGCTCCCGCGGCACGTTGCGGATCGACCAGCGCTCGAAGCCCTCCAGGGCCTCGCGGACCTGGGCGTGCAGATCGCGCAGGGCGGCATCCTTGACCCGGTACTCGCCGCGCACCTGGCGGACGATCAGCTCCGAGTCGCCGATCAACTCGATCTCGCCGGCCCCAAGCGCCCGGCCACGCTCGATCCCCAACAGCAGAGCCCGGTACTCGGCGACGTTGTTGGTCGCCGGGCCGATCGTCTCGGAGCTCTCCTCGAGGATCTCGCCGTCGGGTCGGGCGACCACGGCTGCGACCGCCGCAGGGCCGGGATTGCCGCGCGAGCCCCCGTCCACGCTGACGACCAGTCGTGGAGCGCTCAAGCCTTCTTGCCGGACGCCTTGCGGCGGGAGGAGGCCGTCGGTAGGCGCAAAGTGCCGTCGTCGGTCACGGCCGCGTTCCAGGCCTGCGCCTCGTCGGCGAGCTCAGAGACATCGTCACCTTTGGCGACCTCGCGCACGGCCTCGTCGTGGCCATCGGCGCTGACCTCCCACTGGTACCACGAGATCTCCCAGGCGACGGTGACCAGCGCCATCTGGCGGCCCGCGTCGGCGTGCACGGTTGCCCGTGGCTCCCCGAGCGAGCGGACCAGGCCGGCGACCTTGCGGCGTTCCTCGCTGCCGTTGAACCTCTCGACCGCGCGACGCATGAGAGCCTCGGGGCCCCGGCGCGGGCGAGGCGTCTTCGGCGCCGCCTCACCGGCAGGCTGAGGCGCCGGCTGGCGCTTGGGCTGCGCCCGCCGCTTCGGCTTCGCCCTCTGCTGAGTGGCGGACTGCCCTGGCGCCCCGTTCGTCTCGGCGCTCGCTTCGGCGGCTTGGCGCGTCGCGGCGCCCGCCCCGCGCGCTCGAGCGGGCGCGGGACGCAGCGCGCTCCAGGCGCTTGCGAAACGCCTCGCCGCGCCGCGCGCGGCTCGGCGGCGCATACGTTCCGGAGCCGGCCAGCTCAGCGGGGACCCAGCCCGACGACTCGGCGCGCGAGCGGCACAGCACGCAGACGCCCAGGCGCTGGCCCTGCGGGTTCACGTACTCGTGTGCCTGCTCGCCCTTGAGGATGGTCCGCCCGCAGACGGCGCAGTTGGGGAACGGGTCGTGCTGATCCGGCACGCGCTCCAACGTAGCAACGCGCACGGAGCGAGCGTGGGCAAGCTCTTGCCACAACCCGACGGGTTGGAATCCGGCATGGATGCCCGTTGGGATTCCAAGCCGGCGGAGTTATGCCTTCAGGCCTTGACCTGCTCCTCTTCTGCGGCCTGCGCCTCGGCGACCACCTTCTGGGCGATGTGCGCCGGGACCTCCTCGTAGCGCTCGAACTCCATCGTGTAGTCGCCGCGGCCTCCGGTGATGGCGCGCAGGTCCGGCGCGTAGTCGAGCACCTCGGCCATCGGCACCTCGGCCTGGATCTCGGTCGCCGATCCCTTGGGCTCCATGCCAAGCGGACGTCCGCGGCGTGAGTTGAGGTCGCCGACCACGTCCCCAACCGTGTCCTCGGGCACGGCGATCGCCACCTTCACGATCGGCTCGAGCAGATACGGCTCCGCCTCGGCTGCCGCCTGCTTGAAAGCCATCGAGCCGGCGATCTTGAAGGCCATCTCGGAGGAATCCACGGAGTGGTGCTGGCCGTCGTACAAGCGCACCCGCAGGTCCTTCATCGGGTAACCGGCCAGCACCCCGCGCTGCATCGCCTCCGCGATCCCCTTCTCCACCGCGGGGATGAAGCCCGAGGGGATCACGCCGCCCTTGATCGCGTTGACGAACTCGAAACCGGTTCCGACCTCGGCCGGCTCGATCTCGATGTGGCAATCGCCGAACTGTCCGCGCCCACCGGTCTGCTTCTTGTAGCGGCCGTGGGCCTTGGCGGGCTTGCGGATCGTCTCGAGGTACGGCACCTTCGGCGGCTTCAGCTCGATCTCCGCCCCGTAGCGTCGCTTCATCCGGTCGACGATCACCTCGACGTGGATCTGGGTGAGCCCGGCGATGATCTGCTCGCCGGTCTCCGGGTCGCGGTGGACGTCGAGCGTCGGATCCTCCTCCGTCAGCCGGCGGATGGCGGCGGCCGCCTTTTCCTCGTCGCCCTTCGACTTCGGCTCGTAGGCGAACGCCATCACCGGCGACGGCAGCTCGAGCGGCGCGAACGAGAAGCTCGCGTCCTTGCCGGCGAGCACGTCCCCCGCACGCGTCTCGCGCAGCTTGGCGACGGCGCCGATGTCGCCCGCCCCGAGCTCGTCCACGGTGGAGGTCTCCTTGCCGCACGGCGAGGAAAGCTGGCCGATTCGCTCCTTCTCCTTGCGCGTGACGTTGAAGGTCTGCGAGTCCGAGCGCAGCGCACCGGAGTAGACGCGCAGCAGGTTGATCCGCCCGGTGTAGGGGTCGGCGGTGGTCTTGAACACGTAGGCGACCGGCTCGCCCTCGGTGTCGGGCTCGATCATCACCTCCTCGCCGTCGCCATCGAGCGCCTTGACCGCGCCCCGCATCGCCGGCGAGGGGACGTCCTCCACCAGCGCCTCCAGCAGGCGGTTGGTGCCGAGGTTCTTGGTCGCCACCCCGCAGGTGACCGGGAAGAGGTGCCCCTCGGTGACGCCCTGCTTGAGCGCCGTGACGATCTCCTCGTGGGAGATCTCCTCGCCCTCCAAGTAGCGCTCCATGAGCTCGTCTGAGTTCTCGGCGACCTCGTCCATCAGCTTCTCGCGGTACTCCTCGGCCTGGGCTCGCAGGTCGTCGGGGATCTCGGACTCGGTGGCGTTGCCCCTCCCCTCCCCCTCGTACTCGAACGCCTTCATGTCGATCAGGTCGACCACTCCGCGCACCTCGTGCTCGGAGCCAATCGGGATCTCGGTAGCCACCACGTGGCCGCCGAAAGCCTCCTTGAGGGAGTCGAGCGCGCGAAAGAAGTCGGCCCGCTCGCGATCGAGCATGTTGACGAACACCAGCCGGGCCAGGCGATCGGCGGCAGCGCGCTCCCAGAGGCGCTCCGTGTGGACCTCGACCCCCATCACCGCGTTGACCACCACCACCGCGGCGTCGACCACTCGCAGGCCGGCGAGCGTGTCGGCGACGAAGCTCGGCTCCCCGGGCGTGTCGATCAGGTTGATCTTGCGATCGCCGTACTCGAACGAGGCCACGCTGGCCCCGATCGACATCCCCCGCTCGTGCTCGTCGGGCTCGAAGTCGGAGACGGTGGTGCCGTCCTCGACCCGGCCCAGCCGGTTGACCACCCCGGCCTCGAACAGGAGCGCCTCGCAGAGGCTGGTCTTGCCGCTGCCCCGGTGGCCGATCAGGGCGACGTTCCGGATCCGGTCGGCTGGCCTGGACGCCATCCCGACCAATATATGTCACCGCCTGGGCTAGATCTCGTCGGATCGGGCGGCGAAGCGGGAGCGCAGCGCCAGCACGGCCTTGGTGTGGAGCTGCGAGACGCGCGACTCGGTCACCCCCAGCACCTCTCCGATCTCGCGCAGGGTCAGGTTCTCGTAGTAGTACAGGGCGATCACGAGCCGCTCGCGCTCCGGCAGCGACTCGATGGAGTCGGCGAGGCGGTCCTTGAGCTCAGACGCCTGGGCCTCGGCCTCCGGGTCGATCGCGCCGGGGTCCTGGAGGGTGTCCAGGACTGAGATCTGTCCCCCGCCGCCCTCGGGGTCGGCGAACGTCCACAGGTCGTCCAGGGCCAGCACGGAGGAGTTGGCGATCGCGAGGAGCGACTCCCGGAACTCCTCGACGCTCATCTCCAGCTTCGCCGCCATCTCCTCGTCGGTGGGCGAGCGCTGAAGCTCGCCCTCGAGCTTGGCATGGGCCTTCTCCACCTCGCGCGCCCGGGCGCGGACCGAGCGAGGCACCCAGTCGAGCGAGCGCAGCTCGTCGATGATCGCCCCCTTCACCCGGGCGACCGCGAAGGTCTCGAACTTGATCTCCCGCTCCGGGTCGAAACGCTCGATCGCCCCGATCAGGCCGAGCAGGCCGTAGGAGATCAGGTCGCCTTCCTCGACGTGGGACGGAAGCCCCGAGGCCATCCGCCCGGCGATGAACTTGACCAGTGGCGAGTAGGCAACCACGAGCCGCTCTCGGGCCCGCTCGTCGTCGTCCTGCTTGTAGCGCCGCCACAGATCCTTCAGCTCGACGGCTTTGACGTTCGTATCCATAACCGGGCACCAAATTATCCTTCGCCGCTCAGGCTCGCGGGTGCGAGCGTGCGTATTCCGAGCGCAGCCGCTGCGGCTCGACGCGCGTGTACACCTGGGTGGTCGAGACGCTCGAGTGCCCCAAGAGCTCCTGGATCGAGCGCAGGTCGGCGCCTCCCTCGAGCAGGTGGGTGGCGAACGAGTGCCGCAGGGTGTGCGGGGACACGTGGCCCGCGACGCACGCCTCGCGCACCCAGCGCTCCAGCCGGCGGCGCACGTCGGAGGGAGACAGCCTGCGCCCCCGTCGCGAGAGGAACAGGGCACGCTCGGCGGGGTTCACGATGAGCACGGGGCGCGCCGCCCCGAGATAGCGTTCCAGCGCCCGCTGAGCGGGCTCGCCCATCGGGACGATGCGAGTCCTGGCGCCCTTGCCCTCGACGCGCAGGGCCTCGGACTCGAAGTCGGGAGCCTCGAGATCGAGCTTCACGATCTCCTCCGCGCGCAGCCCGCAGGCGTACGCGAGCTCGAACAGGGCCCGGTCGCGGACCTCCAGCGGCCCCGTGGCTGGAATGCGGTCGAGCAGCGCCGCGATCTCGTCCGGCCCCAGCACCCGGGGAAGGCGCGAGCCACGCTTGGGGCTCGGCAGGAGCTCGGCGGGATTCTGGGCGGCGCCACCCGTGCGCACCAGGTGGTCGTGGAGGCTGCGAACGGCGGCGAGCTTGCGGGCCACGCTCGAGCGGGCCAGGCGGCGCTCGGACAGCGCCGCCGCGTAGGCGCGCAGGTCCCGGTACGCGAGCCCGCCCGGCGCCATGCCCCGCGCCGTCGCCCACTCCGCAAGCTCCGCCAGGTCGGCGCCGTAGGCGCGCAGGGTGTGCGGCGAGGAGCCGCGCGTCTTCAGCTCGCGCGCAAACCGGTGAAGCGCCGCCTCCCAGTCGGGGCTGATGCTCCTGCTCCAAGGATTCGGCTGCCACGGTGGTTGATTCGGCGGCCGCGATTGCAAGCCTGCCGGCGAGGGACGCTTTGCAGGCGCCTAATTCCCGATGTAGATGGGGGTGCCGAGGGGGACTAGGTCGTAGAGCTCAACCACGTCCTCGACCGCCATCCGAATGCAGCCGTGGGAGGCGGCGCTGCCGAGCGAGCCGACGTCGGCGGTGCCGTGGATCCCGGCGCCGGCGAAGAACCCCATCCACCTCGCCACGAGGGGGTTGTCGGGCCCGGGCGGAACAACCTCGCCCGCCAGGTCGCCGGCCCATTCCGAATCGGGCACGTACCAGGTGGGGTTGACCTGCTTGCTCTCGACGTTGTAGACGCCGGTGGAGGTCTCATAGCCGGCCGCGCCGACCGCGATCGTGTAGGTGCGAGCCAGCTTCAGGTTCTTCCAGAACCGCAGCTGGAAGGTGGCGCGATCGATGGTGATGTAGGCGGGATATTCCTCGGCGAGCTCGTCGGTGGTCACCTCGGGCTTGACGCGGTCCACACGGACGGAAACCGTGCGGTCATCGGGGCTTTCGATCGCCGACCGCAGACGGGAGCGCAGCTCGTCGGCGTCAACCGTCACGCCGTCCTGGGCGGGCACCGCGTTGAGCGAGGCCGGCGCAGGGCTCGACCGTCGCGTCGCGAGGGGGACGATTGATCTCGCCGGTGACCTCGTTGACGAAGCCGTCCAGCGCCTCCGCCGAGTAGGCGACCTGAGGGGCGATCTCGCGATCGACCGAGCCGCTGGTGGCGTAACGCCAAACCCGCGTTGGAAGGCCATCCGAGCGGCTCGCGTCGAGCGCCGCGTCGACCATGCCCTCGACGTCGGCGCGCAGCTCGAGCCGGTCGGGGCTGAGCCTGTACTCGGTGCCCTCGAACCTCACGGTGACCGTCTTCTCCAGCGGCTCCGCGAGCCGCGGCTGGAGCCTGCTGCGCGCCTCGTCAGTCGACAGCCCGCCGACCTCGACGTTGCCCACCCTCACCCCGTCGGCGATCTGGTCCGAGTTCGCGCGGTCGACGGCGTACGCGGCCACAGCCAGCACGAGCAGTGCGCCGACCGCGGCTGCGAAGGCAATCTGGGCTCTGCGTCCCATGCGGTGAAGACGTCGTTTCACGAGTTCAAGAGGTCGGTTCGAGCGAGCCGAACGGGTTCCTGCGAGGTGAGCAAAGTGTAGGGCGAGGGTCACCCGGATTCGGCCGTACGGCCAGGGTCATAGAAACCGCGATGCCGTCCTGAAGCGAGTCGGGTTAGATCCCCAGGGGCTCGCGATCGGCGGCCACGCCGCGCCGCTCCCCGGAGTGCTCCCGCCGCACGTAGGGGCTCCAGCGCAGGAACTCCTCGACCTCGCGCTCGTAGGTGTAGGTCCGCTCCACGCCCCGCAACACGGGGGCGAGGCGCAGGTGCTCTCCCAGGTTGAGCACGGTCTCGCGGGTCGTGTAGCCGTAGCGAAAGCCCGTGGCCTTGAGCAGCCGGTTGTCGACTCCCCGTCCGAAGCGAAGCTGGTTGACGACCTCGTCGGGGATCCTGAAGCCCAGCCGGCGAAGCGGCCCGGCAACCAGGCCCGTGCCCCAGGGCGGCAGGACCGGCAGCGGCCGCTTGCCGAGCAGACCGACGATCTCCGACAGCGCCAGCACGCCGTCGGCCGCCACGTTGTAGATGCCCGGCGCGACGTGGAAGGCGGCGTGCTCGAGGGCGTGGACGACGTCGTCCTCGTGCACGAACTGGAGCCGGGGGTCGAAGCCGAGCACCATTGGCACCAGCGGGAGGCGGAACATGCGCGTGAACGCGGTATCCACGTCGGGCCCGAGCACGTTCGCGCAGCGCAGCACGGTCGTCGTTACGTCCCGGTTTCGCTCCGCGAAGTCGTTCACCGCCTGCTCGGCCTCCACCATGTCGCGCTCCAGGGCCGAGTGCGGTGCATGTGGCCGGCGCATCCGCTCGGTGAAGAACGCCGGATCGTCCTGCTCGGAGCCGTAGTAGTGGGTGGAGCTCTTGAAGACGAACTTCCGAACCGGCGAATCCGCCCCGGTGCAGGCGGCGAGGATGTTCATCGTGCCGATCACGTTGTTCTCGTGGGCCGCCCGTGGCGACGCCATCAGCGAGTTGACGACCAGCCGGGTGTCGATCACGGTGTCGATCTCCGCCGCTCGCACGATTCGCTGGAGCAGGGAGTGCTGGTTGGAGACCTTCACGAACTCGGTGCGCTCGAGCTCGTGCTTCGGCGCCTTGTTGTCGACGCCGATGATCGCCTCGATGTGCTCGAAGCTCTCCAGCGCCTGCGCCAGGCGGCCGCCCCAATAGGTGGAGAGCCCGGTGACCAGCACGCGGCGACTTCCCTCGTCCCTGGGCGCCTCCAGCCCGGCGAGCGCCTCGATTGGCCCGCCGGCGCTCATCCCAGCCAAACCGACTTTCTCCGTTCGCGAGCATCTCGTGGAGGCTCTCCTGGATCCGGGCACGGATCTCCTGGGCCAGGGTCTGGACCAGTGCCTTGTCCTCGACCGCCTCCGCCCCCCCGAGCTCGACGGTGTCGATCGGCTCCAGGAAGCGGATCTTGAACTTGGCCGGCAGGTAGCTCAACATCCCCAGGGGGCCGAGCCAGGGAAAGGTGGGGGTGATCGGGAAGTAGATCAGCCCCGTGAGCCGCCGCAGGAAGTCCACCTGGCCGAAGACGGGCATCGCCTCCTCTGCTCCCACGACGCAGGTGGGAACGATCTGCGCCTCTGCACGCATCGCCGCCTCCACGAAGCCGCCGCGGCCGAAGCGCCGCAACCGGTAGCGGTCGCGGTACAGCTTCTCGGTGCCCTTGCGCCCCTCGGGGAAGACGAGCACGAGCTGGCGCTCGTCGCAGAGCAGCCGGTGCACGTTCGCGGGGTGCGCCGCCACGCCGCCGATCTTCGGGATCAGCATCGAGAAGCCCGGATAGCCCTTGAAGAAGTGCTCGACGGTCAGGTACAGGGGGCGGGGGTATGGATGCTCCTCGCGAATCGCCTTGGCGATCATCGCCGCGTCCGGCGGCAGGGCGCCGGCGTGGTTCGAGACCAGGAGCGCCCCGCGGTCCGACGGGACGTTCTCGATCCCCTCGACCTCGGCCCGAAACCAGTAGCGGTAGAAGAACTCGAGCAGGGTGCGATCGAAGATGTCCTCGATCCGCTCCGAGCGACCCCAGTCGTTGAGCCGCCGCTCCGGCTCGATTGCCGGCAAGAGCCCCCGCATGGCCTCCGCCGCCCCCGGCTCGCCAACGGGTGCCGGCAATGCGGGCGCCCCGGGCTCTTCGTCCATTTCCTCTGCCGAAGCGGGAATCGGGGCGCCCAGCGACGTGCGGTGCTCGTCGGCCATGACGGGTCATTCTGCCATCCCCGCGGCGCGAGTCCGGGGGCGGCCAATATGTTTCCCTCGATGCGCTCCAAGGACCAGGTGCGACGGGCCGTATGGCGGGCGATGGACCGGGAGGGGGTCTCGCGGTTTCCGGGCGCCGAAGGGCGGATCCCCAACTTCGCCGGCGCCAAGCTGGCCGCCCAGAAGCTGGCCGCGCACCGCTTCTGGAAGCGCGCCCAGGTGATCAAGGCGAATCCCGACTCACCCCAGACCCACGCCCGGCGGCTCGCGCTCGAGGACGGCAAGCAGCTCGTGATGGCAGTGCCCAGGCTGCGCGACAAGCACCCGTTCCGCCTCCTCGATCCGAAGCGCCTCACAAAGGCGCAGGTGCGTGAGGCCGCGACGATCAAGGGAGCGCTGCGTCACGGGCGGGTGGTCGCGCTCGAGGAGATGCCCAAGGTCAACTTCGTGCTCTGCGGCTCGGTGGCGGTCAACCTGAGCGGGGCGCGAACCGGCAAGGGAGGCGGCTTCTCCGATTTGGAGTACGGGCTCTTGATCGACGCGGGGAAGATCGACGACCGCACCTGCGTCGCCACCACCGTCCACCCGATCCAGATCCTTGGCGAGCACCTGATGACCACCGAGCACGACCTGCCCGTCGACCTGATCGCCACGCCTCGCGCCGTGATCGAGGTGGAGCGGACCTACGAGCGCCCCCGCGGCATCCTCTGGGACCACCTCCAGCCACCGCAGATCCACGAGATCCCGATCCTCGAGCGGACGGGGTACGCGTGAGGGCCTTATCTACGTTCGTCGACCGCCCCCGATGTTCGCTCCTCGGCGTGGTGGGTAGGCGTGCTATATGCCGCTCCGGCGTCCGCCCGACGCGACGTATCTGACCCGTCCTCGGTGCAGCTTGGCCGTGTTGAAGGGAAGCTCTGAGAATGGGTCGCTGTTCTGTCCCGACTGCAGGGAAACCCTCGACTCCGTGCTGAGTACACCTCTTCGCCGATACAGGTTCCGGCTCCGCAGGGGAGTGGAGACCCACGGAGCTTCGCAGTTGGGCGCAAAGCGGCTGGCCGAGTGTTCTCCATCGACGAGGAACACGTGTGGTACGCGCTCGATCTCGAGCGGGGTTGAGCCGCACACGCTCGCCGCGGGTTACCACCTGCACCGGGGGACGCAAGCGGATGCCGAGTTGCTTCGCGAACTGCCGGCTGTCCCGGTTGAGGAGGGTCGGCAACGGGTCGCGGACGGGGACCAGCTCTGGTTCGTACTCAAGGAGGGTGAGCCGGCTTTCGTCTGTTTCTGCTTTTTGGGGAGGTTTCGTCTCGAGGCGGCTCGCGGTGGCTGGTATGAGCTTCCCGACGGCGTCGCCTGCCTCGAGAACAGCCTCGTCAGCCCCAAGCATCGGGGACGTATGATCGCCCCGGCCGCATGGACCGGGATCGCGGCAAGCCTTCGCGACGACGGGTTCGAGGTGCTGATCACCAGGGGCGAGATCGGGAACATCGCAGTGCGTCGGGCCCTGGAAAAGATCGGTTTCCGGGCAGCGGGTGCCATGCACCGTAGCCGCCGCGGCATGCGTAGCCGGGTCGTCTTCCGCGATGAGAGCACGGAGCTGACGGAGGCTGAACGGGCGGCCGTGGCGGACCTGAAGCACAACGTGTCTGCGCTGACGACCTCGGCCGGCGGCAAGTCGACCCCGCATGCTACGGCGAGCGGCCCGACGACATGCATCGTCAATGCGAGCGGGACTAGGGCGTAGGCCATACTCCCCGTCCTTGAGCGACGCGCCGAGCACCACCCTGGTCGGACAGCTCCTGGAGGAGTACTTCCCCTTCGCGTCGCCCGATCGGCCAGCTGCCCGATCCGACCCCCGCCGAGGGCCCTGATCCTTACGGCAACCCGGAGCCCGAGTGGCTCGAGATCGACTGGCGACCGCACCCATTGGGTCGAAGTCGAAGGAGCCCGCGTCAACTACGTCGGAGCTCGGCTCGGGACCCGGGATGCCGATCGTCTTCGTCCACGGCCTCTCCGGGTCGTGGCAGAACTGGCTCGAGAACATCCCCCACTTCGCTCGCGAGCATCGCGTGCTGGCGCTCGACCTGCCCGGGTTCGGCCACTCGCCGATGCCCGAATGGGAGATCTCGATCGAGCGCTACGGGCGCCTGCTGCACGACTTCTGCGATGCGCTCGGGGTGAGCGACTGCGCCGTGGTCGGGAACTCGATGGGCGGCTTCATCTCGGCCGAGGCCGCGTCCGCCGAGCCCGACCGGTTCGAGAAGCTGGTGCTGGTGTCCGCCGCCGGAATCTCCCATGTGCGGATGCGTCGCCAGCCCGCCGAGACGGTGGCGCGGATGGCCACCGCCGCGGCGCCCCTTCTGCTCCAGCTCCAGGAGCGTGGCATGAGGAGGCCGCGCGTTCGCTGGGCCACCTTCAAGGGCCTGGTCCAGCACCCCGAATCGCTGCGCCGCGAGCTGCTGCTGGAGACCTTCCAAAACGGCGCCGGCAGGCCAGGCTTCCTGCCCGCCGTCCAGGGGCTGGTGGGCTACGACATCCTCGACCAGCTCACCGAGGTGGAGGTGCCGACGTTGATCGTCTGGGGCCGAAACGATCGCGTGGTCCCGCCGCAGGACGCGGCCGGCTTCGCCCAGCGCCTGCGCAACTCTCAAACGGTGATCTTCGAGGACACCGGCCACCTGCCCCAGCTCGAGCGGCCGATCCGCTTCAACCGCCTGCTCGAGGCGTTTCTGGCGGACTGACGACGCGCTAGCTGGTGACCGCGCCCAGCGAGGCCGACGAGACGCTGCGTGCGTACTTCGCCATCACGCCGTTCGTGTACTGCGGCTCGGGCGGCCGGTAGTCGGCGATCCGCTTGGCGATCTCGTCGTCCGGCAGAGCGACGTCGAGCCGGCGACCGTCGATGTCGATAGCTCACCTCGTCGCCGTCGCGAAGCGCGGCGATCGGCCCGCCCTTGACCGCCTCGGGCGCGACGTGGCCGACCATCAGCCCGTGGGTCGCTCCCGAGAAGCGCCCGTCGGTGATCAGCGCCACCTCCTCCCCGAGCCCCTCGCCGACGATCGCCGCCGTCACCTGGAGCATCTCCCGCATGCCCGGGCCTCCAGCGGGTCCCTCGTTGCGGATCACGACCACGTCACCCGCCTTCGATCGCCTGCTCCTTGACCACCGCGAAGGCGTCTTCCTCGGACTCGAACACCCGCGCCGGCCCGCTCTGGCCGCGGCGCTCGGTGCCGGCGAGCTTGACCACGCCCCCTCGGGCGCGAGATTGCCCGCGGAGGATCGCCAAGCCGCCCTCGGCCTTCAACGGGTCGGACAGCGGTCGCACCACCTCCTGGCCCTCGGCCTCCTCGGCGGCGCCGCTTCCTCGCCGATCGTTCGCCCGCTGACCGTAGAGCACTTCGGCGTGCAGCGACGCCGGCCTCGGCGAGGCGCTTGAGGATCACGCGGAACGCCGCCCGCGCGGTAGAGGTCGGTGGCGACGAACCTGCCGCCGGGCTTCAGGTCGGCGAGCAGCGGAGTTCGCCGCGAGATCGCCTCGAAGTCGTCGATACCGAGCTCGATCTCCGGCTTCGCGCGCGACCGCGAGCAGGTGAAGGACGCCGTTGGTCGACCCGCCGGAGGCGCAGACGCAGGCGATCGCGTTCTCCAGCGACTCGCGTGTGATCACCTTGACTCGGGCGCAGGTCGTCCGCGAGCACCCGCATCACCAGCTCGCCCGATCCGCTCCGCGACCTCCTCCTTGGTCGAGTCCGCTGCCGGGACCATTGACGAGCCGGCGGGCGAGATCCCCAGGGCCTCGAACGCGCAGGCCATCGTGTTGGCGGTGAACTGCCCTGCGCAGGCGCCGGCGACCCGGGCTCGCACAGTCCTCGAGCTCCTTCAAGCTCCTCCGCGGAGATCTCGCCCGCCGCCTGAGCGCCGATCGCCTCGAAGACGTCACCGATCGTGACGTCCCTGCCCCGGAAGCGACCGGGCGCGATCGAGCCGCCGTACAGCATCAGCGAGGGCACGTCGAGCCGCGCGAGCGCCATCACGCAACCGGGGATCGTCTTGTCGCAGGCCGAGAGCGCGACCAGGGCGTCGAATTGATAGCCACGTGCGGCAAGCTCAATCGAGTCGGCGATCACCTCGCGGCTGACCAACGAGGTCTTCATTCCCTCGGTGCCCATCGTGATCCCGTCGGAGATCGCGATCGTGTTGAACTCCATCGGCGTGCCGCCGGCGGCGCGGACGCCCTCCTTGACGTGCTCGGCCAGGCCGCGGAGATGGAAGTTGCACGGCATCGCGTCAGTCCAGGTGTTGGCGATCCCGATCGTGGGCCTGCGCAGCGCCTCGTCGTCGTAGCCGATCCCCTTCATGTACGCGCGCGCGGCGGCCCGGTCGGGACCGTCGAACACCGCGCTCGAGCGTGGACGCGGGAGGGTCATCCGACCGCGTCGACCCGCCGGGCCCGCCACTCACGGAGCCGGATCAGATCCCGCCCCACCTGGCGCGGGTCGAGCTGGCGCCCCGGCACGTGCATGTTGGCCACCGAGATCAACTCGCGCTCCCCCGCCCTCAGCGACATCCACTTGGCGAGCACGTCGTCGGCGTCGGGCAGCCGCTGGTTGGGCGACGGCTCGGAGCGATCGGGAAAGCCAACGCAGTACTCGTTCAAGAGCTCGCCGGATTCGGTGTCGTAGGCGACGATCGGGCGGTGGGGGTAGAGCAGATACCCGTAACCCTGGTCGCCGTTGCCGCCGGCCACCGCGATGAAGCCGAGCTCCGCGTACATCTCTGACTCCTCAGCCGAGACGACCGAGCCCAGGAGCTCGCGCGCCCGCACCTCGGCCCGGCGCTCGCGACCGGGGTCATATGCCGGCGGCGGCGGTTCCGCGGCGCGGCGCGCCCGGCGCCCCCGCCACTGCTCGGCCACAGCGGGCCCGAAGCCGGCCACGGCCAGCGCGCCGAGCACGATCAAAGAGGTGGCCAGTACGAGCGTCAACCGCCGGCGGCCGGCGGGAAGAACACGACCCGCTCGGTGTCCTCGGGGATCTCGGAGAAGTCGCGCACCATGGTCGCCTCGTGCCGCGGGCCGTCGGCGGTCGGGACCGCCGCCCACATCCCGAGGTCCAGCTGGCGGCGAAACTCCTCGATCAGGCGCTCTTCGTCCTCGGCGACCTTGGGGTCGCCCTCGGCCAGCAGGACGTCGCCTTGCCCGGGCTTCATGCGCACGAGCTTCACGAATCTGATTATGCCAGCGCGCTACGTGACCGCTAGCGCCGAGCGAGCCCGAGCACGTCCACGGGCCCGGCGCCGGCGCCGAGGCCCTCGAGGCCGTTGCCAACCGCCTCGGCTGCGATCTCCCGAGCCCAGCGCGCCGCGTCCGCCAGCTCGGTCCCGCGGGCGAGAAAGGCCGCCAGCGCCGAGGAATGCGTGCAGCCCGATCCGTGCGAGGCGCCGTCCGCGTACCTCGGGCCCTCGATCCGCAAGGTGCCCGAGCCGTCGAAGAGCACGTCGGCGCCCTCCTCGGAATGCCCCCCGGTGACGATCACAGCCTCCGGCCCCAGCGCCTGGATCGCCTCCGCGAGCTGCTCGGGCCTCGCGCCCCCTCCGAGCCCCGCGAGCTCGCGCGCCTCGGGCAGGTTGGGCGTGGCCACCGTGGCTCTCGGCAGGATGCGCTCGATCAGAGCCGCCTTCGCATTGGGGTCGAGCAGCGCGGCCCCGCTCTGCGAGACCATCACCGGGTCGACCACGGTCGGCGCGTCGCGAACCAGGTCCAGTGCCTCCACCACCGCGTCGATCGTCGGCTCGTCGCCCAGCATGCCCACCTTGACCCCGTCGACTCCGATGTCGTCGGCCACCGCGCGCACCTGGGCGACGATCATCTCCGGCGGCACCGGGGTGACCATCTCGACGCCCACCGTGTTCTGGGCGGTGAGCGCGGTGATCGCGGTCATCCCGTGCACTCCGCAGCGAGCAAACGCCTTCAGGTCGGCTTGGATCCCCGCCCCGCCGCCGGAGTCCGAGCCGGCGATCGCCAGACAGGCCGGGACATGGCCGCGTTGGCTCATCGGGTCAGCGTATTACGGTGATGCCTCCCCGCCGCCCGGCAGGATCAGGGCGCTCCTCGCGTAACGCCCCGCGGCATCCGCCCGCAGGTATCCGAGCAGCTCGAGCCGGGCGAGGGCGACCGCCACCTCTCGCGGCGCCGCGCCCAGAGCAACGGCCACCGCGTCGCAGGTGCTGCTCCCCAGCTCGACCGCCTCGGCGACGCGCGCAAGGTCCGATTCCAGCGGCGGCCCGCAGCGCCTGACTCGCTCGATCCCGATCCCGAGGAGGCGGTCGAGGACGTCCTGAGCCCCGCGGATCGGCGCGGCCCCGTCGACGATCAGGTCGTTGGTTCCCTCCGACACCCTCGAGGTGACCGGGCCGGGTATGGCCCCGACCTGGCGACCGAGGTCCAAGGCCCGCCGGGCGGTGATCAGCGAGCCGGATGGCTGCGCGGCCTCGACCACCACCGTGATCGCCCCGAGGGCCGCCATCAGCCGGTTGCGCTTCGGGAACGCTCCGGGCTCGGGGCGTTGGCCCGGCGGAGCCTCGGAGATCGCCCGCGCCGCTCGCGAGGATGTCGCGATACAGGCGACGCTGGCTGGCCGGATAGGCGACGTCCGCCCCGCTTCCCAGCACCGCCAACGTGGTTCCGCCCCCCGCGAGCGCGCCGCGATGAGCTGCGGCGTCGATCCCTCGGGCCATTCCGCTGACCACCACGAGCCCGGCGGCGGCGAGCAGGCGACCCATCTCCTCCGCGACTCCCAGCCCGTATGAGCTCGCGCGGCGCGATCCGACGATGGTCACGGTGTGCCCAAGCTCGTGCCCTTCGATCGCCGTGCGACTGCCGCAGCCGAAGAGCCGGTCCGGCGCATCGCCGCCGAGGTCGAGCATGGCGACCGGGTAGCCGGGCTCGCCCCGGCGGATGGCCCAGATCCCGCCGTGCGCCTCGCTCACTCGAGGCCTCGCCGTCTGAGCGTCAGCGCTCTCGCCACGTGGTCGGCCGAGACTTCCTCGCACCGATCGAGGTCCGCGATCGTGCGCGAGAGCCTCAGCACTCTGTCGTGTCCTCTGCCGCTGAGGCCGAGTTGCGCGTGCCCGGCTGGCAAGCAGCGCCGTGGCCTCCGCGTGTCATCGCGGAGGAGCTGCGAAGCTCGGCCAGGCTCATGTCCGCGTTGCAGCGCCCTGCTCCAAGCCTGCGCTCCTGGCGCTCACGGGCCGCGATCACCCGCTTCCGAACGCTCGCCGAGTCGGACGATGGGGCCGCACCCATCTCCTCGGCGCTGGGGCGCTCGACCCAGATGGCGATGTCGATCCGGTCCGCGAGCGCCCCGCTCAGCTTGGCGCGGTACCGGCGCACAGACGACGGCTGGCACTCGCACTCCCCGGACTCCTCGCCCCGGCCGCAGGGGCACGGATTGGAGGCCGCAACGAGCATGAACCGGCAGGGAAGCTCGACCGCGCTATGCGCGCGAACGATCGTCACCCGGCCCTCCTCCAAAGGCTGTCGAAGCGCCTCGAGCGCCTCGCGGGAGAACTCACCCAGCTCATCCAGGAACAGCACGCCGCGGTGGGAGAGCGTCACCTCGCCGGCCCGGGGCGGCGAGCCCCCACCCACCAACCCGGCCGTTGAGATCGTGTGGTGCGGAGCCCTGAAGGGCCGGGTCGGCGGTGCGTCCGGGCGCGGGGAGCGGCCGCAGGCGCTCGCAATCCGCAGCACCTCCATCGCCTCTGAGCGCCCGAGCGGGGGCATGATCGACGGCAGGCGTCGGGCGGCCAGCGACTTGCCGGCACCAGGAGGGCCGATGATCAGCAGGCTGTGGCCGCCGGCGGCCGCCACCTCCAGTGCGTAGCGGAGGTACGGCTGCCCCCGCAGGTCGGCGAGGTCCGGTGCCGATGGCCCAAAGCCGTTTCCGCTCCAGACCGGAAGCGTGGGAGCGAGCGGCTCATCCTCCGTGCCCAGGAGCGCGAGCTGCTCGAGGCGGACCAGCGGCACGACCCTGGGCTGGCCGGCCAGGGCGGCCTCCGGCGCGTTGGGAGCCGGGACCGCGATCGCCTCGCGCTTCGAGCTGCCGCGCGGCCTCCGCCATCGCCAGGATTCCCGGCACCGGCCTGATCGAGCCGTCGAGCGCCAGCTCCCCGGCCAGCGCCACGTGCTGGAGCCGCTCCAGCGGGAGCTGGCCGGAGGCCCCCAGCAGCGCCGCGGCGATCGCCAGGTCGAAGCCCGGGCCGGCCTTGCGCAGGTCGGCGGGGGCGAGGTTGGCGGTGATCCGCTGCAAGGGGAACTTGAAGCCCGAGTTGGCGAGCGCCGATCGCACCCGCTCGCGCGACTCCCTGACCGCCGGATCGGGAAGCCCGACCAATGAGAAGCTCGGCAGCCCGCCGCCCGCGACGTCGACCTCGACCTGAACCTCCCGCGCCTCGATCCCTACGAGCGCGAACGTGCGGGCGCTGGCGAGCACGCGCCGAAGCTACGTGCCATCGGATCGCACGGGGCGCGCCGATAGTCAAGAGACTGTCCGAAAACTCGCGCGTGCGGCTGGCGAGTGCCGGGGCGCGCCAGCCAAGGACGCAGCCGGTGAAGCGTGGCCCAGCCACGCGAACCGGCGAGGACGCTGGATGGCGGGTCCCGGTGCCGCCAGGCGTGCGTGGGGGTTTTTGGACAGTCTCTAGGCGAGCGTCACGGACTTGGCGCATCTTGCGAGCCAGCCGCGCGAACGACCCGGCTAGCGTCGGCGTCGATGTCAGAGGCTCGCCAGCGGCTGGGCCGCGACGCCGAAGGGCTGGTCGCCGATTCGCTCGAGCGCCTGGGGATGCGGATCGTCGCCCGCAACGTCAGGACCTCCTCGGTGCGCGGCGAGATCGACCTGATCGCGCTCGACGGGCGAACGCTCGTGTTCGTCGAGGTCAAGGCGCTGCGGACCACCTCGCTCGCCGGCCCCGAGCGCCCCGCGATGGCGGTCGGCCGGCGCAAGCGGCACAAGCTGCGGTCGCTGGCGCTCGCCTGGCTCGGAGACCACGACGGCTCCGTCCCCCCGCACCAGGCGCTTCGCTTCGACGTGGTCGGTCTGCGCCTCGACTCAGGCGGCCGAGTCGACCGAGTGGGAGCACCTGCGAGAGGCCTTCTGACGATTGATCTCCGACGCGTATGAGGTTGAGCCCCTATAGGGGCCACAAAGTCATAAGCGTGGGAGGCGCGCCCCTACTTGACCTGGGCCAGCGCGCCCGTCAGAGCTCGAGCTGGCTGTAGGCGATCGACTGAAAGGAGCGCCGGTGGAGCGCCGAAGGCCCATGCTCGATGATCGCCGCTCGATGCTCGGGAGTCGAGTAACCGACGTTGCCCGCGAAGCCGAACTCCGGATAGGAGGAATCGACGCTGCACATGTAGCGATCCCTGGTCACTTTCGCGACCACCGAGGCGGCCGCGATCGCGGCGCTCTGAGCATCGCCGTCGATTACGGCGCGGTGAGCGACCGAGCTGGGCACCGAGAACCCGTCGACGAGGCAGGCGGCTCCGGGCACCGCGACGCGCTCCAGGCTGCGCGCGAGCGCCGCCAGATTGGTCACGTGCAGTCCCCGGGCGTCGATCCCGCGGGCACAGCGGACCGTGACGGCAACCCGCGCCGCCGCGCGCACCACCAGCGGGTAGAGCTTCTCGCGATCCTCCGAGCTGCGCACTTTCGAGTCGTCCAGCTCGCCGAGGGCGCGCCTGTCGCGGCGGCTGAGGGTGCGGTAGTCGATCAGCACCGCCGCCGCCACCAGCGGCCCCGCCAGCGACCCGCGCCCGGCCTCGTCGGCGCCCGCGACGAAGCGCGTCCCAAGCGCGCGGTCGAAGCGGAACAGGCGCGCGGCGCGGCGCCGGCGGCGCGCGAGAGCCCGGCTCGTGCTGCCGTTAGAGGATCCCGATTCGGTCGATCGGCCAGTAGGTGAAGAAGGCTTCGCCGATGATCCAGTCTCGAGGGACGGGGCCCCAGAAGCGGCTGTCGTCGCTCGACCCACGGTTGTCGCCCATCATGAAGTAGTGATCGGGTGGAATGGTGATCTCCTGCGGGAAATTGCACCCGTTTCCACCGCGGCAGGGCCTGATGAAGTCCTCCTCGGCCTCCACCCCGTCGACCACCGGGTGCCCGTTGTGGATCCTGAGCGTGTCGCCGGGCTTGGCGACGATCCGCTTGATGAAGTTGGTGTCCGACTGCTCCTTCGTCGGCTCGGGGCAGGGCTGCCTGGAGGCATGCTGAACGCCGCACTCCTGCCCGTTCTCCGCTCCCGTCGGCGGGTGGAAGACGACGACGTCTCCGACTTGCGGATCGCCGAGGTGGTAGCCCACTCGGTTGACGAGCACGCGCTGGCCCACGTCGAGGGTGGGCTCCATCGACGGCGAGGGGATCTGGTACGGCTTCACCACGAAGGCCTGAATCACCAGCGCCAGGCCGATCGCCAGCGCAACGATCAGCACCAGCTCGAGGAGCGCGCCGCGCCCCGTTGTCGGCCTCGGGATCAGCTTTTTTCGTCCTCAGAATCCTCGGCATCCGCCTCGGATTCCTCGGAGGGCTCGGGCTCTGGCGCCGCCTCACCCTCGGCGGTGACCTCGGCTCCCTCTGCTCCTCTGCCCCCTCCGCCTCCTCCTCGCCCTCCTCGGGCACAGGGAGCGTCTCCGCCTCGGCCTGGGCGACGCCCTCCGAATCGACGGCCTCGTCCTCATCCGCCGTGATCACGAGGTCGTCCTCGATGCCCCACCGGCGCTCGGCGACGCGAGCCCGCTTGCCGACTCGACCCCGCAGGTAGTAGAGCTTGGCGCGCCGCACGTCGCCCCTGGCCACGACCTCGAGCCGTTCGATCTTCGGCGAGTGAACGGGAAAGGTGCGTTCGACTCCGACGCCGAACGACTGCTTGCGCACCGAGAAGGTCTCCCTCGCACCGGCGCCACGCCGGGCGATCACGACCCCCTCGAACACCTGTGTCCGCCGGCGGCTGCCCTCGACCACCTGGAAGTGGACGCGCACCCGGTCGCCAGGCGCGAACCGGGGCATCCGCCTCAGCTGACGCTGCTCGATGCTCTCGATGATCGTGCTCATGGGCTCCTGCGAGGGCGTGCCGGGGCTCTTGCCGCCCGCCTGAGGCCGGAGACGACGCCTGACCTTTGGCGCACAACGGGCCTCCGATCAGCGAAGGCCCGCGCGGCCGCAGAATAGTAGCGGAGAGCCGCTAGCCGCCAGACGGGCCGGCCGCCCGCCGGCGGCTCTGCTCCAGCCGCCATTGCCGCACACGCGCATGGTCGCCCGAGAGCAGCACCTCGGGGACCTGCCACCCCCGGTACGACGCGGGGCGCGTGTAGTGCGGGTACTCCGGCGCTCCTCCGAGCGCCTCCGAGAATGACTCCTCGACCGCGCTGTCTGCGTGACCCAACGCCCCGGGCAGCTTGCGGATCACCGTGTCGGCGACCACCATGGCGGCCAGCTCGCCGCCCGAGAGCACGTAGGGCCCCACCGAGACGGCGTCGGTGGCCAGATGCTCGGAGACCCGCTCGTCCACCCCCTCGTAGCGACCGCACAGCAGCGCCAGCTCCGGCTCCGCGGCCAGCTCGCCGGCGAAGGCGTCGTCGAGCTGGCGGCCGGATGGCGTCAGCAGGACGATGCGCTTGCCTTCGCGGCTCTCCCCGTAGGCCGCGTTCAGCGCCGCGTCGACGGCGTCGACCCGCAGCACCATGCCGGCCCCGCCGCCGTAGGGCGAGTCGTCGACCTGGCCACCGCCGAGCGGGGTGGTGGCGCGGTAGTCGAAGAAGCGAATCTCGGCCCCGTGCTGGATCGCGTTGCGCACGTGCCGCTGCCCTCCGAACCACTCGAACCACTTGGGAAAGAGGGTGAAGACGTCAAGCTTCAATGAACTCGACCAAGACCCGCCGGTCGGCCTGGGTCGAGGCGGCCTTGGCCACCGTGCGGATCGCGTTCGCGACCCGGCCCCCTCTGCCGATCAGCCGGCCCAGGTCGTCGCCGCCCACGGTCACCTCGAGGACAAGGTCTCCGTCCTCCTCGACCTCCTCTACCTGCACGGAGTCCGGGTCCTCGACCAGCGCCCGGGCGAGGAACTCGACCAGCTCACGCATGGCTGGCCATCTGACTACGAGCCCGTCGCCTCGATGCCCTTGGTACGCAGCAGGCCCGCGACCGTGCGGGTGGGCTGAGCGCCGTGCGTGATCCAGTGACGGGCGCGCTCCTCGTCGACCACGATCGTCGATGGGTCGGTCTGCGGGTTGTAGTGGCCGATCGTCTCGATCGTCCGGCCGTCGCGCGGCGAGCGGCGGTCGGCGACGACGATCCGCCATACAGGGTCCTTCCTCGCCCCGACCCTTCTGAGTCTGATTCGTACGGCCATGCGCGGCGGACCAGGTTACATGCCGCGCATCAGCTGCTGCGGGTCGGGCATCTTGCCCTTGGCGAGCTGGGCCATCACCTTGCGCATCTGCGCGAACTGCTTGACGAGCTGGTTCACGGCCTGCACGGTCGTCCCCGAGCCCCGCGCGATCCGCTTGCGCCGCGAGCCGTCGATCATGTCCGGCCGCGCCCGCTCGGTGGGTGTCATCGAGAGGATGATCGCCTCGATTCGATCGAGCTCGCGCTCGTCCATGTTCACCTGCCGCATCTGCTTCATCGCCTTGCCCATGCCGGGCATCAGCCCGAGCACGTTGGAGAGCGGCCCCATGCGCCTCACTTGGCGCAGCTGCTGAAGGAAGTCCTCGAGGGTGAACTGCTGCTGGCGAATCTTGCGCTCCAGGTCTTCGGCCTGCTGGGTGTCCGAGACCTCCTCGGCCTTCTCGATCAGCGACAGCACGTCGCCCATGCCGAGGATCCGGCCCGCCATTCGCTCCGGGTGGAAGCGCTCGAGCTCGTCGAGCTTCTCGCCGACCGAGGCGTACAGGATCGGCTTGCCGGTCACCGCCTTCACGGACAGCGCCGCGCCGCCGCGGGCGTCCCCGTCGAGCTTCGTCAGCAGCACCCCGTCGAACTCGACCCGCTCCGCGAACGCCTCGGCGACGTTGACCGCGTCCTGGCCGGTCATCGCGTCGAGCACCAGGAGGACGTCGTGCGGCTTGGTGCGCTTGCGGATGGCCGCCAGCTCGTCCATCAGCTCCTCGTCGACGTGCAGGCGGCCCGCGGTGTCGATGATCAGCACGTCCTCGCCGGCCGTCCGGGCCTCTCCGAGCGCCCACTCGGCGATCTGCACCGGATCGCGCTCGGTGCCCTGCTCATAGACCTTGGCCCCGGCTCGCTTGCCAACCGTGACCAGCTGCTCGACCGCCGCCGGGCGCTGGGTGTCGCAGGCGACCAGGGCGGCCCGCTTTCCGTCCTTGACGAAATGCTTGGCGAGCTTCGCGCAGGCGGTCGTCTTACCCGAGCCTTGGAGCCCGGCCATCAGGATCACGGTCGGGCCGGAGCCGGCCAAGGCGAGATCGCGGCTGGCACCTCCCATCAGCGCCGCCAGCTCCTCGTTGACGATCTTCACCACCTGCTGGCCGGGATTGAGGCTGTCCAGGACGCCGGCGCCCAGACAACGCTCCTTGACCTGGGAGGTGAACTGCTTGACGACCTTGAAGTTGACGTCGGCCTCGAGCAGCGCGAGGCGGATCTCGCGCATCGCCCGGTCGACGTCCGCCTCGGTCAGCTTGCCTCTGGAGCGAACGCCCGAGAGGGCCTCCTGGAGACGGTCGGAGAGCAGATCGAACATGAGGCCAGCTTAGAGCGACTTACATGCGAGCCCGGCCGCCATCAGTCGCCGAGCAGCGCGGCGGCGAACTCGCGAGCCTCGAACGGCCGCAGGTCCTCGAGTCCCTCCCCGATCCCGATCAGCTTCACCGGAAGGCCCAGCTCGGAGGCGATCGCCAGGGCGATGCCGCCCTTGGCGGTGCCGTCGAGCTTGGTCAGCACGACGCCGGTCAGATCGACGGCCTCGGCGAACACCTGGGCCTGTCGCAGGCCGTTCTGGCCGGTGGTGGCGTCGATCACGATCAGGCACTCGTGAGGGGCGCCCTCGAGCCGCTTGGCCGCCACGCGACGCACCTTGGCCAGCTCCGCCATCAGGTTGGCATCCGTGTGCAGGCGGCCGGCGGTGTCGGCGACCACCACGTCGACGCCCCGCGACTGGGCGGCGGCGATCGCATCGAACACGATGGCACCCGGATCGCCACCGGCCGACCCACGGATGATCTCGGCGTCGGCGCGCTCGGCCCAGGCTTCAAGTTGCTCGATGGCGGCGGCCCGGTAGGTATCGGCCGCGGCGACGATCACCGACAGGCCGAGCTCGTTTCGCAGCCGCCAGGCGAGCTTGCCGATCGTGGTCGTCTTGCCGGTGCCGTTGACGCCGACCACCATGATCACCGCGGGGCGGCTGGACAAATCGATCTCTGAGTTGTCCGAGCCGGCTACCTCGGCGAGCAGCTCGACCAGCCGCTCCCGAACCGCGTCGGCGCCCTCGACGCTGCCGGCATCGACCTCGCCCTCGAGCCGCCGGACGACGTCGGCCGTGGTCCGCGCCCCCACGTCGGCGAGGATCAGCGCCTCCTCGAGCCGTTCCCAGGTCTCGTCATCGAGCCGTTCGAAGAGGCTGGAGCTGAGCTCCGCCTGGAGCGCCTGGCGGCTCTTCGAGAGGCTCTCGCGCAGGCGGCGCCAGGAGGAGGCCATGGCGCGCCACCTTAGTGCGCGTCAGGCCGCCTCGACGGCCTCGGCGGCCTCGTCCTCCGCCTCGTCCGCGTGCGAGAGGCGGCGGGAGATGACCTTGGTGGCGCCACCGCTGCCCATGCTGACCCCGTAGAGCACGTCGGCGGCGTCCATGGTCCGCTTCTGGTGGGTGACGATCACGAACTGGGCCCGTCCGGAGAAGCGCCGCACCAGCTGGAGGAAGCGGTCGATGTTCGCATCGTCAAGCGCCGCCTCGACCTCGTCGAGGATGTAGAAGGGCGAGGGGCGGGCCAGGAAGACGGCGAACACGAAGGCGAGCGCCACCAGCGCCTTCTCGCCACCGGACAGCAGCGAGAGGCGACGAGTGGCCTTGCCGGCGGGCGTGACTTCGATCTCGACACCATCACCACTGCCGGCCGCCTCCTCGTCTACGACTCCGGGGGCGGCCGGGTCTGTGGCGGGGCGCCCACCTTCAGCCGCCTCATCGGTGGCCTCGCCCCCGAGCACCAGCCGCGGGCCGGGCTCGCCGACCAGGCGCAGGCGGCCGCGGCCGCCGGGGAAGAGGTGCTCGATCAGCTCATGGAAGTTTCGCTCGGTCGCCTCGAACGTCTCCTCGAAGGCGACCCGGATCTTGCGATCGGTGTCGCGGATCAGGCCCTGGAGCTCCGCCAGCGCCGACTCGAGGTCCTGCCGCTGCTCCTCGAGCCGGCCGACGTGAGCAAGGGCGTCGGAGTACTCCTGCTCGGCCAGCGGGTTCACCGGGCCCAGCGCCTCGCGGCGCCGCGCCAGGCGCTCGAGCTTTTGGTCGAGCTGGTCGCGCTCCTCCCCGCTCAGCGCCTCGCTCGCAGGCTCGATCTCGCGACCGAGCCGGGAGGAAATTCGCTCCAGCTCCGCCGCCGCCTCGTCACGCCGGTCGCGCAGGTGGGTTGCCCGTACCTCGCTATCGGTCACCGAGTCGCCCATCGCGTGCAACCTGCCCTGGAGCTCCGCTTCCGCCTCGGAGCAGGCGCGGAGCTGCGCCGTCACGTCGTCGGCGTCGTTCTGGTCGAGCATGCGGCGCTCGAGCCCGGCCGCGCGCTCGCCGACCGCCGTCCGCGCTTCTGCCGTCGCCTCGAGCAGCTCGTCGAGGCGCCCCAGAAGCACTGTCGCCGCCTGGACGCGGCTCTCCAAAGAATCCTGCCGGCGTTGACCCAGGAGATCCTCTACCCGCCGTGCGCCATGCGCGGCGCGTTCGGATGCCTCGCGGATCCGCGCCACTTCCGGCGCTCGCACGCTGACGCTGTCCGCCGCCCGGGCCCGCTCCAGGGCCTGACCCGCCGTTTCGAGCGCCGAGGAGATCCGCTCCAGCCCGGAGCCCACGGGATCGTCGTCCGTGCCTTCGCCGCCTGCCGGGGCCTCATCGGCCAGCGCGCCGAGCGCGGCGCGATGCCGCTCGAGCTCGTCGGTGAGCTCGCCGCGGCGCAGGGAAAGCGCTTCGGCGCGGACGCTAAGCCGCTCGTGGGCGGCTCGTAGGGCCGTCAGCCGCCCCCAAACCTGGGTCCGCTCGCGATCGCGGTGGGCGAGGCGCTCCTCGATCTCTGCTCCGGCGCCGATTGACCTTCGCCTGCTCCGCCTCGATGCGCTCGCGTGCGTCACGGGCCTTGCCGGCTTCGCGCTCGGCGCCTTCGAGCTCGCTCGAGTGCCCGCGGAGCTCGTCGGCCAGCAGCGTGACACGCAGCTCGCCGGCCTCACGCTCGAGGCGGGCCTGGATGTCCGCCGCCTGAGCCTGGCGCTTCAGCGGTCGCAGCCGGCTGCGGGCCTCGCGCTCCACGTCGAGCGCCCGGTCGAGGTTCTCCTGGGTGCGCTCGAGCTTCAGCTGGGCACGCCGGCGCCGCTTGCGGTGCTTGCCGAGCCCGGCCGCCTCCTCCACCAAGAGCCGCCGATCGCGGGGCTTCGAGTGGACTATCTCGTCCACCCGGCCCTGGCTGATCACCGAGTGCATCTCGCGGCCGAGATTTGCGTCAGCCAGTACCTCGATCACGTCGACGAGCCGGCAGCGCGCCCCGTTCAGCCGGTACTCCCCGTCGCCATTGCGCTCCAGCCGCCGCTTGATCGAGATCTCCGAGAACTCGCTGCTCGACTCCTCGCCATCCGAGTTGTCCAGCACCACCTCCACCTCGGCGTAGCGGCGCGCCGATTGCTGCTCGCCGCCCGCGAAGATCATGTCCTGCATGCTCTGGCCGCGTACCGCCAGCGGGCTCTGCTCCCCGAGGGCCCAGAGCACGGCGTCCGTGATGTTCGACTTGCCGCAGCCGTTCGGGCCAACGACCACGCTGACGCCGGGCGAAAACACGAGCCGGGTGCGCTCCGCAAAGGACTTGAAGCCCTTGATCGTGATCGAGCTCAGATGCATGGAATCGGCTGCGCGGCCCCAGGTAGGCTCGCTGTCGGATCGGACGGTCTTCTGTTTCGTCGCCTGGAGCCGGCTTCCTACCGCTCTCGGCGCTCCAGCGCCTCGGCCGCGGCAGCCTGCTCGGCGGCCTTCTTGCTCCGCCCCTCCCCCTTGCCGATCACCTCATCGCCGGAGAGCGCGACAACCTCGAAGCGGCGATCGTGGGCAGGGCCCGCCTCTTGAACGACCTCGTAGGTTACGCGGGCGCCCTCCCGGGCGAGCAGCTCCTGGAGGGCGGACTTGAAGTCCAGCAGGGTCTCGGACGCCAGCTCGATCTGCGGGGCGAAGGCGGCCACCGTAGCGTCGGCGGTCGCCTCGAAGCCATGGTGCAGGTAGCAGGCGCCGATCATCGCCTCGCATACCGAAGCCAGCGCACGCTCCGAGGCCACGAGCCCCTCCGGGTCGATCCCGCCCTCGGGGTCGGACGGCCCCGCTTCACGCAGCTTCGCGGGCAGGCCGAGGGCTTCCGCCACCTCGGCGCAGGCGCGCCCGCTGACCGCCTGGCCGTGAACCTTGGTCAACCTGCCGATGTCCGCGCGCTGGTAGCGCCGATAGAGGTGCTCGGCCACCGCCAGCCCCAGCACGCCGTCCCCGATGAAAGCGAGGCGGCCGTATGAGTCCGCCCGGTGGTCCACCCACGAGGAGTGGGTGACGGCTCTGCGTCGCAGATCCTCGGGCAGCGCCTCGATCAGCTCCGCGAGCAGCGGCATGAGCGCCTTGGGCTAGGCCTCGACGCCGAGCCGCTGGGCGACGAACTCCACGGCCTGGCCGACGGTCTCGATCTTCGCCGCCTCCTCCTCGGAAATGCTCACCCCGTAGGTGTCTTCGAGCTCCATCACCAGCTCGTAGAGATCGAGCGAGTCCGCATCCAGGTCCTCGCGAATGCGCGTGGACTCGTCGATGCGGTCGAGCGGCACCTCGAGCTCGTTCGACAGGTGCTCCCGCACCTTGGCCAGCACGTCTTCGCGGTTCAGCCCGTCGTTGCTCATGCCCCCTTCCTATCACGCATCGCGCAGCCCGCCGCGGGTCACACCCGCCCGCCCAGCAGCTCGGCGGTTCGCTCGACGGCACTCTGGCCGGAGGTGCGCGCCGCCAGCCGCACCGCATTGGCGATGCCCTCGGGCCCGGAGCTGCCGTGTCCCACCACGGCAACCCCCCTCAAGCCGAGCAGGACGGCGCCCCCGGTCGTATCGGGATCGAGGCGGCGGCGCAGGCCGGCCAGCGAGTGGCGAAGCAGGAGCCCGCCCGCGGCCGCCACGGGCCCAGAGCGGGCCGCGGCGCGTACCGCTTCGGCAACGGCCTTGGCCGTTCCCTCGATCGTCTTCAGGACGACGTTGCCGGTGAACCCGTCGGTGACGATCACCTCGGCCACCCCGGCCAGCAGGTCCCGCCCCTCGATGTTTCCCCTGAAGTCGATGTTCCCGGCGCCGGCCAGCCTGGCGTGCGCCTCCACCACCTCCGCCGAGCCCTTGTTCGCCTCCTCCCCGACCGAGAGCAGCGCCACCCGCGGCTGGGCAACCCCGAGCACCGCCTGGCTGAAGGCGGCGCCCAGGTAGGCGAACTGCACCAGGTCATGGGCCCTGGCGTCGGCGTTCGCCCCCACGTCGAGCAGCAGCGTGGGCGGCCCCGGCCGGCCCGGGACCAGCAGCTGGAGGGCGAGCGCCGGTCGGCGAACGCCGTGCAGGCGCCGCAGCGCGAACAGGGCGGCGGTCATCGTCGCCCCGGTGGAGCCGGCGCTTGCCATCGCCTGTGAGCGGCCCTCGGCGACGTCCTGAGCGGCAAGGACGACCGAGGCCCCCGGCCTCGAGCGCACGGCGGCGACCGGCTCCTCGGCGTTGGTTATCTCCTCGACCGCCGGCACCAGCTCCGCGCCGGCTATCCCCTCCACCGCGGCCAGGGCGGTCGGGTCGCCGAACACGCGCAGCCGGATCCCGTCGGCCGCCGCGGCTCGGGCGCCGGCGACGATTGCCTCGGGCCCTCGCTCGGCGCCACGACCGTCGAGGGCAACCGTCGTCAACTGGCCTACTCCTCGGCCTCCGCAGTCGGCGCTGGGGCCGCCTCGGCGATCTCGTGCTCGATCACTTCACGCCCCGCATAGGTCCCGCACACCGGGCAGACCCGATGCGGCAGGCGCGGACTGTGGCAGCGCGGGCACTCGTTCAGGCGCGGCGCCCTCGCCTTGTGGGTGGCGCGGCGCTTGTCGCGCCGTGTGCGCGAGGTCCTCTTCTTGGGGACGGCCATGCGAAGCGAGGATGGTAGCGGCGGCGGTCAGCGCGGGCCGTAGACGCTGCGCTCCCAGACCTCGAACAGGGCCTCGAGGAGCGTCGGGTCGTCCGGCCGCTCGGCGGCCGTCGCATGCTGATAGCAAACCCGCTCGTTCATCCAGGCGAGGACGAAGGCCTTGCCGGCGGCCCGGCTTGGATCCTCTCCCTCTTCTATGAGCCGCCGCTCGGTCGCCTTGATGAACCGCCCGACCACGGCGCGCCAGAAGTCGCCGACCTGCTCGTCGTAGGTCGAGGCCTCGACCACCGCGCGCAGCAGGTCGCCGTGCTCGCGATAGGTGCCGAGGACGCCTGTGAGCGCCTCGCGCAGCCCCTGCCGCCCGTCGGCCCCCGACCACCATTGGTCGGCTTCGTCGTAGAGCTGGGCGACGACCGTCTCGGTCGCCCTCATCAGGAGCTCGCGCTTGTCGTGGAAGTAGACGTAGAAGGCGGTGCGCGAGCGGCCCGCGGCGGCCGAGATCTGCTCCACCGAGAGATCCGCGTACGAGCCCCCCTGGGCGAGCAGCGACTCGGTGGCGGCCACGAATTCCGCCTCCGCCTCGCGCCGCCGCTCGGCGGCCTCCTCGCTCTTCGACAACACCGCCATGCGCCCATCCTAGCCTCGGCGCTTGGCGCACAGACTGTCTGACACGGTGTCAGCCAGCGGTGGTAGCCTGCCGTCAGCTCCGAGCATGGGCGTCGAAGCGCCTCGCGCGTCCGCCACCAAACCGGGAAGGAACAGCCATGGCCGCCACCCTCCTCGACCTGACCCAGCAGGGAGACGTCGCCACGATCAGCGACGAGTCGAAGCTCGACAAGATCCAGCTGCTGAACCCTCAGCAGCTCTACGAGCTCTGGGAGCGCCAGCAGTGGCTCTCGCAGGAGATCGACTTCTCCCAGGACAAGGACGACTGGGCGAACCTCACCGATGAGGAGCGGGAGTGGTTCGTGTGGGGGATGTCGGCGTTCTTCCTCGGCGAGGAACGGGTCACGACCCAGTTCTCCGGGCTCGTGATGGCCTACGAGGACGAGCAGGAGGAGGCCTTCCTGACCACGCAGCAGGTCGACGAGGCGCGGCACATGCAGTTCTTCGACCGCTTCTATCGCGAGGTCGTGGGAATGGCCGACGCCGACATCTCGGCGCGCCTGGCGAGGGTGCGCGAGAACGTCAACGACGACTTCGTGAAGCTGTTCGACGAGGCGCTGGTCGACGCGGAGAGGCGGCTGGTCGCCGACCCGACCAACGTCGAGGCGAAGGTCGACTACATAACCGCCTACCACATGGTGATCGAGGGGACCCTGGCGCTGACCGGCCAGTGGACGATCACCGACTACTGGGAGAAGACCGGCAAGATGCCGGGCTTCCTGGAGGGCTTCAAGAACGTCGCCCGCGACGAGCATCGCCACGTCGCCTACGGCACCTGGTACCTGAAGCAGGCCTGCAAGAAAGACCCGGCCCTGGCGGACCGGGTGCGCGCCACGCTCCACGAGCTGCTGCCGATCGCGAGCGGCGTGCTGGTGCCACCCGGCCTGGACCCGAACGACTGGGAGCTGCTCGGCTACACGTCGGTGCAGGTGAACACATTCGCCTTCACCGCGCTGACCAGGCGGCTCAAGGTGATCGGGGTCCCACTGGTCGCCCCAGAGCCCGCAACCGCCTAGTTCGATTCCGGGCTAGCGACGAAGTCGCGGTAGGCACGTGTGGACCTGCCGCCCCATTCGCGCCCGAACCCGCCGACACCGGAGGCGTAGCCGAGGATGTCGGCGGAGTTATTTCAGCTCGCGGAGTTTTGCCCAGCGGGGGTCGGGTTCCGGGTCGTGGCGGTGCTGCTCCGGGTCGGCGTCGTTGAGGGAAGCGCCGCAGACCGGGCACAGGCCCCTGCAGTCGGGCCGGCAGAGAGGCTGGAGTGGAAGCGCTAGGGCCAGGGCGTCGTGGGCCCACGAGTCAAGGTCGAGCTCGTCGTCTTCGACGTACGGGCTGCGCAGCTCCTCGTCCTCCGTCCCGGGTTGGTCGACCTCGCGCGCGTCGACCTCCACCGCGACGTCGGCTTCCTCCAGGCAGCGCATGCACGGCCCCGAGACGTGGGCGGTGAACCGCATCCGGACCGCGTAGCCCGCCGCGGTCCGCGACAGGTCGAGGCGGGCGTCCACGGAATCGCCCGCGACCGCGTAGCTCTCGCCGCCGAGCTCGAGCTGCCCCGGATCTGCCGCCAGCTCGAGGCGGCGGCCCTCGCCGGGCCGCAGGGCGTAACGGGCCAGGTCGATGCTGTGATATGCCGCCGGCATTCCCTGGATCGAGATTAGCGATCCAACGCCCGAGCGGAAGAGCCTCAGCGTGAGCGCGCAATTCCACCTCAATCCCGACACCTATCTGGACGAGATCCGGGCCGAGGTGCCGCGCTACGACGAGCTCCAGGAGCAGACGATCGAGGCGATCCCGTTCCCGCCCCGCCGGGTGCTGGAGCTCGGGGTGGGCACCGGCGAGACGACGCGACGGCTCCTGGCGCGCTACCCGGACGCGGAGCTGACCGGCCTCGACGCTGAGCCGGAGATGGTGTTCAAGGCGCGGGAGCTGGGGATCGAGGTGCGCCTGGCGCGAATGGAGGACCCGCTGCCCGACGGGCCGTGGGACCTGGTGATCTCGGTGCTCTCCGTCCACCACCTCACCGACGAGCAGAAGCGCGACCTCTTCCGCCGCGTACGAGAGCAGTCGCGGGCGATGGTGATGGGAGACGTGGTGATCGCCGAGCGCCAGGTGGCGCCGCTGGAGGAAGGGGTCGACCTGCCCTCGCGGGCCGCGGACCTGGCCGAGTGGTGCGGAGGCGAGATCGTCTGGGAGGCCGACGACCTGGCTGTGATCCGGGCCGAGTACGAACAAAAGAGCCCGCGCTGAGGCGGGCTCTTTCGAGGCCGCCTCTGACGATGGCGGCACTCGCCTGTTGGCATACAGCGTACCGCCCGTACGATCCGCCCCGCCCCGCAATCCAGGAGGACACATCGATGTCGAAGCTGATCTACGAAAAGCGCGACCGGATCGCCTACCTGACCATCAACCGGCCCGAGGCGCGCAACGCCATCGACCCCGACGTCCACGGGCTGATGGTCGAAGCCTGGGCCGACTTCCGCGACGACGACTCGGTGGACGTCGCCATCCTCACCGGCGAGGGCGAGGCCTTCTGCGCCGGCGCCGACCTGAAGACCTATATCCCGGCAGATCATCGAGGAGGCGAGCCCCGACCGCCTGCGCGAGATCGCCGAGCTGGGGCTGAACGGCTTCACCCGCGGCATGCACCGGATCTACAAGCCGATCATCGGGGCGATCAACGGCTGGGCGCTGGCCGGCGGCCTGGAGACGGCGATGGCCTGCGACATCCGAATCGCCTCCGAGCGCGCCATGTTCGGCTCCTTCGAGGCGCGGCGCGGCTTTCACCACGGCGACGGCGGCCTGGTGCGCCTGGTCAACACCTGTGGCGTCGGCGTCGCCATGCAGATGCTGCTGACCGCGGAGCCGATCGACGCCCAGCGCGCCCTCCAGTGCAACATGGTCGCCAAGGTCGTTCCCGCACGAGAAGCTGGCCGAGGAGGCGGAGCTGGTCGCCCACCAGATCCTCCGCAACTCCCAGGCTGCGGTGCGCTCGGCCAAGCAGACGATCCTGGACGTGATCGGCCAGCCGCTCGACTTCCAGCTCCGCACCGAGGCCTGGAACGCCTACACCTGCGCCGACCCCGAGGAGACGAAGGAGCTACTGGGGCGCTTCTACGAGAAGACGGACGCGGGGCGGGCCGCGAACCAGTCCTGAGGCAGCCGTCAAGACCCCGGCTCCCGCCACATCTGCCACAGGGGTGGGCCGCCGGAGGGGAAGTTGAACTCGCCCGTGACCTCGAAGCCGTGGCGCTCGTAGAGCGCGCGGCTGCGCACGGTGCTCGCCTCCAGGTAGGCGGGAATGCCCTCCGCGTCGAGGGTCTGAGCGCCGGGTGCATAGCTTGGAGCCCATGCCCCTCCCCTGCGGCTCGGGAGCGACGCCCATGATCGCCAGGTACCAGTGGGGCGGCTTGCGCGGATGCCTTCCCTCCATCGCATCCTGGCGCGGAACGCCAGCGGCAGCCGCCTGCCGAACACCCTCACCATCTCAGGCGCCTCCCGCACGCTCGCCGTCAACGGCACCCGCCAAGCATCCGGCGGCGCCCAGATCGCCCCGCCGACCACGTCGTCCGTGGTCCAGACGAGCCCATGCGAGAGGGCGATCCCGCGCAGCTCGGTCTCGAAGAACAGCCTCAGACGACGCGTGCGGTCGCTCGCGCGTGGCAGCAGATGCGACCACCCAGGATCGTCTTGGAAGGCGTGCGCGAGGGCGTCGGCGAGGCGCGGGACGTCCTCGAGTGACGCCTTGCGAATCGTTTAGCCGACCTCGGCCGGCTCTTCCTCGCGCCCGGCGAGGCGGTCGCGGCCGCGGCGGACGGCGGCGAGGAACTTCTCGAGGTTGACCTCGAGGGTGGAGAGGATCTCGTCTGCGTAGTCCTCGGCCCCGAGGCGGATCGAGCGCTCGGTCTCCCGGGCGTCCTCGATGATCTCTTCGGCGGCGCGCTCGGCCTGCTTGTAGACCTCCTCCTCGGAGATCAGGCGTGCCTGCTGGTCGCGCGCCTCCTTGACCACCCGCTCCGCCTCGCGCTTCGCCTCGGCGAGCATCTCCTGGCGCTCCTTGACGATCCACCGCGCCTGCTTGATCTCCTCGGGAATCGTCGCCCGCATCTGATCGAGCAGGTCGTAGATCTCCTCGCGGTCCACGCGCACCTGATCCGTGAGCGGCACCGGCCGCGCGTTGTGGATCAGGTCATCGAGCTTGTCGATCAGTACCAGAACATCCATGAGAATCGTGAAAGCTTACGCGGAGCGGCGGAAATGCGGGCGCACAGTCGTATTTTCGGCGCCGAATTGCAATCTCCCGCCCGCGCACGAATATCCCGCTAACGCCTCAAGCGCTCGACCAGCGCTTCGGCGACCGGGGGCGGGACCAGGTCGGAGACGTCGCCGCCGAAGGTGGCTATCTCCTTCACCCCGCTCGACCGAGATGAAGCTGTAGTCGGGCGAGGCGAGGATGTAGAGGGACTCGATCTCCGGCGCCAGCTTCTTGTTCAGCTGCTCCATCTCGAACTCGTACTCGAAGTCCGAGATCGCTCGCAGCCCCTTGACGATCGCGCTTGCGCCGTGCTCGCGGGCGAAGTCGACCAGCAGCACCGAGAACGCGGCGACCTCGACATTGCCCAGGCCGTTGTCCGCGATTGCCTGCTCGATGAACCCCTTTCGCTCCTCGGCGTTGAAGACGGTCTGCTGCTTGCGAATCGGCTGGTTGACGACGCCCACGATGACGCGGTCGAACACGTTCGCCGCCCTGGCGATGATGTCGAGGTGGCCGTACGTGACCGGGTCGTAGGTCCCCGGGCAGATCGCCACACGCCCGTCGCTCACGCTCTCGCCCCCGGCTGGTATACGCGGATCAGGGTGTCGCCGTAGCGTCGCTCGGCCAGCAGTGGCAGGGACAGCTCGAGCGGCCGGCGCGCGGCGCTCTCGCAGATCAGGCGTCCGCCCTCCGCGAGCCGTCCGGGGATGAGCGAGTCGAGTTCCCCCTCAAGACGGTCGGCGAGTCTATAGGGCGGATCGCAGAAGATCAGGTCGAAGCGCCGGCGAGAGCGTCGCAGGTAGCGAAGCGCGTCGGAGCGGACGACCTCAGCGCGGCCCACCAGGCCGAGCTCGCGCACGTTCCGCCGCGCGAGGGAGACCCGGGTGTCCACCAACGTCGCCCGGGCGGCCCCCCGGGAGAGGGCCTCGATGCCGAGCGCCCCCGTGCCGCAGAACAGGTCGAGGACGCTCGCCCCACCGAGCTCCCCGAGGATCGCGAACAGCGCCTCGCGAACGCGGTCCGCGGTTGGGCGAACCGCCGCCGAGCGCCGTGGCGGCGCCGCCAGGCGGCGTCCCTTGAGCGCGCCGGCGACGACCCTCATCTACGGCGGCGATCGGCTCAGCGCGCTCGTCGCCGAAGCGCTCCCGGGCCGCCTGGAGCAACGGACCCAGCGCGGGCGCGTCGAGGGATCCATGCCGGTCCAGCAGCTCGAGCAGCTCGCGGCGCGCCTCCGTGAGCACGGCGACGTCCTCGGGAAGCTCCGCCACGTGAAAGCGCGGCAGGCCGTGCTGCCGGGTGCCCAAGATCTCTCCCTCGCCGCGCAGCGCCAGGTCGACCTCCGCCAGCTTGAAGCCGTCCCGCTCGGCCTCGATCGCCGCCAGCCGGCGACGGGCGAGCTCCGAGCCGGCGTCGGCGAACAGGATGCAGTGCGAGGCGTGCTCGCCACGACCCACGCGTCCGCGAAGCTGGTGGAGCTGGGAGAGCCCATAGCGCTCCGCGCCCTCCACCACGATCACGGTCGCGTTGGCGACGTCGATGCCCACCTCGATCACGCTCGTCGCCACCAGCACGTCGGTCCGCCCGGCCGCGAACCGCTCCATCGCGGCCTGCTTCTCGCGGGATGGCATCTGGCCGTGCAGCAGGCCGACCTCGAAGTCGGCGAACTCTCCGGCGCGCAGGCGGTCGGCCTCCTCGGCCGCTGCCTTCGCCTCGAGCTTCTCAGAGCCCTCCACCAGCGGACAGACCACATACGCCTGGCGGCCCTCGCGCAGCCTCTCGCGGATGAACTCGTAGGCGCCGGCCCTCTTCTCCTCCCCCACCGCCCAGGTCTCGACCGGCCGGCGTCCCGCCGGCAGCTCGCGAAGGACGGTGGCATCGAGATCGCCGTAGGCGGTCAGCGACAGGGTGCGAGGGATCGGCGTTGCCGTCATGTGGAGGGCGTGCGGGGCCGCCCCCTCGGGGCCCTTGGCGTCGAGCGCCGCGCGCTGGCGGACGCCGAAGCGATGCTGCTCGTCGACCACGCAGACCGCGAGCCGGTCGAACGCGACCTCTGGCTCGATCAGCGCGTGTGTCCCCACCACCATCCCGAGCTCCCCCGAGGCGAGGCGGCCAAGCGCCTCACGGCGCCGCGCCGCCGGCGTCGCTCCGGTCAGCAGGGAGAACGGCACCGCCTGCTCGGCCAGCAGCTGGTCCAGGGTCGCGGCGTGCTGCTCGGCGAGCGTCTCGGTGGGCGCCATCAGCGCCGCCTGGAAGCCGGCCTCGACAGCGCGCAGCATCGCGTACGCCGCGATCACCGTCTTCCCGGAACCGACCTCACCCATCAGCAGGCGCTGCATGGGGCGCTCGGAGACAAGCTCGGCGTCGATCTCGGCGATCGCGCGCCGCTGATCGCTCGTGAGCTCGAAGGGCAGCGACGCCAGCCAGCCCGCGACCAGCTCGCCGGGCTCGCCCAGGGCGATGCCCGGACGGCTCGCCTGACGACCTCGGCGGCGCGAGGCGAGCGCCGCCTGGTGCAGGAACAGCTCCTCGAAGGCCAGCCGGTCCCGAGCCCGCTCGGCCTCGTCCAGGCTGCCCGGAAAGTGGGCGATGGCCAGCGAGTCGCCGGCGCCCGCCAAGCGGCGGCGGGCGCGCAGCTCCGCCGGCAGCGGCTCGAGCGCGTGGCGGGCCAGCAGCCTCGCCTGCCATGCCCACTCGCGCAGCCGCTGGGCTCGCAGCCGCTCCGACGCGGGATGGACCGGGACGATGCCCATCGTGTGCAGGCCGGGGGGCGCCCCTTCCGGAGCGACCTGTGCCGTCCCGTCGCCCTCCGGCGGAACTCGTGCGCCTCGACCCGGAACCCCGAGCGGTCGAGCTTTCCGTACGCGAGCAGCCGCGTCCCCTCGTGCAGCCGCTCGGCGAGCCACGGCCTGGTTGAACCACACCGCCTTGCCCGGCCCCGACTCGTCCGCGACCGTCGCCTCGACGATCATCAGCCCGCGCCGGCGCGTCGGTCGGAGGTGCGCGGAGCGCACCTCGACCTCGACCGTCGCCTGCTCGCCGATCCCGAGCTCCGACAGCGGGCGGGGCGCAGCCAGGTCCCGGTAGGAGCGCGGGACGTGCTGCAGCATCTCGCCAAGCGTCCCGATCCCGAGCTCGGCCGCCGCCGCCGCCAGCTTGGGGCCGGCGCCTCGAAGCGTGACCAACGGGGCCGCCAGCAGGCTCGGGCGGGGCGCCGAGCGCAGCGCCGCCGCGCCAAGTCGCTCTCGATCCTGCGGCTCCCCTGTCCCGAACGCGACCGGGGCCGCGGGCTCTGCCGCGCTTCGGGGATCGCAGGTAGGCGCCGCCGCACCGCTCATCGCCTCAAGGCTACGGCGGCGCGGGGCCGGGAATAACTCCGCCGAAAGCCTCGCCTTCGGCTACCAGGGAGCCGCAGGCGACCGGTCATCCGGCGAAGCCGGATGCGGCGGGCGTGGGCTCAGGCCTTACCCGGCAGGCCCCTGCGGGAGGATGCGCTCGACCAGCTCCTGCGGCGGGCCGTGCCTCAATCTGCTCCTTGAGGTCGCGGCGGTAGCAGAGCAGCGCCAGGCTCGGCGCGATCATGAAGTCGGCCGCGTTCAGCTCCTCGCCGTTCAGCACCCCGGCGGCGATCCAGCCGTCCACTCGGTCGAGCATCGCGGACAGCGATTCCAGCAGCTCGGGCTCGGTCGCTCGGTTGGCGCGAAAGACCAGCCGGGCGAGCAGGCCGGTGCCCGCGAGCCTGACCCTCTCATTTCGCCACAGCAGAGGGCCAAGCCTGCCGTCGTTGCCGCGATCGATCATCCCCTCCGGCCCATGCAGCGACGCCGCAAGGGCCAGCCGCCGGGCCGTCATCTGAAGCACCTCGTCGCCCCAGCGCTCCGCCTCCTCGATGGCCGCACGGCGCTCGCGATCGGCCGGAAACAGCGGTGGGTCCGGCCGCAGCCGGTCGAGGAAGCGGGCGATCTCGCGATTGGTCTGCACGCGCTGGCCGTCGTACCGGAGCGCCGGCACGGTCCCAAGCCGATCCGCCATCGCCAGCATCGACGGGCGTCGACCGCCGACCCGGCGATGCACGGGACTGCGCCGAAAGCCGCGCAGTGACAGCAGCAGCGGCTGCAAGCCGGTGGGCAGATTCACGGCCCGGTAGGCGATGCCCTTGTGATCGAGCATCAGCATGCCCGTGCGGCAGGCATGGGAGCCGAGGATGACGTACAGCTTCGCGGGGGCGGACTCGTTCACGTGCTCGCGCCCAGCTCTGCGGCCACGGGCGCCGGCTCCGGGCGGCGGTGGCGCCGAAACATCTCCTCGATCCAGCCGTAGCCGGGGCGATCGGCGAGCGGGGCGCGGAATTGCTCGTAGCCGACCGGCGGCTTCACAGGCGGCCCCTCCGGGGGGAACGCGAGCGGATAGAGCAGCGAGGCCGCGGTCAGGTCGGCGACGCTGAAGCGCTCGCCGACCAAGTACTCGCCGCCGTCCAGCTCGGCCTCGACGCGATCGAGGGCCGCCAGCACCGTGCCCCGCGCCAGCTCGGCGGCCTCGGGCGACTTGACGCCGTAGCGCAGGCCGGCGAAGGTCGACGCGTAGCGGGCAGTCAAGGCGCCGGCACCCCGCAGCCGCCGGAGAGGCCGCGGAACGTCCGGCGCCACCGTTTCCGCCATCTGCTCGGGGTCGCGCGACGCCTCGTGCCAGACGAGCAGCCGAAGCGCGGGGCCCAGCTCCTCGTCGAACCAGTCCTCCAGCTCCAGCGCCCTGCCGCCGCTCTTCCGGATCCTCGGGGTAAAGCGGCGGCTCCGGAAAGCGCTCCTCGAGCGCGGCGATGATGGCCGTAGAGTCGCCCACGTTCTGCCCGTCGAGCTGGAGCACCGGGAAGGTCTTGTGCCGACCGCGGGTCAGTGCCACGGCGACCAGCATGTGAATGCCCGGCGGCGGCGCCCGGAGCTGGTGCTCGACCCCCTTGTAGTCGAGTGCCCAGCGGACCTTCTCGCTGTAGTGCGAGATCCTGATCTGCCACAGAACGGGCGTCGATCCGGCCACCGGGGTCAGCCTACTTCCTCGCCGTCGACCTGAAGCTCCGAGAGCTCGATCCAGACCAAGGTCGGGAACGGCAGCGAGCGGTTGCCCGGGCGAATCGGGCGGACCCAGCGGCGGGTCGGGAAGACGAGCCCACCGGCCTGAGCGTGCTCCGTGCAGTAGTGCGCCGCCCGGGCCCACCCCCCGACGACCTCGGCGACGTAGTCGTGGCGGCGCAGGCGGGCCTGAGCGTCGAAGTAGAAGGTCTGGCGGCGCGAGTGGGTGTCGAGCCCTTCGGGGAAGGTGACTTCGAGGCGGCGCCACTCCTCCCCGTCCTGTCGCCACGGCTCACCCTCGCCCACCTCGATGTCGTCGCGGGTCAGCAGGAGCGGCGTGGTGAGGTAGTTCCACATCGCGTAACCGGCGAAGTAGGCCGCGTCGAGGGCGTCCCAGCGCAGGTTGCGGCGCAGCCCCGCGCGCCCGAAGAACGCCGGCCGCGGATCCTCTCGAGAAGCAACGACGTCGCCGGCACTGGTTTCGATCCGCGCCTGGCCGCGATCGAAGACGCCACGCTGTCCCGCCTTCGGGAACGGATCCATCACCGTCAGTGGCTCCTGCACACCGATCGTGAGCCGGTAGTCGGCGAAGCGGCTGCCGGGCACCCGGGTGCGGATCAGGAACCCGCCCGAGCGCACTCGCGCCCGGACGGTCCGCGCCGCCCGCCAGCGCTCGAGCCCGCCGTGAGCCTCCAACACCTCATCCAACAACGCGCTCATGTGGTTGGGGCTAGCGACGAAGTCGCGGTAGCATACGAAGTAGGACCTGCCGGGTCAGGTCTGTCGCCCTAACCCGCCGAAAACGTAGCCGAAGGCGAGGCTTTCGGCGGAGTGATTCCCCGAGGCTTCCGCCGGATTTATTCATTGCGCAGCAATGAGCCACCAGTAATGCGGCTGGCCGCCGCGGTGGACCTCCAGCTCAACCCCTTCTGCGAGCTCGAGCGGCAGCTGATCGAGCGGAATCGGGGCGCCTTCCCCCTCGATCACGGTGACGATCTCGACCCCCTCGGCGAGGCTGTCGATGGTCGCCGACAGCGTCGAGCCGGCCCCTCCCCAGGCGACCACCTCCTCGCCCGCGAACCCGACGGCGTCGCCGCGCACGAACCGGCCCTGCTGGTCCGGACGCGCGGCCGGGCGCGACCGCGCCCCAGCGAATCTCCGCGAGCGCGGACTCCAGCCGCTCGGCGTTGCCCGCCGCGTCGCGCTCCGGATCGACCTCGACCAGCGCCACCAGGGCCGCCTGCTGGGAGAGCGAGGGAACCACCCGAGCCGGCTTCTCGGACAGCTTCGCCGCCTCTCGCGCGGCCAGGATCACGTTCGGCGAGTTGGGGAGCACCAGCACCTCCTCGGCGGACACCTCGTGAATCTGAGCGAGGATCTCGTAGGTGGAGGGATTGAGGGTCGCGCCGCCGTCGACCACGTGCGCTCCGAGCGCCTCGAACAGCGTCTTCAGCCCATCGCCCGCGGCCACTGCGACGACCCCGGTGAGCGCCGGCGCCAGGCGGCGCTCGCGCGCCTCGATCTGCTCGCGCATGTCGCCGACGTCGAGTCGCTGGACGTCGCCCGCCTCCTCGAACACGCCGACGGCCACCTCGGGCTCGTCGGTGTGGAGATGCACCTTCAGGGTCGCCTGGTCGCCGACCACGAGCACCGAGTCGCCGATCTCCTCCAGGCGCTTGACGAAGGAGCGCGGATCGAGCTCCTGTCCGGTGACGATGAAATTCGTGCAGTACCGAAAGCGGCTGTCGAAGTGGTGGGGGCGTGTCTGCCTCGGCGGCTCGTGATGCGCGACCTCGGGGATCGCATCGAGCTCCCCCTTCAGCCCGGCGACGATCCCCGCCAGGATCACCACCAGCCCGTGCGCCCCGGCGTCGACCACGCCGGCCTCGGCCAGCACGTCGAGCTGGTCGGGGGTCCGCTCGACCGCCTCCTGCCCCGCCCGGGCGGCCACCGCGAGCACCTCGGCCAGGAGCTCGTCCTGCTCGGCGTCGCCCGCCTGCGAGGAGAGGCGCTGGCGGTCCATGTGCGCCAGGTGCTGCGAGGCCGCGTGCGCCATCTCGCGGATCACGGTCAACATCGTTCCCTCGGCAGGGTCACGCACCGACTCGTAGGCGGCGTCGGCGGCGCTCGCGAACGCCGCGGCCACGAGCACCGGGTCGACCAGCTCGCCGGGGCGGCTGGCCAGCTCCTCGGCGGCGCCGCGGACGATCTGGCTCAGGATCACGCCCGAGTTGCCGCGCGCACCCATCAGGGCCGCCCGGGCGACGGCGTGGACGATCTCATCGCGAGCGCGCCTGTCGATCGGCTGCCCGTCGAGGCTGTCCAGCTCGCTCATCACGGCCCGCATGGTCAGCACCATGTTGTCCCCCGTGTCGCCGTCGGCGACCGGGAACACGTTCAGGTCGTTGACCTCCTCGCGCCGTTGCTCGAGATGGGCGTAGGCGGCTTCGACGACCCGGCGAAACCGCTCGATGGAGGTATCTGCCATCGGCACTCGATTATCCCTGGCTCGGGCTAGCGACGAAGTCGCGGTATCGACGTGTGGACCTGCCGGGTCAGGCTGGCGCCCTAACCCGGCGGAAACGTAGGAATCCGAGCAAGCTCGGATCACCGGTCGCCTTCGGCTCCCTCCGAGGCTTCCGCCGGTTGATTCAGGCCGCTTTTGTAACCTTGTTCGACTTCAGGCAGCGGGTGCACACGTAGACCCGGCGGGCGCGGGACCCGTCCTGGATCCGGACCTTCTGGAGGTTTGGGTCGAAGCGCCGCCGGGTGGCGACCATCGAGTGGCTGCGCGAGTTCCCGAACGCCGGGCCCTTGCCGCAGCTGAAGCACACCTTGGCCATCGCGCGGGGATGGTAGCGGGGACCTACCCCACGGCCTCCCGAGTCAGCGCCATCCGGAGCACCGCGAGGGCGGCGTTTCGGCCCTGATCGCGCTTGTCCCCGCCGGAGCGCGCCAGCGCCTGCTCCATCGTCTCGCAGGTGATCACCCCGAAGGAGCAGGGAACCCCGGTCTCGAGCTGAACCTGCTGGATCCCGCGAGCCGACTCCGCCGAGACGTACTCGTAGTGGTCGGTCTCACCGCGGATCACCGCCCCCAGGCAGGCCACGCCGGCGAAGCGGCCCGACGCCGCGCACCACTTCGCCGCCAAAGGCAGCTCGAACGCTCCCGGGGTCTCGAAGGTATGCACCGACGCCGCGCTGACCCCGCCTGCGGAGAAGCCCTCGATCGCCCCGTTGACGAGCCGCTCGGCGAGCTCCCCGTAGAACGTCCCCACGCAGACGGCGAACTCCTTGCGACCCAGCCGCTCGCGCTCGGCGGCCGAGAACTCCTCAGCCATCCTCGGGCTCGGACTCCTTGGCCCCCAGCGCCTCGCGCTCGACCTCGTTGCGATGCTCCTTGTGGATCATCTCCTCGTCGAGCGGCAGGCCCTGGTGATGAAGGGTGTGGCCCAGGCGCTCGCGCTTCGTGCGCAGGTACTCCTCGTTGTGCGGGTTGGGCACCGCCTGGATCGGGACCTGGTCGGCAACCGAGAGCCCGTATCCCTCCAAACCGTGGATCTTCCTCGGGTTGTTGGTCAGGATGCGAATGCTGGTCAGCCCCAGGTCGACGAGGATCTGCGCCCCGATCCCGTAGTCGCGCAGGTCGGCCGGCAGCCCAAGCTTCAGGTTCGCGTCCACGGTGTCGAACCCGTCCTCCTGAAGCCTGTAGGCGCGGAGCTTGTTGAGCAGGCCGATCCCCCGTCCCTCCTGGGAGAGGTAGAGGAGGACGCCGGAGCCCTCTTGCTCGATCATCGCCAGCGCCGCCTCGAGCTGCTCGCCGCAATCGCAGCGCATCGAGTGGAAGACGTCGCCCGTCAGGCACTCGGAGTGGACGCGCACCAGCACGTCGTCCTTGCCGCGGACGTCCCCCTTGACCATCGCCAGATGGTGCTTTTCGTCGACCAGCGAGCGGTAGCCAACCGCGGCGAACTCTCCGAAGGCGGTAGGCAGGCGCGTCGAGACGACCCGCTCCACCAGCTTCTCGGTCCGGCGCCGGTAGGCGATCAGGTCGGCGACCGTGATCATCTTCAGCCCGTGGCGACCGCAGTACGGGATCAGGTCGGACACCCGCGCCATCGTCCCGTCCTCGTTCATGATCTCGCAGATCACGCCGGACGGGATCAGTCCCGCCAGGCGAGTCAGGTCGACGGCCGCCTCGGTCTGGCCGGCGCGCTCCAGCACGCCACCGTGCTTTGCCTTGAGCGGGAAGATGTGGCCCGGCTGGACGATCCCGTCGGGCTTCGTGTTGGGGTCGATGGCGACCTGGATCGTGTGGGCGCGGTCGTGGGCGGAGATCCCCGTGGTCACCCCCTCCGCCGCCTCGATCGAGACCGTGAAGTTGGTGTGGAACGCCGACTCGTTCTTGGCCGCCATCAGATCGAGCTCCAGCTCGTCGCAGCGCTCCGGCGTCAGCGCCAGGCAGATCAGCCCGCGCCCGTGCATGGCCATGAAGTTGATCGCCTCGGGCGTCGCGAACTGGGCGGCGAGGGTGAGGTCGCCCTCGTTCTCGCGATTCTCGTCGTCGCAGACGACCACCATCCGGCCGCTGCGGATCTCCTCGATCGCTTCCTCTATTGGCGCGAACGCGCTCTCAGCCATCTGCCCCCAAAGCCTTGCACGAGCCGCTCCGCATAGCGCGCGATCACGTCCACCTCCAGGTTGACCTTGCCGCCGTCGGCCAGCGCTCCGAGCGTGGTCCGCTCCAGGGTCTCCGGGATCAGCGACACCTCGAAGCCGTCGTCGGCGAGGGCGGCCACCGTGAGGCTGACGCCGTCGACCGTCACCGAGCCGCGCTCGACGATGAAGCGGCCAAGGTCGCGGGGTGCCGCCAGCCGCAGGCGCCGGGCGAACCCGTCCGCCCGCATCCCCCTGACCTCGCCGGTCCCGTCGACGTGTCCCTGGACGAGGTGACCGCCCAGGGGATCCCCCGCTCGCAGCGGCGGCTCGAGGTTGACGGAAACCCCGGGCTCGAGCTCTCCGAGGGTGGTCACGGACAGCGTCTGGTTCATCACCTCGGCCTCGAAGGCGCCGTCGGCGGCGGAGGCCACGGTGAGGCAGGCGCCGCTCACCGACACCGAGTCACCCGCGCTCAGCTCCGCGGCCAAGCCGGCCTTGACGCGCAGGCGTGCACCTGCCTCGCTTCGCCGAAGCTCCTCGACGGTGCCGACCTCGCGGACGATGCCCGTGAACATCCCTCACCACTCCCGCAGGCGGGCGCGGACCAGCAGGTCCTCGCCGGAGCGCTCCCAATCCATCGTGAGGGCGGGCGTCGCGTCGGCGATCAGGACGGCGCCCTCGCCTGCGGCCAGCGGGCTGGCGGCGGCGCCGCCGAGCACGATCGGGGCGATGAACAGCCTCAGCTCGTCGATCTCGCCGGCGTCGAGGAAGGAGCCGGCGAGCGTCGGGCCGCCCTCCAGCAGGATCGAGGTGATCCCGCGCCGCCCGAGCTCGGCGAGCGCTGCGGCGACGCGGGCCGGCGGCTCGCCGTCGCAGACGACCAGCTCCGCCCCCGCCCTGCGGAGCGCCTCCACCCGCTCGCCCGCGGCCGCCGGGGAGACGACCACGATCAGCGGCGCCTCGCCAATCGAGCCGACGAGCTGAGAGCCCAGCGGCAGGCGGGCCCGGGAGTCGAACACGACCCTGGTTGGCTGACGGACATCGGCCGCGGCGGCGACCCCGGCTTCTCTGGCGGTGAGCAGCGGGTCGTCGGCCAGCGCTGTGCCGATCCCGACGCAAACGGCGTCGCACTCGGCCCGCCAGCGGTGAGCGAGCGCGCGGCTGGCCTCACCGGAGATCCACCTGGAGTCGCCGCCCGCGCTCGCAACCCGGCCGTCGAGGCTGAGGGCCGCCTTGTGGAGCACGAGCGGGCGAGTCGTGCGGGCGTGCTTTCGAAAGGCCTGATTCAAGAGGCGCGCCGCCGCCGCCACCGGGCCGCTCGCCAACTCGACCTCGACGCCCTCGTCGCGGAGGATCCCCGGGCCGCGGCCGTTTGCCTTCTCGCTCGGATCCTCGGAGGCGATCACGACGCGCGCCACCCCCGCCGCGAGGATGGCGCCGGTGCAGGGCGGCTGGCGCCCGTGGTGGGCGCAGGGCTCGAGGGTCACGTACAGCGTCGCGCCCGCCGGGTCGCCTCCCTTGGCGCGGCAGTCGTCCAAGGCCGCGACCTCGGCGTGGGGGGCCCCGAGCCGGGCATGGAAGCCTTCGCCGATCGGCTCGCCCGTCCCGCACCAGCACGGCGCCGACGAGCGGGTTGGGGCTGACCTTGCCGCGACCGCCCTCTGCCAGCTCCAGCGCCCGTTGGAGGTGGAGCCGGTCCTCTTGAGTGACCACATTGGGCATCTGCCTGATGGTAGGCCGTAAGGTGCTCGACCGATGGCGCGCGAGATTGCGGCGGCGGAGGCGAGGCGCTTCGGCCGCGCCGCCGGATTGCTCTCGATCGGGGTCGGCTCTGCGGGGCTTCTCACCTACGTCTACTTCTCGCTTGCATCACACAACCTCAACAGGGTCGAGTACGGCGAGTTGGTCGTGCTCTGGTCAGCGGTCTTCATCACCATCTCGACCCTCTTCCGGCCGGTCGAACAGCTCCTCTCGCGGACGATCGCCGAACGCCAGGCGAGCCGGCAGCCGATCGGCCAGCCGCTGCGGGTCGCAGCGAGGATCCAGCTCGGCGTCGCCGCCGCCTTCGCGCTCTGTGCCATCGCCCTCCGGGGGCCCCTCGAGGACCAGCTCCTGTCGGGCAGCGAGACCCTGTACTGGATCCTGGTCACCGCCGCGCTCGCCTTCGCCGCCAGCTTCTTCGCGCGCGGCTTTCTCGCCGGCAGCCGGCATTTCGCCCTCTACGCACTGCTCTTGCTCGCCGAGTCCACGGCCCGCGTCTCGTTTGCGCTCGCGGTCGCCGTCGGCATCGCCAGCGGGCAGACCGCGGTTGCCCTGGGAATCGTCGCCGCGCCCCTGCTCAGCCTCATGGTCGCTCCGCTCGCCCTCGCGGCTCGCGCGCTTGCCCGGAACCGCTCCGCGCCGCCGCCTCCGGCAGCGACACCGCCACCCCGGCGCCGCCATCGGGCCAACCCGAGTTCACCCTGGCCGCGGGTGGCGGCTTCGCCGCTGCCGTGCTCCTGATCATGTTCAGCGAGCAGGCGCTGCTGAACGCCGGGCCGCTCTTGGTCAGGGCCTCCGATGGAGCGGCGGCGGCCGGGTTCATCTTCAACGTTCTGATGATCGCTCGCGCACCGCTCGTCCTCTTCCAGGCGGTGGCCACCAGCCTGCTGCCGCACCTGACGCGACTGCGCTCCAGCGCCGACGCCGAGGACGCGGACGCGTTCCGGCTCTCGGTCCGGCTGACGATCGGCGCGATCTGCGCCTTCGCGGCGGCGGTCGGGCTGATCGTCCTGATCGCCGGTCCCGAGCTGATGCAGCTCGCCTTCGGCGACAATTTCGAGTACGACCGCGCGGGCCTTTTGATCGTCACCGTGGGCATGGGCTTCTACCTCGCCTCCGTGACCTTGAACCAAGCGGCCCTGGCGCAGGGTCAGGTCCGCCGCGCCGCCGCCTGCTGGGTGGGCTGCGCGCTCGCCTTCGTCGGCTGGAGCCTGCTGCCGGTGCTGGACGAGTTCCGTCGCGTCGAAGTCGGATTCGCCGGCGCAGCGGTGCTCCTGTGCGGGCTGCTCTATCTGCTCTACCGGCGCCCGCGAGCGCGCCCGGAGGACGTCGTCCAGCCCGACTCCCCGCAGGAGATCGAGGCACGCCTGGCGGCAGCGGACGAAGCTGAGTTGAACCGGGCTAGCGACGAAGTCGCGGTAGATACGTGCGGACCTGCCGGGTAAGGCTGGCACCCTAACCCGCCGAAAACGTAGGCCGAAGGCCGAGGCTTTCGGCGGAGTTATTCCCGAAGGCCGAGGCTTTCGCGCGAGCTTATTCGGCGCCCGCTGCTTCGGCGATTCGCCGATACGCCTCCGCCGGCTCCGGGTCGCGGAACACGGCGGATCCGGCGACGAACAGGCTCGCTCCCGCCTGGGCGACGCCGCCCACCGTCTCCGCGTCCAAGCCGCCATCCACCTCGATCACCGGGGCGGGTGACAGGGCGCGCAGCCTCGAGACCTTGTCCGGCGAGGAAGCGATGAACGGCTGCCCGCCCCAACCGGGGTTGACGGACATGCAGAGGATCAGGTCGGCCGAGCCGGCCAGCTCGATGGCCGACTCGGCCGGCGTCCCCGGGTTGAGCGCCAGGCCGGCGAGGCAACCCGCCTCGCGGATCGCCCCGAGGGTGCGATGGGCATGGGCGTCAGCCTCGAAATGGAAGCTGATGCAATCGGCGCCCGCCCGCGCAAACTCAGCCACCTGATCGGCCGGGCGCTCGATCATCAGGTGGACGTCCAGCGCCCCGCCCGCCTGATGCACCTGGTCGGCAATCGAGCCCGCGACCAGCGGCCCGATGGTGATGGGCGGGACGAAGTGGCCGTCCATCACGTCCACGTGGATCAACCGGGCGCCGGCAGCCATCACCTCGTCGAGCTGGGCGCCGAGTTGGGAGAAGTCGGCCGAGAGAATCGACGGCGCCACCCGCCTGCTCGCTGAACAGCTCGCGGGCCTCGATCAGATCGACCTCAGCATCGAGCCGCCGCAGTGCTGGCACAGCATGTCCTCGGAGGAGCTCATGCGGGCGATCGTCTGATGCTCGCCGCAATTCGGGCACCCGGAGACCAGCTCGAAGCGCCGCAGGCAATAGACGCAGCGGTAGCGACCGGGTAGCTGGGTGGGGCGCAGCCAGGGCTCGGCGCAGCCAGGGCACACCGGGCGCTGAAGCGTCGTCCCTCCCTCTTTCGAGCCCGGGTCCACGGGCACCGGATCGTAGCCGCCTCCGAAGTCACGCCGTCACCTGCGGCGGCGGGTGGCCGCGCAGGTAGTCATCGGCCGGCATCGGGCGCTTCCCCGGGGGCTGAACCACGTCCAGGCGCAGCACCCCCTCGCCACAGCCGAGCCGCAGCGTGCGGCCGTCGGCGGCGAGCTGTCCGGGCGCCAGCGACCCGTCCTGGGCCGAAGCGGCGCGGACGCCGAGCCGCTGCCCGCCGTCCAGCTCCAGGTAGGCGCCGATGTGGGGATTGAGCGCGCGTACCGTGCGCTCCAGGTCGGCCGCCGGTCGCGCCGGGTCGAGGCGGCGCTCGGCGGGGTCGATCTTGTCGGCGTAGGTGGCCAGCGAGTCGTCTTGGGGGGTGAGCTCGAGCCGCCCGGCGGCCCGCAGGTCCAGCGCCCGGACGATCAGGTCGCCGCCGAGCTGGGCGAGCCGGGCCGAAAGCGAGCCGTAGTCCTCGGAAGGCTCGATCGGCGTCGCCTCGGAGAGCGCCACCGCGCCCGAGTCGAGCCCCTCCTCCAACCGCATGATCGTCACGCCCGTCTCGGCGTCGCCCGCCATGATCGCGCGCTCGATCGGAGCCGCGCCGCGCCACCGCGGGATCAGCGAAGGGTGGACGTTCAGCATCTCCAGCTCGACCAGCAGCGGCTCCCGGATCAGCTGGCCGAACGCGCACACGACCCCGACCTCCACCCCGCAACTGCGGATCCGCTCCACCGTCTCGGCCTCGCTGACCCGGTCCGTCTGGTGAAGCTCGACGCCGAGCTCGCCGGCGGCCACGGCGGCCGGCGGGGGGCCGAGCCTGCGTCCCCGCCCCCGAGGACGGTCGGGAGGCGTGACCACGAGAACCGGCCGGTGCGGCGAGGCGGCGAGGCGGCGCAGCACCGCGACCGCGAACTCGGAGGTTCCCAGGTAGGCCGTTCTCACTCGTCGTCGGGAAGATTTGTCCGGCGGGCTGTACGCCGTCTGCTCCCGCAGCGCCCGCAGCGCGCCCTTTCGCTGCTCGCGCTCGGTTCGGTCGAGGATCAGCACCCCGTCCAGATGGTCGATCTCGTGCTGAAGAACGCGGGCCTCGAGGCCCGAGGCCTCGACCAGGAGCGGCTCACCCCGCACATCGCGGCCCCGCACCCGCGCATGCAGCGGACGCTCGACCTCGACCGTGATTGCGGGCAGGCTGAGGCAGCCCTCCACGGCGATCGCCAGCTCGTCGGAGAGCCACTCGAGCTCCGGGTTCACGATCGCGGTCGGTGTCGCGTCGAGGCCGGCCTGCACGACGAGCAGGCGGTGCATGATCCCTAGCTGGGTCGCTGCCAATCCAACGCCGAGGGCGTCGCGCATGATCGAGACCATCTGCGTGGCCTCGCGTTCGAGCTCGGGCCCGAAGCTGGCGACGTCCGTGGCTCGTGATTTCAGCACCGGGTCCCCGAAGGTCCGAACCTGGGCGAGCGCCACCGCCCGGCGCTCGCGCGTTTGGGGATCCAGCTCGGCAACGGCGTCGTCGCCGGGGCCCTCGGGACTCAGCTCCTCCCGAAGGGCGGCGGATTCTCGAGAATCGCTCATCGAAGCGAGTCTAGGCGAGCGGGGAGCATGGTCACTGCGGATCGACGTCGACGCTGACCGTGGAGCCGCGCAGCTCGCGGCCCTTGACCAGCTTCTCCACCGCGCCCCGGACGGCGCTCACCGCCTCCGCTCGGTCCTCGGACTTCAGCAGCAGCTGACGGCGGTGACGGCCTCTCACCCTGAAGCGGGGCGCCGGCCCCAAGAGCTCCGTGCCGGCCGGCAGCCCACCCTCCAGCGCCCCGCGGACCCGTTCAGAGACCGCCTGCGCGCGCCCAGCCTCGGCCGCCGTCAGCTCGATCCGGATCAGGTGCGAGAAGGGCGGATACCGGAGCGCCCGGCGCCGCTCGAGCTCCCCCGAGAGGAAGCCCTGGGCGTCGTGGGCGGCCGCGTGGCGGATCGCCGCGGCCTCCGGCGCCAGGGTCTGGACCAGCACCCGTCCACCGCGCTCACCGCGCCCGCTGCGCCCCGCGAGCTGGGAAACGAGCGCGAAGGTGCGCTCCTCGGCGCGAAAGTCTGGGAAGCGAAGCGTCGCGTCGGCGTCGAGCACCACGCTCAGAACGACGTCGGGAAAGTCATGCCCCTTGGCGACCATCTGAGTGCCGACCAGAACACCGGATTCCGCCTGCTCGAAGCGGCGCAGGATCTCGACGTGGCCGCCGGCGCCGGCCGCGCTGTCGGAGTCGAGGCGAAACACGGGCAGGGGTGCCACCGCGCCAGAGAGCAGGGTGGCCAGGCGCTCGGTGCCGGCGCCGTAGCGGGCGATGGCGACCGAGCCGCATTCCGGGCAGGACTCGGCGATCTGCTCGGCGTGGCCACAGTGGTGACACTGCAGGCGCTCCTCGTCCTTGTGGAGGACCAGCGAGACCTCGCACTGGGGGCACTGGAAGGCGTGCCCGCAGGCCCGGCAGCAGACGAACGGCGACCAGCCGCGCCGATTGAGCAGGACGATCGCCTTGGCGTTCGCCTCGCGGACCTCGGCGAGCGCCTCGATCGTGCGCGGGTGAAGCGGACCCGACCGCGGCGAGCCGCCGCGCAGGTCCACGACCTCCACCGGCGGCAACTCGCGGCCGTCTGCCCGGCGCGGCAGCTCGAGCCGTCGGCAAGCCCAGCCAGCTCTCGGGGCGGGGCGTGGCGCTGCCGGCGAGGAGGGCCGCTCCCGCTTGGTGTGCCCTGTGGCGGGCGACCTCGCGCGCGTCGTAGCGTGGATCGCCCTCCTGCTTGTATGAGGCGTCGTGCTCCTCGTCGATCACCACCAAGCCGAGGTCGCCAACCGGGGCGAAGACCGCAGAGCGCGGGCCGACGCAGATCCGCGCCTGCCCTGAGGCAAGGCGCTGCCACTCGTCGCGGCGCTCGCCTGCCGCCAGACGCGAGTGGAGCAGCGCCACGCGATCGCCGAAACGCGCGGCGAACCGCGAGATGGCCTGGGGCGTCAACCCAATCTCGGGAACGAGCACGATCGCGCCCTTCCCCCGTTCGAGCGCCGCCTCGGTGGCAGCCAGGTAGACCTCGGTCTTGCCCGGAGCCCGTGACTCCGTGAAGCAGGTGCTCGCGGCTTGCGGCGCCGTCCATGGCGGCGACGACCGCCTCGACCGCCGAGGCTTGATCTGCCGACAGGGACGGCCGGTTCGACCGGGCGCCGACCTCCACCACCCGCGGCCGCCGCAGGCGCTGCTCGACGCGCAGCTTGACCAGCCCCCGATCCTCGAGGCGCTCCAGGGCCCGCCGGTCGACGCCGGCCGCGTCGCCCCCGCCGGCCAGCCCCTCGAGCGCGCGGCGCTGCTGTGGCCCCAGCCGGGTGCCGTCGCCAAGCGCGGCTCGGCCGGCGTCGGTGGCGGCGGCCAGCGTCTCGAGCCTGGGTCCCGGCCCCGCGCCTCCCCGGCCCACGCTGGGCGGCAGCACGAGCTCCAACCCGCGAGCCGGAGTCGAGCAGTACTCACGCGCCACCCAGAGGCCGAGCCGGACGAGCTCCGGCGTTGCCCCCGCGGCCAGCGCCTGGACCGGCTCGGCGAGGCGCTCGGGCGGCAGCTCGCTCGACTCCGCGAGCGCGACGACGACGCCGATCACGCGCCGGCGGCCGAACGGCACCAGCAGGACGCTGCCCACGCCGACCTGGCCCAGCCGCTCGGGCAGGCGGTAGTCGAACGGCCCCCGCAGCGCCCGGGCCGTGGTCAGCGGCTCAACCTTCGCGATCGCCATGCGCAAGAGAAGCTAGGCGCGGCGGCGGACGCCGCAGGGCCGACGTGCTCGCACTAAGCTTGCGGCGTGGCGCCGAGGCTGGCACCCGGGGAGCGAGTGATGTTCGAGGGGCATCCGTCGTGGCGCTCGATCATCGCCTTCTACGTCAAGGGGCTCTTGGTGGTCCTGGTCGCCGCCTTCGCGGTGGCGATCGTCACCGGCGTCGGCAGTGGCGGGAGCGACTCCGGCCTGGTCGCCCTGGTGGCGGTGATCGGGGTTGCGGTCGTCGTCCTGGCCGGGTTCATCAAGCGGATCACGACCCACTACACGATCACCACGAGGCGTCTGCACATCAAGCGAGGGATCATCGCCCGCGAGATTCAGGAGACGCGGCTGGAGCGGGTGCAGAACGTCAACTACAACCAGTCGCTGATTCAGCGCGCCTTGCAGGTCGGCGACGTCGACTTCGACACCGCCGCGGGCGACGACTACAACTTCATCTTCGCGGGCGTCGCGAATCCGGACGAGGTGGTGGAGAAGGTCGACCGGGCAACGCACGCCGGCCCGGACCCGGGCCTCGGAGACGAGCCCACCGTTCCGAGGGGGCTCGGCTAGGAAACGTCCGCGGTGGCGCCGGCCTCGGCCGCGCTGGCCTCGAGGCCGGCTGCGGCGCGGAGGGCCTCGACCCGGTCGGTGCGCTCCCAGGTGAAGTCGTGGTCGGTGCGGCCGAAGTGGCCGTAGGCGGCGGTCTTCTGGAAGATCGGCCGCCTCAGGTCGAGGTCGCGGACGATCGCCCCCGGGCGCAGGTCGAACACCTCGCTCACGATCCCGTTCAGCTCGGGGTCGGCGAGCTTTCCGGTGCCGAAGGTCTCGACCATCAGCGACACCGGGTGGGCGACGCCGATCGCGTACGCGACCTGGACCTCGCACCGCTCGGCGAGCCCGGCCGCGACCACGTTCTTGGCCACGTGGCGGGCGGCGTAGGCTCCGGAGCGATCCACCTTGGAGGGGTCCTTCCCCGAGAAGCAGCCGCCCCCGTGCCGGCCGACGCCGCCGTAGGTGTCGACGATCACCTTGCGGCCGGTGAGCCCGCAGTCGCCCTGCGGGCCACCGATCACGAACTTTCCGGTCGGGTTGACCATGAAGCTCTCATAGAGCTCCTTGTCGGTGAACAGCTCCTTGTACTCCTCGTGCAAGACCGGCTCGACGACGTGCTCCCACAGATCCGGCTTGATCAGCGTCTCGCCGTCGATGTCCGGCTTGTGCTGGGTGGAGACCAGCACCTTCACGATCTCCACCGGGCGATCGTTCTCGTAGCGGATCGTCACCTGGGTCTTGCCGTCGGGGCGCAGATAGGGGATCACCTCGGCCTTGCGAACCTCGGACAGGCGACGGGCGATCGTGTGCGCGATCTGGATCGGCATCGGCATCAGTGCCCGGGTCTCGCGCGTTGCGTAGCCGAACATCATTCCCTGGTCGCCGGCTCCGATCCGATCCAGCTCGTCCTCGTCGTTGGGATCGGTCCGCGCCTCGTAAGCGACGTCGACGCCCTGCGCGATGTCGGGAGATTGCTCGTCGATCGCGGTGATCACCGAGCAGGTGTCGGCGTCGAAGCCGTACTTGGCCCGGTCGTAGCCGATCCGGCGCAAGGTCTCGCGCGCGACGCGCGGGATGTCGACGTAGGTATCGGTGCTGATCTCGCCGGCCACCACCACCAGGCCGGTGTTGACCAGGCACTCGCAGGCCACCCGCGCCTGCGAATCGGCGGTCAGCACCGCGTCGAGGACGCCGTCGGAGACCTGGTCGCAGATCTTGTCCGGGTGGCCCTCGGTGACCGACTCGGAGGTGAACAGGTACTCCCGCACGCCGCGACTGTAGCGAACGATCGGGCCGGCGGTTGGGACTAATCGGCGGGCGTCACGCCCTCGGGGCCTCGATCGATCGGGGCTGCTCCGGCTCCAACGATCAAGCGAGCGTCCGTGGAGAGCTCATCCGGGCTCGACCGGACCACCAGGCCCAGGGCCTCAAGCCTTTGGATCTCCGAAGCAAAGGTCACATAGGCCGGATCCTCGCTGAGCCCGGCCCTCTCGCCGAGCGCGATCAAGCCTCCCAGGTCCAGATAGCCGAGCAGGGAAGGATCGCCCGGAAGGCCCTCGGTTGCCCGGTCGAAGAGCTCTTCTTCGTCCAGGCCTCCCTCGCCGCTCGCAAGCTGCTCGACAGCGGCGGGGTCCGTGGCGGCGACCAGCGTCGACCCATCGATCGCGTAGGTGAGCTCGATGGTCGGCGAGAGGCGGACGCTGTGCGCGGTCAGGCCGTCCACCTCGCGCTCGCTGACCACGGGGGACTGGAGGGCCTCAGAGGAATTGAGCGCCTGGGTGATCGGGCCCACAAGCCGGGCCAACGCCTCGGTCGCCCGGTCGGCATCGACGTCGGCGGCGAGAAACTCGAGGAACGGGATCTGTGAGCCGCGCGCAGCCGGCTGCAGCGCGATCGCGGCCTCGCCGCCAAGGGACGGCAGGAGGTCCTGCTCGAGGTCCACCTCGCCAAGCTGCCTCACCCGGGTGAGCAGGTCGCCGACCGCCGCCGCCAGCCCCGGCTCGGTGGCGCGCGCCTGCTTCAGCAGCGATGCGAGCGTTGTCCCGGGGTCGCCGATGCCCAGGTAGCCGAGTGAGTCACCGGGCAGCAAGCCGGCGAGGTCGGGCTCGAAGGACGGGAAGGCCGAGAAGAAGCCGGGGTGCCGCTTGGCGCGGCGCGGCGCGAGCTTCGACCGCAGGGCGAGCTCCAGCCGGTCGTCGCCGGCCACCAGCGCCGCGGCGACTCCCTCGCTGGCGTCCGGGTTGACCACGGTGGCGAGCGTCGCCAGCGGCCCGCCAGGGCCGGCGACGAGCTCCGCGATCCCCCCAGGGGAGAGATAGGCGTCGGCGAGGCGCTCGTCGGGCAGGGCGTCCCGGGCCGCGTCCGCCTTCGAATCGTCGGCCAGGGACCCAGTCCCCTTCGCCCCGCTGTCGGCGTCGATCGCCTCCTGCACACCGCGCTGGGCTCCGATCACGAGGAACCCGCCGACCAGCGCGGTCGCCAGTCCACGACGATCGACGTTCATCTCCTGACCTCGATAGGTCGCCGAGCCCGCGCTGCCGGCCGCGATCGAATCGGCGAACTCGCGCGCCGCGGCGTCGTCGCTCACCTCGAGAAGCTGGACCTGCTCGCTCACGCCCCTGCCGGTGGGCACGATCGCCAGCGCCGCCTCGCCGCCGAACCAGGGCTCGATGTCGCGCTCGAAGACGGCCTGGTCGCCGTTCGGCCCCGGCAGCTGCGAAAGCGTCAGGGCGAGCGCCTGTTTCGTGATCCCTGGCACCTGATCGAAGACCATGGCGGCCTCGTCGTATTGCTCGGTGTCGGGGTCGACGTTCAGGTGCGCGTAAGCCAGCGCATCCTCGGAGACGAGCTGGATCGCGTCGTCGGCGGGCGGGCACGTGTCGCCGCCCGGCGCCTCGCACGGAAGCGCCGGGACGGCGAGCGACCACGCGAGGGCCAAGGCCACGACGACGCCCCCCGCCCACGCGAGGCGCAGCCGGGTCTCGATCGAGAGGCCGGACCAGAACCCCCGAGCTCCCCGCTGGACCGCCCCGGGAACCCGCCTGGCCACGCGCCCAGCCGCGACCGCACCGTCCTCGACCGCGTACCGAGCGTCCTTCAATCGCCCGGAGATCGATGCGCGCCGGGATGGACGCAGCGGCCAGCTCGGCCGTCGCCGTCGCAGCCAGGCGGGCCGTCGCAGGCGTGGCCGGCGCGGCCGGGGCAGTCGAGGGCGAGGAAGGCGCACGGCCGGAACATACCGGCGGCCGGACATAACTCCGCCGGGATGCTCGGCTACGCCTCCGCTCCCGGCGGGTTAGGGCGCCTACCTGACCCGGCAGGCACCTCCGTATCTACCGCGACTGCGTCGCTAGCCCGGGCCGGGTCCTTCGGCGGCGGCCGGAGCGGGGGATGAAGTCGATCACCAGGGGGACGCCCTCGAGCTCGTAGGCCTCGCGGAGGCGGTTCTCGAGGTGGAATGCCCACTCGCGCGTGATCAGGCGGCGGTCGTTGACCTGGATCGCGAAGCGCGGCGGCCGGCGCTCCACCTGTGCCGCGTAGTAGAGGCGCAGGCGCCGCCCCCGCTTGACGGGCGGCGGCCGGCTGGCGAGGAGGTCTTGGACGAATCGGTTCAACTCCGGCGTTGGGATGCGCGAAGCGCGATGATCGGCGAGCTCGATCGAGCGCTCCAGCAACTTCGGCAGATTGCGGCCGGTGAGCGCCGAGCAGGTGACGACGGGCGGGCGCAGGCGCAGGCGCTTGGCGAGCCTCGCCGTTGCGTTCTCCAGGTCGGTCTCGCCGACGTCCCACTTGTTCAACGCCACGAGCGTGGCGCAGCCGGACCGCATCGCCAGCTCGGCAACCCGCAGGTCCTCGGAGGTGACCCCCTCCGAGGCATCGCAGACCACCAGCGCCACATCGGCGCGCTCGGCCGCCCGCTCCGAGCGCAGCTGCGCGTAGTAGGCAACCGTGCCGGCGACCTTGGTGCGGCGTCGCAGGCCGGCGGTGTCGACCAGGACGAGCCGACGGCCGTCGAAGTCGAGCTCGGTGTCGATCGCGTCACGAGTCGTGCCGGCGAGCTCGGAGACCACCACCCGCTCGGTGCCCAGAAAAGCGTTGACGAGCGAGGACTTGCCGACGTTCGGCCTGCCGATAACAGCAACATCGCCTGAATAGCTGCGACCGGGATGCTCGGCTAGCGCCTACGTCCCGGTGGGTTCGGGGTGCCGACGGGACGGCAGGTTCACTCTAGCCCGGCGACTTCGTCGCTAGCCCGGACCCGTTCACCTTTGGCGAGCTCCGCCAGGTGGTCCAGTAAATCCCCCGTCCCGTGCCCGTGCGTGGCCGAGACGGGATGCGGGTCGCCCAGGCCGAGCCGGTGGAACTCGGCCGCCAGGTAGTCGTCGCCGGGCTCGTCGATCTTGTTGGCGACCACGACCACCGGAACCTTGCCGCGGCGCAGGATCTCGGCAACCTCGGCGTCGCCCTGGCGCAGGCCGGCGCGGGCGTCCACCACCAGCGCCACCGCATCGGCATCGGTGATCGCCTCGCGCGCCTGGCGCTGCACCGCCACGGACAGCGAGTCGTCCGCAGCCAGGTCCACCCCACCGGTGTCGACGAGGCGAAAGCGACGCCCGTTCCACTCGCAGTCGAGCACCTTGCGATCCCGGGTCACTCCAGCCTCGCGGTGGACCACCGCCTCGCGGCCGCCCGCCAGCCGGTTGGCCAGCGTGGACTTGCCGACGTTGGGAAAGCCGACCACGGCGATCTGGGGAACGCGGCCGGCGGTCACGACAGGCTTCCTCCCCGCTCAGCCCTCTTGGCGACGAGATCGGTGATCCGGGCCGCGACCTCGCCGGCGCTCAGCCCGGTGGTGTCGATCTGAACGGCGTCGTCCGCGGAGCGCAGAGCGCCGTGCTCCCGCCCGCGGTCGCGGGCGTCTCTCGCCGCCTGCGCCGCCCGGACGTCCGCAACCGCCTCGCCGGTCTCAGCGGCGCGCCGCCGGGCTCGCTCGGCGTCATCCGCCGTGAGGAAGACCTTGAGCATCGCGTCCGGGCTGACCACCGTGCCGATGTCGCGGCCCTCGGCCACGTAGTCCCCGCCGGCGATCAGCGCCCGCTGGCGCTCGACCATCGCCTCCCGGACCTCGGGATGAACCGAGACGCGCGACGCCGCGACCGAGACCTCGGGGGCGCGGATGGCCTCGGTCACGTCCTCGCCGTCGAGGGAGACGCGTCCGTCCTCCAGCGTCATGCGCAGGCCGCGAACCAGGACGCCGAGAGCGGCCCCGTCGTCGAAGCCGGCGTTCGCGCGCAGCGCCGCCAGGGCGACGCCGCGATACATCGCGCCGGAGTCGAGGTAGGTGAACCCGAGGGCGCGGGCGACCGCCCGGGCAACCGTCGATTTGCCCGCGCCCGCCGGGCCGTCGATGGCGATGACCATGCGGGTGAGGATAGAGTTGAGCCGATGCGGAGCTGGGACATCTCGACGCTCGACGTTCAGCCTCACAGTCCGGCCGTCCTTGACTCCGAGGTGGAGGGGCGGGCGATCGTCATCCACCTTCCGGCCGGCGAGCAGCTCGGAGAGCACCAGGTCTACGAAAGGGCCTGGCTGCTGGTTGTCTCGGGAGCGATCGAGATCGACGGCCCGAGCGGCGACTCCGCCGGCGGCGGGCCGGGCCTCTTGGCCGAGTTCGACCCCAACGAGCGGCGCGAGGTCAGGGCAACCGAGGACGCCCGGCTCTTGCTGATCCTGTCGCCCTGGCCGGGCAAGGGACACCCGAGCCAGCGCTGAACCTCTTGCTCAGGTCAGCAGCGAGGCCAGGTCCGCCTCGAAGCGCGGGTAGCTGACCGAGGCTGCCTCCATGCCGACCACCTCGACCCCCTCGCGCGAGGCGAGCCCGGCGACCGCGCCGAGCATCGCCATCCGATGGTCGCCGCGCGCGTCGAGGGTGCCGCCGCGTATGCCGCCGGTGCCGCGTACCGCGAACCCGTCCTCGAGCGCCTCGATCTCCGCGCCGATTCCGCGAAGGCCCTCGACCACGGCCGCGATCCGATCCGACTCCTTGTGGCGCAGCTCCCCCGCCCCGGTGACGACGGTCCTGCCCTCGGCGAACGAGCCCAGGAGCGCCACCAGAGGGAGCTCGTCGATCGCCAGCGCCACCTCGTCGCCGTGGACGCGCGTGGCGGCCAGCGGGCCATGGCGAGCGACGATCGCCCCCCGGGGCTCCGGTCCGCCCCCCGAGTGGTCCTCCTCGACCTCCACGGAAGCGCCCATCCGATGCAGCACGCCGAGCAGGCCGACCCTGGTCGGGTTGAGGCCGACTCCCTCGAGCCGGACGCGGCTTCCGAGGCACGAGCGCCGCCGCCGTCAGGGGGAAGGCGGCCGACGAGAAGTCGCCGGGCACCGAGACCCGCTCCAGTGCCAGCCTCTGCGCCGGGCGGACGGCGATTCGCCGGACCGGGCCGCTGTGCACCGCCGCCAGGGGCCGTAGCTCGGTGACCTCGACCTCGGCGCCGGCCGCGGCCAGCAGGCGCTCGGTGTGGTCGCGAGTCGCAGCGGGCTCGACCACCCGGGTCTCCCCCTCGGCGAGCAGGCCGGCGATCAGCACGCACGACTTGACCTGGGCGCTGGCCACCGGAAGCTCGTAGGTGACGCCGTGGAGCGCCGAACCGTCGACGCGAAGCGGCGGCAGGCGACCGTCGCGGCACTCCACCGTGGCCCCCATCATCCGCAGCGGCTCGGCAACCCGGTCGACGGGACGGCGCCGGATCGACTCGTCTCCATCCAGGATCCAAGCACCGGCGCCCTGGCCCGCCAGCCAGCCCGGCAGGATGCGAAGCAGGGTGCCGGCGTTCTCCACCCCGATCGTGACCGGCCCGGCGCCGGCGGCGAAGCGCTCCCCCGGGCCGCGCAGCCCGATCCCGCGCACCCGCAGGTCGCTGCCGCCGCCCGCGTCGGCCGGACGGACCTCTTCGACCTGCGCGCCCAGCGCCTGAACCGCGTCCAGGGTGGCTCGCGTGTCCGCCGCGTCGAGATAGCCCTCGACCGCCGTCGCCCCCTCCCCCATCGCCCCGATCAGCGCCGCGCGATGGCTGATCGACTTGTCCGGCGGGGTCCGCAGGGTGCCGCGCAGCGGCCCGGACGGGGCGAATCGCGTCACCGCGTCACCGCATCACGAATGCGTTGTGGCCCAGTCCCCGCACGATCTCGGCCGCGCGCTCGGCCTCGGCCTGCCCGGCGACCCAGAGCGAGACCGCGCCCGTGCGCATGTCCGGCGCCGGGTCCAGGGCCATGTCCTCGATGTTGACGCCGGCCCGGCCGAGCGCCAGGGCGAGCTCGGCGACGGTCCCTGGGCGGTTCTCGACGCTGAGCCGAAGCTCGTAGAGCTCGCCGCCGACCCGGTCGGCCTCCAGCAGGCGGCGCCGGTGCTCGCGGGCCTCGCCGTGCCAGGCGCCGACCCGGTCGGCATCGCCGGAGCGGATCAGCTCGGCCGCCTCGCGCAGCCGCTCGGAGACCGCCTCGACCTCGCGCGCCACCGCCTCGCGGTTGGTGGCGAAGATGTCGCCCCAGATCGGCGGGTTCGCCCCCGCGACCCGGGTCGTGTCCCGGAAGCTCGGGCCGACCTCGGGCAGGCGCTCCGATTCCTCGGCCGCCGCCGCGGCCGCCTGCTCGACCAGCACGTTGGCGATCACGTGCGGGAGGTGGCTGACCGTCGCCATCAGCCGGTCGTGGGTCTCGGGGTCGATCGCCTGAGGGCGGGCGCCAAGGTCGGAGACCGTCCTCTGGAGGCGGTCGTACAGAACGCCGCTCGAGCGCTCGGTAGGCGTCAGGTACCAGCGCGCCCCCTCGAACAGGTCGGCGCGCGCGTTCTCGACTCCGGCGGTCTCCGCGCCGGCCAGCGGGTGGCCGCCGATGAAGCGCTCCTCGGCGGGCCCCCGGACCTCCGCCACCAGGGCGCCCTTGGTGGAGCCGACGTCCGTGACCGCCGCGTCCTCGCCGCTGGAAGCGAGCGCCTCCGAGACGAGCCCGGGCAGCACTCGAACCGGCGCCGCGCAGAAGACCACCTCGGCGCCGTCGACCGCCGCGGCGATCGAGTCGTCCACCCGGTCGACCGTCTGCCGCTCGAGCGCGCGCTCGCCGGCGGCCGGGTCAGGATCGAAGCCGCTGACCTCGGCGCCGAGCCGCCGCTTCGCCGCCAGCCCGATCGACCCGCCGATCAGCCCGACGCCGAGGATGGCGACTCTCATCCCCGGCGGCGAGCCTCCACAGCACCGGCGAGCCGGTCGAGGATCACCGCCGTTCGCTCCCAGTCAAGGCACGCGTCGGTGATCGACTGGCCGTAGGTAAGCGGGCGGCCGGAGTCGAGGTTCTGGCGACCGGAGGCGATGAACGACTCGAGCATGACCCCGACGATCGCTCGGGTGCCGGCGGAAACCTGCCCGGCGATCTCGTCCGCTGCCGCCACCTGGCGGTCGGGGTCCTTGCCGCTGTTGCCGTGCGAGGCGTCGATCACCAGCCGCTCGGGAAGGCCCGCCGCGCGTAGCAGCTCGACCGCCCTCGATACGTCGTCGGCGGCGTAGTTTGGCCCGTCGTCGCCGCCGCGCAGGATCACGTGACCATCGCGGTTCCCCGCCGTGTAGAGGATCGCCGGCGCCCCCGCGTCGTCGATGCCCGCGAACGCGTGCTGGGCTCCCGCGGCTCGGACGGCGTCGACCGCGACCTGGACGTTGCCGTCGGTCCGGTTCTTGAACCCGATCGGCATGGAGAGGCCCGAGCCGAGCTGGCGGTGAGTCTGGCTCTCGGTCGTCCGCGCGCCGATCGCCCCCCAGGCGACGGCGTCGGCGATGTACTGCGGCGTGATCGGGTCGAGGAACTCGCAGCCGACCAAGAGACCGACATCGAGGACGTCGAGCAGGAGCTCGCGGGCGATCCGCAGGCCAGAGTTGACGTCGCCAGACCCGTCGAGGTGGGGATCGTTGATGAGCCCTTTCCAGCCGACGGTCGTGCGCGGCTTCTCGAAGTAGACCCGCATCGCGACCAGCAGGTGATCGCCGACGTCGGCCGCCACGGAGGCAAGACGACGAGCGTACTCGAGCGCGGCCTCGGGGTCGTGGACGCTGCACGGGCCGGCCACGACGAGTAGGCGATCGTCTTCGCGGTCGAGCACCGCGGAGACGTCCGTCGCGACCGCGGACCACCGCCGCGGCACGCTTGTCGCCCGAGCGGGAGCTCCTCGAGCAGCGTCGCCGGCGGCACGAGCTCGACGACCCGCTCGATGCGGCGATCGCGAACCGAGTCCTTCGTGCGCTGGCTTTCCATACCGGCGATCATCCCGGGTTCTCCGATGCTTGCAGCATGACTGTCATGTCCTGGTTCCTCTCGTTCACGGGTTGACGTACGGGCGCGGCGTCCGGCGGAGCTCTCCTGCTAGACGGGCCGAAATCGGCCGGGCCGGACGCCTAGCTAAATCGCGAATACGAGAACCAGGCACGCCGGCGCAGCCCCTGCGGGGCGAACGAGAAAGCCAGCGTGCTCATGCAGTTCATCGACCACGGTTTGTACCACGGCCGGGCCGATTGCGCAAATTGCGGGCCAAGTGCTCTCAAATCGCCGCCGCCAGCGCGTCGAGGAAGCGCTGGTTCTCGGCGCGGGTGCCGTAGGTGACCCGGATGTTCCCGGGTCCGCCGAGCCCATCGCCGCCCCGGACCACGATCCCGGCCTGACCGAGGCTTTCGACCACCTCGGCCTCGTCGTGGTCGGCGAGCGGGACCCAGCAGAAGTTGGCCTCGGATCCGGGGGGATCGAGGCCGAGCTCGCGCAGCCCTTCCTCCACGAAGATCCGCTCGACGATGGTTCGCTCGACTCGCTGGGCGACGTCGTCGCCGTGCAGGATCGCCTCCGCGGCTGCCGTCTGGGCCAGCTCGTTGACGCTGAACGGCTGGCGCACCGCGTCGATCGCGGCGCGGAACTTGGCCGAGCAGAGCGCGTAGCCGCAGCGCAACCCGGCGAGCCCGTACACCTTGCTGAAGGTGCGCAGGACGACCAGGTTGGGGAAGTCCGCCAGCAGGTCGACGGTCGCGTCGGGATCGTCGTTGGTCTGGAAGTCGACGTAGGCCTCGTCGAGCACCACGGTGACGTGGTCGGGCACCCGCCCGCAGAAGTCGGCGATCCGCGCCGCCGGGATGTGGGTTCCGGTTGGGTTGTTCGGGTTGCACACGATGATCAGCTGGGTGGCCGCGGTGATCTCGGCCAGCATCGCGTCGAGGTCGTGGACGTAGCCCTCGGCGAGCGGGACGCGGATCTCGCGCGCCCCGGAGAGCGCCGCCAGGTGCGGATAGATCGAGAAGGCGGGCCAGGCGAAGAGGATCTCGTCGCCCGGCTCGCACAGCGCCTCGGCCGCGGCGAGCAGGATCTCGCAGGAGCCGTTGCCGACCGCGACCCGCGCCGGGTCGGCGTCGAAGCGCTCGGCGATCCGCCTGCGCAGGCGGCGCGCGTGCTGGTCCGGGTAGCGATTGAGGCCCTTGGCGGCCTTGGCGATCGCCTCGATCACGGCGGGATGGGGTCCCCAGGGAGACTCGTTGGACGCCAGCTTGACGACGTCGTCGGCGCCGAACGCCTCGCGCGCGGCGTCCTCGTGCATCCCCGCCTCGTAGTGGGGCAGGCGGGCGAGCTTCTCGGCGAAGGTCACTGCCATCGCTTGATTGTTACTGAGCGGCGTCCAGATCCGAGCGGAGCTCCTGCGCCTTGCCGAGGTAGGTGTGCGCGGGAGCGTGGTCGCTGGGCCCGTAGTAATGGACGAGGACGCGGATCACGCTGCGCATCGCCCCCGGGACGTCCAGCTCGCGCGTGCACAGAAGGGGCACCGCCTCGAGGCCGAGACGGCGGGCGGCAACCGCGGGGAACTCGGCGTTCAGGTCGTCGGTCGTGGTGAACAGGCAGCTCACCATCTGCTCCGGCTCGAGCGCGTTTCGCGCCATCAGCTCGCGCATCAACTCCTCGGTCGAGCCGAGGATCGCCTCGACGTCGTTGCTATGGGCCTTGATCGCGCCGCGGACGGCCCAGAGGCGCTCGTTATCGCTCATCAGCGGGAGCATCTTTCCAGAGCCGCTTCACCTCTGGGGGGCGGAGCCGGCGCGCCTTCCCCCCGGGCAGCTCCCCAAGCTCGATGGGGCCGAACCGGATCCGGGCCAGCTCGACGACGTCGTTCCCGACCGCCTGGACCATCCGCCGCACCTGCCGGTTGCGCCCTTCGGTGATCGTCAACTCGAGCACCCGCGGCGAGACCCGGCGCGCCCCGGCCGGCGCCGTGAGCCCGTCGTCGAGCTCCACGCCCCGCCGCAAGCGGCGAAGCTGGCGGCTCGCTGAGCGCCCGGCGCAGCCTCACCCTGTAGGTGCGCTCCACGCCGTATCGCGGGTGGGTGAGCCGGTTGGCGAGCTCGCCGTCGTTGGTGAGCAGGATCAGCCCGGTCGAGTCGGCGTCGAGCCTGCCGACCGGATAGAGGCGGCGTGGCGAGTCCACCAGCTCGACCACGGCTCGACGCCGGCCGGGCTCCCGCGCCGTCGAGGTGACCCCGGCGGGCTTGTTGACGATCCAGACCTCGCGCGGCTCGGGGGTGACCGGGCTTCCGTCGACCTCCACCCCGCTCGACTCGTCCACGCCCCGCGCCGGGTCGGTGACCGTCTGCCCGCCCACGCTTACCCTGCCGGCGGCGATCAGCTCCTCGGCGCGGCGCCGCGAGGCGACCCCGCAGTGGGCCAGGTACTTGGCGAGGCGCACCGCCCGCCGGCGTCAGCTCGCCCGCTGCTCGCCGGCCTTCAGCAGCCGCTCGCGCAGCTCGCGCTCGTCCTCGGGCGAGGGGTCGAAGCTCGACGGGTCGGGAAGCTGGTCCAGCCCGCTGAGGCCGAAGAGCCGCTCGAACAGCGGCGTCGTCCGGTACACGACTGCGCCGAAGCGGGAGCGGCCCGACTCCTCGATCAGCCCCCGCTCGGTGAGCGTCGCCACCGCCGACTCGGAGGAGACGCCGCGGATGCGGGCGATCTCCGGGCGCGACACGGGCTGAAGGTAGGAGACGATCGCCAGCGCCTCGGCCTGGGCCTGGGTGAGGGGCGGCGTGCGCGGCTTCGACAGAAGCCTGCGGGCGGCGTCCTCGGCGATCGGGTCGGCGGCGAGCGTGTAGCCGCCGGCCACCCGCCGCAGGACGACGCCGCGGCTGCCCTCGGCGAGCGCCCCCTCCAGGGCGTCGAGCGCCCGGTCCACCTCCGCCTCGCCGGCGTCGCAGGCCTCGACCAGCTCGGTCGCCGACACCGGCTCCGGGGACAGGAACAGGAGCGCCTCGATGGTTCGCTGGAGGTCAGGCGTCATGGGCTAGCGACGAAGTTGCGATGTTGTCACCTCGATCGGCCCGAACAGCTTCTTCTGCGTCCAGGTCGCCTCGCCGCGCTTGTGCATCTCGAGCAGCGCGAACAGGGTCACCGCCTGGGTCAGCCGATCCTCGTCGGCGAACGCCTCGTCGAAGTCGAAGCGCCCCCGGCGCGTGAGCAGCTCGCGGAGCAGGGTCAGCCGCCGCTCCAGCGAGACCGTGGGACGGATGTGGCTGGTGTCCGGCGCCGGCGGCGTCCGCAGCAGGTCGCCGATCGCCTCGGCGAGGCGGACCGGCTCGTACACCTGGGTGGCGGCGTCGAGCGAGGCGCGCCGCAGCTCCGGGGGGAGCGGCGCCGACCGGTACAGGTAGCGGCGCCCGTCGGCGAACAGGCCCGAGAGATGGGCGGCCGCGTCGCGGTAGCGGCGGTACTCGAGCATGCGCGCCAAGAGCTCGTCGGCCGCCTCCTCCGGGCCCAGCTCCGGCATCTCCTCCTCGGCCGCCGGCAGGAGCAGCCGCGACTTCAGCTCCAGAAGCGAGGCGATCAGGACCAGGAACTCCGTGGCCGCGTCGAGGTCCAGCTCGCCGGCGTCCTCCAGGTGCTCGAGGTAGGTGACGACGATCTCGCCGAGCGAAACCTCGGCCAGGCTCACCTCCTCGCGCAGCACGACCGCCATCAGGAGGTCGAACGGCCCCGCGAACACGTCCAGGTCGAGGTCGAGCTCCGCGGCTCTCATCGTCATCGTGTCAAGAGTAATCCCGACCGCGGCTAGTTTTGCGGGGGCCCGATCCCCATCGCCTCGCGGACGTCGGCGAGCGTTTCGGAGGCGATCGCGCGCGCCTTCTCGGCCCCGGCGGCCAGGGTCGCCTCCAATGCCGCCTCGTCCGGGCGCAGCTCGGCGTAGCGCTCCCGCACCGGCGCCAGGTAATCGACCACCGCCTCCGCGACCGCCGACTTGAAGTCGCCGTAGCCGGAGCCCTCGAACTCGCCCTCCACCTGCTCGGGGGCGACGCCGCGGACCACGGAGAGGATCTCGATCAGGTTCCCGATCCCGGCCTTGTCGGGCGCGCGGCGGACCTCGGTGCCGGAGTCCGTGACCGCGCTGCGGACCTTCTTTCGCACCGCGTCGGCCTCGTCGAGGATGTAGACGGTTCCCTGCTCGGCGCCGTAGGTGGTCGACATCCGGGTCTCCGGGTCCTGGAGGTTCATGATCCGCGCCCCGACCTCCGGGTAGCGACCCTCCGGGAACCACCAGGACCTCGCCGAAGCGCGCGTTGAAGCGCTCCGCGACGTCCCGCATCAGCTCGATGTGCTGGCGCTGGTCGTCACCCACCGGCACCTCGGTCGCCCGGTAGGCGAGCACGTCCGCCGCCTGGAGGACCGGATAGAAGAACAGCCCGGCGGAGATCAGCTCCCGCTGCTGCTCGGCCTTCTCCTTGAACTGGTGCATGCGGTTCAGGTCGCCCCAGGCGGTCAGCGTGCCGAGCAGCCAGCAGAGCTCCGTGTGCTCCTCCACGTCGGACTGGCGAAAGAGGATGCAGCGCTCGGGCTCAAGGCCGGCGGCGACCAGAATCGCCGCCGTGTCGTGGAGGCGCTCGCGCAGCTCGGCGGGGTCCTGCGGCACGGTGATCGCGTGCAGGTCGACGATGCAGTAGATCGCCTCGCCACGGTCCTGCCCCTCGACGTACTGGCGGATCGCCCCGAGGAAGTTGCCGAGGTGCTTGCGACCTGTCGGCTGAATGCCGCTGAAGATGCGCCGCTCCGCCATAGCGGGCGAGGACTATAGGTGTCCCGCTACGGCTCGGGCTGCTCGCGCAGCTGATGAGCCGGGGTGAAGAAGTTCCGGTAGGCGAGCGTGATCGCAATCAGCCCGGCGAGGGCGACGCTGCCGAGCAGCGTGTAGAGCAGGATCAGCTGAAGGCGGACGGCGTCGGTGGGGTCGGCGCCGGCCAGCAGCATCCCGACCATGGTGCCCGGGAAGAAGATCAGCCCGGTGGTCTTGGTGGAGTCGACCAGGGCGATCATCCCCGAGCGCAGGCTGCGGCGGACGATCGGCGCCGCCGCCTGGGTGGAGGTGGCGCCGAGCGCCAGCTGCTCGGCGCGCATCGGTTCGGCGAGCCGATGGTGGCGGGCCACCCCGAAGTGGCAGGCCTACCCGCACGCCTCTTCAGCATCGACTACTACAGCCTGCACTTCCATCACGCGGTCCTAGCTTGGCGCTTCGGGGGCGTCGCCTCACCGCAAGCGTGCACGGGTTCACCGGCAGGGGCTTGCCGCGAGCCGACCGCAGCGGGTCCGTCGACAGGCGGAGGCCAGGTACCCGGTACCAGGGGGACGCCTCGGGAGGCTTCGACGCGAGCCGTGACCGGGTCGAGAAGGCGGCCTCCCCCATGGTCAAGAGCGTGTGGCCCTCGTCGAGGGTGACCTCACGGCAATCCGAGGGGCCGCAGACACGCGCCGAACTGAACTTGGCGTCGGCCCCAGCCGCGGGCACAAGCAGGAGTGCGAGGATTAAGACGGTCGCACGCTTCATCGAAGGCTGCCCATTTCACTTTACGCCGCAAACCGCCAGAGGGGTCCAGGGTAGTCCCGTGACCGCAGCGTCGTCGGAGCCCCGGCGAGTCGTCCTCTATGACGACGACTGCGCCTTTTGCAAGTGGAGCCTCGACAAGATCCTCGCCTGGGACCGCCACCGTCGCCTGCGGCCCGTCGCCATCCAAAGCGACGAAGGCCAGGGCCTGCTGGCGAGCATCCCGGAATCGGAGCGACTCGACTCCTGGCACCTGGTGCTCCCATCCGGCGAGGTGCGCTCTGCCGGTGCGGCCGCGCGCCTCTGGCCGCGCTCCTTCCAGCAGGTCGACCGCTGGCGTTCTTGTTTCGAACCTTCCCTGGCCTCACCGATCGGGCCTACCGCCGCGTCGCCGCGAATCGCAATCGCTTCGCGCGATGGCTCGGAATCGACGCGAGCTGCGAGCTTCGGCGGTAGCCCGGGTCGAATTGCGATTCACATAGGCACGCAATTCAACCCTCGTGGAGAAGACAGCGGCGATGGTCGAATTACGTCGGATTGTGCGACGCAAGTCGACCATCGGTGGGGCTGTTGCAGAAGGAGGGACCTGCCGTGGCGTCGAACTCGTAATCAGTAATTGGTGGGCCACGCCTGCACGTTTCGAGTGAAGATGGCGAAAATGCAATCAGCGCCCGTGGCGCCGAGCTCCCGAGAGGAGATTCAGGTGGCTGCCGACGGTGGCTCGGAGAGCATCGCCATACGGATCGGGGCAAGCTCTACCAGGAGCCGATCGACCGCTTCGGATCGGCGGCACGAGCGCCGCTGGATCAAGGACGCGCAGCGGGGGTCCGGGGAGGCGCTCGAGGCTCTCTACCGGCGCCACTGGCCCTTGGCCCACCGTGCGGCGTATCTCGTCGTTCACGACCAGGCCGCGGCCGAGGACATCGCGCAGGAGGCGTTCCTGGCGGCGGTGCGGGCGCTCGATCGCTTCGACCGCCGCCGCCCGTTCGGCCCCTGGCTGCACCGGATCGTGATCAACCGGGCGATCGACTGGGCGCGCGCCCGCTCGCTGCGCCCGGAGGCCGCAATGGAGTCGGAGCCGGAGGACCTGAACGGCCCGTGGCCCAGCGAAGCCCGCGAGCCCGAGAGTGGCCGGCCGTACTCCGAGAGCGTTGTTGCGGCCCTGGCCTCGCTCTCCGCCCGAGCACCGTGCGGTGGTCGTTCTCAGGTACCTGCTCGAGTACACGCCGGGGGAGATCGCCGAGGCGCTCGACCTTCCCAGAGGCACGGTCAACTCGCGCCTGCGCCGCGCGCTCGATCGGCTCGGCAGACAGCTCGAGGGGGATCGATGAACGAGCAGCGACTGCAGCAGCACCTGCGCGAGGTCTTCGTCCCGGAGCAGCGCGAGGCCGAGGTGCGCGGCTGGCGCGTCGTCCACGGGGCGTTCGAAGCGCGGCACCCCGTTCACGTCAAGCCACGCCTGAACCGGCTGGCGATCGCCTTGGCGCTGGGCCTGCTGATCGCCGGCATCGCGCTGAGCCCGGCCGGCGCCAAGATGGCCGATCTCGTCCGCGACGTGGTCGAGCCCGGCAACGCCCAGCCGGCGCTCACCTCGCTGCCGGCGGGTGGGCGCCTGCTGGTCAGCTCTTCCGGAAGGTCCCTGGATCGTCGACCAGGACGGATCGCAGCGCCTGCTGGGCTCCTACCAGGAGGCGGCATGGTCCCCGAGCGGCATGTTCGCGGCCGTCTCCCGCGGCCGCCAGCTCACCGCCGTGGACCCGGTGGGAACGGCGCGCTGGTCGCTCGCCACGAAGCGCCCCGTCAGCAACCCGACCTGGTCGCCGTCGGGCGTCCGGGTCGCGTACGCGAGCGGCAACTCGCTGCGCGTCGTGGCCGGCGATGGGACGGATGACCGCCTGCTCGTCGGCCGCGTCTCCCCCGTCCCGCCCGCCTGGAGGCCGCTCAGCGAGCCCGTGCCGGCGGGCCAGGTCGCGATCGGGCCGCGAACGAACGTGCTCGCCTACGTCGATCGTCGGCGCCAGGTGACCGTGCGCGACGTCGACTCCGGCGGGGTGCTCTGGAGAACGCATCGCTTCGGCGCTCCGATCCGGGAGCTCCAGTGGTCCGCGGACCGCCGGCGGCTTCTGGTGCGCACCGCCTCCTTCAGCGTCTTCCTCGACGGCCGAGGTCAAGCGATCCGAAGGGTGACCTGGCCGACGCTCGGCGCGAGCATGTCGCCGGACAACACGCGAACCGCCTTCATCCGACCGGCCAAGCGCGGCCGCAGCGACGTGCTGATCGCCGGCCGCAACGGCAGCGGCCCGCCGCGGCGCGTCCTCACCAGGCCGGGTCGAATCACGAATCCGACCTGGTCTCCAGACGGCAAGTGGCTGCTGGTGGCGCGGCCCGGCGCCGATCAGTGGACCTTCATCCGCCCCTCGCGCCGCGTCCGGGTCGAGGCCGTCGCCAACATCTCCCGCCAGTTCGCTCCCGGCGCCACCGGCCAGCCGCCGTTCCCGCGGACGAGCGGCTGGTGCTGCGCACGCTGACGCGCGCGGCCGCAGACGCAAGATTCCTGGCGCGACACTACGGGTAACCAGGAAGTGACGCTAAGTTGGGAAACTGAGAGGGGCGATGAGTTTCGTCACTCCTGACGGTCACTTGGTAACGAACGATGGCTAGAGCAATCTGGAGCGGATCGATCAGCTTCGGGCTCCTGAACGTGCCCGTGAAGCTGTACAGCGCGGTGTCGCGCAAGTCGGTGAGCTTCCGCGAGCTGCGCTCGAGCGACAGCTCGCGCATCCGGCACAAGCGGGTGGCCGAGTCCGACGGCGAGGAGGTCCCCTACGAGGAGATCGTCAAGGGATATGAGATCGCGCCCGAGCAGTACGTGGTGATCACCCGCGAGGAGCTCGAGGAGCTCGACCCGAAGAAGACGCGCGCGATCGAGATCCAGGACTTCGTCGATCTCGACGAGATCGACCCGATCTACTTCGACCACCCCTACTACCTGGGGCCCGACAAGGGCGCCGAGAAGGCGTACGCGCTGCTGGTCAAGGCGATGTCCGACGCAAAGAAGGTGGCGGTGGCGCGGTTCGTGCTGCGAAACCGCGAGAACCTGGCCGCGATCCGCCCCATGGGCCAGGTGCTGACCATGGCGACGATGCGCTTCGCCGACGAGGTGGTCTCGCCGGAGGAGCTCGACGACGTGATCCCCGAGGACGGCCGCAAGCTGTCCAAGCGCGAGCTGGAGATGGCCCAGCAGCTGATCGAGTCGCTGAGCACCGACTTCGACGCCGACAAGTACCGCGACGAGTATCGCGAGGAGCTGGTGGCGCTGATCGAGCGAAAGGCGAGTGGCGAGGAGGTGGTGGCGGCCGTCTCCGAGGAGCCCAAGCCCACCAAGGCGCCCGACCTGATGGCGGCTCTGGAGGAGAGCCTGGCGGCGATCCAGAAGGAGCCGCTGGCCGCCGGATCGAAGCGCGACGGCAAGCGCGACGGCGCCAAGCGGCGCAAGCGGACGACCGCCGCCAAGTCCGGCTCCGGCTCCGGCTCCAAGAGCTCCAAGGCCGGATCGAAATCGCGAAGCAGGGCAAAAGCCGCGAAGTAGTAGACGTAGACGGGCGCCAGGTCGAGGTCACGAACCTCGACAAGGTGCTGTGGCCGAAGGCCGGCTTCTCCAAGGGCGAGGCGATCGACTACTACGCCCGGGTGGCGGAGACGATCCTCCCCCATCTCGCCGGGAGGCCGCTGACCCGGGTGCGCTTTCCCGATGGCACCGAGTCAAAGCGGTTCTTCGAGAAGCGCGCTCCCTCCCACACCCCCGACTGGGTGCGCACTGCCCCGATCGAGATGGGGACCGCGGGGGTGCTCGACTTCATCGTCTGCGACGAACGGGCGACGTTGATCTGGCTTGCCCAGCTCGCAGCCCTCGAGCTGCATCCGTCGCTGTCGCTGGCCGCGGATCCCGAGACGCCCACCGTGATCGCCTTCGACCTCGACCCTGGTGCGCCGGCGACCATCGTCGAGTGCTCGCAAGTGGGGCTGCGCGTGCGCGAGCTGTTCGCGAGCCTCGGCCTCGAGTCGTTCGCGAAGACCTCCGGCTCGAAGGGCCTGCAGGTCTACGTGCCGCTCAACACCCCGGTCGGCTACGAGCGGACGAAGCCGTTCGCCCGCGCGGTCGCCCAGGCGCTGGAGCGCGCCGAGCCCAAGCTCGTGGTCTCGCGCCAAAAGAAGGAGCTTCGCAAGGGCAAGGTGCTGGTCGACTGGAGTCAGAACGACCGCGCGAAGACGACTGTGGCCGTCTACTCGCTGCGCTGCCGGGAGCGTCCGTGGGCGTCCACCCCCCTGCGCTGGGACGAAGTGGAGGCGCTCGCCGACGGCGGTGATCCCGAGTCGGTGCGCTTCGAGGGCCGCGCGGTGCTGGAGCGAATCGACGCCCACGGCGACCTGTTCGCGCCGGTGCTCGAGCTCGAGCAGGAGCTTCCGGAGAAGCTCAGCTGACGGGCTGACGCACCACCGGGCGGCGGCTCGCCTTCGCCTCGTCCAGGCGGCGGACCGGGGTCGTGTAGGGGGCGTTGCGGGCGATCTCGGGATCGCGCTCGGCCTCGGCGAGGATCTCCTCGATCGCATCGGCGAGCGCGTCCAGGCCCTCCCTGGTCTCGGTCTCGGTGGGCTCGAACATCAGGGCCTCGTCGACGAGCAGCGGGAAGTAGATGGTCGGCGGGTGGAAGCCGAAGTCGAGCAGCCGCTTGGCGACGTCGAGCGTCTTGACCCCGAGCTCGCGCTTCGCGGCCGCTCCGGAGAGGACGAACTCGTGCATGCAGGGGCGGTCGAAGCCGACCGGCAGGTACCTGCCCGCCCGCCCCTGCCGAAGCCGCGCCAGCAGATAGTTGGCGTTCAGCACCGCTGTCTCCGAGGCCTCGGCGAGGCCGTCGCCGCCGAGGCTGCGGATGTAGGCGTAGGAGCGGACGAAGACGCCGAAGTTGCCCGCGAAGCCGCGCAGCCGGCCGATCGACTTCGGTCGCTCGTAGTCGAAGTCGAAGGCCGGGGCGGCGCCGTCGTCGCCCTCGGCGCGGACCAGGCGCGGGACGGGCAGGTAGGGCTCGATCCGCTCCGAGACGGCGATCGGCCCCGCTCCGGGCCCGCCGCCGCCGTGCGGCTGCGAGAACGACTTGTGGAGGTTGACGTGGACGATGTCGAACCCCATGTCGCCGGGCCGAGTGTGGCCCATGATCGCGTTCAGGTTGGCGCCGTCGTAGTACAGGGTGCCGCCGGCGTCGTGGACCATCCGGCTGATCTCGGTGATGTTCTCGTCGAACAGGCCGAGCGTGTTCGGGTTGGTGAGCATCAGGCAGGCGACCTGGTCGTCCACCTTGGACCGCAGGTCGTCGAGGTCGACGCCGCCCCGCCCGTCGGTCGCCACCTTGACCACCTCGTAGCCCGCCATGGTCACGGACGCCGGGTTGGTGCCGTGGGCGGTGTCGGGGGTCAGCACCTTGGCGCGCTGCTCGCCACGGTCGGCGTGGTAGGCGCGGGTGAGGAGCAGCCCCGCCAGCTCCCCGTGGGAGCCCGCGGAGGGTTGGAGGCTGACGTGCTCGAGGCCGCAAATCTCGGCCAGGGCACGCTCCAGGCGCCACATCAGCTCCAGCGCACCCTGGGCGCGCTTCGGGTCCTGCGCGGGGTGCAGGCGGGCGTGGCCCGGCAGCGCGGCGACCCGCTCGTTGAGGCGCGGGTTGTGCTTCATCGTGCAGGAGCCGAGCGGATAGGGGCCCGTGTCGAGGTCGAAGTTGCGGCGCGAGAGACGGTTGTAGTGGCGGACGATCTCCGGCTCGGAGACCTCGGGGAGCTCCGGGGCGCGCTGCCGCCGCAGATTCGCGGGAATCAGCTCGTCGAGCGGGCGCTCGGGGACGTCGAGCGGCGGCAGGGTCGCCGCGCGGCGCCCGGCGACCGAGCGCTCGAAGATCGTGGTCGCGGGTTCCCTTTGCTGAGGGGTCGGGGTTTCGGCCGTTGTTGGCGGCGAGAGGGAGGAGCCCGCGGTCATGCGGTCACTTCCTGCGTTTGGGGCGGGTTTCTGCCGCTATCCGGCAGTAAGCCGCCCACTGCCGGCGGTTTCGGCGATGGCCCGTTCGAGCGTGTCGGCCAGGCGGTCGATGTCGTCGCGCGAACGTCGTTCGGTGAGCGCGACGAGGAGACCGTCCTCGTATTCGGGGTATTCCCTACCCAGCCAGTACCCGGCCGCGATGCCCTCGCTCGGCGCAGCGGTCGAGCACCGCGCTCCACGGGCGCGTCGACCCGAATCGCGAACTCGCGGACAACGGGCGCCTCGTGCAGGAGCTCCACCCCGTCCAGCTCCGCCAGCCGCTCCCGCGCGTAGGCGGTTCGCTGGGCGAGCAACTCGCCCAGCTCGACCACCCCGCGCTTGCCGAGCCAGGCCAGGTAGATCACCCCGCCGAGGGCGTTCAGAGCCTGCGAGGTGCAGATGTTGTGGGTCGCCTTCTCACGACGGATGTGCTGCTCGCGAGTCTGGAGGGCGAGCACGAAGCCGCGCCGCCCGTCCGCGTCCACCGTCTCGCCCGCGATCCGGCCCGGCATCCGGCGCAGGTGCTCCTCCGTGGCGCAGAAGAAGCCGAACGAAGGGCCGCCGAAGTCGAGCCTGCCTCCCAGCGGCTGCCCCTCGCCGACGGCGATCTGGGCGCCGCACTCGCCGGGCGGTCGCAGGATGCCCAGGGTGAGCGCGTCCACCGCGGCGACCGTCAGCGCGCCCGCCTCGCTCGCGGCCGCGGCGAGGGCTTCGAGATCCTCCACCGCGCCGAGGAAGTTCGGGTTCTGGACGAACAGGGCGGCGGTGTCGCCGTCCAGCGCTGCATCGAGCTCGGCGGCGTCGGTGAGCCCGCCCTCGAGGCCCACCTCGACCACCTCGGCGCCGAAGCCGCGCGCGTAGGTGGCCAGCGTCTCGCGGCTGTGCGGGTGAAGGCCCCGGGAGACGACCAGACGCCGGCGCCCGGTGGCGCCCATCGCCAGGTAGGCGGCGGAGGCCACCGACGAGGGCCCCTCGTACAGCGAGGCGTTGGCCACCGGCAGCGCGCAGAGCTCCGAGATCGCGGTCTGGAACTCGAACATCACCTGGAGGCCGCCCTGCGAGACCTCGGGCTGGTACGGCGTGTAGGGGGTGAGGAACTCCGAGCGCTGGGTGATCGCGTCGACGATCGCCGGCACGTAGTGGTCGTACATCCCCGCCCCGAGGAAGCAGAGCTCGGAGTCGGCGTGGGCATTGCGCTCGGCCAGCGAGGCCAGGTGGTCGAAGCACTCGGTCTCCGAGAGCCCCGGCGGCAGGTCGAGGGGGCGATCCAGCCGCAGCTCTGGCGGGAATCTCGGCGAACAGCTCGTCGATCGACCCGACGCCGATCGCCTCGAGCATCGCCCGGCGGTCGGAATCCGTGGCTGAGGTGTAGCGGGTCAAGCCGGCATCACTCCTGCCCGGATGCTAGCCGGGGGCGATGCGGCTAACCCTCGGCAAGCATCGCCTTGTATGCCGCCGCGTCCATCAGCCCGTCGGCCTCCGAGGGGTCGGAGAGCTTCACGCGCACCAGCCAGCCGTCGCCGTAGGGGTCCTCGTTGATCAGCTCCGGCTGCTCGGCGACCGCCTCGTTGACGGCGACGACCTCGCCGGACAGGGGGGCGTAGACGTCGGAGACTGCCTTGACCGACTCGACCTCGGTGTAAACCGCGTCCTTGGACACCTGCGAGCCGACCTCGGGCGGCTCGTAGAAGACGACCTCGCCCAGCGCGTCCTGCGCGTACCAGGTGATGCCGAAGGTCGCCTCGGCGCCCTCGATCCGGGCCCAATCGTGCTCGGCGTGGTAGCGCAGGTCGTCGGGGTAGCTCTCGTCGGCCAACTCAGCTCTCCTTTCGGTACAGCGGCTTCGACTCTATGCGCGCCGCCCGCAGCTTGCCGCGGACGTCGATCTCGACCTCGGTCCCGGGCTCCGCGAGCGCCACCGGAACGTAGGCCATCCCGATCCCCACCTCGAGCGAGGGAGAGTGCGTCCCGCTGGTCACCACGCCCACCTCCTCGCCGCCGGCGACGACGGCGTTTCCCTGCCGGGGGATGCCCGGCCCCGTGAGCACGAACGGCGCCAGCCTCTCGATCGTGCCCCGCTCGCGGGCGGCGGCGACGGCCTCCGAGCCGATGAAGCCGGTCTCCTCCTTGCAGCACCAGCCCAGCCCGGCCTCGATCGGGTTGCGCTGCTCGTCCATGTCGTTGCCGTAGAGGTGGAAGCAGACCTCCAGGCGAAGCGTGTCGCGGGCCGCGAGCCCGGCCGGCCTGGCGCCGCCGGCCATCAGCGCCTCCCAGACTTCCGCCGCGCGATCCGGGGCGATCAGGAGCTCGACGCCGTCCTCGCCCGTGTACCCCGTCCCGCAGACGAGGGTCTCGGCGCCGGCGACCGCCAGCGTCGCCGTGTGCATGCGCGACGGCAGCTCGCCGTCGGCCAGCTCGGCGACGATCGAGCGCGCCTCGGGCCCCTGCACGGCGAGCATCGCGTAGTCGCCGATCGCGTCGCTGACCTCGGCGTCGAAGCCGGCGGCGTGCTCTGAGAACCAGGCCAGGTCGTGCTCGTGGTTGGCGGCGTTGGTGACCGTCAGGTAGCGATGGTCCGCCGAGCCGATAGGTGAACAGGTCGTCGAGGATGCCGCCGTCCTCCCGGCAGAGCACCGAGTACTGCGCGCCGCCCACCTCGAGCTTCTCCAGGTCGTTGGACAGGAGCCGCTGGAGCAGCGCCCCGGCCTCGGGGCCGGACGTCTCGACCTCGCCCATGTGCGAGACGTCGAAGACGCCGCAGGCGGAGCGCACCGCGAGGTGCTCGGCACCGAACCGCCTCGTACTGAGACCGGCATCTGCCAGCCCGCGAACGGCACCAGCTTGGCGCCCGCCGCCACGTGTGCCTCGTACAGCGGGGTGCGTTTGAGCGCCGCGGTGGCCCGCCGCCAGGCTATCGCCGGCGCGAGGCTAGTGGGTCTAGCGGCCCTTCAGGAAGGACGGGACGTCGATCTCGTCGTCGGAGACCTGAAGCTCGCGCCGCTCGCGGTCGCCGAGCCCGCTGACGCCGCGCTTGCGGGCGCGGTCGCGCACCTGGATCGGGCGGCGGGCGAGGGTCTCGAAGCCCTCGAAGCCGGTGGCGATCACCGTGACCCTGACCTCGTCGGCCATGTTCGGGTCGATCACCGTGCCGAAGATGATGTTGGCGCCCTTGTCGGCGGTCGCGACCACGATGTCGGCGGCCTCGTGGACCTCGAACAGGTTGAGGTCCTCGCTGCCGGTGAAGTTGAGCAGCATCCCCGTGGCGCCCTCGATCGACTCCTCCATCAGCGGCGAGGAGACGGCTCCCTTCGCCGCCTCGGTGGCCCGGCTCTCGCCGGAGGCCGAGCCGACCCCCATCATCGCGGAGCCGGCCTCGGACATCACCGCGCGCACGTCGGCGAAGTCAAGATTGATCTGGCCGGGGGTGGTGATCAGGTCAGTGATCCCCTGCACGCCCTGGCGCAGGATGTCGTCGGCCATCTTGAAGGCCTCGCTGACGGAGGTCTGGCGCTCCACCACCTGAAGCAGCTTCTCGTTCGGGACGATGATCAGCGTGTCGCACTTGGCGCGCAGCTTGTCGATCCCGTCGAGGGCCTGCTGCATCCGGCGGCTGCCCTCGAACTCGAACGGCTTGGTGACGACGCCGACCGTGAGGGCTCCGATCTCGTCCTTGGCGATCTCGGCGATCACCGGTGCGGCGCCGGTGCCCGTGCCGCCGCCCTCGCCGGCGGTGACGAACACCATGTCGGCGCCCTTCAGCGCCTCCTTGATGTCGTCACGGCTCTCGGCCGCCGCGCCGCCGCCGATCTCCGGGTTGGCGCCGGCGCCCAGCCCCTTGGTGAGCTGGTGGCCGATCGACAGCTTGATGTCCGCCTCGCACGCCTGGAGCGCCTGGACGTCCGTGTTGATGGCGATGAACTCGACGCCCTTGAGGCCGGCGTCGACCATCCGGCTGACGGCGTTCGTGCCGCCGCCACCCGCGCCGATGACCTTGATCACTGCGAGGTACGAGGACTCGACCATTGACTCTCGACTGTCCTCACTTTCGGTCTTTGATGCTCCGAGGCTAAAGCGGTGCTTGAGAGTTTCGGACCGCTTCCAGCCTCAAGCCTAGGGCGAAGGTAAGGCATTCGACGGTCCCTGTCAACGCATGGATAGCTTAGCGGCACGGAATCCTGCATGGGAAAGTCTCAACCTAGGGCTGAGAGTTGACCGTTTCTGGGATCTCTCAGGCTGTGAGTCTAGACTCGGCTCACGGGGTGGTGGTCGGCTGGCCGTCGACGCGCCGCCCACCGCGGGGCGATCGGGCACGCGCACGTCCACGTAGGTGAGGCTGGTCAGCTTCGGGTCGGCGAGGATCGCGGCCACCGACACCCATTTTTGGTGGGCGCGGTGGCGGGTTCCGAAGCGCACCTCGATTCCCCCCCGCATCGACACCACGGTCCCGTAATCGCTGGACACCGAGGCGCCGGCGATCAGGGGGCGAAGCGGCGCCGGCGCGGCGCCGATCGCCAGGGCTTCGCTGAGCGGGTCACCGCTCGAGTCGGCCCGAGGTCGGCAACTCGTCGACGCGGCAGCTCCGGCAGGCGCTGATCGCCCACCTTGAGCCCCCGGGAGCAGCGAGCCGTCGGCGGCGACCGGCACCTGGCGGTCACCTGCGCGAGCGATCGCCGTCGGCGGATGCTCGATCACCTCGATGGTCAACCCGTGTGGAAAGCTCGCGTCCGCGACCACCGAAGCGACCGCGGGGAACTCCCGCACCGCGTCAACGAGGCGATCGGTCTGGACGTGGAGAGTGGTCATCCTTTGCGCGGTGTCCGTGAGCTCGGCGACGATCTGCTCGCGGTCCGTGCTGCTCACCCCCTTCACCTCGACCTCTTGAACGGCAACCAGCGAGGAGTCGCGGAACCAGCCGAAGTAGGTGAGCACCAGCGCGCCGGCGAGCAACGCGATCAGCATCACCCGCCGCCGGCCCGAGATGGCACCCACCAGGGCCGAGATCGCCGCAGCGGGAGCGCCCCCATTCGGGGCACCGCGATGCGGGACCCCGGCGCCTCGGTCGGGCCGTGAGGGCGATCGGCGAGCGCGAGGGCGATCGGCGGCGCGAGGGACGGGACGGCGCTCGTGTTTTCGCCGTCCGGGCGGCGGGCCGGGCTCGGCCCGTGCGCGCGCTGGCGCGCCGCTTGCCGGCAGCCGTGGTCGCGGTGCCTCTCACGGGAGGATGATTCGCGCTCCACCGGGGTGGCTCCTGCCCGGAGCTGCCTGGAATCGGCTACTCGTCCAGGTCCCAGGCGGCGGGCCACTCCACCTCGCCCAGCACCTGGACCTCCGGCTCGAGCGAGACGCCGAAGCGCTCGTGGACGCGACGGCGGCCCTCGGCCATCAGCGCGAGGATGTCGGCGGTGGTCGCGCCACCGGCGTTCTCGACGAAGTTGGCGTGCTTTTCGGAGAAGCGGGCGCCGCCGACCACGAGCCCGCGACAGCCGGCGGCCTCGAGGAGCTGGCCGGCGGTCTGCCCCCCGGCGCGCGCATCGTCCGCGGGGTTCTTGAAGGTCGAGCCGAAGGTCTTGATCCCCGACGGCTGCGCCTCGCGCCGCTTGCCGCGCATCTCGGCGAGCCTGCCCTTGATCTCCGCGACCTCACCCTCTGAGAGCCGAAAGGAGGCTTGGGAGACGATCTCGCCGGGCCCCAGGTTTGAGCTCCGGTAGGTGAAGCCGAGCTGGCTCGGCTGGCGTCGCTCGACACCCCCGGCGGTGCACACGTTGACCCACTCGAGCACCCGGCCGAGCTCGCCGCCGTAGGCGTTGGCGTTCATCTTCACGGCGCCGCCGACCGTCCCGGGGATGTTGATCCCGAACTCGAGCCCGGCGAGGCCCCAGCGGGCCGCCTGAGCGGCGGCCGATGGAAGCCGGGCGCCGCCGCCGCAGACGAGACGCGTTCCGTCGCGCTCGATCGCGGCCAGCCGGCCGTCAAGCTTCAGGACCAAGCCGCGATAGCCGTCGTCCGAGACCAGGAGGTTGGAGCCCGAGCCGACCACCCCGACCGCGATCCCCTCCGACGCCGCCCAGCGAAGCAGCTCCACCAGCTCCTGCTCGTCCTCGGGGCGCGCGTAGAGGTCGGCCGGCCCGCCGGCGCGCACCGTGGTCAGGCGGGCGAGGGGGTAGTCACGCTCGACGCCCTCGGGGGCGTTCATTGCTCGTCACCCGGGGTGTCGACGAGGGCGTCGGCGAGCTCGTAGATGTCCCCGGCGCCGATCGTCACCAGGACGTCGCCCTCGCGCAGCCGTGGCGCCAGGGCGCGCTCGGCCCGGTCGGCGTCGACGAGCCACCAGACCGGGCGGCCCGAGGCGCGGTCGGCGGCCGCCCGCGCGACCGCCAGCCCGCTGACCCCTTCGAGCGGCCCCACCGGCCGCTCGCGGGCCGGATAGACGTCGAGGACGCCGACCTCGTCAGCGGCCGCCAGGGCCAACGCCGAAGCGATCGGCGAGAGCCTTGGTGCGCGAGTACAGATGCGGTTGGAAGACCGCGATCAGCCGGCGCGGCCCGAGCTCGCGAAGCGCTTGGAGCGCCGCGGCCACCTCGGTCGGGTGGTGGGCGTAGTCGTCGTAGATCGCTGCTCCGTTCCGGTGTCCCTTGAGCTCGAGGCGGCGCAGGATCCCGGGAAAGGAGGCGAGCGCGCCCGCCGCCGGCTCGAGCTCGAAGCCCGCCAGCTCCAGCGCAGCCAGGGCGGCGCGCGCGTTCAGCAGGTTGTGGCGACCGGGGACCTTCAGGTCCAGCGTCGGGCCCGGATGATCCTCGTCGAAGCCCACGACGCGCTGCTCCGCCCGCCAGGCCGGCGAGGCTGCGGTCGCCGGGCAGCGCCAGCCCCCGCGCCGGCTCGCAGAACCCCCGGAAGGACTCCATCAGCTCGGCGCGCGAGGACCAGTGCGAGTGGTGGTCGAGCTCGACGTTGGTGACCACCGCCACCTCCGGCCGCAAGCGCAGGAAGCTCGCGTCGGACTCGTCCGCCTCGGCGACCACCCATTCGCCGCCGCCCCAGCCGGCGTTCCCGGGGCCGCCGTCCTCGCCCCCGCCCGGAAGCTCGCCGCCCAGAGAGAAGCCGGGGTCGGCGCCCATCGCCCGCAGGACGTGGACGAGCATCCCGGCGGTCGTGGTCTTGCCGTGGGTGCCCGCGACCGCGAGCAGTCGCTTCTCGGCGCACAGCTCGGCGAGCAAATCGCCCCGATGGATCACCGGCTGGCCCCGCTCGCGGGCCCGTGCGAGCTCGGGGTTGTCCTCACCGATGGCGGTCGAGACAACCACCTCGGCGTCCGGCGGCACCGCGTCGGCGTCGTGGCCCACCCGGGGCTCCAGGCCCGCCGCTCGCAGGCGCTCGAGGTATGAGCTCCGGGCGCGATCCGAGCCGCTCACGCGCGCCCCGAGCCGGTGGCAGACGAGCGCCAGGCCGCTCATCCCGGCGCCGCCGATGGCGATGAAGTGCAGCTTGCGCCGGCTCCAGTCGGTCATCGAGCGATCATCGCCTCGCAGCGTCCAGAACCTGTTCGGCGATTCGCTCGGCGGCGTCCGGCCGGGCGAGGGCGCGCGAGGCTGCGGACATCCGCTCCAGGCGCCCCGGATCGGCGAACAGGTCCCCCACCGTCCGAGCCAGGGTGCCGGCATCGAGCTCGGAGTCGTCGACCACGACGGCCGCGCCGGCCTCCGCCATCCAGGCCGCGTTGGCGTCCTGGTGGCGGGCCGTCGCGTACGGGTAGGGGACCAGGATCGCCGGCCGGCCGGCCGCCGCCAGCTCGAACACCGAGCCGCCGGCCCGGGCGAGCACGAGGTCGCAGGCGGCCAGCGGGTCGGCGAGGGTCGGCTCGTACTCGAGCAGCGTGTATCGGTCAGCCCCGCCGGTGGCCTCCAGCCGCTCCCGGGCCAGCGGGTAGTCGCGGTGGCCGGTGATCTGGATCACGTGGTAGTCGCGAGCGGCCGAGGCGTCGCCGAGGAAGGCATCGAGAGCGCAGAGGTTGAGCGAGCGGGCGCCCTGGCTGCCGCCGAAGACGAGCAGGCACCGGTCGTCCGAAGCGATCTGGAAGCGGCCACGCGCCTTGCCCCGATCGGCGTCGAGAACCGCCGCCGGAACCGGCCGGCCGGTGACCAGGTAGCGATCGCCCTCGCGGCCAGCGATCGGGAACGCCAGGCAGACGCGCCTCGCGCGCCGCGCCAGCAGGCGATTGGCCAGGCCAAGGTGGCGGTCGGCTTCGGTCAGCACCAGGGGCAGGCGGGCGGACAGCGCCGCGAGCCCCGCCGGGCCGGCCACGTATCCCCCGCCCCCCATCACCACGTCGGCCCGCCGGCGCCGCAGCGCGCTGCGCGCCGCGGGCACAGCGGCAGCCGCCAGGGCCGCCGCCATGGCCGCCCTCAGGGGCGCGCGACGGTCCAGGCCGCGGACCCGCAGGAAGTCGATCTCGTAGCCGGAAGCCGGGACCAGCTTCGCCTCGAGCCGCTCCCGCGTTCCGAGGAAGGAGACCTCGGCGCCCTTATCCCGAAGCGCGTCGGCGACGGCGAGCGCCGGCACTACGTGCCCCGCGGTTCCCCCCGCGGCTATGACGACTCTTGGCACCGCCCGAAACGCTCCTTCCTCTCGCGGGCCTGGCGTCGCTGTGCGTGCGGCCGCCATCCACCACCCGAAGTCTCGCAGTGCCTCCGCCACGCCGGGCGGGTGCGGCGGCCTGCGCCCCCGGCGGCCACGTTCAAGAGCAGCCCGGTCGCCGCCAGCATCACGAGCAGGCTCGAGTTGCCGTAGGAGACGAACGGCAGCGGCACGCCGGTGAGCGGAGCCAGCCCGAGCACCGCGAACAGGTTGACGATCCCCTGGACCAGGATCAGCGAGGTGAGCCCGGCGGCGAGCAGCTTGCCGTAGCGGTCGCGCGCTCGTTGCGCGGCGCGAAGACCCGCGTACCCGAACAGACCGAACAGCCCCACGAGCGTCGCGATCCCGACCAGCCCGAGCTCCTCGCCGACCACCGCCGCGATCATGTCGGTGTGCGCCTCGGGGAGGTAGAAGGCCTTCTGGATGCTCTGCCCGAGCCCGACGCCGAAGATCCCGCCGGAGCCGAACGCGATCTTGGCCTGAATCGCCTGAAAGCCGGCGCCCCCCGGGTCGCCGGTCGGATTGACGAAGCCCGTGAGGCGCTGCATCCGATAGGGCTCGAGCACGATCGCCAGCAGCAAGAGGACACCGATTCCGGCGCCCAGCAGCGCCAGGTGGCGGATCTTCACCCCGGCGGCGACCAGCAGCGCGCCGGTCGCCCCCAGGACGACTATCGCCGTGCCGAGGTCGGGCTCGACGACCATCAGCAAGCAGGCAAGGCCGACCACCGCCAGGTAGGGCATCAGGGTGCGGATCTCTCGAGTCATCCGCGGCCTCGAGGCCAGCAGATGTGCGCCATAGAGGACTAGGGCCAGCTTGGCGAACTCGGAGGGCTGCACCTGGAACAGCCCGGCGCCGATCCAGCGCCGGGCGCCGTTGACGGACATGCCGATCCCCGGGATCAGCACGGCAATGAGGAGGAGGAACGAGCCCGCCACGAGCAGCGGTGTCAGCGGCCGCAGCAGGCGCATTCCGCGCAGCGACATGACCCGCATCACCAGCAGGCCGGCGGCTCCGAACAGCAGGGTCCGCTTCAGGTAGTAGGCGCTGTCCCCGCTCTGCCCCAGAAGCGAGGTCGTCGAGCTGGCGCTGAACACCATCACCACGCCGAAGGCGAGCAGGCAAAGGGTGGCGGTGAGCAGCAGGTTGTATTCGATCGGCTGGGCGCCGGCGCGCCTGCGCGTCTTCGGGCCGAGCCGACTGAGTGAGAGGGCCGTCATCTCCCTGGTTGAGTTCGCGCCAGGCAGGCGCGAACCTTCCAGGCGCCGCCCTAGGCTTCGAGCCCCTCGACCAGCGAGCGGAAGTGCTCGCCCCGCTGCTCGAAGTCGCGGTAGGCGTCGAAGCTCGCGCAGGCCGGGGAGAGCAGGACGACCTCGCCTGACTGGGCGTCGGCCGCTGCTGCGCGGACCGCCTCGGCGAGCCCGTCGCAGCGGCGCAGCTCCACCCCGGCCTCGCGGGCGGGCTCCAGGTCGTGTTCCAGCGACTCGGCGGCGTCGCCGATCAGGTAGCAGGCGACGCATCTCTCGCCCACCGGCTCGACCAGCCCCTTCAGCTCCTGCCCCTTGAGCGAGCCGCCGAGGATCGCCCGCACCCCGCCGTCGAACGAGCGCAGCCCGGCCGCGGCGGCGGCGACGTTGGTGGCCTTGGAGTCGTTGACGTAGAGGACGCCGCCCCGCTCGGCGACGCGCTCGAGTCGGTGCGGCAGGCCGGCGAAGCCGCGAAGGCCCTCGCGCACCGCGTCGCGCCCGAGGCCCATCGCCAGGGCCGCCGCGGCGGCGGCCATCGCGTTGTCGGCGTTGTGGGCGCCGATCAGGCCCAGCTCGCTCGCCTCCAGCAGCGGCTCCTCGCCGGCGAAGATGACGCCTTCGCTGAGCGAGACCTCACAGTCCGGGTCCGAGCCGCGGCAGTAGGCCACCCGCCGGGCGCAGCCACCCGAGGTCGAGGTCGCGCAGCGCCGCCTCGGAGGCGTTGAACACTGCGACGTCGTCGTTTCCCTGGTTGGCGAAGATCCGCAGCTTGGCGCGCAGGTACTGGTCGAAGCCGTGATGGCGATCCAGGTGGTCGGGCGTCGCGTTCAGCAGCACGGCGCACTCGGGCGCGAAGGCCTCGGAGTCCTCGAGCTGGAAGCTCGAGCATTCGCAGACGACCGTCGCCTCACCGGGCACCTCGCCGACCAGCGCGGCGAGGGGCGTGCCGACGTTCCCCGCCACCGCCACCGGCTCGGCGGCCGTCCGCCAGAGGTGGCCGAGGAGCTCGGTCACCGTCGTCTTGCCGTTCGTCCCGGTGACGGCGACGAACCGATTCGGCAACAGGCGCCAGGCGAGCTCCAGCTCGCCGACCACCGTCAGGCCCAGCTCGCGCGCCCGCGCGATCGCCGCGGCCTCGGCCGGCACCCCGGGGCTCTTGACGACGCAGCGCGCGGCGTCGAGCAGCTCGACGCCGTCCGAGCCCAGGCGGACGTCCACCCCCGCCTCGGCGAGCCGCGACGCACCCTCGGGCGAGCCCGAGTCGCAGCCGGCGACCTCCGCGCCGCGAGCCGACAGCATCCGCGCCGCCGCCTGGCCCGACCGGGCCAGGCCGACGACCAGGTACGGGCCGTCGGGGAGGGGCGGGCGGGGCTTCAACCGGGGATCGAGTTCTGGTACAGCGTGTAGCCGATCCCCGCGCAAACGGCGGCGACGATCCAGAAGCGGAGCATGATCTTGGTCTCCGACCAGGCCATCATCTCGAAGTGGTGGTGGACCGGCGCCATCAACAGCACCCGGCGGCGGAACAGCTTGAAGCTGAGCACCTGGACCGCCACCGAGACCGCCTCGATCACGAAGATCCCGCCGAGGATGATCAACAGCAGCTCGGTCTGGGTCATCACCGCCAGCGCCCCGATCGCCGCCCCCAGCCCCAGCGAGCCGGTGTCACCCATGAAGATCGCCGCCGGGAAGGAGTTGAACCAAAGAAAGCCGACCGAGGCGCCCACCAGGCAGGCCGAGAGCAGCGCCAGGCCCTCCTCGCCGCTGGTGATCGTGATCGCCGTATAGGCGAGCAGCACGATCGCGCACGAGCCCGCCGCCAGCCCGTCGAGCCCGTCGGTGAGGTTGACGGCGTTCGAGGCGCCGGCGATCACCAGGAAGACGACCATCACATAGAGCACCGGGCCGATGTAGATCTCGGCGTCGGAGATCCGCACCTGGAGGCTCGATTCGAGCCCCACCTCCTCGCTGGCCACCCACCAGAGCCCCACCGCCAGGGCGATTTGGGCAAGCAGCTTCCAGCGAGCCGAGAGGCCCAGGGAGCGGCGTTTGGCGACCTTGATGAAGTCGTCCGCGAAACCGAGCCCGGCGGCGCCGAGGGCGACGCCGAAGACCGCCAGGCTCTGGGTGTCCCGCTCCGAGAGCACCAGGTAGGGGACGGCGATCGCCACGAACACGATCAGCCCGCCCATGGTCGGCGTCCCGGCCTTGGCGTGATGCTCCGCCGGGCCCTCCTCGCGGATCTGCTGGCCGAACTCCCGGGCCCGCAGGAGCTCGATGAACCTCGGTCCCAGGAAGATCGTGATCAGCATCGCCGCCATCCCGGCGATCAGGATCTGGCCACGATCGATGGCCGCCGACGAGACCTCGCTGGCGATCTGCGCGAGCTGAGAGTGTCATCGCTCGGCGACTCCGCGCCGCGCCATCAGCTCGTCGGTGACGAGCTCCAGGCCGACGGAGCGAGAGCCCTTGACCAGCAGCGCGTCGCCCGGCTGGAGCATCGCCTCGGCCAGAGGCACCGCTGCCTCGGCATCGGGCGCCCAGGCGTCGGGGGCATAGTCGCGGGCCAGGCCGCCCACCCCGATCAGGGGACCGACGCCGAGCTGGCGCGCATGTGACCCGGCCTCACGGTGAAACTGTGGCGCGTTCGGCCCCAGCTCCGCCATCTCGCCGAGCACGGCTACGTGGCGACCGGGGGCCGGGAGTGAGGCCAGGTGATCGAGCGCCGCGCGCATCGAGATCGGGTTTGCGTTGTAGCAGTCGTTGACGACGACGATTCCGTCGGCCAGCTCGATCAACTCGCCGCGCAGGCGCGAGAAGGCGATCTCCGGCGCCCGCTGCGCCATCTCGTCCAGCGGAACCTCGAGCGCTTCGCCGATCGCGATCGCCGCCAAGGCGTTGGTCAGGTTGTGCGCTTCCCCGAACGGAAACGAGAAGGGCTGCTCGCCCGTGGGCGTCCCCACCTGGGCCTCGATGGAGCGTCCGTCGCCGCTCCACCGAAGCGCGAAGACGTCGCCGCCGGGGCCGAAGGTGATCGTCACCAATCGGTCGTGCAGGTGCGGCTCGAGCGCCTCGGCGTCGGCCGGGACCACGGCGCGGTCGCGCTCACCGAGCTCGGCGAGGATCTCCGCCTTGGCCTCGGCGATCGCCTCCAGCGCGCCGAGCAGCTCCAGGTGGACAGGGCCGATATTGGTGATCGCGGCGACGTTGGGCTCTGCGATCTCGCAGAGCTGGGCGATCTGACCTCTGCCTCGCATCGCCATCTCGAGCACAAGCGCCTGCGTCTCCGGCGGAGCCCCGAGCACGGCGAGCGGCAGGCCGATCTCGGTGTTGTAGTTCTCCGGGCTGGCGTGGACGCGCAGGGGCAGGATCGCGTGGCAGATGTCCTTGACCGACGTCTTGCCCACCGACCCCGTGATTCCCACCACCGGGCATCCGAGCTCGCGCCGCCACGCACGAGCGAGCGCCTGAAGCCCGGCGAGCGGATCGGGGGCCGCGAGCACCCAGCCATCGGCCCGCGCCTCCCGCCTCCCGCCGCCGGCCGGAACCAGGGAGCGTGCTCGCTCCGGCTCGACCACGACGCCCCAAGCCCCGGCCTCGAGCGCCCGGGCGGCGAATTCCCCTCCGTCCGCGCGTTCGCCCCGCAGGCCGAAGAACAGGTCACCGGGGCGCAGCTGGCGCGAGTCGACGACCGCCCGCTCGGGCCGCCCGCCTCCACCGGCGACCGCAACCTCGGCTCCGGCCGCTGCGGCAATCCGGTCTGCGGACAGCTCGATCATGCGGGCTTGCGCAGCTCCTCCGTCGCGACCTCGCGGTCGTCGAAGGGGATCTTTCGCCCGCCTGCCAGCTCCTGCCCCTGCTCGTGTCCCTTGCCGGCGATCACCACGGTGTCGCCCGGCGCCGCGACGCTGAACGCGAGTGCGATCGCGGCCCTGCGGTCGGGCTCCACCTCGATCCCCCCGTTCTCAGGGCCGGGGATTCCAGCCAGGATCTCGGCGATGATCGCCTGCGGCTCCTCGGAGCGCGGGTTGTCCGAGGTGACCACGCAAACGTCCGCGAGCCTGGCCGCGATCCCCCCCATCAAGGGCCGCTTGTCACGATCGCGATCCCCACCGCACCCGAAGACCGCAATCAGCCGTCCCTCCGTCAGCTTCCGCGCCGCCTCGAGCACGTTCTTCAGCGAGTCCGGGGTGTGCGCGTAGTCGACCAGGACCGCGAAGGGCTGCCCCGCGTCGACGGGCTCGAAGCGCCCCGGGACGAGGCCGGCGCTTGCCAGGGCGGTGGTCGCCGCCCCGGCCGGCACCCCCAGCGCGTGGCAGGCGCCGATCGCCGCCAGCGCGTTCTCGACGTTGAAGTGGCCTGGCAACGGCATCCGCACCCGCGCCTCCCCATCCGGAGCGCGGCACAGGAACTGCGACCCCGCGGCGTCGAAGGAGACCTCCGCGGCCCGGAAGTCGGCGTCGTCCGCGCCGCTCGCAGAAAAGGTGAGCAAGGGAGGTTCGCCGGCCTTCCGCAGTTCGTCCGCTAACCGCGCCCCGTAGGCATCGTCGACGTTCACGACCGCCGTCTCCGGGAGCGACGAGGGGACAGAAAAGAGCCCGCGCTTGGCCAGGAAGTACTCCTCCATGTCGGCGTGGAAGTCGAGGTGGTCCTGGGTCAGGTTGGTGAACACGGCGACCGCGAAGCGGACGCCTGCGGTCCGTTCCAGCGCCAGGGCGTGGGAGGAGACCTCCATCGCGCAGGCCGCGTCACCCTCGTCGAGCATGCGGCGGAAGGTTCGCTGGAGGTCGATCGCCTCGGGCGTGGTCCGCTCCACCCCCTCCTCGACTCCGCCGACGATCTGCTTCACCGTCCCCAGGAGCCCGGTCCGGATCCCCTGCGAGGAGAGCAGATGCCGGATCAGGAAGGCGGTGGTGGTCTTCCCGTTGGTCCCGGTGACGCCGGCCACGCGCAGCTTCGCGGTGGGGTCATCCCAGAAGCGCACCGCTACCGGGGCCATCGCGGCGCGGGAATCGGCGACCCGCACCTGGGTCACCCCGAGGTCCAGAAGTCGCTCGACCACGAGCGCGCCGGCGCCGTTCTCGACGGCGCGCTCGCCGAACTCATGGCCGTCCGAGCGCTGCCCGGGAACGCAGAAGAAGAGCGTGCCCGGCTCGACCGCGCGACTGTCGTACGCGAGGCTGGTCACCTCCGTGCCGGCCTCCCCGACGACCTCGGCGACCTCTGCGTCGACGAGCAGCTCGCGGAGCTTCATCGAGTCGATTCTATGGCTGCTGATCCGGCGCGATCTCGAGGTACGGCAGCGCGAACTTGGCGATCTCGCCGAATGCGGGGGCCGCGACCACGCCGCCGTAGTAGCTGCCTTGGGGCTGGTCGACCACAACCGCGACCAGGAGGCGGGGATTCCGGGCCGGCGCGAAGCCCACGAAGGAGGCGACGTACTTCCACTCCGAGTAGCCGCCGTCGACGGCCACCTCGGCGGTCCCCGTCTTGCCCGCCAGGGTGTAGCCGGGAACGCTGACCTCCGACGCGGTGCCGCCGGGCGCCAGCACTCCCTCCAGCATCTGCGTCAGCTGCCCCGACGTCTGCTTGCTGATCACCCGGTGGCCGTCCGGCGCCGGGGCCTCCGCGTTCCCTTCCTCGAGGATCAGCCGCGGCGGGCGCAGGGTGCCACCGTTCGCGATCGCCGCGTAGGCGGCGGCCATCTGGATCGGCGTCACGGACAGGCCCTGGCCAATCGGCAGGTTGCCGATCGTGGAGCCCGAGAACTCCGACAGAGTTGGGACGATTCCACGCTCCTCGCCGGGGAAGCCGATCCCGGTCGGATCGCCGAAGCCGAACCGCCGCACCCAGCGGTAGAACCGCTCCTCGCCGAGCTCGAGGCCGACCTTCACGGCCCCGACGTTCGAGGACTGGGCGAGGATCTGAGCGACGGTGAGGCTCTCCGCCCCCCGGTCCTCGGCATCCGAGATCTCGCGATCGGCCACCTGGATCTCGATCGGCAGGTAGAAGACGTTGTTGGGCGTGACCAGGCCCTCCGAGAGCGCGCCGGCCACCGTGAACGCCTTGAAGGTCGAGCCCGGCTCATAGGTGAAGCCGGTGGCCATGCTCCGCAGCGCTTCAGGCGAGGCCGAGGCCGGATCGCTTGGATCGAAACTGGGCCAGTCGGCCATCGCCAGCACCTCGGCGTTGCGCGGGTCCATGACGATCGCCGTGGCCCTCTTGGGCTGGTACGTCTGGGACAGGTTGGCGAGCACCTCCTCGGTCCGTGCCTGGATCCCGGCGTCGATCGTCAGCCGCAGGTCCTCCCCCTGCTGGGCCCCGCTTACCGTGTCGCGCTCGATCTCGTTGCCGAGCCCGTCCAGGACCACCTGGCGCTCGCCGTTGGCCCCGCCGAGCAGGTCGTCGTCACCCGCCTCGAGCCCGGTGAGGCCGTCAGCGTCGACACCCACGGTGCCGATCAGGGAAGCGGCGAGCTCGCCCTCCGGATATACCCGCCGGCTCGACGGCACCGTGGCGATGCCATCGAGCTTCAGCTTGCGCACCCGGTCGGCGATCGGCAGGCCCACCTGGCGAGCCAGGTAGGCGAAGCCCGAGGATCGATCGGCGAGCGGGCGAAGGATCTCTGCCTCGGGGACGTCCAGCAGCGGCGCCAGGCGTCGGGCGGCCCGCGCCGGGTCCTTCACCTGGTAGGGAGTCGCGATCACGTCCGCCGCGTCCTCCGAGACGGCCAACTCCTTGCCGTTGCGGTCCAGGATCCGTCCGCGCCGGCCCGGAATGGTCACCGTCTGGGTCTGCTGGCTCTGGGCGTCGGCGGCGAGCCCCCCGCCCTGGACTCCCTGCACCCAGGCCGCGCGGCCGATCGCGACCACGAGCAACAGCAGGAAACAGGCGAACAGAAGGCCGATGCGCCGTTCGATCATCGCTCGTCGGCCCTGCCTTGGGCCCGGCGGCCGGCGCGCCGTCCGAGCCCCGCGCTCAAGGCGCCGCCACTCCCCCACCGCCACCGGACGCCCCACCTGTTTCCTGCCCGCCGGCCGGCGAGGTCGTCTCGGTGGTGGTCGTCGCAGCGGTCGCGTCGGTCGCCGGCGGCGTCTCGGTCACCTCAGCGACCGCCGTCTGGTCCGTCGCCGGGTCCGCGGTTGGCACGGCCGCGGGCACGATGGCCGGAGCCAGCGGCGCCACCTCGAAGGTCTCGGTCGTCAAGTCGCCGGACACGAGGCGCCTGGCAGCGACTTCGGCGTCGTTGTGGCCGGGGCGCAGGTACCCGACGGAGCCCGGCTCGGGAACGATCAGGCCCAGCCTCGCCGCCGCGGCCTGGATCCTCTGATTGGAGGAGCCGTCGATGGCGATCTGGGCACGCAGCGCCGAGATCTCCCGCTTCAGCGAGTCGGCCTGCCTTCCCACCCGGCTCGAGGACGCGTTCAGGCTCAATGCGAGCACGTTCAGGGCCACGATGCCGACCAGGAGCGTGGTAAGGGCGCCGATCCAGAGCCTGCCCCGGGTCAACCGGTGGACGAGGCCGGAGTCCGCGAGCCCCGAGACCGCCCCCGCGGTGCGCCCCACCGTCAGCGGGACGAGGCGGGCGGGCATCGGGGTCAGCGGCTGGCGGCGCGGCGAGCGTGCGGTCCGGGTCGCGGAGCGCGGTGCCGGGCGAGCCCTGGGGCGCCTGGTCCGTGCCGGCGCGGCGGCGCGGCGAGCCGTCGCTGTTGAGGAGGCGGCCATCAGGCCTCCTTCCTTTCGTCGTCGCCGCCCTGGCCCCTGTGGAGCTTCCGCGTGGCGCGCAGGCGCGCGGAGTGCGACCGAGGGTTGCGCTCGATTTCCTCCGGGGTCGCGGCCAGCGCCCGCCGGGTCAGTGGCTCGGCCTCCGGCTGGCGCCCGCATCGGCAAACCGGGAGCTCCGGCGGGCAGACGCAGCCCCGGGCGCGATCGGCAAGGAAGCGCTTGCTGCGCCGATCCTCGAGCGAGTGAAACGAGATCAAGCCGAGCCGCCCGCCCTCGCTGAGGAGCTCCCAGGCCGCGGGAAGCGCCCGGTCGAGCGAGTCGAGCTCGTCGTTGACTGCGATCCGGATTGCCTGGAAGGTGCGCTTTGCCGGGTGGCCGCGCCCGAAGCGGTAGGCCGGCGGCACCGCGGCGCGAATCGCATCGACCAGGTCGGCCGTGGTCTCCAGGGGGCGGCGATGGACGATCTCGCGCGCGATCGAGCGGGCGTGGCGCTCCTCTCCGTGCTCGCGGATGACCACCGCGAGCCGGTCCTGGGGCCATTCGTTCACGACCTCGGCCGCCGACAGACCCGCGCTGGGGTCCATGCGCATGTCGAGGGGTGCGTCGTAGGTGTAGGAGAAGCCGCGCTCCGCGGCCTCTAGCTGGAGGGACGAGATGCCCAGGTCCATGTAGACGAGGTCGGCGCGGAAGCCCTCGGCGACCAGCTCGCCGAGGGCGTCGGCGAAGTTCGCTCGCACAAAGCGCATCTCGCAGTCCAGCTCGTCCGCGAGCTCTGAGAACCGCTGCTCGGCGGCGGGGTCGCGGTCGATGCAGATGAGCGTGCCGCCCGCCCCCAGGCGCTCCGCGACGAGCCGCGCATGCCCGCCGCCGCCGAAGGTGCAGTCGACCGCTGTCTCGCCGGGGCGGGGATCCAGGACCGCGATCAGCTCAGAGGCCAGGACTGGGACGTGCTCGGTAGGCATGTACGTCAGTGTGGCCATCCGCAGATCGGCGCTCCGAGCCTCAGCCGGCGCCTCGCGGCGCCCCCGGCCCACCATGGGCCAGCTCCTCCGCGATTTCGGCGGCGGTCGCGTCGATCTCGGCGTAGTGGTCGGCCCAGCGGCTCGTATTCCAGATCTCCAGGTGATCGGCGACGCCGATCACGACGCAGGGGCCTTCTGCGAGCTCGGCGTGCTCGATCAGGTGCCTGGGGATCCGGACGCGCCCGGCCGAGTCGAGGGTCTCGTCGTGCGAGCGGCCGTGGAAGCGCCGCTTCATCATGCGCCCGTGGCGGCTGAGCGGGTTGAGCTCGGCGAGAACCTGCTGCTCGAAGCGCGCAAAGTCGCTGGTCGGATAGACCTCGACGCAGGGGTCGAGGCCTGCCGAGAGAACCACTCCATCGGCCAGTGCCGCGCGGAAGCGCGCTGGGACGGTGAGCCGGTCCTTGGAGTCCAGGTTGTGCTCGTACTGGCCACGAAATGCCAACCGTGGGGTCCTCTCTGCGTGAGTGATCGAATCCTGCGGCCGCGCCGCGAAAGTTGTTTGGACCGGAGTGGCGAGGTGGGAGGAACCTCACCACCCCGGTCCTTGGTTAAGAACGAGTCGCCACGCTATCCCACTTGCCCCCACTTTGCAACACCGAAGTGGTCGGGAATGGGACACGATCCGTCGGACGGAACTGCTACCCGTCCCGTTTACCCGGCGCAATCGGCTTGTTGAAGCCGTTTTGGGGCCACGACCCGCCGGCTCCGAAGGCCCCTCGCGGATCGCCGATCTGCAAGCCGCGTTGCAGCTAGAACGGGGCGAGCAGGGCGTCCGAGTGGGCCACCAGGGCTGCGAGGATCATCAAAAGCACGGAGGGGACGAGGACCAGGGCCACCACCAGCTGGATCTTCGGCGCCGCCCGCGCCGCCTGCTCCTCGATCCGGCGCCGGCTCTGCCGGCGAAGCGCCGCCGCCTGCTCGTGGAGCTGCTCGGCGAGTGGCGAGCCGTAGCGCCGGGAGCGCTCGAGGGCCGACGCGAAGGCTCCAAGCTCGGCCCCGGGCACCCGCTCGCGAACTGCGGCGATCGCCTCGCGTTGCGGCACCCCGCACTCGATCTCGGCCACCGCGACCGCCAGCTCACGGGCCAGCGGCCCACTTCCGCGGCCCGAGACCTCGCCGAGCACCGTCGCCGCGCTGCGCCCGGCAGCGGTTCCGACCGCGAGCAGATCCAGGGCGTCGGGAAGCGCGACTCCGATCCGGGCCCGCCGGCGCCGCGCGGCCCGCTCCAGCCACGCCTCAGGCGCCACAAAGCCGGCAGCAGGTAGAGCGAGGGCGAGCAGAACCGCCAGCCGGGTGGGCAGCGCCGGGGAGGCGATCATGGCCGCCACGACGCCCGCACCCACCCCGCCTGCCTTTGCGGCGAGCACGGCCGCCACCGGGACGCGCTCCGCCAAGCCGGCGCGCCGAAGGCGCTGCGGGATGCGAAGCCACAGCGCGGCGCCGGCCAGCGTCCGCACCTGCCCGCCGCTCAGGGTCGCCGCGAGGCCCCTGATCGAGCGGCCGACCTCCTCCCCCCTGCTCCCCGCCAGCTCCCACAGGGCAGCGGCGCCCAGGAGGACGGCGATGGCGATCAGCGCGCCGCTCATCCGTCGTCAACTCGGCTCAGGCGCCGAATCGACGCGAAGCCGCCAACCTGAAAGGCTGCGGCCGCGGCCAGCAGCGCCGCAGAGGTCCCGTTCGCGAGCAGCCCTCCCACGAAGCCGGGCTCGATCAGCTCCGCGAACAGCGCCGCCCCAGAGGGCATGGCCACGACCAGCAGGCCGGTGAAGCGGGCCTGCACGGTCGCCGAGCGGGCATCCGCGGCGACCCGGTCGCGCTCCGCCGCCGAGGCGGCGAATCGCCGCAGGAGCCCGGCCAGATCGCCGCCGCCGAGCTGCTGCGAGACGAGCGCCGCCGCGAACGAGCTCACTCGCTCCGAGCGCAGGCGGGCCTCCAGGGCCGTGAGCGCCTCAGCCGTGGACGCTCCGAGCTCGAGGTCGGCCCGCACGCGCGCCAGCTCGGAGGCCGGCGGCCCCTCCATCGAGCTTGCTGCGGAGGCGAGCGCCGCGCGGACCGAGCGGCCGCCGGCGAGGGCATCCGCGACCGCTGTGGCGACCTGCGGCAGTCCGCGCTCGACTGCCCGCAGGTAGCGCGCCCGGCGGCGTGCCACCGCCCAGGCGGCGGCGCCGGGACCGGCCACCGCCCCAACGGGCGCCGGTCCTGGGCCGGCCACCAGCAGGGTCGCGACCAGCAGGGCTCCTGTGCCCAGCGCCGCGAGCCGGCGCCGTTCGGCCTCCGTCGGCGCGTAACCCTCGCGGCCGGCGCGTCGAAGCGGCTCGACCGCCTCCACGAGCCAGGCTCCCAACGCGGGGCTGGCGAGCACGGCTTCTCTGGCCGCCACCGCGGCCATCCCGCCGGCCACGGCTGCCAGCAGGATCGAGGTCATCGTCGCCACACCTCCCTGACGGTGACGCCGCCGCCCGCCCGCACCACCTCGCCCACCTCGACCACCCGGCGCTCGCCCTGTGGTGAGCGGGCCAGGTGCACCACGAGCTCGATTCCGCGCCGCACCTGCTCGCGGATCGCCTCGTGGGGCAGCCCGACCCCCGCCATCATCGCCAGTGTCTCGAGCCGGCGAAGCGCGTCGGCCGGCGAGTTCGCGTGCACGGTCGACAGCGCTCCGTCGTGTCCCGTGTTGAGCGCCGTCAGGAGGTCCAGGGCCTCGCGCCCGCGCACCTCGCCGATCACGATCCGGTCCGGTCGCATGCGCAACGCGTTGCGAAGCAGGTCGCGAATCGTCACCTCCCCGCGGCCCTCGACGCTCGGCGGACGGCTCTCCAGGCGGACCACGTGCTCCTGGCGCAGTCGCAACTCCGCCGCGTCCTCGATCGTGATCACGCGCTCCGCGGGGCCGATATGGGCCGAGAGCGCGTTGAGGAGCGTCGTCTTTCCGGCGCCCGTCCCGCCGGAGATCAGAATGCTCCGCCGGCCGCGCACCGCGGCGGCCAGCAAGTCGTGAAGCTCGGAGGTCAGCGTCCCCGAGGCGACCAGCTCCTCGGGACCGGGGCGAGCGGCGGTGAAGCGGCGGATCGACAGCGCCGGGCCGTCAACCGACAGAGGCGGTATGACCACGTTCACCCGCGATCCGTCCGCGAGCCGCGCGTCGACCATCGGGCTGAGCTCGTCGACGCGGCGACCCAGCGGGGAGAGGATCCGCTCGATCGCATCGCGAAGGGCCCCCTCCGACGAGAACCTCACCTCGGTCGCCTCGATCCGGCCGCCGCATTCCACGTACACCGCGTCTGCTCCGTTCACCATCACCTCGGTGACCGCGGGATCGGCGAGCAGGGCCTCGAGCGGTCCAAGGCCCACCGTGTCACGCAGGATCAGCTCGCGGATCCTGGCGCGCCGCGGCTCCGACAGCACCGCGGCATGCTCGTCGACCAGCTCCGCCACCGCGTCCTCCAGGTTGCCCCCCGCCTCTCCGGCGGCCGCCTCGGCGCGCCGGCGCTCGACCAGCCGCCGCCGCAGATCGGCGGCCAGCGCCTCCGCGTTGCGGTCGGCCGCATCCACGCCAGCTTCAACCCCAGGGGAATGCGGCGCGCCCCCGACGGGTCAGAAGCTCAGACGTTCGCGCTCATTTCACTTCAAGCCACACAGCCGACCTACCCGGCCCACGCCGTAACCCCCAGCGCCTGCTCAATCGCGTCACCAGGTAAATGCCCCAGCCAGCTTCGCCCGGCTTGGGACGTCGGGAAGGGAGCCGAAATGCCCCCCCAACTTCGGCCACTTCGACCCGGACACCACCGTGGCGAAGCTTGGCGCGCAGCGCGACCCGCCCATCATCGATTCCCGACCGAGCGTTCAGCGCCTCCACAATGAGCTCGCTGACCAGCAACCGTAGGTCGAAGAACGTCGTTTCGCCCAGCGCCTTGCGAAAGGGCTCCAGGTGCTCGCGGGCCCGCCTGGCGCTACCAGGCTCCAGCGGCAGATCGACAGCGACTGCTTCGCTCATGGTGCCTCCAATGTCCCACTTACCCATCGGCGGCCCGCCTAAGCGCCCAACCGGGTCATTTGCCAGGTAGGATCACCCGACCTCGAAGAACCGGCCGGCGCTCTCCCAGAGGCTGGCTCGCGGGCTTCCCGGCATCCCAGAGGCCCATGGACTTCAAGATCAGCACCTCCCCCGTAGACCGCGACGGACTGCTCATTTCCGTGGACGGCGAGTTGGACCTGTCCACAGTCGATCAGGTCGAGCGTGCAGCCGAGCAGGCGATCTCCGCGCGGTGCCCGCTACTCCTCGATCTCTCTGGATGCTCCTTCATCGACTCGACCGGTCTGCGCCTCGTGTTGAAGATTCACGAAGCCCTCACGAAGGCCGCCGGACCGGATGCGCCCATGGCGGTCGTCGCGACCTCCGAGATCCGCAAGTTCTTCTCGATAACGGCAATTGACCAAAGCGTTCACGTGCTCACCACCCGCGACGAGGCCCTCGCATCACTTCGGGCGAGGATGGGCACGCCTCGCAAAGGTGAATCGGCTTCCCGCCGACGATCTTCTGGCACGAAGCGCCGAGGGTTAGCGCGCCCCGCACCACCCTGGGGGCACGATGGCGGCGATCGAGGTACGGCAGGCCGACATCACGAAGCTCGAGGTCGACGCGATCGCGAACGCCGCGAACACGGACCTCAAGCACGGCGGCGGCGTCGCCGGAGCGATCGTTCGCGCCGGCGGCCGGATCGTCCAGGACGAGAGCGACGAGCTCGCCCCGATCGAGTTGGGCAAGGCGGTGGCGACGAGCGCCGGCGAGATGCCGGCGACCTGGGTGATCCACGCCGCCACCATGCGCCTCGGCGGGCCGACTTCGGCCGAGATCATCCGCAAGGCGACCGCGAGCACCCTCGCCAAGGCCGACGAGCTGGGCGCCAAGTCGCTGGCGCTGGTGGCGTTCGGCACCGGCGTCGGCGGCTTCCCGGTGGAGGAGGCGGCACAGATCGAGGTGGAGGAGGTCCGGCGTCACCTGGGCGGAGGCGGCCGCCTCGAGCGGGTCGTGTTCGCCGTCTTCGGCGAGGACGCGCGCCGGGCGTTCGAGGGGGCGCTGGGCGACGGTTAGCGCGGGATCAGGCGCACCTGGCGGGCGAAGTTCTCGGCTTGGATCAGGCGCAGGGCCTGGGGCCTGCGCAGCGCCAGGGTCGCAGTCCAAGTTGCCGAGCCAGGCCCGGGGATGGCATCCCCGGCCCCGGGGTCGGATTGGCTCAAGGCCAGCAGCTCGACGCTCTCGGCGGCGACGTAGGTGCGGCCGCTGCCGCCGCCGGGACCCGGCTCGGTGGTGACGACGACGTCGACCCGGCTGCCCCGCAGGTCGCCGCCGGCGGCCGCGAGCGCCTCGGCCCCGCTGACCGCGATCTCAACCGGCTGGCGGCCGGAGCCGAGCCGCGGTGGCTGGCGTCGACGGCGCGCACGGGGAGCTTTGAGCTGGCTGGCGAGCACGTACGCGCCGGCCGGGATCACCGCCGCCGGCGCACGGCCGATCGCCTGCTCGGGTGAGGTGAGCACCCCCGGGGGCGCGAACCGCTCCGGGATCCGCCGGACCTCGAGCAGCTTCGAAGCCTGCACCGGTTTCAGCGCCTGCCGGGCCGGGAGCCTCGCGCGGGCCACGACCGCCGGCCGAAGCGGCCCGAGCTGGCTCTCGAGATCGGTCCGGTAGCCGCCCGCGACCGCGGCGGCCAATCCCGCGCATGCCAGGGCCGCGCAGGCGAACGCGATCGCCCGGGCCCGCCGGCTCACGCGGCGAGCTTGCCGGCGGCACGCCCATTCCGGGCCGCCGGGACCGGTGTTGGGGCGAGCGGCAGCTCCAGCACCGCGACCCAGGCCCCCGCCGGGTGATGAACACCGAAGCGGCCGCCATGGGCCGCGGCGACCGAGGCGACCACCCGGAGACCGTGTCCGCGGCGAACATTGCGGCGAGCCTGGGCGGGCACTCGGAGCGCCGCGTTCGAGACCGAGATCCGCACCCGGCCCGCGGCGATAGTCGCCTCCACGCGGACCCGCAGGCCTCCATGCTCGATCCCGTTGGCGATCAGGTTGTCCAGCGCCTGTGCGACCCGGCGGGGATCGACCAGCGCCACCGCCGCCCCCGCCCGCCAGCGCAGCTCGAGCGACCGGCACGCCTCCGCGGCCGCGCCGCGCCAGCGCTCCACGGCGGACTCGACCAGTGCCCGGCAGGCCACCGGGCGACGAGCCGGCGAGCGCGAGGAGCCGTTGATCTGGTGGTCGAGGTCCTCGAGCGCGACCAACGCCAGCTCGGCCGTATCCGGCGCCGGGACCCCGCCAGTCGGGGTCGGCGCCAAAGCCAGCGCCTGAAGCGGGCGGCGCAGCTCGTGCAGGGCGCGATTGAGCGCCGCACGACGCCGAGCCCTCCGCAGTCGATCGCCGACCAGGACGGCGGCCAGCGTCAGGCCCAGCGGCCAGCCGGCCACTCCGAGCTCGGCCAGCGCTCTCATCTCCTCACCCCCCATTCGAGCGGCTAACCGTCGATCAGGCGGTAGCCCACTCCCCAGACGTTGATCACGAACCGCCCGTTCTCGGGATCGAGCTTGCGCCGCAGTCGGCTGGCGTGCGAGTCGAGCGTGCGGGTCCGCCCCATGGAGCGAAACCCCCAGACGTCGCGAAGCAGCTCCTCCTTGGTGAACACGCGCACCGGGTCGGCCGCCAGCGTGCACAGAAGGGAGAATTCCTTGTTCGGCGAGCTTGATCGGGCGATCGCCGATCCGCACCTGGCGGCGCGAGGGATCGATGAAGATCTCGCCCACCCGCCGCGGACCCTCGCGCCGCGAGTCGCGGCGGCGCAGCACCGAATGGATCCGCGCCGCCACCTCCTGGTAGTGGAAGGGCTTGACCACGTAGTCGTCCGCCCCCTCGGCGAACCCGCGAACCCGGTCGGCGTCGGTGCCGCGACCGCTGAGGACGATCACCGGCAACGCCGGGTCGTAGCGGCCGATCGCCCCCTCCGAGGCGCGGATCTCCCGCAGCACGTCGAGCCCCGAGGCGTCGGGCAGGCGCAGGTCCAGCAGGAGGAGGTCGGGCTGCTTGTAGTGGCAGAGGCGCAGCGCGTCCGAGGCCGAGGGCGCCGGCAGGGCGCGGAAGCGATCCTCCTCGAGGTGGTCGCAGAGCAGATCGAGAGTCGGCTCGTCGTCCTCGCAGACGACGACCGTCGCCTCGGGCTGGGCCGGGGGGAGCACTAGGCGCCTCGGCGGGCGGGAGACTCGCCCGCAGGCAGCTCGAGCACCGCCTTCGCGCGCCGCTCGAAGGCGACCCGGCCCGGCGGCACGGCGCGGCGCAACGAGATCTGGCGCAGCTCGAGGTCGAGGAAGACCAGGTCGAGCGGAAAGCGCATGCCGAAGGTGTGGACGCTGCGGCAACCCGGGAGCAGGAGCCCCGCGCCGGCGGCGCGCCGGTCGAGCAGCGCCAGCCCGAGAAGCCGGGCGCTCCGCGAGAGCGCGACCGGGACGCGGCGGCCCTTCACCTCGGCCCGGGGCTGACGGCGGAAGCGACGCGGAGGGCTGCCCGTCCCTTCTTCTCACGACGCGTACAACCCCGGGGGTCCCCGCTGCGCCCCCGACTGCAAACGGCCGTTCAGGCAAGGCCGCGCCCACACGGGGACGAGCGGCATCGGAGAAGATTCGACTCGACCGGAGAAGAGGAAGGCTTGGAGAACGCAACTCGCAGAGGCAACTACGACTCGGGCTCGGACTACGTCCTCGAGTACGGCGAGCTGCGGTTTTCGTTCAACGAGCAGGACTTCGCCGAGCGAGTCGAGCAGGCGGCGGTGAAGCTCGACTTCGTCGAGGGGGGCCTGGGTGCCGAGGAGCTCCAGGACCTGCTCGAGCTGGCCGTGAACGGCGAGATCGGCGAGCCCATCTCATTGCTCGGCGAGCACATCAACGAGCATTGGACGGAGCTGGTCGGTCCCGCGAGCCGCAGCCTCGTCCACTGGATCCGCCGGCTCGTGTTTCGCGGTGCCTGGCTGGACCAGCGGGTCAAGGAAGGCGAGCTCGACATTGTCTTCGACCCGGACAACCAGGCCTTCGGGTACGTGCAGCCGGAGCGCGACGCCGAGCCGATCGAGCTCTCTCGCGAGCCCTCCTGGGCTCGTCTCGCGTACCGGCGCTAGAGGGCCGCCAAGAGCTCGGCGTTGGTCCGGGCGCCCTCGATCCGCTCGCGAATCAGGCCCGCCGCTTCGACCGGGCCCAGGTCGCCGAGCAGCGAGCGCAGGCGGCGCACCGCCGCCAGCTCGTCGGGCCCGCGAAGCTCCTCCTCGTTGGAGACCCGGCATTCGGCCGCCGCGAGAGCGGGGAACACGCCGGCGGCGGCCAGCTCGGGGTCGAGCCGGATCAGCGAGCTCTCCGTGGTGATCACCGCGCGCTCCGCGATCCCGTCGTCCTCCGCGCCCGCGACCACCGTCGCGACCACCGTCAGCGATCCCGCCTCATCCTCGGCCAGGTCCCGCCCGGAGCCGAACAGGTGCTTGACCTCGGCGGCCTTTCCCGAGGCGACTGCGAGCCGCGACAGCGAGTCCACGACCAGGACCACGTCCGCCCCGGACTCGGCGCGCCGCCGCGCCCGCTCGAGGGCGAGCTCGGCAAGCCGCACCTGCTCGGTGGGCGCCAGGTCGGCGGTCGCGGTCGCGATCTCGGCCTCCGGCAACGCCTCGCGCCAGGCGGTCGCCTCCTCGGGGCGCTCGTCGACCAGCAGCACGATCAGCTCGGGGCCCTCGGCCGCGTCGACCGCTTTTGCGAGGCCACGCAGAAGAGTCGTGCGGCCCGATCGCGGGGCCGACAGGACGAGCACCCGCTGCCCGAGCGCCAGCGGGGTCAACAGGTCGACCGCCCGGGTGAGGACGTCGGACGGATCGTGGTCCAGCGCCAGGCGACGCCTCGGCAGGATCGGCGTGAGCTGATCGAACTCGGGGCGAGGGGCGAGGGGCTCGCCCCCGTTGACGCGATCGACGTGGACCAGCGCGCGGTGGCGCTCCCCGCGGCGCGCCGCTCGCGCCGGGCCGGACACCTGGTCGCCCGGGCGCAGCTCGCACCGGCGGACCTGAGAAGCGGAGATGTACACGTCGTCGGAGCTCGACTCGAGCCCGCGCTGGCGCAGGAACCCGTAGCGCTGGGGAGTGACCTCGAGCGTCCCGGTCACCTCTTCGGTGGCCACCTCGGTGAGCGGCTCGCGCTCGGCTCGGCTCGGGCTCGCGACCACGCTCCGGCTGTGGCTCGGGCGTGGGCTCCGGCTCTGCAGTCGCTGGCTCGCCCGCTTCGCGGCGGGCCTCGATTTCGTCGACGAGCTGCTCACGGCGCAAGCCTCGGAAGCGCGGCACACCGAGCTCCGCGGCGAGCGCATGAAGATCGGCCAGATGAAGCTCTGCGAGCCTGTCCGCCATCGGCTAGCGGTGAGCGGCGCGCTCTGAGACCAAGCCGCCAGCCACTCGCCGAACTCGGGGCGTGACTCCCAATCGGAGCGGAAGCGCTCCGCGCCCGCCGTGGTCAGCGGGTGGTCGAGCATCTGGCGAAGCACCTTGGCCGGGACCGTGGCGATCTCGCAGCCCAGCTTGGCGGCGGTGATCGCGTGCTCCGGGTGACGCACCGACGCCGCGATGATCTGCGAGGTGACCCCGCCGGCTCGGAAGCACTCGACGATCTCCGCGACCACCTGGCCGGAGTCGACCGAGATGTCGTCGAGGCGGCCCATGAAGCAGGAGACATAGGTTGCGCCGGCGCCGGCCGCCAGCAGCGCCTGGTTGGCTGAGAAGACAAGAGTCATGTTGACGGGGATGCCGTCGGCGGTCAGGGCGTGAGTGGCCGCCAGGCCCTGCTCGCAGAAGGGCACCTTGACGGTGACGTGCTCGTGCAGCTCGCGGAGCGCGCGTCCCTCGGCCACCATGCCCTCGGACTCGGAGGAGACCACCTCGGCCGAGACGGGGCCACCGACCAAATCGCAGATCCGCCGGATGATCTCGCCCGGATCGCCCTCTTCCTTGGCGAGCAGCGACGGGTTCGTGGTGGCGCCGGCGAGGATCCCCCAAGCGGCGATCTCCTCGACCTCGGCAACGCTCCCGGTGTCGATGAACAGCCTCACCTGAGCGAGCTTACGGGGTTTCCCGGATCGATACCCTCGCCTTCCGCGACGGCCACCCAGGCCTCGGCCTCGGCATCCACGCGGGCGGCGCTCCATCCCAGCTCGCCACCCATGGCCTCGGCGACGGGACGCACGGATTCGGCGTCGCGGAGCTGCGGCGCGGCGAGGAGCCCGAGCCGGGTCCGGCGCAGCAGCACGTCGGCCACCGAGCGCGCCTGCTCCAGCCGGGCGGCGATCGCCGCCTCCGCCAGCAGGTCCGGCTGGCCGGCGACTATCGGCCGGGCCAGCTCGGGTCGCTCGCCGGCGAGCTTCAGCACGTTGCGCGCCGCATGCCCGTAGCGAAACGCCAGCAGCCCGAGCGAGCCGTCGGGCAGGTCGTCCTGCGAAAGGCCGGCGGGCGCTTGCAGGTCTTGTTCGCCTGCGGGCATCCCCAGCGGGATCTCGGTGGTGCGGCACGGCGCCTCACGTCCCTCGCGCTCGACCATCCGATCGACGACCTGCTTCGCCATCCGCCGCCAGGTGGTCAGCTTGCCGCCCGTGATCGTCAGCAGCCCCGAGGACGTCTCGTACAGCTCGGCCTTGCGGGAGATGTCCACCGACTTGCGGGGGTCGCCGGTGGAGATCAGTGGTCGCACGCCCGCGTAGGCGCCGCTGACGTCCGCCAGCGCCAGGTCCAGCCCGAAGAACGAGTTGACCGCCTCGAGCAGGTACTCGACGTCCTCCCCAGACGGCTGGACCTGCGCGATGTCGCCGTCGTAGTCGCGGTCGGTGGTGCCGATCAGCGCGCGCCCGTACCAGGGAAGGGCGAAGATCGTTCGCTCCTCGCCCGCCGGCACGATGCACGCGGCCCCGGAAAGGGGAAGCTTCTCGGTCGGGATCGTGACGTGGGTGCCGCGGCTTGGCGCGATCCGCGGGACCTCCTCCTCGGTCAGGATCTCCTCCGGCCGGATGCGGTCGGCCCAGACCCCGGTCGCGTTGACCACGTTGGCCGCCCTGACCTCGAAGCTCTCCCCGCTTTCGGCATCCGTGCAGACGACGCCGGCCGCAGCGCCGTCGTCGGAGATCAGCTCCGTCACCTCGGCGCCGTTCGAGAACACGGCGCCGAAGCGTTCCGCCTCGCCCAGGATCGTGAGCACCAGGCGAGCGTCGTCCGTCTGGCAGTCGTAGAACAGGTAGGCCTCCTTGGGGTCGCGCGGGGCGAGCGCCGGGACCAGCTCGGCCGCCTCGTCGCCTGGGATCGTGCGGTGCCGGTCGGGCGCCCAGGAGTCGCTTTCGGCCTCTCGACCGGGGCCCACCCCCTGGAAGCCCGCTCGCGCGCCTGGCGCTCGCGCCGCCCCTGGCCGACGCGAGTGGTGGCCATCACGTCGTACATGTTCAGCCCGATGCCGATCCGCCAGTCGCGCCGATCCTCGCCAAGGGTGGGAACGAGGAAGGGAAGCGGATAGACAAGGTGTGGCGCGAGCTCGACCATCAGCTGGCGCTCCAGGAGCGCCTCGCGGACCAGGCCGAGGTCGAAGTTCCGCAGGTAGCGAAGGCCGCCGTGCACCAGCTTCGAGGAGCGGCTCGAGGTGCCTGAGGCGTAGTCGTGGCGCTCCACGAGCGCCACCGAGTAGCCACGCGAGGCGGCGTCGAGCGCCACGCCCGCGCCGGTGATCCCGCCGCCGATCACGACCAGGTCGAAGGGCTCGCCAGAGAGTGCCTTGAGTGCGTCGGAGCGGCTCAGCATCCGTCAATCGAGGTAGTTGACAGTGTCCGCGACGGATGCCCGAGGGGGCGCGTCCTTCTCCTGGATCGGCTCGCCGAGGTGGATCAGGCTGACGAAGCGCTCGTTCTCGGCCAGCTCGACCGCGGCGCGCCCGGCGTCGGTACGCAGGACCTCGGGGGTCCGCCAGTAGCCGGCCAGCCCGCGCGCATGGGCGGAGAGCAGCACGATGTAGGCGGCGCAGGCGGTCGCGTGGAGGTCCTCCTCGTCCTGCACCGGATCGCCGCCCAGGACGCACGAGCAGACGACCAGGGTCGGCGCCCGGTCGAGCTTCGACGCCGCCTCGGACCCGGCCGCCAGCTTGAGGCGCTCCAGCGCCCGCGGCCCCAACACCCGAAAGCGCCACGGGTTGGTCAGGTTGTGGTTCGGCGCCCAGCGCGCCAGATCGAACAGCTCACCCAGGACCTCCCTGGGCACCGGGTCCGGCCGGAACGCCTTATGGGTCCGCCGGCTGCGGATCGCCGCCTCGACTTCCATCGCCAGGAACGGTAGCCGATGCCACCACGCGGCCGCGTTCGGGCTAGCGACGAAGTCCGCGGTGATGACGTGTTGGACCTGCCGGGTCAGGCCGGCGGCCCTAACCGCCGGAACGTCGGACGAAGCGATCGGCCGTCGTATGGACGCAGAAGCTTCCGGCGGAGTTATTCCTAGGGCAGGCGGCGGCGGTACCAGAGAAAGCCGCCGGCGAGAGCGGCGGTGAGCAGGGCGAAGCCCCCGCCGACGTAGGCCGAGGTGTCGAGCCCGCCGCCGCCGTTCTCTGTCGCGGCAGCGGCCGGGGCCACGGGTGCGTCCGTGCACGACCGCCGGAGGCGAGCTGACCTCGGACGCCGTTCCGGGGTCCGCGTCGTCGCCCTGCGTCGCACCGGAGGCCGGACCAGTCGCGATCCGAGCCCCTGTGCGCCGTTTCCCCTACCTGCCTCGACTCCGAGCCCCGCCGGCGCCCGCGCCGGACCCGCTCCGCGATTCCGGACCCGCCGGCGAGCGCGGCACGGCGGCGAGCGGGAAGGCCTTGCGGTTGACCGCCAGGAGCACCTGGGCCGTGACCCAGACCGGTGTCTGGTCGCTCGCCGACGAGTACCGGTAGTGGCCGTCGTCGGCCTGGAGGCGAGCCAGGTAGTCAATGGGGCTGCGTCCATTCGTTTGCACGGCGTCTGGATTGGCGCCGGCAGCGATCAGGCCCTGGACCGCCCAGGCGGTCGACTGCGAATTGGTGGGTCCGCCCTCGGCCAGCGCGAAGCCGCCGTCGGAGCGCTGGGCGCGCCGCAGGTAGGACGCTCCGCGTGCAGTCGCGCGGTGTGAGCCCCCGGCCGCCGCGAGGGCCTGGAGCACGGCTCCGGTGCTGTCCGGATCGCTGGCGACCTGTGGCTGAAAGCCCCAGCCGCCGTTGTCGTTCTGCGCCCCACGCAGCCAGGTGGCGGAACGGGCGAGTGCGGAAGCGGGGGCGCCCGGCTGCGCTGAGGGAGAGGATTCCGAAGGCCGTCAGGTTCACCTGGCCCTCGAACGACCCGCTCCGCGAGCGTCGCCTGCGAAGCTCGGCAACCAGGTCGCGGCCGCCGAGCCTGCGCGGATCCACACCCGAGCCCGCGAGGGCCAGAACAGTCCGCTCCACGTCCCCGGTCGAGCGCACGTCGGCGGCTTGGGAGCGCAAGTAGCCGATCAACGAGCGACCTCCCCGTCGAACGTCGAGCGGGTTGCGGCCCGCGGCCTCGAGCCCCAGCGCGGCCCAGCCCGTCATGGCGGCGTTCGAGTCTGCGCCCGGAGAGACGCCGAAGCCGCCGTCCCGGTTCTGCAGCCGCTCGAGCCAGCGCGTGGCCGAAGCGCCACCCCCGGCCTGCGTCTGGCCGGGCAGGGCCAGCGATGCCCCGATGGCGATCGCTGCGAGCAGCAAGACGACGCCACCCGCCGTGGCCCGCGCCTGGCCCCGCCGCGGCGCCGGCCCACGGCGCCAGGTGAACTCGAACCTGCTCCGGTAGCGCGAGACCATCCGCACGAGCGCCGGCCCTGCGGCCAGGGCGAGGGCGATGTTGCCGACCGCGTGGGCGATGTTGAACGGGATCCCCCGGGTGGAGATCGCAAGGTAGCGGTCGAGGGACTGCTCGCCCCCGTAACCGACCATCACCGAGAAATCCAGGAGTGCGCCGTAGGCCAGGCCCGCGAGTCCGCAGGCGGCCGCGAGCCCGACCCGGCCCAGGCGGCGCCCGGTGAGCACGGCGAGCGCCGCGCCGCCCAGCCCGACCAGGCCCCATCCCGCCATCTGCCAGGGTGTCCACGGACCCTGGCCGAGCCAGAGATTGGAAACGACGGCGGCCAGCGCCCCCACCGCAAACCCGGGAGCGGGCCCCACCGCGTAGCCCGTGATCAGCACGATGTCGGTGGTGGCGACCACGTTGGGGATCGGTGCGAAAACCAGCCGGCCGGCGACCGCCAGCGCGGCCAGCGCCGCGACCAGCGCCACCATCCGCGCCGGTGGCCGGGAGCGCTCATACCAGGCGATCCCGCCGGCCAGCACCAGGGCGAGGAGCGAATACGCGGTCGAGCTGCCAGCTCACGAGGAACCACTCCGTCGGCGGCTCGCCTTCGGCTGAATAGCTCCGCCGAAGCCTCGCCTTCGACTACGTTTCCGGCGGGTTTGGGCTCAGGCGGGGCGGCAGGTCCACACAGATCTACCGCGACTTCGTCGCTAGCCCTGGGCATCGCATGGCGAATTGCCGCCGCGCCCTGCTCGGGGGAGATTGCGCCGGTGGTGCCGAGGATGCGGGCCACCTGGGTGGCGAAGTACCAGCCGCCGGAGAGGATCTCCGCGACCGGGCCGTCCGCGATCAGCTCGCCGTCCCCCAGCAGCACGACCCGCTGCGCGAACACCGATGCGAACTCGACGTCGTGCGTGGCCACCACGACGCTCGCCCCCCTTTGCGCCAGCTCGCCGGCCCAGCCGGCCAGCGCCTCCTTGCGGGCCCAGTCCATCCCTCGCGTCGGCTCGTCGAGGCTGACGAGTCCGGGGAGTCGCCCACCCCCCGCGCGGCCGGCCATCACCAAAGCCAGCGCCAGGCGCTGGCGCTCGCCGCCGGACAGATCGCGCGGATCGGCCTCCGCCGCCCACCCGAGCCCCACCGAGGCAAGCGCCTGGCGACCGGCCTCGCCGGGCAACTCGTCCGCGACCCGCTCGCGAATCAGCAGGTCGCCAGGGCTCTGGGCGAGAAGCGCGCAGCCGCGCGGCGCCGAGATCCTCCCCCGAGCCGCGTCGACCAGTCCGGCGGCCGCCCGCAGGAGCGTGGTCTTGCCGGCACCGTTACGGCCCATCAGCGCAACCCGTTCGCCGCCGGCGATCGAGAGGTCGATCCCCCGCAGGACGTCGCGTGTCCCGCGGCCGTCGTCGAGCTCCACCCAGAGGTCCGAGACGATGGAGAACCACTCCGCCGGAAGCCTCGCCTTCGGCTCCGTTTTCGGCGGGTTCGGGGCTCAGACGGGGCCCGGCAGGTCCACACGCACCTACCGGGACTTCGTCCCTAGCCCCGGCCACGGCTGGCGGCGTAGCCTCGCACAGCCATCGGCGGCGAGTTGCTTCCGGGCCGCTTTCACGGATGTCGGTGGGGGGCGCAGGCCGGCGGACTCGAAGAGCCGCGCCGCCGGCGTGGCGAGGGCGGGGTCGGTTGCCAGGGCCCACTGGAGGAAGTCCCCCGGATCGCCGTCGAAGGCGATCCGGCCCTGGGCAAGGGCGAGCACGCGGTCGGCCGCGGAGAGGCAGCGCTCGAGCCGGTGCTCGGCGCAGACGACGGCGAGCCCCCACTCCTCGTTCAGCCGTCGAAGCAACCCGATCAGCTCGTCGCCGGCCACCGGGTCGAGCTGGGAAGTGGGCTCGTCCAGAAGCACCAGGCGCGGCCGGCCGACCAGCGCCGCCGCCAGTGCAACCCGCTGGAGCTCGCCTCCCGAGAGGGTGTCCGTGGTGCGATCGAGCAGGTGCGGGATCGCCAGCGCCAGCGCCGCCTCCTCCACCGCCCGGGCCCTGGCGGCGGCCGGCTCGCCACGGATCTCGAGCGGCAGCGCCAGCTCGGCCCGCACGGTGGTCGAGACGACCTGCGTTTCGGGGTCTTGGGCGACCAGCCCGACCGTGCCGCCCAGCTCGGCGGGCCCGTGGTCGCGAACGTCGAGGCCGCCGACCTCGATCTCGCCGCTCACCTCGCCGCCGTAGTAGTGGGGCACGAGCCCGCAGCAGGCCCGTAGGAGCGTGGTCTTCCCGGACCCCGAACGGCCGGCGAGCACGATGAGCTGGCCGGGCTCGATCTCCAGGTCCAGATCGCGCAGGCGCTCGCCATCGCCGCCGGGGTAGCGATAGGACAGCGACTCGATCCGGACCAAGGCCTCAGCCACGATCGAGCCTCGGCGCCGTTGGGCCCCTTCGCTTGCGGGTCACCCTCACCAGCGGGAACGCCGCCGCCAACGGGATCCACACCGCCACGAGCAACGTCGGCCAGCCGCTTTCGACGCTGACGGTCGGATAGGAGTCGAACTCCCCAATCCCCGCGGCGCGCGCCGCGACCCCCACGACCGCGATCGCGAGCCCGGCGGCCCAGAAGCGACCGTCGCGGCGGGAGCGGCGCCCGCCGCGCGCCGAGCTCGGCGCTCCACGGGCGTAGCCACGGAGCTCGAGGGTGGCTGCGACGTCGACGGCGCGGTCGAGGGAGCCGGCGACGAGGCGGCGGGCCAGCGCGGCGCGTCCCACCGGGGCCGCAGCGGGGCCGCGGAGCGCGGCGGCCTCGCCCAGCCGGACGTGGTCGGCGGCGGCAAGCGGCACGAGGCGCGCGATCAGGGTCGCGGTCAGCGCCGAGCGGCGCGCCAGGGGTCGCAGCAGGCGCAGCGTGCGGTCGGGGTCGACGCAGGCCGTGTGGACCGCGAACGCCATCAGCACAACCACGATGCGCAGGGCAAGCACGCCGCCCTCGGCGAGCGCCTCGGCGCTCACGTCCGTGGAGCCGAAGAGCGGCAGCCAGAGCCCGTGGACGAGGACCGTGTCGCCTCGTTGGGCGACCAGGCCGTTGACGGCGACGATGAAGATCCCGAGCGTCGCGCCCCAGCGAAGGGAGGCACGAAGCGCCCGCCCCGCCCCCGCGGCCAAGCCCGCGACGGCGACGCCGGCGCCCGCCCCGGCGAGCACGATCGGGTTGGGGTAGGCGAAGGCGACGACCACGAACGAGCCCAGATAGGCGCTGGCCGCCGCGGCGCCGGCGTCGTGGAGCGGCGTGCGACGGGGGACATAGGAGAACGCGGGCCTCATTCCGTTTCCTCGTGATGAAGCGGCAGCCCAACAGGTGGCGCCCCGACCGGCGCGGCCACGGCGTAGCGGTTTCGGAGCGCCGCGGCATCGAGGGAGCCGGCCGCGCGGCGCACTGCCGAGCTTCCGGATCCGGTCACGATCCAGGTCGGCGCCTGGCCGCCGTGATGCAGCGCGGCCACCAGGCCGGCATCGCTGCCGAGATCCCTGGCCGGCGCCGCAGCTGTGTCGAGGGCGATCAGGTGGTAGGCGCCGTCAATCGGGCCTTTGAAGCTCGCGAACACACCGTTGGCCTCCGGGCCGCCGCGCAGATCGTCGACCCCGCGGTCGGCGCGCACATGGTCCCAGGGACCGACCAGGAGTCGGGGCGCCCCGGTGCTGCCCGACAGCTCTCCTCCGCCGCTCTCGACGGTTGCCTGGACCCCGGCGGCGGCGAGACGATCGGCGGCGGTCGCGCAGGCGCCACCGCCGGCCAGGCACTCGACTCGCACCGGCTGGCGCCCGCCTCGCGGCCGAGGCCTGCGCGAACGGCTCGGGCCATGACCCGACCACCGCGGGGACCCGCATCGCCGTCGGTCCAGTCACGATAGTCCCACCAGATCCTGTCGCCGCCCCGGACGTGCACCTCGGCGGAGCCGACCGCGGACCAGAGCCCGTTGACGTAGAAGAACCAGTCGTAGCTCCGGCCCCCGCTTTGGGCGCCGGCGAGACCGTCGATCGACTGCACGAAGCGGCCCCCGTAGCGCGTCGTGATCTCGGCCTCGCGATCGAGGAAGCGGATCACGGTCTCGGACGAGGGTGGGTCGCTCTGCGTCGCGTCCACCAGAGTGGTTGAGCCGTAGTCGCGGGTCACGGTCAGGGTCGCCGTTCCCTCTGAAGCCGGCCCCGCCCCGAAGCCACAGCCGGCCGCCGCGATGGCGCAGGCGAGCGCCACCGCGGCGGCCAGGCCGGGGCGTTTGATCACCGCCTGACGATCCGTTCGCAGCTATGGGCGATCCGATCGTTGCGGTCGCCGCGCTTGACGATCACCTGGTCGCGGCCTCCGCCGCAGTTGACGCGGTCCCGGCCGCCCGGCCGCAAATTGACCCGGTCGCGGCCGCGGCCGGCCTTGATCGCGTCCCAGCCGCGAGTGCCCCTGATCCTGTCGCGGCGCCCGCTTCCGAAGATCCGCTTGCCGTGCGCGCCCGGGCACGCGGAGAGGTCCGACTTGACGCAGACCTTGACCCGGTTCGACGGGATGTCCTGCCCGCGGGTCGCCCGCAACCAGTCGGTTCCCGTCTCGGTGCTGGTCACCATCGTGTGCCCGCCCGGCCCGGTTGGCTGCGCGGCGCCTGCCACGATGGCGCCGGCCGCCGCGCTGCGGGTGCCGTCGTCCGCGTAGGAGTAGACGGTCACCCGGTACGGCACATCGGGCCGTGCGCGCGCCGGCGCAACTAGCCGAAGCTCGGGGGGCGGCGGGAAGCTCGGGGTCAGGTACCAGAGGACGTCGGTGCCTTGGCGCACCTTGAGCTGGCTGCCCGAGACCTGGGAGCCGACCTGATCGCTCTTCACGTACCAGTAGCTCGAGCCCTGGGATTCGAAGCCACCGATGCCGCAAACGCCTAGGCCGAAGCCATCGTCAAGAAAGGCATCGGTCACCCACAGGGGACGAAGGTCGCGATCCCTGGCAAGCGCGTGGCGAACGGCACCGAGGGCCGTGGCGCCGCGCACCCGAACGCGATCTCCGCTCCCCCCGGTCCCCTGGCCGAAGCAGTTCGCCCGCGGATCGGTCCTGATCCTCACGGTCCCGGTGTACTGGCGCTGCTCGGCCAGCGTCTGGCCGGCGGCGTTGACCACCCGCAGGTCGACGCCCTTCGTGGCCGCGAGCACGGCGCCGGGCAGAATGAGTATGAGCGCAGAAACGACGGCGGCGGCCGCGCCGCCTAGCCGGAAACGAGGTATGACCATTGGAGCCACCCTTCCTCGAGGGTTGATAGGGCTGGCCGCTGGGCAGGTCTCCTGGCTTCCGGGATCCGTGCCGCGCCTTCCCGGGAACGCGATGGCGCCCCCAGTGGCTGACCGCCGCCTGTCGCTATCGCTCAGGCGGCCAACGTCGTGCGACGACGTGTTACCCGGTCACAGTGGCGGGACCGCGCCGGATTCGCACCGGACTTCCCTTGACCACCGACCGTATGTAGGTCGAGTAAATCACTCCGCCGAAAGCCTCGGCCTGCGGCCTACGCGTCCGGCTTCGCCGGACGACCGTCGCCTTCGGTCCTGGGCGGGTTCGGGCGCCAGCCTGACCCGCCAGGTTCACACGTAGCCTAGCCGCGACTTCGTCGCTAGCCCAGACCGGCTTAGCTTTCCCTCTGCTCGGCTCGGCGCTCCAGCTCCTCCACCACCTGGGGCAGGTGCTTGCGCATCCGGGAGAGCTCCCAGTGCTCGATCTTGATCACCCTGAGCGGCGAGGTCGCCACCACGCTGGCGGAGCGCTCCTGCCGCTCGAGCAGCCCCTGCTCGCCGAACACGTCGCCCGGCCCCAGGTCGGCGAGATGCTCGCCTCCCCGCTCCACCTTGACTGTGCCCTCCTGGATCGCATAGAAGTGGTTCGAGTAATCGCCCTCCTTGACCACCGCCGCGCCCTCGGTGAACTCCTCGGTGGTGGCGAAGGTCGCCACCTTGCGAAGGTCGTCGTCGGGCACCTCGGCGAAGAGCGGGATCTTCTTCAGCAGGCTTTCGTCCAATGTCGCCTCCGGTCCGGTTGCGGCAGGGAACCTAACCGATGCGCGCGCCTGCCGCTCCCCCACCCCCCCTTACCCGCGACTCGGCCTGGATGTCGAGGCTGAATCGAACTTGGTCGCCCTCGATGTCGGCGTCCAGCAGCTTGTTGTCCAAGAAGCCGGCGGCCCCGGGATCGAGGAAGATCCGGACGTCTTCGAGCACCTCGTCCCCCTCCTCGGCGGATTCGACCGGCGATAGGCGAAGGTCGGTCCGGGCCTCCCCCCCGCTCTGCGTGCTCTTCTCCTGCGTGATCCGGAGGCCCGCCCCCTCCGGCAGCCCGGACGAGGCCATGATGCTGTCGATCGCCGTCGCAGCATCCTCGGTGATGGCAAGCACCTCTAACTCCCCTCTGACGAAGACAGGAACGAGTGACCTTAGCGCCCGCGGACCCCGACCGCCGTCGAGATCTTCGCCCGAGCCAGCGAAGGCGGGCGTTCGGCTGCACGCTGATCGCGTCGGATCGAGGAGCCTGCCCCAGCCTCGATGCTCCGCTGGTCGCAGTTCGGGTCCTGCATGATTGAGACTCGAGATGGAAAGGGCATCCCCCCCTCGCTCTCACCGGCTCACCCGTCGAGCCCTGGAATCCGTGCCGCTCCGACTCGTCGCGGCTGCCGCCGCGGTGGCCCTGGCGGCAGGGATCGCCATTCCCCTGTTCGGCGACGACGAGGCGGTCGTCGCCACGGCCGGGGAACGACCGAACGTGGTCGTGATCATGACCGACGATCAGGACCAGGCCTCGGTGAAGGTCATGAAGGCGGTCCGGCGAACGCTGGCGGCCAGGGGCGTGTCCTTCGCCCAAAGCTACGCCACGACCCCTGAGTGCTGCCCTTCGCGGGTCAGCTTCGAGACCGGCCAGTACGCCCACAATCACGGGATCCCGACTCGCTTTCCGCCGGATGGCGGCTACCAGGCCTTCGCCGCCCAGCCGGCGCTGGTCGAGAACGCGCTCCCCGCTGCCCTGGACGGAGCCGGCTACCGCACCGGATACATCGGCAAATACATGAACGGCTATGGGATTCGCGACTACCAGGGCGTGCGGTCGCCCGGGATCAGGCGACACGTGCCTCCGGGCTGGGATCGGTGGTACGTCCCGATCGACCACACCGACTACAGGATGTACGGCTTTCGCCTCAACGAGAACGGCGAGCCCCGGACGTACGGCACCGCGCCGGCCGACTACCAGACCGACGTCTACCGACGTCTCGGGCAGCGCTTCATCCGGGAAAGCGCCGGCCGAGACGAGCCCTTCTTCCTCACCGTGGGCACGCTGGCGCCCCATCTGGAGGATCCCGACCTGCTGGGTCCCCGCTCCGGTGGCCGCTATCCGCGGCCGGCCCCCCGCGATGTGGGTCGCTTCGCCCATCGCCCGCTTCCCAGCCCCCCCTCCCTGAACGAGCCCGACGTCTCCGACAAGCCCTCCTTCGTGAGCGAGCTGCCCCGGCTCACCAGGTCCGAGGTCGGCCAGCTTCGCGACACGTACCAAAGCCGCCTGGAGACCCTGCTGGCCGTCGACGACCTGGTGCGGGGGCTCGTTGACGAGCTGCGAGCCGCCGGCGAGCTCGACAACACCTACGTCGTCTTCACCTCCGACAACGGCTTCCTGCTCGGCCAGCACCGCGATCAGGGAAAGCACGCCGTCTTCGAGGAGTCCGTACGCGTGCCGCTGATCATCCGCGGGCCAGGCCTGCCGGCGGGCGAGGTGCGCAGCCAGCTGGCGGCGAACATCGATCTCGCTCCGACCATCCTCGACGCGGCCGGAGTTTCGCCGCGACTCGAGATGGACGGGGTCTCGCTGCTCGGCGTGGCGCGTGACCCGGCCTCCGCAGCGACCCGCTCGCTCGTGCTCGAGTACCTGGCCGGCCGAACCGGCTACTCGGCGATCCGGACCCCCGACGGCTTCCTCTACGCGGAGCACCGCAACGGCGAGCGCCAGCTGTATGACCTGGACGCGGATCCATACGAGCTGCGCAACCTGGCGGGCAGGCCGGAGCACGCCGACCTGGAGGCGGGGCTGGCCGAGCGCCTGGCGACTCTTCGCGACTGCGCGGGCGCCGCCTGCGAGGGGACGGGATAGCCCGCCTCGCGCTAGGGCGTGTAGCTGACCAGCTCCTCGCGATCGCTGCCACCGGACACCGAGACCGCCAGCACGGGGCCGACGTCCCGCGCATAGAACTTGTATTCGAGGATCTTCGGCTCCAGCGGGTTGAGGTCCCTGGTCATCAGGACGTCGGGGAAATGGCCGAACGGCACCTCGGCCTGCTCGTCGAGGCTGACGATCTCGGCCTCGTCCTCGGCCTCGCCGGCGTAGTACTCCTGCCGGTAGGCCAGACCGACCTCGGGATTGGCGGGCATGATGATTCCGGCCTGCGCTCCGTCGGCGCCGGCCTCGAACGAGCCCGCCGACGAGACGGGCTTGCCACCCTCGTACTCCGTGGTGTCCTCGCCCAGGTACCAGACATTCCCATCCGAGTCCTGGGCGTACCAGTCGTCGGTGACCTCGACGGGCTCGCCGTTCTCGGTGACCACGTCGTGCACAACCCTGGCCTCCACCCCGTTGGCGATCTTCTTCGTCTTTGTGGTGACCGTCACCACAACCCGCTGCTTGGCCCCTTCGGAGTCGGTCTCCCGGTAGACCCAGCGACTTCCCGGCGCCATCGGCCAGTAGGGATTGTCGATACGGGTCGTGAAGTCGGCCGGATCGAGATCGACAGGCTCGCTCCCCTGCGGTAGGGCCGCGCTGGAGCTGTCCCCGTCGTAGTTGTCCCCGCCGCATGCCGCCACCGTCAGCGCTGTGACGAGGACGGCCAGGGCGGTCGGGATCGACTTCCTCGGGCTCACCTTCTCTCCTCCCGGATCGAACGAATCATCTGTCCGCGAACCGGCGGCAAGGTTCGCGGGCGATGATGAAGAGGACGTGAAAGCCGCAGCGCGCGGGCTCAGACGTTGAGCTTGGCGACAGCGATCCGGACCGTGAACGGCTTGCACCAGAGGACGACCGTGCTGTAGCGGCTCAGGTCGGCGTCGGCGGGGATCTCGTACTGCTGATCCCCGACGTTGCCCTTCAGGTTGCCGAGCTCAACGCGGTCCGAGACGTCGCTCCCGTCCCCGGGCACGAGGTACACGTCCACGTCGACGCCCGGGTCGACGTCGAAATCGGTGAAGGTCACCAGGCGCTGCCCGCTGGGCTCCTGAACCACGCTCGCGGTGCCGCTGCCCGCGTGGCCGTCCGCGCCCGCGAACTCGCCCTGCGCCAGCTCGACCGGTGCGCGCCCCGAGGAAGGTGCCCGGGCGGAGGCGACGACGACGTCCTCGTCGACGACCGTGTCGCGAAATCCCGTCCAGTACCCGATCGCGACGGTGCCGAGCAGCACCGCGGCGTAGGTGGCCGCCGCGATGAGGGACCCCGGCCGGCGGCGAAAGTACAGGAACAGGCCGATCCCGGAGACCACGAACCAGGCGAGGACGAGCAGGATCGCCCCGCCCCGAGTGGTGGCGATGTAGCGCTGCAGGATCGCCATCGGGATCCCGATCACCGCGCCGACGACAAGCGCCACGAACAGAGCGCGGCGGCGAGCGGATCCGGAGCCTTGCTGCATATCTCCTTCGTTCGTTGAACCCCGCTTCCGTTACCTTCCCGCCCGTGGCTGACCTCGGAGCTTCCATCGCCTGGGGGCTCGTGGTCGGCGGCAGCCTGCTGGTCGGGGCTACGGCCGCCGTGATCCTGCGCCTTCCCTCCAGGGTGGCAGCGCTCGTGACCGCATTCGGGGGCGGCGTCCTGTTCGCCGCAATCGCGCTGGAGCTAGTGCCCGAGGCCGACGCCAGGGCCGGCAAGGCGCTGACGGCCGCCGGCCTTTTCGCCGGCACCCTCGTCTACGTCGCGGCCGACAGATGGCTGAGCCGCAACCAGGAGATGGCGATGATGCGGCGCTCGGGCCACGCGGCGGCGGCTGGAGTGTCGACGGAGAAGCCCGAGGGCAGCTCGGAGCTTGCCCGTGGCGAGGCGATCGCGACCGGGATCATCATCGATGGAGTGCCGGAGTCGATCGCGCTCGGGTTGACGGTCACCGAGGGCGAGGTCGGGGTGGCGCTCTTGGCCGGGATCCTAATCGGGAACGTCGTCGAGTCCTACGGCGCGGCGCAGCCGATCCTGGCCGCCGGGCGCAGCAGGCGGTTCGCGGTCGGCCTGCTCGGAGCGATCGGGCTGGCCCTGGCCTTCGCCACCGTGCTCGGCGGCACGGTTCTCGCCGACGCCAGCGACGGCCTCGTGGGGACGGCGCAGGCGGTGGCCGCCGGCGCGGTGCTGGCGGTCACCTCGATTGCGGTGATCCCCTATGCCTTCAAGGAGGTCAGCACCAGCGTGGCGACCGCCACCACGCTCGGCTTCGTGGTCGGTTACGTCCTCAGCTGACCGTAGCGCTGGGGACCGCTCCCCGCCCTCGCCGGCGAGCCCGATCGTTCACTATCGGGTCGATTACCGAGGAGCTGACCACGCTGGAGACGCGTCGCGGGACCTACCGGGTCCCTCACGTCGACCTCTGGCGTGCCCGGTTCGACCGACCCCAAGGCGTTGGCGTCCTCGAACCGGGGGCGCGCGTCCTGTTGATCGGCAGCTGCTTCGCCCGGCATGGGGCCGCCTACCTGCGCCGCCGCGGCTACGCCGCCCAGCAGTACCGCGCGGGCCACCTCTACAACTCCAGCGTGGTCCGGCTCGAGCTCGAGCACGTGCTGGAGGACCGGCAGTGGCCAGCCGAGCTCGGGCTCGCCGCCGCCGGCACTTACGCGCACCGGTTTCGGCGCCTCACAGCGAGCAGCAACGACGCGCTGCTGGAGGTCGACGAGCTAACCACCCGTCGCGTACAGCGGCAGCTGGCCGCGGCGGACGTGATCATCGTCCTGCTCGGCACGACGACCGAGATGTGGCGCGACGCCGAGCGGGGGCGGCCCACCAACCAGATTCCGCCGCCGGAGGCTTTTCACGCCGGAGCGTGGACGCTCGACGGCGGCGACCTGCAGGGAATCCGTGAGGACCTGGCCACGATCAAGCGCCTGCTTGGCCAGCACACCAAGGCGGTGCCCGTCTACTCGGTTTGCCCGATCCCGCTGCAGGCGACCTGGCTCAACCGCAGCGTCGTCGATGCGAACGGGCGTGGCAAGGCGCTCTTGCGAACCGCGCTCGAACTGGAGGGAACGAGCCCCGGCGTCTACCTCCCGCTCTGGGATTGGATGCAGGCTCAAACGGAACGCCGCAGCCCAACCAGGCGCGACGGTCGCCATTTCGATCGCCGCGGAACCAACCGGGTCATGCTGTTCGCCGAGCAGTACCTCGCCGCAGGGGAGGTCGCGCCGATCGGCATCAAGGAGCGGATGCTCGCACAGGCGCAGGATCTCCGCGAGCGCATCGCCGGCAGGCGCGGCTAGCCGTCTTAACCGAATCTTTCAACTGGTTTCACGGTCATCTCATCGGTCGCTCCTAGCCTGGTCGCCATCAAGATCGCAACTGACCACGAAAGGAGCAAGATGACCAAGAGGATGAAGCGTGTCGCGGCTGCGATGGCGGCCGTTGCCGCGCTCGCGATCGGCGGTGCCGCCATCGCGAGCGCTGCCGGGGGTGGCAACAGCACCGTCACAGCAGCCGGCGCGCGGCGGAGAACGAGGGCGGCAGCGAGGCCCCCGATCAGGCGATCGGCGGCAGCGCCCTCGACAAGGCCAGCGCCGCGGCGCTCCAGCACACGGGCGGCGGTCAGGTCACCGAGACCGAGGTCGGCGACGAGGAGAGCTACTACGAGGTCGAGGTCTCCCGCGACGACGGCAGCCAGGTCGACGTGCAGCTCGATCGCAGCTTCCAAGTCGTCGGCGGCGAGGTCGACGAGGAGTAAGCCCGGCGTCCGGACTCGGAGCCGTTTGAACAGACCCCCGTGAACGCGGGGGTCTGTTCTTTCTTGTACAACCGCGGGCGGGAGAGGTTGCTGATGGCACAGCCCTCAAGAGGGAGGCCCGCGAGCGGTGAGAGCTCGCTCGTGGCCCTGACGCTGGGAAGGCTCCGTTGGAGCATGCGTGGCCTGCTGCCGGTCACGAGCCCCGTGGTGATGGCTCAGGCGTTCGCCTACCTGTTCGGGGTCGGGGCAACGCTGACGCTGGTGACGCTCTTCTTGCCCCACGATCCCGACCGCTTCGTTCCCGGGATCGTGGGCGCGGCGGCGATTGCCGCCGCGGTGGCGGCGGTGATGCTGATCGGCTTCGAACGCCTCCCGATCCGGTCCTTCTACCTCCTTCCGGGACTTGGGGCGGCCATCGTCACAGTGGTCGTGTACTCGGGGGGCGCCAATGCGGCGGCCGCCTACGGCGGGTATTACTTCTGGGCCGTCTTGGCCGCCTTCTTCTTCCTCGATTTCTGGCGAGCCGTTCCTACGCTGGCGGTCGCGGTGGTCGGCTACGGCGTCGCGCTGGTGGCCCAGGGAGACGCGGCGGACCCCGCCCTCAGCTGGGTCATGGCCGCCGGCACGCTGACGGTGGCCGGGGTCTTGATCTCGCTCCTGCGGCAGCGCAGTGAGAGGCTGGTCGAGCTGCTCGGCGAGGCGCAGGGCGTCGCTCACATCGGAAGCTGGGAGTGGCACGTTCCCTCGGACGAGGTGGCCTGGTCCCGAGAGCTCTACCGCCTCTACGGGCTCAGGCCGGGGGGATTCCCCGCCGACTACGCGGGCCTGCTGAGCTACGTCCACCCGGAGGACCGCGACGCGGTGGACTCGACGATGCGCAAGGCCCTCGAAGACCACTCTCCCTTCAGCTTCGAGCATCGCGTCGTCCGGCACGACGGCGCCACCCGCGTCGTTCACGGACGCGGCCAGGTCGAAACGGATGACAGCGGCGACCCTTTGAGGGTCTTCGGCACGGCACAGGACGTGACCGATCAGAGGCGCACCCAGGAGCAGTTCCGCCAGCTGGTCGAGTCGGCGCCGGACGCAATGGTGATCGTGAACGAGCAGGGAAGGATCGTGCTCGTCAACGCGCAAGCCGAGAAGCTGTTCTCCTACGCCCGGGAGGAGCTGGTCGGTCGAGAGGTCGAGGCCCTCGTGCCGGAGCGCTTCCGCAATTCTCACCCCGGGAATCGGCGCAACTACTTCCTGGATCCCGAGACCCGGGCGATGGGGGCAGGGCTCGATCTTTGGGGCCTGAAGAAAGACGGCACGGAGTTCCCGGTGGAGATCAGCCTCAGCCCGCTCCCGACGGACGAAGGCATCCTCGTGTCCAGTGCGATCCGCGACATCACCGAGCGCAAGCGCGCCGATGTCCTGGAGCGAAGCTTCGTTCCCGAGCGCTTGCCCGAGATACCGGGTCTGCGACTGGCTGCGCGCTTCGAGCCCGGCGGCGCCGGCGTCGAGGTGGGTGGCGACTGGTACGACGTGCTCGAGCTCGACCGTGGGAGCATCGGTCTCGCGATCGGAGACGTCGCCGGGCGAGGCGTTCAGGCGGCGGCGGTCATGGCCCAGCTCCGCAACGCGCTGCGCGCATACGCCTTCGAGCTGCACCCGCCTGCCGCCGCGCTCGAGCGCTTGAACAGGCTCGCCTGGACCCATGGCCAGAGCGTGATGGCCACCGTCATCTACCTCGTCTTCGATCCGAGCTCGGGGCTCGTACGCCTCGCCAACGCCGGCCATCTGCCACCCCTGCTGGCCAACATGGATGGGTCAACGGTGTATCTGGAGGAGGGACGATCGCTGCCCCTCGGGGTCCAGCGAGCGACGACGTACACCGACGCCGAGTATCGGCTTCCCCCGGGTCGACGCTTGTGCTCTACACGGACGGGCTGATCGAGAAGCGCGGCACCCCGATTGACGATGGCTTGGCGCGCCTGGCGCGGAACGTGGGCGCCGGACACGTGAACCTCGATGGGCTCTGCGATCGCCTGCTCGCGGACCTCGGTCCCACTGGCGAGGACGACGTCACCATGCTCGCTCTGAGTCCGATCCAGCTCGCGCCCGAGCGCCTGCAGCTCACGATGCCCGCCGAGCCCGTTGTGCTGGGCTCGTTTCGCCGCACGCTTCGAGGCTGGTTACGGCAGTGCGAGGCGAGCGAGGAGGAGGGGTATGACATCCTCCTCGCGTGCAACGAGGCGGCCTCGAACGCGATCGAGCACGCCTACGGCCCCAGCGACGGCACGGTGCAGGTGCTTGCCGCCCTCTCGGGGCGCGAGGTCTCGGTTACGGTTCGTGACTTCGGCCAGTGGCGCGAGCGCCGGAACGACACACGCGGGCGCGGACTGGGGCTGATGGAGGCCGTCATGGACTCGGTCAGCGTGGTGACGAGCCCACAGAGGAGGGGACGGAGGTTCGGATGATTCGAGAGCTCGAGAGGTCTGGCGATGGAGCGGCTTGAGGAGCTGGGCTTCGAGCAGATGGGCGACGCGGTGCTCGCCCGGCTGAATGGTGAGGTGGACCTCTCCAACGCCCGGTCTGTGATGGAGAAGCTGCTCGACGCGGTTCCGAACACGGCGTCCGGTCTGGTGCTCGACCTCTCGCCCACCCACCATCTGGACAGCTCGGGCGTGCGGGTGATCTTCGAGCTGGCCGAGCGCCTCGACAACCGCAGGCAGACGCTCGAGCTCGTCGTACCGGACGAGTCGAACATCAGGCGCGTCCTGCAACTCACCGGAGTCCACCGCATCGTGCCGATGTTCAGTTCCGTCGACGCGGTCGGCGACGACGGGTGACCCGGGTCGCACACTTGGTGCGCAGAGGTCGGACGAGGCGTTACTCCCGCAGCCCGGCGGCTTCGAGGGCTTCTTTGGGGTCGAGGTAGGTCCTAACCCGAATCGCCTTGCCGTTTCTGACATCGGTCACTGAACCGAAGGCCGACTCGATCTCGGCTCCGCTCTCCCTGCCACGCGTGCGGAGGCGGCCGATTGCGACGACCCGGTCGCCCAGGTCCCGGATCTCCGAGTACTCGGTGTAGATCTCAGCGAGGGCCTCGAACACGTCATCCACCATTTCGCGGACGCCCTCGTGTCCCCGATATACCCTCGCCTCGCCCTCGAAGGGAATCAGCACGCCGGGGTGCCACTCCACTTCGGGGTCAAGCACCTCCAGCAGTGCTTCGACGTCTCGGCGGTTGTATGCGTCTACCCCGCGCTTGACGATCTCGACGTTCTCCTCCGACATCGCCCTACTCCGAAAGCCCAATCGCTACGAGGGCCTCTGCGTGATCCCAGAAGAACTCCTGGAAGAAGATCCTGCCCTTGCGCACCGTGAAGACATTCGTCAGCTCGATGTTCGACTCAGGGCCTTGGCCCACACCACGCCAGATCTGCCTCACGACAACTCGGTCGCCAGCTTCAATGAAGTCGCTGATCGGTTCCACGGCGTCGGCAACCCAGGTTTCGCGGACCTGCTCCCACTCGCGCATGACCGCCTCCCGACCCACGAACGGCCCCGGCTCCGGCCAACGCTCCGGCGGTCGCATGACGATGTCGGGGTCGCACAGCTCACGAAAGGCGACCATGTCTCCCGCATTCCACGCGGCGTAGGCGGCTTTCGCGACCTCCACGTTCTCCCGCGACATCGCCTACTCCTTGAGCCCGGCCGCTTCGAGGGCCTCGGCGTGGTCGTAGTACTCCTGCACGCGGACGAAGCTGCCCTCCTCCAGCGTCATGACAAGCGCAAACGCCTCGGCGAGTGGGACACCGCTGGCCTGAGCGCGCATCCGCCCGTCTGTGAGCATCACGATCCGTTCTCCCAGATCGATGAGTTCCACCGGCCTCAGGTAGTTCTCTTCGCCCCAAACCTCCTCCGTGGCCGCAACGTACTTGCGGTAGCCCTCCAGACCGCGATAGCAGGGCTCCACGAGCCCGGACTGGGCCCACTCCCGCCCCGTGTGGTACTCAAACTCGGCGTCCCAGCCGATTACAACCGCGTCCAGATCGCGGCGGTTATACGCCTCCACCCCGAGCCGGGCACCTCGCCACAGGGCCGCTTGGCGGAGACGCGAACGCAGTGGCCGTTTGCTGATCAGGCGAAAGTACGTATTGGCCAGCCGGGGGAAGCGCAAAGAAAGACGCTGATCGAGGGTTCGGCTCGACTGCTCACGCGCCCGGAGCGGCTTGCGCACGACCTCGACGTTCTCCTGCGACATCGCATTGCTCAGTATCTCGCTATGGCGTGCGTGCTGCCGCTGCCCAGATGCTCCCGCATCCCCGCGGAGGGCTATCACCTGCCAATCCACGGAGGCGCACAGGGCTGAGTAGGGAGGGGGCGCCGAGAAGGCGTGAGGCACCGCTACCGGGATTCGAACCCGGGTTTCCGGACTGAGAATCCGGCGTCCTAGTCCCCTAGACGATAGCGGCGTGGAGGCGCGATTCTAGCGGGGCGATTTCGAGCGCCAAGCGCGCTGGGAAGGGGCGTTGCGTGATGCGGCTGAGAGGATTCGAACCTCCAAGGGCTTGCGCCCACGGCGCCCTGAACGCCGCGCGTAGACCAGTTCCGCCACAGCCGCGTGCGGTACTCAAAATCTAGCGGCTTCCACTCACCTGACCGCCGGCGCACTGCCCCGCCAGAAGGACTCCATGCCTGAGAGCCTAGCGACCTGCCGTGCGCCGACCGCCGCCGCGTGCGTGAGAATCCGCGGACGATGAAGGTGGGGCTCGTTCTCGGCGCGGGTGGGATCCAGGGAGGCGCCTGGCTGACCGGCGGGTTGGACGCGCTCGCCGAGGAGACCGGCTGGGACCCCGCGGAGGCCGACTACGTGGTCGGCACCTCGGCCGGCTCGATGATGGGCGCCCTCTGCGCCTCGGGCGTCCCGCCCTGGTTCATGGTCGCCCACTCGCGCGGCGAGGTGTTCGAGGGCGTCGTCGGCGCCGACGGGCGCCCGGCCGCCGAGGCCGACCGCGCGGGTGGCGCCCGCTTCGAGCTGCAGCGCGCCCTGCCGCCGATCGGCCCCGGCTCCTGGCGGCTCGCGTTTCGCACGCTCGCCAACCCGAGGCGCTACACGCCCGCCACGGTGTTCAGCGGCTGGATCCCGCGCGGCATCTTCACCACCGAGCCGCTCAAGGAGACCATCCGCCGCGTCGTCCCGACCGAATGGAGCCCCCACCCCAACCTCTGGGTCGTCGCCTGCGACTACGAGACCGGGCGGCGCGTGCCCTTCGGCCGCGCCGGCGCTCCCGAGGCCGAGCTCGCCGACGCCGTCGCCGCCTCCTGCGCCATCCCCGGCATCTACCACCCGCAGACGATCGGCGGGCGCCGCTACGTGGACGGCGGCATCTACTCCACCTCGAACGCCGATCTGCTGCGCGACCAGGGCCTCGACCTCGTCATCTGCCTCAACCCCACCTCCACCCTGCACCCGGTCCGGGCTGCGCTCAGCCCGCGCGAGTGGTTCAACGTCGCGATGCGAAACGCCTCCGGCCGGCGGCTCGGGAGCGAGGCGAAAAAGCTCCGGGCGGCCGGCACCGAGGTCGTCCTGATCCAGCCCACGGGGGAGGACCTCGAAGCGATGGGACCGAACCTGATGAGCACTCGGCGTCGAAATGACGTGATCGAGGTGGCCCGCCGCACCGTCGCCGAGCAGCTGGACGAGCCACGCAACCGCGAGCTCCTCGCCGACCTGCCGCCCGGCGACCCGCGCAAGATCCGCCGCCCCTCCGGCCCACCCTCCGAGTGGCCCGACTGGCGCGAGCTGCTCCCCGACTACGCCGCCTGAGCCGAGGCGCGCCGGCAGGCCGGGGAAGGCGCCCCGCTACGGCACCTCGCGGCCCAGCCAGCCGCGGTAGAAGCCCTCGATGTCGGGCAGGAACTCGTGCACGACCGGGTACCCCGGCGGCACTGCCTCGGTCTCGAGCTGGCGGCCGCAGGAGGGGCAGTAGAGCTCGCGCAGCTCCATCCACTCGGGGTCGCAGTGGGCCATCTTCGGGTAGACCTCGAGCAGCTTCTCGGCGTCGTCGCGGACGTAGATCGCCGCCTCCATCTTCCAGTTGCGCGACGGCGGGCAGAAGTCGTGGCCGCAGTCGCACCTAACGACCAGCTCCCCCTCCGTGCGAACCACGTTCAGCCCCTCCCCCAGCGGCAGGACGATCGGCTCGTCGTAGGGGACGCGCTCCTGGAGCACCGCCACCCACTTCTCGAACCGGTCGGGGTCCTTGTAGCCGGACTGGATGTCCTTCACCTCGCGGCGCGAGAGCTTCTCGTCGAGCATCGCCCCGAGCGTCTCGCGGTCGAGGGTCGCGCCCCGCGGCCCGCGGCGGCTCGATCGACTCCACCCGCGAGCCGGCCAGGAACTCGTCGGCCGTCTGCTCCGGCGTGACCTTGCCGGGCTCGGCCCGCTCGGCCACCACGGTCGGCGTCACGGCCTCGACCTGGAAGTCCTCCGGCAGGTCCCAGAAGCCGCGGAACTCGGCCGCGAAGCGCGCCGACAGCCGCATCGACTCCGCGTAGCAGACCCTCACCGCCTCGATGAAGTCCTGCGCCTCCACCCGCTCGCGCTCGCGCTTCCACCACTCCCGCACGGGCACCGCCCGCTCGAGCCGCTCCCGCCGCATCTCGACCCGCCGCGCCTCGCTCGCCTCGACCCCCGCCTCGCCGTTCCCGCCGAGCGCCACGCCGTAGACCGACTCGGCGAACCGCGGCAGCAGGTGCCCCTCGCGGACGTCGGCCGCCACCGCCTCCGGCGGGCGCAGCAGCGGGTCGCCCAGCCCCGGCGCCCCCTTCATCACCGACAGGTACAGGTCGCCCTCGGAGAACGGCTCCAGGGTGGTGAAGTTGTCCTGCTTGAAGGTCCGCTCGCCCTCGATCTCGAGCAGCGCCGGGTGGTCCCAATCGCCGTCGCAGACCGGGTAGGCCTCGCCGTTTCGCGCCCGCTCGAGGAGGTCGGCGCCCTTGATGTTGTGGACGTAGGACGCCGAGCCGGGGTAGCCGCCGAACAGCCCCTGGGCGCTGAACACCCGCGTCGTGCCCAGGTTCTGGAGCTCCCAGAAGGGCGTCTTCCAGACCACCAGCAGCGACTCGAAGCTCGACCCTCCCCGGTGGCGGCCGGGCCCTCCGCTGGATGCCTTGAGCCGGCGCGACAGGTAGACCATCGGGCAGATCAGCTCCCACATCTCGACGTCGCCGGCGTCGCCCTCGGGGTTGAACATCGCCGCGCAGGTGTCGGTCCCGTCGAGCACGTACTTCCCCCCCATGCCCTGCGCCGCGATCTCGAAGTTCATGATCGCCGACGAGTTGCCGTACTGGTCGGTGCCGCCACCCTGGATCACGTTCCCGGAGCAGGAGTAGGAGCCGATCACCTCCTCGATGAAGCCGCGCGCCTGGAGCGCCCGCGAGAGCGTGCGCGGGAAGCCGGTGAAGGCCGGCTGGAGGAACGCCCAGGCGATCCCGGTCGAGCCCTCGGCGTCGCCCAGGTTGGCGATCGTGCCCTCGGGGAAGTTGGTCCCGATCGCCAGGTAGGCGCCGTCGTTGACCTTGTCGTTGCAGATCAGGGTCTGCGTGAACTGCACCCAGATCGCCCCCTGCATCCCGGACGGCGTGCAGTTCATCGAGTGCCAGCCCCACGACGACGCCCCCTCCATGTCCAGCTCGTAGGTCCCGTCGCCGCCGATCCGAACCTCGAACGGCGCGTGCATGAGGAAGTCGCGGCGCGCCCGCGCGGGCAGCCCCTGCTTGTCGGCGAAGGTGACGTCGAAGATCGGCGACGGAGCGGTAGCGACCCGGCACCGTCATCTCGCGGATCCGCGACTTGAAGGAGCGCCGCCCCTCCTCGATCACCTCGCGCGAGAACTGCTTCAGGCGGTCGATGCCCTCCTCCAGGATCACCCGCTCCACCGCCTCGCGGACCATGTGGCAGCCCGCCAGCCTGGTGCGCTCGTCGAGCAGGTAGTACATCGGCGCCCGAGTCCGCTTTTGGCAGCGCAGCAGGTGCCACTGGGCGAGCTCGTCGTCCTCGCCGATCTTCATGCAGGGCAGGTCGATGCCGTCGTCGAGCCGGTTGGTCGGCCCCACCGGCACCCCTCCGGGCGTCGAGGCGCCGATGTCGAGCACGTGGGTGACGCCCCCCGCCCAGGCGACCAGCTCGCCTTCCCAGAAGATCGGCACGAAGGTCTGCACGTCGGCGTTGTGGACGTCGCCGATCACCGGATCGTCGTTGGCGAAGATGTCGCCGGGCCGGATCTTCGGGTTGTCCTCCCAGCCGTTTCGGACCATGAACTTGATCGCGTCCGACATCGTGTGGACGTGGACGATGATCCCGGTCGAGAGCGCGATCGAGTCCCCCTCGGGCGTGTAGAGCGCGAAGCAGAGCTCGCCCAGCTCGCGGACGATCGGCGAGGCGGAGATGTTGAGCGCCGTCTCGCGCGCCGAGACCAGCCCGCCGCGTAGCCTCGCGAACAGCTTCTCGTAGCCGATCGGGTCGGAGTCCTTCAGCTCGAGCTCGCCGTCGAGGCCGTGGTACGAGCCGGTCTCGGCGAACAGCCGCTCCGACTCGGCGAGCATCTCGTCGAGCCGCTTGCCGTCCCAGCCGATCGGGCGGGCCTCCTGCCGCTCGAGCTCCCGTGTCGCCTCGACGATCGCCACGCCCGATCCCGACTCTATCGCCCTGGACAGGGACGTCCTGTGCTCGCCGGCATCGTGGGGTTTACTCCCCAGGGAAAGCGGGAATCATAGATTCGCCATGCCGAAGCTCCTAGCGCGCCTACTCGCGGCGTGCGCCATCGCCGTGGCGGTGGGGCTCACCAGCGCAGCCGGGGCACCCGCCGAGCCCCGCCTCGCAACCTGCCTCTGGGAGGGGCCGATCTCGACCAACCGACCCACGACCAAGGGCTTCGACGGTCGCAACTTCAACTTCCCCGAGGAGTCGGCCACCTACTGGCTCGCCCGTTTCAACCTGCCATCGGGCTCCCGCCTCATCCTGCAAGGCCGCTACCCGCACGGCCGCTACATGTCGCTGAACGCCTACTCCGACGGGGCGCCGACAGACGCGCTGAGCGACATCGCGATCAAGCCCCGCCCAGGGCACGTCAACCCGTTCATCGCCGGGGCCCTTCGCGACGGTACCCCGCGCTGGTACGACGTCCGGGTGCTGAACCAAGAGCCGCCTCCATCGGGCTCGCCGCGGGCGCCCAACACGCTCTACGCGAAGCCCGGCCCCGGCGCCTCGATCGAGCTCCTCTACCGGGTGTACGAGCCCGACCGCGGCCTCGACCTCACGGGGGGCACCGGGCTGCCGCGACCGGTGCTCAAGAGGGCGGACGGAAGCACGGCGAAGTACGCCGCCGCCTGCGCGGCGATCAACGACCCAGACCGCTCCATCCCGGTGCAGAGCGTGCCCGCGGCGACCTGGCAGAGCGCTCGCTCAACCCCGCCCTGCGACCCGCAGACGAACCCCGCGTACAACCCGCCGCGCTGGGAGCGCTTCTTCAACCTGAACTACGCGCAGCTCGCGGTGGTCAGCGACTGCACGGACGAGGGCCGTCAGAGGCGGCTGGCGATGGGGGCCGAGGTGCAGGGCGGCTTCTACTCCAACCGCGACAGCGCCTACATCTACGCGCACCTCAGCCGCGACTTCGGGCCCCTCTTCGTCGTGCGTGGAAGGCTGCCGAATTTTGCCCGCACGGACACGGACCCCGCGCGCATGCCCGCCGCGAAGCTTCGCTTCTGGTCGCTCTGCACCGGTGAGTCGCGGGTCACGACCCGCACCCCCGACTGCCTCGCCGACCACCAGGTCCTCGACCGCAGCGGCCGCGACTACACGATCGTCGTCAGTCGCGGCGCGGACCGTCCCCCAAACGCGCGCCCGCGAATGCGGCGTGGCCTGGCTCGACTGGGGGAACCGAGGTGACGGCGCCGGCGACCGGGACTACGGGCTCCTGATCATGCGGAACATGCTCGCCTCGCCCGACTTCGCTCAGGCGATCCAGCGGGTCGATCAGCCCGGTCGCGAGCGCCAGATCATGGGCGGGTACTTCCCGCGCAGCCACTACACGACCACGGCGGCCTTCGCGAGCCGCGGCTGCGCAGGCGCGGCGGGCTGAGCGGTCCTCGGCTAGGAGCCCTTCAGCTCGGCAGGCCGGACATGTCGACCCACCCCTCGGACGATCTTCCGTCCGAGCAGCGGCGTAGTGTACGAACAAGTGTTCGATGCTCCATCCATATCCGTGTCGGCCCCCGCCGGCCAGATGCGCCCTCGTGGTGCTGGGCGCACCCGCCGCAATGTCGCTACCCGCGAGACCCGCCCCTGCTGAGGAGGCCCCGCGGGGCCGTGACAGTCATCAGTTTGTCACATGACTTGTCATATGACAATGTCATGCGGCCCCGCGGGGCCGCGATCGTGACCAGACGGCACCGGCGCTCGACCAGATCGAGGCGCGAATCGAACGGATCGAGCACGAGATCGTTGCCCTGGCGCCGCTCGTCCACGAGCGCGCTCGTTTGCTCCGCGCCAGGGCCGCGATCCTGGGCGAGCCCGAGCCCGATACTCAACGCGCGATCCCTCCGGCCGCACGTCAAACGGGAAGACGTATTCCGCTACCTGGCTCGCAACCCCGGATCTCGTCCCGGCGAAATCGCAGCCGGGCTGGGCGTAGGCCAGCAGGTGGTATCGGCGCACCTCTACCGCGGCAAGGGCCGACTATTCGCGAGTTGTTTCGGGCGCTGGTACCCGGTGCCCGAGGCTGACCCTGGCTAAGCGTCGCCCAGGTGGAAGATCTGGTGGCGGTCGAGGCGCGCGGAGCGTCCCGGCGGGATCGCGAAGGTTGTGGCGACCGACTCGACGATCGCCGGGCCGGTGATTGAGTTGCCGGCCTCGACCTGGTCGAGCTCGTAGACGTCCGTGTCGGCGTAGTCGTCGCCCCAGCGGACCCGCCGCGTTCCCTTGGCCGGCGGCGTCCCCTCGCGCTCGCCCAGGTCGGGCAGCGCCGGCTTCTCGACCTCCACCGAGCCGTGGACGATCGCCTGGGTCACCAGGTAGCCGAGCTCCGGCGAGCGGGCCGAGCGCGCGTAGACCTTGCCGTAGGCGTCCTCGAACTCGGCGATCAGATCGTCGAGCTGCGCGTCGTCCTCGAGCTCTGCGTGCGGCGAGACGATCTCGATGTCGTTGAGCTGGCCGTAGTACTGCATCCGGACCGCGTGGGTGAAGGCGATCGCCTCGCGCTCGAGGCCCGACTTCGCGAACTCGTCGGCGACCTTGTCCCGAAGCCCGAGCCAGGCGCCGGTGATCATCACCGCGATCCCCGCCTTCTCCATCTCGTCCTGGCCCGGCAGGATCGGCATGTCGATCGTCTGGTCGTAGCGGTAGGCGAAGTCGGCGCAGGCGCAGCCGTAGGCCGAGAACCCCGCCGCCCAGGCGGGCACCAGCACGTCGCGGTAGGCGACGCCCTCGGTGTAGCCGGCGACGTGCAGAGGGCCGCCGCCCCCGTAGCAGAGCAGCGCGTAGTCGGCGGGCGAGTAGCCCTTGCCCAGGATCCGGCCGACGGCCTCGTTCTTCAGCGTCTGCTCGAACAGGCTCACCACCCCCGCCGCCGCGTCGTCGACCTCGAGCCCGAGCGGTTCCGCGAGCTGGCGCCGGACCTCGACCCGGGCCCGCTCCGGGTCGAGCTTCACGTCCCCGCCGAGGAAGTAGTCGGGGTTGACCCGCCCCAGCACCAGATTGAGGTCCGTGACCGAGATCGTCTCCAGGCCTCCCTCCGGCCAGCAGACCCCGATCCGGGCACCGGCCGAGTCCGGTCCCAGCTCGGGCCGGCCGGAGTTCGGGTTGACGCGGACGAACGACCCGGTGCCGGCCCCGATCGAGTCGATCCGGACCAGCGGCATGTTGAGCATGAAGCGGGCGATGTCGGGCGTCGGGGTGATCTCGAAGCGCCCGTCGGTGATCAGCGCGATGTCGAACGAGGTGCCGCCGATGTCGGTGCAGAGGGCGTTCGGAATCCCGAGGCGCTCGGCGATCCCCTGGCCGCCCACCACGCCGCCGATCGGCCCGGAGGCCAGGGTCCGCGCGAGCTCCCTGGCCTCGATCGAGATCGTGCCGCCGTGCGAGGCCATCACCCGGAGCTCGAAGCCGGCACCCGCCTCCTTGGTCTTGTCGCGCACCGCCTTCAGCGTCCCCCGCGAGGGCTCCGCGGCGTAGGCCTCGATCAGGGTCGAGTTGAGGCGCGGCAGGTCGCGGCGCTGGGGATAGAGCTCCGAGGAGAGGAAGACGGGCACCCGACCATCGACGCCCCGCTTCGCCTTCTCCTCCTCGACGATCTCGCCGACCCGAAGCTCGTGCTCCGCGTTGCGATAGGAGAACAGCAGGCAGACGCAGATCCCGTCAACCCCCGCGTCGAGAAGCTCGGCCGCGGCCTGGCGGGCGTCGGGCTCGCGAAGCGGCGCCACCTCGTCGCCGAACACGTCGATCCGGCCGCGCACCCCCTTCATCCGCTCACGGGGCACCAGCGGAGGGTTGTGGTAGTGGGTCGCGAGGTGAAGCCGATCGGAGTAGGAGTAGCCGAGGTAGGTCTGGATGCCGCGCTCGATCTTCAGGTAGTCCTCCTGCCCCGCGGTGACGATCGCGCCGATCTCCAGGCCCTGGCGGGAGAGCAGGCGGTTGAGCATCGCGGTGCCGCTGTAGATGCCGGAGGCGATCGCGCCGAAGGACTCCTCGGGGGAGGACTCCCACTGCCTCAGCGCGTCGCGCGCCGACTCCATGAAGCCGACCGACTCGTCGTCGGGTGTCGTCTGCGCCTTGCCGACCACGAACGAGCCCGACTCGTCGACGATGAAGGTGTCGGTCATCGTCCCGCCGGCGTCGATCGCGAGCACTCTTGGGTTACGCTCGGCGGCCTTCGCCATCGAGCCGCGAGTCTAGCCGGGCGGTCGCGATCCGCCGGCGGACGCGGCGGCGTCGCGGGCCGCAAAGAACTCTTCCCCCTCGATCCCGATGCGCGGCAGCCGGCGCTCGGCCCAGCCGGGCAGCCACCAGTTTCCGCGACCCAGCAGCACCATCACAGCTGGGACGAGCAGGCACCGGACGATGGTCGCGTCGACCGCGATCGCGGCCGCCAGGCCAAGCCCGAACTGCTTCACGGTCGGGTCGCCGCTGAGGATGAAGCTCGTGTACACGCAGACCATGATCAGCGCCGCCGAGGTGATCACCCTGGCGCTGACCGCGAGCCCGTCGACGACCGCCTCGTGGTTGTCCTTGGTCCTCCGGTAGTGCTCCTGGACCCGGGTCAGCAGGAACACCTGGTAGTCCATCGAGAGCCCGAACAGGATCGCGAACATCAGCAGCGGCACGTAGCTGACGATCGGGCTTGGCCCGGAGAGGCCGAGCAGCTCCGCCCCGTGACCCTCCTGGAAGACGAACGTCGAGGATCCCGTAGGCCGCGCCCACCGAGAGCAGGTTCATCAAGCCCGCGGTGAGGGGCACGACGATCGAGCGGAAGGCGACCAGAGCAGGAGGAAGCTGAGCACGATCACCGTGGCGATCACCAGCGGCAGCCGCTCGCTGATCCGGTCGCCGAGGTCGATGTAGCCGGCCGTCTGGCCGCCGACGTAGGCGGCGAGGGTGGTTCCCTTGAGCGCGTCCGGAATCACGGGATCCCGCAAGTGGCGGACCAGGTCCTCGGTGGCGTCGGCGGACGGCGCCGTGGTCGGCGTCACGGTGAACACGGCCGTGTCGCCCGACTTGTCCACCTCCGCCGGCGAGACGTCCTTGACGCCCTTGGTCTTGCCGATCTTGTTCTCGAGCTTCACGAGCCGCGGGTCGCTGGCCGAGGTCTTCAGGAAGGCCTCCTGCTGATCGGCCTGCTTCTCCTGCTTGGTGGGCAGGCTGTGACTTCACCTGCTGCTCCGCCTCCGACTGCGCCTCGTCCGGGGGCACACCCTCGGCCTCGAGCTGCTGCGCGGCTTGTGTGACTGCCTGCTGCTGACCCTGCTCCTGCTGCTGTGCACCTGCTTGAGCTGTTTGTTGTCGGGATGCGCGGGCTTGCCGTCGAAGTCGACCGCGATCAGGAGCGGCCCGTTGACGCCCGGCCCGAAGCCCTTGGTGAGCAGGTCGTAGGCCTGCCGGGTGGTGGTGGACTTCGAGAGCTGACCGTTGTCCTGCTGACCGAACTGGAGGTCCAGCACCGGGATCGCGAGCACCAGCAGGATGGCGATCCCGAGCACCATCGCCGCCGTCGCCCGCTTTCCGACCCCGCGCGCCCACCTCGCCCAGCCATGCGGCCGGTGGTCGTGGGCGGGCGGCCGCAGGAACGGCACTCGCAGGGCGTTGATCCGGGGGCCGAGGATCGCAAGCAGTGCAGGCAGCAGCGTGATCGCCGTGATCACAGCGATCAGGACGACGATCGCCGCCGAGTAGCCCAGCGCGCTGACGATCGGGATCCGCGCCACCGCCAGCGAGCAGAGAGCGATGACCACCGTGCCGCCCGCGAACACCACGGCCCCGCCCGCGGTGGCCACGGCGCGCGCCGCCGCCTCGTCCGGGGAATGGCCCGCTTCGATGAAGCCACGGTGGCGGGTGACGATGAACAGGGCGTAGTCGATCCCGACGCCGAGCCCCAGCATCGTGCCCAGCGTCGGGCCCACGGTGGGCACCTCGATGCCGTGGCCGAGCAGCCCGATCGCGCTCAATCCGACGCCCAGCCCGACGATCGCGGTGGCGATCGGCAACGCCATCGCGGTCACGGTGCCGAACGTGAACAGCAGGATGATCACGGCCGCCGCGATCCCGACCGCCTCGCTGGACTCGGTCGACGGCTTGGAGACCGCCTGGCCCAGGTAGCCGCCCGTCGCCACCTCGAATCCCGCCTCGCGCGCCGGAGCCTCGGCGTCGATGATCTCGTTGGCCTGGTCCTCGGTCAGGTCGCTCGAGCTGAGGTCGATCGTCACCGAGATGTAGCCGATCCGCTTGTCCTTGCTGAGCGCGCCCGCGCCCTCGCTGCTCAACGGGCTGACCGCGCTGATCACGTGAGGCGCCTTCTTCAGCGAGCTGACGGTCGCCTTGACCGCCTGCTCGTTCTTGCCCGTGGTCAGCGTCCCCGAGGGCGTCTCCATCACCACGGGGTTGGTGCCGTTCGCCTGCTTGGGCAGGTTGTCCTGAAGCAGGTCCTGCGCTTGGGTGGACCCGGTCCCGGGAAGGGTGAGGTCGTTGCTCGTCTCCCTCCCGACGCTGTTCGAGACCACGATGATCGCCGCGACCAGAACCAGCCAGATCGCCGCCGCCCGATAGCGGTGGCGCACGCAGGCGCCCGCCAGCCCGTACAGCGCTCCGCTCACTCCCGACCTCCTGTCGGCGAAATCAGCGGAGGCAGTCGCTCAGGAGGCGGCAATCGCGTGGGCCGTTCGCCGGGCGAGCGCCATGATCGTGATCATCGGGTTGGTGCCCGAGGCGGTCGGGAAGGCGCTCGCGTCGCCGATCCAGACGCCCGGGGTGTCGTGCAGCTCCCCCCACGGGTTGGCGACGCTAGGTCGGCGGGTCCGTGCCCATGCGGCAGCTCCCCATTTGATGGGCTGAGAAGACTGTGTGCTCGTGCGGCGCCAGCGAGCACTCCTCGAGCCCCGCCAAGAAAGCGTCGAAGTCCCCGCCCCGGCTCCAGGTGAGCGGCCTGCGGCTCAGCGCCACGATTCGCTGCGCGCCCGCGGCCTCGTGGACTCGGGCCACCGCCTTGAGGCCGGCGCGGAAGTTGGCGATGTCCAGCTCGTCTGTGAGCGGATAGCTCGGAACGGCGTTCCCAGCAGCGTCCACGTCAACCCGTCCGTGACCGCGGTCGCGGACCAGTGAGATCAGCAGCGAGTTGTTGCGCAACCGGGCGACCTCCTCCTTGTGCTGGCGGCCGGACTGCCAGGGCGTCGCGGCGGCCGCGATCCCGACCGAGTGATGGGCGCCCTCCAGCAGAAAGCCGTGGCCGTCGGCCTGCTCGGCGAACTCGTGGCTGAGCGCGGACTGCGGCGCGCCCCACCAGGCATCCTGCGGCCCCTCATAGGCTCCGAACAGACCGCCGACGGGATGAAGGCGAAGGTAGTCGCCGACGGCCGGGCCGCCGATTCCCGAGCGTCGTAAGAGCGCCGGCGACTCGAGCGACCCGCAGGCAACGACGACCTGGGGTGCGCGAACCACGACCCGGGCGGCGGCGCCATCGGGGCCCGCGTAGGTGCCCTCCACCCCGGCGACCCGCCCGTCCTCGACCAGGATCCGCTCGGCGCGGCAGTTGACCACCAGGTCAGCGCCCCGCGAGTGTGCGTCGGCCAGGTAGGTCTTCTGAGTGGAGAGCTTGGAGCCCGTGACGTCGCCGAAGCCGACGTAGCCGGCCAGATCCGGGTCGTGCTTCGCCGGATCGACATTCCGGGTGATCAGCTTGAAGTCCCAACCGAGCGCCCGGCAGCCGTCCTTCAACCGCTGGTGCGGCCCGTTCAGCTCCGAGCAGGAATCGGTGACCCCAATCCGGTCCATGACGTCGTCCAGGCAACGATCGAACTCCGGGCCGTCGAGGCCCTCGAGGCCGTGCTCGCGTGCCCATTGATCGCGCACCCACGGGAAGGTCCGCAGGCAGTTCTGCCAGTTGATCACGGTGCCTCCGCCCAGCGACGAGCCCGCCTGCATCGAAACCTGGCCTTCGGCCGTCGGGATCGGCCCTCCCCGCAGGTACAGGTTCTGGTAGCCCCAGACCTCGAGCTGGTTGAAGTCGGCCTCGTTGAAGTAGCCACCCAGCTCCAGCACGCAGACCTGCTTGCCGGCCTCGGCCAGGGTCCCCGCGATCACCCCGCCGCCGGCCCCCGAGCCCACCACGCAGACGTCGGCCTCCATCGTCATCGCCTCGACTCCGGCCTCGGGGCGGCGAACGGCGAGTGGCTTCGGCTCGGAGGGCGGCTGGCGCCGCGGCCCCGGATAGCCGATCGCATCCCAGCTCGGATTTCGCCCCGTACCGAGGTCCGGAAGAGCGTAGAAGAGCGACAGCGCCAGGCCGCGCAGGGTGTGGATGCCCGCCAGCGCCTCGGGACCCGAGTCGCCGAAGGCGTGAACGAGCTGCTCGCGAGCCTCGAGCGGCGTCTCTTCGAGCATCCCTCGCTCGGCGAGCGAGTCGAGCAGCGAGCCCAGCCCGTCGAGCTCGTCCTCGGTCGCCGCCGACTCTGCGAGCGCGATCTCGATCGCCTCGGGCACACCGAGGTGCGAGGCGGCGCGGGCCCAGAAGCCGTGGGGATCGCCGGCGCCGTCGGCCTCCTGGAAGGGCGGGGGCAGCGACGGGATCAGGGTGTCGCAGAGGACGAGCAGGGTGCGTCGCTGGGCGTCCGTGAACAGCTCGCTGACGGCGAGCGCGCTGATCGCATCGCCGACCTGCTGGGTGACCTCGGCCGAGTAGGGGAACATGTGCAGCTCGCGCGGCGGGGCGTAGCCGGGCGTGATCATCAGCGACTGGCGCTTGGCGTACTTGCGGATCCCATCCGGGCCATGTCGCGAGCCGAGCCCCGAGGCCTTCCAGCCGCCCATCGGCAGCTCGAGCGCGCCGTAGTTGAGCTGGGCATCGTTCACGCAGCAGACCCCCGCCTCGACCTGGCGCGCGACCCGCTCCCCGTTGGCGGTGTCGCGGGTCCAAACCGACGCCTGTAGGCCGTAGGGCCCGTCGTTGGCGAGCCGCACCGCCTCCTGGGCGTCGCCGACCTTCATCACCGGCAGGGTCGGGCCGAAGGTCTCCTCGGTCATGCACCGCATCGAGTGATCGACCTCCGCGAGCACGGTCGGCTCGAAGAAGCGGCCGGCCTCGGCTGCGACCCGCTTCCCCCCGTGACGACCCGGGCGCCCTTTGAGACCGCGTCGCGCACGTGCGCTTCGACCAACTCGATCTGGGGCGGGAAGATCATCGCTCCGACGTCCACCGAGCCCGCCGCTCCAGGCGGCCCCTGGCGGAGCGCCTCGACCTTGCCCGCGACCCGATTCGAGGAACTCGTCGTAGACGGGCTCCTCGACGTAAACGCGCTCGACCGAGATGCAGACCTGCCCCGAGTTGTTCATCCCGTAGCTCACGGCCGCGTTGGACGCCCGCTCGAGGTCGGCGTCCGCCAGGACGATCATCGGGTCCTTTCCGCCCAGCTCCAGGCTGACCGGCGTCAGCGTCTCGGCGGCTTGCGCCATCACCCTCTTCCCGGTCTCGACCGAGCCCGTGAACATGACCATGTCCACCGCGTCGACCAGCGCCGCCCCGGTCTCGCCGCGGCCGGTCGCTACCTGAAACGCCCCCTCCGGGATGCCGCACTCGGCCAGCATCCGGGCCATCAGCAGAGAGGTCAAGGGCGTCACCTCGGAGGGCTTCAGGACCACGGCGTTCCCTGCCGCCAGCGCCGGGATGCAGTCGCCGAACGAGTTGTTGAGCGGGTAGTTCCAGGGGCCGATCACCCCGACGACGCCGAGCGGCGCGTAGCGCACGATCAGCTTGCGGCCGCGTACGAAGGGCGAGGCCGATTGGACCTCCTCGTCGGCGAGGTACCCTGGCGCCGCCTTGGCCCAGAACTCCAGGGCCGAGAGCCCGTAGGCCAGCTCGGCGAACTGCGTCTCGTCGGCGGGACGACCGGTCTCGCCGACGATCGTGGTCACGACCTGCTCGGCGTTGGCGACCATCCAGTCGCGCGCCGCAAGCAGCACCTCGGCCCGGCCCTCGAACCCGATCGCCGCCCAGATCGGCTGCGCCTCACGCGCCTTTGCGACCATCGCCCCGACCTCGCCTGCGCTCAGGTCCGCGACGGTGGCGATCGTTTCCCCCGTGGCCGGGTTCTCGACCGGGATCCCGGTCTCGGTGGCAGCCTCGGTCACGGGCCCCGACATCGCAATCGCGAGCTTAGTGCACGTACCGCGGGGCGCTCCTTCCGCCTCACGCGAGAGGATTCGGGGGTGCGCACGATCGTCATCTCGGACCTTCATCTGGGATCGGGCGGGGACATCGACCTGCTCCGCCGCCCGGAGATCCGCGAGGCCCTGTGGGCCGAGGTCCAGGGTGTGGACGAGGTCGTCTTGCTCGGCGACGCGATCGAGCTTCGCGACCGCCCCCTGGCGGAGGCCCTCGACCTGGCGCGGCCGTTCTTCGACGAGCTGGGCTCCGCGATCGGCGCCGGCGCGGTCACCGTGGTGCCGGGGAACCACGACCATCACCTGCTCGACGACTGGCTGGAGCGCAGGCGGCTCGATGAAGCCGCCCCCCTGGGGCTGGAGCAACGCATGCAGGCCAGTCGGGGCCTCTCGCCCGGCTGATCGCCGGGATGGGTCAGGCGCGGGTCGAGCTCGCATATCCCGGAGCCTGGCTTCGCCCCGGCGTCTATGCGACCCACGGTCACTACCTGGACCGCCACCTCACCGTCCCCACCTTCGAGCGCCTCGCGGTGGCGGCCGTCGAGCGGGTGCTGGGTGGGTCGCGCGAGGTCGTGGAGGAGCCGGGCTCGTCCGACGATGCCGGCTCGGCGAGCGTCGAGGACTACGAGCGCATCCAAGCCCCCCTGTACGCATTCCTGTTCACGCTCGCACAGGCGGGCTCAGCCGGCGGGCGCCTTGCGGGCGCCAACCCCTCGGCCAGGATCTGGCAGGCGGTGGGCGGCGGCTACGGCCGCGCCGCCAAGCTTCGCGGCTGGCTGCTGGGCACGGTCGCCCTGCCGGGCGCGGTTGGGGTCGCCAACCGGCTCGGCCTTGGGCCGGTCAGGTCCGACCTCTCCCCGGGGGCGATCACCGGCGCCGGGCTGGCGGCGATCGGCGAGGTGACACGCCGCCTGGGCATCGACGCGGACCACCTGATCTTCGGCCACACGCACCGCCGCGGGCCGATGGCCGCCGAGACCGGTTGGCGGATGCCCGAAGGCACCCGCCTCTGGAACACCGGAAGCTGGGTCTACGCTCCGGGGCTGCTCGGCCGCACGCCCGCGGACAGCCCTTACTGGCCGGGGACCATCGCGGTGCTCGAGGACGACGGCACACCCGAGCTGCGCCACCTGCTCGATGACCGCAGCCGCACCGAGCTGCGGGGCTAGCTTTGCCTAGATGGTCTTGACGTTGATCGCCTTGGGGCCCTTGGGGCCCTCCTCGGACTCGAACTCGACCTTTGTTCCATCGGCGAGGGAGCGAGCGCCGTCGACGAGCCCCGTTTGATGGACGAACAGATCCTGCCCGCCCTCGTCGGGGGTGATGAAGCCGAAGCGCTTCTCCTCGTTGAACCACTTAACGGTGCCGGTTGCCATGCTGGGGTCCTCCGCGTTCTCGTGTTGGTGTGTTGGTGAAATGCCGCGATACTGCCCCTGGTACAGACCTGATTCAGCACCGCTTCATCGCGCCCCACCCTGGGGCTACCTGGGAACCGTAACACTCGTGAAGCAGGTCAGCGATCTGCCAGCGCACGCGGTGCAGGCGACCGGTCAGCGCGGCCCCGAGATCGCGCGCAGCACCAGCAGCAGCAGGACTGAGCCGCCGATCGCGATCAGCCAGGTCCCGAGGTCGAAGAAGTCGTCGATCTCCCCGAGGTCGAGCGCGCTGGCGATCAAGCCGCCGATCAGCGCCCCGAGGATCCCGACGGCGGTGGTCCCGATGCAGCCGCCGGGCTCGGTCCTGCCGGGCACCAGGGCGCGGGCGATCGTCCCCACGAGAAGCCCCAGCAGGATCCAGCTCAGGATTCCCATCCGGGCACCCTAAACCACCCCTAGACTCGACCGGTGGTCGACGAGCGCCCGAAAGCGACCCGCGCGCTGGCGATCGTCTTCGAGCGCGACGCGGGGCCGGGCGTCTTCGCAGAGGCCAGTGGCGCGCGAGGCGCGGTGCTCGATTCCTGGATGTTCGACGGGCGCGCGGCGCCACCAGCCGAGCCGAGCAGCTACGACGCCGTGCTGGTCTTCGGAGGCTCGATGCATCCCGATCGCGAGGACGCCCACCCGTGGCTGCGAGAGGTCGAAGGCGCTGCTGGGAGAGCTCCTCGGTCGGGGCACGCCGCTGCTCGGCGTTTGCCTGGGAGGGCAGCTTCTGGCCGATGTGGTCGGACCGCCCTCCCGCCCCTCGCGCGAGCCAGAGCTCGGCTGGTACGAGGTGGAGCTGACGCCCGAAGGGGAACGCGATCCGGTGCTCGGGCCGCTCGCCCCCGGCTTCACGGCCTTCGGCTGGCACCGGTACGAGTTCGTCCTTCCCCGCCGGCGCCACCTCGCTGGCCCACAGCGCGGCCTGCCTCCAGGCCTACCGGCTCGGCGACACCGCCTGGGGCATCCAGTTCCACGCCGAAGTGACGGCCGAGGATGCCGACGCCTGGATCGACGACGATCGCGGGAAGGAGGACGCGGCGCGCATGATCGGCGACTTCGACGCCCTGCGCGAGCGCACCCGCGTCGCGATGGGGCCCTGGAACGAGCTCGGCCGCGGGCTCTGCGAGCGCTTCCTGGACGCGGCCGCTACTCGGGCGTGAGGTAGGCGGCCGAGAGGCCGCCGTCGACCAGGAAGGTGGAGGCGGTTACGTAGGAGGAGTCGTCGCTGGCCAAGAAAAGCGCCGCCTGCGCCACCTCCCGCGGCTCGGCGAAGCGCCCCATCGGCACGTGCACCAGCCGGCGTGCCGCCTTCTCGGGCTCTGAGGCGAACAGCTCCTGGAGCAGCGGCGTGTTCGACCGGCCCCGGGCAGAGCGCGTTGACCCGCACGCCGCGCCGCGCGAACTCCACCCCCAGCTCCCGCGACAGCGACAGGACCCCGCCCTTCGAAGCGGTGTAGGAGGCCTGCGAGACGGCGGCGCCCATCACGGCGACGAACGAGGCCGTGTTGATCACCGACCCGCCGCCTCCCTCCAGCAGGTGCGGAATGCCGTGCTTGCAGCACAGGAAGACGCCGCGCAGGTTGACGTCCTGCACCCGCTGCCAGGCCTCCAGCGAGGTCTCGAGCACCGAGGCGTCGTCGCCCGGGCTGATCCCGGCGTTGTTGAAGAGCACGTCGATCCGGCCCAGCTCCTCCCTCGCCCGCGCGTACATCGCGCGCACCTGCTCCTCGTCGGTGACGTCGGCCTGGAGCGCCAGCTCGCCCGGCGAGCCCGGGTCGAGGTCGACGCCGACGACCCTGGCGCCCTCCGCCGCGAAAAGGCGCGCCGCCTCCGCCCCGATGCCGCTGGCGGCCCCCGTGATCACGCACACCTTCCCGTCGAGCCTTCCCGCCATCAGTCCGCCTCCGTCGCGTAGAAGACGTTCTTCAGGTCCGTGTAGTGCTCGAGCGCGTCCGGCCCCAGCTCGCGGCCGACGCCGGACTGCTTGAAGCCGCCGAAGGGGGTGGCGACGCGTACCGAGGTGTTCGAGTTGATCGAGAGCACGCCGGTCTCGAGTGCTCGCGCGACCCGCAGCGCCTTGGCGCCGTCGCGGGTCCAGATCGAGCCCGAGAGGCCGTAGATGGTGTCGTTGGCGATCTCGACCGCCTCCCGCTCGCCGGAGAACGGGATCACGCAGGCCACCGGGCCGAAGATCTCCTCGCGCGCCGCCCGGTCGGAGTTGGAGACCGGGGCCAGCACCGTGGGAGGGAACCAGTAGCCGGACCCGTCCGGCGCGCGACCCGCGGATCGCGACCGGAGCGTCGTCGGGCACGAAGGAGGCGACCGCCTGCCGCTGCTCGGCCGAGATCAGCGGCCCCATCTGCGTCGCCTCGTCCAGTGGATCGCCGACCCGCATGGAGCCGATCGCCTCGCCGAGCGCCTCCAGGAACCGGTCCACGACCGGGCTCTCCACCAGGATCCGCGAGCGCGCGCAGCAGTCCTGGCCGGCATTGCCGAACACGGCCGGCGGCGCCGCCGCGGCCGCTCGCTCGAGATCGGCGTCGGCGAACACCACGTTGGCCGACTTGCCGCCCAGCTCCAGGGTGACGCGCTTGATCGTCGCCGCGGCCCCCGCGGCGATCCCGCGCCCCACCTCGGTCGAGCCGGTGAAGGCGATCTTGGCCACGTCGGGGTGCTCCACCAGCCGCCGGCCGCAGACGCTGCCCCGCCCGGCGACCACGTTGAGGACGCCCTCCGGGATCCCGGCGTCGAGCGCGATCCGCTCCAGCTCCAGCGCGCGTCAGCGGCGTCAGCGCGGCGGGCTTCAGCACCACGCGTGTTGCCCGCCGCCAGCGCCGGCGCCACCTTCCACGAGGCGATCACGAGCGGGAAGTTCCAGGGCACGATCAGCCCCACGACCCCGAGCGGCTCGCGGAAGGTCATGTCGACGCCGCCGGCGACCGGGATCGTCTGGCCCAGCAGGCGCTCGGGCGCGCCGGCGTAGTAGCGGAAGGTGTCCACCACCATCCCCATCTCGCCGCGGGCGTCGCCGATCGGCTTGCCGGCGTTTCGCGCCTCCAGCGTCGCCAGCTCGCCGGCCCGCTCGGCGAGCGCGTCGGCGAGCCGGTGGAGCAGGGCGGCGCGGTCGCCCGGGGCGACGGCCCGCCAGCGCCGGGAAGGCCTGCCTTCGCCCGGGCCACCGCCGCGTCGGTCTCCTCGACGCCGGCGCTCGGCACCTCGGCCATCACCTGCTCGGTGGCGGGCTCGACCACCTCGATCACTTCGAGCCCCACCTCCGATCTCGCGGCCTCGACCAGCGACGCGATCACGCCGCCTACGTCCTCCTCCTCCGGATGCCAGAGGACACCGAGCGCAAACCGATGGCCGGGGAGCTCGATCGCCTCGACCACGTCGTCGCTCACCGACCAGCCGCTGGCCACGAGCCCCTCCCCCAGCTCGTCCACTCCCTGGTGGTGGTGGGACTTGGCGACGAGCCGCTCGCCGTCCGGCCGCGCGGGCGGCGAGCGAGCCCGGCTCGAGGCGAACCTCGTGATCGGCGAACGCGCCGGGGGTGTGGCGGTGCTCGTCGCCGCCGACGGTGTCCGGCAGGTGCTGGACCAGGGTGCCGCCCAGCGCCACGTTCAGGATCTCCATCCCCCGGCAGATGCCCAGCAGGGGCATCTCGCGCTCGAGCGCCCGGCGCGCCAAGGCGAGCTCGAACCGGTCGCGCTCGGGCCAGGTGCCGCTCGTCTCCGGATGCGGAGCCGCGCCGTAGGTCGGCGGGATCGACGTCGGAGCCGCCGGCGAGGATCAGCGCGTCGAGGCGGTCGAGCAGCGGGTCGGGCGCCTCGGTCGCGGCCTCGTCGGGGGGCAGCAGGAGCGCCAGCCCGCCCGCCGCCTGCACCGCGTTCGCGTAGGAGCGCGGCAGCATGGTCGACCGTGTCCTCCCAGGGGCCCCAGCGCGCCCGCTCGAGCGCCGCGCAGATCCCGATCGCGCAGCGGCTCACTCCCGCCTCACCGCTGGATCAGCCGCGCTCGAACATGCGCCGACGCTCGTAGTCGGTGACGACCTCGTCGAACAGGCGCTGCTCGGTGCGGCCGTAGTTGAGGTAGTGGCTTGCAGACGGCCGTCGCCGAACGCCTTGCGGGCGAAGTCGCTCCCCTCCCAGAGCTCGACCGCCTCGCGCAGGGTGGACGGGAACGGCTCCGCCTCGCGCCTCCTCGTAGGCGTTGCCCATCAGCTCCGGGCCGGGGTCGGTCTCGTTCTCGATCCCGTCCAGCCCGGCGGCGAGCAGCGCCGCGTAGCCGAGGTAGGGGTTGACGTCGGCGCCGGGGATCCGGCACTCGACCCGGCGCGACTGCCCGTGGCCGACGATGCGAAAGCCGCAGGTGCGGTTGTCGCGGCCCCAGGAGATCGAGGTCGGGGCCCAGCTCTCGGCCGCGTAGCGCTTGTAGGAGTTGACCGAGGGGGCGACGAACAGCGCCAGCTCGCGGACGTGCGCTCGCTGGCCGCCGAGGAAGTGGCGGAAGACGTCGGTCTCCTCGTCGCCGTCGACGAAGGCGCTCTTGCCGTCGTCGTCGACCAGGCTGATGTGGACGTGGCAGGAGCTGCCGATGTCCTTCTCCGACGGCTTCGCCATGAAGCGTCGCCGAGATCCCGTTCAGGAAGGCGATCTCCTTGACCCCGTTCTTGTAGATCGTGTGCCGGTCGGCGGAGGTGACCGCGTCGGCGTAGCGGGTGTTGACCTCGTGCTGGCCGTACCAGGCCTCGCCCTTGGAGAACTCGATCGGGATCCCGGCGCCGTGCATCCCGCGGCGGATCGGCGCCGAGGTACTGCTCGTCCATCGTCGTCGCGAGGATGTGGTAGTCGAGGATGTAGGGGATCGTCGGCGTCAGCTCGCGGTAGTCCTTCTCGTGCGCCTCGGCGTAGCTCTCCTTGTAGAGGTAGAACTCGAGCTCGGAGGCGCACATCGGCGTGTAGCCCATCTCGCGCGCCCGCTCGTACTGGGCGATCAGCACCTGGCGGGGCGAGGCGACCACCGGCGAGCCGTCGTGGTCGACGACGTCGCAGAGCACCAGCGCCGTGCGGTCGAGCCAGGGGACCCGCCGCAGCGTCGCCAGGTCGGGGACGATCGCGAAGTCGCCGTAGCCCTTCTCCCAGTTGGCCATCTCGTAGCCGGGCACGGGGTCCATCTCCATGTCGAGCGCGAGCAGGTAGTTGCAGCCCTCGATCCCGTGCTCGGCGACCTCGTCCAGGAAGTACTCGACCTGGATCCGCTTGCCGAACAGCCGCCCCTGCATGTCGGTGAAGGCGGTGACGACGGTGTCGATCGTGCCCTCGTCGGCCTCCTTGCGCAGGTCGTCGACCGAGAGCATCCCGGCGCTCCCGCCGGGGCCGCCGGGGCGCTCAGTTGGCACGGGACTCGCCAGTCACCACTGGGTCGGCCGCCAGTCGGTCAAACGTCTCGTGTGACCTCGTCCTCTTCGAAGCGTCCGAACCGGGCCCTTGTAAGTGTCCTTGGCCGAGATCAGGTACCAGACTCCGAAGATCAGCGGGAATCACGATCGCGCAACGGCGTGTAGTTGACCAGGCTGGCGTCGAAGTCGTCGTTCCACGGCAGCCCGGCCGGCGTGTAGGGCAGGTCGAGGGCGTAGACGACCACGACGACGAAGACGATCGCCAACGTGTTGACCAGCTTGTAGCGGCTGCCGAGATTCCACGGGCCGGGCTCGAAGCTGTCGCCGGCCCGCAGCCGCAGGTACACCGGGATGATGTAGGCGAGGTAGAGGCCGACGGTGCAGATCCCGGTCAGCGCGAAGAAGGCGAACGGGTAGTCGTTCTTGCCGAACAGCGCGGGGATGCGATGATCAGCAAGGAGAAGAACGTCACACCGATCACGGCGTTGAACGGCACCTTGTCGCGGTTGACGCGCCGGAAGATCGACCAGCCCGGCATCGCCCGGTCGCGCGAGAAGGCGTACCAGGTGCGCGAGGCGCTGGTCAGACCCGCCGCGTCACGCAGAAGATCTGGCCGATCGTCGCGATCAGGATCACCAGCTTCGCGGCCCACGAGTCCATGCGAGCTCGTCGAAGATCGCGAACGACCGCGCCGGCACCTTCGTTGACCGCGTCGACGTCGTTGGCCGCGAACAGGAACGCGAGCAGCACGAACCAGCCGATCAGCGCCGAGAAGAAGACCGAGCGCCACACGCCCTGGGCGGCGGCCTTGGCCGCGTCACGCGTCTCCTCGGCCGTGTGTGCCGAGGCGTCGTAGCCGGTCTGCGTGTACATCGCCAGCAGGAATCCGATCGGCAGCACGAGGAACCAGAAGCCGAGGCCGCCGGTCGAGCCGTCGTCGAAGCCGGAGTTGTTGATCCGCTCGCCGAAGACGAAGCTGAAGCTCTGGTGGTCGTCGGGGACGAAGACCAGCAACCCGATGATCACCGCCACGCCGATCACGTGCCAGCCGACCGAGATGTTGTTGAGCATCGCCAGGACCCGGTCGGCGAAGATGTTGAGCACGGCGTGCGACGCCGAGGATGATCAGGAAGAGGAGGAACTGCTCTCCGAGGATGTGTACGTCGTCGCCGAAGTTGACGCCGAAGATGTCGAGCCGCGTAGAGGCCCGAGAGCGCGTTGAGAGGAAGAACGCCGCGCCGTATGCCGACCGAGGCGACGATCCCGATCAGGCCGACGATGTTGAACCAGCCGGTCATCCAGCTCCAGCCCGTGCCGCCGAGGTCGTGCGCCCACCAGTAGGGCCCGCCGGCGGTCGGGTACTTCGAGGTCAGCTCGGCCATCGAGAAGGCGACCATGAGCACGAAGGCGCAGAGCACCGGCCAGCCGATCGAGACCGCGATCGGGCCGCCGTTCTGCCAGGCGAACGGCGAAGGTGGTGAACGTCCCGGCGAGGACCGAGATGATCGTGAACGAGATCGCGAAGTTGGTGAACCCGGACCAGGCGCGCGAGAGCTCCTGCTTGTAGCCCAGCTCGTCGAGCCGCTGCTCGTCCTCGGTGACGCCCGGGGTCGCGGCCTCAGCTCGGCGGGGCGGCCGCGTCATCGGGCGGCGTCGGGGGTGGGGTCGGGCTTCGTGGATCCTCGGCCACTGTCAACTCCTCCTTGGTCCCCGGTCGGCCCGCTCGCCGCGGCGCTCCTGCGCCACAATGGTGTGATGGCCCGACCTATTGATGGAGCGACGATACTGCGCCTGGCGGACCGCTGTCAACTGATTCTCGCTCGCGGCTGTTGTTCCGCATGGACGCTGAGATCGCAGTCGTCGGGGCCGGCGTGGTCGGATCCGCGACCGCGCTCGAGCTGGCGCGGCGCGGCGCCTCCGTGGCCCTGCTCGAGGCCGAGCCCGAGCCCGGCCTGGCGGCGAGCGGCACCAACTCGGGGATCCTCCACACCGGCTTCGACTCGATCCCGGGAGAGCTCGAGACCGAGCTGATCCTGCGCGCGGCGGAGTTGCGCGATCCGGTGCTCGAGGCGCTGGGCGTCCCGGTGCGTGCGCTGCGGGGCGCTGATGAGGTCCGTCGGCGAAGGCGACGAAGCCGCGATCGCCCACCTGACGGAGAACGCGCTCCGGAACGGGGTCGAGGTGGAGCTCGGTGACGACGGGCGCTCGAGATCCCGGGCGAGTCGATCACCGACCCGGTCGCCTTCACGCTGGCGCTGGCGGCTGCCGCCGAGCGCCACGGCGCCGAGCTGCGCACCGGCTTTCGGGTGGATGCGCTGGACGCGAATGGCGACGCGGATCATGCTCGTCGCAGGCGCGGCGGCGAGCCCCTGGCGGCGCCGGCTGGTCGTCAACTGCGCGGGGCTCGGCGCCGGCCGAGGTGGCGCGGCTGGCCGGCGACGAGTCGTTCGAGGTCTACCCGCGCAAGGGCGAGTTCCTGGTCTTCGACCCACCGGCCGGTGAGCCGCTCGAGCGGATCCTGCTGCCGGTGCCGAGCAAGGCGCACGAAGGGGGTGCTGGTGTTCCCGACCGTCGACGGCAAGGTGGTCGCCGGGCCGACGGCGGTCGATCAGGACGACCCCGAGGACTGGTCGGTCCGCGCTCAGGCTCGCGAGGAGATCCTCCCGAAGGCGGAGGCGATGTACCCGCCGCTCGCCGGGCGCGGAGCCGGTCGTCTCCTACGCGGGCCTGCGGCCGGCCGGTCGCGGCGGCGTCAACTACCTGATCGCCCCTTCCGCCGCCTGTCCCGGGCTGGTCAACGTCGCGGCGATCCGCTCCACCGGCCTGACCGCCTCGCTGGCGATCGCCGAGCGCGTCGCCAAGCTCCTCGCCGGCGAAGGGGTCGCGCTCGCCGACCCGGCGCCGCTCGAGCCCGGGTCGCCCGAGCTCCGACCGGGCCCCTGGTGGCGGCGAACGGCCGACCACCGGGCGGGACAGATAGCTCAGGATGGGACGCGATGACCCAGCTGCTCGGTCATCGACGAGGGCACCTCCGCCGTCAAGGCGGTGCTCTTCGACGCCGATCTGCGGCCGATCGCCGAGGCGCGGCGCGAGAAGGCGCTCGCGCACCCGCGCCCGGGCTGGGTGGAGCAGGACCCGGAGGAGGTCCTGAGCGCCGTCGTCGAGGCGATCGCCGAGGTGCTGCGGGACGCGGACGGCGAGGTCGGTCATGGGGCTCGACCACCAGGGCGAGTCCGTGCTCGCCTGGGACGCCGAGAGCGGCCGTCCCGCTGACCCCGATCGTCACCTGGCAGGACAAGCGCTCGCAGGAGGTCCTCGACCGGCTCGAGGCCGATGGACGCGCCGACGAGGTGCGCGAGCGCAGCGGGATGCCGCTCGACCCCTACTTCTCGGCCGGCAAGCTGGCCTGGCTGCTCGAGCACGACGAGGCGGTCGGCCGGGCGCGCGACGCCGGCACGCTGCGGCTGGGCACGGTCGACTCGTTCCTCTGCGATCGGCTCGGCGCCGGGTTCGCGACCGACCCCGCGACCGCCTCGCGGACGCAGCTCGGGCGCTCCCGAGTGCGACCCGGCGCTGCTCGAGATCTTCGGCGTGCCGAGCCGAGGCGCTGCCGGCGATCGCGGACACGGCCGGCGACCTCGGCGTGCTCCGCCACGACTCGTGGCCGGTCGAGCTGCCGCTGCGGGCGCGCTGCCCCGACCAGCAGGCGGCGCTCGCCGGGGCCGGCTGCGTCGAGCCCGGGCTGGCGAAGGCGACCTACGGCACCGGCGTCTTCCTCCTCGCCCACGCCGGCGACGAGCGCCCGCGGCCGAGCGGCGGCCTGCTGCCGACGGTCGCCTGGCGGATCGGGGGCCGCGTCGAGTGGGCGCTCGACGGCGGCGTCTTCACCGCCGGGGCCCTGCTGGAGTGGCTGAGTCGCGACCTCGGCCTGGCCGACGACCCGGCGGCGCTCGCGGCGGCCGCGGCAGCAGGTCGAGGACGCGGGCGGCGTGCGGGTGCTGCCGGCGCTGGCGGGCATCGGCGCCCCGTGGTGGCGACCGGACGCGCGCGCGGTGATCGCCGGCGCCACCTCGGCGACACGCCCCGGCCACGTCGCGCGAGCGGCGCTCGAGGCGATCGCCTGGCGCGTCGCCGACGTGCTCGTCGCCGTCCGCGAGAGCGTCCCGGTGGAGGTGCTGCGCGTCGACGGGGGCCTGACCCGGAGCGAGCTCCTGCTCTCGATGCAGGCCGACGCCGCCGGCGTCGCGGTGCAGCCGGGGGCGGTCGACGCGACCGCCGCGGGCGCCGCCGCGCTGGCGGCCGTGGGCGCCGGGATCTGGGAGTCGACCCTCGAGATCGGCGAGCGGATCCCCGCCGGGGAGCGGGTCGAGCCCGGGCGCGACGACGCCTGGCGCGAGCGCGAGCACGCCGCCTGGCGGCAGCTTCGTCGAGCGCGCCGCGGAGCTCTGAAGGCTGCCTCAGATCAGCCCCGCGAGGATGTGCTCGGTGCCCTCGATATGTTCGCGGACCAGCCCAACGGCACCCACCGCGTCCCCCTTTCGCAGCAGCCTGACCAGCCGCCGGTGCTGCTGCGTTGGAATGGGTGAGCACCGCCTCCGGATGAGCGATCAGCGCGATCAGGCCGCTCATCTGCCCCTGCACCTCGGTCATCGCCGCCACCAGCCGGGGCGAGCTCGCCGCCTCCGCAATCCCGATGTGGAACCGCATGTCGGCGCGCCGGTAGTCCTCGAAGTCGCTCGCCCCGGCCATCCTGGCAACCAGCTCGTCGAGGCGGTCGAGCTGGCCGGGCTCGGCCCGCTCGCCGGCCAGGATCGTGGCGCCCGCCTCGATGGCGACCCGGTAGTCGAGCACCGCCCAGGCGTCGGCGCCGAGTGGCTTGCCGTCCTTCTCCGCCAGCGGCGGACGCTCGGCGACGAACGTACCCCCGGTACGACCCCGATGCGCGACCAGGTGGCCGCTCTGCACGAGCGTGGTCAGCGCCTCGCGGAGCGTCGAGCGCGAGATCCCCAGCTGGCCGGCGAGGTCGCGCTCGGCCGGCAGGCGGCTGCCGGCCGGCAGCAGGCCGAGGCGTATGGCGGTGCCAAGTCGCTCCACCGTCTCCTCGAAAGTGGTCGGCGGTCGCACCGGCTTGAACACCGCCTCCTTGGCGGCGTCGCGCTGCATCGACCAAAGGTAACGTGCGGCGCCGTGAGCGCCCAGTTCAACCCGTGGCAGGTGCAGCTTCATGGCCATCGGGTGATCTACCGGGTCGCGGGCAGCGGCCCACCGGTCGTCCTGATCCACGGGATGGTCAACTCCTCGCGCCACTGGGAGGCCGTGGCGCTCCGCCTTGCCGAGAGCTTCACGGTGATCGCGCCGGACCTGATCGGACACGGCGACTCCGCCACTCCGCGGGGCGACTACTCGCTCGGTGCGCATGCGGCCGGCATTCGGGACCTGCTGGCGGTGATCGGGGTCGACCGGGCGACGATCGTCGGCCACTCCCTCGGCGGCGGCGTGGCGATGCAGTTCTTCTACCAGTTCCCGCAGCGAACGGAACGGATGGTCCTGGTATCGAGCGGCGGGCTCGGTCGCGAGGTCAGCCCGATGCTCCGCGGCGCGGCTCTGCCGGGTGCGGCCGCGCTGCTGTGGCTCGCCGCCCACCCGCGCGTGGGTGCGGGGATGTCGCAGCTCGGCGAGCGGATGCGGGACCGCGGCTTGGGAAAGGGGGTCTACCTGCAGGCGATCGCGCGAGCGCTACAGCCACTCCAGCGGGCGGGCGCCCGAAAGGCGTTCCTGCAGACGCTCCGCTCGGTGATCGACACCCAAGGTCAGCGGGTCAGCGCCCGGGACCGTCTCTACCTGCTCGGCCCCATTCCCACGCTGATCGTCTGGGGAGGGCGCGACCACACGATCCCGGTCTCCCACGGGCGGCACGCGCACCGAGCGATCCCCGGTAGCCGGTTCGAGCTCCTGGAGCGCGCCGCGCATTTCCCCCACCTGGAGGACCCCGAAGGCCTCGCCGCCGTGCTGTCGGACTTCCTCGAGACCACCGAGCCGGGCCGCCTCGACGACAGCGACTGGGGTCGGCTCATCGCCCCGCATTCGCAGCGAAGCCCGCTGGCCGAGCAGGCCGCCTAGCCGGACGTCTACGCCGTCAACGCGTCCACCCGCCTGGGCCGAGGGCGTCCATGATCGGCGCCGTGTCCAGGTAGGCGTGCAGCCGCGAGGCGACCCCGTCGGTCATCGTCCAGACGTGGGCGAACTCGACCTCGAAGTCCCGGCCGCTGGCCCTGGCGCGTTCCACGCATGCGGCCGAGCACCACCATGCGGTCGCCGGCGTCGAGGAAGTCGTCGGGGTCCGCCCAACGGCCCTCCACGTGATCCTGGGAGATGGCTGCGAAGGCCCGCACGCCATCGTGCCCATGCCGCGTGCCGCCCCAGGGCAGCGTGTCCGGCAGGCCCCATTCGATGTCGTGCGCCACGTCGCCGACGAGCTCATCCACGTCCCAGCGCGAGAACGCGTCGTAGATGCGCCGCAGCGATTCGACGTCCTGCTCGGACACTGCTATCCACCCCCCTATTCGGCGCTCTTCCTGCTGCTCAGTTCGGGCACGCGGCTCCGCGGAGCCGCACCGTTGCCGGCTGGCTCGTTGCCGTTGACGGCGGGTAGGCCGTTGCCGTTCAGGGGCGCGTGGCCGTTAGCGGCGGCCGAAACGGGAGGCCGCCGCAGGCGCTCTGCGCCGCCGACGGCGAGCAGCGCGTCGAGGAGCTCGAACGCGCCATCCGCGTCGCCGCGGACCATCGCGACCCTGGCCGCGTAGTCCCCGGCGCCCTCGTTGGACCGCATCGCCGCCCCGGCACCGCAGAAGATCGCGATCCGCACGCGCATCCCTGCCCGGCGCCAAAGGCGGCGGATCGCACCGTGACCCAGGTCGGCCCCCGCCCACCGAAGACAGATGTCGCGCCGCTCGCCAGTCACCGCGGGGCTCCCACGCGAGCCCACGATCCGCTCCGCGTATGGGCTCAGCCGCTGGCGCTCGGCGTACGGGGCGCGATCGTTCCAGCCCCGCAGGAAGGCTCCGATCACGGGACAGACGCAGCGCGGCCGGTCGCTGAACTCCTCTTGGGCGAGCAGCGAGGCCAGCTCCACCACGCAGACGCCCTCCCGGGGCGAAGAGTGACCGCCGGCGGTCAGCCGGACCTGCGTGCGGTCCGGGACCATGGCGCGTTCGCGCGTCGCCGCCATTGCCTAGAAACCCCGCCGCTCGCGCTGCTTGTTGAGCGCCCTTCTGATCCGGGGATCGCCGCCGCGGTCGGCGAGCTCGCTGGCGAGGCGGAGGCTGCGGATCGTCACCAGCAGCGGCCAGGATCGTCATCACCACGGTCAGCCCGGCGACCTTCGCCGGCGAAATCGTCGCCACGGTGACGAAGAAGACGTAGAGGACGATCGCCCACACGGCGCAGAGCCAAAGCGCAAGTCGCAGTGAACCCAGCAATCGATCTCCCGGATCAGACGGCATTGCGACCATAACGCAGGCGCGCCTCCGCGCGCGCTCGGTCAAGGCCTGTTCCGCGCGACTACTGGTCGGTGCCGGGGGCGGCGCCCGCGCTCGGCGAGCGCAGGGCCACCACCGCCCCGATCACGGCGAGGCCGATCCCCACCGCCGAGCAGGACACCCTGCTTCCACCCGAAGCCGTCGCGGCCAATATTCACGGAGTCGGCCAGCCCCCCAAGCAACGCAGCGGCAACGCCCACGATCGACGATCAGCAAACCCACCTGCCTGGCCGACATGATCGGGAGAGGCTACCTGCTCGATCCGCTGCGGGCCGGCTCAGCGATGACCGTTGAAGGAGATCACCTGCTGGATGCCGCTCGGGCGGTTCGTGTAGCGCATCGTGGTGGGCAGGAGGCCGGGGACGAACGAGATCCGCTCCCCCGTCGCATCCGCCCGCCACGCCGCCGGATTGGAGGTCCCCTGCTCGGCGGTCAGCTCCGCGGCGGCGGCCTGGAACGCGCTCCGGATCACGTTGCGGCACCGGCCCAGATCGCCGCCACCGCAGTAGCTCTGGTTGAGCGGCTGCGCGACCGGCATGCCCAGGAGCTTGCGGATGTCGCGGTCGAAGTACTGGTACCAGCCGCTGTACTGCCCTCCCGGCGGCTGGTTGAAGCGCGAGAAGAGCGAGTCGAGCTCGTCGAGCTGCGGGCCGAGCTTCGACATCATGAACGCGTCCGCGATCCTCGGCCAGGCGGCGTCCATGATCGCCGCGCCCGGCGTGGTCGATCTCGCCGTCGAGATTCCGATCCAGCCGGCTGCCGCCCTGCTGCCGCCAGCCGACCAGCAGCGACATCATCTGGTTCGCCGTCTGCTGGTTCGCAGCCCTGCGAGGGCGGGAGCAGGCGCTGCAACAGCGGCACCGTGTCGATCGCCCGCACGTCCTGAGTCGCGGCGGCGTTCATCGCCGCGGTGACCGACGGCCAGCGACCACTTGCCGTCGCTCCCCTTCAGACGGCCCAGGTTGTAGTCCAGGAGGTCCACCCGGGCGGCTGAGCCGTTCCCGCCCCAGTTGTCGTCCGCGGCGCCGAAACCGTGGGCGGAGATGTTGTTCCAGTTGGTCATCGTCCCGTCGCTCGGATCGACGCCCTGGATGTGCCTGGCGTCGGACAGGAAGCCCCGCCACTCGTACTGCCCGGTGCCCAGGGCCGGCAGGCCGGGATCGACGCTCGGGCGGCCGGATGGGCAGCCTGCCGCTCGTGTACATGGCGACGTGCTCGTTGTCGATGTAGAACGAGTTGAAGGTCTGCGGCGTCTTCGCCGCCGCCCGGAAGAAGGACTGCGGGCTGTCGACCTGGCCCTTGGAGAGCCGGCGGAAGAGGAGCTGATCGAGGACGTCCTTGCCGTAGCTCGAGCGCTTGGACGAGATCGCCACCTTCTGCCCGTTGACCGTCGCGTAGCCCTCCACCGGCCCGTGCACCGTGGTCAGGAACTCGACCGGGTCTCCGTTGAGCGTCCCCGCATTGAAGTGCCCCATCGGCCGGCACTGGCCCTGATAGAGGTACCGCTCGTCGCTGCCCTGGCAGAGCCGTTCGACGTACTGGTCGATGATGTCGCCGCTCGCCGAGGTGAGCGTGGTGGCGAAGTCCTCGCCGCGTCCGATCAGCATGTAGCCGGGGAAGGGCGCCGAGGTCGCTCCCCGCCACTGAAGCCCCGGCGCGTGCATGTCGATCTCATACGTGAGCCCGGGATAGAAGTAGCCGATCTGCGGCCCGCCGACCATCAGCGGGTACCCGGTCCTCGAGTGGTCCGCGTCGATCATCAGGGTGTTGCTGGCCTGGGCGGGCGCGGGCACGGCCTCCTCGGAGACCGCGCTCTCGGCGGCGGGCGTAGGCTCGTAGCTCCCGGGGTCGAGGATCACGCTGCCCTTCGGGACGCTGGGAAGCTGCCCGTAGTTGAAGTTCCCGTCGACCGAGGTCGGGCTCTCGGAATTCTTGAACTGGCGCAGGTCGTCGAAGACGCTCTTGCCCCTGTACTGCCCCAGCCGCTGCTGGAGGCCGGCGAGGAACTGCGAGCGGCGGGCCTCGTCGCCGCCGCCCTCGCCCACGAACTGCCCCTTGAGGGCGTTGAGCGCGTAGACGTCGTTGCGCGTCCAGTCCGCGGTCGAGGGGCTGTTCAAGTCGAGGTAGTCGTTGATCCCGTCGATGAAGGTGTCGATGTCCTGCAGCACCGCCTGGCCTTCGGGGCCGGCGTTCTGGAGGACCTGGGTCTGCTTCGCGACCTCGGCCTCGGTCTGGGCGCTGGGCTGGAAATTCTGGAGGCCGGAGATCAGGCCGAGCGCGCTCAGCCCCGGGGCGTCGATCGCGGCGACCCGGGCGTTGTTGCGAGCCTGCTGGAGAAGCAGGCCGCGATCCTTGGCGGCGATCCAGCCGGCGGCCCAGATACCGCCGCTGTAGGTGGTGGCGGTGACGTGCGGAACGTTGAACTTGTCGCGGACGATGGTCACCCCGGGGCGCGGCACGCTCTCCGGCGTCGCGGGCCCGTCGGTGGCGACGCCGAAGCGCTCCGACTTGAAGTACTGGGTCAGGTGCGGCGCGGGTGACCTGGTCGAAGAGAGGCGTCAGCCCGTCGTACATCTGCGCCTGGTCGTCGGCGCCGGCCGGCGGCGGCAGGCCGCCGTACTGGCCCGAGGGAATGATGTTGCGCGCCGTCTGCGCGTAGTCGGCCGCCGCGGCGCTTGCGGGCGCTCGCGGCAAAGCCGGCCAGGACGAGCAACCCGGCACGACGCTCCTCAAACGTGCTATTCGGCGATCTCCTCTCAAGCGGTTGATCCCCCCTCGGTACCGCTGCCCTACATCGAGCACCATATCCGCTCGCTTCAGTCCGTGCCGGGACGCGGCCCGGCGCGGGCGTCCAGGGCGTGCGCCGCGGCAGCCAGCGAGGCACGTTGCGCTTGAACTCGCTGTACTCGTCGCCGAACCGCCGCTCGAGGCCGGGCTCCTCGTAGACGAGGAAGCCGAGCCAGTTGATCGCGAAGAAGGCCGCGAACCAGATCAGGAGCGCCGGCGAGCCGAACAGGGCCGCCTCGCCCAGGAGCACGCAGAGCACGGCGCTGATCATCGGGTTGCGGACGTGCCGGTAGGGCCCCTCGACGACGAGCCGGCGCGTCGGGTCCCAGGGCGCGAGCGTCCCCTTGCCGATGCGGGCGAAGAGCCGCACCGTCCAGATCCAGAGCGCGAGGCCGGCGGCGATCAGCGCCAGGCCGAGCAGCACGGGCAACGCGGCCGCCACGCCGTCGAGGCCCCAGCCGATCTCCGGGCCGTCGCCGGCGATCAGGATGGCCGCCGGCACCGCCATCGTGACGGTGCCCGGGAGCAGCGCGATCGCGCGCGCCTGACGCCAGGGGCTCACGGCTCGAGGTTACGCCGCGCGTTCGTTGAAGCATTTCACCCCCTATAGGGGGGACGATCCTTCAACGAAGGATCTCGGGGATCGATCGTCAGATTGGTGGCCAATCTGCCGCGGGTTCATGCCTGGGTGATGCTTTTCATCTGCGTTTCACCCATTCGTCATGGACCCTTCATCGCCGCTCGCATAGACCTGGCATCGACAAGTCAACCAGCCGGTCGATCCCGGCCGGATCCGAAAGGGAGACGCGATGACCAGGACCAACATCAAGAGGACCGCGACGGCGCTCGGCGTCACCGCGGTGTTGGCGTTCGGCGTCGCCGCCTGCGGGGGCGACGACACACCGACCGTCACCCAGGCGACGCCCACGCGCGTCGAGCTCGGCGGAGTCGAACCTGCCCCAGGGAAGCGAGCCGGTGAACCTCGATCCGGCCGAGTTCACGACCAAGATCGACAACCCCTACTGGCCGATGAGCCCGGGCAGCAAGTGGGTCTATAGGGAGACCGACACTCAGGGCACGCGCGAGAAGGCGGTGGTCGAGGTCACGAACGAGACCAAGAAGATCGCCAACGGGGTCGTGGCCAGAGTGATCCGCGACACGGTGAGCGAGAACGGCACGCCGGTGGAGGTCACCGACGACTGGTACGCCCAGGACTCGGCCGGGAACATCTGGTACCTCGGCGAGTACGTGACCAACTACCAGAACGGCAAGGTCGTCGACCACTCCGGCTCCTTCGAGGCCGGCGTCGACGGCGCCCAGCCCGGGATCGCGATGCCGGCGAATCCCGAGCCGGGGTTGTCCTACCGCCAGGAGTACTACAAGGGCCAGGCGGAGGACAAGGGTGCGGTGATCACGGTCGGTCAGGAGCAGGTCGAGGTGCCCTTCGGCCACTTCGACACCGGCGTCCTGATGACCCGTGACCTGGTGCCGACCGAGCCGAAGGTCCAGGAGCTCAAGTTCTACGCCCCTGACGTCGGCCCGCTGCTGAGCGTGCACACGGACGGCGCAGGCGGCCGCGCCGAGCTGGTCAGCTACACGCCCGGCAAGTAGCCGACCAACCTCACCTCAAACCGGGACGACGACGAGGGCCGGCGAATGCCGGCCCTCGTCGTTGCGGCCGCCCGCCACGCCCAAACTGATTTACCCACGGCGCCGATCCTGCCGATGAAGGATCGAGATGGCGCTCGGGACTGGATCGACGGGCAGGCGCATGCGCTGCCCTGGGCCACGCTGGCGGTGGCCGCCGCGTGCGCGCTCGCCTACGCGGGGTTCATCGCCGCCGCGGAGCCGAGCCGAGGTCAGCGATGCCGTAGGGCCTCTGGGTCTACCACGGAGCCCTGGCCCTTGCGAGCCTCACCTTCTTCGTGCGGGCCGCGCTGGTGCCCGACCAGCGAGTCGCCTGGATCGCGTTCGGCCTCGGGCTCCTGTTCTGGACCGCCGGCGACGTCTACTGGACGCTGGCGTTCACCGACCTCGACAGGGTTCCGTACCCGTCGCTCGCCGACGCCGGCTACCTGGCCGCCCTGCCGTGCTTCTACGTCGGGATCGCGCTCCTGATCAAGCGGCGAATCGGCCACTTCACCGCCGCGAGCTGGCTCGACGGGGCCATCGGGGGGCTTGCCGCGGCCTCGATCGGCACCGCCGTGCTCGCGCCCGCGCTGGTCGGCCTGACGGAGGGGGATCCGGCGGCGGTGCTGACGAACCTCGCCTATCCGCTGGGCGACATCCTCCTGATCGCCTTCATCGTCGGCGCGCTCGTCGTCAGCGGGGTCCGGGGCGCCGGCGAGTTCCTGGCGATCGCCGCCGGGCTGATCGCCTGGACCCTCGGCGACGGGATCTACCTCTACCAGGAGGCGACCTCCGGCTACCCGGAGGGCTGGCTCGACGAGCTGTGGCCGGTCGGCGCCCTGCTGATGGCGGGCGCCGCCGCGCTCTCGTTCACCCACCGATCGCAGCAGCGGCACGCCTACAGCTCGCCGATCGTCTTCCCCTCGGTCTTCGCCGCGGTCGCGGTCGGGGTCCTGGCCTGGGATCACTTCAGCCGCCTGCACGAGGTCTCGATCTGGCTCTCCGTCGCCACGCTCACCGCGGTGATCGTCCGCATGGCGATCAGCTTCCGCGAGAACACCGGCCTGATGGCGGCCCTGCACGACGACGCGGTCACCGACTCGCTGACCGAGCTCGGCAACCGCCGCAAGCTGATCCAAGACCTGGAGTCGGCCCTCGAGGGGCCGGGCGTCACGCAGGACGGCGACGTCTTCGCCCTCTACGACCTCGACGGCTTCAAGTCCTACAACGACAGCTACGGCCACCCCGCGGGCGACGTCCTGCTCCGCCGGCTGGGCGCGAACCTGGTCGCGGCCGTCGAGCCGGGTGGCCTTGCCTACCGTCTCGGCGGTGACGAGTTCTGCATCCTCGCCCGGTTGAACGGCCGGCGAATCGGGACGATCGTCGAAGCCGGCCGAGCCGCGCTCACCGAGCAAGGTGAGGGATTTCGCATCAGCGCCTCGGCGGGCGCCATCCTGCTGCCGGCCGAGGCGACGGCGGCCAGCGAGGCCCTGCGGCTCGCCGACCGCCGCATGTACGCGGAGAAGAGCCTTCGCACCGGCCGCCTCGAACGCCAGACCCACGAGCTCTTGACCAGCATCGTCCGCGAACGTGAGCCGGAGCTGACCGATCACCAGGAGGACGTCTCGCGGCTGGCGGTGGCGGTCGGTCGCGAGCTCGGCCTCGACGCGGAGGACATGGACGTCCTTCGACGCGCCGCGGAGTTCCACGACATCGGCAAGATCGCCATCCCCGACGAGATCCTCCGCAAACCCGGGCCGCTCGACGAGATCGAGTGGGAACTGATGCGCAAGCACACGCTGGTTGGCGAGCGGATCCTCGGCACCTCCCCGTCGCTGGCCCCGGTTGCCCGCCTCGTTCGCTCCTCGCACGAGCGCTGGGACGGCGAGGGCTATCCGGACGGCCTGGCGGGAGAGGAGATCCCGCTCGGGGCCCGGATCATCCTGATCTGCGACGCCTTCGACGCGATGTGCCACGAGCGTCCCTACTCGACCGTGCGCGATCGGCAAGCCGCCCTCGCCGAGATCCGTCGCGGAGCAGGCACCCAGTTCGACCCACACCTGATCGAGGTCTTCTGCGACGTCGTCGCCAAAGGCGACGAGCGCGGCGTCGATCAGCGAGCTCGTCGGGGCGGGGTCACCGCACCTGCCGGGTGATCTGAGCCGATCTCACAGGATCAGCTTGCGCTCCATGAAGCGGACCGCGAGGCGCCACGAGACGAGCGCGAACCCGATCAGGAACGCGAGGTGCCCGACGTCCTTCCAGCCCTCGAAGCCGAAGACCGCATGGCGAACGAGCTCGACGCAGTGGAACAGCGGATTGACGTTGCCGAGCACCTGCGCCCAGGTCGGCAGCGTCGTCGAGCGGGAAGAAGGTTCCCGCGACGAGGAACATCGGAGTCAAGAGCCCGCTCTGCCAGTAGGAGAAGCTCTCGATCTTGTCCGCCTTGGCGGCGATGAAGATCCCGAAGCACGCCCAGCCCAACCCGGCGAGGCCCGCGATCGCCGGCACCAGCAGCATGCCCCAGCTGGGGTCGAGGCCGAAGACGACGGCCACGAGCATCGGCACGCATCCGTAGATCCCGGTCCGCGCGCCGATCCACAGGGCCTCGCCCGTGACCAGCTCCTCGGTGTCGACCGGCGCGGCGAGGATGGCGTCGTAGGTGTGCTGGAACTCGTACTTGACGAAGGTCGAGTACATGGCGGGAAAGGCGCCGGCGAAGAGCACCGTCGTGGCCACGATCCCGGTGCCGACGAAGTCGATGTAGCTGTAGCCGGCGACCGTGCTGACCAGCGAGCCGAACCCGAACCCGAACGCCAGCAGGTAGATCGTCGGGTCGACGGTCGAGGAGAAGGTCGAAGAGCGCCAGAACGAGGAGAAGTTGACGACCTCGCGCATCATCATCCCCCGCAGGGCGGCCGGCTCGAGCCTGTGAAGGCGCCGCTGCGCCCGGGCGACCGCCATCAGTTGATCTCCTCGCCGGTCAGCAGCACGAAGACGTCCTCGAGGTTGGTGACGCGGCGCTCGCCTTCCAGGTCGAAGTCGCCGTCTGCGTCGAGGATCGAGATCGACGTCCCCGTCCGGCGCGTGCGCCAGCCGCGCTCGATCGCGATGCCCTCGACCTCGCTCAGCCGAGTCGGCGGCCCGTAGACCTCGATCGCCTGGGGCCCGGCGTGCTCGGCGATCAGCTCGCGCGGCGGGCCCACGGCGACGGCCTTGCCGTGAGACATGATCGTGACGGTGTCGCAGAGGCGCTCGGCCTCCTCGATGTAGTGGGTGCTCATCAGGATCGAGACCCCCTCCGAGCGCATCTGGTCGATCAGCGCCCAGATCCCCTGGCGCACCTGAGGATCCAGGCCGACGGTCGGCTCGTCGAGCAGCAGGAGCCGGGGATGGTGCAGCAGGGCACGGGTGATCAAGAGCCGGCGCCGCATGCCCCCGCTGAGCTGGTCCACCTTGGACTGGCGGCGATCGCCCAGATTGGCGATCTCCAGCGCGCGGTCGATCGCCGCCCTGCGCTCGCGAGCCGGCACGCGGTAGAGGTGCGCGAACACGAGCAGGTTCTGCTCCACGGTCAGCGAGACGTCGAGGTTGTCGAGCTGCGGCACCACCCCCATCTGCGCGCGCGCCTGCTTTGAGTCCTCGGGCAGCCGGAAGCCGAGCACCTCCAGCTCGCCCTCGTCGGGGATGACCTGGGCGGTGAGCGCCTTCATCGTGGTCGACTTTCCGGCGCCGTTGGGCCCGAGGAGGCCGACGCACGTCCCGTATGGGACGTCGAGGTCCAGGCCGTCGACGGCGGTGATCGGCCCGAACCGCTTCACGAGCCCTCGCAGCATCACCGCGGACGGCGTCTGAGTCTGATCTGAGCTTGCCAAGCCTCTAGTGTGGCGCGCCCACCTGCTCGGGCTCCTCCCTGCTCGGGCTCCGGAGTCGCCGGCAGGCGGCGCTCGAACGAGGCCGCGAGCGTCGAGGGCCACCAGACGCGCGGGCCGATGTCGAACACCAGCGCCGGCACCAGCAGCGAGCGCACCACGAAGGTGTCCAGGAGGACGCCGAAGGCGATGATGAACCCGATCTCGGTGAGGAAGATGAGCGGCAGCGAGGCGAGGACGCTGAAGGTGCCCGCGAGCACGATCCCCGCCGAGGTGATCACCCCGCCGGTGACCGCCAGTCCGCGGAGCATCCCGGGGCGGGTCCCGTGGCGCTGCGCCTCCTCGCGCACGCGCGCCATCAGGAAGATGTTGTAGTCGACCCCCAGCGCCACCAGGAAGACGAAGCACCAGAGCGGCAGCGACGGGTCGGCGCCGGGGAAGTCGAAGACGAACTCGATGAAGAACGAGCCCACCCCCATGGCTGCGAAGAAGGACAGCACAACCGTGGACATCAAGAGCACCGGCAGGATGAGCGCCCGCAACAGCACCGCCAGCACGCACGAAGACGACCAGCAGGACCAGGGGCACGATGACCTTGTTGTCGCGCTTCGCCGCCTCCCTGAGGTCGTGCTCCTCGGCCGTGGGGCCCCCGATCAGGACGTCCTCCCCCCCGGCCCCGCGCGCGACGTCCCGCAGCTCGGGGATCTGGCCGAAGGCCTCCGTCGAGTAGGGGTCGGTGCTCAGGGTCAGATCGAACCGCGCTCCCGGTCGGCCCTCCTCAGTCGGGCCGGCGCCGGCGACCTCAGGTCGGGCGACGAGCGTCGCCTTGACCTGATTCGCGACGTTTGGATTCGGCACCAGGACCGTGTTCGGGACGTTCGCCCCGGCCGGGAAGGCGCGCTCGACCAGCTCCTGGCCGCGGGTGGAGCTCTCCTCGTCGCGGAACTGGTTGCCCGTGGTGAGGTCGGTGCTGAAGAAGACGAGGCCCACGCACAGCGCCGCCAGCACCGCGGTCGAGCCCAGCCACACGCGCCGGGGCCTGGCGCCGACCCGCTCGGCGATCCGCCGCCAGACGCCGTGCGTTGCGTCCGCGCCCTCGTCGCCGAGGTGCGGGACGAAGGGCCAGAAGGCGCGCCGGCCGACGATCGCCAGCAGCGCCGGGAGCATCGTGCACATCACGAGCATGGTGAGCCCGATCGCCAGCGCGCCGATCAGCGCCAGCCCGGCGGTGCCGTTGACCTCGGCGAACGAGAGGCACAGGAGGGCCGCCATCACGGTCGCGGCGGACGCGACGACCGGGCGGCCCCGCCGTGCGCATCGCCGTCGCCACCGCGGCGTGCTTGTCCTCCTGGCGGCGCAGCTCCTCGCGATAGCGCGCCACGATCAGCAGCGCGTAGTCGGTGCCCGCGCCGAAGACCAGCACCGTCAGGATGGACGAGGTCTGTCCGGTCACCGTCACCCCCAGCTCGGACAGCAGGTAGCCCAGGCCGCGCGAGCTGACCTCGGCGACGATCACCGAGAGGAACGGGATCAGCCAGAAGATCGGGCTGCGGTAGATGAGGATCAGCAGCACGAAGACGAGCAGCGCCGTGGCGGCGAGCAGGGTGCCGTTGATGGAGTCGAAGACCTCGATCGCGTCGGCGGCGAACCCGGCGGGCCCGGTCACCTCGACCTGGAGGCCCGGCGGCGCACCCTCCACGACCTCCCGCACGCCGTCGACGTCGCGGGTGACGATGTCGCCCTCGCCCGTGGTCTCGAACGGCACCGCGTTGAGAGCGGTGGTGCCGTCCCGCGAGAAGGCCGGCCGGGCGGAGGCGGCGGGCGGCCCGCGGTGTCGATCTGCGCCAGCTCGCTGCGGTGCCGCGCGATCAGGGCGCGGTCGCCCTGCGTCAGGCCGCCGTCGCGGCGGTACACGACCACCGCGGCGAAGCGCTCCCCCGAGGGGAACTCGTCGATCCGATCGATCACCTCCACCGACTCCGCCCCGCTCGGCAGGTAGTCGATGGTCCGGTTCTGCTCGGCGTCGGCGTAGCGGTCGAAGATGTTGACCGCGTTCAGCCCGAGGAAGACGACCAGCCAGAACGACGCGACCAGCCACTTCGCCCGGCGGCTCCCGGAGAGGGTCAGAGCGCGGCGCACCGGCGGATTTCTACCACGCGGTGCGCGGGTGGCCCGTGACTCAGGGCACAGACGCCGGCGCTTGGGCCGATCCGCCGAACTCCGCCCAGAAGCTGCGACTTCGTGCGAGGGACTTCGTCAGCGCCGCCACGACGCGCGGGCAAAACTGCGTACCAGCGTTGTCCCGGATCTCGGCGCAAGCCACGTCCAGCGGCATCGCATCGCGATAGGGCCGGTCGCTCGTCATCGCGTCGAGCGCTTCGGCCACGGAGAGGATGCGCGCGGCGAGCGGGATCTGCTCGCCGACGAGCCCATCCGGGTAGCCGTCGCCGTCGAAGCGCTCGTGGTGGCTGCGAACCATCTGCTTGACCGCCGTTGGCAGCTCGAGCTCGGCGACGATCTGGCTCGCCACCTCGGGGTGCTTCCGTATCTCCCGGATCTCGTCCGCCGTGAGGGCGCCCGGCTTGGACAGGATCTGGTCCGGTGTTCCGACCTTTCCTATGTCGTGGATGATCGCCCCCACCTTGACGGCCGCCAGCTGCGAGTCGTCGAAGTCGAGCTCCCTGGCGAGCAGGAGCGCGACTTCCGCGACCCGCTCGGTGTGGCCGCTCGTGTACGGGTCCTTCGCCTCGACGGCGTGCGCGAGCGAGGTGATGGTCCCCAGATACGAGCGCTGCATGCGGCCGAGCAGCTGCCGGTTCTCGTCGAGCAGCCCGAACAGGCGCGCGTTGGCCGCCTCGAGCTCGTCGTTGCTCATGCGCAGCTCCGTCACGGTCGCGCGCGAGCGATCGACGTACTGCCTCTCGGCGATCCAGAGCGTGAGCAGGGGCAGCACGCCAACCAAGGGGACGATGAGCCAAAGGAAGCTCGGGATCGCGGCGTCGCTCGACAGCGCGCCCACCAGCACGACGCCCGCGCAGAACGCCCCCACACAGGCGGCCACCAGCCTGGGCCGGGAGGCGGGGGTCGCCGGCTCGTCCACCGGCTCGGGATCCCCTTCGAGCGAATTCCCGTTGAGCGCCGGCATCGACGCCGAGCTCCAGCTTCAGCGCCTCACGAACGCCCGGTGGGCTGGCCATAGAGGTGCGGTTGCGGCCCTCGAGCTTGGCGTCGTAGGCGGCGACATCCGCCGCCGCGAGGAGTCCTTCGCCGGTGGGAGCGTGGTCCGGGTAGGAGGCCACTCCCACACTGGCCGTGATCCCGAGCGGCTCACCCGAGCCGTCGACGGGCAGCTCGATCTGATCGATCCGAGCGCGCACCTCCTCGGCGATCTGGCGAGCCGGGCTCGAGCGATTCGGACGGCAGCAACAGGCAGAGCTCGTCACCGCCGAAGCGTGCGGCGACGCCCTGGTGGGCGGTCGCGACGTCGGAGACCACTTCGGCGGCGGCCCGGATGAGCCTGTCTCCCGCCGGCTGGCCGTGACGGTCGTTGATCACGCGGAGCAGGTCCAGGTCGATCATCGCGACGGACAGCCCCGAGCCCCGGCGCTTCGCGGACGCCAGGGCGTCCCTCCAGCTCCTCTACGAGGTACTCGGAGGTGTGGAGACCCGTCTTGGAGTCAGTCCGCGACTTCTGCGCGCTGGCCACAAGTCACTCATCGGCAACGCAGCGCAAAAGCTGACGAAAGACCTGCAATCACTGGACGGTTTCGCGACGCGGAGCTGGCGCGGACTACGGCGTCATCACGACGCGACCGAAGGCCTGGCGGCTCTCGATGTGGGCGTGCGCGGCGGCGGCCTCGGCGAGCGGGAACGTCCGGTCGATCTCGACGCGCAGCTCGCCGCTCGCGACCCGCTCGAACAGGTCGGCGATCATCCCGTGGACGCGGGGGTACTCGGTCATCAGCGCCCCGCCGAGGAAGACGCCGCGCAGCGCGTTGTTCTGCGCCCATAGGTCCGTCGCCTCGACGCTGGAGCCGGCGCGGCCCGCCACCCCCACGCTGACGAGCGTCCCGCGGTAGGCGAGCGCGCCGATGCCGTCGACCAGGGTCTGGCCGCCAACCGAGTCGAGGATCACGTCGACGCCGCGCCCGTCGGTCAGCTCGCGCGCTCGCTCGACGAAGCTCTCGGTGGCGTAGTTGATCCCGTGGTCGAGCCCGAACTCCTTCAGGCGTTCGAGCTTCTCGTCGCTGGACGCGGTCGAGATCACGGTCGCGCCGGCTTGCTTGGCGAGCTGGATCGCGGCCATCCCGACGCCTCCCGCTCCCGCGTGGATCAGGGCCGTCTGCCCGGCCTCGAGGTTGGCCGGCGGTGAACAGGCACTCCTGGGCGGTCCCGAAGGCGACCGGGACGCACGCCGCGGGAGCCGCGTCCAGCCCGTCGGGGATCGGCCAGGTGGAGATGGCGGGAACGGCCCGCTTGGAGGCGTGCGAGCCCGCCATGTTCAGGGTCACGACCCGGTCGCCGGCCGCGCGGTCCTCGACGCCGGCGCCGACCTCGACCACCGTGCCCGCGGCGAGGTACCCGACGATGTGCGGGACCGACGGCGGCGGCGACCCGGCGCGGGCAAGCACGTCCCCGCCCTCGATGCTGATCGCCTCGACGTCGATCACCACGCAGCCGTCGGGGCACTCGGGATCGGGCACGTCCTCGTAGCGCAGCACGTCCGGGCCGCCGTTCTCGTAGATCACCGCCGCCTTCATGAGAGACGACGCCGGCCGAGCTAGGGGCCCGCCGCGGCCTGGGCGCGCGCCCACATCCGAAGGTACGCCTCGGCGCCGTTGGCCATGTCGTCCACGATCTGCGGACCGGCGACCAGGCGAAGGTCCTCGATCCAGTCCGGATAGAGGCCGTAGTGGTCGACGCCGTGGGTGTTGACGTCGTAGACGCGGGTTCCCGAGTGCTGACGGCCGATCAGCGCTGCCGCCGTCGAAGGAGCGAAACGGGTAGCGGACCGGGTTCTGCGCGGCGTTCGGGCGCGGCTTGGGCTGGGAGTGCAGCCCGTTGATGTCGGAGCCGAAGCCCGTGCCGAAGAGGAAGCTCGGGTCCCGGTTGGCCCTGGCCACCTCCCACTCCTCTGCGAAATCGGTGGACGTGCTCGAGATCGGGCCGACGATTCCGCCGAGCGCCTGCAGGCGCTGCTGGCTGCCGAGGTCGCCCCAGGAGTGGCTGGAGATGACGCCGGGGTAGCTCTCCGCCTCGAGGATCGTGAGGGCCTGCCGCCGCGCCTTCATGCTCATGTGATCCGTCTCGACGATCATGCCCTTGCGCATCATCGATTGGATCAGGTGCCGGCCGAGGCCGGTCAGGCCCTTCGGGTTGCAGTGCGGGCCGGGGGGATAGACCGGGAGCTGGCCCTCGAACAGCGGCGCGACCTCGGGCCCGAAGAGCGTGGTCATGAACTGGGCCTCCTGGTTGCCGATCGGGTTGGGCGAGTTGTCGTGATCGGGGTCGTCGCAGTGGTTGGCGGTCCAGAACTGGCCGGTCGCGTACTTGTTCCCCGTGTTGACCAGCACGCCCGCGCCCCCGCTGTCGAACCGCGTGCCGCCCAGCGCGTTGTCGAACTTGTGCACGGGGAAGAGCGACCGGACGCCGGCGGCGTAGAGCCTGTCGAGCTCCCGGTCGATCTGGGCCGCGTTGCAGTTCGGCGTGCCGTTGAACTGCCCGCAGTCGAGCACCTCGGACACCTCGATTCCGGTCACGACGGCGAGCTTGCCGTCGTTGATGACTCGGCGCGCCTCCAGCGGGCTGCGGACCAGCCGGAAGAAGCCCTTCCCGGGGCCGCCGAACTGGGCGTCGATGTAGTTCTGCAGCCTGTGCATCTGATCGATCTGGTTGTAGGCGCTGATCATCTCGTTGCAGTTGGTGCGCTTCAGCGGATAGATGTCGCAGAGGGCGCGGTTCTCGACCAGGTCGTTGACCATCAGCCGCAGCCCGCCGCGCCAGGCGCGCTCGATCCACTTCCAGTAGGTGCCCTCGTGAGTCTGCGACTCGTCGCGCGGCCAGCCGGCGAAGCTGGGCCAGCCCTCCACGCTGTGAGTGCCGTTCGGGCTGCCGGTGCTGAGGAAGTTCTCGGCCACCGCCCCTGACCCGTCGGGGAAGTGGTCGGGGCAATCCTTGAGCGCGACCGTGACGCCGTAGGGGCTCCAGGGCCGGCCGCAGTGGAAGCGCCCGCCGAGGAAGTCGAAGGCGCCGAGGTGGATGTGATCGTCCAGGAAGCCGCGCACCCTGGCGGTGGGGCTCGAGCCCTTCAGGGGCTGGCCGGTCGCGTTCACCTGCACCTCTGGGAACCTGGAGCAGCCCGTCGTGGGGACGAAGCCCCAGCGCGCCGAGCTGGTGTTGACCTGGGCGAGCCGGCGGGCGCAGCCAACACCGAGCTTCTTGCCGGTGGACACGCTGACGAGCTGCAGCTTTCCGCCAACGTCGCGAACTTGCCAGTCGGCGGGACGCCCGGGCGTGGAGGTGGGGACGACCCGGTTCTGCGAGCCCGTGGAGGGCATGCGGCCGTAAGGGCTGTAGAGGAGGTAGCGCCCCAGCCCGGTCGCCTGCATGCGGAACGCGATCGCGGCCCGGACGGTCGCCGACCTTGGCCGCGTACACGGGCCCGTCGCGCACGACGAAGCGATTCGCTGGTCATGTCGCGCAGGGCGTAACACCCGTTGGCGAACGAATAGACGTTCACCGCGGAGGCCGACGGCGCCGCGAGAGCGCTCGCACCCCAGCAAGCCAGGACGGCGATCGTGCTCCAAAGGGTGCGCCGCATCTCGGCGATCCTACAGCGCCCGTGAGCTTCAATGTGTAAGCGCGTGTCTCGGGAAGCTTCACGGTCACGCGATCCTGCTCCTGGTCGCCTTGCTGGCGTCGCTCGCGACCCTGCTGGGCCCGCCGCCGGCGAACGCCCACCCGCTTGGGCAGAACTCGATCAACCACCTGACGCTCGTGCGCATCTCGAGCGACCGGATCGCGCTCCTGTACATCCTCGACCAAGCCGAGTTTCTGACCCTCCGTCAGCGCGACCTGACCGAGGAGCAGATCATCGCCTTCAAGCTGGAGGAGGTCCAGCGGCGAGCCGACTTCCGACGATTGGTAGACGCTGGTCTCGTAACGCAACGTGGGCGGGGTCGAAACACCCGGTACCACGCTAGCGATGCGTTGCGTGCCGACGTGCCCGTTGCATCGCAAGCCGAAGCTGCTGTCTAAGAGGGCTGATACCAAGATCTCTAGTTGGTAAACAGCCCTCCCGCGTCCTCGTTGCACTCGATGCTCGGCGGCTCCTCACCGGGGAAGGCGAGAAGCTGGTATTCGGGAGGGTCGAATCCGCGAAGGTCCATGGCGAACGCGGGCCTCGGGTTGCGGCCTGCACCGTAGAGGTAGCCGGAATCGCCGGACCGGCTTCCGTACTCGGTGACGCCGATCACGTGCATGCACTGATCGAATGTGTCGAACTCCTCTACCGGCTCCCCCAGGTCCTCCACTTCCTCCCCCAGGGAATCCAGATCCTGGCCAACGTCCGTCACCCTGTCGCGCAGGGAGGCCTTGCCTCGCCGGTGCGATGCTCGCGCCTTCGCGGAGCGCGCCGCCGCGGGGGCTTTGTCGACCTCTTCCCCTGGCTCATTTGCACACTCGCGATCGCGGAACGGTCGGTCGCGGCCCTTGAAGGCGAGGAACTCGTAGTCGGGATCGTCCCATTCGCTGACGTCGATGGCGAGCGCCGGCCTATGGACCGGCTCGGATCCGTCCGTACCGTAGAGATAGCCGAATCCTCCATCCGGGTCTCCATACTCGGTGACCGGCACCCAGGAGAGGCACGACTCCCACTCATCGAAACGCTCGGACATCCGATCCAGGCGCTCGGCCCTCCTCTCGAGCTTCTCCAGTCTCCGTTCGAGGGTTCGTACCCTCGACCGAAGCGAAGCCGCCCGGGCACTCCGCCGCTTCGAAGGGTCGGCGGTGCCGGGAGACCCCGGGGTCCCCGGCCTGGTCGGAGCGCTTTGACACTCGTCGCGATGGGCGAACTTGAGGAACACGTAGTCCGGACGGCGTCGCTTGCGGGTATCGACGGCCAGCGCGGGCCTGTGGTCGAAGCCGGTTCCGTCCCTCTCGTCGTAGAGGAACCCGAACCGGTGGTCGCGGTCTCCATACTCGCTCACGGGCAGCCATGAGATGCACGCCATCGAGCGATCGAAGCGCCTCGCGATTCGCTCCATCAGCTCGACCCGTCGTTGGTTGAAGTCCATCTGCCTCTCGAGCCTGCGCACCTTCGACCGAAGCCCCCGCTTCCCGGCCTTCGGACGCCGACCATGCCGCCGCAACGAAGGCCTGGGTTCCTTCTGCCGGGCCTCGCTCCCGGCGGCCCGGCCCGTCGCCGGGCTCGAGGCGTCTTCGCCTGGACCGCTCGGATTGAAGGTCGGCCAAACGTCGGGCTTCGGTGCGGGTCGTTCTGGCAAGGCGCGCATGGCTGGGGCCGACAGCAAGCCGACCTCGACGGCGCCGACGTCGCATCCGGAGCCCTGCGGCCGGCTGACCCCCCGCTGGTCGGTCGAGACCGGCGCGAGCGGATCGATGCCGAACTGCTCGAGATGCTGCTCGCCTTCGAGCGAGTAGCCGAAGGGGACGAAGTCGCACGCGCCCGCGGGAATCCAGTCCAAGACGGGACTGCCCGGCTGTGGCGCGCGGGTCTCCCCGTGGCCGCCGTTGTCGGCCAAGTGCGGGGCGAGCATCGGATCCACGCCGATCACGTCGCCCAGGCCGTCAAGGCCGCAGGAGGCGTCGCTGACAAAGTTGTAGCCGAACGACTCCGGGTGCGAGACTCGGCAGTTGAGCCCAATCGGCTGTATCTGGCCGCCCACGGGCTCTGGGTCAGGTGGGCCGATGACCGAGCCGAAGGCCTTCAGCCGCGATCCTGCACCCACATTGGCGGCGACCGGGGCGACGTTGTCGGCCACGGTCGAGTTGACGAGTCCCACGACCCCGGCGGCGAGGATCCCGCCTCCCTGGCCCTCGGCGTAGTTGTGGCTGATCGTGGAGTTGGTCACGAACAGGTCGCTGCGAGCCCAGATCCCCCCGCCGACGTGCGCGAACGCGGCGTTGCGGGCGATCGTCGACCCGATCACCGTCACGTCGGCCTCGCCCGAGATCGCGCCTCCCCGATCGTCGGCGCGGTTACCGTTGACGGTCGAGTTGACGATGGTGACGTCGCCCTCGAGCGTGAAGATCGCGCCTCCCGGGCCATCGGCGGTGTTGCCGTCGACGGTCGAGTCGATCACTGTCACGTCGCCGTCCTCGTCGGTGTAGATGGCGCCGCCATCCCCGTCGGTGGTGTTGCCATCGATGTGTGAGCGGACAACCAGGATGTCGCCGGTCGAGCCGAGCGCACCACCGGAGCCGTCAACCAGGTTGTTGCTGATCACGGAGTCGAAGACCTGGATCCCGCCGCGCCGCGCGTACACCCCGCCGCCGTCGTCGTTGGCCAGGTTGCCGGTGATCACCGAGCGAATGATCGTCGCTCGGCGCTGCGAGAAGATCCCGCCGCCCGGCTCCTCGGAGAGGTTCTCCATCACCTTGGAGTCCCTCAGCACGATCTCCCCCCTGGTGGTTACCGCGGCACCGGGGCCGTCGTTGCCACCGCGGGTGAGAGTGACGTCCGTGATCAGGAGAAAGCCGGTGCCGTCCTGTCGGAGCAGCCTCTTCTCGAAGCAGGTCTGCCTGATCGTGTGCCCGTTGCCATCGAGGGTCATCGGGCGCTGCGACTCGCGGATGGGCCCGCCGCTCTGGCACGCCCGCATGAAGATGTCGTCGGTGAGCTCGATCTCGGTCTGCAAGGGGTCCGCCCACGCGGCCCGGAGCTCCGACTCCGTGTCCACCCGTGCGAGAGCCTCCTGCCCGAACGCTGCAGGCGGCGCCGCGGAGGCGATAGCCAGCGCGGCGAGCAGCGCCAGGGCACCGGCGAAGCAGGGGGTATCAGTGGTCATGGCGTCCTCCTGGTGGTTAGGGGTGGCCAGCGTGGGCGACGATCGAGTGTGAGCGCCTGGGGAGTCACGCCTGAGAGCCGCTTCGGGGCGGCGCCAGACGCGTTTTGCAGGCTGACGCGCTCCATGGAGCTTGTCGTCATCCCCGTCGGCCCACGAGAAGCCGCCCTGGAGGATGATCTCCGCAGCTTTCACTCAGTCGGGGCGGCGAGATTTGAACTCGCGACCTTTCGGCCCCCAGCCGAACGCGCTACCAAGCTGCGCCACGCCCCGATGTGCGAACGGCCCTCGGGCCGTCCTCGAGCGAACGAATGCCCTATCGGGCCTCGCCAGTCGGCGGCGTTCGTGCATTGCCCCCGTCAGGCGACGAAAGCTTCAACGACGAAGAGAAGAGAGCGGGCGACGGGACTCGAACCCGCTTCCTTCAGCTTGGAAGGCTGATGTGCAACCAGTTACACCTCGCCCGCGGACGCGGCCCGATTATAGGTTCGGCCCCCGCCGATCGGCGAACGCCCTGGAGCGGCTAGCGCTTCCGCATCCCGAAGTCGGTCGTGATCGTGCTGCCGCTGGCGCCCGGATTCGGGGGGGTGCCGCGGGAGAAGCCGATCCCGATCTCGCGGAAGTCGGGGTTGAGGATGTTGTGACGGTGCCCGGGGCTGCGCATCCAGGCGCGGACGATCGCCTTCGGCGTTGCCCAGGTGGCTGCCGCCCCAGGCGATGTTCTCGCCGTAGGACCAACGTCGCAGGCCGTTGTGGATGTACTTGACCCTCTTGAGGCGGGAGAGGACCGACGGCTCGCCGGGGCACTCGTGCGCGAAGCAGCCGTGGTTCTGCATGTGCCTGGTGTGCTTCTGCGCCGCCTTCTTCAGCCGCCCGCTCCTCCGCAGGCGGCGGAGGCCGTGGTTCTCGCGCTTTCGGTTCAGCAGGCAGCGCACCGCGCATCCGCGCCTGGCGCTTGCTGAGCTCCGCGCGGCATGGTCCTTCCCGTAGCGCACGCAGGGGCTGGCGCCGGCGGCCTCGCTCAGCGGCCCCGCGAGAAGGAGCACGCGCCGCCGCCAGGAGCGCCAGCGACCCGACGAACGCGATCTTGCGTGCCCGGAGCACCATTCGACTCCGGCTTCGGCCGCGCCCGGGCAGCGATCAAGCCGCCGAGCGGCGCCAGGCGTGGCGGGGGTCGAACATGCGGCTAGCGGAGGGGCCTGCGCCAGCCGAAGACGATCGTGTAGGTGGCGAACTCGCTGTCGTCTCGACTCTGCCACCGGAGCCCCCCAGCCGACCCCCACGCCGAGGTCGCGGAAGTCCCGGTGGAGCAGCATGCGGCGGTTGAACCTGGTGTTCATCCAGCGCCCGATCATCTGGCTCGGGGTGTTCTCGAAGCCGATGATCTCGGAGTAGCGCCAACTCCTCTGCCCCTCGGTGTAGCCCGACCTCCTCACCCGTCGATGGAGGCCCGGCTCGTCCTCGCATCGGTGCCGGAAGCAGTCCTGGGCGAGCATCCTCCTGGTGTGTCGGCGGGCGGCGATCTTCAGCCTCTCGTTGGGCTCGAGCAGGTGGCGGTCGCGCTTGGCGCGCTTCTTGTTGACCAGGCAGGTGATCGCCTTGCGGATCTTGGAAAGCGCCGACGTCGTGCGGATGGGCCCTGGCGTGAGGACAGGCGGCGCTGGCTGGGGCGATTCCCGGCCCGAGGCTGAGGGCCAACCAGACGCCGGCAGTCGCCGCGGCGAGCGCGAGCAGCGCCCGCGTGGCGTCCACTGCACCGGCCTCGTACCAACCCTGGCCATCCGAGAGCAGGTTATCGACGGCCGGCCGTCGGGCAGATCGCGATCAGCGGGGGAGCCGGGATTCGAACCCGGGTTCACGGTTTTGGAGACCGCGCTCATAGCCACTAGATCACTCCCCCGTGGCGGGCGCCTGAGTCTAGATGCGGACGAGAGGACTCGAACCTCCACGGGCCAAAAGGCCCACCAGGACCTAAACCTGGCGCGTAAACCAATTCCGCCACGTCCGCTCGGGCGAACACGTGCGGCGAGGGATCGCCGCGCGCAGCCCCGGAAGATTCTAGACTTGCACGTGATGGAGGTCACGAGCGTCCGGCCCGGCTACGAGGTCTGGCGTCCGAACAGAGAAAAGGCACAGGCCAAGACGACGAAGGCGATCGTCGCGTTCGTCTTGCTCGTCTCCGCCGGCCTCCTGGTCGTGATCACGATCGGTGGCTGGACGCGGCTCGAGGGCTCCAGCGTGGCGGTCATGTCGCTGCTCTGGGCCGGCCTCTACGTGGTCTTCGCCGTGCTCGTCTCGCGCTGGCAGCGCGGCATCCTCCCGGTCGCCTCGGTCCTGGCGATCATCCTGGCGATCTTCGCCGCCGTCGCCGCCCCCGAGTGGTTCGAGCGCTCCAAGGATGGGCTCGACCCGCCGCCCCTCCCAGACGACCTCCTCGGCCTGCTGACCATCCTCGTGGTGCCCATTCAACTGCTCCTGATCACGGTCGCGATGGTCGGCTTCAACCAGAACTGGCACGTCGAGGAGGAACGGCCGGTCGGCGGCGTTCCGCTGGCCGGCGAGGACGCGGAAGAGCCGCCCTCGCCGCCCAGGTACGAGCCGCCCGCGGACGCGCCACCCCCTCCGCCCCCCTATCAGCCGCCCCGGCCCCCGGGCGGGTAGAGCTAGAAGAGCTGCGGCTGCGCCTCGCGCGGCTCGAGCAGGTGGGGACCGTCCTCGCGAACGTCGTTGACCGCATCGACGACCTCGCGCAGAACGAACAGATCCTCGGGCGCCGGCACCAGCAAGGACGCCAGCTCCTCCGCGCCGGCACCCGGCTCGAGCCACCGCGCCTCGGCATCCGGCGTCAGCACCACCGGCATGCGATCGTGGAGCGGGCGAATCAGCTCGTTCGGCTCGCAGGTGACGATCGCGCAGCTGTGCAGGTCGCCCGCGCCGTCGCGCGCGGGAAGCGCGGCCCAGATTCCGGCGAAGGCGAACAGCTCGCCGTCGGCGAGGCTGATCCAGACCGGCGTCTTCCCGGACTCGCCGTCGCGCCACTCGTAGAAGCCGTCGGCCGGGATCAGGCAGCGGCGCTCGCGGAACGACTCGGCGAAGGCGGGCTGGCGCTCCGAGCGTCTCGGCGCGCGCGTTGATCAGGGGCGCGCCCGAGCGGCGCTCCGCCCAGCGGCCTGGCAAGAAGGCCCCAGCGAAGCCGGCCCAGCTCGCGCTCGCCGCGCTCCCGGCGCCGGATCGCCAGCACCGGATCGGTGGGGGCGATGTTGTAGCGCGGCTGCTCGTCCTCGCTCAGCTCGGCGGACTCGTCGAGCCCGAAGCGAGCCCGGATCCGCGCCGGGCCGGGATCGGTGAGCGTGAAGCGCCCGCACATGGTCCTTCGAGGCTAGCGCCGACCGTCGGCGAACGGCGCCTTGGAGTCGGCACAATGACCGGCACCGCGTCCGCGGCGGTGGCGAAACGGCAAACGCGATGGACTCAAAATCCATTGCCCGAAAGGGCTTGTGGGTTCGACTCCCACCCGCCGCACCTCGATCGAGCCCACCGGCTTCAGCCGCGGCGCGATAATCCCCCGCCGTGGATGCCGCCGCGCGAATGGACGTGATCCGCGAGCTGTGCTCGTTCGAGGGCCGGGCGGCGGGCACGGACGCCGAGCGGCGGGCGGCGAACTGGCTCGCGGCTCGCCTGCGCGACGGCGGGCGGCGCGCCGAGATCGAGCCCACCACGTCCACCCCCGCTACGGGCTCGTCCACGCCGCGCACTGCGCGCTCGGGCTCGCGGGCAGCCTGCTGGCCACCGTCGAGCCCGCGGTCGGCTTCGCGATCGTGCTCGGCGACCGCGGTCTCGATGTACCTGGACCTCAACTATCGCGTCTACCTGCTGCGCCGGCTGTTCTTCCGTCGCGCCTCGCAGAACGTCGTCTCCCCCGGCAAGCGCCCCGACGCCCCCGCGCGCCTCCTCCTCTGCGCCCACTACGACGCCGGCCGGACCGGAGCGGCCTTCAATCCCAGGCGGTCGCGCGCGGCGACGCGGCTCGCGCGCCCGCCTCCCCTTCCCCATCGGGCCCTTCCGGATCCTGTTCTGGTCGCTCGCCGCTCCTGCTGCCGATCATCGGCGTCCGGATGGCCGGTATCGACTCCACCCTGATCTCGATCCTCCAGCTCCCCCCCACCCTGGTCCTGATGATCGGCGCCTTCCTGCTCACCGACATCGAGCTCTCCGAGGTCGTCCCCGGCGCCAACGACAACGCCTCGGGGGTGGCGACGGTGCTCTCGCTCGCCGAGCAGCTCGACACAGAGCCGCCCGCCAACCTCGACGTCTGGGTGCTCTTGACCGGCGGCGAGGAGTGCCTGCAGGAGGGCATGCGCTCCTTCGTCCGCGCCCATCGCGCCGACCTCGACCGCGAGACCACCTACTTCGTCAACGTCGACACGGTGGGTCACGGCACCGTGCGCTTCGAGGCCGGCGCCGGCTGGGTCGTCACCTACCCGCTCGACCGACGCCTGGTGGAGCTCTGCGCGGCGATCGCCACCGCCGACCGCGAGGACTCGGACCGCTACCGGGCGCAGCCGCTGGTCCACGGGCTCGCCGGCGACTCCATGCCGCCCCAGCATCGCGGGGTTCAGGGCGACGGCGATCACCTGCCTGAACGACGCAGGGCTACGTGCCCGGCCACCACACCCCGGACGACACTCCCGACCGGGTCGACCCGGCGGCCCTCGACCGTGCCCACGGCTTCGCGCTCGAGCTGGTGCGGGCCCTCGACCGCGACGTCGGCACGGCGGACCTCGCCGATGAAGCGGGGAGCTCCTCTGGGAGCCCTCCCCCGAGAGCATCGAGCGCGCGACGATGACCCGCTACATGCGCTGGCTCGAGGCCGAGCGCGGGCGCTCGTTCGGCGACTACGAGGCGCTTTGGGAGTGGTCGGTCGCCGAGCTGGAGGAGTTCTGGGCCTCGATCTGGGACTTCTTCGAGGTCGAGGCCTCGGCTCCCTACTCCGAGGTCCTGCCGGAGCGCGTGATGCCGGGCGCCAAGTGGTTCGACAGGGGCCGAGCTGAGCTACGCCCAGCACATCTTCCGCGGCAAGCGCGACGCCGACGTGGCCGTGCTGCACGCGTCGGAGCTGCGCCAGCTCGGCGAGCTGAGCTGGGGGGAGCTCCGCGAGCAGGTCGCCGGCGCGGCCGCCGGGCTCCGCGAGCTGGGCGTCGAGCGCGGCGACCGCGTGGTCGCCTATCTCCCCAACATCCCCGAGGCGCTGGTCGCCTTCCTGGCGACCGCGTCGATCGGGGCCGTGTGGTCGAGCTGCTCGCCGGACTTCGGCGCCTCCAGCGTCGTCGACCGCTTCGCGCAGATCGAGCCGAAGGTGCTGCTCTGCGTCGACGGCTACCGCTACAACGGCAAGGACTTCGACCGCATCGAGACCGTCGCCGGGCTCGTGCGCGAGATGCCGACGATCGAGCGCACCGTCGTCGTCCCCTACCTTGAGCCGCGCTCCAGACCTCTCGCCCCTGCCGAGCCGCCACCACCTGGGCCGAGCTGCTCGCCGCGGGCGAGCGGCGCGGAGCTCCGGTTCGAGCAGGTTCCGTTCGACCATCCGCTCTGGGTCCTGTACTCGTCGGGGACCACCGGCCTGCCGAAGGCGATCGTCCAGGGCCACGGCGGGATCCTGCTCGAGCACCTGAAGAAGCTCCACCTGCACCTGGACGCGCAGGAGGACGACCGCGTCTTCTGGTTCACGACCACCGGCTGGATGATGTGGAACTTCCTCGTCGGGGTGCTGCTGACGCCCGCCTCGATCGTGCTCTATGACGGCAGCCCCGCCCACCCGGACATGGACGTGCTCTGGGACCTGGCCGAGCAGACCGGGATGAGCTGCTTCGGCACCAGCGCCAGCTACGTGGCGGCCTGCATGAAGGCCGGGGTGGAGCCATCCTCGGGCCGCGGCCTCGAGCGCCTCCGCGCCGTCGGCTCTACCGGCTCGCCGCTCTCGCCCGAGGGCTTCGAGTGGGTCTACGACCAGGTCGGCCGCGACACCTGGCTGTTCTCGACCAGCGGCGGAACCGACGTCTGCACCGCGTTCGTCGGCGGCGTCCCGCTGCTGCCCGGTCTACCGCGGGGAGCTCCAGGGGCGCTCGCTGGGCGCCGCGGTGGAGGCGTTCGACGACCAGGGAAGCTCGGTCGTCGACCAGGTCGGGGAGCTCGTGATCACCGAGCCGATGCCCTCGATGCCGCTGTTCCTGTGGGGGGACGAGGACGGCTCGCGCTACCGGGCCAGCTACTTCGAGCACTTCCCCGGCGTCTGGCGGCACGGCGACTGGATCGAGATCACCTCGCGTGGCACGGCGGTGATCTACGGCCGCTCCGACTCGACCATCAACCGCCAGGGCGTGCGGATGGGCACCAGCGAGATCTACAGGGCAGTGCAGGCGGTGCCCGAGGTGCTCGACGCCCTGGTGGTCGACGTCCCGCGCCCCGGCACCGGAGGGATGGATGCCGCTGTTCGTCGTCCTCGAGCAAGGCGTGGACCTCGACGAGCGGCTCACGGACCGAGATCAAGCGCGCGGATCCGCGAGCAATGCTCGCCCCGTCACGTCCCCAACGCGGTGCTTCAGGTTCGCGAGGTGCCGCGGACGCTGAGCGGCAAGGTCCTCGAGGTGCCCGTGAAGAGGATCCTCACCGGCACGCCCGCCGAGCAGGCCGCGAGCCGCGACTCCCTGGCCAACCCCGACTCACTCGACTACTTCGTGGACCTCGCCGGAAGGCTCGACGAGCAGAGCTAGGAAGGCCGCGACCACGTCGTGGTCGAACTGGCTGCCGGCCCGCGCCTGGAGCTCGGCCCTGGCGCGCTTCGGCGAGAAGCGCCGCCGGTAGGGCCGGTCGGCGGTCATCGCCGCGTAGGCGTCGGCGACCGCCAGGATCCTTCCTTCGAGGGGGATCTGGTGCTCGCGCAGGCCGCGCGGATAGCCGCTGCCATCGGGGCGCTCGTGATGGCTCAGGATCCACTCGCCGACCCGGCCGAGCTGGGCGGCCCCGACGATGCGCGCGCCGATCTCGGGGTGCCGCTCCACCTCGCGCCGTTCCTCCTCGCTGAGCGGGGACGGCTTGTTGAGGATCGACTCCGCCACGCCGACCTCCCCCACGTCGCGCAGGAGCGCGGCGATCCGCACTCGCTCGACCTCCTCTTCGGGGAGGTTGAGGTGTGCGGGCCAGCCGCTCGGCGTATCCGGCCACCCGGAGGGAGTTGGCCGGAGAGCCCTTGCGACGATCCACCGCCTCGGCCAGCGAAACGAGCGAGGCGAGCCTGGGGCTCGTCTGCTCGATTGCGGCCTCTTCGGCGTCCTCCGCCCGTGCAGCCGCGTGCTGGAAGAGGACCGATCGGTCCCGTCCTGCCTCCTTGGCCTCGTACAGCGCTCGATCGGCCGAATGGAGGAGCTCGCCGGTGGTGATGCCATGCACGGGAAAGCCGGCCACGCCGCAACTCACGGTCATCTTCTCCTGCTGGCGGGCGAAGGTCGCCCTGACCTCGGCTCGGAGCCGCTCGGCAAGCCGATAGCCCTCCTGCTCGTCCGTCTCGGGCGCGAGCACCGCGAACTCCTCTCCTCCCAGCCGCGCGAGGACGTCGCTCGTCCGCGTCCCCCGCCTCAGCGCCTCGCCGAGCTGGACCAGGGCCCGGTCGCCGGCGGCATGCCCGAACCGATCGTTGAACTCCTTGAACCAATCAAGGTCGAGCACCAAGATCGCCAGCGACCGCCCACCCCGGGTCGAGCGCTCGAGCTCGGCGGCGAACCGGCGTTCGAGCTCGCGGCGGTTCGCGAGCCCGGTCAGGGAGTCGGTCCGGGCCGCCGCACCCAGCTCGGTCAGCATCCTCTCCATCTGGTCCCGCAGCGCCGTGATCAGGATGCCGACGACGAACAGCGACCCCGTGGCCAACGCCCACTTCAGAGCACGGACCTCGACGTCGGCGCTGGCGAGCAGGGCGATCCCGTAGCCGGCGGAGGCGAGCGCGAGGTGGGCGGCGGCGAGCCCCGGCCTCAGGAAGTAACAGGCGGCCAGCCCGACCCAGAAGTAGTACACGGCATATGCCGCGGCGGCGTCGGAGCCGCCGAAGTAGACGGCCAGGCTGACCAGCATCGTGCCGAGCAGTGGCGACGCTTCGAAGAACCAGAGAGGCAGCCGGTCGAAGAGGGCCAGGAAACCCAGGGCCGCCAGGTACGCCGCGATCGCCGTGGCCACCAGCCCGGCCGTGTCGCGATCGGCGGAATGGGGAAGCGCGAGGCTGACCAGCAGGAGCGTCGCCCCGATCCCGAACAGGTAGGTGAAGGTCCTGGCCATCGTGGCCGGGTCCTCGAACACGCGCACCGGCTCGCCCTGCTCGCGCCAGGCGATTCGGTCAGCCAGGACGCGGCCTGTGATCCCGGCGCGATCCTTGAGGGAAGCGCGACTCATGGTGAACCGAAGTCCCTGGAACCTCGTAGATTTGATGCGGGCGCCGCTGGGCCCATTGCCTTGGACCGACATCAGATCACAGGAGAGATCCCGATGAGCCAGCCGACGATGGTCGAATTCGACCTCGACCGCTACCTGCGCAACTCGAAAAAGGTCGATCTGAGCGGGATCGATTGGGAGGAGATCCCGAACCATCCCCTCTCCAACGGCGACGTGATGTGCCTCCACTACATGATGGACATCGAGACGCACACGGTCGTCTACCTGCGGGACCTGCTCGCCACCCGGGTGGCCGCCGACCCGCAGATCACCGCCTTCCTGAGCTGCTGGGTGTACGAGGAGCTCTGGCACGGGGAGGCGTTCTCCGATTTCCTGCGCTCCTACGGGATCGAGGTGCCGGCGGAGCCGAAGCTCCCGGACGGCTCGACCCCGATGCCCACCCGGCCGAGCCGCTGGCGCCAGCTCCGGATCCGCGCCGGCGTCGGCAACGGGCTGGCCATCGTGCCGACGATGCTCGGCTCGATCGTCACCCGCGACTTCGCCGCCATCCACATGATGTGGGGAGCCGTGAACGAGCTGACGACGCTGACCGCCTATCACGCCCTGATGCGTCGCTGCGATCACCCGGTGCTCCACCAGCTCCTGCGCAAGGTGATCCAGGACGAGCGGCGCCACTTCGCCTTCTACCGGGCCCAGGCGAAGGCTCGCATGCAGCGCAGCCGTACCGCCCGCCGGCTGGTTCGCTGGACGCTGTCGAACCTCTGGACGCCGGTCGGTGCAGGCGTCAAGAGCGAGCAGGAGGTCGACGCGCTGGCGATCTACCTGTTCGGCGACGGCCCCGAGGGTCGCGAGCAGCTCCGTGAGATCGACCGCACGATCTCCGATGTCCCCGGCCTCGATGGGCTGACGATCCTCGAGGACTTCCTCGACGCGGCGCTTCGCCGGGCGGCCGAGCGACCGGGCTGGGCCGGAACGGAGGCGGCGCCGGCTCGCGCGCCCACCAACGGCCATGTCCCGCCCCCCAGGCACTGGGCGCACGTGGGCGCGCGCGAGGACTAGCGGTACCTGCCCAGCCCCAGCCTCCGCGCGCGCTCCACCGCGCGCGCCAGGACCTCGTCGGCGCCCTCCACCTCGCCCCCGCGCATCAGGACCCGGCCGTTGACGACGGTCGTGTCCACCACCGCCCCCGAGGCGGCGTAGACGAGGCCCCGGTCAGGTCCCCGAGGCCGAGCTCGGGCGCGTCCGAGCGCAGCAGCAGGAAGTCGGCCGGCCTCCCCGGAGCGAGATCGCCTCCCCCGAGCAGCGGCGAGCGACGCCCGGTGGCGATCTCCCAGGCCTCGGCGGCGCTGACCGCCGCGGGATCGCGCGCCTCGTGCTTGTGGAGCAGTGCGAAGGTCTTCATGTCCCCGAACAGGTCGAGGGAGTCGTTCGACCCGGCCCCGTCGGTGCCGAGGCCGACGTGGACGCCGGCCTCGCGTGCCGCCAGGTAGGGGAAGGCGCGGCCCACCGCGAGCTTCAGGTTGGCGACCGGATTGGTGACCACCGTCGCGCCCCGCGCCGCGATCAGCTCGAGCTCGGCGTCGTCGAGCCAGACCCCGTGCGCGAGCAGGGTGCGCGGCCCCAGCAGGCCAAGCCGGTCGAGGTAGGCGGCCGGGCGGGCGCCGTGCGCCTCGACGCATCGCGCCACCTCGTCCTCGGTCTCGGACAGGTGGATGTGCACCGGCAGCCGCCGCTCCTCGGCCGCCTCGGCGATCCAGCGCAGCGACGACTCGCTGACCGTGTAGACGGCGTGCGGGGCCAGCGCCGGCGCGATCAGCTCGCGGGGCTGGCCGATCTGCTCCAGGCTGGCCTCGGCGACCTCGCGGAGCGTGCTCCGCGCCCGCGGCGGCGCCGACGTCGATCAGCGGCGCGCCGATCGTGGCCCGAAGCCCGGAGTCCTCGACCGCGCGAGCGGTCGCGCCCGGATGCCAGTACATGTCCCAGAAGCGCACCGTGCCGGACCGGATCATCTCCACGCAGGCCAGCCGGGCGCCCCAGTAGACGTCCTCGGCGTCGAGGCGAGCCTCCACCGGCCAGACCACCTTCTCCAGCCACTCCATCAACGGCAGGTCGCCGCCCCGGCCCCGGAACAGGGTCATGGCCGCGTGGGTGTGGCCGTTGACGAGCCCCGGGACCATCGCCATTCCGGCGGCGTCGATCACCTCATCGCCCGGCCTTGGAGTCCACCCCGGGGCCGAGCGCGACGATGCTGCCTTCCTCGGCCCGCAGGCCGACGACCTCGCCGTCGAGCCGGGCGCCTGTCACCGCCAGGCTCATGCCAGCGCCGGCGCCAGTCGCTCGAGCGCTTCCGCCACGGCCTTGCGGTTCGCGGCGCGCCCGGCCAAGAGCTCCTCCATCGTCAGCTCGCGCTCGCCCACTCCGTTGGCGAGGTTCTCGACCACGCAGATCGCCGCGTAGGCAAGGCCGACGTCGCAGGCGGCGACGCACTCGGAAGCGATCGTCATCCCGACCACTTGCGCGTGTGTCGCCATCAGGCGGATCTCGGCGGGCGTCTCCAGCCGCGGGCCGCGCGCCTGCCAGTAGACGCCGCCATCCACGAGCTGCGAGCCGATCCGCTCCCGCCAAGCGTCGACCACGCGGCGGCGCCAGGTCCGGTCGAACCGCGGCACGCTGTGGGCCCGCTCGTCGTCGAAGGCGACCGGGCCGGCGCCCAAGGCGATGAAGTCGCTGGGGCAGACGAAGGTCCCGGGGCCGAGCTCCGGCTGCAGGCCGCCAACCGAGCCGAGCGCCAGCACGCGGTCGCAGCCGGCGTCCACCAGGGATTGCATGTTGCGCCACGTGATCGATCCGGTGCGGGAGCACGTAGCGGTCGGTGCCGTGGCGCTGCAGGTAGACGACATCCGGCAGGGAACGTCGAGCCCCCGGACAGCGCTCCCGCCGCACACGGCCAGCCCGGCCACGGCTAGTCGGCCGTCCGACGGACCACTAGGGATCAGAGGCCAGCGTGGCGGTCGCCGACCCTCTGGGCCGCGGCCCCCGCGCGGCCCGCCGCGCCCACGCGCAGGGCGGCGACGATCAGGAAGAAGAAGCCCGAGGTGATCAGCAGCCCCCCGAGCACGTCGCTTGGGAAGTGCCAGCCCAGCACCAGCAGCGAGGTCGAAACCGCGATCACGTAGGCCGCGGCCCCGCACGCGACGACGACGCGCAGCCGCGCCGGAGCCACCAGCACGGCGGCGAGTGCGATGGACATCGCGCTCGTCGCGTGCCCGCTGGGGTAGGCGTCGGCACCCACCTGATTCCCGCCGAGAATCGGGTAGTAGCGAGGGTGCGCGAGCGCTATCTTGCAGCGCCAGGCCGATCAGGTTGGCGCCGGCAACCAGGGCGAGCGCCGCCGATCGCCTCCCGCCGCCGGCCGAGCGTCCAGCCCCAGGCGAGCAGCGCGGCGAGCATGAGCACGATCGGCAGCGGGTCGGCGGAGTGCACCAGCGGCTCGCCGACATTGGCGAGACCGGGCCCTTCAGCGCCATCAGCCCGTGGAGCGCGGTCGCGTCCAAACGCCCGACCGGCGCGATCGCGTAGGCGCAGGCGATCACGGCCGCGAAGGCGAGAAAGCATGCCGCGGCGGCGAGCAGCGGCCCTCTGGCGCTCCGGCGCATGCCGAAACCGTAGCGGCAAGCCTTAAGCCGGACTAACGGCAACCAACCCGATTCCGCCTCAAACAGGCGTGATCGGGTTGTGCCGCTCGGAGAAGCGGCGGTCCTTGCCCTCCGCGAGGGCGAAGCGCCGGATCAGCTCGGCGCGCAGCTCGTCGGGCTCGATCACCGCATCGACGACCAGCTCCGACGCGAGATGGAGGATGTCGATGTCGGCGGCGTACTCGGTGCGCTTGTGCTGCACGAACTCCTCGCGCTGCGCCGGGTCCTCGATCTCCTGGATCTGGTTGTAGAAGACCGCGTTGATCGCCGCCTGCGGGCCCCATCACGGCGATCGAGGCGGTGGGCAGGGCGAGGCAGCAGTCGGGCTCGAACGCCGGGCCGGCCATCGCGTAGAGCCCGGCGCCGTAGGCCTTGCGGACGATCACCGACAGCTTCGGCACCGTCGCCTCGGAGACGGCGGAGATCATCTTCGCGCCGTGGCGGATGATCCCCTGGCGCTCCACCTGCGTTCCGATCATGAACCCGGGGACGTCGGCGAGGAAGAGCAGCGGAACGTTGAAGGCGTTGCAGGTCCAGATGAAGCGCGCCGCCTTGTCGGCGGAGTCGACGAACAGCACGCCGCCCTTGACCTTCGGCTGGTTGGCGACGATGCCGATCGCCCGGCCGTCGAGCCGCGCGAACCCCACCACCACCTCCTTGGCCCAGCGATCGTGGACCTCGAACCAGGAGTCGGCGTCCGACGAGCGCGTCGATCAGGTCGACGACGTCGAAGGCGGCGTTCTCGTCGGCGGGGACGATCTCGGAGACCGGCCTGCCCGCGACCGGCTCGGCCGGTGGCGCCGAGGGCGGCGGCTCGCGCCAGCTCTTCGGCATGTAGGAGAGGTAGTGCCTCGCGAGGTCGATCGCGTCGGCGTCCGAGCGCGCGAGGAGGTGCCCGCAGCCCGAGACCGAGGTGTGCATCTTCGCCCCGCCCATCTCCTCGAGGTCCACCTTCTCGCCGATCACCATCTCGGCCATCCGCGGCGAGCCCAGGTACATCGAGGCGTTCCCCTCTCGCATGATCACCACGTCGCAGAACGCCGGGATGTAGGCGCCCCCGGCGGCGGACGGGCCGAACAGCAGGCAGACCTGGGGCACCCTGCCGGACAGGACCACCTCGTTGTAGAAGATGCGCCCGGCGCCGCGGCGCCCCGGGAACATCTGCACCTGGTCGGTGATCCGGGCGCCCGCCGAGTCCACCAGGTAGACCATCGGCAGCTCGAGCCGCAGCGCCCGCTCCTGGATCCGGAGGATCTTCTCCACCGTCTTCGGCCCCCAGGACCCCGCCTTCACGGTCGGGTCGTTGGCCATCAGCGCCACCCTGCGGCCCCCGATCAGCGCCAGGCCGGTGACCACGCCGTCGGCGCCGAGGCCCTCCTGCTCCCAGTTGGCGAGCAGCGCCTCCTCGGCGAACGACTCGGCGTCGACGAGGCGCCCCACGCGCTCGCGCACGGGCAGCTTGCCCTGCTCGGCGGTCTTCCGGTGATGGCGCTCCGGGCCGCCGGAGAGGGCGGCCTCGAGCGCCCGCGCCAGATCACCTGCCGGGCGAGTGCTCACGAGCTCACCTCCCGTGTGTCCGGCGAGCGACTATCGCCCCGGGTCGGCGGGAGTGGGTCGCTCACCCGAGTAGTCGTAGAACCCGCGGCCGGACTTTCGCCCGTAGTGGCCGGCCTCGACCAGCTTGGTGAGCGTGGGCGGCGCCGCGAAGCGCTCCTCTCCGTAGGCCTCGTGCATCACGTCGGCGATCGACGCCAGGGTGTCCAGCCCGACGAAGTCGGCGAGGGTCAGCGGCCCCATCGGGTGAGAGGCGCCCGCCATCATCGCGGCGTCGATGTCCTCGATCGAGCCCACGCCCTCCTCGTAGGCGCGGATCGCGTCGAGCATGTAGGGGACCAGGAGCCGGTTGACGATGAACCCCCGGTTGTCCTGCGCGGCGACCGTGGTCTTGCCGAGCTTCTCGCCCAGCTCGAGGCCGAGCTTCACCGCGTCGTCGCCGGTTCCGTCCGCGCGCACGACCTCCAGCAGGGGCATCACCTGGGCCGGGTTGAAGAAGTGGAGCCCGAGGAAGCGCTCCGGCCGGGAGGTCGCCGCGGCCTGCTCGGCGACGGACAGCGACGAGGTGTTGGTGGCGAACGCTGGCCCCGTCCTTCGCCACGTCGTCCACCTGCTTCCACATCTCGAGCTTCAGGCCCAGGTCCTCGGTGATCGCCTCGATCACGAGGTCGCAGTCGGCCAGGTCGGAGTAGTCGAGCGTGGGCTGGATGCGGCCGCGCACCGCGTCGGCGTCGCTCTGCTCCGCCTTGCCCTTCTCGACCGCGCGGGCGAGCTGCTTCTCGATCTTGCCCATGCCGCCGTCGAGCTTCTCCTGGCTCACCTCGCGCACCACGACGTCCCAGCCCGCCTGGGCGCAGATCTGGGCGATCCCGTGGCCCATCAGGCCGCAGCCGACGACACCAACCTTGCTGATCTCCATGACGGAGCGGCAGCCTACACGGGGCGTCGCCGCGACCGCCCCGCGCGGTCAGGCGAGGATCGGCACGCGCTGCTCGCGCTCCTTCACCGCCGGGCTGAGCTCGGCGAGCTCGTCGATCGCCAGGTCGATCTCGTCGGCCAGCCCGTCGACCTCGGGAAGCGACTGGGGATCGGCGTAGAGGCCGAAGAACGCGCCGTCCCCCACCGTGGTCACGCCGATCGACAGCGCGTGGCGCTCGGGGATCGGGACGACGGGATAGGCCTCGGCCAGCGGGCATCCGTGCATGTACAGCGGCTCGGGCGGCCCCGGGATGTTGGACACGGTGAGGTTGAAGGTGCGCGGGCTGGCGATCAGCCGCGAGACCACGCGCTGAACCGGCGACGGGACGAACCCGAGCGAGCGCACCACGTCGTCCGCGCCCTCCGGCTTTCCCGCGCGCTTGCGGTCGCTGGTCGCGGCGTGGATCTCACGCAGCCGGCGGACCGGGTCCGGCTCGTCGCAGGGAAGGTCGACGAACATGAACGAGATCCGGTTGCCGAGCTGATCGGCCTCGCCGGACCCGCGGACGTTGACGGGGACCATCGTCTTCAGGCGGATCGGGCTCTCGCCGTGCTTCTTGAGGAACGCGCGAACGCCGCCGGCGGAAGCCGCCAGCAGGACGTCGTTGAGCTTGACGCCGAACGTCCGCTTGATCTGCGTCAGATCGTCCATCGGCCGGGCCAGCAGGCCGAGCTGCCGCAGCGGCGAGATGGGCGGGTTGAGCTGCGGCGTCGGCGAGCCGGACGCGCCGCATCGAGGAGCGCGGCCGCGGCCCGCCGAGCACGCGAGGCGAGCTCGAGCGCCTGGCGCGGCGAGCGGGCCGCGCGGGCGGGAATGGCCGCCAGGTCGAGCTGGCTGCGCGCCAGGTCGGTGAGCCCACGCCCGAGCAGCCTCGAGCCGCTGGGGGGCGACTCCGGCGCCCAAGCGTCCGGCGCGGGCGGCGGCGCGGACTGGATCGGGATCGAGCAGCAGGCTGCCGAGCTCCACGGCGGCGATCCCGTCGACCATGCAGTGGTGGACCTTGCCGACCACGCCGATCCGCCCGTCGTCGAGCCGGTCGGCGATCCAGACCTGCCACAGGGGCGCTGGCGCGGCAGCGGCTTCGACATGCATTCCTCGACCACCTCGCCGAGTCGGTCGGACCGCGCGGCGACCACGTGCCGGGAGATGTCGAAGTCGAGGTCGTCCACCCAAACCGGGGCGTTGATCCCGAACGGCACCGACTTCAGCGTCTGCCGGTACCGCGGCGCCCGCGGCAGCCGGCGCGCGATGTGCTCGCGAAGCTGCTCGAAGCTGGGCCTGACCCCGTCGCTCCGGCGGCTCGAAGACCGCCGCCCAGCCCACGTGCATGTGAGCGGTCGGCGTCTCGACCGCCAGGAACGAGGCGTCAAGCGGTGACAGGCGCTTGTCACGGTCATCTCTCTCTCCCTCCGCTAGCCGGAAGTCCGCGGGCTCCAAGGGCACCACGTCCTCTGCTTTCGTCGGGGTCCTGAGGCGGGTCAGTGCCTCAGCTCGTTCATCCGGTCGTTGTCCGGTCGTCAGCGTAGGCGGCCCTCATCGGCCTTCAGCTGCCGTGGGACCTCGGCTTAGGACTTGCGACGGATGGCGCGGCCGCCATGTAAACGCTCCTGGACGGATTTCTTACATCCCCCGCCCGAGTTCCCGCAATTTACGGCGAATCGAATCTGGGCTCGCCGGGACGCTCAGCGGCCGGCCGGCGGCGCGATCCCGACCCGCTCGAACTCGCGGCCCATCGCCTCGGAGAGAGCGTTGAGCCCGCTCATCGGCCGCACCATCACCATCAGCTCCGCCACCTTGCCGCTCCCCGTCGAAGCGCAGCAGGTCCAGCCCGTCGACCTCGCGGTCGCCGACCCGCGCCTTGAAGATCAGCGCCGCGGCGTCGCCGTCCTCGAACCGCTCGACGTAGCGGAAGTCATCGAACACCTTCATCGCGCCCTCGGTGAGGATCGCGGACACGACCGGCTTTCCCTCATAGGCCTTGAACACGACCGGGCTGCGGAAGACGACGTCGTCGGCGAGCGCCTCGGTGAGCGCCTCGGGGTCCCTCGACCTCGATCGCGGATGTGAACGCATCGCTCTTCATCGCCCGCAGCCTATCGTCGCCAGTCCACCGGCCCGGCGCGCAGGACGTGGGCGCCGAGCGGGCGGCCGAGGAGCTCCTGCACCGCGCGCGAGGCCTCGATCAGCTTCGGCAGGTCCACGCCCGTCTCGGTGCCCATCTCGTGCAGCATCGAGACCAGGTCCTCGGTGGCGATGTTCCCGGTCGACCCCGGCGGCACCGGGCAGCCGCCCAGCTCGCCGAACGCCGACTCGAACGAGTCCACGCCCTGCTCGAGCGCGGCAACCGCGTTGGCGAGGCCCTGCCCCCGGGTGTTGTGGAAGTGCGCGGTCAGCTCGACGCCCTTCAGCCGCTCGGCGAGCGGCCGCGAAGAACTCGCCCACCTGGCGCGGGTTGGCCATCCCGGTGGTGTCGCCGAACCCCACCTCCTCGCAGCCGGCCTCGGCCAGCCGCGCGGCGATCTCGAACACCCGCTCCGCCGGCACCTCGCCCTCGTACGGACAGCCGAACGAGACCGCGATCACCCCCTCGCACCGAAGCCCCTCCTGAAGCCCCCGGGCGATCGTCCGCTCGAGCCCCGCGAGCGACTCGGCGATCGAGCTGTTGACGTTCTTTTGGTTGTGGGTCTCGGAGGCGGACAGGAACAGGTTGATCTCGTCGAAGCGGTCGCGGTGGGCGAGCGCGCGCTCCAGGCCCTTCTCGTTCGGGATCAGGACCGAGTATGCGACACCGTCCTGCCGCTCCAGCCCCGCGAGCACCTGCTCGGCGTCGGCGAGCTGCGGGATCACGTCCGGGCGCACGAACGAGGTCACCTCCAGCCGCTCGAGGCCCGAGGCGGCGAGCATGTGGATCAGGCGGACCTTCTCGTCCGTGGGGATCACCTCGGGCTCGTTCTGAAAGCCGTCCCGAGGCCCGACCTCGCGGATGCGGACGCTTTTCGGCAGCTCGCTCACGCTGCCACGATGTTATGCGCGCGTCCCGCGTCGCGCCGGCGAGGCTAAGACCAGAACTCGTCCCAAGCGTAGAGGTCGTGAAAGTGCTCCCGACCGTCAGTAATCCGGCCGTCCTCGAGCTGGAAGACGATGCAGTCGCCAACATCCAGGTGCTTGCCGTCTCGCTCCGCGCGGCTGCGATGGATGCCGACCACGCGGCCATCATCATCTGCAAGCAGTTGCTGCAGCTCGGCCTGGAAGGTCCCTCCCGTCTCCTGTCCCAGCCGGCCGAAGTAGGCAAGAGTCGCCTCGCGACCCTGGTAGTCGTTGGCCGGCCAGCTCCGCCCCGGCGTGTGCCAGCCGGCGCTCTCGTCGAAGAGCTCGGTGAGCGTGTCCAGATCGCCCGAGTTGAAGGCCTCGTAGGCGCGCCGCATGATCGCCGCGTTCTCGTCTGCTCCCATCGTTACCTCCTCTGTTCGCTGATCTCAGTCCGCGTGCGAACCTAACAGGCTGGCGTCCTACGTAAACGCGCGGGGCAGCTGTGACATTGCGGCCAGCGAGATACTTCGCAGGCGATGTCCGAGGAGAACCTGGAGCTGATCAGGGTGGGATTCGCCGCGCACAACCGTGGCGACCTCGATGCTCTGGTCGAGGTGTATGACCCAGACGCGGTGTTCGAGACGCTCCTCTTGGGAACCCACCACGGCAATGAGGCCATACGCCTGATCTACGAGGAGAACCAAAAGACTCTGTCCGGATACGACGTCGTCCCTGTCGAGCTGATCGACTCCGGAGACCAGGTGGTCGCGGTGGCCGAAGTCAAGGGAGTGGGGCCTGTGAGCCAGATCGCCATGGAGGACCGTGACCGCTTCGCCTTCGTCTTCACGATCAAGAACGGGCGGGTGGTGCGAGAACAGGCCTTCCGAAACAGGGACGAAGCCCTCGAGGCCGCCGGGCTTGTCGGAGTAGTGCCGCGCCGGCGGTTAGGTTCCGGGCCCCGTGACGACCCGGGCGTGTAGAAGCACGCCGAAGCCGTAGGGGCGACCCAACACCGAGCCGTCCGCACGCGTTAGGTACCTGGCGACGGCGTCTTCGTCGTCGAGGATCCGCTCGGCGCGAAGCCCGAAGCGCTCGAGCGTCTCGTCTACTTCTCCGTCGGGGATGCCCCAGCGCAGCGGTTCCCCGACACTGTCAACCGACCGGAGGAGCTCGCGGGCGCCGTAGAGGTTGCTCTCGCCACCGAGGACGCTCGCCCAGATGGCGTCGAAGACGATCGACGTCCTCGGGGAGGTGTGAGCGCCGACCCAGGAAAGGACCGTCGTGACCGCTTCCTCCGGCAGGTAGGGGCTGACACCCGACCAGATGAAGAGCGTGGCGGCCCGCTCGTCGTGTCCGGCCCGCGCCATCTCCGTCGCGAGCTTGTCGCGCGTGAAATCGACAGGCACGAAGTGGGTCCCGCGCGGCTCGTCGCCCAGCAGGCGGCGAAGCCGCGCACGCTTCGTGGCCTGACTCGCCGGATGGTCGACCTCGAAGACCCGCAGTCGCTCGAGCCGATCGGCGAGCCGGTACGGACGCGAATCAAGGCCCGCGCCCAGCAACACGACCTCGTCCACGCCGGCGCCGACCTCGCTCAGCGTGACCTCGTCGATGAACTTGCAACGGGCGATCTCGTACGGGTAGGCGCCCGGCAGGATCTGGTTCACCCGGCGGAGGTAGAGCGGGCGGGTCAGCCTGTGCTTCGCGAGGGTCGTCGCGTTGAAGCCGCCGAGGAAGCCGGCCGCCATGTCATCCGGGCAACGCACGGCTGAGTCCGGCTCGAGCGCACCGGCGGCGCGAAGCGACGCAGCGCCCTCGGCCGTGCTGCGCGCCATCAACGGGTTTCGCCCGCGCTCACCGAGCGCCACGCACCGATCCTAGTCGCGCGGCTCGGCCGGGAGCCGTGGCGCCGGCGGCCGGCAGGCCAGGGCGAGATACTGCGGGCGATGTCGCAGGAGAACGTGGAGCTCATACGCCGTGGCTATGAGGCGTTCGCCCGCGGCGACGTCGATGCCGTGCTTGAGCTTTTGCACCCGGACGTGGACTGGTTCCCGGCCATCGCTCCGATACTGGGGGCGGAAACGGTGCGCGGGAGAGAAGCCGTAAGACGACTGTTTACGCGTGACCTGTTCGAGGGATTCGACCGATTTCTCGCAGAGCCGCTCTCCTTTGAGGACCTCGGCGACTTCGTCTTGGTGATGGTCCGCTACACAGGCCGCGGCGAGAGCAGCGGGATCGAAATGGATCAGAGGTTCGCCACGCTTTTCGAGCTGCGCGATGGCAAGACCCTGACTATGCGCGACTACTCCACGAGAGCAGAGGCCCTCGAAGCCGCCGGGCTGCGCAAGTAGACGTTGCGAGCGTCGCTAGGCAAGGCGGTAGTGCGGATTCTCACAGCGTCGCTCGTTGCAGCGGGGCACCGGGACGACATGTAAGCGATCTACGTATTGACAGGCTCGCCTAGGGCGCTGCTAGCTTGAGGTTCGAACTGCGAGCGACAGCCTGCCACGGCAGGTGGAGGAGATTTCGAGATGGCTGACGAGCGAGTTCGTGGAAACTCCCTGCTCGGGGACGAGCCGAAGCGGCTCGAGCTGAGCGACGGTTCCCGCCTGGTCCTGGACGGATCGGCGGAACGGGACCGGATCGAGTGGCGCCGGCTGGGTCGGGGCTGGACCAACGTGAGCGTTTCGGAGGCGGTGAGCCTCGCCGGCGATGAGTTCGCCGACTACGTCACGGTTCGCACACGCGCCGAGGCGGAGTGGTTGCGCACCCTCTCGGACTGGTACCGCCATGAGGCGGAGCGGCTTGAGAACCAGCTGTCCGAGGCGCGCTAGCAGCGCCGGCTATCGCCCGTAGAACCGGAGGACGAAGATGGCCGAGATCCCGACGCTGTTTGTTTGCCACGGCGATGACGGCGGCCCACGGATCCATCCGTGTCGCCGCGTGCAGGAAGCGCTCCGCGCCGCGGGCATCGAGTACGACAAGGTGATCGCGGGCCACGGCAATCCGATCCCCTTTCTGCGCAAGGGCTCGCGTGACGAGCTGCGCGATGCGACTGGAGCGACCAAGCTGCCGGCGCTCAAGCTGCCCGACGGGACGGTGATCACCCACTCCCGCGCCATCCTCTCCTGGGTCGGCCAGCAGAAGTGATCCGCGGCGCTCGAAGCGCCAGGAGTTAGGTCGTTCCGTCCGGACCCCTCCGTACTTTACGAACATGTGTTCGATCCCGTGTCCACATTTCCTCGCGGCGCATGGGCGGATCAGGGCGACCGCCTGCCGGATCGCGCCTCGACGGCCCCGCGGAGCCATGACAGTCATGGTGACTGTCATATGACAAAGTCATCCGCGGCCCCGCGGGGCCGCGATGGTCACGCATTGTCATATGTGATTGAGCCGAGCCAGCCTTAGCTCGACTTGACCTGGCCGATCTCGATCACGCGGCGCTCGTGGGTGCCGACCCCGATCGTGCGCTCGCCCTCGCGGACCTCGACCTCGAATCGCAGCTTGCGGCCGTCCACGACCTCGCGCAGCGTCGAGCGCACCTGACAGAGCGCGCCCTCCGCCGCGGCCGCGACGTGCTTGACGCAGACCTCGAAGCCGACCGTCGCCTTGCCCTCGGGGAGGTTCTCGTAGGAGAGCACTGCCGAGTTGCGCTCCATGACCGCGATCATCCCGGGCGTCGACAGCACCCGGACGCCGATCGTCCCGCCGACGTCGGTGACCAGGCGGTCCTCGACCACGAACTCGTCCACCCGCTCGATGCCCGCCTCCACGGTCGGCCTCGTCGGGCCGCTCCGCCGCCGGAACCGCGTCCTTGAGCGGCTGTGGCCAACCCTTCCGCTCCGCCATCAGACCATCGCCCGACCCATCTAGACCATCCCCAACCCGCCGGAGACGCCCAGCGTCTCGCCGGTCACGTAGGAAGCGTCGTCGGAGACCAGGAAGGCGGCCGCTGCCGCGACCTCCTCGGGCTCGCCGAGGCGCCGCAGCTGGGTGGCGCCCTTCATCGTCTCGATCACCCGGTCGCCGATCTCCCCGAACTCGGTGGCCCGTCGCAGGAGCGGCGTGTCGATCGGGCCCGGCGCGATCGCGTTCGCCGTGATCCCGAAGCGGGCGTTCTCGCGCGCGATCGTCTTCGTGAACGCGATCACGCCGCCCTTGGCGGCCGAGTAGACGGCCGAGCCCTTGGAGCCGACGCGCCCGGCCTCCGAGGCGATGCTGACGATCCGGCCATAGCCCGCCTTTTGCATCGCCGGAAGGACCGCATGAGTGCAGGCGAGGACGCCCTTCAGGTTGACGGCGATCACCCGCTCCCACAGACCCGGGTCGGTCTGGGTGAAGAAGCCGAACTCGTCCGTGCCGGCGTTGTTGACCAAGACCTCGAAGGGGCCAAGCGCCTCCACCACCGCCGCGACGGAGGCGACCTCGGTGACGTCGAGCTGCACCGCCTCGCCGCCGACCTCCTCGGCAACCTCGCCCGCCCCCTGCTCGTTGAGGTCGCCGATCACGACGCTCGCCGCCTCGGCCGCGAGCCGGCGGGCGATCGCCGCGCCGATCCCGCTTGCACCGCCGGTGACCAGCGCCTTGCGACCTTCGAGCCTCATGCGCGCGGAGCATATGCCCGCACGGGCGGTGACAGCCCCATGGGGCGAAATACACTCCGCCGCCATGCCGGAACCCATCCCGATCATCGGCGGCACCGGGGCGCTGGGCTGGGGACTTGCGCTCCGCCTGGCCGTCCGCGGACGCTCGGTCGTGATCGGCTCCCGGAGCGCGGAGCGGGCAACGCAGGCGGTGGAGCGGCTGCTCGAGGCGGCGCCGAACGCAACCGCCGAGGGAGCTCGTCAACGAGGAGGCGGCGCGGCGCGGGCCGATCGTCTTCCTCACGGTCCCCTTTCGCGCCCAGTCGGAGAACCTGAACAACCTCCGCGAGGCGCTCGAGCCGGGACAGATCCTGGTCGACTGCACGGTGCCGACCGCCGCGGCGGTGGGCGGCAAGGCCACGCGCTCGCTCGGGGTTTGGCAGGGCTCCGCGGCACAGCAGGCACAGGAGATGGTCCCCGAGGGCGTGACCGTGGTCGCAGCCCTGCACACGGTCAGCGCCTCGACCCTGGGCGACCCCGACGCGGAGCTCGACGAGGACATCCTGATCTGCGGCGACCGACGGGCGGACAAGGCGCGCGTGGCGGGGATCGTGGAGACCGTCCCGGGCCTGCGAGCCGTCAACGCGGGCGCGCTCGAGATGGCGCGGATCGTCGAACAGCTCACACCGCTCCTGATCTCGGTCAACGCCCGGTACAAGCGGCACGCGGGAATCCGAATCACGGGGCTTGAAGACAGCAGCCCCTGGGAGCAGTGACCGGCCGCGCAAACCCTGCCGCACCCGGAGCCCGCTGATGCGGATCGCGCTGCTGGCCGGCGGGACCGGCGGGGCGAAGCTCGCGGCCGGGATGCAGGAGCTGCTCGACAGCGATCTCGCGGTGATCGCCAACACTGGCGACGACACCCGGATCCACGGCCTCCACGTGTCGCCGGACCCCGACCTGATCACCTACTGGCTGGCGGGCGAGATCGACGAGGAGCGTGGCTGGGGGATCAGGGGCGACTCGTTCACGGTCCACGAGCGACTCGTCGAGCTCGGCGCCCCCGCCTGGTTCCAGCTCTCCGATCGCGACCTCGCCACCTGCCTCTACCGGACCCATTTTGTGGCCGAGGGAGGCACTCTGACCGCCGCCCAGGGGCAGATCGCGGGGGCCCTCGGAGTGCGCGCCGCCGTGCTGCCGATGTGCGAGCAGCCGGTCCACACGCGCATCCGAACGCCGGCTGGCTGGCGCGGGCTGCAGGAGTTTCTGATCGCCGAGGGGTCGCAGCCGCCGATCGAGGGAATCGAGGTTCAAGGGCTGGAGCGCGCCGTCCCGAGCCCCGAGGTTCGCAAGGCGCTGGCCGCCGCCGACGCGGTGGTCGTTGGACCCTCCAACCCCGTGATCTCGATCGGGCCGATCATCTCCGTACCGGGCATGCGGCAGGCGATGGCCGCGGCCGACGCGCCTGTGATCGCCGTCAGCCCCCTGGTCGCCGGGCGGGCCGTCAAGGGCCCGACCGAGGAGTTCATCAAGGCCGTGGGCCGGCCCTCCACTGCTGCCGGCGTGGCCTCGCTTTACGAGGGCATGATCGACGCGATGGTGGTCGACGCCGACGATCCCGACCCGGGTCCCGAGGATGTCCGGGTGCTCTCCTGCCCCACCCTGATGAGCGGGGCCGAGGGCAGGCGCCAGCTCGCCGAGCGCGTGTTGGAGTTCGCTCAGATGCTCGCCTGAGCGATGCGCGCCACGGCGATCATCCCGGTGAAGCGCTTCGGAGCCGCCAAGCAGCGGCTCCTCGAAGACCTCGACGGGCCGGGGCGTGCGGCGCTCGTCAGGGCGATGCTCGCCGACGTGCTGGCCGCCATAGCCGGTTCCGAGCTGATCGAGCGGGTGATCGTGGTCACCGGAGAGCGGCGAGCGGAGCGGATCGCTCTTCGCGGCGCTCGCCCCGCCGCCCAGCCGCTCGAGGTTCTCCGCGAGCCGCACGACATCGGCCACTCGGAGGCGGCGACGCTGGGGATCGTCCGCGCGCAGGCGCTCGGAGCCTCCTGCGTCGCCCTGCTGCCGGGGGACTGCCCGCTGCTGGATCCGGCAGAGCTCGACGCGGCGCTCGAGCGAATGCGAAGCGGTCGGGTGGCGATCGTGCCGGACCGCCACGGCGCCGGAACCAACGCGCTCCTGCTCTCGCCGCCGAACGCGATCAGCCCCGCGTTCGGCCCGGACAGCTCCAGCCGTCATGCCGATCGAGCGAGTCGCGCCGGGCACGAGGTCGCCGTCGAGCCGCTCGACTCGCTGGGGCTCGACGTCGACACCCCCGACGACCTCGGGGCGCTCGCCGAGGCGCTGGGCCGAGCGCCTGACCGCGCCCCCGCGACGGCCGCGGAGCTGGCCCGACTCGGTCGGCTCAGCGGCGTGGCTCCTGCATGAGCCACCGCTTCGAGGTCATCCCGGTGCACGGCCTGCCTGAGATCGCCACCGGCGACCGCCTCGGGGAACTGATCGCCGGAGGACTCGCCGACGCGGGCGTGGAGCCCGCAGCCGGCGACGTCGTGGCCGTCGCCCAGAAGGCCGTCTCGAAAGCCGAGGGCCGGGTGCGCGAGCTGGACGACGTGGCGCCGGGCCCCGAGGCGCGGCGGCTGGCCGAACGCCTGGGCAAGGACCCGCGCCTGGTCGAGCTGATCCTGAGCGAGAGCCGTGCCGTCGTCCGCGCCGAGCGCGACCTCCTGATCGTGGAGACGCGCAGCGGCTGGATCTGCGCCAACGCCGGCATCGACGCCTCCAACGTGCCCGGCGCCGATCGGGTCGCCCTGCTGCCTGAGGACCCCGATGCCTGCGCGCGGCGCATCAGGGCCCAGATCGGCGCGGCGGCCGGCGTGCGACCGGGGGTGGTGATCAGCGACAGCTTCGGGCGGCCCTGGCGCCTCGGCCAGGTCGACGTCGCGATCGGATGCGCAGGGATGGCGCCGCTCGACGACTGGCGCGGCCGGACGGACCACGAGGGTCGAGAGCTGGCCGCCACCGTGGTCGCGGTCGCCGACGAGGTTGCGGGGGCCGCGAACCTGGCGCGCGCCAAGGACGCGGGCGTTCCCGCCTGCCTGGTGCGCGGGCTGGAGCGCTTCGTCAGCGCGGAGGACGGGCCCGGCGCGCGCGCGATCCAGCGACCCGAGGCCGAGGACCTGTTCCGCTAGCCAGCTGGCCAGCATCGGGTCGGGCTGGCCCTCCTCGGTGAACTCGGGGGCCTCGTAGACCTTCCCCGGCGAGGCGCCGATCGCCAGCACCCGCGCCCCCTCGTCGCCGGTGCTGATCTTCCGCGTCTCCTGCGGCCCGACGCGCGCGAAGACACCGGACTCGAGCTCGTACTCGTCTCCGCCGACGGTCAGCGTGGCAGTGCCGGCAATCACCGTGTAGACCTCCTCCTGCCCGTCGGGGCCGTGGTCGTGCTCCGGGTATCTCTCGAAGTCGGGCGGCAGGTCCATCACCGCGAGCCCGAACGAGCTCACGCCCAAACCGGCGCGGACGCGCCGAAAGCCGCCCCCGAAGATCGCCTCGAACTCGTCCAGCCGCTTCACGGTCACGTCCGCCATCAGCTTTCCTCTCTCATTGTTCGATTCACGACCAAAACAGCCGCCCCACGAACCCTACCGCCGCGCAGATCGTCGAGGGCGGCGTTGGCGCGTTCCAGCGGGTACTCGGCGACCTGCGTCCGCACCGGGACCTCCGGCGCCAGCGCCATGAACTCTTCGCCGTCGCGCCGGGTGAGATTGGCGACCGAGCGCAGCGTGCGCTCCCCCCAGAGGATCTCGTAGGGAAACGATGGGATGTCGCTCATGTGGATGCCGGCGCAGACCACCGTCCCGCCCGGAGCGACGGCGCGCAGGGCGACCGGGACCAGCTCTCCGGCTGGGGCGAAGACGATCGCGGCGTCGAGCGCCTCGGGTGGCCCCGCCTGGCCCAGCTCCGAGACCTCCGAGCCGCCCTCGGTGTCGCCCGCCCAGACGGCGCCGAGCTCGAGCGCGAAGCGCTGCGTCTCGGCGTCGCCGGGCCGGGTGAGGGCGAACACGCGCCGGCCCTGGTGCGACGCGACCTGGCAGACGATGTGGGCCGAGGCGCCGAAGCCGTAGAAGCCGATCCGCTCCGCGTCGCCGCAGAGCCGCAGCGACCGGTAGCCGATCAGCCCCGCGCACAGCAACGGCGCCGCCTGGAGGTCGGGGTAGCCCTCGGGGATCGGGAAGCAGTAGCGCTCGTCGGCGACCGCCTGCTCCGCGTAGCCGCCATCGAGCTGATAGCCGGTGAAGCGGGCCCGCTCGCAGAGGTTCTCGCGGCCCGAGCGGCAGTAGCGACACTCGCCGTCGGTCCATCCCAGCCACGGGATCCCGATCCGCTGCCCGGCGGCGAAGCGCTCCGCCCCCTCCCCCGCCCCCTCGACGGTGCCGACTATCTGGTGTCCGACGACCAGGGGCAGCTTCGGGTCGCGCAGGTCGCCATCAACCACGTGGAGGTCGGTGCGACAGACGCCGCAGGCGTGGACGGCGACCAGGACCTGGCCCGGCCCGGGCTCCGGGACGGGGACCTCCGCTCGCGGCCAGCGGCCGGCCCTGCTGCTCGAGCACCATCGCGCGCACTCGCCAATCATCGCGCGCGGAGCGCGGGAAGTGCGGCGACTGCGCAAGGGTTCGCCCCGAACCCGACCGAAGGGAGCGCGCGATGAGGGATTGGGATTGGGAGCGACTCGGAGCGGCAACGGGCGCCCTTTCCGTGCTCCTGTTCATCGTCGGCTTCGCGCATCATCCCCACGCCGCCCGACGTGGACGCATCGGCGATCGAGGTCCACGCCTACTACGCCGAAGAGCAGGACGGCATCCGGGCCTCGATGGTGCGTGGTGACCGCTGCCCTCTTCTTCTTCATCTGGTTCCTCGGCAGCCTGCGGAGCGCGCTCAGGACCGCCGAGGGCGGCACGGGCCGGGTGTCGTCGATCGCCTTCGCCGGCGGACTGGTGAGCGCCGGGGCCCTGTTCACCCTGATCACGCTGATCGCCGGCGCCGCCTTCCGCCCCGAGGAGGCGACCCCGGAGGTGACCACGGCGATCAACGACCTGGCGGTCGTCTCCGGCGCACCCGCCCTGGCCGGGTTGACGGCGCTGTTCGCCGCCAGCGCCAAGGTGGCGCTTCGCCACGGTGCCTTCTCGCGCGCGATCGGCTGGCTGCTCGTGCTCGCCGCGCTGGCCCAGCCGTTCGCGGTGGGCGCGATGCTGACCGACAGCGGCGTCTTCGCGGGCGACGGCGTCCTGGGCCTGATCCTGCCGATAACCGCCTTCGGCGTCGCGATCCTGGCCATGAGCGGCGCGCTCGTCCAGCGCGCGGGGCGACCGGGGCCCGGCTCTCAGGCGCCGCCTGGGGGGTCGTAGCCCGCAGAGCTCGACGAGCCCCAAGCGAGCCTGCGCGAGACCGACACCCATCCGGGTCGTCGCGAAGCTGGCGGGGCGTCACTGGCATCACGTCAAGGCCCCGAGCCTTCAGGGTTGCGACCTTCAGCCGATCCCGCTCGAAGGCGAGCCGGCCCGAGTGGGCGTCGTAGCCGTCGATCTCGACGGCGAAGTCGAGCTCCCGCCACAGGACGTCCACCTCAAAGCCGTGGATTCGCTGGTTCAGCTCGTAGCCAGTGAAGCCTGCCCGACGAAGCAAGCGAAGCATCTGCCGCTCGGCCGGCGAGCGGGTGCGACGCGGGCCGCCGGGAAGGTCGAGGACGGTGCGCAGCGTGGCGTTGCCGCGCTTGCCGGGGTTGCGTTCGAGCTGCTCCTGAAGCTCCCGTCCGCTCGCCAGCCGCCGGTATTCGGCCTCCGCGACGAGGCGCTCGAGATGCTCCGAGGCGAGCTCGTCCGGCGAGGTCCAGGATCGTCCGCGGTGGGCTGGTGAGGGGCATGCGTTCCCGGTGGCGGACGTCCGCACGCGGCACATTGGCCCGATGGATCCGGATGCCAGGCCGCGTGGCGCTCCGCGCCGAGCGGAACGGTGACGCAGGGCCGTGGCGGAGGCTGGGTAGGGCAGCAAGCTCCAGAGCGCCGCGGCGCTTCGATGGCTGAGGATCGCGTGTGGGCCGCACGCGAGTAGCGCGGCCATGTCGCGACTGTGCTGCGTCGGCACCGTGTGGCCCACCAGGTAAACGCCGCGATGTAGCTTCGTGGAGTCTCTTGCTTCGAGCCGCCAGTCGATCTGATCGCGGCTTACGCGCGGCAGTCGAGGAGTTGCGCGCCTCGCCACAACCCCGTGCTGGCGAGCCGGCTAGCTCCGCGATGGCTCGATCAGCGGATCGACTGAGTGATTCGACCGGACATATTCCGGTCAATCCCGCACTCGATCTGGGTGCCCCCGGCCGGGGCGTAGTGCCGCGAGGCCGCGCGGTGCGGCGGGCGCTCAGTACGTCTCGACGATCTCGTAAAGAGTGGTGCGCTGCGCGGGTTCGCGGCCGGCTGCGCGGGCCGCGGCGATCAGCTCCGGCGGGTCGAGCCGGACGCCGTGGTGCGAGCCGGCCATGCGGGAGATGTTCTCCTCCATCAACGTGCCGCCGAGGTCGTTGACCCCCCAGCGAAGGCTCTCGGTGGCGGCGTCCAGGCCCATCTTCACCCAGCTCGCCTGGAGGTTGGTGATCGTCCTGCCGAGGGCCAGCCGGAAGGCCGCCGTGTGCTTGAGGTTCTCGTCGCGGGAGATCTCCTCGACTCCGTGGGTGCGACCGAGCAGCGTGTTGAAGGGGATGAAGCTGAGCGGCACGAACTCGGTGATCCCGCCGGTGCGCTCCTGGAGCTCGCGCACGACCCGCATGTGGCGGGCCAGCTCCCACGGCTCCTCGATGTGGCCGAACATCACGGTGGAGGTGGAACGCAGCCCGGAGCGGTGGCAGGCCTCGATGATCTCCACCCAGCGGGCAGCCGGGAGCTTGTTCGGTGAGATCCGCGCCCGGACGCCGTCGTGGAGCACCTCCGCCGCGGTTCCCGGCGTCGACCCGAGGCCGCACTCGACCAGGTAGTCGAAGACCGCCTCGGGGCTTCGTCCCGAGCGCTCGCACATGAAGTGGATCTCCATCGGCGAGTAGGCGTGCAGGTGGATCTGCGGCGCCACCTCCTTCACCAGCCGCAGCCAGCGCCCATAGTGCTCGAGCGTGTAGTCGGGATGGATGCCGCCCTGCATGCAGACCTCGGTGGCGCCGTAGTCGACCGCCTCCTGAACCCGGGCCTGGAAGTCGTCGGGGGTGACGTGGTAGGCGTCCGGCGAGCGGCGGCCCTGGCCGAAGCCGCAGAAGGCGCAGCCGACGATGCAGACGTTGGTGAAGTTGACGTTGCGGTTGACCACGAAGGTCACCCGCTCGCCGGCGAGCTCGGCGCGCAGCTCGTCGGCCGCCGCCCGCATCTCCTCGATCACCTCGGGCCGGGTCTCCGCGAACAGGCCGGTCAGCTCCTCCTCGCTCAGCGCCTCCCCCCGGCGGCCCTTCTCGATCGCCCGCGGAGCCACGTCCGGTGAGATCAACCGCTCGGTGCGGCGCCCCGAGCCCTTTCGCGGGATGAAGCTCCAGTACTTGAGCTTGACCAGGTCGAGGACGCTCTGGTCCATCCAGCCGGGGTCCAGGTACTGGGGATAGGCGCACAGCCGCTCGGTCAGCGCGTAGCCCTGCGGCTTGAGGCGCTTGCGGACCTGATGCGGGCTCGGGAAGGCCTGCTCGGGGGAGATGTGGTCGCCGTTGGCCGACAGGCCGCCGAGATCGGTGGCGCCCTCACGCACCAGCTCGTCCCACCAGTCGGACGAGGTTCGGCGGAACCTGGATGCCGACCTCGGGCATCAGCCGCCGGCACTCGCGAATCAGCAGCTTCATGTCGTCGAGCGTGATCGGCGTCGCCCAGTCGGGGAGAACCACTCCGCCGACATCCTCGGCTTCGCCTCCGGTGTCGGCGGGTTCGGGCCCCGACGGGGCGGCAGGCACCTCCGCATCTACCGCGACTTCGTCGCTAGCCCGGGCCAGCGCAGCTTCGCTCCAGCGGGCCGCCATTCGTCCGCGATCTCGGCCACCTCGCGGCCGTAGTAGCTCGGATGCGGGACGAAGTTCTGGAGGATCACCTCCTGGATGTGCCCGTGGCGCTCGTTGACCGCCGCCAGCGCCTCGAGCGAGGCGATCCGCTCCTCCTCGGTCTCGCCGATGCCGACCAGGATGCCGCTCGTGAACGGGATCCGAAGCTCGCCGGCCGCCTCGATCGTCCTCAGCCGCTCCGCCGGGTGCTTGCTCGGCGAGCCGGCGTGCACCGTCTCCATCAGGCGCTCGGAGATCGACTCGAGCATCAGCCCCTGCGAGGCGGTCACCTCGCGCAGCCGGGCCAGGTCCTCGCGGCTCCAGGACGCCGAGGTTCGTGTGCGGCAGGAGCCCGCGCTCCAGCGCGCGCTCGCAGGCCCAGGCCACGTAGGAGACGAAGTCGTCGTGGCCCCAGGACCGAAGCCGCGCGGCGACCTCGGGGTGGACCTCGGGCCGCTCGCCCGTGAGCACGAGCAGCTCCTTGGCGTTGCGGCGCACCGCCTCGTCGAGCCGGCGCTCCACCTCGATCGGGCTCATACAGGTGCGCCCGATGCGTCGCGAAGGCGCAGTACTTGCAGTAGCAGCGGCAGGTGCGTGACAGTGAGAGCGTGTAGTTGCGCGAGAAGGTGACGCGCCGCACGCCCGTGAAGCTAGCGCAGTGTGGGCGCCCGCACTACTTGGGTCGCTGGCGCGCCACGGTCGAGACGTCCGCGGCGACGTTCTCGACGACTTCCGCGCCGCTCGTGGGCGGCTCGGGACCGAGCGCGTACTGCGCCCCGGCGATCACGAACCTGTACAGGGCCGCCGCCGCGAGCGCGCCGACCAGCGGGCCGACGATGTACGGCCAGACGCCGCCGAACTCGTTGCCGATCAAGGCGGGGCCGAACCAGCGCGCCGGGTTGACCGCGGACCCGGTGAGCGGGCCGAAGATCATCGCGTTCGAGGCCGAGGGTGAGCCCGATCGCGAGCGGGGCCCACTCCTTCCGTCGCCCTGGGGTTGAAGGCGACGGCGCAGACGGCGAGCACCAGGAAGAACGTTCCCAGCCCCTCCACCACGGCTCCCGCGAAGTCGCCCCCCAAGAGCGGGCTGATCGTCGCGGCTCCGTAGTCGCCGGCGCGGCCCTCGTCCAGCAGCAGCCCCTTGACGAGCAGCGCCCCGAGCACGCCACCGGAGAGCTGGGCGAGGATGTAGACCACCGCGTCCACCGGGTCGATCCGCCGGGTGACGGCGGCGGCGATCGTCACCGCGGGATTGAAGTGTCCCCCGCTGACGGCGCCCAGCGTGATGATCAGGGCGAACAGCACCACCCCGTGCACGAGACCGACGACCGCGAAGTCCGACCCGGTCTGGGCGTCAGCGGCGGTGGCGACGTAGAGCGTCACCACGGTGCAAATGCTGAACACCAGTATCAGCGTGCCGATCAGCTCGGTGATGTAAGCGGCGAGTCCTCGATCCTGCACTGCGGGCAACCTCCTAGCGGGGTCGTCGTCGGGCAAATGTGGCGCGGGAGTCTATCCGCCTTCGCGGTCGGCCCGCTCCTGAAGCGTCCTGGCGTCCTCGATCACCTCGAGCGCCTCCTCGCGCGAGCGCCACCCCTCGACCGCCACCTTCTTGTCCTCCAGCTGCTTGTAGATCGAGAAGAAGTGGGCGATCTCGCGCTGGAGCTGCCCCGGAATGTCCTCGAGCCTCTCCGCGTGGTTCCAGCCCGGATCGTTGAGCGGCACGCAGACGATCTTGTCGTCCACGCCCTTCTCGTCGTGCATCTTGAACAGGGCGATCGGCTTCACGCGGATCACGCAGCCGGGGAAGGTCGGCTCCGAGACGCAGACCATGGCGTCGAGCGGGTCGCCGTCGCGGCCCAAGTGCCCGACCAGGTAGCCGTAGTCGGTGGGGTAGACCGTGGATGAGGAGAGGAACCGGTCCAGGGTCAGCCCTCCCAGCTCCTGGTCGTACTCGTACTTGTTGCGGCTCCCCTTGGGGATCTCTACGTAGGCGAGCAGCTCGTTCCCACGGCTGGGCCATCGCATCGCAAGGCTATCCTGGGCGCCTCGATGAGAGGGCTCGCCGCGCTGCTGGCGGCCATCCTCGTCTCGGCCGGCCAAGCCGGCTGCGGCGAGGATGGCGCTGAACCGGGCGCTTCCAGGGAAGCGACCCTCGTCCTCGATTTCCAGCCGAATGCCGTCCACGCCGGCATCTATTCGGCCCTTGAGCGCGGGTACTACCGCGACGCCGGGGTCGACCTGCGGGTGCAGGAGCCGTCGGCCTCGACCGACGCCCCGAAGTTGCTCGAGGCCGGCCGCGCCGAGTTCGCAATCCTCGACATCCACGACCTGGGCCTGGCGCGGGAGCGCGGCCTCGACGTGGTGGGGATCGCGCCGATCGTGCAACGCCCGCTGGCGGCGGTGCTGGTCGATCTGATCGATGTCCGCCGGCCCCGTGACCTTGAGGGTCGAACAGTGGGTGTCACCGGCCTTCCCTCCGACGATGCGGTCCTCGACTCGGTGCTGGAGGCTGACGGGGCCGACCCCGACGCCGTTGACCGGGTCACGATCGGGTTCAACGCCGTCGCCTCTCTGGCCGCCGGGCGCGTCGATGCGGCAACCGCATTCTGGAACGCCGAGGGCGTCGACGCTGAGCACGACGGGCATTCCCATCCGGCGCGTTTCGCGTCGACGACTACGGCGCCCCGCGCTATCCCGAGCTCGTCCTCGTCACCTCGCGGGAGCTGATCGAAACCGACCCGGACCTGGCGGAGTCGACGACTGAGGCCACCGTACGCGGCTATCGCTTCGCCGTCTCCGACTACCGCTCCGGATCCGGCTCGGGCAGCCTCTCGGACCTGCTTGCCGCCACTTCCGGTCTTGACCGAGGCGTGCAGCGCAGCCAGCTCGACGCCCTGATGGCCGCCCACGCCTTCGAGCCACCCGGTCGCTTCGACCCGAGGGTGCTTGCGCGCGTGGGCTCGCTGGGACGTCGAGCACGGCATCCTCGACTCGAGGCCGGACCTGGCGGCAGCCTTCGAGCTAGGCCTCGCGCAGTAGCCGCTCGACGAGCTCGGGCAGCTCCCGCGCCAGCCGCGAGCGCGGCACGACCAGGTCCACGCCGGCCGCCTCGGCGCGCCGGCGCTGCTGGGGGTCGGTGTGCCGGTAGAAGCCCAACACCGGCTTGCCCAGCTTCACCACCGAAGCGGGATCGACCTCGCCAACGTCGGCCACGATCAGGTCGGCATCGGCACTCGGCTCGGCCCCTTGGCCGAGGTCGAGGATGACCTCGTGCCCGGCGCCGGCAAGCGTTGCCTCCACGCGGCTGGCGAGCATCAGGTCGGCGACCATCGCAAGTACGCGCGCCACTGGCCGACTAGATCACAGGCTTCGGCTGCGACGAAACTCACGACGCACCGACTCCGGCCGGCCCCACATCTGGACGACCTCGGCGCGGCCCTCGCGAACCTCCCGCACGACCATCTCGCCGCCGATCCCCTCCTGGTCGAGCAGGGCGAGCGTTCCCTTCACGGTCTCGGCCGCCGCGGCATGGCCGAAGCGATGGGCAACCAGCACCCGCCAGTGCCAGTCCGCCTTCGAATAGGGCTGCGCGTTGACCTGAGTGAGCAGCACGGCCGCGTCGACGTAGCGCTCCTCGTCGACCAGGCGCAGGTCGATCTCCAGATCGGTCCAGTCGTCGGGAAGCGAATCGAGGATCTCCTGAAAAGCCGCGGCGAGCCCCATCGACGAGAGCGTACCGGTGGTGGTCCGCTCAAGGGAACCGCCCGCCGCGCCGATCTCCTCTACCAGGGAGGGAATTTGTTGCTTACTGAGGCGACGCGAATTTGAAGCGCTTGGTGGGGACACCGCTGAAGGTTCGGCTCGACCGCCACGACCTGTTGGGGGCCGCGGCGGTGGGTTTGGGCATGCTGTGGATCTGCGTGGTCGCGGTGGCCGCGGCCGGCATCAAGGGCGCGCCGCTGGTGCTCCTCAGCGGCATCGGCCTGCTGGGGACGGCGACCCTCCTCCCCGGGGCTCACCGGCGGCAGCTGGCGAGGCTGAAGGGCCTGGCGGCAACCGACGCGCTCACCGAGCCTCACCAACCATCGTGGCTTTCAGGAGATCCTGGCGGCGGAGCTGGAGCGCGCCCGGCGCAGCGACGGCCCGATCTCCCTGGTGATGATGGACCTCGACAACTTCAAGACGGTGAACGACACTCACGGGCACCCGTACGGGGATGAGGTGCTGCGGGCGGTGGGCAACGCGTTGCGGGGAGTCGTCCGCAACAGCGATACCGCCGCCCGGGTCGGAGGAGAAGAGTTCGCGCTCATCCTCCCCGGCACCGACGGTGAGGTCGCGTACCGGATCGCCGAGCGGGCGCGACAAGCCGTTGCGGACATCTCGGTCGACGACCTGGCGCTCTCACTGCTCGGCGGGGATCGCCACCTACCCTGCCGACGCGGACGACGCCTCCAGCCTCTTCAGGTTCGCCGACGGCGCTCTGTATTGGGCCAAGCGTCAGGGCAAGCAGCGGACGCGCCGCTTCGATCCCGATCACGTGGCGTCGGCCTCCGACCAGCAGGCGGCCGAGATCGCCGCAGTGATCGCCGAGCCCGAGGGGATCAAGCCCGTCTTCCAACCGGTCGTCGACCTGGCCAGCGGGCACCTGGTCGGATACGAGGCGCTCGCGCGCTTCAGAAGCTCGCCGGGACGCTCGACGCAGGCGTGGTTCGCGCAGGCTCACGACTGCGGCCTCGGACCGCAGCTCGACGCGGCGGCGATCCGCGCCGCCCTGGAGCCGGTGGGCCGTCCGATCGGCACCCACCTGGCCTTGAACGTCAGCCCGTCGGCCCTCACCTCGGCTCCGGTGGCCGAGGCACTCCCCGCCGACCTCACCGGCCTCGTGATCGAGATCACCGAGCGCGAGTTCGTGCCGGACGACGAAACCCTAGCCGGGGCCGTCGCGGAGCTGCGGGACCGCGGCGCCCGGATCGCCATCGACGACGCCGGCGCCGGCTACGCGGGACTGAAGCAGATGATGCGGGTGAAGCCCGACATCGTCAAGCTCGATCGCGACCTGATCAAGCGCATCCATGCCGATCCGGCCAGGATGGCGCTGGTCGAGTCCTTCGTTCGCTTCGCGCGACGCATCGGCGCCACCGTGTGCGCCGAGGGAATCGAGAGCCTCGACGACCTCGAGGTCGTCAGCGACCTCGACGTCCAGTGGGGACAGGGCTACGCGATCTGCCGTCCGCAGGCGCCTTGGGCGCTCGTCTCGCCCGTCGCCGCTGGGGTCTGCCGGGCGGCGCTGGCGGAGGCGCTCCGTGCCGGCTCCGCGGGCCACGAAAGGATCGCCGCCGGCGACCGCAGGCTGGAGCACCTGAGCGCCCGGCTGGCCAGCGCCCGCTCCCGGAGGGACCTGGAGGGCGCCATGGCCCTGATCGCGGCCGAGCTCAACGCCGACATGGTCTCCCTCTCGCAGTGGCATCCCGGAGCGCGGGCGTCGTCGAGACGCTGGCCGAGAGCGGCGGGGCGGGCGAGGAGGGCTTCTCTTTGGACGAGTACCCGCTGACCGCCCGCGTGCTGCGCAACCAGGAGGCGGCGCAGGTCCTGGTCGGCGACCCGGAGGCCGACCGCCAGGAGGTCGAGCTCCTGCTCTCGCTGGGGCACCGCTCGCTGCTGATCGTGCCGGTCGTCAGCCAGGGCGAAAGCCTCGGCATCGTGGAGGCCTTCAGCAAGCTCGAGCGGCCCTGGACGCGCACGGAGATCAACCACGCCCGGATCATCTCCAACCAGTTCGGCTCGGTGATCCTGGCTCTGTTCCGCTCCCCGGCCGCCCTGGCGAGCTAGCGCTGGCTCCTCGGCCTGGACCCGCATCTTCTCCGCGAGCTCACCGCCCAGGGCGTGCTCGCGCCCCTCGACCTCGACGAACAGCGGGCCCCCGAACGGCTGGGCGCCGGTGATCCGCAGGCGGGCGCCCGGGCGGATGCCGCGCTCGGCGAGATAACGGAGCATCTCGGGATCTGAGTCCGAGACCCGCGCGAAGGTCGCTGCACGCCCCTGTTCGAGCTCCGCGAGGCCGGTCGTCCGGTCGGCAGCCAGGTCGAGCTCCGGCGTCGGGATCGGGTCGCCGTGCGGATCGAGCGCCGGATTGCCGAGCTTCTCGGCGATGCGGCGCTCGAGGTCCTCGGAGATGTAGTGCTCGAGCACCTCTGCCTCGTCGTGCACCCGGTCCCAGGGCATCTCGAGAGCCTCGGACAGGAAGGCCTCCAGGAGGCGGTGATGGCGCATCACCTCGAGCGCCACCTTCTCGCCCGACGGCGTCAGCGCCACCCCGTGGTAGGGCTCGTAGCGGGCCAGGCCCATCTCGTCGAGTCGCTTCAGCATCGCGGTCACCGAGCCGGGCGACACCCCGAGCCTGGCGGCGAGCGCGGTCGTCGTCACGGGGCGCTCCGAGCGAGGGGCAAGCGCGTAGATCGCCTTCGTGTAGTCCTCGACCGCCTCCGAGTTCGCAGCGGCTGGACTGTGCCGAAAGCCCGAGTGCCGGTTGCCCTGCGCCATCAGACCGGCACCAAGAGCCCGGTCACGTAGAGCGCCAGCATCCCGGCGACGAGCCCCGCGACCGCGCCGGGGTGGAGGGCGCGTCCTCGCTCGTCGCGCATCGCCGGGACGAGCTGCCACACGACTCTGGCGATCGCTCCCACGCCGACGCCGAAGAGCAGCGCCGCGATGCTCGGGTTGAAGGCGGCGAACCCGATCCACGCACCCGGGATCGCAGGGGCACCCGCGATCAGCCCGAGCGCAGCGAGGCGGCCGAGGCTGGGTGTTCCCTTGGCCAGCGGAGCCACGATCGCGAGGCCCTCGGTGGTGTTGTGGAGGGCGAAGCCGATCACCAGGAAGGTCCCGAGGGCAAGCGCTCCGACGGCGTATGCCGAGCCGATCGCCAGGCCCTCGCCGAGGTTGTGCAGGCCGATCCCGATCGCGACCAGCAGGGCGAGATAGGCACCGCCCCTGGCAGCACCGCCGGCCGCGGCGGGCGTCGGTCGGTCCGCGCGACCCGGGGATGCCGCCGGCGTCGCGCGCGCGGACAGGTACGAGTCCACCCCGGCGAGCGCGAGGTAGGCGGCCAGCGCCCCCAGCATGACGAGGGCCTGCCCGCCGAACGCCGACGGCGCCGCGGCCCCGATCTCGAGGCCCTCCAGACCGGCGTCCACCCCGAGGACGACGAGCAAGCCGACGGTGAAGGCGATCAGCAGGCGGATCCAGCTCTCGCTGATCCGGCGCACGAAGGGCAGCCAGAGCATCCCGAGGGTCACCGGGATCACGCCGACGTAGAGGCCGAGCAGGGCCATGAGCGCAAAGAAGTGCGAGCTCGACTCGGGAGTCTCGGTCGCGACGGGGATCTGATGGTCGATCGTGCCGCCCGTCGAGGTGAGCAGGGAGATCTCGTACGCCTCGCCCTCGATCCACGGGTAGGTGATGCCGAGAGTGGTCGCCCCGAGCCTGCCGACGCGCTGGCCGTCGCTCGCGGTGAAGGGGACGAAGGCGTCGTTGACGATGACCTGGGCCACGTCCACCGCGTCCGGGCCGTCGTTTCGCACGGTGAGCTCGATCTCGCCCGGGCGCAGGACCGTGCGCTCGATCGCCAGCTCCTCGACGGGCGGCCCGGTGCGGTCGCCCAGCCCCGGGGCGCCCACGAGCGCGAGCAGCACCGCGGCGCCGACGATCAGGGAAAGGGGGATCGAGGCCCAGCGCCCAGGCGGGCGCGCGCGCGGCGAAGGGCGGGCGCTCGGTGCCGGCGCGCGCCTCCATCAGCCGCTGACCTCGAAGAAGCCCATCCAGCCGAGCTGGGCGAACTCGCTGACGTGGGCGTGGAACATGTAGCGGCCCGGCTTCGGGAAGCGCAGCTCCAGGATCCCGCGCTGGCCCTGCGCCTGCACGACCGTGTCCGTGAGCTCCGTCGGCTCGAGCGAGGTGCCGGTCGGGTAGTAGTGGAAGAAGTTGGCGTGGATGTGAAAGGAGTTGATCGGGTCGAACTCGAGCGTGTTGACGAGGTAGATCCGCACCAGCTCGCCGCGTCGCACCCGGACGGGCTCGTCCATGTAGTGGAAGCCGACCGTGTTCACCGCGTAGACCTCGTTCGAGGCGTCGAAGTTGGTGTCGAAGCCGTTCATCACCATCACCAGCTCGTCGGCCTCGGGGCGGCCACGCCGCGGGTCGATGACGAACGCCCCGTACAGCCCCTTGGAGATGTGGGACTCGAGCGGCATCACGTGGCAGTGGTAGAGGTGCAGCCCGAACGGAGAGGCGTCGAACTCGTAGGTGTAGCTCTTGCCGGGCTCGATCAGGCCCCCGCCGCTTCTCTCGCCGACCCCCGGCACGCCGTCCATGGCAGCCGCGTGGATCCCGTGGAAATGGACCGTGTGAGGGTGCTCGGAGCCGTTGGCGAACCTGATCCGCAGCAGCTCGCCTTCGCGGCAGCGCAGCGTCGGCCCGGGGACCCGGCCGTTGTAGGTCCAGGCATCGAACTTGACTCCCGGCGCGACCTCGATCTCCTTGTCCGCCGCGACCAGCTCGAACTGGCGCAGAACCCGGCCGCTTGCCAGCCGCCGCGTCTTGCCGTGGTCGAAGTCGCGCAGGATCTCGGTGGGGTTGAAGCCGTTGGCGCGGTGGTCGACCGTGCCGCCGGCGAAGGTCGCGTGCGCCACGGCGCCGCCCGTGCCGCCGTGCCCGGCATGCCCACCGTTCGGCGTCCCGGCGGCCGTCGCCTGGCTGCCGCCGAGCGCCCGGTGGACCCCGTGGTGGGGAACGGCCTGGTGCAGGAGGGCCAGCGCCGGGGCGCTGGCCGCCCCGCCGATCAGGAGCTTGCGGCGGCTGAAGCGCCTGGTCCCCCCGTCGGCTGCCGCGTCACGCCCAGCCGGGGTTTCGCCATGCCTCTCGTTTCGATCTGCCACAAAAGAAATTTTGACACATCAAAAGGTCGTCAGCCCCGCCGTTCCTACAATCGGTGGAGATGGAGGTCGCGATCGAGCTGGACGGCCAGTACCGCGCCCTGCGGGAGGAGGCCGGCTTCCTCGGCCGCCAGCGCGGGGTTGTGCTCGTCAAGGGACCGGACGCCACCGAGTTCCTTCAGGGCCAGCTCACCAACGACCTCGACGCCGTCGAAGCGGACCAGGGCTGTTACGCGGCGCTCCTGGACCGCAAGGGCCACATGCAGGCCGACATGCGGGTCCTGCGGCTGAGCACCGGGGAGATCTGGCTGGACACGGAGCCCGAGGCGACCGCGGCAGTCGCCCGACACCTCCAGATGTACAGCGTCGGCCGCGAGGTCGAGATCGAGGAGGCCTCGGGCGCCTGGGCGGTCACCTCGTTGATCGGGCCCGCGGCGCCCGAGGCGGCCGGCACCGCGCCGCCGGCCGGCGAGCACGCTCAGCGCTATTTCGAGCGCCAAGGCGTCGAGGTGCTCGCGGTCGCCACTGACCTCGGACTTGACCTGATCACCCGGGCCGAGCAGGAGAGCGAGCTGCGCAGCCTGCTGGCCTCCTCCGGCGCCGTGGAGGTCTCAGACGCGGCGGCCGAGATCCTGCGAGTCGAGTCGGGGCGCCCGCGCTTCGGTCGCGAGATGTCGAACGCGACGATCCCGCAGGAGGCCGGGATCGACGCGCGCGCCGTCAGCTTCACCAAGGGCTGCTACATCGGCCAGGAGACGGTCGCGCGCCTTCACTACAGGGGAAAGCCCAACCGCCACCTGCGAGGGCTCCGGCTCGAGGCGCCGGTCACAGGCGACGAGGCGATCACGCACGAGGCTCGCGAGGTGGGTCGGATCGGGACGGCCGTCACCTCCCCCGCCCACGGCCCGATCGCGCTGGCGGTGATCCGCCGCGAGGCCGAGCCCGGGGCTGTCGTCGAGGTGGGCGAGAACCGGGTCCGCGCCCAGGTGGTGGAGCCCCCGTTTTGATCGCCGGGCTGCGCCGCAGGGCGCGCGCTTAGGCTAGGGTTGCGCCAATGAGCACCAGGGGTGCGGGGAGAGCACCGCGGCGTGCGCGCCAGACGAGCTTCGCAGCGCTAGCCGGCTTGGCCGCGCTCTCGCTCGGGGCGTGCGGCGAGGAAGACTTCGCGAACGAGCCTGCTCGCGCGTCGGCGTCGATCAACGTGGCCGCGAAGATCGACCAGCGCGAGGTCGTCGTTTCGCCCAACAAATTCGGCGCCGGGTTGGTCGATCTTCACGATCACCAACTTCTCCGACTCACCGGTCACCTTCACGCTCAGCGGGCCAAAGGACTTCACCCAGGAGATCCCTGCCGGCGCTCCGGCCGACTCGTCGCAGTCGCCGCCGCCGGTCACACCCTCGACCGCGACCCTGAGGGTCGAGGTTCCGGAGGGCAGCTACGAGGCGAGCGCCGGCGAGGGAGCGAGCGCCCAAGCGGACACGGTCAATGTCGGGCCGAACCGCCGCAGCTCCAAGGACGAGCTCCTGCTTCCGTAGGTCGGCGCGTCGCGAGACGCCGGTCACCGCTCCCCAGCCGGGGGGCGCTCGGTGACCATCTCGGGCCGACCGGTCTCCAGCGAGCGGGCCGCAGCCAAGGTCGCCAGGGTTGAGAGATAGAAGCTCTCCGGAGAGGGTGCCTCGACCTCACCCGTGACCACGTCACGGAGACGTTCGAACTGTGAGGAGAAGCCCTTGTCCTGGTGACGGCCACCCAACCGGCGCTTTCGCCCCCCCTTCCAGACGCCCCCGCTTCTGAAGTCATCGATCACCGCGTAGGCCCCCGGAGCGCTGGTCTCGAAGCGCTCCTTGCCAGGGCCGCGTGGGGCGTCCGCGGCGTAGTGGACCGTGCCCACTCCGCCGTCCGCAAAGGTGATCTGAACACTGAAGTTGTCGCTCGCCGCCAGGGGGAGGGCCGGATCCGACGGGAAGCCGTGCGCGCTGACGCTGAGCGGATCGCTCCCCTCCTGATCGCAGATGAAGTCGATGAAGTGGCATCCCTCGCCCTTCAGGCGCCCGCCCCCCTGAGCGAGGTCGTTGAGCCAGTGATCCCGATCCAGGCGACCGGCGTTCACGCGGTAGCCCGCAATCCTCGGCCCAGACAGGCGCCGCAGCTCGGTGGCCAGGGGCGCGTAGCGGCGATTGAAGCCAACGAGGAGTGGCGCGCCGGACCTAAGCTGAGCGTCGCGGACCAGGGCGAGCTGCTCCCAGTCGAGCGCCAAGGGCTTTTCGACGTACACCGCCGCCCCGGTTTCGAGGGCCCGGGCGACGAGCTCCGCGTGGGAGTCGTGCCGGGTCGCTATTACGACCAAGTCGAGATCGTCCCGGGCAATGATCTCGTCAGCCCGGGCGTGGGCGGTCTCGAACCCGAAGCGCCGCCGTGCGCTCTCCGCCGACAGCCCCGACGCCGAGGCAACGGCCACCGGCTGGAAGCCGGCTCGGACGAGCCCGGGGATCAGGGTTCCCGTCGCGAACGACCCCGCCCCGACCACGCCGACTCGACGCCCATCCCGGGCCGCGGCCCTGGGCCGTTTTCCGCGCCGCCGCCGGAGCGGTCCCGGCGCCTGGCTTCCCGGGGTAGCTGAGCACTACCCCGACCACGGCCTCCTCCGCCTCCAGGGCCTCGAACGCCCGCTCGGCGTCGCCCAGCTCGAAGCGGTGCGTGATCAACTCCGAGGGCCGGATCTTCCCCTCCGCTACGAGACTCAGGAAGGCAACCATGTTGCGTTGCTCTGTCCAGCGCACATGGCCGATCGGGTAGTCCAGGCCGTGGAGCTCGTAGTTCGGGTCGTAGCGACCCGGGCCATATGAGCGCGCCAGGCGAAGGTCGAGCTCCTTCTCGTAGAAGGGCGCCCGGGGCAGCTCCATGGCCACGTCCCCGACGACGACCACCGGAGCACGATCGCGTGCCAGGGTCGCCGCCAGAAGGATCGGGTCATTGGACTCCGTGGCGGCGCAGACCAGCACTGCATCGGCCGCTCCCTCCCAGCGGGAGCCGTCGTCCAGCTCGGAGCGCGGCGTCGCCTCGGCGCCGGCGCGCCTCGCGAGCTCGAGCAGGTCCGGCTTCAAGTCGACGCCCAGGACCCTGCATCCGGCTGCGCGCGCCACCCGCACCGCGAGCTGCCCGATCAGGCCCAGGCCGACCACGGCCACAGTCGATCCGACCTCTGCTTCGCCGCGGCGGAAGCCGTTGATCGCGATCGCGCCGAGGGTTGCGAACGCCGCCTGCTCGGCTTCCACCCCGTTTGGAACGCGCGCGCAGAGCAGCGATGGGACAACGTCGACCTCGGCGTGGCCGGCGAACCCGCCGCCGGCGATTGCCACGCGATCGCCGGGGGCCAGCTCACGCGCCCCCGGTCCGGCCTCGAGCACCGTCCCAGCCGCGCTGTAGCCGAGCGGCCCAAGCTCCTCGAGCCGGCCGCGAACCAGCTCCAGGGTCGAACGCACTCCCTCGGCTCGCATGCGCTCCCAGACCTGGCGCGCCTGCTCGGGCCGCGCCCGCGCCTTGCCGATCAGCCCCTTACGCCCGATCTCGAGCGTCGCCCGCTCGGTGCCGGCGCTGAGCACGGAGGCCTCGAGCCGCACCGAGACCATGCCGGTCCCCGGCGACGGGTCGGGCACCTCGACCAGCTCGAGGCGTCCGTCCTTTAACCGTCGGGCGACCTGTCGCATCGAGAACCCTAGTGGTCGTCCGGGAACGTTGTGCCTGAAACGGCGAGGCCAGGTGCCGCCAGGCAAGGACGCAGGGAGCGGCAATGGCTGAAGCCATGGCCGCGACCGAGGACGCGCATGGCGGTGCCTGGGGCCGCTGTTCGGGTGCATCGTTTCCGGACGGCCCACTGGGCCAGGCTATCGGTTTGGGTTCCGCGCGATGCAGGACACGAACCGGGTAAGTTAGTGCGCTGCTGGGCTGACGGCCCTGGACGACGGGCCTCGAACGAATGAGGGGATGGCCGGCGAGCTGACACCATCCGATCTGGCTCCCGGGCTATTGCTGGGCACGGGCGTGGAGCTCGGCGAGGCCGTCGAGATCGGCGCCAACGTGGTCATCCACTCGGGCACGCGGATCGGCGACCGGGTGGTGATCGAGCACGGAGCCGTGATCGGAAAGCCCCCGCGCCTCGGCAATCGCTCCAGCGCCCCGACGGAGCACCCGCCTGCGGCCGTGATCGGCGACGGCGCGGCGATCCTGGCGGGGGCTGTGGTGTTCGCCGGCGCTGAGCTCGGGCAGGGGGCGATCGCGGGGGATCAGTCCCATCTGCGGGAGCGAACGGTGGTCGGCTCGGAGACAGTGGTCGGCCGCGGCTCGGCCATCGACAACGACGTTCGGATCGGATCCCGCGTCCGGATCAACACCAACTGCTACCTGACCGCGTACTCCGAGATCGAGGACGACGTGTTCGTCGGCCCCGGGGTGACCACCACCAACGACCACACGATGGCTCGCCATCCTCCAGGCCAGGCGCTCAGGGGGGTGCGCCTGCGGCGGGCCTGCCGGATCGGCGGCGGAGCGGTGCTTTGCCCCGGCGTCGAGGTCGGCGAGGAAGCCTTCGTCGCAGCCGGAGCGGTGGTGGTGGACGAGGTGCCGGCGCGCGCGGTCGTGATGGGGGTCCCGGCCCGCCGGGTGCGCGAGGTGCCCGACGAGGATTTGATCGAGCGCTGGCAGTGAGCCCGTCCGCCCGCTCATCGACGCGCGCCGCGACGCCGGCGATCCCGCTGTTCGCCCACCGACCCGTGCTCGAGCCGCTTCTGCCCCGGGTCGCCGAGCGCCAGCGCGCGGTGCTGGAGTCGGGTCGCTACGTCCTCGGGCCGGAGCTGGAGGAGTTCGAGCGCGAGTTCGCCGCCTATGTCGGGCGCCGTCACTGCGTCGGGGTGGCGAACGGCACCGAGGCGCTGACGATCGTGCTGCGCGCGCTCGACATCGAGCCCGGCGACGAGGTGATCGTTCCCGCCTTCACGTTCTTCGCCACCGCCGAGGCGGTGGTGAACGCCGGAGCCCGTCCGATCTTCGCGGACCTCGACCCAGGCACTGACTGCATCAGCGCGAAGACCGTCGAGGGCGTGATCGGGCCGCGCACGCGGGCGATCCTTCCCGTGCACATGTTCGGCAACCCGGCGCCGATCGGCGAGCTGAGCGCGCTCGCGAGCGAGCGGGGGCTGCTCGTGGTGGAAGACGCCGCCCAGGCTGCCGGGGCGCGCCTCGACGGCAAAGCGGCCGGGCGCGCTGGGCGACGCGGCGGGCTTCAGCTTCTATCCCGGCAAGCCCCTGGGTGCCCTCGGCGACGCGGGGGCGCTGCTGACCGACGACGACGAGGTCGCAGCCGCGGCGCGGCGGCTTCGCGACCACGGCTCGGCCGAGAGGTGGGTCCACACCGAGGTCGGCTTCAACTCCCGCCTCGACGAGCTCCAGGCCACCGCCCTTCGCGTCTTCCTTCCCCACCTCGACGAGTGGGCCGCGGCGCGTCGGCGGGTGGCGTCGCTGTACGCCGAGGCCGGACTGGGAGCGCTGGTCACCCTGCCGCCCGAGACGCCCGGGGCCGAGCCGGCCTATCACCTGTACGTGGTCCGGACGCCGCGCCGCGATCGTGTCGCGCAATCCCTGGAGGCGGCCGGCATAGAGTCCCGCGCCTACTACACGCCGGCGCTCCATCGACAGCCGGCGATGAAGCCGTACGCACGGGCCGGCTCCCTGCCTGTGGCGGAGCAACTCGCCGACGAGGGACTGGCACTGCCGATGGGCCCGGCCCTCGACGAGGAGGCCGTGCAAGCCGTGACGGCCGCGGTCGCTGACGCCCTCTCGCAGTGAGCGTCGCCCGGGGGACGAGCCGATCGCTCGAGGTCTGGATCGACCTCGCCAACTCGCCGCACCCGTTGCTGTTCGCGCCGGTCGCTCGGCGCCTGGAGGAGCTCGGCCACAGGGTCACCGTCACGGCCCGCGATCACGCCCAGACGGTTGAGCTCGCGCGGCGCACCTGGCCGCGGCTCGACGTCGTCGGGGGTTCCAGCCCGGCGGGACGGCTCCGCAAGGCACGAACGGTTGGCGACCGCATCAGGGCCCTGCGGGCCTGGGCTTTCGAGCACCGGCCAGACGTCGCCCTGTCCCACAACTCGTACGCCCAGATCGTCGCCGCCCGAACCTTGCGTATGCCGATCGTCACCGGAATGGACTTCGAGCACCAGCCGGCCAATCACCTCGCCTTTCGGCTCGCCACGTTGGTGCTCTTGCCCGAGGCGTTTCCGGAGGCGATCGCCAAGAGCCGGGGTGCGACGAAGCGCAAGGTCTGGCGCTACCCGGGCCTCAAGGAAGGCATCTACCTGGGCGACTTCGAGCCGGACCCGCATGTGCTCACGGAGCTGGGCCTGACGCGCTCCGACGAGCGGGCGCTGGTCGTCGCGCGCACCCCACCGGCGCGTGCCCTCTATCACCGCTTCGGCAACCCGCTGTTCACCGAGGCCCTGAGGGTGGTCGCCAGGCAGCCGCACGTGCAGACCGTCGTGCTCGCCCGCCATCCCGAGCAGGTCTCCGAGCTCGCCAGGATGAGCCTCCCCAACTGCACCGTGCCCACCGAGGCGATCGATTCCCGGTCGCTGCTCTACGAGGCCGACCTGGTGATCGGTGCGGGCGGGACGATGACGCGTGAGGCGGCCCTGATGGGCGTCCCCACGTTCACCTTGTTCGCGGGCCGGGCGCCGGCCGTGGACCGGTGGCTCGAGGACAGGGGCATGCTGAGGCGGCTCACCGCCCCGGAGCAGCTTGCGCGCATCGACCGCCGAGCTCGCGGGCCCCACCCGATGGACGAGCTGCGAGGCTCCGGCCAGGCCGCGCAGGACGTCTTCGTGCGAGCGCTGCTAGCCGCGGCGAACGTGAGCTGAGGGCGACTCGACGGCCGCGAGGTGGGGTCCGGTCTCATTGGGCTGGCTGCGGGTGGCGGCCAACTCGGCATCGATCTCGGCCCGCTGGCGGCGGGTGGCGGCCAGCTCCGCCTCGACCTCGACCCGTTGGCGGCGGGTGGCCGCCAGCTCGGCCGCCATCTCCCGCTTCAGCTCCTCCCCGAGCCGCACGATCTCGGTGGGGCTGGCGGGTTGGGCGTCAGGACGGGCGCGCCCAGCCGGCAGGGGCGCGCCGCGCCTGGGAGGCTCGAACGTGAGATCGGGCTGCTCCGGCGGCTCCTTGAACTCTGTCTCGTCGCCGACCACCTCGCTCGGTTCGGGGTCGCGACCACGTCGCCTGAGGAATCCGGCCATCGTCGCGACCAGCGTACATGCCCAGGACGGCCTGACGACAGCAACTAGTTGGCGCCACGCCGATGCAGGACGACGAGGAAGGTCCGGAGCAGGAGCTTGACGTCCAGCCACAACGACCAGTTCGTCACGTACAGGTAGTCGAGCTTGACCATCTCCTCGAACGGGATGCTGGTCCTGCCCAACACCTGCCACAGCCCCGTGATCCCGGGCGCGAGATCGAGCCGCGTGCGCGCCCAGCCGCTGACCGTCGCGTCCTCGGTCTCGATCAGCGGGCGCGGGCCGACCAGGCTCATGTCCCCCCTCAGACGTTCCAGAGCTGCGGCAGCTCGTCCAGGCTGGTCAGGCGCAGGACCCGACCCACCCGGGTGATGCGGGGGTCGTGATCGAGCTTCAGCCAGTTGGGATCATCACTCTGCTCGAACAGCTCCTCGACCTGGCGCTCGGCGCCGGGGACCATGGTGCGGAACTTGAGCATCTGGAAGCTCCGACCCTTCCTGCCGACCCGCCGCTGCCTGAAGAGCACGCTCCCCGGGGAGCCCAACTTGACGGCGGCGGCCACGAAGGCGATCAACGGTGAGAAGAGCAGGAGGCCGACGGCCGCACCGACAATGTCCATCGATCGCTTCAGGAACCGGGAGGAACGCGCGAGCGTCAACGGGTTGAGCCCCAGCACGGTGATCCCCTCGATGTCGTCCATCACCACCGACGGGCCGATCGCGTCGACCTGAGCCGGGAGGAGGCTGATCTTCAGGGAGAGCTCGCGGCACTCCTGGAGCAGCTCCAGCATCGTCTCGTCGCTGGCTCCGGCCCGAGACACGATCAGGCGCTCGATGTCGTGTCGTTCGACCAGCTCGCTGAGGCTTGCGTCGTCGAGCCGGCCGAGGATCGGCAACCCGTCAGCGTGAGGGCCCAGGGGATCGCTGGGCACCAGCCCTACCGGCTCCAGCCCGTATTCGGGATGGGCGCGAATCTTCCGGACCAGCGCGGGAAGCGAGGGGGCCTCGCCGAGGAACAGAACGCGTTCCCGGCCGAGCACGGCGGGCGCGGCGCGCCTCACACCCAGTCGGGCCAGGGACGTAAAGGCAATGCCGAGAACGCCGAACGCCAGAGCCTGCATGTAGACCAGGTCGTGGGCCGGCACGAGGTGGTAGTAGAGCCAGAGCGCGAGCGTGCCGACGACCAGCGCGTGGAAGATCACGGGCAGATCCTCCAGGGTCGCGTGCCCGATTCGCTTCGACTGGCGCTGATAGAGGTTGTAGACGCCGAACAGGGCGACCCAGGCCGGCAGGGTCGGCAAGAACCAAAGAAACTGGACGCCGTGGCCCTGCACCGGGGTGGCCAGGAAGGCGACCAGGGCGGCGAGGGTGACCGTGGCCATGTCCGAGACGGCCATCGCCCGCCGGACGACGAAGTCTCGACGACCACGCCAGCTCGCCGCCTTGGCGCGCCGGTCGGCGGCAAGCTCGCCGGCCGAGCTGCGTGACCGGCGGCTGCGGGATCGGCAGCGGCGCGGCGACGCTGGCCGCGTCGGGCTCAGGTGCGCTCACTCGGCCAAGCTCCACTGGGATCGGCTGAACCGCCCAGCGCCGATCGAGACCGGCGCGCCGCCGTCCTGAAGCGATTCCTCGGCCGCCTCGATCAGGCGCACGACGTCGCGACAGATCTCGCCGTGACCGGGCGGTGGAGTCTCGGTGTCCACGGCGTTGACGAAGTCGGCGAGCTGGACGGCGAGGGGCTCCGCGCTGTCCAGGTGCGGTGAGACGATGTCGCCCGTCCGGTAGGAGAGCTGGTACTCGCCGAACGTCGTCGGGTCCTCGTAGACGACACCGTGGTCGAAGATCCTCACCGGCTCGGTGGAGCTGTCGTCGTAGACGACCATCTTCTTGCTGCCGACGATCACCGTGCGCCGCAGCTTGCTCGGGGCGAGCCAGCTCATCTCGACGTTCACCAGCGTCCCGGAGGGAAACCTGAGCGTGACGAAGGCGACGTCGGGGATGCCCTCGACCACCGAGTCGCGCCCCACCGCCGAGATCGACGACGGCATCTCCTCGAGCCAGTAGCGCAGGATCGAGAAGTCGTGGGGCCCGAGGTCCCAGATCACGCTCACGTCCGGCTGGTGCAGGCCGAGGTTGACGCGACTCGAGGAGATGAAGAAGACCTCGCCCAGCTCCCCGCCGTCGAGCAGCGCCTTGACCGCCCTCACGGGAGGGCTGTAGATGAAGGTGTGCCCGCACATCAGAACGAGGCCGTCCTCGTCGGCCAGGCCGAGGAGCTCGTCGGCATCCTCGCTCGAGGCGGCGAGCGGCTTCTCGACGAAGGTGTGCTTGCCGGCCGCAAGGCTCCGCGAGGCAAGGTCGAAATGGGTGAAGACCGGGGTCGCGATCAGCACCGCGTCCAGTCTCGGATCGCCGAACAGGTCGTCGCAGTCGGCGGTCGCCTTGACGCTCGGGTAGAGACGCTGGAAGTGGTCCAGGCGGTCCGTGTCCAGATCGCACATCCAGCCGACGCGGACGTCGGCCATCCCGCTCAGGACGCGAAGCAGGTTCGGGCCCCAGTACCCGAGGCCCACGAGCCCCACGCTAACCGTCATCGCCTCACACTTCCAATCGCTCCGCTTGCCGCGCCGTGATGATCCCGCCGCCCCTCCTCGGCTTTCCCTGTCCGTCGGGCGGCAGCAGACTGCGACTCTTCGCATCATCTAACGCCGACAACACCGGCGTCAAGCGATCGTTGCCGCCAACTACCCAAATCCCTTACGCAAACTACCCAAACGCCTGTCGTCGAATACCACAAATCCGCGAGACCGCTCCCCGATTCCATCCCTGCGTACGCGGTCGCCATTAGCCTGATCGCACAATGTCGGCGGCGGCGCTTGAACCGATCGCGGTCCTCGCTCGCCTCGAGCGTTGGGGAGCGGCGCGGGCCTGGATCGGCCCGGATCCGTACGAGGGACTGAGCTCCCCGCTCGGCAGGCTGGCGCCCGGCCGGCGCTGCGCGGCAGGCCGTCACCCAGCTCTACAAGCGTCTCCCGTTCACGCCACCCTGGCCGCTCCGGGCGCCCCCGAGCGCGAACGCCAAGGCACTGGCGCTGGCTGCTCTCCGGCTACGCGACTGCGGCAGGCCGCCGGCTTCCTGGCGCCGGCGAGCACCTGGCGCGGATCCCGCGCGAGCTGGAACGGCTGAACCTGCTCACCGAGGGCGCCGGCTGGGGCTATCCCTTCGAGGTCCAGACCCGCAACATCCGCTATTCCGCGGACGACGCCGAACGCGATCGCGACCTGCTTCGTGGTCGGGGCGCTCGTGGACGCGCACTTGGCAACGAGCGACGAGTCCACCCGCGCGCTGGCGCTGGCGGCGCGTCCCTTCCTCCTCTCCCTGGAGCGCGAGTCGCCGGGGCACGGGCCCTTCTTCGGGTACATCCCGGCGGAGGCGCCGCTCGTCCACAACGCCAACCTGCTCGTCTGCGGGACCCTGGCCCGCCTGCACGAGCTCGAGCCCGACGAAGCGGCGCGGCCGGTGGTCGAGGCGGCCGACGCGGACCACGCTGTCACTGGTGCGCAACGACGGCCTCTGGCCCTACGGGGAGCTTCCCAATTTCCGCTGGGTAGACAACTTCCACACGGCCTACACGCTCGAGGGCCTCGCCCACGTGAGCTCCGCCTTCGGGATCGGCCACGAGCCCCTGGCGCGGGGCGCATCGGCGTGGAGGGAGCGATTCGTCGAGCCCGATGGCTGGGCCCGCTACTACCCCGAGCGCCGCTTTCCGCTCGAAACCCACTGCTCTGCCTCCGCAATCGACCTCGCCTTGACCCTGGGTTCCAAGCAAGGCGAGCCGGAGTGGGACGCCCTCGCGGTGTCGGTCGCGGAAACCGCGATTCGCGAGCTCTGGATGCCGGGGGAGGACAGGTTCGCCTTCCGGCGCACCGCGAGGGGCCTCAACAAGCGGGAGTTCATGCGCTGGACGAACGCGCCGATGTTCCGCGCCCTGGGGAGGCTGGCCGACCGGTACTCCGGCGCGCCTCCGGTGTTGACGTTGCAGGATGAGGCCAAACGGTCGCTATAGTCACGCACCTTCCCGACCACCAGGTTCACAGTGGCGGGACGAGCAAGGTCCATGGAAGGGCGGAAGGATCAGGTCCATGGAAGGGGATGAGAGCCAGTGACTGCGCCTGCAGCTCAAGCTGAGGTTGGACGGGACCAACTCGCCGTACTGCGACGGGGGATACCGCTTGTCCTCGTGACGACGGCAGTGGTCACCGCGCTCGCGGTTGGGCTCTCGCTGCGCGAGCAAAGCCTCTATCGGTCAACCGCCGAGGTGTTCGTCTCCGCCCAGCCGCTGGACAACGCCGCGGTCAGCGCGCTGTCGTTCCTGTCCAGCGATCCGGAGCGAGTCCTGGCGACCCAGGCGAAGGTGGCCAGGGTGCCGGCGGTCGCCAGGCAGGCCGTCCAGGGTGGCGGCGCCGAGATCAGCCCGTCGGAGCTCTTGGGCAGTTCCACGGTAAGCGCGAACCCGGACGCCGACGTGCTCTCGTTCTCGGTCACGGACGGAGACGCGGAGACGGCCCGGGACCTGGCAAACGCCTACGCGAACGGCTTCGTCGTCTTTCGCCGTCAACAGGACACGGGCTCCTTGCGGCAGGCTCGATCCGAGATCAACAAGCGGATCGCCGACCTTCGCGACGCCGGGGCTTCCGCGAGCGACCCCACCCTGGGGAGGCTGCTCGAAGACAGTCAAACGCTTCGCACTCGCGAGCTGCTCCAGGGGTCGAACAGCACCGTTGGCCGGCCGGCCGAGGGCGCGGAGAAGATTCAGCCTCGCCCGGTCCGCGACGGCTTCCTGGGCGGAGTCCTGGGGCTGGCGCTGGGGATCGCGCTGGTGTTCGTTCGTAACGCCCTCAACACCCGCGTGCGCTCGGCGTCGGAGATCGAGGAACGGCTCGGTATCCCCCTCCTCGGCAGGGTTCCTCCACCGTCGAAGCGGCTGGCCGGCTCGCGCCGCCTTGCCGTGATCGAGGAGCCCCACTCCCCCCAGGCGGAGGCCTACCGCATGCTGGCGACCAACATCGAGTTGCTCAACCTCGATCGCGGCGCGAAGTCGTTCATGGTCGCCAGCGCGATCCGCGGCGAGGGGAAGTCGACCACGTCCGCCAGCCTGGCCGTCACGTTCGCGCGAAGGGGCCTACACGTCGTCCTGCTCGAGGCCGACCTGCGCCGGCCGGTGCTCGGCAAGCTGCTCATGCTCGAGGACGGGCCCGGGCTGACAGACGTCGTGCTCGGACACGCGGAACTGGACCAAGCTCTTGCCTCGACCCAGCTCTCCGACGATCAGACGCTGCCCACCAACGGGGGTGGGACCGCCCCCGGGATCCTCGAGGTCCTGGAGGCCGGCCCGACCCCGTCGTCGCCCGCGGAGTTGCTCAAGTCACAGGCCTTCGCCCAGGTTGTCTCCCGGCTCAGCGAGCGTGGCGACATCCTGATCATCGACACCCCGCCCCTGCTCCACGTCAGCGACGCGATGACGATGATGCTGAGCGCGAAGATCGACTGTGCGATCGTGGCCACGCGAATCGGCGTGGTCCGCCGCCAGGCGATCGACGAGATCAAGCGCACCCTGGACACCACGCCGGTGGTCAAGCTCGGCTTCTTCGCCACCGGGGAACAGGCGCACGAGGAGTACACCGGCGGCTACGGCTACTACTACAACTCGCGCGGCCGCGCCCCCGGCCTGAGGGAGCAGCCTTCAGCGAAGGGACGATCCCCCGCGGAGTCCTGACCGCCGCCATGCCGAGCTCGGCGGCGCGAGAGCTGATCGCTTCTTCGGAGTCCATCTCCCCGGAGGACCGCTTGGACCTGGTCGTCCATGCTGCCGCTCAACTCCCCTCCAGCGTCACCGTGTGGATCCACGCCGAGGGACCGCTGCGAGGCCAGCTCGAGGCTCTGGCAACCGCATACGGGATAGCGGACCGGGTCCGGTTCGAGACCCAGCTCGATGCCGTGCCGGCCGGCACGCGCGTGTACCCCTCCCGGCACAACGCGGCGACTGCGCCCGTTCGCCCGGCCGCCGCGGGTGGAGGCTCACTGGTTCTCGATGACGAGAGCCAGCCGGGCGCCCCGGACAAGCGCGGCACGCCGGACGACCCAGGGGAAGCACGAGGAACGAAGGTGGTCAGGACGATGGCCGAGCTCCTCGGCGAGCTCTCCGCGCCGGGTGATCCGCCGGCTCCAACGAGCGCGGACAGAGAGCTCCTCGGGGGTCAGAGGGTCGCGATAGTGACCAACTATCCGACCCATTACCGCGTCCCCCTGTTCAACGCGGTTGCGGCGCAGCTGTCGAAGGCCGGGGCGAGCATGCGGGTCCTGTTCACCGACGAAAGCCCACAGGGTCGGCCGTGGATGCGCCCGGGCACGGTTGCCTTCGAGCACGAGATGCTTCGTTCCGCTCGCCTGCCGGGGACCAGCGGAAACGTCCCGCTGGCACTGAAACGGCGGCTTCGAGCCTACCGGCCTTCGCTCGTGCTGGTGGGCGGATTCTCGCCGCTGGTGGCGGGCCGAGCCGCGTCGCTGGCGTCCCGGCGCGGGACGGCGGTGGGGATCTGGAGCGGGGAGATCGCCTCGAGGCGAACCGCCAGAAGCCGTTTGCGACGGGCTCAACGGCTGAGGCTGATGCGAAGGGCCAGCTTTGGCATCGCCTACGGCTACCGGGGGCGGGAATACCTTCGCCTCCTCGCTCCAACGCTTCCCTGTGTCTACGGTAGGAACACCGTCCCCTTCCCATGCGGGTCGGCCCCGACGGCCGGCCGCGAGGCGGTCGAGATCCTGGCGGTCTCCCGAGCGGTGCCGGGCAAGGGCCTTGACCTCCTGATCGACGCCGTTGGCATGCTGCGGGGTCTTCCACTGCGTCTCACGATCGCCGGGGGAGGCCCGCTCGTAGCAGCACTGAAACGACGTGCCAGAGGCGACGATCGGATTCGCGTCCTGGGCGCGGTCGCGTCGGATCGCGTTGGCGAGCTGTACGAAGCGGCGGACGTGTTCGCGTTCCCGTCGGACTTCGACGTCTTCGGGCTGGTGATCGTGGAGGCCTTTGCTGCGGGCCTCGCCGTCCTGGCATCCGATGCCCCGGGCGCCGTCTCCGATCTCGCCGTGCCGGGTCGCAACTGCCTGCTGGCCGAGGAGCACACGCCTCACGCGTGGGCAGCTTCGCTGCGGCTCCTGGTCGAGGACGGCGCCCTGCGCCGCACCCTAGGCGAGGCAGCGCGAGCGACCGTGCAGAGGCGGTGGACCATGGACCATGCCGCCGACGCGATGCTCGCCGGCCTGACGCTCGGGGCGATGCAGCAGGCGCGTGGGGAGGGCCAGCCCTGATGAGCAACGCCGGCACCGCGTCGGCGCGGATGCCCAACGCGATCTGGGAGGCGCGCAGGGCAGCCGGCCTGACGGAGAAGGCGCTTGCGGAGCGCCTCGGCGTGAGCCTGTGGGAGGTCGAGCGACTGGAGAATGGTGAGCTCGATCCTGCGCCGTATGCCGAGGCCCTGGAACGGCACACCGGGCGACCGCGCTCGTCCTTTCGCTCCAACGGCGATTTCGAGCCTCCTCAAGCGAAGCCCTCGGCGGAGGAGGTTGCGACACCTGAGCTGATCTCCCCGGCGGAGCACACCGCAGAGCGACTGGTTCTGGGCTCGATCGCCCTTTTGGTCCTGATCCGTTTCTTCACCGAGGTCGTCCCGGTGGTTCCCAGGGCCGCCAACTTCGTCGACGTGCCAATCGTCGTTGCGCTCGGGGTGGCGGCGCTTCTGCGGCCCCCGGTTCATTCATCGAACGACTCGCTGTCGCGCTGGCTGCCTGCTCTCGGCTTCGCCTTCCTGGTCCTCAGCGTCCTGGCTGCGATCCTCAATCCATCGCGGGTCGACATCGCGCCCGCGCTGGTGTTCATCTATGGCGTCCTCAGCCCGTTGCTCGTCTACGGAGCCGTGCGGCGGCTGTGGCCTGTCGGTAGAGCGGCTGCTGCCTCCACCCTGCTGCTCGCCCTCGGAGCCGTGGAGCTCCTCGTCGTGGGTGCGATCGACATTCCCCGCTTCGCCGCGGGCAACAACCCAGATGACATCAGTGGCACCTTCGGCACCAACGCCTACCAGCTGGTCTTCTTCCTGCTTCTGTTCATCGGTCTTCTCGCCGGGATCTACTCTCTCGAGCGCCGTCGAGCGGTGGCGAGATTCGCGCCCCTGCTGATCGTGCTCAGTCTGGCGGTCATCGTCTTGGCCCAGTACCGAGCTCTGCTCGTGACCACAGGCCTCTGCCTGTTGCTGACCGCCGTGCTCCTCAGGCGGCGGAGGCATGGCCTGATGGCCGCCGGGATCGCCATGCTGGCGTTCATGGCCGCCCTGGCATTCGGCGCCGCCAAGCTGCCGGTCCTGAAGCTCGACCAGACGCTCAACCAGGACCCCGCCAGCATTGCGTCTCAGCGTCTCGAGATCGCCGACCAGGTCGAGCGGCTTTACAACGCACAGCCGCAATACATCGCCACCGGAACCGGGCCGGGCACGTTCTCGAGTCGCGGCTGGCAGACCTTCGCGCTCGGCGACTCGACGTCGGAATCCAACGTCGCGGGAGCCTACGCGCTGTCGTTGACTGGCGGAGAGGTCTATCGCACGGACGTCTCGGACCGCTACGTGAGGCCGCTGCTGGAACGCACGGAAGGCGCGGTCGCGGGCTCGCGGGCAGTCAGCTCACCGTTCTCCGAGTACCTGGCGGTCGCCGCGGAGACGGGATTGTTGGGCCTCTTGATCCTCATCGCGATCTACGCGGGGGCCTTCGCCGCGAGCCTGCGGCGCACGATCGCCGCCCTGCGAAACCCCTTGCCGTCCGATCCTCTTCCCGCGCTCCTGCTCACCACGACGATCGCCTTCTTTGCCCTCCTACAGATGGGTTTGCTCGAGAACTGGCTCGAGGTGACCCGGCTCACATTCATCGCCTTCGCCTTGCTGGCGATCTCGATCAAGGAGTTCGACGCGCGGTCTGAGCACGAGGGAAGATGAGACCGCGGCTGATCGTCGTCGGCCCGCTGCCTCCACCCCACCACGGGGTGGCCGTCTCGACATCTCTGGCGGTGGAGAGCGACGAGCTCCGGCGGCGCTTTGAGGTCGAGCACTTCGACACCAGCGACCATCGGACGCTTCAGAACGTCGGCCGCTGGGACGCGAGGAACGTGGTCGAGGCGCTGACGGCGATCGGCAGGTTCGCAACCAGGCTTCGGGGTGTGCCAGGGACCGTCTACCTGCCCGTCTCGCAGGGTCTCGCGGGCCTGACGCGGGACACCCTGTTCATTCGCATCGCGTCGGCGCGGGGGTGGAAGGTCGTCGCTCATCTGCGAGGCAGCGAGCTTGGCGACGTCTACCGGCGGCAGCCTCGCCCCGTCCGGGCCTGGCTGCGCCGGGCATTCGAAAGCCTCGACTCGCTGGCCGTGCTGGGCGAGTCGCTGCGACCCGCCGTCGCCGGCGTCGTGCCCGAAAGCAAGCTCGCCGTGGTGCCGAACGGGACCCCCGACCCCGGCCTGAACGGGCGACCCGAGAGCGTCGAGACAGGCCTCTTCCTCGGAAACCTGCTCGCCAGGAAGGGCGTCCTGGAGGCGTTCGAGGCGGCGCAGATCGTGATCGGGCGGCGCCCCAGCACCCGATTCGTCTTCGTCGGAGACTGCCCCGACGAGTCGCTCCTCCGCGAATTGCGCCTTCGCGCCCAGCAGACAGGCGGCCGGATCACGGTTCGGCCCGCGGTCACCGGAGCCGAGAAGCTCGGCCTGCTCGCCTCCTCGGCGCTCTTGCTCTTCCCCCCCGTGGAGCCCGAGGGCCATCCTCGCGTCGTCCTGGAGGCGATGGCGGTTGGGCTTCCGGTGATCTCCACCGATCGCGGGGCGATCGCCGAAACGGTCGTCGACGGCGAGTGCGGCTATGTGCTCAGCGACCCCGACCCGCACGAGCTGGCGGAGCGGATGTTGCGGCTCTTCGAGGATCCCGAGCTTCGTTTGTCGATGAGCCGCGCCGCGCGCAGCCGCTATCTCGCTCGCTACACGCAAGAAGCGGCCGACCGCGTGCTCGCGGACTGGCTGACGCGGGTCTCCGACCCGTGAGCGCGGCTGGAAGATCAAAGGGCGGCGAGCGTGCCCGGCGACCTCCTCTTCCTCGCGCCGGGCGACGTACGCAAGGCCCGGGTCGAGCCAATCTCGTGGATGCGCACGTGTGAGGCGTTTGCGGCTCGAGGTCTCCGGGTAACGCTCGTCACCCTCGGGGTGCGATACCCGGACGCGGTCGACCGTGCGGCGATCTGGGACCACTTCGGAATTTCCCCGAGCTTCCGGATTCGGATCCTTCCCACGCCGCTGAGACGCGACTCGTCGATGCCCGCCTTCCGCCTCTGGGGCGGCCTGGCATCCGCGGCGCTGGCGATCACAATCATCGGCCGGTTGGCGCTGCGGCGGCGCCGGCTGATCGTCTACGCGAGGTCGCCGATCATGCTGACGCCGTTCTCGCTCCTGCGGCGGCTCCTTCCCCGAAGCCGGCGTCCCACGCTGGTCTACGAGACCCATGCCCTGCCGGCGCAGTCGACCTGGCGGATCCTCCGCCGAGTCGATCTCGTAGTCGTCAACTCCCGCAAGCTCGAGACCGACATGGCGACGAAGGCCGGGATCCGGGCCGAGTGCATCCTCCACGCCCCCCTCCCTCCTTACGCAACCGAGCGTCCTCGAGCGAAGTCCGAGGCGCGGGCCGAGCTGGGCCTGCCGAGCTCCGCCCCCATCGCCTGTTACTCGGGCAAGATGGTCGAGCGCCAGTGCGAGTTCCTGTTCGAGGTGGCGCGGCTGACTCGCGATCGCGTCGACGGCTTCCAGATGATGCTGGTCGGCGGAAACCCAGACATCCTCGCTCAGCTGCGCGAACGCCTGGCCGAAGACGGCCTCGAGGACACCGTCATCCTGCCCGGATTCGTCGAGCCCGGGAGGGTCGGTGTGTATCAATCCGCGGCCGACGTGCTCGTCTTCCACATGGACAGCAATCTGCCCCATTACCCCTACTGCACGCCCGCCAAGGGGTTCGACTACCAGGCGACGGGACGGCCCATAGTCGCGCGCGACATTCCGCTGTTCGAGGAGGTGTTCGGGGCCGACGGGGAACGCGCGCTCAAGGTCCCAGAGGCGACGCCGGAGGCGTTCGCGACGGCGATCCAGCGGGCACTTGCGCTTGAAGGGGACGGCAGAGAGATGACCGAGCGGGCCAGGTCATGGGTGGCCGGGCGAAGCTGGCAGGCGAGGGCCGACGGCGTGCTCGATTCGCTCGTCGCCGGCGCGTGAGCCCGGCGGGAGGAACCGGGTGAGCGGCTGGATGCGCAAGCTGCGGTCCAGGGTTCGCGCCCGTATGGGCGGCGAGCTCGGCGGCCTCGCCGGCGATTCCTTCTACGTGGCGATCTGGCAAGCGGCGACCTCGATCGCCGATTTCGCCCAGATCGCACTGATCGCGCACCTGCTCGGCCTGGACGAGTACGGTCGCCTCGCGATAGTCGCGTCGTTCGTCCTGCTGGTCGGGGGATTCTTCGACGTCCGCGTCGGCGTCGCGGCGACGACACTCGGAGCCCGAGCGCTACGACGCGACCCCGAGCGCGCCGCCGGGATCTTCCAGCTGAGCTATCTGATCGATGCGTTGACCGGGATCCTGGGGTTCGCCGCGGTGGCCGGCCTCGCCTTGGCTGTCGGCCCGGGGCTGGTGGGCAGCAACGGCACCCTGCTGATCGTTCTGTTCGCCGTCACGGTCCTTGCATCCACGCTCGAGGACTCCTCGCTGTCGATCCTGCGCCTTGTTGACCGCTACCGGCTGGTGGCCGGGTACACGGTTGCGCTGGAGGCCGCCCGGGTCGGGCTGATCGCCTGCGCGCTCCTGATCTCGGAGGGCCTGGTGCCCGTGATCCTGGCCTTGCTGGCCCAGAAGCTGCTGGTCACCGTCGTGCAGGTCACCACGGCGGCGTCCTCGTTCCGGCAAGCGACCGGCCGCGGCCTGTTTCGCGGGTCGGCGCTTGGGGCGGTCAGGGACACGCGCCGCCGGATGCTGACGACCGTCCTCCACACGAATGCAGTGTCCTACGCGCGGCTGGCCCAGACCCAGCTTCCGACGCTGCTGCTCGGCGCGATCGCCGGTCCGGTCCAGGCGGGGCTCTACAAGATCGGAATGGCGGCGGCCGCCTCCGTGGGTCGTCTGGCGGACCCGGCCTACGCCGCCCTACTGCCGCGCGTTTCGCGGCTATTCGCGGCGGGGCGCCCCGACAACGTCAGGCGTCTGGTCGAGCAGGCGTCCCGTGTTTCCGTTCCGGCCATGGTCGTTGCGTCGGCGATCGTGATCTTGCTTCGAGACCCCATCCTCGGCCTGCTCGGTGGCAACGCGGCGAAGGATGCCGGCGCAGTGCTGGCCGCCGGCGCCGCGGCCTATGCGATCAACGGAGCACTGTTCTGGAACATCGGGGTCGTCTTTGCGGCGGGTAGGGCCAGGGCGGTGGCCGTGATCGCGATCGCGGGCGCGCTGACCCAGGGGCTGCTGCTGGTCCCGCTCGTCCTCGCGCTGGAGGCCACCGGTGCGGCGCTTGCCTTCCTCGCGACGATGGCGCTCACGAATCTTGCTGCGACCATCGTCGCGATCCGCGCGATCGCCGCAGCCGACCATCGGCAGCCGATGGCGCGTGATCGAGCCGGACCCGAGACGGATGCGCTGGTCGCGGACGGCCTCACCGAGCGGACTTGATCGGCTGACCGCCGGACTCCTCAACAAGCTCGTACTCAACCACGTCGGCCAGGTGAATCCGGGCGATTGGCCAGGTGAGCGCCCGTGTGCTGGAGCGAAGCCTGATTCGGGAACGGAGCCGCGGGTCCCGTCTCAGGAGCCTGGTTACGACGATGTCGACCGACCCCAACAGCCCGCTAGGCGATGCCGTGTGACGCACGGATCTCACCAGCAGTCCGTTGGCTGCGGCGAGCGCCCTGACGTCGCCCGGCCCAAAATGATGCAGGTGCCGGGGGATGTCCAGGTGATACCAGTAGCGGCGGAAGACCGAGCACGTCAGGCTCCGGCGATTCGGCACCACCAGGCTGATGCACCCGTCCGCCTTGACGGCGCCCCGCAGGCGCCGCAGCAGCAGGCCCGGATCGTGCACGTGCTCGAGCGTGTGCCAACACTGCACACGATCGAATTCCTGCTCTGGATAGACATCGTCCGTTGCGTCGCCCGTGATCACGTGGAGCCCTCGTCCCCTGGCGATCGCGGCTGCCTCCTCCGACACCTCGATGCCGGTGCATTCCCAGCCCCGCGCCTTCGCCAAGATCAAGCCGTCGCCGACTCCACATCCGACGTCGAGAAGCGCCCCGCGTCTGCGGGCCCGAGCTGACACGCGGAGCTTCCGCGAGGCGAGATCGGTGATAGCCCGATGGATAGACCTGATCGAGGTTGTCCGTTCGCGGACGTGGGGTGGTCACCCACAATCCACACCTCCCGCACGCACGGACGGCAAACACTCCGGGAACGTCGTCAAGCCAGCTGCGCGCCTGGCGCACGAATCGCCCCGTTGAGCCGCCGCAGCGCGGACACGCTGCCCCTTCCAGCGCCACACTCCAGTTCTCCGGCTCAGCGTCGAACCGCTGCCCTGCGCGGCGCGTCTTGGCGAACCTCATCGGGCGACTACGCGGTCTGTGCGGAGCCGGCCATGAGGCGCCGGACCTGCGCCCTGCAGCAATTCCAGCCACATCCGCAGCGCAATCTGGTCTGAGTAGGTTTCGCGGATCCGTAGCCAGGCCCGCCGGCCCATCGCCGCCGCCCGATCCGTACCGGCGAGCAGCTCTCGCAGGGCCTCGACCCACTCGTCCTTCGTCCGCGCCAGCAACCCTGTCTGGCCGTCGATCAAGACCTCGTCGGTGATGCCCACCGGAGTGGCGATGGTCGCCAGCGCGTGTCCTCCGTAGAGGATGGCCCGAAAGGCGCACTTGCCCCGCGTCCACGGATCGTCGGTGAGCGGCGCAACCCCAACCGAAGCCTCCAGCAGGGCTTCGCGTTCCGCCTCCGGCGACCATCGGACGAAGTCCGTGGGGATGGGCGCCCGCTCCCAGGGCCGCGAGCTGACCACCATGAAGCGGAACTCGATCTCCTCGCGCAAACGGGCGAGAGGATCCGCGATCAGGCTCAGGTACTGAAGGTTGTCAGCAACCCCGACCCAGACCAGCGCCGCCGCTCCCGCCCGTTGGGGAACCTCCGGCAGCGGGTCGACCGTGGTCGGGATCTCGACCACGCGCGAGCAGTAGCGGCGCGCAAAGGAAGCCAGCACCGCATTGCCGACGACGCAGGCATCGACTCTCCGGAGCGCTCTGATCAGCGGCTTGCGCCGGGCGGACGCACGAGGGTATCCCCGTGCGAGAAGGCGCCCGGCCTGCTTCACCCCCCGCGCCGCTCGAGAACCTCCAACCATCGGCGGAGCGGCGTAGATCGCGTCGTCCAGGTCGAACGCGATCCACTCGTACGCCTCGCGCAAGGTCGCCAGCTCGCCGGGCGTGGGAAGGACGCGCTGGAGAATGAGCACGGCTCCGGATCCGCCCCGTGCGACGAGCGAATCCAGCTGCTCGCGGCGCGGGAACGGGTTCGCCGGCTGAACGTCCACGGGCCATGGGCCGGATCGGGCCAAGGCTCCAAAACGCCGGCTGGTGCTCGGGAAGTCCCAGCCGTCCCTGGAGGCGATCACGACCCGCTCAGTCATCGGGCCCGGAGTCTCCGTGGGCGGGCTTGCGCGCCTCGATCAGCGCCAGCGGGTCGCTGGAGACCCCGGTCTCGGCCGCCTGGAGCCCCGCTTCCGTGGCCAGGTCGATCCATCGATCGACAGGGGGGCGGCTGACCGAAAGCTCCAGGTAGCGGGCGTAGTCTCGCGCCGGCGTCCGCTTCGCCAGCCAGCTCAACGGCGCCAACCAGAGAATCGATCGCTGAAGCCGTTCGCGCCGCCGCTTCGGGTGACGGGGATCGGGAACCGTGAACAGCGTCCAGCCTCCGGGCTTCAGCAGGCGGGCGATCTCCTCCAGCGCAGGCCTGGGGTCGGTGAGGTACTCGAGCACGCTGGAGGAGATCACCGCATCGAACCGCTCCCCATCCAGGGGCAAGGGAAACGGCCGCTCCGCGTCCTGGAGCATCCAGGTCACCTGATCGCCTCCCGGCTCCCTGGCGGCCACCTCGAGCATCCGGCTCGAGATGTCAGCGCCGGTCACCGAAAGGCCTTCCTGCGCCAGTGACCGGGTTATCCGGCCGGAGCCACAGCCGAGGTCGAGCACCTCTCCAGCGTCGATGGCGTGGCGCCGAAGCGCATCCGTAAAGCGCGCGATCCGGTCCTTGACCGCCGCATCCTCGGAGTACCTGCTCTCCCAGGTCGCCGCCTGGCCCTCGAAGTACGTGTGCACCCCGTGGTGGTGGTCGTGGTCAGCTCCCATCACGCGCGTCAAGGGCGGAAGGCACGTGGCCGGAGGACGCGCTCTCAACCCGCGACATGTCGCTCCTCATACCAGGGGAGGACCCGTCGCAGGCCCTCGCCGGCGCTTACGACCGGCTCGTAGCCGAGTCCGCTGCGGGCCTTGGAGATGTCGGCGAGTGAGTGGCGGACGTCACCGGGCCTGGGATCGGTGTGGATCGGCTCGATCTCCTTCCCGGTCAGCCGGCGAAGCTCGGCGATCAGGTCGTTCAGCGAGATCCGATCCTGGCAAGCCACGTTGAAGGTCTCACCGGCGACGCCATCGGCCTGCGCGGCGAGCAGCGTGGCCTCGACGACGTTGTCGATGTAGGTGAAGTCACGGGATTGATCGCCGTCCCCGTAGATGGTCGGACGCTCGCCGTCCAGAAAGGCGGTGATGAACATCGGGATCACCGCCGAGTACTGGGAGGTGGGGTCCTGGCGGGGGCCGAAGACGTTGAAGTAGCGCAGCGCGACCGTCTCGAGCCCGTAGACGTGCCAGAAGCTCCGGCAATGGCCCTCGCCGGCCAGCTTGGAGACGGCGTAGGGCGCGATCGGCAAGGCGGCGATGGTCCTCGCGCTTCGGCAGCTTTTCGCTCGCCCCGTACACCGACGAGGATGATGCGTAGACGACCCGCCGGACCCCCTCATCCCGAGCAGCCAAGAGGACGTTGAGCGTCCCGGTGATGTTGACCGCGTTGCTGGTCAGCGGATCCTGAACCGAGCGAGGGACCGAGGGAAGCGCTCCCTGGTGGAAGACGAGCTCACAGCCGCGGATGGCGTTGTGCACGCGTTCATAGCTCTGCAGGTCACCCTCGACCAGCTCGACCTCGTCGAGGGCATCGGCGAGGTTCTCACGACGGCCGGTGGCGAAGTTGTCGAGCACCCGCACGGTGTGGCCGTCGCGCAGCAGGCGATCGACGAGGTTCGAGCCGATGAACCCTCCGCCCCCCGTGACCAGGATCTTTCCGGCCCCATCCGGCATCGCGCCGAAGCGTACCTGTGGAGGTGGACCCTCCAGCACCAACCACATCGCAACGAGTCCGCCTCAGACGAGGAACTCTTCGGCAAGGGCTCGCCACGCGCGTTCGAAGCGCTCCAGCGTGAACTGCGAGATGAACTCTCGTCCCTGCCGGGACAGGGCCTCGCGGTCCTCGAGGGCGCGCTGCACCGCTTCGGGAAGGCGATCGAAGGAGCTGCAGATCACCTGCTCGCCCCCCGCGAGCAGCTCGTGCATCCCGCCTGATCCACTGCCGACAACCGGCGTACCGCAGAGCATGGCCTCGGCCGCCGTACGCGACCAGCCCTCTGGGAATGTGGACATCAGGACCGCCACGTCGCAGCGGCTCAAGAGCAGCAGGTACTCACGAGCCGGGAGCTCCAGGCGCCGGATCGGCAGCCCTGGGATCTCCCGCCCCCCGGTGACCACGAAGTCGTAGCCCTCGCTCGCGAGCGCGCGGTGGGCCTCCACGACGCCCTTCTCGACCTGGCTCGTCCCCAGGTAGACGAGCGGCCGCCCCGGGGCGAAACCGAACCGCCGGTCGAGCTCCTCCAGCTCATCCAACCCGAAGTCCACCGGAACTTTGGGCGCGGCATTGTGGATCACACGGACGTCGCGCGCCCCAAGGCCGAGCAGGGTCGAGCGCCAGTGCTCGGCCACGGTGACGACCACGTCAAGGCGGCGCAGATTGCCGACGAACCGCGGCCTGAGGAGCCGGCGCAGGCCCGCCTCGACGCCTGGGCTCAGATGGTGAACAAGCCCAACCTGCCGCCGGCCTGGGTCCTGACGGACCCTCCCGTAGCTGAGACTGCCCACCTCCCAGACGGCGAGCCTTGCCTTCGGGACGTAGCGCGAGAACGAGGCCAGGTAGCGCGCCTTGCGCGCAAAGGCCGGCGGCCCCGTGCCGCCCGGACGGGGGAATTGCCGCACCTCCACGCGCGCGACCTTCCGCAGGGCGCGGATCGCGTCTTCCTCGTAGAGCTTGCCGCCGGTCTTGTAACCGTCCGTTTGCTGCAGAGGGGAGCCGTCGTCCAGCGGCACCCGCCCGGAGGAGATCCACTCGGCCGTCGGCAGCTCGCGCGCGCTCGCCATATCGCCCGGACCGTAGCGCCTCGCGTTCGATCAGCTCGACAGAAACGGCATCGCCAATCCGATCGTTGAGTAGCCGCCTCCGCTGACGTTCAGGAAGGTGCGATAGTCGCGGAGAAGCTGCGCTCGCGCGGACCTGAAGGCCTCGCGGTCTTGCCGAACAGGGCCGGCAAGCAGCGTGAGCACGGCAGGGTGAACGGGAATCTGAGGCCGTGCGATGCGCCACCGCAGCTCCGAGGCCTTGGCGGATCGGATCGCCGGCAGTCGGACGCGAGGTGCCCCGGACACACCGTCGTTGGGGGTCGCGGCGGGCACCAGCGTGACGTTGGACCACGGCGAGCCCAGCCGTAGGTCGCTCGGCGTCCCGGCCGGCTCACATCGCTCTCCGAGCGCCCAGAGCGCCTCCAGCAGCGCGGGCACCGCTTGCGTGGCCGCCTGTTTCATCAGCTCACCGCGGCGCTGCTCGGGCCACTCGAACCAGGAAGCGCGAAGCGTCGCCACCTGATCGGCGATCCGCCAGGAGGCGACGGCATCCTCGCGGGTCAGTCCGGCCAGCGCCAGGCCGTGCCGGATGCTGTGGAGGCCGCAGAGCGACGATCGCACCTTGAGGCGCAGAGTCGAGACCTGCTTCAGGGCCCTGAGCAGGCAGACGACCAGGCTCTCCGCCCCCAGCAGCGGCTCGCTGTATTCGGGGGAGGGGCGATCCTCGAGCTCCACGGCCTGGCCCGACGCTAGACACAGGGGCTCCAGGTGCGCAAACCAGCGGTGGCGCCGGAAGGTGGCGTGATCCACGAGGAAGGGGGAATGCATTGCGAGGTACCGGGACCGTTCCGAGAGCTGCGACCAAACCTCGGGCAGAGGGCGCCCACGCTCGATCACCGCGACGCGGTCGAGGTCGGAGATTCCCGGGACCGAGACGCTCCCCGCTTCGTAGACGGCAACGAGCCCTGGAAGCGCGCCGAGGAGGGACTGGATCTCCTCCCCCGCCCTCGCGTACTCGTCAACGGTCGCGGGCCGCGGAAGGGCGGCAAGCGCAACATCGGGGCGCCGGCCCCCTGCCCTCAGCATGCTCGCTCACCCATCTCACTCGCGAGCGCGTGCAGCGCGCCCAGGCACTCGATCGACAGCATGGCGCCGGCCGCCCCGATCCTGGTGGGAGCGGCGCGACGCCACGCCGCGGCGGCGACCCATGGGTTGCGGAGCGCCGCGGCTCCCGCGCGGAGCGTCAGTTTCGATCGACGCGGCCAGCTGTCACGTACCTGTTCCAGCACGTCATAAGGCCACCACATCCCGCCGAAATCGTCTCGGGCCTCGGCGAAGGAGCGCCACTTCGCCACCGGAAAGCCGCGGGCCTGAAGGTAGAGGGCCGGCAGCAGCTCGAACATCGAAACGAGCCGGTGCAAGTGCCACGCGTGCCCCGGCCAGACGGGGAACGCCGCCGTGGCCCGAATCATCTCGCCGAGTTCGGTGCGGGCCTCTTCGGCGTCGCCCCCTGCAAACGCCGCCTCGACCGAGCCTCCCTTCAGGGATCGGGTTTCTGTGAGCGCGACCGCCGGCATTCGCACGGCGTGGTCCGCTCGTTTGAGCAGCTTGGGCGTGACCACCTCGAAGCCATGGTGCTGCATGGGCTGATGGGCGAGCACGGCCCGCTGGGCGGCGAGGACATGCGGCCGTAAGGCGCGGAGCGCCGCGGGGTCAGCCGCCGCATCGTCATCGACGACCAGGATCGCATCGACGTCGCTGAACCCGGTCGTGGCGCCCCTGGCCTGACTGCCGAAGAGCACCAGGTCCACAACCCCCGAATGGGCGAGACTGGACCGAAGCGCGTCCGAGAGGCCGCGGGCTTCCTCCGCCGGTCGCCAGGGCACCGACCCGAGTGCCGTAGCAGTGCCGCCGTCCGGCGCGGAGAGCTCTCGGTGCATTCGGGTCAGCTCACCGACCGTCAGCCGGTCGCCGCGGCGCGACGCCAGGAGCCCCGAATGCGTGCCGCACAGATAGCCGGAGAGGCTGCGCGACAGGAGTCGTAGTGGCCCGCGTGAGCTCACGAACTCGATCGGACCTTATACCGGGCATCGGCGTGCCACCCCGGTCGCTCAGTGACTACTCCCCGGTATCCTCGGTTCGCTGATGGAGGTTGGTGGGCTGACGCCGGCCATGCGAGCGGCGGCGCTGGCTCTGCGCGTCGACGCGGTGACCGCGGAGATCGTCTCGGCGCTGCGCGACGCCGGCGTTCGCCCGATTCTCCTCAAGGGCCCCTCTATTGCCGCCTGGCTGTACGCGGACGGTCCCGCACGCCCCTACCGGGACACGGACCTCCTGCTCGCGCCCGAGGCGCTCGGTCGCGCCTCGCGAGCCCTTCGGGATGCCGGCTTTCGCGAACAGCCGGGCGTGAGCTCCTATACGTGGTTTCGCCGTGCGGACCGCAGCGTCGTGGACCTTCACGACACCCTGTTCGGAGTCGAAGCCGACAAGGCCCACGCGTGGGCCCTGCTCTCGAAGGAAACCGAGACCATGCGGATCGGCACGCTCGAGGTGGAGACGCTCAGCCACCCGGCGCGGCTCCTCTACGTCGTCCTGCACGCCGCACAGCATGCGAGCCATCGCTTCGAGCAGCCCCGCAAGGACCTGGAGCGCGCGCTGCGCCACGCAGGGGACCAGCCATGGCAGGAGGCGGCCGGCCTAGCCAGGCGCCTGCGGGCCGTGCCGACGTTCGCGACGGGGCTTCGCCTCCTCCCGGACGGGGCCAGCCTGGCCGACAGCATGGGGCTTGGGGAAGAGCGCCCGCTGATGCTCTCACTGCGCGAAGAGGGCGGGCGGTCCCTCGCGGTCACCCTCGAGCGGCTGGCGAGCGCGCCCGGCACTGGTGCCCGGCTCAGGCTGCTTGCCGGGCGGCTGGCCCCCCCGCCCGACTACATGCGTTGGCGCTATCCGAGGCTCGCGGCCCGAGGAAGGGCAGCGCCTGGCGCTCGCCTATCTGTGGCGCCCGGCCTCGACCGCCCTGCGGCTGCCGGCCGCGATCGTCGCCTGGCGGCGGGCGCGACGAGCCGGACGGAATCGGCCACGCTGAGCGGGCCTCGCTGTTACCCTGAATCCGGTGTCGCGACGGTCGTCACGCGTCGAGGCAGAAGAGCAGCCAGCATGGTTCAGGGCAGGGAACAGCCGGTGAGCAGGCGATGGTGGGTCGCCGTGCTCTGCCTGCTGGTCGCCTTGGCGATCGCGGGATGCGGCGGAGACGACGACAAAGAGGCCTCGGCGACGGCGCCTACGACGCCGGACGCCTCCGCCTCCAAGAAGCCTGATTCCGCCAAGTCGGGCTCGAGAGAGGACGGCTCCAACAAGGCCGGCTCGAAGAAGGGGGGCCAGGAGCCCGGCGCCAACGAGCCCGGCTCCAGTGGGTCCACCCCCAAGGAGCCCGGAACACCGCAGAAACCGACCGAGCCGGCGACGTCGGGCGGCACCCCCGGGCGTGACGGCAGACCGGTCGGCACGGTGCCGAGCGGCGCCGGGCCGACGGCCGACGAGCGAGCCGTGGTCCGCACGGTTCGCGAGTACCTACGGTCGATCGCGCGCGGCGACGGCGTCCAGGCCTGTGCCCAGCTGACGCCCGAGGGGCGGCGCGCCGTCGAGCGGGACGTGGCCAGGGCCGCCCCCGAGACGAAGGGGTCACCGTGCGAGACCTCGATCGAGCTCTATCAGTCGAGCTACCGCAGCGCCGCCGATGGCGTCAGGGTCACGGACGTGAGCGTGGCGGGCGACCGCGCGAAGGCCGTGGCGCTAGACGAAGCGGCGAGCCTCGTCAAGCGCGACCGTACCTGGCTGATCGCCAGATACGGGGGTTGAGCTCTGGATCAGACCTGCGAGCCGTCGTTGAACAGCTCGTCGGTCGGAGCCTGTCCCTGCTGCGTCAACTCGGCAAACGTGCCGAGCACGACGATTGTTGGGGCCTCGTACCCGCCTGACGTCATGTCTCTCCCTTGACCTCCTCAGCGCCCGTCCCGCGAACGCTCGAATGCGTTGACAAAGGCTACCAGTTGGCGGCCCCTATGTACATCCCAGTACGGAATCTGGCCCTTCGGCGGCCAGCCGGGGGCGAGGACGGAGTCGAGCGCGCTCGGGATCTCGCCTGACCAGGCGCGGAATTCGCTCCCACGGGGTGAACGCGGGCGTCCCTTGTCGGGTCGCTCCAGGTTGACCGCCGGCACGTCAGCGGCGAGCGCGGCGCGCAAGAGCCGCTTCGTTCCCGGCCCGACCAGCTCCGACGGATGGCACTCGAAGCCCAACTCGAGCAGCTCCCTGGTCACGAAGGGAAAGCTCCGACGCACCCCGAGGGAGCTCGTCACCTCCCAGTGCATGCCAAGGAACCCCTGGCGCTCGAGGAACATCGCCAGGTACGGCATCGGCCCGTCGTCGCGTGCGGCCGCGCGGCGGCGGTCGCGCAACCATTCTCGATACTCGTCTCGAAGCTCTGGCCGGACTAGGTCGGGCAGCTCGTCGGGCCAGGGCACCGGCGGGCGGCGCAGGGCGCGGCGCAGCCGGTAGACGAACCAGCGACGGATGTCGCTCGGGCCCGTGGGAAGCGCCTGGCGCGCGCCCCACAGTCCCGTGAGCGTGGTGTGGCGCGCCCAGTCGCGCAGGGTCAGCGCGGAGCCCACCGTGTGGTCGGCGAACTCGCCGCCGACCAGCACGGAGACGGGCCACTCGCTGGTCACGGACGGCAACAGGCAGAGGTAGGGCATGGGGACGTGGAAGGGGACACGCGGCTCGTCGAGGAGGGCGAGGCGGCGCTCGCGATCCACGGTGACAGTCTTGCGGCGGCGAAACCCGACGGCCTCTGTCAGCACGTCGACGTAGCGGAGGTCCCGGGCTCGCGCCGCCTCGTCGTCCGTGAGCACGGTCAGCGTGCTGACCTCGCGCCCCAGGGTGCCCGCGGCGAGCGCCCCCACCGCCGACGAGTCCACGCCGCCGCTCAGCGCGAGGAGGTTCTCGCCCGCCGGGTCGAGCTCGCGCTCCAGCGTCCCGAGGAGCGCCGAGCGCAACCGCTCAGCGTGATCGGCGGCGGGCCGTGGCGCCGCGCCCTGGCGGGGATCCCACCAGCGGCCGAACTCGGCGCGTCCCTCCCCTAGCCGCACGTACTCTCCGCGCCCCAGGAGCCTGACCCCGGACACGAAGGTGCGGCGGTCGGGCGCGGCGTCGTAGCCCGAGGTCAGGATCGCATTGACCAGGGGGTCAAGCCCCAGGTCCTCCATGTGGAACCGCAGCAGGTGGGCTAGCGTCGTGGCCACGGTCCAGCGCTCGCCATCGCCGGCGACGTAGAAGGGCACCAGGCCGCCCGCGGAGCGGACCACCGTGGCCTCGCCGCTCGGGCGGAAGTGCACCAGCCCGAAGTCCCCGGGCAGCTCGTCCACGCCCTCGGGCCGCTCGGCCACCAGTCGCGCGACCTCGTCCCAGCCACGGCCGGATGCCGCGACTTCGTCGCGTCCCTGCGCGAAGGCCAGGCCGGCGGCGCGCACGGGCGCGCCGTCCGGCGAGCTGCCGGGAAGGCGGCTGGCGGCCACGAGGCGGCCCGGCACGGGACTCCAAGGTGAATCGAAGGCGCCGCTGGCCTCGATCCGCCCGCGAACGGCCTCGAGCTCGGCGGGGTCCGGGGTCGCCACGGCGAGCAGGTTGGCGAGAGGCCGCAGGCTCACGGCGGCTGGGCACCCTGGGGCTCGAGCGCGCCGGCCACGGCCAGGGCATCACGCAGGGCGCCGGGGAGGCCGGGATCTTGGAGGCGCCGCTGGGGCAGCTCGGCGCTGAAGCTGGGCACGGCTTCCGCGATCCCCGCGCAGGCGACGAAGTGCGCCCGAACCGGGTCCGTGACGCGCCAGCCCGTCACCCGGGGGCAGCGCAGGAGCAGCTCCAGCGCCCGCCGCGGCGACAGCCGGGCCACCGAGGTCTGGCGTGCGCCGCGTGACCAGCTCGGAAACACGATCGCGCCAAGCCGCGTCAACTCGCCGGTGGCCGGGCGGGCCTCGACCGCCAGGCGACCATCGGCCGTCGCGCCCGTTGCTCCACCCACCTGATCGGCAATCATCGAGGCTTGTGGCCGCAGCCGCAGCTCGTGCGGGCCATGGTGGATCAGCGGCGCGCCGTCACGCTCCTCCATCCGCGCCGCGTCGTCGCTGACGATCGCTCCCCCCGCCGCGCACAGCAAGGCCGCCGTGGTCGACTTCCCGGCCCCGGTCGGTCCCGCGAAGGCGATCGCCGCGCCATTCAGCTCCACGGCGCTGGCGTGAAGGACGGCGGCTCCACGAAGCCCGAGCACGATCGCCAAGAGGTTGCCGGCCAAGAGCACGGGCACCATCGCCTCGCCCCGCCCGGGCGCCGGCCGCGCGACGATCGTTCCCCTGGCGAGGTCGACCTCGAACTCTCCCGTGGCGAAAAAGCGAACGGTGAGCTCATCGCCCCGCAGGGCGGCCGCGTAGCGCGCGTCCGCTGTCTCGAGCGCCGCCACGAGGTCCCCGGGAGGCGCCGCATTCGCCGGGCGAAAGGGGGCGTCAAGATGGACTTCGAAGTCGACCTTCCCGTCCGCCGCCATGGCCGCGCCGGGCACGGCGACGTCGCCGCGCAGGCGCACACCGTGCAGGAGCTGCGTGGGAGCGCTGACCATCGCGGAGAGTTTGACGGTCGGCCGGGCGATACCCCCGATGGACTCGGTCGCTAAGCGCAGTAGGCGAAAGCCGACAGCTTGGGGCGGCCGATGACCGCAAAGGCGGTCACCTGCCAGCCGCGCTCACCCGAGCGCCTAGATCCGTGGACGATGCCGATGTCGTCCGTGTCGAGCTCGTCGACGGCCCGCAAGAACTCGACGTAGAAGCCGCCGGAGCGCAGTTCCTCCGTGGACCCGCAGGATGCAACCACCGACTGGCCGAACCGCTGGGTGTTGCTGGTGGTGATCGTCCTGACCCTCTGCGTCAGTCCGGGCTCGCTCGCATCGCAGTAGACGAAGGCGGTGTACTGATGAGGAACGGAGCCCGGGTTGTACACGGCCACCCGCCAGGTGCGTGCGTCGATGCGCCGCGACATCATCAGGTACGTGTTCGCCTCCGGGGAGTCGAAGCCGCCCGCGACGGCCTCTTCCCCAGGCTGGCACTGCGCGCTGCCGGCGCCGCGCATGCCGCCGCCTGGAACGGTGAACTGCGCCGACCTGGTGACGAGCCCCGCATCGCTGGGCTCGCAGTAGACGTACGCGGTAGCCGTTCCGTTCCCACCGAGATTGCGAACGCGAAGGCGCCACTGGCGCGCGCTGTAGCGGGTCGAGTCAAGCGCCACCATCGCCGGCCCCTGCTCCGTCAGGGGCGCGTAGAACCCGCCCGAAACCGCTGTGCGGCCGGGCGCACACGTCGCGAGCCCCCCGCGTGTCTCGCCCCCCGCCACCTGGAAGTTGTATGACACGGCCGTCAGCGCCGCGGCCGCCGCGCCTGCGGCGACAAGAACGGCGACGCCGGCCACCGCCAGGACCGCGGTCGCCCGCCGCCTTCGCAACTTTCCCCTGCCTCGCATGCTGCGTCTAAAGAGTACCGGCGCCAGTGGGGCACCGTGCAGGGCGGCGCCCTACATCCCGATCTCGCAGCTCCCGTTGACCGTGTCCGCGCCGTCGATGACGTAGGTGTCGATGCCACCGTTGGTGCAGTTGATCGTGTCGGCCCCGCCCTCGCCGTTGAGGAAGTCGCCGAAGGTGCTGTCGGTGAGCGTGTCGACGCCTGCCCGCCCGAACAGGGACACGGCCTGGTCGGCGGCGGTCGCGTTGATCGTGTCGCCGCCCGAGTTGCCGATCACCCGCTCGATGTCGCCGTTGACGTTGTCGGCGGTGTTGCCGAACCCGTCGTTGTCGTCGGCCACGTCGTCGAGGTCGACGCTGATGCCTCCCCCTCCGGTGAAGGGGAAGCCGTAGGTCACCGTGTCGAAGGCCGCGGCACCCGTCGTGCCGTCGCCGTTGAAGACGTCGTTGCCCTCGGCGCCGCCCAGGAAGTCCGTGCCGTTGCCGGCGGCGCAGGTGTTGGGATCGCCGTTCAGGGTGTCGTTGCCGCCGGCATCGCCGCTGGCGCTGCCCGGATCGCCGGCGAAGGTGTTGGCGAAGCAGCTGCCGGTGATCGTGTCACCGAGGGTGCTCCCGGTGACGGACTCGACCGAGTCCCGCACGTTGTTGTCGTCGGATCACCCGTCTGCGCAGCTGTCGTCGTCGGCGACGTTGTCCATGTCGATGACGACCGCCTGCCCCGTGCAGGTGTAGGTGAGCCCGGGAATGATGCCGAAGACGACCCGGTCGATGCCCGTCCCGCCGTCGAAGTCGTCGTCATCGTTGCCGTTGTCGCCTCCGTCCAGGCGGTCGTTGCCGGCGTCACCGTTGAGGTCGTCGTCATCGACGTCGCCGATCATCGTGTCGTTGTCGTTGCCGCCGTTGAGGGTGTCGTTGCCGGCGCCGCCGCTGATCGTGTCATTGCCGTCGCCGACCGTTCCCGAGGTGTCGCCAAGGCCGCTGAGCGTCAGCGTGTCGATGCCCGCCTCGCCGTTCACCGTGAAGGGATCCTGGGCGGCGCCACTGGCGTTGACGGTGTCGCCCATGTTCGCCCATGTTCATGACCACGACGTTGATACCGGTGTCGCTGCAGGTCACGAGATTGGCGTTGGTCTGAGCGTGCATCCCGTGCCGGCGGTGATCGGGGTCTCGGCGAACGTGTAGGTCGCGCCCGGGTCATCGACCACCACGCTGTTGGTCTCGCCCGCCGCCGCCTGGTAGGTGATGGTCCCGGCCGCGCTGGTGACGGTCGCCGCCGATGCGACTGCCGGAAGACAAGCGAGAGCCGCGAGCGCCAGCGCGACGGTCAGCCCTGCGCGCCGATAAGCGCCCCCGTCACGGCTCATGCTGCTCAACGACATCCTCGACCTCCATCGGACCACTCGGGACTTTCCTCCTCATACGGCTAATGCTCCTATTACGACCGAGCCGCCCTGATCCCGACTAGTGATTCAACCCGCCGGTCCCCGCAGATTTCTCGGCCGAGTACCCAGAATCGGGGAACTTCTACCTCAGTCGGCCAGCAGGTCGTGGCTGGCCAGCTCGGAGAGGAAGCCGTCCACGTCGGACTCAGCGGTCTCGCGACTGACTTCGCACTCCGCGCACAGCCGCTCGACGAGCTCGTCGCGACTCGCGCCCTCGACCAGCGCCGGCCACAGCGTGGCGCCGCTTGGGTTGATCGCCAAGTACAGCGAGCGGCGCAGGTCGAGCGCGACGATCTCGCCCTCCACGGTGCGCCACTCGACCGCCTCCGCGCGGACCCGCAGACGCTCAGTCATTGCGACGGCAGCCTACCGCGGACGAGGAGGCGCTCCATGCGGGCTTCCGTAGGAAGGCGCCGGACGGCGCAGGAGCTCGTGGAACGGCCTGCGGTCGGGTGGGGCGTGGTCATCGCCGGCGTCGAGTGCTTCGGCTCGCCCGACCAGACCGAGCTGGGAGGTATCGACGCCGGCGTCGGTGTGCCGCGGGTCGCCCTCGAGCCAGGCGTGCGCCTCGAACCCCGCCGGGTCCGTGACGCCGACGATCAGGTCGCGCCGTCGTCCATGCGCCGCCTGCCAGGCCTGGAGCACGATCGCCTTCACCAGGCAGCTCTCGCCGCGGCGGCGCAGCACCGCACTGACGCCTCGCTCGGCCTCCGCGGGAAGCGGCGGCGGAGCAGGGGGCGCGAGCGCCGCCTCGAGGCCCTCAGCGGCAAGCAGGCGTCGGGTGCGGTGCGCCGTCCGCAGCGCCCACCAGGCTGCGCGCAGGTTGGCTGGATGCAGCCGTCGCACGCGCTCAAGCGTAGTGCTCGGGTCAGTACTGCGCGAGGGACCCGGTGCGGCGGGCACGCCAGACGGACGCCCTGAAGCCGAGCAAGGCCAGCGGCAGGAGAACCGCCACCGAGCCGAACAGGCCCGCGAGCTGCGCGGGGTCCACGTCGCCGCCCAAAAGCGAGTCACGCACGACGTCCAGGCCCCAGGTGAACGGCACCGCCTTGGCGATGGCCTCGAGCGGCTCGGGCATGACCTCGATCGGGAAGTAGACCCCGCCGAGGAGCGCGAGCGCCGTCAGCACCAGCCCGAGGAGCACCGTCGTCCGCTTGAAGATCACGGTCAGCGCGGCCACCGCCACGCCGAGCGAAGCGAACAGCCCGACGCACCCGACCAGCGCCACCACGCGCCACCAGAATCGATCCCGCGCCGGCGTGGATGTCGAGCCCGAAGATGACGATCGCGGCCGCCATCAGCAGCAGCCCGTCGAGGGTCGCGCGGGCGATGTCGTACACCGCGCTCGAGAGGATGATCGCCCCTGGGCTCGCCGGCGTCGCCATCAGCGCCTCGAAGGTGCCGGTCGTCTGCTCCTCACGCAGCTTGCGCGAGAAGGAGGCGAGGCCCACCTGAACGATCCGCAGCAGGCTGAGGCCCACCACCACGTATCCGAAGTAGCCGCTGTCGAGGTCCTCGCGGGCCGCGAACTGCGCGTCGTCGATGACCCGGCTGAGGTAGTAGAACAGGGCCAGCGAGAGGACGGTCGCGACCAGCCGCAGCAAAAAGGTCGCCCGGTAGGACAGGTCGATCCGCCAGTCCCGTCGCACGAACGCCGCGAGCACCATGAGCGGCTTCATGGCTCGACCGGGTCGACGGCGCCGGCCTGCCGCGTTCGCACGGCCTCGAGGAACGCCGACTCGAGCCGCGCGGGCTCCATTCCGGCCGCATCCTCGTCGAGCATCACCCGGCCCGCCGCCAGCACGACGATCCGATCAGATACGGCCGCGGCCTCGTGGAGGTCGTGCGTGGCGAGGAGGATCCCGGCGCGCCGTTCCCGCGTCAGGCGAACCGCCATCTCGCGGAACTCCACGGCGGCGAGCGGATCGAGGCTTCGGGTGGGCTCGTCGAGGAGCAGGAGCGGTGGACCGGCGAGCAGGGCCCGCGCCAGCGACAGACGGGCGCGCATGCCCGAGGAATAGCCGCGCACGGGGCGCTCGGCCGCTTCGGTGAGACCGACCAGGTCGAGCAGCTCCGCCGAGTCGCGGAGCGCCTCCGACCGGCGCAGGCCGTGTAGCGCGCCGAAGAAGGCCAGGTTCTCCCTCCCGTTGAGGCGCCAGTAGAGCGAATGCTCGTCGCCGATCATCAGGCCGACCTGCCGGCGGGCGGCGGCCGGATTGGCGACGACGTCGACCCCGCACACGCTCGCGGTCCCCTGGTCGGGTAGGACCACCGTGCCGAGGATTCGAAGCAGTGTGCTCTTCCCGGCGCCGTTCGGGCCCAGCAGGGACACGATCTCCCCACGCTCGACGTCGAGATCGAGCCCGTCGAGGGCGACCACGCTGCCGAAGCGCCTGACGAGGCCGCGGACCCGAATCCCGTCCACCGCCAGGAGGCTAACGCGCCGGCTGGCGGCAGCGCCGCGGCTGGCGAGCACGGCTGATGGTGGCTCTACGATGCGCCGGCCATGGCCAGACGGTCGTCGCTTCTGGTGTTCTCGCTGCTGCCGGGCGCGTTGATCGTCTACCTCGCCTTCAACGCAGGCGGGTACTTCCCCAACACCCAGGGCTTGGTGACGATCGTGCTCCTGCTCGCGCTCGCGGGCTGGATCTGCTTCGCCGGGGAGCCGTTCGCCGGCCTGGGCCCGCAGCTGGCACTGGCCGTCGGGGCGCTGGCCGCCTTCGCCGTTTGGACCCTGCTTTCGGGTGCCTGGTCGGACTCGACCGCCCGCGCCCTGCTCGAGTTCAACCGGGCGCTCCTCTACCTCGTCGCGCTGGCGCTGTTCGGGCTGGCGATCCGGCGCAGGCGACAGCTTCAGTGGCTCGTCTGGGGTCTGGCGGCGGGAATCGTGGTCGTCTGCGCGATCGCCCTGACGACTCGACTCCTGCCCAACGTCTGGCCGATCGAGTTCAACCTCGCCAACGAGCGGCTCAGCTACCCGATCACCTACTGGAACGCGCTCGGGCTGCTCGCCTCGCGTGGGCGTCGTCTTCTGCCTTCAGATGGCGACCCGGGCCCGGGGCCCGGCGCTGCCGCGGATCATGGGCGCCGCGGCGATCCCGCTTCTCGCGACCACGGTCGTACTTCACCTTCTCGCGCGGCGCGATCGCAGCCGGCGGCATCGGGATCGTCGCCTACCTCGTGCTGGCGCGACCCCGGGGCGCGGCGAGCGGGCTTGTGGCCACCGTCCCCCCCACCGTCCTCGCGGTCGTGGTCGCCTACAACGCGGACCTGCTCGCGACAGAGCGTCCCACGACCCAAGCCGCGGTCTCCCAGGGCCATCGCGTCGCATGGGTCCTCGCTGCGTGCGTCGCCGCTGCGGGCGTAGTCAGGCTGGTCCTCCTAAGGCTCGACTCCCGGCTCGCTCGCCCGCGGCGGCTGGTCAGCCCGCGGACGGCCCTCGGCGCGGCGGGCGCGACGCTCGCCGTCGGGGTGGCGATCGCCCTGGCGCTTGGGGCCCCCGGCTGGGTCTCGCGCCAGTACGACCGCTTCACCTCCGATGCCCCGGTCAGCGAGGGGACGCCGGCGAACGCGACCGATCTTCGCCAGCGGCTGACCTCGGTCAGCTCCAACGGGCGCCTGGATTACTGGGGGGTGTCAATCGACGAGTTCGAGCGGTCGAACCTGGAGGGGCAGGGCGGCGGCACCTTCCAGCTCGCCTGGGAGCGCGAGCGCCAGCTCCCAGGCACCGTGGTCGACGCCCACGGCCTCTACCCGGAGACGCTAGGAGAGCTCGGCCTGGTCGGGCTGATCCTGCTGGCCGACGGCGCTCCTCGCGATCCTCGTCGGCGTTCGCGGTGCGGATCCGGGGCGAGGGCCGGACCCTGTACGCCGCCCTGCTCGCCGCCGCGCTCGTCTGGGCCCTCGCCACAGCCGTCGACTGGCACTGGGAGATGCCGGTGGTGACGGTGTGGCTGTTCGCGGCAGGGGGAGCCGCGATCGCCGCCCGAGCCAACAGACCCTCGAGGCTCGCGGCGCCCGCGCTGCCCGGTTCGCCTCGCGCGTGGCGATCCCGCTGGTCCTCCTGGCCGCCCTCCCCTACGAGGTCCTCAGCTCCCAGGCGTGGCTCGACCGGGCCAACGGGGCCTTTGCCGGCGGCGACTGCGCGACCGCCAGCGACGACGCGCGCTCCTCGATCTCGGCGCTCGGCTCCCGCCCCGAGCCCTACGAGCTGCTCGGCTACTGCGCCATCCGTGATGGCCGGCCGCGGCAGGCGATCGACGAGATGCAGCAGGCGATCGAGCGCGACCCGGACAATTGGAGCTTCCACTATGGCCTGGCGCTGGCGCGGGCCGCGGCGGGCCTCGACCCGCGTCCCGAGGCGCTGAAGGCGCGCCGGCTGAATCCCCTTGAGCCGCTGGCCATAGCTGGCCGTTGAGCGCTTCGCCACTGACCGGCCCAATGTCTGGAAGCGCCGCGGCGCCGAGCTGGCGCGTCGCTTCTCCAGCATCTGACCGTCGCCGTCCCCGAGCCAACCAGAAGGGCGAGCCAAAGGCCCGCCCTCTCATGCTGGCTGTATCCCGACCTGGCGACCCGCCGCTAGTCGTCGTCTCCGTGGTGGGGGTTGAGCTCCTTGCAGGCCTTCTTCTGCGCCTTGTACTGCTCGTAGAAGTCGTCCTTCTCCTGGTTGTACTGCTGCGCCTCAGAAGGCGTTCTTCTCCTGCTTCTGCTGCTGCTCGAAGGCCTTCCTCTGCTCGCGGGTCGGATTGGTCGCTAGGAAGTCCTTCTTGTCCTGCTTCTGCTGCTGCCTCGAAGTCCTTCTTCTCCTGCTTCTGCTGCCGCTCGAAGTCCTTCTTGTCCCGCTCGGCCTGCTTCAAGCACTCCTTCTCGAGCTGCTTGCGGCACTTCTTACCGGCCTGGCCCGGCGGGCAGTACTGGTCGAAGGCGGCGCTGCCGCCGCTGCTGCCGGCGCTGTGCGGCGACGACGGCGGGCCGTTGCCGGCGATTGCGAACGCGCCGCCGAGACCGACCGTGAGCGCCAGCACCGTGATGGCCGTGGAGAACGCCTCGGCGTGGCCTCGGGGCGCCCGCACCGCGCCGCTCGCCGCGCATCGCCTGCGCGCGGGCGCGCTGCTTGATGCGGTCGAGCTCGAGCGCGGTCACCTCGGGGCGCTGGGCCCGCAGCCAGTCGGCCACCCGCTCCAGATCCTCGGGATGCTCCTCGAACTCTCGCCGTTCCATGAAGTCCTCCATCTCCGAGTCACCCCCTTATACGAACGAGGGTGCCGATTTCTGACCGCGCGGAATCCCGACTCTAGGAATCCGGCGGCTCGAAGCTCGACGCGGAGCTTTCGGAGCGCCCGGTAGACGCGGCCCTCCATCGTGGTGAGCGAATTCCCCGTCAGCTCGGCGATCTCGGGCACGGTCAGATCGGCCCCGAAGCGGAGCGCCACCGCCTCGCGCTCCTCGGCGCTCAGCGCCCCGATCGCCTGGCCGACCGCGTCGCGGTCCTCGACCTGGTCGAGCTCGCGACTGAGAGGCTCTGTACCCCGTTCGAACGCCATGCGCTCGGTCGCCCCCCGGCCGGCCCTGCTGCGGCGTGCGTTGTCGCGCAGCAGGTTGAGGGCGATCGAGTAGAGCCACGTCTTCTCGCTCCCGCGGCGGCGGTCGAACGTGGCTCGCTTGCGGAGCACGCGCTCGAACGTGTCGGCCAGCAGATCCTCGGCGAGCGCGCGATCGCCGGTCCGCAGGGCGAGGAAGGAGAGCAGGGCTGCGGCCTGCTCCTCGTAGAGGCGCTCGAAGTCCTGGTCGCGCAGGGCGCGATCGCCGCGCAGTGCACCGAATCAACCTGCCGCCGGCTCCCTGGGACACCCCTCGCCCCATCGCAAGGCTGTCTGATTCCCTGCTCACCCCCACGCAAAAGCGTACCGCCTCGAAGCGGCTGCCGGCGCAACACGCTACCCAGCCGCCGCGACCAGGCCCTCGATCCGCGCCAGCTCGGCCTCGACATCGGCGACGATGCCCTCGATGCCCTCGCGCGCCTTGGCGGAGCTCTTGTCGACGTTGGTCAGCGCCAGGCGCACGCCCTGGGCGCGCTTCAGCGCGGACCGAGCCGCCTCGGCGGCGTCCCGGACCCCCGCCGCGTCGACCTCGAGCGAGCGGTCTCGCGCCGTCAGCACGCGCAGCCGCGCGTAGCGGTATGCGAGGTCGAGCCCCAGCTCGTCCGGCAGCTCGGAGTCGACGGCGACGATCATCTTGTTGCCCTCGTACTCGACGAGCTGCTCCCGCCTGGCGGGGATGCTCTCCTCGCCCGCGACGACCAGGACGGCGAAGTCGGCGTCGCGCTCGGCCATCGCCCCGTTCAGCTCCTCCCAGGCCCTGTTGCGGGAGAGTTGATCGTCCTTGGCCTCGAACACGATCCGGCCCAAGGGCTTGCCGTCGGCAGCGCCGAGCTCGACCACCGTGTCGCCCTTCTTCGAGCCGCCCTCGCCGCGCTCGTCGCCGACGTGGTGTGCGCAATCGCCGCGTGCCTGCGCGATCCGCTCGATCGCCGCATGCGCGCGCTCCTCGAAGCTGCGCCCCTTGCGGGTTCCCGCGTCCTCGGCCTCGGTGAGCGCCCGCTTGGCCTCGGCCTCGGCGGTGAGCTGCACGACGCTCGTCTCCACGCGCTGCAGCGCCTCGGCGACCGCCTGCACGCGCCCCTCCTGGCGGCGCGTGGACTCGGTGACGGCCTGGGAGATTGCCCGCTTGGCGTCGGCGAATGGATTGGCGGCGTCGTCGGAGGCGAAGTGCCTGACCAGCGACTGGAGTCGCTCCTCGACGAGCTTGGAGACCTGCTCCTTGATCTGATGCTGCACCGCCGTGGAGCGGTCGGCGCCGAAGTGGGCCGCGATCTGCTCCGCGAGCCCGTCCTCGAACTCGCCGAAGGCGCGCGCCAGCGAGCCGCCTTCAGCCGAGAAGGCGCGCTCGAACTGACGCTGGATCTCCTCGACGACGCCGCGCGACTGCTCGATCAGCTGGCTCCGGGCCTCGCCCGAGGCGCGCTCGAACTCCGCGCGCACGTAGTCGACCTCCGCGCCGACGTCCTCGCGATCGAGCACGCGCGCGCCGATCTCGATCGCGTCGGAGACCGTGCGCGCCGGCTGCTGGCCGATCTCGGCGCGCTCGCGCACCACCCGCGCGGCGCGCTCGTCGCTGACCGTGAGCCGCTCGATCACCAGCCGGTCGTCGAGCGCGCGCACGACGCCGTCACCGTGGCCCGGCGGTCCCCTCGAGGGGTAGCTGTGGCTTCTCCGACGCTTCCATGAGGACTCACGAAAGTAGTCGCGGCCCCGGACGGGAAGCTGACCAGCGATAGGATCTCGCGCCGTGGCAGTAGACGTATCTGAGGTCTCGAAGCTCGACGTCGAGCCGGGCGAGCTGCCCGAGACGATGGCCGCCTGGGTGATCAGGGCCGAGCGCGAGGGCGAGCCCAAGGACGCCTTCAAGCTCGAGCAGGTCGAGCTGCCGGAGCCGGGCGCCTTCGAGGTGATCGTCCGGGTGATGGCGGCCGGGGTCAACTTCAACAACGTCTGGGCGTCGCTCGGCAAGCCCGTCTCCGTGTTCAACTACGGCGACCACCCCGAGTGGGGGCATCACATCGGCGGCTCGGACGCCTCCGGCGTCGTCTGGAAGGTCGGCGAGGGCGTCACCAAGTGGGAGCCGGGTGACGAGGTGGTGATCCACTGCAACCAGGCCTCCTACGAGGACGTCGAGGTGCACGGCCTCGACCCGCTCGCCGCCCCCAGCCAGCAGATCTGGGGGTACGAGACCACCTGGGGGTCGTTCGCCCAGTTCACCAAGGTCCAGGCGCAGCAGCTCCTGCCCAAGCCCGACAACCTCTCCTGGGTCGATTCCTCCGCCTACGGCCTCACCTACTTCACCGCCTACCGGATGCTGATCGACCGCTGCCGGCTCCAGGCGGGCCACAACGTGCTGATCTGGGGCGCCGCCGGCGGCCTCGGCGTGTTCGCCACCCAGCTCTGCGCCGCGTCGGGGGCGAACGCGGTGGGCGTCGTCTCCTCAGACGAGAAGGGCGAGCTGGTCAAGAAGCTCGGCGCCGTCGACTACATCAACCGCGGCGAGTTCGCCGGCATGATGCGAAAGGGGGGCGAGTCGCCCGAGGAGGAGAAGGAGCGCTTCAAGGCCTCCCGGGGGTTCGCGAAGCGCGTCAAGGAGATCCTCGGCGATGCCCCGGACATCGTCTTCGAGCACGTCGGCCAGGCGACCTTCCCGACCTCGGTGCTGGTCGTGAAGCCGTTCGGCAAGGTGGTGATCTGCGGCGCGACCTCCGGCTACAACCTGGACTTCGACGTCCGCTACCTGTGGATGCGCCAAAAGGAGATCCTCGGCTCCCACTTCGCCAACGCCTACGAGTGCATGCGCGCCAACCAGCTGATGGCCGAGGGCAAGATCCGGCCGGTGCTCTGGCAGGCGATGGGCTTCGAGGGCGTGCCCGAGGCGCACCAGCTCCTGCACGAGAACAAGCACCTCGGCAAGATCTCGATCATGGTCGGCGCCACGGACGAGGACGAGGGCAAGCACGCCGAGGGCCCGGGTGCGATCCGCGCCGAGGTCGGGACCTAGTGGGCCGCCCGGAAACGACCCGTTAGCCGATCCGGGTGGCCGACCTCAACTACATCGAGTGGCACATCCATCCCTTCCGGGCCGACCGATGGCTGGAGATCTGGCGGCCGGCCCTGGACCGTGCGCTGGCCTTCGGCGCCAGGTCGTGCCGCCTGACCCGTGACGACGACGACCCGCTCCACTTTCGCCAGGTCACGGTCTGGGACGACCATGCCGACTTCGAGCGCTACTGGTACTCGGATGAGATCGCCGCCCTTCGCGAGGCCGCCCTCAACTACTTCAACAAGCCGCTCCTGCCGAGCTGGCACACCCTGATCGTCGACGCATCGGGCGTCGAAGCCGGCTCGAGCTAGAGCGTCGCGTCCGCTCAGGCCGCGATGGCCTTGGCGCTCTGGCCGGCGAACCGCCCACCGACCTCGCGCAGGATCCCCACCATCGCCTCGGTCGCCCGCGAGCGCGCGCCCTCGGCCCGCGTCGCAGCCCACACCTGCCGCTTGGGAGCCTCGGGTACGGTCGGACGGACCACCAAGTCGGGCCGCAGGGTGGGCAGCGCGAGGTCCGGCAGCAGCGTGAAGCCGAGCCCGGCGGCGACGTAGGCCTGCAGCACCTGGTACTCGTCGCTCTCGAACCCGATCCTCGGATCGAAGCCCGCCTGGCGGCACGCCTGCTTGACCACGTCGCCGCAGGAGCTCGGGCACACCCCGCACAGCCACGCCTCGTCGGCGAGATCCGCGAGGCGCACGACCTCGGCGTCGGCCAGGGCATGGCCGCGCGGCAGCGCCAGGTACATCGACTCGGTCAAGAGCAGCGCCCGCTCGACGTCGCGCTCGTCGTCTTGGGAGGGGAGCATGGGGTAGTCGAAGACGATCGCCAGGTCGACCTCCGCGGCGCGCAGCTTCGGCACCGATTGCTCGGGCTCCGCCTCGGTGACGCTCAGGCGCACGCTCGGATGCCGGGCCCCGAACTCGGTCAGTCGCCTCGGTGAGCAGGGTGGCACTCGCGCTCGGGAAGCTCGCCAGCCTCAGCTCGCCCGCCTCGAGGCCGGCGATCGCCTTCAGCTCGTGCTCGGCCTCCTCGAGCCGCGCGAGGGCCGCCTCCGCGTGGCGGACCAGCATCCGCCCGGCGTCGTTCAGCTTCGGCCCCTTGCGCGTCCGCTCGAGCAGCGGCATCCCGACCTCCTTCTCGAGCGTCGCCACCTGCTGGCTGACCGCGGACTGCGAGAGGTAGAGCGCCTCCGCGGCGCCTGAGAACGAGCCCTGGCGCGCGACCTCGGCGAGCACCCTGAGCCGCTTCAGATCCAGCATAAGAGCACCTTATCAAGGTGAGTAGCACTTCCTGTTGCGCTTATCCTCCGGGCACGCGAAGCTTGCTGGCATCACGAAACGGGCTCGCCGGCGTTTCCCGCTGAAGAGCGAACACGGCTTCCAACGAGGTGAGAGATGAGCGGCCATCACGTCCCCACGACCATCCACCGACGGGATCAGCATCCGCCGCCTCGACGGCGACGACCGTGCGCAGGTGGAGCGCCTGGCGCAGCTCGACTCCCGCCGCCCGCGCCGGAGGGGGCGCTGCTCGGGCTCGCGGTCGAGGGGCGCCTGGTGGCGGCGATCTCGCTCGCCACGGGCGAGTCGATCGCGGACCCGTTCAGCCGCACGGGCGAGCTGCGGGCGCTGCTGGAGCTTCGAGCGGCCCAGCTGCGACGCCGCGAGAACGGTCGCCGGCGCCCCTCCCACCTGCCCCGGCCCAAGGCCCGGGCGGCCCTCGCCGGCTCGCCGCCGGCGCCGCCAAGTGGTGGCTGATCGCCGGCCGCCCTTAGGCCGTGATCAGTGCTGCTCGAGCGGCGCCATCGTGAGCCCGGCGTCCTGGAGCTGCTCCCAGTAGTGCTCGGCCGGCTCCTTCGGCCCCGTCCAGACGATCGCTCGGCCGCTCGAGTGGATCTGGTCGGCGAACCGGTAGCCCTCGTCCACCGTCACCCCGGGGATCACCCGGGCGAGCGTCTTGGCGACGTGGTCGAAGGTGTTGTGATCGTCGTTGAGGACGATCACCAGCCAGTTGCCGCCGAGCCCCGAGCCGGGGCCGCCGGTGCGGGGCCGCTCGAGCGTCTCAGTGCTCATGCGGCAGCTCGCCCTCCCACTAACGGCGCCCGAGGACAACCCCGGCCCAGGGCGGCTAGGGATTGGGGACCTGGAGCTTGAGGTTGTCGAAGGTCGCGACGATCTCGCTTCTCGGAGCGCCTGGTGCTCCCCACGCCCACCTCCAGCTTGCGCCCGTCCACCTGACCCGCGTTCGAGTCGGTCACCCTGGCCAGCTGCGTCCCGTTCACGCTTCGCCGTGACCCGGTTGCCCACCGCCCTCAGGCGCACGAGGTTCGGCTTGTTGACCCCCTTGATCGCCCGGTTTCGGCCCTGCGGCCGGGAAGCCGGCTCCGCCGTCCGGAGGGAGAGCGACGGAGCTCGAACCTGTGCCGCCTGGGGAAGATGCGAAGCTCATAGCCCGGAGCTCTTGCCCGAGCGCACGGCGACGTCACGTACGCGCTTCCCTCGAGGCCCTTCGGCGTGGTCTTGAGCAGCGTTTCCTTCGCCCGGAAGTCGTGGTCCGGGCCGCGGTGTCGCCCTCGACCGGCGGCCTGTAGCCGCAGGTGCCCCCTCCCCTGTTGCGCTGCGCGCGAACGCTCTTCGCCTTCTCCCTCCACCGCTTGTCACAGTGCTTGCCGCTCGAATGGCGGAGCTCCTTTCCCTCGGACTTGCTCGAGAAATTGTTCTTGTAAACCGATACCGCGCCCAGCACGACTGCGGGCGCGAGGCCGAGGGCGAGGACCGCCACCAGCAGGGCAACGGTCGATTTCGTGTGGCGGCGAGGTTCCATTCGAGGTCCGTGCAGGGTAGCCAAGTGGTCCGATCGGAGAATCTGTCCCATGAGCGAACATCGCCTCCCGGAGCCCGACCGGCCCTGGGTGATGCGCACCTACGCGGGGCACTCCGACGCGCGGCGCTCGAACGAGCTCTACCGGCGAAACCTGGCCAAGGGCCAGACCGGCCTCTCGGTCGCCTTCGACCTCCCCACCCAGACCGGGTATGACCCCGATCACCCGCTGGCCCGGGGCGAGGTCGGCAAGGTCGGCGTCTCGATCGTCAACAAGGGCGACATGCACACGCTGCTCGACGGCATCCCGCTCGACGAGATGAACACCTCGATGACGATCAACGCCACCGCCGCCTGGCTGCTCGCCCTCTACGTCACGGTCGCCGAGGAGAACGGGGTCGAGCGCTCCGAAGCTCACGGGCACGACCCAGAACGACATCATCAAGGAGTACCTCTCGCGCGGCACCTACGCGTTCCCGCCCGAGCCCTCCATGCGGCTGATCGCCGACACGGTGGCGTTCACCGTCAACGAGGCGCCGAGCTGGAACCCCATCAACGTCTGCAGCTACCACCTCCAGGAGGCGGGGGCGACGCCGGTGCAGGAGATCGCCTACGCGCTGTCCACGGCGATCGCGGTGCTCGACGAGACGAAGCGCCGCGGCCAGGTCTCCGAGGCGACTTCCCGCGCGTCTTCGGCCGGATCTCGTTCTTCGTCAACGCCGGGGTGCGCTTCGATCGAGGAGCACGCGAAGCTCCGCGCCATGGGGCGCCTGTGGGAGGAGATCGGCCGCCAGCGCTACGGCGTCACCGAGCCGAAGTACCTGCGGATGCGATACGGGGTGCAGGTCAACTCGCTCGGCCTCACCGAGTCGCAGCCCGAGAACAACGTGCCGCGGATAGTGCTCGAGGCGCTCGCCGTCACTCTGGGCCGCGACGCTCGCGCCCGGGCAATCCAGCTCCCTGCCTGGAACGAGGCGCTCGGGTTGCCGCGGCCGTGGGACCAGCAGTGGAGCCTGCGGATCCAGCAGATCCTCGCCAACGAGACCGACCTGCTCGACTATCCGGACATCTTCGAGGGGTCCGTGGTGATGGACGACCTGGTCTCCGAGCTGGCCGAGGGCGCGCGCCAGGAGATGGAGATCGTGGAGGAGCACGGCGGTGCTGTCGATGCGGTGCCGTACATGAAGGCGAGGCTGGTCGAGTCCCACCGCGACCGGGTGGCCAGGATCGAGCGCGGCGAGATCAAGGTGGTGGGCCAGAACTGCTTCACCGAGACGGAGGACTCGCCGCTGACGGCTGGGGCCGACGGGGGCATCCTGACGCCCGACCCGGAGGTCGAGCGCGAACGCGTGGAGGCGCTGGAGCGCTGGAAGGCCGAGCGCGACCAGGCCGCCGTCGATCGGGCCCTGGCGCGGCTCGCCGAGGTCGCCCGCGACGAGTCGGCGAACATCATGCCGGCGACGATCGAGGCGGCGAAGGCGGGCGCCACGACGGGCGAGTGGGCGGGGGCCCTGCGCGACGTCTTCGGCGACTACCGAGCGCCAACCGGGGTCGCGGCCGCAGCCGAGAGCGGCGATGGCGACCTTCTCGCCGCCGCTCGGGCGCGCGTCGACGAAGTCTCCGAACGGCTGGGCCGCCGGCTGCGCATCCTGGTCGGCAAACCGGGCCTCGACGGGCACTCCAACGGCGCCGAGCAGATCGCCGTCCGCGCCCGCGACGTCGGCATGGAGGTGATCTACCAGGGGATCCGCCTGACGCCCGAGCAGATCGCCGCCTCGGCGCGCGACGAGGACGTCGACGTGGTCGGCCTCTCGATCCTGTCCGGCTCCCACCGCGAGCTGATCCCCGAGACCATGCGGCTCCTGCGCGAGCAGGGGCTCGACGTACCGGTGGTGGTCGGCGGCATCATCCCCGCCGCCGACGCCGAGGCGCTGCTCGACGCGGGCGTGGCCCGCGTCTATACCCCCAAGGACTTCGACCTGAACCGGATCATGGGCGAGATCGCGGAGCTCGTAAGCGAGCGGGCCGACGCGGCGACGTCCCAGCCCGCCTGACCACGGGATGTCCGAGGCGCCGCCTAGTCGACGCGATGCCCGGCGAGCTACGCTGAATGGGCATGAACGACGGCTTCTCCGGCGACCAGAGTGCTTGGCTTCGCTGTTACCGCTGCTGGTCACAGCGGCTCGAGGCCCAGGTCCATTACGACGCGATCCTCAAGGTCGACCCCGAGAGCGGCGAGGCAGCCGACCGGGTCGAGGAGATCCAGGAGGCCGTGGTCCAGTGCATGGACTGCATGCACGACCAACCCCACCTGACGGTCGAGGACGCGCGGGTCGTCCCGGTCGAGGACCGGTGGGAGCGCATGGTCGCCGGCAAGCCGTTCGTCGCCTCGTGCACGGTGACCGTGGACCAGGACCAGATCGAGACCTGCTCCGGCCCCGAAGCGGCCGACAGCCTCACCTTCGGCTCGCTGGGCGAGTCGGGCACGCGAGAGTTCTTCACCCACGTTCGCTTCCACAAGCACGACTCCGACCGGATCGTGGTTCACCTGCTGGTCGAGCTCTACGCGCGCACCGAGGAGGAGGCCATCGAGGTGCTCGAGGGCTCGGCCCGCGGGACGCTCGAGATCACGTCGCTGGCGGAGGAGTCGCGCCCGCCCGCGCACGCCGCCGACGAGGCGCACTAGCGCCGCCCCAATGGCTCGCCAACCGGCGGTGGCGGTGGGCGAAAAGGCGGGCGACGATCGCGGCCGCGACCCGGGCAGAGCCGGGAACCACGGCCAGCGGACGGCGGAGCTGGAAGGCGAGCCGGTCTGTGACCTCGCAGCCCTCCCCCGCCGGGCTCACCGTTCGCTCGTGCTCCCAGGAGCTCATGCTCAGCATCGTCGAGCGCTCCAGGAAGCGGAAGCCCGGGCCCCGCTCGGCAAGCCCGAGGTCGTCGTAGTCGACCGGCAGCAGCCCGAAGAGCAGGATCCAACTCCGCCCCAGGCGCTCGCCGAGCGGGGCCTCGGCGATGCTCATGCCCCGCAGCGAGGGGGGCATCGTCATCCGCAACAGGGGCCGGAGCTCGTCGTTGATGCCCTCGGGCGTCACCGCCCGCGTCCAGACGGCCTCCGCGGCGACGGGGAGGGTCGAGGCCTGGACGACGGTCTGCGGCGCGCGGGCGATCGAGCGACGATATAAGTCCGCCCGCATGCCGGGCATCGGCGCCTTCATCTCCGCCGGGAAGTCGCTTGACTCGACGCTCGACCGGGTGCGCCGGGCCGACGGGCTCGGCTTCGATGCGGCCTACGCGACGCAGATCGCGGGCCGCGACGCGCTGAGCCTGCTGATGGCGTACTCCTCGGTCAGCGAGCGGATCCGGCTCGGCACCGGGGTGGTGCCGATCTTCGCCCGCACGCCGGTGGCGATGGCGCAGGCGGCGGCGACCATCGACGAGCACTCGGGCGGCCGCATGGTCCTTGGGCTGGGCGTCTCCCACCAGGTCACGGTCGAGCACTGGTACGACGCCAAGATCGCCAAGCCGGTAACCCAGATGCGCGAGTACGTGGGCATCGTGCGCGCGATCCTGCGCGGCGAGGCGCCGCCGCAGGGCGAGTTCTTCAACACCAGCTTTCAGTTCATGGGCATTGAGCCGCGGCCCGAGCTGCCGATCTACGTCGCCGCGCTGTCGCCCAACATGCTCCGCCTCGCCGGCGAGATCGCGGACGGGGTGATGCTCTGGCTGTGCAATCCGGCGTACATCCGCGATGTCGTTGTCCCCGAGGTGACGGCGGGTCGCGAGCGGGCGGGCAAGCCGCTCGACGGCTTCGACGTCGTGGCGGCCGTGCCTGTGGCGCTCACCGACGACCCGGACGCAGCCCGCGCCACCATGCGCCAGGACCTGGTCACCTACGCCTCCCTCCCCTTCTACCGCGCGATGCTGGAGCGCTCCGGCTTCGGAGCCGAGATCGCGGCCTTCGACGAGGGGATGCAGGCCGGCGAGGTGGAACGTGCCAAGGCCGGGCTGTCGGACCGGATGCTCGGCGCGCTCGCCGGCATCGGGCCGGCCGAGGAGGTCAGGGCCGCGGTGGAGCGTTACCTGGAGGCCGGCGCGATCTCGCCGTGCGTGGGCGGGGTGCCCGGGACCGACTTCGACGGAGCGCTCGAGGCGGTCGCCGAGCTGATCCCCCGCTAGCGAACGGCGTCCACGATCGCGGGGTCGAGGCCATCCAGCGCCTCGAGCCGCGCGACCCGCTCGCGCTTCAGCTCGGGAACCAGCGCGGCGTACTCGTAGACGCGCTCGGTGCGCGCGTAGAGGAAGCGGGGGATGAGCAGGAACCGGTCGCGGCCGTCGATGCCGGGTACCTCGGCGGCCACCCGGTAGCCGAAGTCGGGATCGCGCTCCCACTCGACGGTGCCAGCGAGGACCCCATTGAGGATCGCCGCCACATGCTCGTCTTTGACCTCGAGCGAGTCCGCCGGGTCGGTACCGCCAACGCGACCCACTTTGAGCAGATACGAATCGACGTGGCTGGCTCGAAGTCGCTCCAGGAAGCGGTTGGCGTGGGCCGCCCGAGCGACCACCGTCGCCCACCCGGCCACGGTCAGGTGGGCGACCGCCTGCGCCGGCTCGAGCTCAGCGACTGCGGGCAGGACGCCGTCGTCGCGGCTCAGCACCGCAACGAAGCGAGCGCCGGCCAGCTTTGCGTCGCCGGCCTCGGCGAGCGAGCTGACCGGCGTGCCGCCGCGGTCGCGGACTAGCTCATCCCACAGAGGCGTCCTCGATCGCATCGGGGCTCCGCGGCACCAGGACCGCGCGCTTGAACTCCGCGACCAGCGTCCCGTCCTGCTTGTAGGCGCGGGTATGGACCCGGACCACGCCTCTGTCCGGCTTCGACTGCCGAGGGCCGCACCTCGAGCACCTCGGACTCGGCGAACAGCGTGTCGCCATGGAAGACAGGCGCGGGGTGGCCGAGCTCGTCGGTCGCAAGGTTGGCGATCGCCTTGCCGGAGACGTCGGCGACCGTCATCCCGAAGACCAGCGAGTAGACGAACGGGCCGGCGACGACGTTTCGCCCTTGCTGCGACTGCGACGCGTAGACGTCGTTGACGTGCAGGGGATGGTGGTTCATTGTGATCAGGCAGAACAGGTGATCCTCCGCCTCGGTCACCGTCTTCGCCGGCCAGTGCTTGTAGACGGCGCCGACCTCGAACTCCTCCAGGTAGCGCCCGTAGCGGTGGGCGCCCGACGCCTCACGGCCGGCCTGGTCGGTGATCAGCTCGTGGGTCTCGGTGTCGCTCATGCTCCGATCCTAGTGGGCCGCTAATGCGCCTTCTTCACCCGCGTGCGCGCCATGTGTCGCTCGATCACCTGACCGATGAGCTTGAGGACGTTGGGGTCGCCCGTTGCCTTGATCTCGCCGTGCTCGTAGGCATCTCGCCAATGCCCGATCTTGCCGTCGGCGACCAGCTTGTTGAAGTGGGAGCGGGAAATCGAGACCTGAACTCGCGCATCCTGAGGCTCGGCCTTGCTGATCTCCGGCCCGGGCACCCGGACGCGGAACACCTGGACGTCGCCGCGCCCGCGCAGCTCGAGTCGGAAGACGAGCTTCAGCTTCGCCAGCGCCGGAACCTCGACGGTGATCTTCCGGTACGCGATCGAGATCAGCTCGCGAGCGCCCTGCGCCATCAAATCTTGTGTCGCTCGAGCAGCTTCTTACCGATCACCATCTTCTGGATCTCGGACGTCCCTTCGCCGATCAGCAGCAGCGGCGCGTCGCGATAGATGCGCTCGATCTCGTATTCCTTCGAGTATCCGTAGCCGCCGTGGATGCGCAACGACTCCTCCGCGTTGGAGTGCGCCGCCTCCGAGGCGAACAGCTTCGCCATTCCGGCCTCCAGATCGGAGCGCTCGCCGGCGTCCTTGAGGCGCGCCGCCTTGAGCGTCAGGAGGCGTGCCGCCTCAACCCGCGTCGCCATCTCCGCGAGCTTGAAGGTGATCGCCTGGTGCTGGGCGATCGGCTTGCCAAAGGTCTTGCGCTCCTGGCTGTAGCGCAGCGCCAACTCGAGCGCGCGCTGAGCGACGCCCACTCCGCGAGCGGCCACGTTCACCCGGCCGACTTCGAGCGCGTCCATCATCTGGCGAAATCCCTCGCCGAGCCCGTCCGCACCGCCCAGCACGCGGTCCTCGGTGACCTTGAAGCCGTCGAAGACCAGCTCGGTTGACTCCACGCCCTTGTAGCCCATCTTCTTGATCTTCGGCGGAATCGTCAGGCCCGGGACCTCCTCGGCGCCCGGCTCCTTCTCGCAGATGAAGCAGGTCATGCCCCGGTACGGGGGGTCGGCCTTGGGATCGGTCTTGACGAGCACGAACACCAACCCCGAGAGCAGGCCGTTGGTGACCCACATCTTCTGGCCGTTCAGCTCCCAGTGGCCGTCCTCCGTCTTGGTCGCGGTCGACTTGATTCCCTGCACGTCGGAGCCGACCTCCGGCTCGGAGAGCGAGAAGGCGGCGCGGATCTCCCCGGTCGCCATCTTCGGCAGGAAGCTGGTCCTTCTGCTCCTCGGTGCCGAACTTCATCAGCAGGTAGGAGCCGATGAAGTGGGTGTTGACGACCCCGGAGATCGAGATCCAGCCGCGCGACAGCTCCTCCACGATCATCGCGTAGGTGGTCAGGTCCAAGCCCATGCCGCCGTACTCCTCGGGGATCGTGACCCCGAACAGGCCGAGCTCCTTCATCTGCTCGACGATCGGCTCGGGGAACTTGTCCTCGTGGTCGTATTCCTCGGCCACCGGGAGGATCTCGTTGTCGGCGAACTGGCGCACCATCTCGGTGATCGCCCGCTGCTCGTCGGTCTTCTGCGTGTGGGTGTCGGCGGCTACGGCCATGGCTCGTGGTTCTGGTCGGGTGGCCCGGCGGATTGGACCTGCCTGCCGGCCGAAGGATACCCGCGACGTCATGGTGCAAGCTCGAGGATACTGACATTCGATGGGCTCCGCGCACGACCTGGCTCCGGTGCTCGCCGCGTTTCCGACCGCCGAGGCGCCGCTGACCCCCGAAGATGTGGCGGCGACCGGGCCGCTGGCCTCGGTTACGGAGCGTGGCCGCTCCCGGACTTCGAGCGGTGATGATCGGGCCCGACCAGTCGTTTCGAGAGCGAGTTCCGGGGCGTGGACGGGTTGATCGAGGCCTGGATCGGACTGGCTCAGCCCGTACGAGAGCTTCCGACTGGAGGTCGAGAACCTGATCGAGTCCGACGACGTTCTGGTGGCCTGCGTGCGTCAGTTTGGCCACGCCGGTGGGAGGCGGGCGTGAGCTGGAGGCGCTCAGGCGCCGCCGTCTGGTGGGTGCGCGACGGCCGCCTGGTCCGGGTCGAGTTCAACCTCAATCGCGAGGCGGCGCTGCGCTCGGCGGGGCTCGACCCTCAGAGCTCCCAGTCGTAGCCGTAGGAGCGGCCGCTCGGCCCCTCGCGCTCGTAGAAGCGGTGCGCTTCGGTGCGCGCGAGCGCGCTGTCCAGCTTCAGATGCGAGGCGCCGCGCTCGCGCGCCCAGTGCTTGGCCGCCGCCAAGAGGCGCGAGCCGATCCCCCGCGAGCGCAGCTCGGGGTCAACAGCCAGCTCCTCGACCCAGGCCCGGGGGCCGAAGCGGATCGCGTGGATCGTGAAGTAGGCGGTGCAGACTCCGACCACCTTGCCGCCATCGGCAACCGCCACCAGCACCAGGGCGTCGGGCGACTCGATCGCCTCGCCGCAGCGCCGCCGTGGCGCGCCGCTCCTCCCACGCCTCCGGGCGCCAACCGGGTGGCTCGAACAGCCACTCCCAGGCCCCAGGAGCGACTCCTCCTCGCCCGGCCGGGCGGCGCGTATCTCGATCTCCACGACGAGGGAGGCTAGCGTCCGCTCCGCGCACCCAGCTAGGCTTGACGTCACCCGTGAGAAACCCGCGCCAATTCGGACATCCACTCGCCATCGGCGCCCCCCAGCCGCCGACCGAGATCCCGGTCACGCCCTCGCGGATGATCCACTTCTTCGACCCCTCGAACGAGAAGATGGCGGCCAAGGTGCCGGAGATGGCCACGCAGGCGGACATCCTGCTCGGCAACCTCGAGGACGCGATCGCGGCGGACCGCAAGGAGGCGGCCCGCGAGGGCCTGATCGAAGTCGCGAAGGCGACCGACTTCGGCGACACGGCGCTCTGGACCCGAGTCAACTCGCTGGAGAGCCCCTGGGCGCTCGACGACCTGCTGCGGCTGGTGACCGAGATCGGCGACAAGCTCGAGGTGATCATGGTCCCCAAGGTCGAGGGGCCCTGGGACATCCACTACGTGGACCGCCTGCTCGCCCAGCTCGAGGCCAAGGTGGGGCTCGAGCGCGCGATCCTGGTGCACGCGATCCTCGAGACCTCGCTGGGCGTCGTCAACCTCGAGGAGATCGCCACCGCCAGCCCGCGAATGCAGGGGATGAGCTTCGGGCCCGCCGACCTGGCCGCCTTCCGGCGCATGAAGACGACGCGGGTCGGCGGCGGCCATCCCGCCTACCGGGTGATCGAGGACCCCGACCCCGACGATCCCGAGGCTCCACGCAGGACGGCTCAGCAGGACCCGTGGCACTACTCGATCGCCCGCATGGTCGACGCCTGCACCTCGGCCGGCATCCTGCCCTTCTACGGGCCCTACGGCGACATCAAGGACACCGAGGGCTGCGAGACCCAGTTCCGCGCGGCCTTCCTGCTCGGCTGCGTCGGCGCCTGGTCCCTGCACCCGGCCCAGATCGAGATCGCCAAGAAGGTCTTCAGCCCCCCCGCGGACGAGGTCAGGTTCGCCAAGAAGGTGCTGGAGGCGATCCCCGACGGCCGCGGCGTCCACATGATCGACGGCAAGATGCAGGACGACGCGACCTGGAAGCAGTGCAAGGTGATGGTCACACTGGCCGAGATGCTGGCCCGCAAGGACCCGGAGCTGGCCGAGGCCTACGAGCTTCAGTCGAGCTCGAACTGAGCCGGTGGTCAGTCCTCGACCCGGCGCCTGAGGGCTTCGAGCTGCTCGGCTGGATCTCGCCGCGGAAGGCGGTCGCCGAACCGCGCCAGGTGCTCCTCCACCTGTGGGAGTTGCTCGCGAAGGAGCGCCTGGTCGACCCGTAGGAGCTGCGCCATCTCATCGGCGGTGATGTCGAGGCCCTCCGTATCGAGCTGTCCCTGCGCGGGCACCAAGCCGATCGGGGTCTCCTCGGTCTCCCCCTGACCGTCGCAGCGGCGGAATACCCACTCGAGGACGCGGCTGTTCTCGCCGTAGCCGGGCCAGATGAAGTCGCCGTCATCGTCCTTGCGGAACCAGTTGACGAGGAAGATCCGCGGCAGCTTGTGGGACTCGTCGTCCGCAGCCAGCCGCAACCAGTGGCCGAAGTAGTCGGCCATGTTGTAGCCACAGAACGGCAGCATCGCGAACGGGTCGAAGCGGAGCTGTCCGACCTCGCCTGCTGCTGCCGCGGTGGTCTCGACCGACATGGTGGCGCCCAGGAAGACGCCGTGCTCCCAGTCGAACGCCTCGGTGACCAGGGGCACCGTGCTCGCGCGCCGGCCGCCGAACAGGAAGGCGTCGATCGGCACCCCGTCGGGGTCCTCCCACTCGGGGGCGATCGAGGGGCACTGGGCGGCTGGAACGGCGAAGCGCGCGTTGGGGTGCGCGGCGGTCCCCTCGGAGCCCGGAGTCCAGTCGTTTCCGCGCCAGTCGATCGCGTGGTCGGGCGGCTCTCCGGTCATCCCCTCCCACCACACGTCGCCGTCGTCGGTGCGCGCGCAGTTGGTGAAGATCGTGTTTCGCTCGATCGTCGCCATCGCGTTCGGGTTCGTCTTGTGGCTGGTGTTCGGGGCGACACCGAAGAAGCCCGCCTCGGGGTTGACGGCGTACAGGCGACCGTCCTCCCCGAACTTCATCCACGCGATGTCGTCGCCCACCGTCTCGGCGGTCCAGCCCTCGAGCGTGGGGATCAGCATCGCCAGGTTGGTCTTCCCGGAGGCCGATGGGAAGGCACCGGCCACGTATTTCACCTCGCCGGCGGGCGAGGTGAGCCTGAGGATCAGCATGTGCTCGGCCAGCCAACCCTCGTCGCGGGCCATCACCGAGGCGATCCGCAGCGCGAAGCACTTCTTGCCGAGCAGGGCATTGCCGCCGTAGCCGGAGCCGTAGGACCAGATCTCGCGCGTCTCCGGGAAGTGGACGATGTACTTGTTCTCGGCATTGCAAGGCCACGGCACGTCCTCCTGGCCGTTGGCAAGCGGCGCACCCAGTGAGTGGATGCAGGGAACGAAGTCTCCGTCGTCGCCCAGAACCTCCAGGGCGCCCTTGCCCATCCGGGTCATGATGCGCATCGAGACGGCCACATAGGCCGAGTCGGTGAGCTGAACGCCGATGTGCGCGATATGCGACCCGAGCGGGCCCATTGAGAAGGGCACCACGTACAGCGTGCGGCCGCGCATCGCGCCCTTGAACAGCCCCTCCAGCTCCTCCCGCATCTCGGCCGGGTCACGCCAGTTGTTGGTCGGCCCTGCGGCGTCTTCGGTCTCGGAGCAGATGAAGGTTCGGTCCTCGACCCGCGCGACGTCAGCCGGGTCGGAGCGAGCCAGGTAGGAGTTCGGCCGTTTCGCGTCGGAAAGCCTCTCGAACGTGCCCTTGTCGATCAGCTCCCGGCAGAGCCGGTCGTACTCCTCCGCAGAGCCGTCGCACCAGTGGACCTCGATTCGGGCTGGGTCAGGGCGGCGAACTCCTCGACCCAGGCGATCAGCTTCTTGTTCTTGGTCAGTGCTTCCGCCGCGGCTGCCGTCGTTTCGCTCACCGCGCCATTCTTTCGCACCCGGGCGCCCGGCGGCGTCAGATAGGTTGCCGCGTCACCAGATGCGCTTCTACGAGTACGAGTCGCGAAAGATCGTCGAGCGGGCCGGAATCCCGGTCACCAGGTACGGCTTCTGCAACACGCCCCAGGAGGCTCGCGCGGCGGCCGAGGAGATCGGCGGCTCGGTGGTGATCAAGTCCCAGGTGCTGACCGGAGGGCGGATGAAGGCCGGTGGCGTCAAGTTCGCCGACAGTCCCGACGACGCCGAGGCGCACGCGGCCGAGATCCTCGAGCTGGAGATCAACGGGCAGATGCCGCGCGGGGTGCTGGTCGACCCGAAGGCGGAGGTTGCCCAGGAGTACTACGCGGGCGTCGTCTGGGACGGAACCCGGAAGCGGCCGATGATGCTGTTCAGCGACATGGGCGGGATCGACATCGAGGAGGTCGCCGAGCGCCACCCCGACCACGTTGGGCGTGGCCACCTCTCCAATCTCCTCCCGATCTCCGATTTCCAGGCCAAGCAGGTGATCGCGCAGACCGGCGTCACCGGGTCGGAGCTCAACCGCGCCACGCCGATTCTCGCCCGGTTGGCGCGATTGATGCGGGACTGCGACATGACCCTCGCCGAGATCAACCCCCTGGCCCGCCTCGAAGACGGCAGCTTCGTCGCCCTCGATGCCCACATGGAGATGGAGGACGAGGCCAAGCCGCGCCAGGGGCAATTGCTCTCGGAGCTCGGGATCGGCGACGAGGAGACCCGCGAGCCCTATGAGCCGAGTGAGTTCGAGCGCAACGTGAAGGCGATCGACTCCGCCGACCACCGTGGCGTGATCCAGGGCAAGGACCACGGCTTCCACGGCAACCTGGGGCTGGTGATCGGGGCCGGCGGTGGCTCGCTGACTCTCACCGACGCGGTCCGCAGCCAGGGCGGCGATCCCGCCAACTACACGGAGATCGGCGGCAACCCCTCCGTGGCGAAGGCCTGCGGCCTGGCCAAGGAGGTGCTGCGCAAGGAGGGCGTCGAGAAGATCGCGGTGATGATGTCCATCGTCTCCAACACCCGGGTGGACATCGTCGCCAGGGGCGTGATCAAGGCCTGCCTCGAGCTGGGCAAGGACCCCGGCGAGACGGTCGCGATCTTCCGCATCCCGGGCGCCTGGGAGGAGGAGGGGTTCAAGATCCTGGAGCGATACGGCGTCGAGTACTGCGACCGCAGCGTCTCCCTCTGGGAAGCCGCAGGTAGGGCGGTGGCGAAGGTGGAGGGAGACGCAGAATGAATGCCCGGCATCTCCTCCGCTTCGCGTCCGGGGATGCCGGGGTGCGCGGAGGGCCGAGGTAGTCGATGTCCATCCTCCTCCACGAAGATTTCACGTTCATCGTCCAGGGCATCACCGGCCGCGAGGCCGTCAACCTGACCAGGGAGTGCCTCGACTACGGATCCAGGGTGGTGGGCGGCGTGACCCCGGGGCGAAAGGGGCGCGAGGTCCACGGCGTGCCCGTCTTCGACACCGTCGAGCAGGTGGTCGACTCGGTCGGCTACGTGCCCGGCGGCTCGGTGGTCACCGTGCCCCCCGCGTTCACCAAGGACGCGGTGTTCGAGGCGCTGGAGGCGGGGGTCGAGCTGATCGTGATCGTCACGGAGCGGATTCCCCGCCGCGACGTGGCGCAGATGGTCGAGCTGGCGGACATGCGCGGGGCGCGGATCATCGGTCCCAACTGCCTTGGCGTGATCGTCCCCGAGGTCTGCAAGATGGGCGGCATCGGCGGCCCGGCAAAGGACGCGGCCAAGGCCTACACGCCGGGGCCGGTTGGAGTGATGTCGCGAAGCGGCGGCATGACCACCGAGATCTCCTCGACCCTGACCGCCGCTGGGCTCGGCCAATCGACCGCGGTCTCGATCGGCGGCGACGCGATCATCGGCTCCACCTACGCCGAGCTGATGCCCCTGTTCGAGGCCGACGCGCAGACTGAGGCGATCGTCATCTACACCGAGCCCGGCGGGCGGATGGAGGCGCAGCTGTCCGAATGGGTGGCGGAGAACGAGTCGCGGCTGCCGATCGTCGCCTTCATGGCGGGTCGCTTCATGGACTCCGAGGAGATGAAGGGGATGAGCTTCGGCCACGCCGGCACGATCGTGGAGGGTGTCGAGGACACCGCCACCGAGAAGATCGCCAGGCTCGAGGCGGCCGGGATCCCGGTGGTGGAGCGGATCGACGAGATCCCCGACCGAGTCAAGGAGAAGCTGGGGGCGAGGGTCTGATGGCGGAAACCCAACGCCTCACCGGAGTGTTCATCGACGTCGAGGTCGATGACGTCGTGGCCAACGACCCAGAGCTGTCGGCGAAGCTCGCGGAGGTCTGCCCGGTCGACATCTTCAAGGCCGGCGACTCGGGCCTCGAGATCGTGGAGGAGAACCTCGACGAGTGCGTCCTCTGCGAGCTCTGCCTCGACGCCACCCCGGACGGCTCGGTCGTGGTCAAGAAGCTCTACGACGGCACCGAGCTGCGGCGAGGCTGAGCGCCGCGGGACCGGCTACCAGGGGATCGGCTCGCGGTTGCGGAAGAAGCCCCCGGTGGGGCCGTCGTCGGGCAGGGTCGCGAGCCAGACGGCCGTGTCGGCGCCCTCCTCCACGGAGCGCGGAGCCGCCGAGCCGCCCATGTCGGTGCGCACCCAACCCGGGCACATTGAGTTGACGAGGATCCCGTTGCCGCCCTCCTCCTGGGAGAGGACCCGCGTGAGGGCATTGAGCGCCGTCTTCGAGATCCGGTAGCCGGGGAAGCCGCCGTTCATGTCGGAGAGCTGGCCGGCGCCGCTCGACACGTTGACGATCCGGCCGTGCTCGCTGCGGCGCAGCAGCGGCAGCACTGCCTGGGCCAGCCGCCAGGCGCCGAACAGGTTCGTCTCCAACGTCCGGTGGGCGTCGTCGAGCGGCGCCTGGGAGACGTTGGTGGCGATCTCCCCCATCACGCCGGCGTTGTTGACCAGCACGTCGAGGCGCCCGGGCTCGGCCTCGAGCCGCTCGCGCAGGCGCTCCACGCTGCCCGGGTCGGCGACGTCGAGCTGCTCAGCTTGAAGCGACAGGCGCCCGCCGTCACGGAGCTCCTCGGCGGCGCGCTCGGCGGCGGCGGGGTCTCGCGCCGTGAGGATCACGTGATGCCCGAGCTCCGCGAGCTGCCGGGCGATCTCGCGGCCGATGCCCCTATTCGAGCCGCTGACGAGGGCGACGCGTTGCGGGGTCTCCATGGTCGGCAGACTACGCGCCCGTGAACTTCATCGAGGACGTGCTGGAGAGGTTCCCCGCGGCTAAGCCCGCCCTGGTGTCGATCTCGCACGCGGGTGAGCGGCGAGTCTGGGCGTTCGGCGAGCTGATCGCGCGCAGCGCCGGGCTGTCGGGGGCGTTCGCGGCGCGCGGGGTGCAGCGCGGCGACGTGGTGATGGTCCTGGCCGGCAACCGGATCGAATGGGTGCTCGCGATGCTGGCCTGCTGGCGGATGGGAGCGATCGCCCTGCCGTGCAGCACGCAGCTTCGCCGCCAGGATCTCGAGCTGAGGGTGCGCGCCGCGAACGTGGCGCTGTGCGTCGGCGAGGAGGAGCTGCTCGGCGAGCTTCCCGACGGCGTCCCCGCGATGACGATGTCCGACGTCGCCCGGGTGATGGACGAGGAGCGCCCCCAGGAGCCGCCCGTGGAGCCGGCCGACCTCGACCCCGACGACGGCGCTTTGATCGTCTTCACCTCCGGGACGACGGGCGAGCCGCGCGGGGCCCTGCACCCGCAGCGTTATCTGGCCGGCCAGCGGGCGCAGGCCGAGCTCTGGCTCGGGGCGCGAGAGGACGAGCTCGTCTGGTGCACGACGGCGAGCGGCTGGTCGAAGTCGGCGCGAAACGCCTTCGTCGCTCCCTGGCTGTGCGGGGCCGCCGCGATGATCCACGACGCCCGCTTCGATCCGGCCGAGCGCCTGGAGTTGCTCGAGCGCGAGCACGTCAACGTGCTCTGCCAGGCGCCGACGGAGTACCGGATGCTGGCCGCCCACGGCCGGCTTCGGCCCCTCCCCGCCCTTCGCCGCATGGTGTCGGCCGGCGAGCCTCTCAACCCGGACGTGATCGAGGTCTTCCGGGGGGCGCTCGGCCTCGACATCTGCGACGGCTACGGCCAAACCGAGACCGGGCACCTGACCGGGAACCTGGTCGGCGAGGCGGTCCGCGACGGCTCCATGGGCAGGCCCCTGCCGGGGCTTCAGGTTCGGATCGCCGACGGCGAGCTGCAGGTCCGCCCCTCGAGCTGCCCGACCTTCTTCAGCCGCTACCTCGACGCCGAGCCGTTCGCGGACGAGTGGTGGCCGACCGGCGACCTGGTCAGCGAGGACGGCGACGGCTACCTGTGGCACGAGGGGCGCCGCGACGACCTGATCCTGTCCGCCGGCTATCGCATCGGCCCGTTCGAGGTCGAGTCGGCGCTGCTCTCCCACCCCGCCGTGGCCGAGGCGGCCGCGGTCTCCGCCCCGGACCCCGAGCGAGGCGCCGTGGTGCGGGCAATCGTCGTCCTGCGCGGGGCGGAGCCGAGCGACGACCTCGTCCGGGAGCTTCAGGATCACTGCAAGCGGGTGGCCGCTCCCTACAAGTTCCCGCGCATCGTGGAGTTCGCCGAGCGGCTGCCCCGGACGACGAGCGGGAAGATCAAGCGGGCCGAGCTGCGGGCCACCGGGTCCGCCGCGAGCCGCTAGCCCGTGCGACGCTCTCCGCTGGCCGCGTTCGCGGGCATCTTCGTCGTCACGCTGCTCTCGCTGACGGCGGTCGGCGCCGTGCTGCCGGTGATCCCGCGCTACGTCCGCGGGCCGCTCGACTCCGGCAACATCGCGGTCGGCATCGCGGTCGGCGCGTTCGCCCTCACCGCCCTGGCGAGCCGGCCGCTGGCCGGATACGTCACCGACCTGCGCGGTCGCCGGCCGGTCGTCGTGGTCGGAGCCCTGCTCGCCGGCGCGGCCGGCCTCCTCTACCTCGTGCCGGCCGGGCTTCCGGGCCTGATCGGTGCGCGGCTCGTGCTCGGCGCCGGCGAGGGGATGGTGTTCACGGCCGGCGCCACCTGGGTGGTCGACCTGGCGCCGCCGGATCGGCGCGGACGGGTGATCGGGCTCTACGGCCTGGCGGTGTGGAGCGGCCTCAGCCTCGGCCCCCCGATCGGCGACGCCTTGCTGCGCGCCTCGAGCTACGAGGCGGTCTGGGTGTTCTCGGCTGTCTGTCCCTTTTTGGGGGCGCTGGTCGCGCTGGGGATCCCCGACCGGCATCGGCCGTCTTCCGAGCCGAATCGGCCATTGCTCGCGCTCGAGTCGGTGCGTCCCGGAATCGGGATCTCGCTCGCCAGCGTGGGGTTTGCGGCCATGGCCTCGTTCATCGTCCTCCACCTCGAGGCGGAGGGCTCGGGGCACGGGACCGCCGTGTTCACCGCCTTCGCGGCCACGGTCGTGCTGACTCGCCTGATCGGCGGTGACCTGCCCGATCGGATCGGGCCGCTTCGGTGCGCCGCCGGTGCGGCGGCGCTCGAGGCGGCAGCGCTGGCGCTGATCGCGCTGGCCGAGAGCCTCACCCTGGCGCTCGCGGGAGCGATCGGGATGGGCATGGCCTTCGCCCTGCTCTACCCATCCCTCTCGCTGGTGGCGATCAACAGCGTCTCCGAGTCCCGCCGTGGCTCGGCGCTGGGGACCTTCACCGCCTTCTTCGACATCGGCATCGGCCTCGGCGCCGTGCTCACGGGCATCGCCGCCGCGCTGGGCGGCTACCCCGCCGCCTTCTGGCTCGGCTCGGCGTGCGCGGTGGGAACCGGATTCGTCGTCACCCGGGCGCTGGGCCGCGCGAGGGCATCGCCTGAGGTCACGGCGCCTTGACGCCGGCGATCACTCCTGAAACGAGGCTGGCCTGCCTTTCGGCGGCCCCGCGGGGCCGCCCTCGCGGCCTTTGCGGTTCGGCTCGAGAGCCTCGTCCCGGATCGCGCGGGCGCCGGCCCCTGTCGCGTCCGCCGCGAGCCATGCGTGAGAGCCGCTCCTGCTCGGGGCGCGGCAGGTACGCGCCGGCCGGCATACAGCGCCTCGTAGCGCGGCACGAGATCCGGGCCGGTATTGCCGCAGCCAGTCGAACCAGATCCCGCGCACCTCGCCGCGCAGGTGCAGCCCGACGCCGCCGATCGTCCGGGCGCCCGCCTCCCCCGCCAGCTCGAGGATCTCCTCCACCTGCTCGGGCGCGTCGTTGACGCCCGGCATCAGGGGCGCGATCAGAACGCCGGTCGGGATCCCGGCCCGGGTCAGCTCGCCGGCCGCCTCCAGCCGCTTTCGCGGGTGGGGAGTGTGGGGCTCGGTCTCGCGCCAGGCCTTCTCGTCCAGGGTCGGCACGGAGAGGTTGGCGGCGAAGTCGGTCACCTCGACGAGCTGCTTCATCAGCTCGATGTCGCGCAGGAGCAGCGGCGACTTGGTCAACACCGAGCAGGGGTTCGCGAAGTCCCGCATCGCCTCCCAGATCCCCTCCATCAGCCGGTAGCGCCCCTCGACCCACTGGTAGGGATCGGTATTGGTCCCCAGGGCGACGTGATCGCCCCGCCACGAGGGCCGCGCCAGCTCGGCGCGCACCACCTCGGGTGCGTTCACCTTGACGACTATCTCGCGCTCGAAGTCCTCGCGAGCGTTGAAGTCGAGGTAGGTGTGTGTGGGGCGGGCGAAGCAGTAGGCACAGGCATGGCTGCACCCCCGATAAGGATTGATCGTGTACCGGAACGGCATCCGCGAGCGCTTCGGGCACCTTGTTGATCGCGGAGCGCGCGCGGATCTCGTAGAAGCGCGTCCCAATTGCCTCCGGCGCATCGAAGGTGCGAATCCGCGCCGGCTCCTTGAACCCGGGCAGGCGTCGCCTCGCGCTCATGCTCGACGGTCAGGTTCTCCCAACGCATCGAACACATGTTCGCACGCCCTCCGGACGGAAACGGCCGGCGATGCGGCAACGACACCGAGTGAGTAGTTGAGGACACATACGGTCCCCAATCGCACACTCGATCTCACGCGGCCGCCCACATGCGCGTGGGGCGGCCCTACTTGCCCCCTCGGGCCCCTACCCCTCGATCAGCCGCCGTCCTCGCTCAGCTCGGCCGGCACCAGCTCCAGGCTCAGCTCGTCGCCGGAGCGCCAGACCCAGGTCGGCGACCGGGCGCTCGATCAGCTCCGCGGTCATCATCTGCTGGAGGTCCGCGGCGCTGGCGACGGCGCGGCCGTCGAGCTCCAGGATCAGGTCGCCGACCCGAAGGCCGCCGCGATCGGCGGGGCTGTCCGGCACGACCTCCACCACCTCGACGCCGGTGCGGTCGCCCCAGCGTGCGCGAGCCCGGGGCGGAAGCGGGCGCGGGCCGCCGGCGACGCCGAGGAAGCCGCGCCGAACCCGGCCCTCGGTCATCAGGGCGCCGATGATCCTGCGGGTCGTCGCGTTGATCGGCACGGCCAGGCCGAGCCCGATGCCGGCGATCGCCGTGTTGATGCCGACCACCTGACCGCGTCCGTTGGCGAGCGCGCCTCCCGAGCTGCCGGGGTTGAGGGCGGCGTCGGTCTGGATCACGTTCTCGATGATTCGCGCCGGGCGACGGCCCGCGGGCGCCGGCAGGGCGCGCCCAAGCGCCGACACGACGCCGGCCGTGACCGAGCCCTCGAGGCCGTGAGGGTTGCCGATCGCCACCACGAGCTGGCCGACCCGCAGCCCGTCCGCGTCGCCGAGATCGGCGGGCACGAGCCCGCCGTCCTCGGCCCGCACGATCGCCAGGTCGGAGAGCGGGTCGCGGCCGAGGACCGAGAAGCTGAGCTCGCGCCCGTCGGTGAACGCCGCCCGACCGCCACTCGCCGGCCCGGCGACCACGTGCGCCGAGGTGAGGATGAAGCCGTCGTGCGTCAGGGCCACGCCGCTGCCGGCACCGACCGGCATCCTGCCGCGCCGCGTGCGGCGCTGGACGCGCAGGCTGGCGACCGCCGGGGCGAGGCTCTCCGCCACCCCGACCACGGCCCGCGAGTAGGCGTCCAGGGCGGCCGCATCCTCGCTCAGGCCGGCGTCCGCCCGCGCCTGGTCGACGCCCGCCATCAGGCGCCGGCCCCGGCCAGGTCGACCTCGACCTGGCGCTCCTCGGTGCCTCGGACCACGGTCAGCGTCAGCCCACCGTTACCGGCCGCCGCGTCCAGCGCTCGGTGCAGGGCATCGATCCCGTCCACCGGCTCGCCGGCGGCGGCGACGATCAAGTCACCCTTCTCGATCCCGGCGCCGGCCGCCGGGCTGGAGTCCTCGACGCCCCGCACCAGCAGGCCGTCGCGCTCCGGCAGGCCGACGGCCCGCCGCATCCGCTTCGACACGTCCGCCGGCGCCACGCCAACGCCGAGGAAGGGCCGCTCCGGCTGCTCGCCGCGGCCCAGCCGCTCGACCGCCTCGCGCAGCCCCGACGCAGGTCCGAGCGCCACGATCAGCCCGCCCTCGAGACGCAGCGCGTTGAGGCCGAGCAGGCGCCCGTCGGCGTCGAGCAAAGGCCCGCCGGCCGAGCCACGGGGCAGCGTCGCGGTGTGCTCGATCGCGCCGGAGATCCGCCTGCCGCGCGGGCCGCGGAAGCTGCGCTCCGCCGCGGCCACGAAGCCAAGGCTGGCCCGCAAACCGCGCCCGCCGGGATTGGCGAGGGCCACAACCGCGGTGCCGATCCCGACCTCGGCGTCCGCCGGCGCCCAAGCCGGCGGCTCGATCTCGCCGGTGTCCACATCCAGCAGCGCTACGCCCAGGTCGCGGTCGACGCCGACCAGCTCGGCGGTCGCGCTCCGCTCCTCGGCGAAGCGCACCGTGACGCCCTCGGCGCGCACGTGGTGCGCCGCGGTCAGCACGCGGTCGCGCCCGATCACGGTTCCCGACCCGAACCGCCAGCCACGCCCGATCCCGGCCACGGCGGCGCCGTGCTTGCCGGCCAGCTCGGCGATCTCCGACTGGATCTCGCTGATCACGCTCAAAGCAGAGCCTCCTAGTTACTTGCAACTTGCTAGTGACCTACACGAACAGCGTATCATCCGGCGTATGCCTGCAAGGGGCGAAACCGAGCCGTCGCTGGCCTCCCCGGCGCTGGCCGAGGCCCTGGCCGCCGTCGGCGACCGCTGGACGCTCCTGATCGTCGCCTCGCTGCTCGGCGGCGCGAGGCGATTCGGTGAGCTTCAGCGCGAGCTGGGCGGGATCGCTCCCAACGTCCTCTCCAGCCGCCTGCGCCGGCTCACCGAGCAGCGCCTGGTGCTCGCCGAGCCGTACTCGCGACGGCCGGAGCGCTTCGTCTACGAGCTGACCGAGACCGGGCGCGGCCTGGCCGGGGCGCTGCGGTTGCTCACCCAGTGGGGAGCAGGCCAGACGGGCGGCGGCGCGGTCCACGCCGCCTGCGGCAATCCTCTGGAGACGGTGTGGTACTGCCCCACTTGCCAGGCGCCGGTCCCGGACGACGAGGCCGACGAGCTCGACTACGCCTGAGCTGGTGAGAGCCCGGCGCGCGGGTTGGCGATCGGGCGCACCTTGGCCTCGATCTCGTCCCGCATGTGCTCGATGAACGGCGGCAGCGAGAGCTTCTCGCCGAGGCTCTCGAGCGGCTCGTCGACGGTGAAGCCGGGGCCAAGCGTGGCGAGCTCGAACAGGACTCCGCTCGGCTCGCGGAAGTAGACCGAGCGGAAGTAGAAGCGGTCGATCACCGGCGTCGGCCGCATCCCAGCCTCGACGACTCGATCCCGCCAGGCCTCGTGCTCCTCCACGGTCGGACGCCCAGGCGACGTGATGGACGGTGCCCGCGCCCTGCGAGCCCGTCTCGGCCGGCGGCTCGTCGTAGGCGTAGGTCGAGCCCCGCCTCTCCCCCCTCGCCTCCCACGCAACGCCGTCTTCGTCCTGGTCGCGGCGCGAGAACTCCAGCGTCTTCGCGAGCAGCTCGGCGCTCCGGTCCGGGTCGGACGCGTAGGCGCGGACGCCGTCGAAGCCCTGTAGCGCAAGCTCCGCCGGAATCTCGGGATGCTCGGCGGTCAGCGGCTCGTCGTCGACCTCCGGGACCGCCAGCTCGTGCTCGAGGCCCTCGGGATCGGCGAACCGAAGGCGACCGTCGACGCGCTGCGCCTGCACCTCGCGCTCGCCGAGCCGCGCGGCCCAGAAGTCGATGGCGTCGGCGGAGCCGACCCGCCACACGATCCGGTGGACCATCCCGTCCCCCGCCCGGCCGACCGCGATCGCCCGGGTACTCGAAGAAGGTGAGGTCGGAGCCCGGGTCGCCCTTCTCGTCCGCGTAGAAGAGGTGGTAGACGGTCGGGTTGTCCTGGTTGACCGTCTTCTTCACCAGCCGCAGGCCGAGCACGCCCGCGTAGAAGTCGACGTTTCGCTGCGCGTCCGCGGTGATCGCCGTCACGTGGTGAACGCCGTCGAGTCTCATCGCCGTGACCATAGCGAGACTCCGGTCTGGCCAATGGCCGGCGCCGAGCTTGGACGGAGTTCGGCGCTCCCGGTCGCTAATCTCGCCGAGGATGGGCACGGAGAAGAGCATGACCGTCGAGACCGCCACGACCGGCGCCTCCGCGATCGACCGGGCGCGGATCGCCGCGCTGACCGAGCGCGAGATGGCCAAGCTGGCGGAGCGCACCCCGGCCTCGAAGCAGCGCTTCGAGCGCGCCGTGAAGGTGATGCCGAAGGGCGTTCCCTCCTCGTTTCAGGTGAACGACCCCTGGCCCGTCTACGTCGAGCGCGGCGCCGGTACCCGCGTCTGGGACGTCGACGGACACGAGTACGTCGACTTCCACAACGGCTTCGGCGTGATGTGCATCGGCCACGCCAACCCGACGGTGGGCGCGGCCGTCAAGGCGCGGGTCGACCTGGGCACCCACTTCGCGGCCCCCACCGACGGCTCGATCGTGGTCGCCGAGGAGCTCAGCCGCCGCTTCGGCCTTCCCCAGTGGCGGTTCACCAACTCCGGCACCGAGTCGACCATGGCCGCGGTCCACCTGGCGCGGGGCGCCACCGGTCGCGACGTGATCCTCAAGATCGAGGGGTCCTACCACGGCCACCACGACGCGGTGATGGTCTCGGTCTACCCGGAGCTGGAGGAGCTCGGGGACCGCGACAACCCCAACTCGGTCCCCTACGGCGCCGGCTACCCGCGCGCGCTCACCGAGCTGACGCGCGTCGGTGCCCTTCAACGACGCCGAGGCGCTCGAGTCGGTCCTCAACAAGCTCGACGGCCAGGTCGCGGGGCTGATCATGGAGCCGGCGATGATGAACATCAACATCATCCCTCCCGTCGAGGGATACCTCGAGCGGGTCCGCGAGCTGACGGCCGAGCACGGCGCGAAGCTGATCTTCGACGAGGTGAAGACGGGCGCCACGATCTCCTACGGCGGCGCCACGAAGCGCTTCGGCGTCACCCCGGACATCGTCACCCTGGCCAAGGCGATCTGCGGCGGCTACCCGGGCGGGGCGATCGGGATGAGCGACGAGATCGCGGAGCTGATCGCCACCGGCGACGGTCCACCAGTACGGCACCTTCAACGGCAACCCGCTGGTGATGGCCGCGGCCGTGGCCACGCTGACCGAGGTGCTGACGGAGGACGCCTACCCGAAGCTCGAGGCGACCAACGAGAAGCTGAAGGCCGGCTGCCACGAGATCATCGATCGCTACGGCCTCCCCGCCTACACGGAGGGCCTGGGCGCCAAGGGCTGCGTGGTCTTCTCGCCGGAGCCGCTGCGCGAGTACCGCGACTACCTGACCAAGGTCGACGGCGACCTCTCGACCCTCGCCTGGCTCTACCACATGAACCACGGCATCTTCATGACGCCCGGCGTCGAGGAGGAGTGGACGCTCTCGATCGCCCACTCCGACGACGACCTGGAGCGCTACGTCGGCAGCCTTCGAGGCCTTCGCCCAGGACGTCACCGGGGGCTAGCCGCGCCCCGTAGCAGACGCCTAGGCCGAGCGCCGCGCGGGCGCTGTCGAGATCGTCGGTTGTGATCACGAGCTTGACGCCGCCGAAGATCGTGTAGGCGAGCTCGATGTTGACGCCGGCCTCACCCAGCGAGCGGGCCAGCTCCCCGAGGGTGCCCGGTCGATCCTCGACGTCGACGACCAGCGCCTCGCGCTCGTCGGCGACGCCCATGCCCGCCTCCTCCAGCGCCTGCCTGGCGACGGCCGCCTGATCGTCGTCGACCAGGACGTGGATGATCCCCCGCCCCTCGCCGGTGAACGCGCACATACCCTGGATGTTGACCCCCGCCTCGCCGGTGGCCTGGCCCAGCCTCGCGAGCTCGCCGGGCCGGTCCTGAAGCACCACTGTCAGGTCCGTGGACATCCGCGGCGGGGTATATCAGCAGCGCCCCGGCGCCGTCGGCGGCCGGCGCGGTGGGCTGGCTGGATGGTTGCCAGCGGGTAGCCTGAAATCGATGGCCAACCGCCTCGCCGACGAGACCAGCCCCTACCTCCTCCAGCACAAGGACAACCCGGTCGACTGGTATCCTGGGGGCCGGAGGCGCTGGAGCGCGCCAAGAGCGAGGACAAGCCGATCCTGCTGTCGATCGGCTACTCGGCCTGCCACTGGTGCCACGTGATGGAGCGCGAGTCGTTCGAGGACGCCGAGACCGCGGCGTACATGAACGAGCACTTCGTCCCGCATCAAGGTCGACCGCGAGGAGCGCCCGGACCTCGACTCGATCTACATGGAGGCGGTGCAGGGGATGACCGGCCACGGCGGCTGGCCGCTGACCGCGTTCCTCGACCCCGAGGGCGTGCCGTTCTACGGCGGCACCTACTTCCCGCCCGAGCCCCGCCAGGGCATGCCCAGCTTCCGCATGGTGATGGAGGCGGTGGTCGAGTCGTGGGCGCACGCAGCGCGAGCGAGATCCGCGCCTCGGCGACGCGGATCCGCGAGCAGCTCGCGGCGATCGGCCGGCTGGAGCCCTCCGCGGAGCCGCTCGACCCCGAGCTGGTGGGCACCGCCGTCGGCGCGGCTGCGAGCGATGGCCGACCTGCGCCACGGCGGGTTCGGCGGAGCGCCCAAGTTCCCGCCCGCGGCGGCGCTCGAGCTGCTGCTGGCGCACGGGGTCAACGACGTGGTCGAGTTGACGCTCGACGCGATGGCCGCACGGCGGCATCCACGACCAGATCGGCGGCGGCTTCGCCCGCTACTCGGTCGACGAGGTCTGGCTCGTCCCCCACTTCGAGAAGATGCTCTACGACAACGCGCTGCTCGCCCGCGCCTACCTGCACGGCTGGCAGGCGCTCGGGCACGAGCGCTGGCGGCGGGTCGCGACGCGACACGCTCGACTGGGCGCTGCGCGAGATGCGCGGGCCCGAGGGCGGCTTCTACTCGGCGCTCGACGCCGACTCCGAGGGCGAGGAGGGCCGCTTCTACGTCTGGACGCCCGGAGCAGGTCCGCGAGGCGCTCGGCGCGGCCGGCCTGGGCGACGCGGCCGACGAGGTGATCGCGCTACTTCGGGGTCACCGAGCGGGGCAACTTCGAGGGCCGCAACATCCTCCACCTGCCCGGCGGGCCGGCCGCGGAGCGGCCCGAGCGCCTGGACGAGGCACGCCGGGCGCTCCGCGAGCAGCGGGCCGAACGCGTCTGGCCGGGCCTCGACGACAAGCGCCTTGCCTCGTGGAACGCCCTGATGATCGCGGCGCTCGCCGAGGCCGGCGCCGTCCTGGGCCGCGAGCGACTACCTGGACGCCGCGCGGTCGCTGCGCGGAGTTCGTCTGGACCCAGATGCGCTCCGGCGACGGTCGCCTGCTGCGTTCCTGGAAGGACGGCGAGGCCCGCCTCGACGCCTACCTCGAGGACTACGCCTACCTCGTCGAGGCGCTGCTGACGCTGTACGAGGCGACCTTCGAGCGTGCGCTGGTTCGACGCCGCGCGCGAGACGGCCGACCTGATGATCGAGCTGTTCGCCGACTCCGAGCACGGCGGCTTCTTCACCACCGCCCACGACCACGAGCAGCTGATCGCGCGCCGCAAGGACGTCGACGACCATCCGATCCCCTCGGGCAACTCCTCCGCCGCCTACGGCCTGCTGCGCCTCGCCGCGCTGACCGGCGAGCACGAGTACGAGCGCCATGCGGTCGGCGTCCTGCGCCTGCTGCACCGCGCGGCGGCCCGTCATCCGCACGGCGCTCGCCCACCTGCTTCGCGCCATGGACTTCCACCTCGCCTCGGTCAAGGAGGTGGCGCTCGTGGCCCCGGCCGGCGGCGCGCGCCGAGGCGCCGTCGGCCGAGCCTCGCCGACCGCCGTCGTGCGCTCGGCCTTTCGCCCCTACCTGGTGCTCGCGGGCGGGCGCCGAGGGCACCGAGCGGCCCGAGCTGATGCGCGAGCGCTCGGCCGTGGACGGCCAGGCCGGCCGCCTACGTGTGCGAGAACTTCGCCTGCCGGCGCCCGGTCACCGAGCCCGAGGAGCTCGCGGCGGCCCTGGGCTGAACGCGCCGCCGGGGGCGCGCCGCCGCCCGCGGGGTTGACGCGGTCGGTTCCGACCAAGGAGGACGATCGGATGGCTCACGACTTCAAGCGAGGCGACCGGGTGGAGTGGAGCTTTCGAGGCCGGCGCAGTGGTCGGCACGGTTCGGCGAACGCTCACCTCACGGACGGTCGATCAACGGCCGCGCGGTCGCGGCGTCGAAGGACGACCCGCGCTATCTGGTCAGAAGCGAGAAGAGCGGCAAGGAGACCACGCGCAGGGCGCAGGCCCTGCGGCAGCTTCGTAGCCTCGCGATCGAAGGGCCTAGAGCACCGGCAGGAACTTGTCGATCTCCCAGGGGGTGACCTGGACCCGGTACTCGTCCCACTCCTGGCGCTTGATCTCGACGAACCGCTTGAAGGTGTGCTCGCCGAGGATTCGCAGGACGAGCTCCGAGTGGGCGGCGATCTCGACCGCCTCCCCGAGGGTCTCCGGCAGCTCCTCGATGCCGCGCTTCTCGCGCTCCTCCGGGGTCAGGTGGTAGAGGTTCTGCTCCATCGGCTCGGGGATCTCGTAGCCGTGCTCGACCCCCTCGAGGCCCGCGTGCAGCATCGCCGCGAAGCACAGGTAGGGGTTGCAGGCGGGATCGGGGCAGCGCAGCTCGGCGCGCGTCGCCTGCTCCTTGCCGGGGTGGTAGAGCGGCACCCGGATCAGCGCCGAGCGGTTGCGCCGTGACCAGGCCAGGTAGGTCGGGGCCTCATACCCCGGGACCAGCCGCTTGTAGGAGTTCACCCACTGGGCGAACAGCGGCGAGATCTCCCGCGCGTGCTTCAGCTGCCCGGCGATGAACGCCTTGGCCGTCGGCGACAGGTAGTACTGGTCGTCCGCGTCGTAGAAGGCGTTCCTGCCCTCCCGGGTCAGCGATTGGTGGACGTGCATGCCGGATCCGTTCTCGCCGAACAGCGGCTTCGGCATGAAGGTCGCGTGCCAGCCGTACTTCATCGCGTACTCCTTGACCACGATGCGGTACGTCATGCAGTCGTCCGACATGGCGAGCGCTTCCTTGTAGCGCATGTCGACCTCGTGCTGGGAGGGGCCCACCTCGTGGTGCGCATACTCGACGTGGATGCCGAGCTGCTCCAGCGCCAGGATCGTCTCGCGCCGCACGTCGGAGCCGGCGTCGAGAGTGGTGAGGTCGAAGTAGCCGCCCTCGTCGAGGACCTCCGGCGGACCATCCCCGGGCTTGGCGGAGCGGAAGTAGAAGTACTCGAGCTCGGGGCCGATGTTGTAGGCGTCGAAGCCCATCTCCTGGGCGCGCTTCAGCGCCCGCCGCAGGATCCACCGCGGATCGCCCTCATACGGCTCGCCGCCGGGCACCTTGATGTCGCAGAACATCCGCCCGGTCGCCTTCTCGGCGGGGCGCCAGGGCAAAATCGCGAAGGTGGCCGGGTCGGGCTGCGCGATCATGTCCGACTCCTCGATGGGGTTGAAGCCCGTGATCGAGGACCCGTCGAACCCCATGCCACCCTCGAACGCGTCGTCGAGCTCTTCGGCATTGATCGAGAAGCTCTTCAGCTGGCCCAGCACGTCGGTGAACCAGAGCCGGATGAAGCGGACGTCGCGATCCTTGACGACCTTCATGACGTCGTCCGGCGTCTCGGTTCGGGCGGCGGCGGGGTTGTCGGGCATCTGATCCTCCTGTCGGTCTGGTCAGCGAGCGCGGAACCATATCGGTGGCGCACGGTTGAACCGGACCGCCACCCGCGATACGTATTGAGAGGACCACAGCGTGCCTGCGCCCCGCTTGCGTGACGCCGCGTTCTTCGGTATAAATAACGGCGTAACTTACGTAACGTAAGTAATAGGCTAAAGGTAAAGTAAAGGAAGGTTCAAGAGCGCCTAAATGCCGCGATACGCCCCGGACCCGCGATCGCAAAGGCCGACCCCGATGACAGTGAAGACAGACATCAGCCGCTTCCAAATCCACGACGAGCTCACCGCCCCCGACGCCAGCGCCAGGCTGCTCCAGGGCATGGCCAGCGCCGGTGGGTCGGTGTCGAAGTTCGTCGGCGTGCTCGCCGGCTCTCCCGCGACGCTGCGGGCCTTCGCACGCATGCGCCACGAGCTTCGCGGCGGCGTCCTGCCGCCCGCCACTCGCGAGCGGATCGCTCTCGCGGTCGCCGAAGAGCGAGGCGACCCCTACTCCGTCGCGCAGCACGCGAAGACCGCGCGCGCCGCGGGTCTGGGGCTCGACGAGATCTCCCGGGCCCGAAGCTGGAACTCCGCCGATCCCCGCGAGACGGCCCTGCTGGCCTTCCTGAAGGCGCTGTTCGAGGCCAGCGAACGCCCCGCCCACCACCTGCTCGAAGAGGCCCGCGAGGTCGATTGGGACGACGAGCAGATCCTCGAGGCGGTCGCCCACGTGGCGCTGAACGAGTTCCAGAGCCTGATGGCCAACGCCGCCGCGCTGCCGCAGGACCAATCCGACCCGTCGGTCCTGCCCGCCGCCGCCTGAGCGACCGAGCGCAGGCAGGCGGTCGCGAGCGATGGGAACACCGCTCGCGACCGCTTTCACCGCGTCGCCCCGTCGAGGGGGAGTTAGTCGATCGGGGCGGCGCGGATCTTGTCCGTGGTGGTGAGACGAAGCTTTCGGGCCGTCTTCTGCGTCAGGTCCCAGCGAACGCCGCGGGTGTACGGGCCGCGATCGATCACCCGCGCCCTGATGTAGCGGCTGCGGTACTTGAGCGTCACCCTGGTCCCACAGGGCAGACGGCGATGGGCGACGCCGATCGTCTTGCGGCCCAGCTTCTGGCCGCAGGCGGTGCGCTCGCCGAAGAACCCGGGCCCGTACCAGGTGGCGACGCTCCTGGTCATCGTGCGGGCGACCTGCTGTCGCGTCTTGCGCCCCACGACGCCGTCGGCGGGCAGGCTGTGGCGCCGCTGGAAGCCCCGCACCGAGCGGGCGGTCGGGCTCTCGAAGTCCTTGCCCAGGGGAACGCCGTAGGACTTCGCCTTCAGGATCCAGTTGAGCGTCTTCACGTCGCCGCCGCAGTCCCCGAGGTCGAGCGCCCTGGCGCCGAACCGCAGCTGCTGGCAACCGCTCGCATCTCCGCCGCCCCCGGACCCGATGCCGCCGGAGCCGGCCTCGGCGCTGGTCGCGGCCGCCACCATCGCGATCACCGCCATGGCGACCGCCCAGAGGGCGATCCGGTCGGGGCGATGCAACGGCCGGTCTCGGACCCGCCGGCCCGCTCGCGGCGGCGTTTGCCGTCTGCGGTATTCGATTTGCGCCCGCGTACGGGCAGTTCCCTCGTACATCTGCTCTTTCTGGTCGCTTACGGGGTTAGCTGACGGGCTCGCGCCGAAAGAGATGGCGCTACGCGGCAGTCGCCTGCGATTCGCCCCAGAACACTGGGTCCCCCGATCCCCGCGGCTATGTGGCGGGGATTCAGCCGGAAGCTCGCGGCATCCTAACAGAGGATGAGACGGATATTTGTGTTTTGTAAGCGACCGCTAATGCGGAGCCGCACAACGTATGCTCCCCGCCCGTGGCAACGGCGCTGGTCACAGGGGCGGGGCGGGGCCTGGGCATGGAGATCGCCCGGGCGCTCGCCGCGCGCGGCCTCACCGTCCACCTGACCGACGTCGACCCGCGGCGCCGCCGAGGCGGCGGCGGGCGAGCTCGGCCCCCCGGCGTTCGCGTCCGCGCTCGACGTGCGCGACCCCGAAGCCTGCCGAGCGGCGGCGGAGCTGACGGTCGAGCGCGGCGGCTCGCTCGACGTCTGGGTGAACAACGCGGGCGTCCTGGTCACGGGGCACGTCTGGGAGCACGATCCCGAGACTCGCCGGCTGCTGTTCGAGGTCAACACGCTGGGCACCATCAACGGCACCCTGGCCGCGCTCGAGCGGATGCGCGCCGCGGGCCGCGGCCAGGTGATCAACGTGGTCTCGCTCGCCGGCCTCGGCGCGCCTCCCGGCGAGGCCCTCTACTCGGCCACCAAGCACGGCGCGATCGCCTTCAGCCTCGGGGCGCTCGCCGACCTGCGGCGCGCCGGGTTCAGGGAGATCCACGTCTCGGCCGTCTGCCCGGACGGAATCTGGACGCCGATGATCTCGGACAAGCTCGACGACCCCGACGCGGCGCCTTCCTTCTCGGGCCAGCTGTTGCGAGCGGAGGAGGTGGCGCCGAAGGTCGTCGCCCTGCTCGACCACCCGAGGCCCGTGCTCGCGATCCCGCGCTGGCGCGGCGCAGTCGTGCGCCTCCTCGACGCCTTCCCCGGCCTGGCGACGCGCCTCATGCCCCTGTTCATGGCCGACGCGCGCCGCCGCCAACGGCGCTGGAGGCGGCGGATCGAGGCCGGGAAGCTGTAAGCGGATTCTTTTCGCCCGCGGCCAGCTGCGCCGCGTGCCTCAGCCCCCCAGAAAGCGAGCGAGCGCGAAATCGGTGGTTCCCTCGGTGCCGTTGCTGGTGAATCCGGCCGCAACGATCCTGCCGGCGCCTTGAAGCACCACGCCGTTCGCCCCGGTCGACGCCCCCGAAGCTCGGTCGTCTGCCTGCCGTCGCCGGAGAAGCTCGGGTCGAGCGAGCCGTTCGGGTTGTAGCGGGCGAGTGCGAAGTCGCCGCCGGTGCTGCCGCTACCGCGACGATCTTGCCGCCCTGGAGCGACCACCCCGGTCGCCTCGTCACCGCCCCCGAAGTCGGTCGTCTTCCTGCCGTCAACGGCAGAAGCTCGGGTCGAGCCTCCCGTTCGGGTTGTAGCGGGCGAGGGCGAAGTCGACGGCGGTGCCGTTGCTGGTGAGTCCGACCGCGACGATCTTGCCGCCCTGGAGCGCCACCCCGTTGGCAAACTCGGTGCCCCCGAAGTGGGTCCTCTGCCTGCCGTCGCCGGAGAAGCTCGAGTCGAGCGAGCCGTTCGGGTTGTAGCGGGCGAGCGCGAAGTCGCCTCCGCCTCCGCCTACCACCAGGATCTTGCCGTCGCCCTGGAGCGCCACCCCGTTCGCCCCGGCGCCGCCCACGAAGTCGGTGGTCTGCCTGCCGTCGCCGGAGAAGCTCGGGTCGAGCGAGCCGTTCGGGTTGTAGCGGGCGAGCGCGAAGCCGCCACTGCCCCGGCCGACTGCCACGATCTTGCCGTTCGCCCTGGATCGCCACCGCGTTCGCCCCGTCGGAGCCACCGATTCAGTCGGGAGTCGATCCTCGCCTGCCTTCGCCGGAGAACGTCAGCTCGTGCCCTGCCGGTGCGAGCCGTTGGGGTTGTAGCGGGCCAGCGCGAAGTCGCCGCCGGTGCTGCCGACCGCGACGATCTTGCCGTCGTCCTGGATCGCCACGCCGTTCGCCTCGTCGAAGGCGCCCGCGAAGCCGATCCTCTGCCTGCCGTCGCGGCGAAGCCGCTGCATGTCGTGCTCGTGGCCGTTGAGGACGATTCGGGCTCGATCCCGAAGCGCATCCCAGAGCGGGTCGATATCCGGCTGGTCGCCGCGGCCCACGCCGGCGCTGAAGCGGGGCCGATGCCAGAAGGCGATCCGGCAGTCCCCGCCGCTCGTGACCTGGTCGTCGAGCCATGCCCGCTGGGGAGATCCAGCCCCGTGGTCGATCTCGGAATTGAGGCTCAACACCTGCCAGCCCGACACCCGAAACGCGTAGTAGGGGGGCGGGGATGCGCCCAACGCTTCCTCCCAGTAGGGGTTGTAGCCCTGATCGGCGGACGGGGCATCGTGGTTTCCCGGCGTCGGCGCAGTCAGGGCTTTGAGCCGACCGTAGGTTGGCTCGTAGTTGGTTTCGAAGTCCTCCGCCGTCCCCTCGTCGTACACGTCACCCAGGTAGAGGAGGCGATCCGGATCGGCTTCGGCAATGGCCCGCGCGACCCTTGCCGCCTCCGGCGAGTCCGTGCCTCCATCGCCCACCGCCCAGACAACCGCCGGACGTTCGATCGAGGACACGAAGCTCTGCGCACCCGCGGGGGCGGCGTCGTCACCGTCGGGCGAGTTTTCGCCACAGCCGACCGCCAGGCTGAAGACGACCGCCACCGCGGCAAGGACCAGACCACGATAGAGAAGCCCCGCGGTCGCGGGGCTTCTCCTTAGCAGGCCTGTAAGCCGGAAACTCGTCATATCTGCCCCGGCGGGATCCTCCGGCCTGCCGAAGGGAGACCCGTGATCGAGGAGCTCGACGATTTCCTCCACCGCGCTACGCGCGTGCCGCGGGCGTCGCGCATCGAAAGCGCGTCGCTCCCCATACGGCTGTGCTGGAGTCGTGATCGACATGGACGGCGCCGGGTGTCGCTGCACGATGTGGTCGGGGCTGGCGCCCTTGACGAGGGACTCACAGCTCCGCGCCCCGTTCGGCGCAAACGTTTGGGCGCCTCAGGGCGCTCGGTCGAAGCGCGCCACGGCGTCGCTGCCGGACGAGGCGACGTAGACGCTCTTTCCGTCGCCGCTGACCGCCACCGACCGTGGGTGGTTGAGCCCATGGCCGTCGGCGCACGACGGCCCCGCCGTCTCGCCAATGCACCCGGCGGCCCCCACGGGCTGGGTGATCGCCCCGGTGGTCGTGTTGCGGTTGAACCGCGACCACGGCCTCGCTGAGCTGGGAGGCGACGTAGACGGTCTTTCCGTCGGCGCTGACCGCCACCGCGACGGGCCAGGCGAGCCGATAGCCGTCGGCGCACGGCCCCGCCCCGTTCTGGCTGATGCACCCGGCGGCCCCCGCGGGCTGGCTGATCGCCCCGGTGGTCGTGTTGCGGTTGAGGCGCACCACGGCGTCGCTGCGTAGTGACGTAGACGCTCTTCCCGTCCGGGGCTGATCGCCACCGAGTCCGCGTTGTCGAGCGCATGGCCGTCGGCGCAGGGCCCCGCCCCCGTGTCGCTGATGCAGCCGGCCGTCCCCGCGGGCTGGGTGAGCGCCCCGGTGGTCGTGTTGCGGACAAGGCGCGCGACCGCGCTGCTGATGCCGGAGACGACGTAGACGCTCTTCCCGTCCGGGCTGACCGCCACCGACTCGCGGAGTCGAGCGCGTGGCCGTCGGCGCAGGGCCCCGCCCCCGTCTCGCTGATGCACCCGGCGGCCCCGGCGGGCTGGGTGATCGCCCCGGTGGTCGTGTTGCGGTTGAGGCGCACCACGGCGCTGCTGTCGACCGAGGCGACGTAGACGCTCTTCCCGTCCGGGCTGACCGCCACCCCGTCCGGACCGCGAGCGCATGGCCGTCGGCGCAGGGCCCCGCCCCCGTCTCGCTGATGCACCCGGCGGCCCCCGCGGGCTGGGTGATCGCCCCGGTGGTCGTGTTGCGGTTGAGGCGCACCACGGCGTTGCTTCCGGTACGGAGGCGACGTAGACGCTCTTCCCGTCCGGGCTCACCGCCACCTCGGACGGGCCGTCGAGCCCATGGCCGTCGGCGCAGGGCCCCGCCCCCGTCTCGCTGAGGCAGCCGGCGGTCCCGGCGGGCTGGGTGATCGCCCCGGTGGTCGTGTTGCGGTTGAAGCGCGCCACCGCGTCGCTGCTGAACGAGGTGACGTAGACGCTCTTCCCGTCGGGGCTCACCGCCACACGGTGCGCCAGTAGAGCCCACGGCCGTCGGTGCAGGGGCCCGCCCCCGTGCTCGCTGATGCAGCCGGCCGTCCCGGCGGGCTGAGTGAGGTCGCCGGTCACGGCGAGCGCGGCCGCGGTCGCGAGAAGCAGCACGAGGCCGGCGAGCGAGAGCGCGGCCACCTGCCGCCGTGCTAGTCGTCCAAAGGACCTGCACGAGCCGCTCCTCTCGCCGCTTCGCTCTCCCATGCTCCCTCCTTCCGACGCGCGGCCGCTTCTGCGGCCGGTGAGCCTGCCGACGAGGCGACGTAGACGCTCTTTCCGTCGCCGCTGACCGCCACCGACCGTGGGTGGGAGAGCCCATGGCCGTCGGCGCAGAACCCCGACGCCCGTCTCGCTCATGCAGCCGGCGGTCCCGGCCGGCTGGGCGATCGCCCCGCTGGTCGTGTTGCGGTTGAGGCGCACCACGGCGTCGCTGAGCCGGGAGGCGACGTAGACGATCTTTCCGTCCGCGCTGACCGCCACCCCGCGGGCCAGCGAGCCGCACGGCCGTCGGCGCATGGCCCCGCCCCGTCTGGCTGACGCAGCCGGCGGTCCCGGCGGGCTGGCCGATCGCCCCGGTGGTCGTGCTGCGGTTGAGGCGCACCACGGCGCCGCTGTCGAACGAGGCGACGTAGACGCTCTTCCCGTCCGGGCTGACCGCCACCGAGCTCGCCTCGTTGAGCGCATGGCCGTCGGCGCAGGGCCCCGCCCCCGTCTCGCTGACGCAGCCGGCGGTCCCGGCCGGCTGGGCGATCGCCCCGGTGGTCGTGTTGCGGTTGAGGCGCACCACGGCGTTGCTGATGGAGGAGGCGACGTAGACGCTCTTCCCGTCCGGGCTGACCGCGACCGAGGTCGGGAAGTCGAGCCCATGGCCGTCGGCGCAGGGCCCCGCCCCCGTCTCGCTGATGCACCCGGCCGTCCCGGCGGGCTGGCTGATCGCCCCGGTGGTCGTGTTGCGGTTGAGGCGCACCACGGCGTTGCCGTTGTATGCGGAGGCGACGTAGACGCTCTTGCCGTCGGCGCTGACCGCCACCCCGACGGGTAGTCGAGCCCATGGCCGTTGGCGCAGGGCCCCGCCCCCGTCTCGCTGATGCACCCGGCCGTCCCGGCGGGCTGGCTGATTGCCCCAGTGGTCGTGTTGCGGTTGAGGCGCACCACGGCGCTGTTGTTTCCAGAGGCGACGTAGACGCTCTTGCCGTCCGGGCTGACCGCCACCGAGTTCGGGTCGAGCGCGTGGCCGTCGGCGCAGGGCCCCGCCCCGTCCTCGCTGATGCACCCGGCCGTCCCCGCGGGCTGGCTGATTGCCCCTGTGGTGGTGTTGCGGTTGAAGCGCGCCACAGCGTTGCTGTTGAACGAGGCGGCGTAGACGCTCTTCCCGTCCGGGCTCACCGCCACATCGAGCGTGAAGTCGAGCGCGTGGCCGTCGGCGCAGGGCCCCGCCCCCGTCTCGCTGATGCACCCGGCCGTCCCGGCGGGCTGGGTGAGGTCGCCGGTCACGGCGAGCGCGGCCGTGGTCGCGAGAAGCAGCACCAAGCCGGCCAACGAGAGCGCTGCCACCTGCCGGCGTGCTAGTCGCTTGAAGGACCTGCGCGAGCCGCTCCTCTCGCCGCCTCGCTCTCCCATGCTCCCTCCTTCGGTCGTCGGCCAACCCTAATGCCGGCGTGGGGGTCGTGTCAAAGGTCGGCGGATCCTAGCGAAAGGCCACATAGAGAAAGCCCCGCTTTTGGCGGGGCTTCCCGTTAGCAGGCCTGTAAGCCGGATTCTGTCGTGTGCGGCCATCTGTCTCGCCGGGGACTGCGTCCCCGGGGGGCCCCGTTCGCCGGGGCCCTGCGGCCTACCTGGACCTCGCCGGGCCGGGTCGTCGGTCCTGTTTGGCCTTGCACCGGACGGGGTTTGCCCTGACGCGCCGCGTCACCGTGGCGCCGGTGCGCTCTTACCGCACCATTTCACCATTGCCTGTGCGCGGCTCACGTGAGGCCGCGCCATCGGCCGTGTCGTTTCTGTGGCACTTTCCCGCGGGTTTCCCCGGGTCGGCGTTACCGACCGTCCTTGCCCTCTGGTGTCCGGACTTTCCTCGAGAGCATCACCCCCGTGACTGCATGGCCTGCGAGAGATCAAGTGTACGCCGCCCGCCCCGCCGTGTCCACTACCCCATATGGGTGGGTTTTCGCGGCCCCGCGGGGCCGTTCCCTACCTGGTTTCCGGGCTCCGCGGGGCCGCGTTCGCTCAGCGGAGCTCCGAGCCGCAGCCGGCGCAGCCGCCGTCCGCCGAGATCGAGTCGCCGCAGACGGGGCAGTCGGCGCGACCCTCGGCGACCAGGTCCGCCCAGACGGCGAGGATCGAGTCCTCGAGGGTGACGCTGCCCGGCTCGAACAGCCTCGACGCGCCGCGGCCCGCCTGCGGCCGCTCGGCGACGGCTCGCTCCCGAGTGGCCAGCGCCGCCATCGTCAAACCGTCCTGTAGACGCCGATCACCCGGCCGAGGACCTTGGCGTCGCGGGTGCGGATCGGCTTGTAGGCCTTGTTCGCGGGCTGGAGCCGGACCCGGTCCTTCTCGCGATAGAAGCGCTTCACGGTCGCCTCGTCCTCGATCAGCGCCACCACGATCTGGCCGTTGTCGGCGTCGGCGGCCTCGCTCACCACCACGTAGTCGCCTTCGAGGATGCCGGCGTCGCGCATCGAGTCGCCCTTCACCTGGAGGATGTAGTCGCCCTGCTCACCGCCGATCGCCGAGGGGAGCTGCACGTACTCCTCGATGTTCTCCTCGGCCAGGATCGGCTCGCCGGCGGCGACGTGCCCGACCACCGGCAGCCCGGGCCCGCGCATGGCGCGCTTCGCCTTGTCCACCAACAGCTCGATCGCCCGCGGCTTGGTCGGGTCGCGGCGCAGCAGCCCCACCTTCTCCAGGTTGGCGAGGTGAGCGTGCACGGTCGAGGACGAGTGCAGCCCGACGGCCTTGCCGATCTCGCGGACGGTGGGCGGGTAGCCGTACCTGGAGGCGTAGCGGCGGATGAAGTCGAAGATCTCCTTCTGGCGCTTGGTCAGATCCACCGTCTATCTCCCCTCGGAATGCAGAGGCCCTCGTCCTCCGCGCTCAACCCGGCTCCTACGGGAACACATGTTCGTAGACTAGCTCGTCTCGCGGACGGAAGCAAGTGAGCCAGAGCGGCGTCTAGAATCGACCCCCCTCACGCGCCTGTGGCGGAACTGGTAGACGCGCAAGGTTGAGGGCCTTGTGGGCCGCAAGGCCCGTGGAGGTTCGACTCCTCTCAGGCGCATCGCGAAAGCCCCGCTCCGGCGGGGTTTGTCGTTTCTGGTGACGACTAGGCCCCGTACGGACCGAAGACGTCACGGGCGATGTCGAGTCCTGGGTCATCGGGGGTGGCGGGTCGTTCGTCTGCCCGCATCTCTGGCTTGGTCCTCTCATCGCCGCGTGGTGGGAGGGCGATCTTCACGACGCCCCAGTCACCATCCTCCTCTTGCCGCGCCCGCCATTGATGGGTGCCACGGTCAGGATGCTCCGCAGCGAGTCGAATGCACAGCTCGTCTGCTTCGTTGCGGTTCACGGGAACAGGGTAAGCGCGCACCTATCCCTGGCCAAGGCCTAGACGGAGCCACGCCGGCGCGGACGCCGCTCAGATCTTCAGCAGGACCAGCGTGTTGACCGCGAACAGGATCGCGAAGAAGACGGTCCAGCGGTCCAGGTTGCGCTCGACCAGGGAGCCGCCGCCGAGGGAGCTTCCGGTTTGCCCGATCCCGAAGGCGCCGGAGAGCCCCGCGTCCTTCCCCGAGTGCAGGAGGATGAGGAAGATGAGGACCACCGAGATGACCACCTGGACAGCGCCGAGCACGGTTTCCATCGCCACGGCAGTGTAGGGAACCGGCGCCGCGCCTTCATCCGGGTCCCGGATCGCTGGCCGCGCAGGTGGTCCAGCCGCTTGAGGATCTCGATCGCCTCGCGGCGAAGCTCGGCGTCCTGGCGCCGCCAATCGGCCTCCGAGAGCTTGCCCTGGCGACGGTCGAGCTCCGCGTCGCGGATCTCGCGGTACTTGGCCTCTTTTCGAGCCTCCATGTCGGCGATCGCCGGGTCCTCCAGCCCGGCCTCGGCCGCCGCCGCCTGGCTTTCCGAGCGGCGCAGCGGGCCGGCCACGAACCAGGCGACGATCGCGACGATCACCAGGGCGAGAACGATCTCCACGGCGCTACAGGCTAGGCCGAGGAACGACGTCCCGGAATGTGGGCTATCGGGGGTAGTGAGGGACGTTCATTGCGAGCCCATGCGCCTGAGGCCTACGCGCGTCCCAGGTCTCGAGCGAGCCGCGCCGCGTAGACGTCGGAGACGCGGCGGCGGCGGGCCTCCGGGGCCGGCCAGATCGCGACCAGGCCGCCGATCACGGCGATCGCGCCCCCGAGCCAGATCCAGCTGACCAGCGGGTTGACGTTGACCCGGAAGTTCGCCGGGGGCGGGTCCCTCAGGTAGCGCTCTTGGATCGAGCGGATCGCCAGGCCTTGAAGGAAGCCGAGCTGGCGCCCCGCGTCCGGGTCTCCCGGGGGCACCCGTTCGCGCGATCCGGCGCAGGCGCCGGTCGGCCCCGTTGATGATCGGGTCCAGCGGCGCCAGGTCGGGCTGCATGGCGGTCCAGAAGTCGCCGCCGGCGGTCGTCCTGCGGCCCACCTCGCTGGTCGCCTCGCCCTCGAAGAAGCTCCTGATCGGCCCTGCGCCGCCCTGGCTCCCCATCCCTGCGTAGTAGTTGCGGGATGGGCGAAGGGTCGCGTAGGGCTGTCCGTCCTTCTCGACCGCGAGCACCGAGCCGAAGGTGAGGCGCTGCTCGGCCGGCTCGACGACCGCTGTCGCCCGCTCGTAGGTGACGCGATAGTCGTCGACGGTGGCCGACTCCCCTGGGCGCAGCCGCAGGTCGCGACTGGTCTGAAAGCTCGAGGACGCCGCCACGGCGATCAAGAGGACGGCGACCCCCGCGTGGACGACGTAGCCGCCGTAGCGGCGGCGGTTGCGCGAGAACAGCGCTCAGGAGCGCGCGCGGGTAGGAGCCGCCCACCAGCGCCCGGTAGCCGGCCGCGCCGCGCCCGAACTCCTGCGCCAGGGCCGTCAGCGAGAAGGCGGCGAGCGAGAACAGGATCAGCGCCAGGGGCTCCGAGCGCGCATCGGTGAACGCGAACAGGCCCGCCGCGGCGACCAGCCCCGCCACGGCGGGGACGCCCAGCAGCCGCTTCAGGGCACCGACGCTGACCCGGCGCCAGGCCAGGAGCGGGCCGACCCCGGTGAACAGGACCAACAGGATCGCCAGCGGCGTCGTGTAGCGGTTGAACCAGGGCGCCGCGAGCGAGGCCTTGTCGCCCGTGAACAGCTCGGAGATCAGCGGGAAGAACGTGCCCCAGAAGATCACCGCCGCCAGCCCCACGAGCAGCAGGTTGTTGATCAGGAACACCGCCTCGCGGGAGGCGAGCGACTCGATCCGCTTGGTGGAGCGAAGGTCGTCGAGGCGCGAGACGATCAGCGAGGCCGAGCCGATGATGACGACCGCGATCAGCGCCAGCAGCGGGCCGCCGACGGTGGAGGCGCCGAACGCGTGGATCGACTCAAGGATCCCCGAGCGGACCAGGAAGGTGCCGAGCAGGGCCAGCGCGAACGTGCCGCAGATCAGCGACGGCATTCCACACCCTCAGCATTCCGCGCCGCTCCTGGACCATGACCGAGTGCAGGAAGGCCGTGCCGACGAGCCACGGCATCAGCGACGCGTTCTCTACCGGATCCCACCCCCAGTAGCCGCCCCAACCGAGCTCCGAGTAAGACCAGCGGGCGCCCAGCAGGATGCCGATCCCCAAGAGCAGCCAGGCGATCAGGGCGAAGCGGCGGGTGGCGCGGATCCAGCTTGCGTCCAGCCGCCGGGTGATCAGGGCGCCGATCGCGAACGCGAACGGGATCGAGAAGAAGACGTAGCCCGAGTAGAGCATGGGCGGGTGGATCGCCATCGCCGGGTGCCGGAGCAGCGGGGTGAGCCCCACCCCCTCGGCGGGCGCCGGGTCGAGCCGGGCGAACGGGTTGGCCTCGAACAGCATCAGGCCGACGAAGAAGGCGCCCAGCCCCATCAGCACCGCGGTCGCCCAGGGGGCGATCTCGCGGTACTTGCTGCCGGGTCGCGAACAGGACCGCCGAGGAGGTCAGCGACAGCACCCAGGCCCACAGCAGAAGCGAGCCCTCCTGGCTCGACCACATCGCGGTCAGCTTGTAGAAGCCGGGGGTGGTGGTGGACGAGTGCTCGGCGACCACCTGAAGCGACAGGTCGGTGCGCGCGAAGGCCAGCTCGATCACGACCACGCAGATCGTCAGCAGCGCCGCGAACGCGTACACGGCGCGCCGGGCCGAGTCCGTGAAGCGCCGGTCGCCCCGCGTCCCCGCCAGCGCGGCCACCGCGCCGTAGACGGCAACCAGGAGGGCGAGGATGAGGCAGGCGGCGCCGACCGTGATCACAGGCCGGCCATCACTCGTGATGATCACGTGCTCCGGGTCCTGCTCGGCCTCTTCCTGGAACTTCGAGGGGCACTTGGTGATCAGGCTGTCGCGCTCGGCGACGAAGGTGCCGTCCTCGACCTTGCCGGTCACGATCACCTCGCGCCCGTCCCTGAACGGATCCGGCACCTCGCCGCGTGTAGCGCACCGGGATCGAGGCCTTGCGGTCGTCGCGGTCGGCGACCCGGAAGTCGAGCTCGGAGCCGCGATGGTGGATCGAGCCCGGGACCACGACCCCGGTCAGGTCGTAGGAGCTGTCGGACGAGGCGTTGAGGATCTCGGAGGGCTGCTTGGCCTCCGTCGAGGCGCTGAACGACGTGTAGACGAGCGCCACCGCGAGCAGCACCGCGGCGCTCAGGGCGACGATCAGCCGGATCTTCCGTTTGCGAGCGGGATCCATCGGGCGCAGCGGCGATTATCGCAAGCGCCCGTCAACTGATCCCCGGGCTCGATGGATAGGCTCGTTGCGTGGCCGACGAGCGAGTCCTGCTGATCACGGGCGCCTCGAGCGGGATCGGCGCCGCAACCGCGAGGCGGGCGGCCGAGGCCGGGTACCGGCTGGTGCTCGGCGCGCGGCGCGAGGATCGGCTGCGCGAGCTGGCCCAGGAGCTCGGCGGGGGCGAGCGCGCGATCGCCGTCCGCTGCGACGTCTCGGAGTGGGAGGACAACCAGGCGCTGGTGAGCGCCGCATTGGATTCCTTCGGCCGCATCGACGCGGTGTTCGCCAACGCCGGCTTCGGCGCTCAGCGCGGCTTCCTCGAGGAATCGGTCGAGCACTGGCGCTCGATGGTGCTGACCAACGTCCTGGGCGTCGCCCTGACGATCCGATCCACCCTCCCCCACCTGCTCGAACGAGGCAACGGCCACTACCTGATCACCGGCTCAGTGGCGGGCCGCCGCGCGCTCCCGGGCTCGCTCTACTCGGCCACCAAGTGGGCGGTGACGGCCATCGGCGAGGCGCTGCGCGCGGAGCTTCGCCAGATGCACGACAACACGGGCATTCGGGTGACGCTGATCGAGCCGGGCATGACCGACACCGAGTTCTTCGACCAGCGCCCCAAGAACGCGCTGGCCGACGACGACCTGGCCCGCGCCGCCATCTACGCGCTCGCCCAGCCCGAGCACGTCGATGTGAACGAGATCCTGATTCGCCCCTCGAGCCAGCCGACCTGACCGAGGGCGCTTCGGATCACCGCACCAGGGCGCCGATCACCTCTTGCCACCAGGCGCGTTCCGTCTCGTCGTCGGCCTGCTGCAGGCACTTGCGCGCCTGTCTTTGCACCTGCGTAGCGCTGCCGACGATCAGCAGGGCGCCGGTGACCGCATAGCGCCCGTCCTCCAGCGCCACAACCGAGCCGGGCTGGTCGTGGCGACTGCGCATGTGCTCGACGACCACCCTCCCCGCCACGGCACCGGGGCGGGCGGGGTCGCCGTCGGTCGACGCCCAGGGACGAACGCTGAAGATCGGCGGATGCCCGGGGAATCTCGTCCTCCGCCCCACCGTCGGCCCGATTGGGCCGCTGCGCCAGCGCTCGATCAGCTCCCGGAAGTCGCCCGCGACCTCCTGGCGGACCACCATGTGCAGCCTGTCGCCGGCCTCGACCCGAGTTGATCCGCGGGGCAGAATCGCCTCGCCTCCTCGCACGACCACGCTGACCAGGGCCTCGCGCGGAAGCCCCAGCTCTCGGACCCTGCGCCCGGCGATCGCGTCGTCGTCGCCGACCGGGAACTCGACCACCTCGGCGCCCAGCGCACGGATCGTTCCCGTTTCCGCGAGAGGCCGGGGCAGGGCGGGTTTCGTGGTGGTGACTCCCAGCGCCTTGGCCAGCGGCTCGAAGGTCGTCCCCTGGACGATGGTCGAGATCAGGACCGCGAAGAAGACGATGTTGAAGACCTCGATGCTGTCGGAAACCCCGTCGATCACGGGGAAGGTCGCCAGCACCACCGGGACCGCGCCGCGCAGCCCCGCCCAGCCCAGGACAAGGCGCTCGCGGGCGTCGTAGCGGCCGAAGGCGGTGGCGAGGGCCGTGGCCAGCGGCCGGGCCACGAAGGCGACCACCAAGCCGATCAGGGTTCCCTCCACCAGCACGTCGCCGAGCTGGCTCGGGAAGACGAGCAGCCCGAGGGTGAGGAAGAGCGCGATCTGGGCCACCCAGGCGAGGCCTTCGTGGAAGGCGGTGACGGTGCGCTTGGCGGGGATCTGCGCGCCGCCGAGCGCCAGCCCCGCCAGGTACACGGCCAGGAAGCCCGAGCCGTCGATGCTCGCGGCGCCGCCGTAGGCGAGGCCCGCGGTGGCGATCGAGGCCACCGGATAGAGCCCGGCCGTCTCCAGATTCAGGCGCCGGAAGGTCCAGACGGCGCCCGCGCCCACGGCCACTCCCACGACCAGGCCGATGCCCAGCTCGCGCGTGAACAGCCAGGCCATGTCGGCGATGCCGTACCCGGGGCTCTGGATCCACTCGATGAACCCGAGCACCAGCAGGATGGCCACCGGGTCGTTGAAGCCGGACTCCGCCTCCAGCGTCCGGGCGAGCCTGCGCCTCAACGTCGAGCCGCGAAGCAGGGCGAAGATCGCCGCTCCATCGGTGGCGGCGAGGATCGAGCCGAGCAGCAGCCCCTCCAGCAGCGTGAAGTCCAGGAGCCAGGTGGCGACCAACCCGGTGAGGGCGGCCGTCGCGATCGTCCCCACGAGCGCCAGCGAGAGCGCCGGTCGCAGCACCGGGCGGATCTCGAGATGGCCGGAGGTCAGGCCACCCTCGAACAGGATCAGGGCGAGGGCGATGACGCCGATCGTCCGGGCCAGCTCGTAGCTGTCGAACTCGATCCAGCCCGCCCCGTCGGAGCCGATCGCCATCCCCAGGGCGAGGAAGAGGACCAATCCGGGCAACCTGATGCGGGCGGCGAGCAGTGACGCCGCGATCCCCGCCGCGAGCAGGGACCCGGCGACGAGGATCAGCTCGGCGTCGCTCACGGCCACAGCCTTTCATCCCGCCGGGAGCACGCTCGGCCCACCGACTGCCCGAGTACAGTCCGGGCCATGGCGGAGACGGACCTCGCCTTCGCGGGCCTGGCGCGCCAGGCGGAGGCGGTGCGGGCGGCGGAGGTATCCCCGCGGGAGCTGGTCCAGCTCTATCTCGAACGAATCGGGCGGCTCGACCCCCAGCTCAACTCCTTCCGCGTCGTGCGGGCCGAGCCGGCGCTCGCCGCCGCGGTGGAGGCCGAGAAGCGTCGTCACTCGAACGGCCAGGCGCCGCTGCTCGGGGTCCCGATCGCGGTCAAGGACTCGCACGACGTGGCGGGCGAGCTGACCACCCACGGCACCGGCTGTATCGACGAGCCGGCGACCGAGGACTGCGAGCTGGTCAGGCGGCTGCGGGCCGCGGGTGCGATCGTGATCGGCAAGACCAACCTCCCCGAGCTCGCCTTCGCGATGTTCACCGAATCCCCAACCTGGGGCGTGACGCGAAATCCGTGGAACCTGGAGCGCACACCCGGGGGCTCCTCCGGAGGAAGCGGAGCCGCCGTGGCTGCGGGGCTGGCGGCCGCCGCCACCGCCTCGGACGGAGCGGGATCGATTCGCTATCCCGCCGCCTACTGCTCCCTCTTCGGGCTCAAGCCACAGCGTGGCCGCATCCCGGTGGACCCGGACACCGAGCACTGGCACGGGATGTCCGTCAACGGGTGCCTGACTCGAAGCGTCCTCGACACGGCGCTCTTCCTCGACGTCGCGGCGGGCGGCGGCAAGGCTTCCGACAAGCCGCCGCCATCCCGCGCCGCGCTTTGCCGAGGCGGCGCGGACCCCGCCCGGCAAGCTGCGGGTCGCGGTCTCGGTCAAGGGTGCTCGCGCGCTGGCGCCCCCGATCCTCGATGAGCGCTGCCGCCACGCGGTCGAGGAGACGGCCGAGCTGCTCGGCTCGCTGGGCCACCAGGTCGCCTGGCGCGATCCCGACTGGGGAATGGTCGGCAACGGCGTTGCGGTCATGTACGCGCGAGCGGTCGCCGACGACGCCCGCCGGCTTCCCAACCGCGAGCGGCTGGGGCGCAGGTGCGAGGGGTCGCCCGCCTGGGGTCGCTGATCCCCGACTGGGCCCTGCGGCGAACGAGGGCGGCGACCTCCAAGCACGCGGCCCGGGTCAACCGCATCTTCGACCAGCACGACGTGCTGCTCCTGCCCGTGGTGGGCGAGCCGCCGGTGCCGGTGGAGAAATGGGACTCCCGAGGCGGCCAATGGACGCTCGCCGGGATGACCAGAAGGACCGGCTTCGGGCCCCCCTGGAACTACCTCGGCAACCCGGCCGCCGCGGTGCCGGCCGGCTTCACCGAGGACGGCCTGCCCCTCTCGGTGCAGCTCGTCGGCCGCCCGAACGACGAGGCGACCCTGCTCTCGCTCGCCGCTCAACTCGAGGCCGAGCGGCCCTGGGGCGACCGCCGGCCCCCGATCGGCTAGTCCAAGCCCGGAGCGCGCAGGTGTGGGGGCAGGCAAACCAGTCTCGGGGCCGGCGGGCCTCGTCGACGGCCCTGGGGGTGCTGGCCGCGGTCTTGCTCCTTCTCTCCGTTCTGGCCCTGTATGCGAACCGCGTTCTGTTCGACTCCGACCAGTTCGCGAACCACGTCGGCGCAGCGGTCGAGAAGCCCGCCGTCAAGGACGAGATCGGACGCCGGATCACCGACGGCATCGTCGACCAGCAACCGGACCTGATCGCCGTCCGTCCAGTGATCGAGGGCGTCGCCGCCGGGGTGGTCGGCAGCCGGGCCTTCAACGACCTCCTCCGTGCCGCCGTCCGCGACGTCCACCGGGCGATCTTCAAGCGCGACAAGGACACCGTCACCCTGACGGTTGCCGACGTCGGCGTCGTGGTCGGCTCCGCGCTGGAGCAGTTCGCCCCCAAGGTCGCAAAGCGGATTCGCAGCAGGAGCACCGCCCCGATCCTGGACGGTGAGCCACCCGGCTGGCTGCTGGAGCTGGCCCGGGTGGCCAAGGACGTGGAGGCGCTGGCGGTCATCCTCGTGGTGCTGGCGATCGTGGCCGCGGCGGGCGGGCTCGCGCTGGCGCCCGACTGGCGCCGCCAGGTCTCGCTCCTGGGGATCTCGGTCGCGATCGGCGCCGTGTTGGCGCTGATCGGCTATCAACTCGCCCGCTCGGCGGTGGCCGGCCAGGTCTCGGACCCCGACACCCGCGCCGCCGTGGAGGCGGCCTGGGACACGTTCCTCGACGGCCTCCAAACCGCACTGCTGATCGCCGCCGGCGCCGGGGTGATCCTCGCCGCGGCAACGCGCGCGGTGGTCCGGCCGGTGCGCATCGAGCGCCCCGTCGAGGAGGCCTGGCGGCGCCTGACCACCGTCCCGGAGCGGCCCGCCGCCCGCGCGGTCCGCGGCGCGATCCTGGTCGCCGTCGGCCTTTTGATCATCCTCAACCGCGACGCGGCGATCGAGCTCGCCGTCCTCGCCGTCGGCCTCTACGTCCTCTACAAGGGGGTCGAGGAGCTGCTGCGCCTGATCGCCCCGCCGCGCGCGCCGGCCCCCGCGCCGGCAGCGGAGGGCGCCGCCGGCCCCGACCGGCGCCGCCTCCGGGTGGCGCTGGGGGCCGCCGGCGTTCTGTTCGCGGGCCTGGTGACCGCCGGAGTGATCTCGACCTTCAACACCACCAGCAGGGCCTCGCCCTCCCTGGACGACTGCAACGGCAGCGCCCGGCTCTGCGACAAGCCGCTCGCCGACGTCGTCCTCCCCGCCACCCACAACGCGATGTCGGGGGCCGACATCCCCGAGTACCTGTTCGCGAGCCAGGACCATCGGATCTCACGCCAGCTCGACGACGGCGTCCGCGGCCTCCTGATCGACACTCACTACGGACTCCCCGCCAGCGGCGGCGCGGTCAAGACCGACCTCGGGAAGTTCTCCAGCGCCGAGCGGAACGAGTACGTCAAGGAGATCGGGCAAGAGGCATTCGACGCGGCGCTGCGGATCCGCGACCGGCTGGTGACGGGCGAGCGAGGGCGAGCGCCAGATCTATATGTGCCACCGCTTCTGCGAGCTGGGGGCGGTGCCGCTCGACGAGACGCTTGGCCAGATCCGCGACTTCGTCGTCTCGCACCCGACCAGGTGCTGGTGATCGTCAACGAGGACTACGTGAGCCCCGAGGACTTCGTCGCGCGGTCAAGAAGAGCGGGCTGGACGAGTACGTCTACAGGGGCGGGATCGACCCCTCGTCGCCGACCCTCGGCGAGATGATCTCGAGCGGCCGCCGGGTGGTCCTGATGGCCGAGAACGAGGCCGGCGCTGGAGCCCTGGTACCGCGACGGCTACGGCGACGTCCTCCAGGAGACGCCGTACAGGTTCAAGCAGGCGTCCGAGCTGACCGACCCGGGCAAGCTGGCCAGGACGTGTGAGCCGAACCGAGGGTCAAGCGACAACCCGCTCTTCCTCCTCAACCACTGGATCGACACCAGCCCGGCGCCGAAGCCGCGCAAACGCCGCCAAGGTCAACGACTACAAGGCGCTTCTGGCCCGCGCCCAAGAGTGCGAGAGGGTGCGCGACCACGTCCCGAACCTGATCGCGGTCGACTTCTACGCCACCGGCGACCTGTTCAAGGTGGTCGAGAAGCTGAACGGGATCAGTGAACCAGCGCCTTGAGGCCGACGACCACGAGGCCGAAAGCGGCGCTGATCACCGCCCCGAACAGCGATGCCGCCCACGAGGACCTCGATGCGCGGCCGATCGCAAACCCCCAGGCGAACAGCGCCACGACGCCGACCGCGATCGCGAGGTCGACGGCGGTCTCGGTCGAGATGGCCCCAACCGCGCCGAGTGCCAGCACGATCGCGGTCGGGAAGGTCGCCTGGACCAGTGGCCACTCCGCGGTCGCCAAGCCCCGAACCTCCGCCCAGCTCACGTGCTGTCGCCGTCACGAGGCCCCGCGAGATCGCCTCGGCGTAGACGTGCGCGAGCCAGAAGACCAGCATCGTCGTCCCGACCGAGACCAGGATGTACTCGGCGTCGATGTCGCTGTCCTCGGACAGGGCGCCGACCAAGGAGGTGACGAGGATCTGCCCGTAGATCGCCCGGGCGGCGTTGGCCGGCAGGCGGGCGGATCTGGCTTCGCCAGTCATCTGGCGGAGCGTATCCGCGGTTAGGGCCGCGGCTCGATCAGGAGCGCGTGCGCGACCGCGAGGGCCTCACCGCTCGGAGACAGCACGGCCGATCCTGCGTGACGTTTCCGGCCGTCGGCCCCGATCGGCCACCCGATCACGACCTGCTCCTCACCGGCGAGGACGGGCGCGTCGATCCGCGCCGTGAGTCGGGCGAGCACGCTCATGGGCAGCTCCCCATCCATGTAAAGGGCGAAGTAGGTCGGGCAGTCGAGCACGGCCCAGACGTACTCCGGGAGCACGTGTCCTGCCGCGTCGCCCGTCCACGCAGGCGGCGTCCACGGCGAGGCGACGAGCCGGCGGCCCTCGACTGGCCCCGCGAACACTCCGAACGCGTCCTCGCGCGCTCGCCCGCAGACGAAGCATTGACTGAAGAGGCCGTCGGATGGCGCCCTGTAGCGGGCGGCCGCCAGGCGTGCCTCGTCCGGGCTCACCGGCGCGGGCACGTCTACCTCGAGCTCAGGCGCCGGCCGCGCCTCGGCGACGAGCGCCTCGCCGTCGAGCACACGCACCGAGCCGTCGTCCTCGCGCACGACGTCGAGCGGGGTGTCGAGCGGAACGGGACTCCTCAGAGTGACCTCCGCGGCCCCTTCGAGGAGACCGGCGAAGAGGCCCGAGGAGTATCCGCCGCTGACCGCTCTCGAGCGGCCCGTTGAAGCGGCTTGGTATGGAGAGTGACTCGGCCACCGGCTGAGTACCATCGCCGAGCCGTGCGCTAGCGGGACGCGTCGCCGGCGCCCCCGGCGTCGCCGCCGCCCTCACCGAGCCCCTCGACGGCCTGCTGGGCCTTGTCGAGCGCGCTCCCTCTCCCTGGGCGATGTCGGACAGCTCCCCAGCGTTCTCGGTCAGAGCGTCGATCCCGCCCCCACCGATCAGCTCGCGTGCCTTGTCGATCAAGTCCATGAGGCTCATGCGCTCACCTTAGCGAGCCTCCATCGCCGGCGAAGACCCGCCTTCTTTCCCGGAAGTAGAGGAACAGGGGGAATGCGAAGCACAGTCCCAGCGAAGCCGCGAGGGCGAACGGCCACCAGCGGCGGATGCCCGACTCTTGCCGCCTCGCGCGGGAGCCATGCCAGGAAGACCACGGCGCACATCGCGAGGTCGGCGAAGGTCAGAGCGGCGATCGTCGAGGAGAAGATCTGATCCCCGAACTCGCCGGGCGCAAGGCCCTCGTCGGCGAGGAAGACGCCGAAGAGGACGAGCTGCCCGATGAGGCCGACGATCGCCAGGGCGAGAAAGGCGAGCGCCCGCCCGCTCGAAGGCTCCTGGTCCGCCTCGCCGATCGCGGCGGGAGCGAACGCTCGGGGCTGCTGCTGCGCCGGATGTCATCTGGAGATCACTCACCTTTCCGTGTCTTTGGCCTTTGCATGGGTGGATCGACCGGATCGTTCCACTCGGAGGTGGGGCTGTCGATTACCTCGGAGGTAATCGAAGCGCGGTCGCGCTGCGGCTAGAGTCGGCCGCCACGGATGGCGACGGTGAGCTCCCAGCCCGGGGTCGGGCCGCTGCTGCGCGAGTGGCGCAAGCGGCGGCGGCTGAGCCAGCTCGAGCTGGCGCTCGATGCCGGAATCTCGGCCCGGCATCTGAGCTTCGTCGAGACCGGCCGCTCCGCCCCGAGCCCCGCGATGGTGCTGCGGCTCGCCGAGCAGCTCGAGGTCCCGTACCGAGAGCGCAACCACCTGCTGCTCGCCGCCGGCCATGCCCCGGCCTTCCCCGAGCGTTCGCTGGAGGACCCCGAGCTGGCGCCGGTGCGGGAGGCGCTCGACCTGATCCTCGCCAGGCACGAGCCGTATCCGGCGATCGTGATCGACGGCCGCTGGAACATCGTCGCCGCCAACTCCGCGATGCTGGCGCTGGCCGAGTGGCTTGACCCGGCGCTGCTCGAGCCGCCGCACAACGTGCAGGGGCTCGTCATGCGGCTGGCCCCCCTGATCGTCAACCTGGGCGAGGTGCGGGCGTATTTCCTCGAGCGGATCCAGCGTCAGCTCGCGATCACCGGGGACGAGGACCTTGCCCCCCTGCTGGAGGAGCTGGCGGGCTACCCGGCGCCGGAGGACGAGCACGATCCCGTCTCCGAGGCGGCCGCGAGGGGGATCCTGATGCCGCTGCGGCTTCGCGGCCCCGATGGCGGCGAGCTGTCGTTCTTCGCCACGGTCGCGACCTTCGGCACAGCGGTCGACGTGACGACCTCCGAGCTTTCGATCGAATCGGCGTTCCCCGCCGACGACGCGACTGCCGAGGCGCTGATTCAGATTACTCAGACCGGGTAAGAATCTTTAGGTATTCGCCGGTTTTGCCGATGGGAGCGAGTGATCGAGGCGGCATCCCTGACAACTAGACCCAGCATCAGCCGTGTCCGGTCCCGACCGGCACGGCCGCGCCGCAAGCAGACGGACGAGCGGCTGGTCGCGCTCGTGCGCGAGGGCGACGACCGCGCCTTCGAGCTCCTCGTCAACCGCTACCAGCCGCGGTTGCTGGCTTATTGCCGCCGTATGGTCGGCTCACCGCAGGACGCCGAGGACGTGCTCCAAGAGGTGTTCGCTGCGGCCCACACCGGGATCCTCGCCCACAACCGGCCGATCAACGCAGGGCCCTGGCTCTACCGGATCGCCCGCAATCGCTCCGTGAATCACCTACGCCGGCGCGGCCCCGCGACCGCCGGCGTCGAGTCGATGGACGTCCACCCGCACGAGAACGGCACCTCCACCCTCGAGCGCGTGCAGCAGCGCGAGGAGCTGCAGGCGATCGTCGCCGACGTCCGCGAGCTTCCCAAGACCCAGCGCACCGCGCTCGTCCTGCGCCAGATCGATGACCTCTCCTATACGGACATCGCCCAGACGATGGGCAAGTCGCTTCCCTCTGTGAAGTCCCTGCTGATCCGGGCCCGGATGTCGCTGGCCGAGTCGAGCGCCGGGCGCGCGGCGCTGGCCCCATTCGCGCTGCTGGCGCTGCTGCGAAAGCTGATCCCGGCCAAGCTCGGCGGCGGCTCTGCCGCCGGCGGCACCGCCGGCGTGGCGGCCTCGGCCGGCTCGACGGGCGGCGCTGCGGGCACCGCCGGCGGCGTCGCCGGTGCCGCGGCCACGGGCCTCGGAGGCGCGCTCGGCGCGAAGGCCGCCGTGGGCATCGCGACCGCCGTCTTGGTCACGGCTGGAGCCGTGAGCGTCGACGGACGGAATCCTGACAACCAGCCCGCCACGGCAACGGCAGGCGGGGCGAGGGTGTCAGCCGCCGCGGGCGCCACGACGGACGAAACTCGGCGCTCGGCCACGAGCTCGCTGGCTGGGCGGAGCGCGAGGGCGGACGCCGCCGGCGCCCCGGGCGCCAGGGCCAGGACCAGCTCGACCGGTCCGAGGGGCCGCGGCGGCTCGGCAACCGCCAAGCCGCCCGTTGGGCCGGCGTCGCCGCTCAAGCCCCCTGCCGGGCTCGGGCCCACCCAGAAGCCGGCCGCTGTCGGCCGCCAGCTACCGCAGGCGGCGAGCTCGATTGCAGAGTCGTTGCGCCCGCCGGTGGCCTCGCAGGCAGCCGCGGCCGCTGAAAGAGCGCGTGCCGTGCTGAGGCCTGTCACCCACAGAGTGTTGCCTCCCCGCGGGCCTCGTCTCGGGTCGTTAATCGGGCGCTAGGCGACCGCAACCCCGCGGGGGCCGCCGAAGCGGACGATAGGCGCGATATAAGAAGTGAACCATGGCGCCGGAAACGCCTGTCCTTTGGCACCTCGAGATCTCGCACTACAACGAGAAGGTGCGTTGGGCGCTCGACTACAAGCGGGTTCCTCACGTGCGTCGCGCCGTGACGCCCGCGCTGCAGGAACTCAGGGCGCGGCGGCTGCGAGCAGGTCGCACCGTTCCCATCCTGCAGTTGAACGGACGCGCGATCGGTGACTCGACCAGGATCATCGAGGAGATCGAGCGACGGTGGCCGGAACCACCCCTCTACCCGTCCGACCCGGAGGAACGGCGCCGGGCGCTCGAGCTCGAGGAGTACTTCGACGAGAGCTGCGGGCACGACCTGCGCCGGGTCCTGTTCAATGACAACCTCACGGAGCCGGAGAAGTTCCTCGGGATGCTCTACGGCCCCGACCATCCGCGACTCGGTCTGCTCAAGGCGCTGAGTCCGGTGCTCGCACCCGTCGTGAAGTGGCGCTACGAGATCCGGCCGGACCGCGTCGCGCACTCGCGCGAGGTGGTCCGGGCCGCTCTCCACAAGGTCGAGGCGGAGGCCGGCCCAGGCGGCTATCTCGTCGGCGACTCGTTCACCGTGGCGGACCTGACGGCGGCCTCGATCCTCGCGCCGATCGTCGTACCGCCCGAGTTCCCCTACATCAAGCTTCACCCGGACGAGCGCGCCGCGCAATCCCGGGAATTTCGCGCCTCGCTGAAGGACCGGCTCGGGTTCAAGTGGGTCGAGGACATGTACGCCCGCCACCGTGGGACGAGCGCAGAGGTGGCGGCGTAGCACCACGGTGGTGACCGACGGCTCGCATCGACGTCTACTCGGGTTCGCGGGGCGATCGGGCTCTGGTCACCGACACCGCTCCGTCGCGGCCCGGCACCGAGCCGGGGGTCAGTGCAGGCTCAGTCCTCAGCTCACCGCTTTCTTCACGAGCGCGCGGATCTTTTTCTCTTCGGCGGCGGTCAACTCCTTGAGCGCGAAAGAGGTCCGAGAGGGCTGGCGCGCTGGCTTTGACGATCGCATGGAGCCGCTTGGCCATAGTGCGATCCAGTCCATGCATCTCGGCGATCTTCGCGAGCACGGCGCTTTCCCCGTCCGCGTTGTTCGCGCGCGGGCCGCGGCGCGCTTGCGCCTTCAGCTCTTGGGCGCGCTCCTTCATCGCGACTCGCTCCTCGTCCGTGAATCCCTTGGACTTCCTGCTTGGTCGCGGTGGTGCTCTTGGCGGACTTCTGCGTGGCCTTCTTTGCCGGTTTCCTCTCAGCCATTGCGAAGCACCTCCGTGCGTGGAACGAGTCCCAGCCGCTTGACCTCCGGCGATGGTAACGGCCGGACCGTCGCGAGAACCGGGCTCGCGAGCGAGCTGGTTTAGGCTCGCCTGATCCGAGTCGAGGAATCAATCGAGATCACGTCGCCGCCTCAGACGGTGTGGGCGTTGGTTGCGGCGCCGCTCAATGATCCGCGCTGGTGCCGGAAGGTCAAGTCGGTCGAGGCAGCGGGAGAGAGTCGGTGGAAGGTCATCCACAAGCCGGTTCCGTTGCGATCGCGGATGGAGTTGGAGCTCGAACAGCTCGACGTTCAACCGCCGCACCGGCTCACTCTCCGCGAGGAAGACGAGGTCTCGATCTTTCATGTCGAGTATCGACTCGACCCAATCGAGACAGGCACGCGCTTTACACAGGTCAGCGAGATCGAGTGGAAGAAGCTTCCGCGAGTCCTTCATGGGACGTTCACGCGCGGAGTGCGCCGCGACGTGCGGGGCCAGCTCCGAGCAATGAAGAGTCTCCTCGAACGCTCAGCCGCGCGCTCCGGGTAGTCAACGGAGGAATTCGCGCCTGTCGCGATCTGACGGAGCCGCTGAGTAAAGCGGACGACGGGTCTCGAACCCGCTACCTCGAGCTTGGGAAGCTCGCGCTCTACCAGGTGAGCTACGTCCGCAGGGGCGTAATTCTAGGCGGGACCCCGTGGTTCCTCTCTACCCTTCCCTGGGGTGAGCGCTCGCGCCTTCGCGGTCTTCATCGCCGTCCTCGCGGTGATCGGCCTGCTCGGCTACGGCCTTCTGAACAAGAGCGCCGAGGCGCTGGAGCCCGGCGATGCGGTGCCCGCCGCCGCGCTTCCGAAGCTGGACGGCCAGGGCAGCGGCTCGATCGCCGACTACCGCGGCCGCTGGGTGCTGGTCAACGTCTGGGCCTCGTGGTGCACCCCCTGCCGCGACGAGTCGCCGGCCCTGGAGCGCTTCTACCGCGCGCACCGCGATCGGCGCTTCGCGATTCTCGGGATCGACTCCAACGACCTCTCGGACGACGCGCTCGACTTCGTCCGCAAGTACGGGATCACCTATCCGCAGCTTCGCGACGGCAGCGGCGACTTCTCCCAGGACGAGCTCGGGACGACGGGCGTTCCGGAGTCGTTCCTGGTGGGGCCGGACGGCAGGCTGGTGCTCCATCGGCTGGGCCCGGTGACCGGCGACTACCTGGACTCGAACGTCGTCCCCTACCTGACCGGCGAGGCGAAGCGGTGAGGCGGGCGATTCGAGCCGCCCTCCTGGTTGCGGCCGCCGCGGCCCTGCTGGGGGCGGCGCCGGCCGAGCCCAAGACGACGCTTCCCGACGTGGAGGACGAGGTGATGTGCCCGATCTGCGGCACCGCGCTCAACCTGTCGGGCGCCCCGCAGGCCGACCGCGAGCGGGCCTTCATCCGCCGCCAGATCGCTGCGGGGAAGACCAAGGAGCAGATCAAGGACGCGCTGGTCGCGGAGTACGGCACGGAGGTGCTGGCCGAGCCGCGGAAGTCGGGCTTCGAGCTCACCGCCTGGCTGGTCCCCGTCGCGGCGATCCTGCTGGCCGCGGTGGCGATCGCGATCGGCCTGCGGCGCTGGCGCCGCGCGGCGCGGGACGGCGACGAGCCGCCGCGGCCCGGCGGCGGTTCGCCCCTCGAGCCCGCCGAGGCCGAGCGCCTCGACGCCGACCTGGCCCGCTACGACCTCTGAGTATCTACGGCGCGGGCGTGATGGACGACTTCATCTGCCGTCGGCCGGCTGACGTGGTTCGCGTCCCTGAGGCGCGGCTCAATGGCATTCGGCGGATCCAGCGATTGCAGCGCGACGGTCTCGCCGGCCTGGGCGGCGTGACGGGTCAGGCGGTGGCGGTCATTGAGGACGCGGGCGCCCGCCGCGCCGAAGATCAGCACCGTCGACATCGCGGCCGACGCGACGGCGAATAGGACCACGGGGTCCGTCCCGCCGCCGCCGGTGAACTGGTTCGTCTCGCCGAAGGCCAGCGCGATCGGGACCATGAGCCAGGCTACGACAGCGCCCCAACCGCTCACGGTGCCCCAGCCCAACGCGATCGCGCCTGCGGCCACCACGACGGCGGCCACGGGCACGTCGCCCTGATCCCCATTCACGATCACGAGCGCCGCAACGACCGCGGCGACGTACACACCCACCAGGACGCGCCAAACCACCACCACGTAGGAACAAACACGCCAGGGGGCGCGCAGTTGCGGGCGCTCGACGAGGCCGCCGCACTCGTTCGCAAATAGCGGGAAAAACCTGGGGCGAGCGCGGCTAGCCCGACCCGATCGCGATTGCGGCGATGGTGGGCACGTCGATCCGGAGTTACCGGTGAGCTCCTTGCAGGCCAGGGCGACCTTGTGGCGGCCGCGCGCCAGCGGGCGCCCGCTCACCAGGGTCCTCGCAAAGCCGTTCGTGGCTGCACCGGACGTGTTGTCGCTCGTTTCCTCCCCAGGCTGCACTGGCAAGGGTTGCGGGTCGCCGTCGATCCTGACGTCGCAAATCGCCCGTGCAGGGCCACCAACGCTCTCCTGATTGCCGGTCGCGATGGCAAGGACGCGCGAACGCGCTGCGAGGCGAATTGTGGTGGTCACGCAGGTGGTGAATGCGGTGGTCGACGACGGGTTGCAGTCGACGGTCTCATCCCCGGCTATCGGCGCGAACCTCGCGGCGTTGAGGGTCGCCTCGGAGATCTGGCGCCCGGTGAGCGTGTTGGGCTTCACGTCGACGCCCCTGACGGCCTTTCGGTCCTTGAGGTCGACGCTCTTGATCGAGTCGTTGGCGATCTCGCGGGAGTTGACCTTGCTGACCGCGTAGGCGCCGCCACCGAGAGCAAGGAAGAGCGCCAGCGTCGCGGTGACGTTCGCGTAGCTCAGATGCCTGCGAATCCTCATTCGGCCATCCCTGGTGCTGCCAAGGCTACGCACACACGTCGCGATCGCGCTACCCGGTCAGCGGGCTTTGACGACGAGCTTGCGCGAGCGCGATTTCACGGGTGCCTTGTAGGGCCAACCGCGCTCGCGCAGCACCTTGAGCCGGAAGCGGTACGCGACGTCGGAGGTGTAGAAGCGGGCAAACCGGTAGCGCAGCCTGTAGCGGCCGTTGGCGCGGGTGTAGAAGGCCTGCCGCACGGTTTCCCAACGGGAGCCGTCCCTCACCTGCAGCTCGATCAGCTTTCCCCGGCCGGGATGCGCGCCGCGCGGTGGGGAATCCGGCCACGGAAGACGACTCGCCGGCCCTCCGGAACATGCCTTCGCGAGAGGTGGAACGTGACCCTCGTCCTCACCCGCAGCGCGCCTGCCCTGGCGCTTTCGGGGAGGTAGCGCGGGCTTCCGGCGAACCTCGCGGTGACGGTCCGCGACGGTCCGGCGGGCAAGCGCTCGCCCCAGAGCCCGTCCGCGTCGGTCTCGACGCTCCGCACGCGACGGTTGACCAGGGCGCCGTCGGGAAAACGCTCGATCACGGTCAGCTCCTGGTTGGCAAGCGGCTTGCCCGAAGCGTCCACGAGGCGTCCACTGACCTTCGACCGGTCGCCGTAGCCGATCGTGATTCGCGACGCCCCGCCCGGCGCCAGGTGGGCGCTCAGCTTGACGGCGGACTTGAGCGGGAAGGCCAGAATCATCGGCTGACCGTTCGCCCGGGTCCTCGTCCGCGCAACGTTGCCCGCCACATCGCGCGCTTGAGCCATGAACTCGTAGTTTCCGGGCGGATCGATGGTCGAATCAATCCTCGCCTGGAGCCTTCCGGATGCCAACCGGGTGTAGAGCGGTCGCCACGGGCCAACGCCGACCCGGCGGTAGAAGATCCGGCCGAAGGCGACCCCCGAGGTCGAGTCCGACACGGGCGCCCTGATCAGCTCCGGATCGTCGGGATTCTGGGAGTTCGTGAAGGCGAGCGCGGGCGGCGTGTTGTCGACGTTCACGGCCCGGGTCCTGCAGGTCCGGTTTCCGGCGAAGTCCGCCGCGCAGACCGAGACACGGTTCCGGCCGTCGTGGAAGGGCGCGCGGGCAGTGTTTGGAGCGTCGTTGAGGAAGACTTCGCGCTGGCACGGTTGGAAGCGAGCGGCATGGGAAGTCCCCGCAACCCTGTCGCAGGCACCATGCTGGCGAGCGCCCAGCCTGCCGTTGACGGTCACGAGTAGTTGGCTGAGGCCACTGCCTGGATCAGCGGCCTGAGCGTGCACCTTCTTGGCGCCGCGAATCCAGCCGGTTCGGAACAGCGTCCCATCGAGAGCACCAAACCTCGGATCCGAGTAGTCGGCAACCTTCAGCCGAACGTTCCGCACCCATGTCTTCGCGATGCCGGACGAGGGACACCGGGTCTTCCTCTGGCAGGAGAGGCTCGCGACGAGTTGGCTCGAGCCGTGGCCGCGGGTGCGCCAGGAGTAGCGCCGGTAGCCGGTCGGCCAAGGGTTGCCGCTGGCCACGCGCGTGACCTCGTTCAGGCGCCGATCGGCCATCCACAGGCGCGCGGCGTGCCCGTTGTCGCGTCGAAGCTTCGCCCGCAGGTCCACGGACACGAGGGCAAGGTGCCGCGATCCGGTCGGCCAGCGCACCCGCCCTGAACGGCCGTGACGCGCGTTGCCCCTGTTGGTGACCTTGATTGCGTGGTCATTCTGCGGGTCGCCGCAGAAGGCCTGGGTCGCATAGGCCGGGGAGTCCTCGAGGATCGAGTCGGCGTGGGCGCGGTTCAGCGGATGGCACTGAAGAACGGTGTAGGTGTGACCGGCGGCGCTCGCGGGCGAGGGCGCGCTCCGGCAATCGCCGCAGCGAGCGTGCAGGCAACCGCAAGGCCGAGCGCGCGCCTGAACGGGCTCACGGTCCGAACTCCTGCTGAGCCGCCGATCCGCCCCCGTCACTTGAAGGCGAGGCGTCCGCGCCGGCGGGGCCAGGCGCTGCCGAAGCCGCGCCGAACTCCTGCTGGGTTGGAGGCGTCGAGGGGGCGATCGAGGGCGCTGGTTCGGAAACCAGGGGCGGCTCGGCCGCGACATCGTCGACCGGCTCCTCCCCACTCGCCGGCGGCGCTTGGGTGACGTCGTTGAACGGCTGCGCCGGCGGGATTTCCCCTTGAGCGGGAGGGCCCGCGGGGCGCTCCGCTGCAGGGCGGTCGGCTGCCATCCTCGCCAGCCCTCCCCGCAGCTCGCCGGGAGCGAGCCCGGTGACGACGCAGGCAGTCGCCGCCGCCCCGCCGCCAAGACAAACCGCGGCGACCTTGCCCGCCGCGCCCAACCCTGCGAGCTTTGCCAGCACACCCGTGCCTGCGGCTCCCGCGCCGCGGGCGCCGCCCGGCAGGCTCACTACTCGCGTGGCGACGTCTTCGGCGCCGTCGACGGGGGATCCTGCGACAGCGTTGCCGGCCGACTCCCGCACTCGTTGGACCACATCGCTCACCCGGTCCAGAAGCGAGAATCGCCCGTCGTCGATCGCGTCTACGCCGCCGAGGACCGCGAGCGAGGACCCGATGTCGTGCAGGTGGCCACTGAGCCTCCCGACGAACTCGCGGCAGTCGCGGCAATGTGAGAGATGCTGCCGTGCTTGGCGTTGCTCCTCGGCGTCGGCAACTCCGGCCGCGTACGCCTTCAGCACGGGCTCGCGATCGGCGCACCATTGGCCACGCTCGAGCAGGCGCAGCTTCTCCGTCAGCTCGTCGACGCCGCGCGTGATCTCCTTGCGATAGGCGCGGTGCGAGAGGCCCTTGACCAACCTGCAGATCTGGCGCGGCTCGAGCCCCCAGCCGTACCGCAACAGCATCACCGCCCGCCTCCGGGACGGAAGCGTGGCCAGCAGGTCGCGTGTGATCCGCGACTCCTCGAGCTTCGCGGCGCGCTCGTCCGGAAGGGTGCGGTCGTCGGGGATGACGTGGATTGCCTCGAGCGGCGTCGTCGGACGCCGGTTGCGGCGTCGCAACTCCTTGCTGGCGTGGTTGGCGACGGCCGTCAGGACGTACTTGCGGATCTCCTCGTCGCTGAGCCGGTCGTGTCGGCGCTCGAGTGCCCGCAGCGTTCCCAGCCATGCGCTGGAGTAGACGTCCTCGATCGCGTCGTCGTCGAACGCCCCTCGAAACGCGCGGCGGATCATCGCCCGCGCGGGCCGGCGAAGCTGCCGGTACAGACGGTCCGCTCGCTCGCGCCATTCAGCCGACCGCTCGAGGGGAGCGTTGCCGGGGCGAGAAGCGGCGACCGTACTCATGCAAGAGCCTCAACGCTCACAACCCCGCCATGCCCATATGCGCCCCCACCAGTAACGAAAATGCCTTCCCGCTCTTTGATCCCGCTCTCTTGAGCGGACCCCGCGATGCTATGGCGCGTCGAGAGACCGCGCGCCAGTCATTCGCCCGCAAATAACGAAAAGACCTAGGTGTTTTCGGGGAGTTCGCCGGAAAGTGTGGGCACGTTCCCAGTAGGTGGGAGTTTTTCTGATCGGCTGGCGTAGCCTGTTAGGGTCGCCGGGGAATGCGGAGGCAAGGAAGTCGCATGCAGGGAGCTAGCACAACGTTTCCCAGACGCCTCGTCGTCTCGGGCTTGACGGCCCTGGTGACGGGCGCGCTGGCGGTCGTCGCCGCCGGGACGCCGCAGGCGACCCTGGATCAGGCGGCGGCGGCGACCCAGACGCGGCCGAACATCGTGGTGATCCAGACCGACGACCAGACGCTCGAGTCGATGCGGGTGATGGACAACGTCAACTCGCTGATCGGGGACCGCGGGGTGACGTTCCGAACAGCTTCGTCAACTACTCGCTCTGCTGCCCCTCGCGCGCCACCTTCCTGACCGGCGACTACATGCACAACCACCGCGTGTTCGGCAACAAGTACCCGAGCGGCGGCTTCCGCCGCTTCCAGGAGCTCCGCGGCAACTACAACCTGGCCCACTGGCTTCAGCGCGCCGGCTACTACACCGCGATGATCGGCAAGTACCTGAACGAGTACTGCGCCAACTCGCCGGTGGCGTCCGGGCTGGTCGGAGTGGCGCGCGGCCCCCGAGGGATACGGGGTCTACAACTACCCGCTGAACGTGAACGGCACCCTGGTCCAGTACGGGAGCGACCCGGCGGACTTCAAGCAGGACGTGCTGACCCGGCACGCGGTCAACCTCGTCAACCGCCGGTCGCCGCTGCTGAAGCCGTTCTTTCTCTGGCTCACCTACACGGCGCCCCACTGGTCCCCTCCGGACCCGAACCCGAACCCGCCGTCCAACTGCCGCGTCGCCGCGAAGCCCGCGCCGCGCCACGCCAACGCGTTCGACTCAGAGCCGCTGCCGAGGCCCCCGAACTTCAACGAGGCCGACGTCTCCGACAAGCCCGGCCGCATCCGCCAGCGCCCGCGCCTGACCGCCGGTGACAGTCGCAGACATCCAGCGCATGTACCGCTGCGAGCTGGAATCGCTGCTGTCGGTGGACGAGGGCGTCAAGAAGGTCGTCGACGCGCTGCAGGCGAAGGGCGAGCTGGGCAACACGGTGCTGATCTACACCTCCGACAACGGCTACTTCCACGGCGAGCACCGGATCCCCAAGGACAAGCAGCACATCTACGAGGAGTCGATCCGGGTGCCGCTTCTGATGCGCGGCCCGGGCATCCCGCAGGGGGTGAACCGCGGGCCCCTGGTGATCAACGCCGACCTGGCGCCGACGCTCGTCGACCTGGCGAACGCGAACCCGGGCCAGGCCATGGACGGGCGCTCGCTGATCCCGGTCGCCAACAACCCGAGCATCGAGCAGGGACGCGAGCTGCTGATCGAGGAGCCGACCTTCGCGGCGATCCGGACCGAGCGCTACATGTACGCCGAGTACCGCACCGGCGAGCGCGAGCTCTACGACCTCGCGAACGACCCGTTCGAGCTCGTCAGTCGCCACAACGGCCCCACATACGCGTCCGTCAGGCAACGGCTCGCAACCGAGCTGCAGAAGCTGCGAACCTGCGGCGGCTCGAGCTGCCGCCTCCATTCGACGCCCTGAAGCCCTGGCTCAGGACCCGCCCATCGCCATCTCCCCGATCAACAGCGCCGGGGAGTTGACCGAGCCGCCGAAGGGCACCCAGCGCGGCTCTGAGCCGGCCGCGGTGACCGCCTTCAGCATCGACTGGAGGTCCGATGCGATCGTGAACTCGTCGGCGGGGGCGGCGAGCCGGCCACCTTCGATCAGGCGCCCGGTGGCGCCCACCGAGAAGGTGCCGGAGACCGGGTTGACGCCGGAGTGGAGACCGGCGACGTCGGTGACGTAGACGCCCTCGCCCGCCTCGGCGAGGAGCTCCTCGAAGCTCTTGGCGCCGGGGGCGACCACGAGGTTGGAGGTGGAGACCGAGGGCGGGGAGCGGTAGCCGGCGCGGGAGGCGTTGGCGGTGGTGCGGGCGTCGGCCGTGCCGGCCGCCTGCTCGCGGCGGGCGGTGTAGGCGTCGTGGAGGTAGGCGGCGAGCTTGCCGGCCTCGATCAGCGGCGTTCGGCCGCGGGGGGCGCCCTCGGCGTCGAAGGGGGAGGAGTTGAGGCCGGCGGGATCGGTGGCGTGGTCGGTGACGGTGAGGGCGGCCGAGGCAACGGCCTCGCCCAGGCGGCCCGCGAACGGGGAGCGGCCGCGCTGCACCGCGTCGGCGCACAGGGTGCCGCCGATGAAGCCCACGAAGCTGGCCGCGACGATCGGGTCGAGGACGACTGGGCAGGTCCTGGAGCCGGGCTTTCGGGCGCCGAGCAGCGAGGCGGCGCGGTGCGCGGCCTCCCGGCCGATCGCCTCTTCGTCCAGCCCCTGGGGCGAGCGGCCCATGCCGAGGCCCAGGCCCGTCTGCTTGTCGCCGCCGGCCTCGGCGATCGCCTGGAGATAGGCGTAGGCGGTGGTCGCCTCGAAGGCGCCGGCGAGCCCGGTGGAGGAGGCGATCGCCACCCGCTGCTCCTCGTCGGCGTAAACCGCCGTCTCCACCCCGACCACCGACTCGTCGGCCTCGCGGGCCACCCGCTCGATTCCCTTGGCGAGCTCGATCTTGCGCTCCGTGCTCCACTGGGCGAGGGTCGGGTCGTGAAGGCCCGGGATCTCGGGCGGCGCGGCGGCGCCGTCGGCGGGCGGGGCAGCCGCGAACTCGTCGGCATCGGCGATCCGGGCGGTCTCCACCGCGTCCCCGGCGATCCTGCCGAGCCCCTCGTCGCTCAGCTCGGTCCCGAACGCGTAGCCGGCGCGGTGGTCGATCCAGCAGCGCACCCCCACCCCGCGCTCCCCCGCCTCGGTCAGGCTCTCAACCTCGCCGTCGAAGATGCGGATCTCGCGGCCCAGCGAGTCCTGAACGTAGGCCTCGGCGTCGCCGGCGCCCGCGGCCAGCGCCGCCTCGACGGCGCGCTCGGCGATCGCCTCGAGCTCGGCGCCCATCAGACGGCCGTCCCCCCCACCGTCAGCTCGCCGATCCGGACGTGGCCCTGGCCGGTTCCCACCGGCACCCGCTGGCCGCCCTTGCCGCAAAAGCCCGTCTTCATCTCGAAGTCGGAGGCGACGGCGTCGATCCGTCCCAGCGCCTCGAGGCAGTTGCCGATCAGGGTGGCGCCGCGACAGGGCTTGGTCACCTTGCCGCCCTCGATCAGGTAGCCCTCCGAGACCCCGAACACGAAGTCGCCGGTGGTCGGGTCGACCTGGCCGCCGGCGAACGAGACGGCGTAGAAGCCGCGCTCCACCGCGGAGATCAGCTCCTCGGGCGAGGCCTCGCCCGGGGCGATGTAGGTGTTGGTCATCCGCGGGATCGGCAGGTGCCGAAAGCTCTCGCGCCGCCCGTTGCCGGTCGAGGCGACGCCGTCCTTTCGGGCTCGGACCAGGTCGTACAGGTAGGAGGTCAGCCGGCCCCCTTCGATCACCGCGGTCCGCTGGGTGGGCGTCCCCTCGTCGTCGATCCCGTCCGTCCCCCACTCGCCGGGCATGCGACCGTCGTCGAACGCCTCCAGGTCAGGGGCCGCGACCTGCTCGCCGATCCTGCCGGCGTAAACCGAGGCGCCCTTCTGGACGTGGTCGGCCTCCAGCCCGTGGCCCGTCATCTCGTGGAACAGCACCCCGCCGAAGCCGCCGCCGACCACCACCGGCATCGCGCCGGCCGGCGCCGGGTCGGCGTCGAGCAGGGTGAGCGCGACCCGCGCCGCCCGCTCGGCGGTGCGCTCGGCGGCCCCCTCGGCGACCAGCTCGAAGCCTCGATGCCCGCCGAGCGTCTCGAAACCGGTCTCGACCGCGCCGTTTCGCCGGGCGACCACCTGGACGCCGAGCCGCACCCGGGTTCGATCGTCGACGGCGAACCTCCCGTCGGAGTTGGCGACCGTGACCCGGCGGCTGCCCTCCGCGTAGCTCGCCTGCACCTGGGCGACCTCGTCGCCCGCCGAGCGCGCCGTCTCGTCGCAGGCGCGAAGCAGCTCGGCCTTGCGCTCGGCCGGCACCTCGGAGGGGGCGATCGGCGATCTCCTGGAGTGGCGGCGACTCGGCCGCCCCGAGGGCCTGGGCCTGGCCGCTGGCTCCGCGCGCCGCGGCGGCAACGGCGGCCGCGGCGCGCTCCAGCTCGCCCTCCCCCAGCCCGTCCACGTGGGCGAAGTAGGTCGTCTCGCCGCGCACCACGCGCACCCCCGCGCCGCGCTCGCTGCCGCGCTGCGCCCGCTCGACGCGCGACTCGTCGATCGCCAGGCTCAGGCCGGAGCGCTCCTCGCAGAAGACCTCGGCGAAGTCGCCGCCGTGCTGGAGCGCGCGCTCGAGCACCCGCCCCGCCAGCTCGGCCTCGATCAGAGGCACTCCTTGCCGCTTCGCCGTCAAGCGCGAGCCCCGATCGTCATCGGGCCAGGTCGATCAGGCTCGAGGCGGCCAGGAACAGCCGGCGGCCGGCCTCCGTGTCCGGCGGAGTAGGCCGCGCTGCGGCCGCCCGCGTAGTGGACCCGCGCGAACGGCTGCCTGGTGGTCCGGCGACGGCGCAGGTAGGCGGCCGCCTCCTCCGCGTAGGCGGAGACGCGCCCGAGAATCGTTCGCTGCGGCTTTTGCACCGATCCCGCTCGCCCGCTCAGCCCGCCGGGCGCCGCATCAGCCGCCGTCCGTGGCGAGGTCGCGCAGCACCGCCCGCATGTCGAAGATCATCAGCGAGGCCAGCGTGAAGCGCTCGGCGACCGCCACCATCACCAGCCCGTCGTGGCGCACCGCGAACGCCTCCCCATCCTCGGTCGCGACGTGGACGTGGCCGGCCGGCTCGCCGTCGGCCTCGTCGGCGGCCGCCATCAGGGCCGCGCCCGCTGTGGCCCAGCCCCCGGGGTCGCCGCTGGCGGCCAGCGCGCGGCCCTCGCCGTCGAGCACGGCGCAGCCCCTGAGGTCCGGCGACATCTCGCTCAAACGGGCCACGGCGGCCTCCGCCGCCTCCCCTCCCGGGGCGCGCTCCGCGTTGACGCTGGTCACTCGGCAAACATATAGGCGTGTCGCTCGCGCGAGCCTCCTGGCTCACCGTGGTCGTGATCTGTGGGATCGCGGCCCTGATCCTGGGCCTGAACGGATACACCGGCTACTCGATCGTCCTCGCCGCCGTGGGCGCCTCGGCGGCCGTCAACATCCGCTGACCAGCCATCAGCCCGCCCGGTAGGGCGCGGCGGCGCGTGAGGCGGGATCGCGAACCGCCCCCTCGGGCTCGACGTGGATCAGCACGTCGGAGTCGGGAACCTCGGCCTCGATCGCATCGCGAAGGCGATGCGCCACGGAATGGGCGTGCTCGAGGGTGGTCCCGGAGCGAAACTGCACGTGGAGGTCGACGTAGTCGCGAGCCCCGGCGCGGCGGGCGCGGAGCTTGTGGTAGCCCACCATCTCGGGCGGCCGCGCGGCGGCAATCGCGGCCTCGATCCGGTCGAGCTCCTCGGGGGGCGGCGCCTCGTCCAGCAGCACCCGGGAGGAGCCGGTGAGGATGCGCAGCCCGGCGACGACGATCGCCGCCGCGACCACCAGGGCGGCGATCGAGTCGAAGGCGTCGACGCCGGTGACCTCGACCAGGCCCAGCCCGACCAGCACGCCGACCGAGGTGAGGACGTCGGCGCGCAAGTGAGCCGCGTCGCCCTCCAACGCAGCCGAGCGGTGCTCGCGGGCGCGACGCCCGAGGTAGGCGGAGACGCCGAGGTTGGTGACCGCGGAAACTCCGATCACCGCAATCCCCACGCCGAGGTTCTCGACATGGGCGCCCACCGACAGCCGGCGGGTGGCCTCGAAGACGATGATCCCGGCGCCGATCAGGATCAGCATGCCCTCGATCGCGGCGGCGAGGTTCTCGGCCTTCTCGTGACCGTAGGGATGCTCGGGGTCGGGCGGCTCGTCGGCCTTTCGCACCGAGACCCGCGCGACCACCGAGGCCACCAGGTCGATCGACGAGTGCACCGCCTCGGTGATGATCGCGATCGAGCCGGTGATCGCCCCGGCGGCGATCTTGAGCGCGATCAGCAGCGAGTTGGAGACGATCGAGACGGTTGCCGCCCCCGATTTGGTGCGAATCACGAACCCGCCTCCAGCCAGCTCGCGAGCGCCCGGGCGGCCCGCCCCCGGTGGCTGATCGCGTGCTTCTCGGCACCGCTCAACTCGGCCATCGTCCGCTCGTCGTCGGGCCCGGTGTCGTCGGGGACGAAGGCGGGGTCGTAGCCGAAGCCGCCCGAGCCGCGCGGCTTGGTCGCGAACTGGCCCTCGCAGCGCCCCTCGAACAGGCGCTCGGCGCCGTCCTCGCCGACGTAGGCGAGCGCGCAGACGTAGGCGACCGAGCGGTCGGTGGCGCCGGCCAACTCGCGCAGCAGCAGGTCCAGGTTCTCCTGGTCGCTTGCCCGTGGGCCCGCGTAGCGGGCCGATCGCACCCCCGGCAGCCCGCCCAGCGCCCGCGCCTCGATCCCGGAGTCGTCGGCGATCGCCGCCAGCCCTGTGGCGGCGTGGGCGGCGCGAGCCTTGGCCAAAGCGTTGTCGGCGAACGTTTCCCCCTGCTCCGGCGGCAGCTCGACCTCGTCGGGGAGCGGAACCAGATCCAGCGAAGCGAGGATCTCGCGCAACTCGCGCAGCTTGTGCTCGTTGCGGGTGGCGACCACGGCCCGCGCCCGTGGCATCAGCCGGCGACGCCGGCGACCGCGGCCTGCTGCGCGTCGCGAAGCAGCGCGATCGCCGGCTCAGCGAGGGCGAGGAGGTCGTCGAGGGAGGCTCGCGAGACGGGGGTGCGCTCGGCTGTCGCCTGGACCTCCACCAGCCCGCCGTCGCCGCTCATGACCACGTTGGCGTCGACCTCGGCGCGCGAGTCCTCGGAGTAGTCGAGATCGAGCAACGGATCGCCGTCGACGACCCCGCAGCTGACCCCGGCGATCGAGCCGGTCAGGGGGTCGCGCTCGAGCTCATCGGCCTCAATCAGCCCGGCGAGCGCCAGGCGCAGCGCCACGTAGCCGCCGGTGATTGCCGCGCAGCGGGTGCCTCCGTCGGCTTGAAGGACGTCGCAGTCCACGTACACGCTGCGCTCGCCGAGCGCCTCCAGGTCGACCACCGCCCGCAGCGAGCGGCCGATCAGCCGCTGGATCTCCACCCCCCGCCCGTCGGGGCGGCCGCGCTTTATGTCGCGCTCCTTGCGCTCGCCCGTCGAGGCCGGGAGCATCGCGTACTCGGCGGTCACCCAGCCCCGGCCCGAGCCCATCATCCAGCGCGGCACCGAGCCGGTCACCGATGCGGTGCAGATGACCCGCGTCTCCCCCTGCGAGTAGAGCGCCGAGCCGTCCGCCGTACGCACGAAGCCCGGCTCGATCTCGACCGGGCGCAGGTCGCCGGGAGAGCGGTCGTAGCTGCGACTCGGGCCCATGCGGCGGAGTCTGTCAGACGACCTGTGCCCGCCACGCTCGGGATACTTCCCCTGGTGCTGCGGCTCATCACCATCCCGATCAGCCACTACTGCGAGAAGGCCCGATGGGCTCTGGAGCGGGCGGGAATGCCCTACCGGGAGGAGCGCCACGTCCAGGGCATCCACCGGCTCGCCGCGCGACGCGCGGGTGGCGGGGCAACGGTTCCCGTGCTGGTCACGCCCGAGGGGGCGATCGGGGAGTCGGAGGAGATCCTGGCCTGGGTCGACGCACGTATACCGCCGGAGCAGCGGCTGTTTCCGGCAGAGCCGGACGCCCGCGACGAGGTCGAGCGCCTCTGCCGGCGCCTGGACGCGGAGCTCGGGCCGAAGGGGCGGCGGCTCATGTACATCCACACGCTTCCCCAGCGCAAGCTGATGCTGAGCTTCAACAACGAGGGCGTGCCGCGCTGGGAGGACCGCGCGCTCCGTTACGGATGGCCGCTCGCGGTGCGGTTCGTCGAGCGCGCGCTCGCCATTCGTCCGGGGATCGAGGTCGAGGACGAGGCGGCGGTCTGGCGCGAGCTCGACTTCGTGGCGGAGCTGCTCTCCGACGGCCGTCCGCACCTGTGCGGCGAGCGCTTCGGCGCGGCCGACCTGACGTTCGCGGCGCTGTCCGCCGCGGTCGTCGTCCCACCCGTGTACGGCACCCCGCTCCCACAGCCCGACCTGATGCCGCCCGACACGGCAGCACTCGTCGAGCGCGCACGCGAGCACCCCGCCGGGCGCTACGCGCTGGCGCTCTTCGCGGAGCGCCGGCGAAAGCGCGTAGCCTTGGAGCGCGCATGAGCGTCCCCGGATCCCAATCGGTTTCATGCGATAGCTGCGGCACGCAGAATCCGGCCGACGCACGATTCTGCGGCTCGTGCGGCGCGAGCCTCGAGCGAGTACAGCGCTGCTCGGGCTGCGGCGCCGAGAATCCCGCCGGCCAGCGCTACTGCAACTCCTGCGGGCAGCAGCTCGTGGAGGCAGCCCGCGGTCGCGGAGGACGCCCGGCCCCAGCCGAAGAGCAAGCGGCGACCGCTCGACGGCGAGCGCAAGCAGGTGACCGTCCTGTTCGCCGACGTCATGGGCTCGATGGACATGGCCGAGCAGACCGACCCGGAGGAGTGGCGCCAGATCATGCAGCGCTTCTTCTCGCTGCTCTCCGAGGGCGTGCGGCGGTTCGAGGGCACCGTGGACAAGTTCACCGGTGACGGGATCATGGCCCTGTTCGGCGCCCCGATCGCCCACGAGGACCACGCTCCCCGGGCCTGCTTCGCGGCGCTTCACATCGGCGAACTCGTCTCCGAGTACGCGGGCGAGCTTCGCCGCGCCAAGGGGCTCAGCTTCTCGGTCAGGATCGGGATCAACTCAGGCGAGGTGGTCGCCGGCGCGATCGGTGAGGACCATCAGCCCGAGTACACGGCGGTCGGCCACACCGTCGGCCTGGCGCAGCGCATGGAGGCTCTGGCGGAGCCCGGCAAGGCCTACCTCACCGAGCACGCCGCAAGCCTCGCGGCGGGCTACCTGGAGCTGAAGGACCTCGGCGAGTTCGAGGTCAAGGGAGCGAGCCGCCCGATCAAGGTCTTCGAGCTGGTCGGGGCGGGCTCGGCGCGATCCCGGCTGGACCTCTCGCGCGAACGGGGGCTTAGTCAATTCGTCGGCAGGGCCGAGGAGATGGAGGCCCTCGAGGAGGCGCTGGAGCGCACCGAGGCGGGGCGCGGGGGTGTGATCGGTGTGGTCGCCGAACCCGGCGTCGGCAAGAGCCGCCTTTGTCACGAGTTCGCGGAACGCTGCCGGGCGCGTGGGATCGAGGTCTACGAGGCCCAGGCCCAGGCGCACGGCCAGGCGATCCCGTTCCTGCCGGTCCTGCAGATGATGCGCGGGTACTTCGGGATCGAGGACCGCGACTCCGAACGGGTGGCCCGCGAGAAGATCGCCGGCCGGCTGCTGCTCCTGGACCCCGACTTCGCGGACGACCTGCCGCTCGTCTTCGACTTCCTCGCCGTGCCCGACCCGGAGCGCCCAGCGCCGCAGGTGAGCGGCGAGGCGCGCGAACGCCTCCTTCGCGGCGTGATCAGGCGTCTCTACCGGGTCCCGGGGCGCAAAGAGGTGGTCGTCCAGGTGATCGAGGACCTGCACTGGATGGACGAGGGCAGCGAGGCGTTCGTGGCCGAGATGGTCGGCGCGTTGGAGGGAACCGCGACCCTGGCGGTGGTCAACTTCCGGCCGGAGTACGAGGCCGAGTGGGCGGACTCGCCGGTGTACCGGCGGATGACGCTGAGGCCGCTCGGGACCGGACTCCACCAGGGAGCTGCTGGCCGACCTGGCCGGCGGCGATCCCTCGATCGACGGCCTGGCCGAGCTGATCCACGAGCGAACCGGCGGCAACCCCTTCTTCATCGAGGAGGTCGTCCGGGAGCTGGTCGAGGCCGGCAACCTGGAGGGGGAACGCGGCGCCTACCGGCTGACCAAGCCGGTGGAGGGCGCCGGGGTGCCCGCCACCGTCCAGGCGATCCTGGCGGCCCGAATCGACCGGCTGGAGGCGGCCAAGACGTTGCTGCAGGCGGCGGCCGTGATCGGCAAGGAGGTGCCGGAGCCGGCGCTTCGGATCGTCTCCGGGCTCGACGACCAGGCGCTGGCCGACGGGCTGAAGGAGTTGATCGGCGCGGGCTTCCTGTACGAGGCCGAGATCTACCCCGAGCGGGTGCTGGCCTTCAGCCATCCACTGACCCTCGAGGTCGCCTACGGCTCCCAGCTCGGGCAGCAACGGGCCACCGCGCATGCGGCAACCGCCCGGGCGATGATCGAGCTCAACTCCGACCGCCACGACGAGCTCGCGGCGCTGATCGCCCAGCACCTGGAGCAGGGCGGCCAGACGCTGGAGGCCGCGCGCTGGAGCGCCCGCGCCGCGCACTGGGCCGGCTACAGCCACCCGCAGGACGCACTGCGGCTGTGGGGGAAGGTCAGTGACCTCGCTTCGGAGCTGCCGGAGTCGGAGGAGACGGCGGCGCTCGGGGTCTTCTCGCGGCTGCTCCAGCTCGACTACGCGTGGAGGCTCGGGATGGAGAGGGAACGGGTGGACGCCCTCGTCGAGGAGGCCCGCGAGATCGCCGCCAGGACCGATGACCTGCGCTCGCTCACCCTGCTGCGCTTCCTCGAGTCGGCGCGCCCGGGGCTCGACCAGCACGCGAGCGACTGGACCCGGGCCACCGACGAGGCCATCGCCTTGGCGGACGAGTCCGGCGACGAGGCCCTGCGCATCGCGATCCGGACCGCGGGCTCCTACTCCTACATGGTGGCCGGCGATCTCGAGCACTGCGAGCAGTTGGTCGACGAGGCGCTCGAGATCGCTGGAGACGACCACAGCGCGGGAAACGGACTCGTGATCGGCTGCCCGTACGCGTGGGCGATCATGGCCAAGGGGGTCATCCAGCGCGACCATTGCGAGTTCGACGCCGGCGAGGAGCTGTTCGAGCAAGCCCTGCGGATCGCAGCCGAGCAGGGCGACCCGGAGACCGCGAGCTGGACCCGCGGCAACCTCGCCATCCTCCTGGCATCGCGGGGCGACCTGGATTCGGCCCTCGGGCTCGCCCAGCGAAACTACGAGCTCACGGAGCGGCTCGGCGACGTCTTCTCGAGATGCTGGGCGCTGGTCAACCTGGGGTCCGTGCGGCTGGAGCGCGGGGATGCCGAGGGCGCCCTCGACGCCGTCGAGCGCGGCGACCGCCTCTACCGCGAGGCGATGGGCAAGGGCGGCGAGGCCGAGGGCTGGCGAGAGGCGCTGATGGCCGAGGCGCTGGTCGGGGTCGGCCGGGTGCCCGAGGGGCTGGAGAGGGCCGAGCGGGCGGTCGCGATCGTTCGGGAGCGAGGACTGCTCTGGGCGCTTCCGCGAGCGCTTCGTACCCTCGCCCAGGCGAGGATCGCCGCCGGCGCGCCGGGTGCGGGCGAGCTTCTGGACGAGGCCGAGCAGGTGGCGACGGCCACCGGCCGCCTGTTCGAGATGAAGGGGATCGAGAGGGTCCGCGACTCGGTGCCCGCCGCCCGGGCCTAAGCCCGGGTCTAGGCGCCGGTCAGACGGACCTCGTCGCTGAACTCGTCCAGGAGCTCGGCGATGGAGGGTGTGTCGGCCGCGGCGCTCGCGGTGCCGGCGATGGCGCCGTAGAGGCGCTCGAAGAACTCCGCGGTTCGCAGCGCCGGCCGGACCTCCCATCGCATGCGCGACGGCTCGTCGGCGGTCATCTGATGCGGCGTGCCGGCCGGCACCTCGAACACCTCGCCGGGTTCGTAGCGGCGCTCGGTGCCGCCGATCACCGTCCTGATGGCGCCCTCGAGCACCTCGAAGCGCTCCACCTGCCGTGGGTGGAGGTGCTCAGGCGGCATCTGGCCGCTCCCCCCGTAGGTCGCCTCCATCTCCAGCAGCTCGCCCCCGGTCTCGGCGGCGGTCTTGACGAGGCGAAGCCGAAAACCGGCCTGCCCCTCGATCTCCTGGCCCGCGTGCGCCACAGGGTCAGACTAACGCGGCGCTTGCTGCGACGTTCGCGGCCTCCGCGGGGCCGCCCGCTCTCCTCGCCCACTCGCGGCGGGCGATCGGGGCGGGCGGCGACGGGGCCCGCGCTTGCGCGCCCCGCGGCTCCGCGGAGCCAGCTACCGGAACGTGATCGCGTTCACGGCCTGCTTGATCTTGTTGACGATCACGTCGGCGAGCTCGGTTCCCTGCTTGCCGTTGAACCCCTTCATAGCCGCCACCATGCCGACCATCAAGAGCGAGACCAGCAGGATCAGGCCCACGTACTCAACCGTGCCCTGGCCCCGCTCACCTTCGAGCGCCCTGACGATCACCCGGGCGCGGCGCGAGGTCACGGCGTGCATCCATCCGAACAGCGCGTAAAGCATCAATTCCTCCTCATGCCGTTTGCATCTCGATGCTCGCGCTGTCGGCGTAACCGGTCCAGACTCAAACGCGCCGACTGCTCGACGTGGGGGTGCCGTAAGAAGCGCCTCCCGGTCGCACCAACCTCGCCATGCGAACGCTCTCTGCTCAGGCGAGCGTCAAACGCGGGACGGGGCGAAGGTCAGATGCCTACGTGGATCTCCCTTGCAGCGCACCGGCGCTCAGCCGAGCAGCCAGATTGCGCCGTCGCGCACCTCGACCGGGAACGTCTTCAGGGGCATGGCGCCGGTCGTCGCCTTGACGGCGCCCGCCAGTGGCTTGAAGGCGCCCTGGGGACCCCGCACCATCTTGCCGGTGCCGACGTCGTAGCGCGCGCCGTGCGATGGGCACTCAAGGCATCCGTCCTCGCTCACCTGCCCGTTGCCCAGCGAGGCGAACAGGTGGCGGCAGCGGTTAGAGACCGCGAACGGCTTGCCCGCGCTGATACCCACGGCCAGGGCTCCGTGCGGTGTCTTGTCCACGACGGCGACCTGTGAGGCGCCGAGGTCGTCGACGGCTACGAGGCGGGCGGCGGACCGCTCGGAGGTGGCCACCGGCCGACTATCTCACACGAAAGCAGAAGCGACGGTTCATCAGTGGTCCCGCTGGTTCTGCGCGTGGAAAGCGAAAGCCGCTCCGACGCGACTCGGCGTGCGCGCGGACCGTACCTCACGGGTCCTTCACCGGCGCCACCGTCCTTGGCTCCCCAGAGGTATCAGACGGCGTGTCGGGTGGCGCGGACCGGAGCCGGGATCAGGGCCGCCCCTGCGACCACGAGAGCGAACGCGAGCATCCGCCCACTGATCTCCAGCGCCCCTGTGCCGACCGGGTCACGGAAGACCAGGATGCCCCCGACGATCGCGGTGAGGTTGGCCGCAACCGAGGTGATAGCGATCACCTCGACGCCCGGGCCCAGCTGAAGTCCGCGGGCCGAGGCATAGAAGGCACCCACCGAGGCGACCAGGGCCGCCCCGCTCCACGGGCTGATCAGCTCGAGCACCCCGTCTTCAACGGCGTCTGTCAGGTACTTGAGCGCGATGTCGGAAACGCCGAAGAGCGCCCCGGCGGCAGCGCCGAGGAGCAGACCCTGCGCCGCGCTCGAGATGCGGTGGTGGGTCGAGATCGCGGCGACCGCGGCGCTGACGACAAGGACGCCGCACTCGATCGCGATCAACGCGGCCAGGGCGTAGCCCGGCGGATCGCCGTCGTCCGGCCCCGAGGTCAGCCCGATGACCGCGAGCCCCGCCGCCGTGACGATCACGCCGGCCCACTGGCGGCGTCCGAGCCGGAAGCCGAAGAAGCGCTCGGCGAAGACGGCGAGGAACACCAGCCCGCCGGAGAGGACGGCCTGCACGATCGACAATGGCGCCAGGGCGAGCGCGCCGACGTGAAGTGCCCAGGCGCCGACCGCCACTATGAAGCCGACCGCGAACCACCTGGAGCGAAAGAGATCGACCGCGCTTCGCAGCGGGTGTCGGACCCGCACGGGCGGCGCGAGCACCGCGCCGCGATGCTTGAACAGAAAGGCGACGCTCGTCCCGACCGCGCAGGCCACGGCGAGGGCGAGCCCGACGATCACGCCGGCCGTCCGCTCGGGCCTCGAGCACCATTCACGATGTAGACCCTTGCATCTCTCGGGCCGGAAGTCTCGCCGCAGCCGCTGCTATCGACTTGCTGCTCTGTAGCGTCGTTTCGACGGGACCCTCAATCCGCTATCGCAGCTTCAACGTCGTCGGTGGCGAGATCGACGAGGAGTAACGAGGAACTGGGCAATCTGGAGTCCAGGGACGGCGCGAGACCTCTACCTCGTCCCGGTGCTGACCGCACGGGACGGCGTCGGCGCGGTCCGGCTCAAGGTGATCGACCAGGAGGCCGGTCGCCTGCTTACCTGGTCCGAGGTCCGTGCGCGCCGCGCCGTGGTTCCCGCCGCATCGCCGGCGGCGCTTTAGCTCGCGCGGCCAGCGTGAGCCGCGAGTTTCGGCTGGCGACTATGACGACCACCGAAGCGAGATCCGATCTGCGATGCAGATCCTCGCTTCCGCTCTGCGCGAAAGCGGAAGCGCTTCGTCGGGAGTTTGTGAAGGGAGTCC
>CAVUPJ010000003.1:0-410549 GCA_963743455.1 uncultured Actinomycetes bacterium | reverse complement strand
TGCTGCTCCGCATCGCCCACATCACGCCCGCCCGGATCGGCGCGGTCGGGCCGGACGAGCTGCCCGCGTGCTCAATCTACCCGATTTCCTGTTCCGCAGCCTCGCGCTCAGAAAATGGAAGATCGATCCCAAGGGCCGAGGCTCGATGGCCGACGATTTCGACGCCGGCCGCAAGACCGAGGTCGATTACCTGAACGGCGAGGTCGTCCGCCTCGCCGAACGGCTCAGCCGGACGGCGCCGGTCAATGCCGCGATCGTCCAACTTGTCAAGCAAGCGGAGGCGGGCGGGCGGCGGCAGTGGAGCGCCAAGGAGCTCAGCGCCCGCGTCCTCCGGTGATCGCTCAGGCGGCGGCGCGCTTCGTCCGGGCGTAGAGCCAGGCGATCAGCGCCGCGAATATGAACGGCGCGCCCCACACCGCGTAAATCTCGAAATTTTCGCCAACGATTCTGAGGGGGTGTCGTTGGGCGGAATTGGCGAAGCACGGTTGGCCCAGGCGAGAATGCCAGCAAAGGCGACGCCGAACAGGCTCTCGCCGACGATCAGGCCGGTCGCGGCGAGCACGCCCATCCGCTCGGCGAATTCGGGATTGGCGCTGCGCTTGGCCCAGCGGTTGTAGAAATTGCCGATCAGCGCGCCGACCGGGATCAGCAAGGTGAGCGCCATCGGCAGATAGATGCCCATGCCCACGGCGAGCGGCGGCAGGCGCATCTTGCCCGCGCTGCCCAGCGACTCGTCGAGCAGGATCACGCCGACGCCGATCGCGCGCCGAGGCCGATCAGACCCCAGTCGATGTCGCCGCCGAGCACGCCCTTGGCGATCGACGAGATCAAGGCGGCCTGCGGCGCCGAGAGCGCATTTGGCCCCGCGCCGGGCATGCCGACGAAGCCGAGCGTGTCCTTGAGCAGATCGAGCACCAGGGGAATCGCCAGCGAGCCGAACACCACGCCGATCACCAGTGCGACCTGCTGCTTCCACGGCGTCGCGCCGACGAGCTGGCCGGTCTTGAGATCCTGGAGATTGTCGTTCGAGATCGTCGCGATCGAGAAGATGATCGCGGTGGTGAACAGCGCATAGGCGATCAGCGCGTTGGTGCGCGCCGGATCCGCCTCATGCCCGAAGATCAGCACGAGCAGCAGCGACGCGCCCAGCACCGCGAGGATGCCGACGCCCGAGACCGGCGAGTTCGACGCGCCGATCAGTCCGGCCATATAGCCGCAGATCGCGGCGATCAGGACGCCGACGACGAGCAGCTAGAGCAACGTGCCGCCGATCACCGCGACCGGATTATCGTGCACCGGCCCGCCGGTCGAGAAGCTCCACAACAGCCATGCGATCGGCACGCGAGCATGGCGAGCTGACCACCAGCGCGACGACGCCGATCGGCAGGTCGCGCTCGGTGAGGTCGAGCGTCTCGCCCGCGGTGCGCGCGCGCGACGCGGCTAGCGCCGAGCGGAGCCCCGCGATGATCGGGCCGATGATCTTGAGCAGCGACCAGATCGCCGCGACGCCGATCGTGCCCGCGCCGATGAAGCGCACCTGCTCCGCGGAAGGTGCCGCCGACCAGCGCGTCGACGCCCGCCGATAGATCGCCGCCTGAGGCGAAGGACGGCACGAGCACGGTCCACGAGATCAGCATCCCGAAGAACATCGCCGCGCCCACCGAGATGCCGACCAGGTGCCCGACGCCGATCAGCAGCATCGACCAGCTCGTCGAGAAGCCCGATGCCGTCCCGCCGATCGCGAAATTCTTGCCGGCCTCCTCGGCGATCAGCTTCATCTTGGCAAGCAGCGCGAAGCCGCCCGAGAAGAGCGAGCCGAGCATCAGCACGCGCAGCCCCTTGGCGTTCTCGACATCGCCTGTCGCGGTGTTCGAGCCGACCTTGAGCACTTCCGCCGCGGCGACGCCCTCGGGATAGGGCAGGTCCGACCCCGTCACCAGCGCGCGGCGCAGCGGCACCGAGAACATCACGCCCAGCACGCCGCCGGTGATGCACACCGCGACGGTGGTCCAGTAAGGAAAGCCCGACCACCAGCCGACCATGATCAGCCCCGGCAGCACGAAGACGATCGCGGCGAGCGTGCCCGCCGCGCTCGCGATCGTCTGGACGATGTTGTTCTCGAGGATCGAGCGCCGCGGAAGAAGCGCAGGATCGCCATCGAGACGACCGCGGCGGGGATCGAGGTCGCGAAGGTCAGCCCGACCTTGAGGCCCGCATAGACGTTCGCCGCGGTGAACAGCAATCGTGATCGCGCCGCCCAGCAGGACGCCGCGAAGCGTGAGTTCGAGCGGCGGCATGATGCCTGCGACTTCGCTCGCCAGTGCTACTCTCCCCCGCACCAGTCCGCCCAAGATGCGGCGCACGGGGAAGCCCCCCCGCGCCATTGATCACCTGCCGCTGCACGGTCCGCCGAATTGCCGGAAACACCCCTTCGCCTGCATCGCCGCTCTTCCTATCCCCGATGAAGAGGAGCGCGGCAAGCGTGACGTTGGGGTCAGCGCGAGGCGGTGGCCCGGGTCAGCTCGACGCCCACGTAAGCGGGCGGGGTGTTGCCCCGACGCACCTGGAGCAGCACCGTGTTGCGGCCGGCGCGGCGCGCCGCCTCGACGACCGCCATCGCGGCCTCGGTCGTCGCAGTGGGCGCCTGGTTGATCGAGAGGATGACGTCGCCGGCCTGGATGCCCTTCTGCCCGGCGTCGCTGTTCGGATCGACGCTGCCGACGACCAGGCCGCGCATTGGCGTCGCGGAGGTTGAGCTGCCGGGCGAGCGCCGGGGTCAGCGTCTGCAGGGACAGGCCGAGGCTCTGCCGGGTCGAGCGCTGGCTCGCCGACTGCTCGTCGGTCGGCTTGCCGCCGCCTTCGGCGTCGCCGTTGGCCGCATCGTCGTCGGCGCCGCCTAGCCGCGCCAGTTCCTCCTCGGTCGGCCGCTCGGCGACTGCGACGGTGAGGTTGCGGCGCTGGCCCTGGCGGATCACCTCGAGCGGGATTCGCGAGCCGATCGGCTGCTGGGCGACCAGGAAGGCGAGCGTCTGATCGGGCGTGACCGGACGGCCGGCGACGCTGATCACGACATCGCCCTGCTGCAGGCCGCCGCGGTCGGCGGGACCGCCCGGAGTGACCGAGCGGATCAGCGAGCCGCGGTTGCGCTCGATGCCGAGCGCGGCCGCGACGCCTTCGTCCACGTCCTGCATGGCGACGCCGATATAGCCGCGCCGGAAGCGCTCGCCGCGGCGCAGCGCCTCGACGACCGGGCGGACCTGCTCGGCCGGAATCGCGAAGCCGATGCCGACATTGGCGCCGGTCGGCGAGATCAGCGCGGTGTTGATGCCGACGACATTGCCCTGCAGATCGAACATCGGGCCGCCCGAATTGCCCATGTTGATCGGCGCGTCGGTCTGGATGTAGCGGTCGTAGAGGCCGGCGTTGATATTGCGATGGAGCGCCGAAACGATGCCGGCGGTGACGGTGCCGCCGAGCCCGAACGGATTGCCGATCGCCACGACCCAGTCGCCGACCCGCACCCGCGTCGAATCGGCGAAGCGAACGAAGGGCAGCGGCCGCGGACGGATTGACCTTGAGCACGGCGATGTCCGAGGCGACGTCGCGCCCGACCACCTCGGCCTCATATTCGGTGCGGTCGGCGAGCGTGACGGTGATCTGCTCGACCACCGCGTCGGGCCGCGCCGGCGCGACGACATGGTTGTTGGTGACGACATAGCCGTCGGCGGAGATGATGAAGCCCGAGCCGAGCGAACCGCCGCGCTGCGTGATCGGGCCTTCGCCCTCGCCGCCCTGCTGGGGCGCCTCGCCGCCGAAGCGGCGGAAGAATTCCTCGAAGCCCGGCGGCAGCTGCCGGCGCTGGACCTGGATGCTCTGCCGGGTCGAAATGTTGACCACCGCGGGCTGCAGCCGCTCGGCGAGGTTGGCGAAGCTCATCGGCGCGTCGCCCGGCGGCGTCGCGCGGACCGCGCCGGGCTCGTTCTGCGCGACCTGCGCGGCGACCGGATTGAGGGTCAGCGTCGCGGCGGCTCCGCCGAGGAGGAGAGCGCCGGTGATGGCATAGACGTAACGCACGGTATGATTCCTTCCTAACTGACTTCGCGTCCGGCCGGCGAGCCCTCGTCCGGCGCGGCGCTTCGGCCCGACGCGGCCGCCCTGCAGGCTAGGCCGCGCGGCTTAACGGGATTTGAATGATCGCTAAAGCCATAACTAGCGATTGCCCCTGAACTGTCTCAGATAATCGTTGTTCGGCGAGAGGATGATGCTCGAGCGGCCGCGCGGACTCTCCGCCGTGCCGGGGGTCAGGAAGGTGACCTGATAGGACTGCATCGCCCGCCAGAAATCGTAGAATTCGGGATCCTGGTTGAACGCGCCGGCATAAGTGGCGGCGGCCTCGGCGTCCGCCTCGGCGCGGATGATCTGCGCCTGCCGTTGCCCCTGGGCGCGGATGTTGCCGGCCTCCTGCTGGCGGGCGGTGCGCATCCGGTCATAGGCCGAATTCGAGCGTCGTCTCGGGCAAGTCGGCCCGCTTGATCCGGACGTCGACGATCTGGGCGCCATATTGGAGCGCGACCGCGATTCAGCGCGTCCTTGATATTGTCCATCATCTGGCCGCGCTCGGGGCTGAGCAAGGCCGCGAACGGCCGGCGGCCGAGCTCGTTCCTGAGCGCCGAGCCGAGGATCGGCTTCAATTGGCTCGCTGACCCGCTCCTCGGTGCGCGCCGAGAGGTACATGTGCAGCGGATCGACGATCCGGTAGCGGGCGAAGGCATCGACCTGCGAGGCGCTACTGGTCGGTGGAGAGCACCTGCTGATTCTCCATCTCGACCGATTGGATGCGCTTGTCGATCCAGACGATCCGCTCGACGAACGGAATCCGCGCGGCGAGCCCGCGCCGGTCTGCCCGAAATCCTCGTTCGGCCGATATTTGTTGAGGATCCGCTGCGGCTGGCCGAAGCGGACGATCACCGCCTGCTTGGTTTCGGGCACGATCGAGAAGGTGCTGCCGATCAGGATCAGCACGCAGGATGGCGATCACGCCGATCGCGATCGGGTGGCGGACGATGCGGGTCATCGGTGCCTGTCCTTGCGGCTGGGGCTGCCGCCGCGCGCTGCAGCTCGGGCAGCGGCAGATAGGGGGTGACTCCGGGCGCTTCGACCACGGTCGTATCGACCTGCGAAAGAATGCGCTCCATCGTCTCGTAATACATGCGCCGGCGGGTGACCTCGGGCGCGGCGCGATACTGCGACGTAGATCTTGCTCGAACTCCGCCGCCGTGCCCTGGGCGCGCGCGGTCTGCTGCAGCGCGTAGCCGCGCGCCTGGTTGATCGCGCTCTGCGCCTGCTGCTGCGCCGCCGAGACATCGAGGAAGGCCTCGTTGACCGCGGCCGGGCGGCACCGACTGGTTGATCGAGACGCTCGTGATCTGCACGCCCGAGCCGTAATCGTCGAGCAACTGCTGCATGCCTGCCTGCACCCGCTGGTCGATCTCGGCGCGGCCGGCGCCGAGCGCGTCATCGAGGCTGACCCGGGCGACCACGGCGCGCATCGCGCTTTCCGCGACCTCGCGGATGGTCTGCTCGGGATTGGCGATCTGGAAGAGGTAGCGTTCGGGGTTCTTGATGTTCCAGCGCACCGTATAGGCCGAGGTTCACGACATTCTGGTCGCCGGTCAGGATCAGATTCTCGCCCTGCCCGCCGGGAATCGGCGAGGTCGCGGATCTCCTCGACGTCGATCACCTGCGACGCTGCTGATCGGCCATGGCCAGGTGAAGCTGAGGCCCGAGCCGAAGCGTGCGCGAATAAGAGCCGAAGGTGGTGACGACGCCGCGCTCGCGCGGGCCGATCTGATGGGTCGGTCGTCCAGAGCAGCCAGATCGCGACGAAGGCGATCAGCGCCGTAGAGCCAGTAGGGCCGGCCGCCGCGGCGGGAAGCCGCCGCCGAGCCGGTCGCGGCTCTTGCTGCAGGAACTCGTCGAACGGATTGCGGCGCGCCGTCCGCCGCGCGGGCCGGGCTTCTTGCGGCGCGGGCCCCAGGGATTGCGCGGGCCGCCGCCGTCGCCGCCCGAGCCGCCGCCATCGCCGCCGCCGGCCGCCCCAGGGGCCGCCCCGATTGTCGCTCATCGCGGCGCCGAGGCGTCTGCCCCACCCGAAAATTCGTCTCATGCGACTGTTATAGGAACGGCCCTTGCGGAAAAACAGTGCCAAGCCGCAGCGCTTTGCCTATCGGCGCGCTGATGAGCGACGAGACGGAGCGGCTGCGACGCGGCCCTGGCCGGGGTAAGCGGCCTCGCAGGGCCGGGTCGCGATGGCCCGCGTCAAGGACGGGCGTCGCGACGATCATGCTCGACGCGACCGGCCTCTCCGCCGAGCAGCGCGCCGAGCTCGAGCGCCGGTCCGCGCCGCCGCGATCGCGCGTGCCGGGCGTGACCGAGACCCGGGTCGCGATGACCGCCGAGAAGGCGCAGCGGCACGATCGTCGCGATCGGCTCGGGCAAGGGCGGGGTCGGCAAGTCCACCGTCTCGGCCAACATCGCCGTCGCGCTGGCCCGGATGGGCAGGAAGGTCGGCCTGATCGACGCCGACATTTACGGCCCCTCCCAGCCCCGGATCATGGGCAATGCCAGCCGCCCCGAGCTGGCCGACCAGCAGATCGTCCCGGTCGCCGCGCACGGCGTGCGCATGCTCTCGATCGGCCAGCTGATCGAGCCCGGCACGGCGGTCGCCTGGCGCGGCCCGATGACCGCCTCGGCGCTGACCAGCCTGATGGAGGGCGACTGGGGCGATTGCCGAGCTGCTGATCGTCGACCTGCCGCCCGGCACCGGCGACGTGCAGATGACCCTGATCCAGAAATGGAAGCCGGCGGGCGCGGTGATCGTCTCGACCCCGCAGGACCTCTCGCTGATGGACGCGACCCGCGCGATCGACATGTTCCGCAAGATGGACGTGCCGGTGATCGGCCTGGTCGAGAACATGGCCGGCTATCTCTGCCCGCATTGCGGCGAGGTCAGCGACCCCTTCGGCAGCGGCGGCGCCGAAGCCGCGGCGCGGACCATGAGCATCCCCTTCCTCGGCCGCATTCCCCTGCGCACGGCGCATCCGCCAGGCCTCCGACGCCGGCACGCCGCCGGCGGCGGGCGAGGGCGAGGAGGCGGAGATTTTCCGCGAGCTGGCCGTTCAGCTTCTCGCCCAGCTGAAGGAGCGCCGCTCATGCCGCTCACCCGTGACGAGGACATTTACGAGCTGCTCGCCAGCACCCGCACGATCGCGATGATCGGCGCGTCGGACCGGCCGGACCGGCCGAGCCACGGGGTGATGGCCTATCTGCAGTCGCGCGGCTACCGCGTCATCCCGGTCAACCCGCAGATCACCGGCGAGCATGTCCATGGCGAATATGTCTGGCGCGAGCTCGCCCAGATCGGCGAGCCGATCGACCTGGTCGACATCTTCCGCCGGCCGCAGGCCGCGGGCGAGGCGGTGGACGAGGCGATCGCGGCCGGCGCCAAGGCGGTCTGGCTGCAGCTCGGCGTGATCAACGAGGAGGCCGCGGCGCGCGCCGAGGCGGCCGGCCTCAAGGTCGTGATGAACCGCTGCCCGAAGATCGAGATCCCGCGCCTCGGCGTGCCGAAGGTCGGCTGACCGCCGGCGCCGCGCGGCGGTCTGGACAGGCGCCGCGCTTTTCGCTCAATCTCCCGCGCGCGCCGGCGGCGGCGAATTGGGGGTGGGCGATGGACTATTTCAGCATGCGCAATGCGTGGTCGTTCGGCCTGCAATTCCTGGGCGGCCGACTGCTTCTGCACATCGTCGTCCTGCTCGGGATCGGCATCCTGCCCGGCTACGCCCTCCAGTTCGCGGCGGGCGGGGGCATGAACGGGATGTCGGGGCCGGCCGTCACCGACCCGACGGGCATGGGGACGGCGGCCGCGGCGGGGGCGGCGGCGATCCTCGTCATGCTCGCCAGCTACGTGCTTCAGACCGGCAGCTATTTCGCCTCGTGGCGGATCGGGTTGCGGCGCGATTCCTCGCTCGTCGGCGCGATCGGCTTCGGCCTCGTCGCCGGCCTGATCGCGGCGGCGGTCTTCGCGCTCTTGATCGGGGTCGCGACTCAGCTGCCGAGCGCGCCGATGTCGATGGGCGCCTTCCTGCTCGTCGTCCTGTTCTTCCTGCTCCCGCTCGCCGCCGCCTTCGCGCTCTTCTACACCGTGCTGGCGGCGCTGGTCGCGGTCGGGCTGACGACTCTGCTGGTGCTGGCGATGATCTTCGGAGCGGCGACCGGCAATCTCGGCTTCGCCGCCACCCTCGTCGGCGGAAGCGGCTTCGATCACCGTCATCCTGATCGTGCTGAGCCTGGTCATGCTGTGGCTCGCCGCCCGGTTCAGTTGCGTCACATCGGTGATGGCCGAGCGCGCCGGCTTCAACCTGTTCGCGGCGATCGGCGAATCCTGGCGGCTGACCTGGGAGGAGCAATGGGCGATCTTCCGCTATCTCCTGCTGATCGGCTTCGCGCTCTTCATCCTCGCCTTCGCGCTCGCGCTCGCCGCCGGCTTCGGCATGGCCGCGCTCGCCGATCCCGCCGCCATGCCCGGCGGGGAGACCGCCGGCGCCGTGGTCGGCATCGCCGTCAGCCTGCCGCTCGCCTTGCTCTCGGTGCTGGTCCCGGCCGGGATCTACCGCGAGCTGGACCAGGGCTCGATGACGGCGGAAGTGTTCGCCTAGCCAGCCACCCGCGCCGCCCGCGCCGCCGCCATCCGGGTCTCGGGCGTCGCCTGCGAATCCTCGGGCAGCAGCACCCGCACCCGGCGGTTGGCGAAATCGACCGAGACCCGGTCGAACAGGCGGAGCGCGTCCATGCCGAGCAGCAAGCGCCGGCCGGTCGGTCAGCTGCAGCTGCCGGAACGGATGCACGTCGGCGAAGGCGATCGGCAGGTCGCGAATGTCGATCCCGCCGATCCTGATCCGCCGGGTCACGCCATATTCGGCCTCGATCGTGCCGCCGGTGATGCTGGTGAGCTGAATCGGATAAAGCGTGCTCAGCCGCCGGCTGCCGCCGAAGCCGCTCGCGAAGCGCCGAATTGGCCACCGAGACCTGCGAGCCGGTGTCGATGATCACCCAGACCCGCTCGCCGTCCACCTCGGCGTCGACCAGCACCAGCCGGCCGTAGAGGCGGCGGCCGGTGACGACGATGCTGCCCTCGGGCCAGGAGCGCTCGGCTCGGCGCGACGGCGTGATCGTCATCTCGCTCGCGCTGGAAATCGAAGACCACGCGCTGCTGCTGCAGGCTGTCGACGCCGAGCATGCCCTGGGCGCCGAGATTGCGGCGGGCGAGCGCCGGCGCCTCGATGCCGTTGACCGTGCGCCGGCCGATCCTGAGGCCGGGGAGCACCACGGTCGGGATCCGGCTGACCTCGGTCATCGAATGGACGATGACGGTGCGGCCGGGACCGAGCTCGAGCTCGCGGGCCAGCTCGTTGGAGATGACGGTGCGCTCGGCGCCGGTGTCGACGACGAAACGATAGGGGCCCTCGCCGCCGATGCTGACCGGCACGGTCATCCGGGTCGTCGTGTCGGTATCGTAGCCGAGCGTCTCGGCCTGCTGCTGGTCGGGAAGCCGAGTGCCCGGTTTGCGCCGGCTGCGCCTGCCCCAGCAGCGGCGCCGCGAGGGCGGCGGCCGCGGCGGCCGCGACCCACAAGCGAACCCTGCCCACCATCCTCGGCTCCTCTCCCGTGCGTCCTTTCCGGCGAGAATAAAGCAAATCGCCGCGAAAAGGCGAAGGCGCGATTCGACGAAGCGGCGTCCCGGCTTAGACCACCGCCATCGCCCGCTCGCGCAGCCGCTCGACGGCGGCGGCGTGGATGCCCGGCGTCGCGACGAGCACGCCGAAGGCCTCGCCCGAGGCGGTGTTGAAGGCGAGCGGCTGGCCGAGCGCGCCGCTCACCGCCGCCCCGGCCTCCTCGGCGATCAGGGCGGCGGCGGCGATGTCCCATTCGAAGCCCCATTTGAGCGTCGCCAGCAGATCGGCCTCGCCGGCCGCGACCATGGCGATCCTGAGCGCGATCGAATTGGGCTTGGCGACCGCGACCAGATCGCGCGTCCACCCTGGGCAACTGGTCGGCGGGGACGCGGGCGCCGGCCAGCTCGGCGCGCGGGCTGACCTTGAGGCGCGTCGCCGTTGCGCCAGCTCCCCTCGCCCCGCGCCGCGGTCCAGAGCTCGCCGCGCTGCGGGGCCGCCAGCACGCCGAGCACGGGCACCCGATCCTCGACCAGGGCGACCGAGACGCACCAGCCCGGCCGGTCGCGCAGGAAATCGCGGGTGCCGTCGATCGGATCGACCACCCAGAGCCGCGGCCGCTCGATCCGGTCGGACTGGTCGACCGTCTCCTCGGAAAGCCAGCCCGCCTCGGGATCGAGCGTCCCCAAGCTCGCGCCGCAGGAAGGCGTCGACCTCCAGGTCGATCTCGCAGACCGGATGGCCCGGCGCCTTCTCCCAGCTCTTATAGTCGGTGCCGCAGCGCCCGGCCGCGATCCGGCCGGCCTCCTCGGCGATCCGGGCGATCTCCTCAAGCACCGGCGACCGTCATCCCTTCCACGCGCAGGGTCGGGACGTTGACCGAGCGGCGATGCTCCAGATCGTTGGCCGGGGTCAGCGCGCGGAACATGTCGAGGATGTTGCCGGCGATGGTGATCTCGGCGACCGGCGCGGCGATCGCGCCGTTCGCGATGATGAAGCCCGAGGCGCCGCGGCTGTAATCGCCGGTCACCGGATTGAGCCCGCTGGCCGATCAGCTCGGTGACGTAGAGGCCGTTCTCGATGTCCGCGATCAGCTCGGCCGGGCTCATCGTCCCGGGCTCCAGATGGACATTGGTGCCGCCCGCGCCCGGCGCGCCCGCGGTGCCGCGGCTGGCATGGCCGGTCGTCTCGAGCCCCAATTGCCGCGCCGAAGCGCTGTTCAGCAGCCAGCCGGTCAGCCGCCCGCCCTCGACGATCCGGCGCGGCGCGGTCGCCACGCCCTCGCCGTCGAACGGCTTGGAGCGCAGCCCGCGCGGCCGGTGCGGATCGTCGACGATGACGATGTCTTCGGGAAAGATCTGCTCCTCCTCGCGGCCGAGCAGGAAGCTGGTCTTGCGCGCGATGCCGGGGCCGGTCATCGCGCTCACCAGATGGCCGATCAGGCTGCCGCCGACGCGCGGATCGAAGACGACCGGCATCGTCCCGCTGGCGAGCTTGGCCGGATTGAGCCGCTTCACCGCCCGCTCCCCGGCGAGCCGCCCGAGCGCCTCGGCCGCGTCCATGTCGGCATAATGGCGGACATTGTGGCTGGCATGGTCGCGCTGCATGGCGCCGCCCTCGCCCGCGATCACGCTCGCGGCGCCGGCATAGCCGCTGGTCGCATAGCCGCGCGCGAAGCCCGTGCTGGTCGCGAGCGCGATCACCGTTCGGCCCGCGCTGAGGCTCGCCCCTTCCGAATTGGTGACGCCCGGCACGGCGCGCGCCGCATCCTCGATCGCCAGCGCATGCTCCTTGAGCGCCGCCGGCGACGGATCGCCGCCATCGTCGGCTTCGAGGTCCGGCGCCTCGCCCCGCAGCAATTTCTCCTCGGGCGCGAGCCCGGCATAGGGGTCTTCGGGCGCCGCGCGCGCCATCGCCGCCGCCCGCTCGACCAGCGCGGCCAGCGCCTCGGCGGAAAGATCGGAGGAGGAGACGCTCGCCGAGCGCTGGCCGGCGAAGAAGCGCAGCCCGATCTCCTCGCCGTCGGAGCGGGTCACGTCCTCCAGCGCGCCGAGGCGGACCTGCACTTCGGTCGCGGCGTCGCCGATATAGAGGGCGTCGGCGGCGTCGGCCCCGGCCTTGCGCGCGGCCTCGATCAACCCGGCCGCGCGCGCTTCCGCTTCATTGACATCTGAGCATGGCGCGGGACCTAGAGGCTCGACGCGCAAAAGCAACCTAGGCCGTGCCGACCACGTAGCAGCAGGCGAACATGAGCAGCCCCGCGAACCGGTTCGAGCGGAACTTGGCGAGCGCGTCGGCGCCGTCCTCGGGCTTGAGCGCCGCCACCTGCCAGAGCAGGTGCAGCGCCATCGGCACGAGCCCGAGAAGCGCGAACCATTCGATCCGCACCTCATGGATCGCCGCCGCCCAAAGCCCGAGCGCGGCGAGGTAGCAGATCAGCACGCCGAGCCGCGCATGCCGCCCAAGCGCCAGCGCCGAGGATTTCACCCCGACCAGCGCGTCGTCCTCCTTGTCCTGAAGCGCGTAGATCGTGTCGTAGCCGATCACCCAGAAGACGGCGCCGAGATAGAGAAACAGCGGCGCCCAGGACATTTCCCAAGGCATGCGATCCACAGGGCCGCTGTCACCCCAGTGCAACAACGGCGATGAGGACGTCCGAAGCGTTCACGCCGAACAATTCTCCCCGCACGTCGGCCCAGCCGACCAGCGCCGCCCAGGAAAAGACCAGCCCGAGCCAGGCCTGGGGCCACCAGGTGATGCGCTTCATGAATGGATAAGCGGCGACAAAGAGCAGGCTCAGCAAGGCCGACGACCATCGCCATCGAACCGAGCTGGAGGAAGACGAGCAATCCGATGAGGCACATCGCCAGCAGGAGCAGCCATGCCCCGGTCAGCGACACCCGCCCGCTCGCCAGCGGCCTCAGCCGCGTCCGCTCCACCTGCGCGTCGAGCTCGCGGTCGACGATGTCGTTATAGACGCAGCCGGCGCTGCGCATCGCCCAGGCGCCGAGCGCCAGCCAGCCGATCAGCGCCCAGCCGCCTGTCCCGAGCGAAGTCGAGGGCGTCCCCACCGCCAGCGCCACCGCCCAGGCGCCCGGCCAGAACAGAAGCCACGCCCCGATCGGCCGGTCGAGCCGGATCAGCGACGCATAAGGCCGCGCCGCCGCCGGCAACGCGCCGATCAGCCCGCGCCGCTCGCTGTCGGGGACGATGTCGCTGGCCGTGTTGTTCACCTCCAAATACCGTTCGTCCCGAGCGAAGTCGAGGGGCGTTGCGTCGGCTGCCAACAAACGCGCCCCTCGACTACGCTCGGGACGAACGGTAAGTGGTCGAATGCCCGCCACCCCCGCCTGGCCGCCGCACAGCCTGCCGCGCCTCTTCGTGGATCAGGCTGGGCCTGGATCTGGCCCTCGAGCTCGCCGATCTCACCCTCGAGTTCATGTTGATGCTCTTCGACCTGCGCCAGAGCCTGCTGGTCCTGCTGTTGGGCCGCCGCCAGGTCGCCCTCACGGCTTTCAAGCTCGCTGCGCGTCCGGGCGAGCTCGGCTCGCTTGGCGGCGATTTCGTCCCGCGCCGCGCGCACTTGCTCGACGATCTCCTTGGTCTGGTCGCGAAGGTCGCGGACCCGCACGGCGATCGAGGTGTCCTGGGACTGGATCCGCCTCAGGTACTCGTAGCGGGTGAGCAAGTCGTCGAACCCATCTGAGTTCAGGATCACCGTGAGCGTGTCCGGGCTGCTCGATTCGTAGATGGCGACCAACCGCTCCCTCAGCACCTTGAGCGAGCGCTTGAGGCGGACGCGGAGAACGGCAAGCCGGTGCTTTGCCCGCTTCAGCTCCGCCTCCTTCTTGTCGAGCTCGGCCTGGACGATTGCCTCGCGGTTGCGAAGCGTCGCCACCTCCCCACGGAGCTGGTCGAGCCGGTCGCCCAGGCGCTGGATCGTGCTGGACAGAACGCCCTCGCGCGCATTGGCATGCTCGAGCTGCGACCGCTTGGTGTCGAGCTGAGACTGGAGGTCCTGGGCGAACGCCCCACCAGCGATCACGAGCACGGCCACGGTCGCCGCCAAAACGGTGAGCGCGATCGCCGCCATGCGGGGCTCCGTGCGGGCTCGACTGTGGGCGTTTCTCATGTCTTCCTCGCTGGCCTGCGGGGTTAGCTGACGGGCTCGCGCGGAGGAGTCGCGCTTGGCTCGTTGGACCGATTCGGCCCGGGCCTTTCGCCCCTGGGGATTTGGTTCCCCCGCTCCGCCCGCTCAGCCACGGACGGATTCGGCACAAACGTGAGGCGGCAGGGTATCAGCCGCAGAAAAACTGTGAGCAGTCGTTAACACGCATTATCCCTGCTGCAAGGGGTTTTTCAGGGTTTCTCAGGTTCTGTCTCAACCTCGAGCAGGGCGTCGTCGGCCTCCTCCTCCATCTGGAGCGTGGTGTGCTCGATCCCGTAGCGGTCGCGAAGAACGAACTCCACCTCGCGCCTGGCGCGATCGCGATCCGCTTCACGGGCGACGACCACGTGGGCCGCAAGCGCCTCGAATCCCGGCGTCAGCGACCAGACGTGCAGATCGTGCACCGCGCGCACGCCGTCCACGGAGCCGATTGCCCGAGCGACCGCTTCCACGTCCACGCCCGCCGGCGCGGCCTCCATCAAGACGTCCAGCGGATCTCGCACCAAACGGATCGACGAGGCGAGGATCAGCGCCGCGATCGCGATCCCGACCAGGGGGTCGATCGGGTTCCACCCGGTCGCCAGGATCACGACCCCCGAGACGATCACGCCTAGCGAGCCGAGCGCGTCCGCGACGGAATGACGGAGGACCGCCTCCAGGTTGAGGTCGTCTCGCTGCCCACGGGCGAGCACCCAGGTGGCCACCGCGTTTCCGGCGAGCCCGACCACCCCGAGGACGAGCACCCCGGCGCCCTCCACCTCAGGAGGATCGCCCAGCCGATCGACGGCGGCCACCACGATCAGCACCGCGATCGCCACCAGTGTGACCCCGTTCACCAAGGCAGCAATCACCTCGGTGCGCTGGTAGCCGAAGGTACGCCTGGGGCCGCCCGACCGCGCGGCCAGGGTCGCCGCCACCAGGGCAAGCCCGATCGCGCCGAGGTCAGAGAGGACATGCCCGGCGTCTGCGAGCAGGGCGAGCGACCCCGTGAGGATGCCGCCGATCACTCCCGCGGCGACCAGTACCGCGTTGATCGCCGCGGCCACCAGCATCCGTCGCCGGTTTTCCTCGCGGCGCGCCGCGAGAGCTTCGGGACCGCCCGGCACGGCGCCGCGCTCCATTCCCGGGCCGTGGGCATGGGCGTGCGCCATCGGCCCGAGCTTAGAGCGATGTCGCTGAGTTAGGCCGCGCTGGGGGTCTGCTTCTCGGCAGACCGGCCGGCACCGTTCTCCGATGCGGCCACCGCAACCCCGCCGTCGCCCGACGGCTGGGCGCCGTTCCCGGTGCCCGAGGCAGCGATGGCCTCGGCCGCGACCTCCACGCCTTGCTTCAAGCGCTCGCGGTACTCGGTCGCCTGCATGCGCGAAATGACCATGCGCTGGATCTCGGAGGTGCCCTCGAACAGCTGGTAGATCTTCGCGTCCCGGAAGAACTTCTCCAGCGGGCACTTCGTGGTCTGCGCGTATGGGCCGACCAGGTCCATGCAGGTGCGGGTCGCCCACACGGCGACATCGCCGCCCTTCAGCTTCGACATCGATCCCTGGCCCCCGGTCATCGGGATCCCGTTTCGGCCCATCCAGGAGGCACGCTGAACGAGCAGGCGGGCCGCCTCGATCTCCGTGGCCACGTCGGCGAGGCGCTGCTGCGTCGCCTGACGCTCGAGCGGCGGCCGGCCCGCCGTCGAGCTCTCGTCCAGATACTCGGCGAGCAGGTCGTGGGGGTCGCTCTGGTCGAGGTAGGAGAGCGTCCACTCGTAAGCGGCCTGGGCGATCCCGAGCGCCGAGGCGCCTACGACCGGCCGGGTCAGCTCGAAGGTGGCGAGGGCGTTGGAGGCGCGGCCGCTGGACTCGCCGGACCGGGCGCGCTCGAGCTTTCGCTCCAGCTTCTCCATGCCGCCCAGGAGGTTCTCGACCGGGACGCGGCAGTCCTCGAGGATGACCTCAGCGGTGTGAGAAGCCCGGATGCCGAGCTTGGACTCCTTCTTGCCCTGCTTGAAACCTGGCGTCCCCTTGGGGATCACGAACGAGGCCTGGCCGCGGTGGCCCAGATCCGGATCCACGGTGGCGACCACCACGTGGACGTCGGCGATGCCGCCGTTGGTGATGAAGACCTTGGTGCCGTTGAGCACCCACTCGTCGCCCTCGAGCTTTGCCGTCGTCCTGAGGCTCTTGACGTCGGAGCCGGCCTGCGGCTCGGTGACGGCGTAGGCGCCGAGCTTGATCTCGCCGTCCGGCCCAAAGCACTCCGGAACCCATTTGGCGATCTGCTCAGGAGTACCCGATGCGGCGAGCCCGGCCGCGGCCAGGGCGGAGCCCGAGATCGCGAGGGCGATGCCCGCGCAGCCCCAGTGCAGCTCCTCGGCGTAGATGACGGAGATCTGGCCGTCGGCGTCGTTGGCCATCCGCTGCAGGTGCTCCATCCCGTGCAGGCCCCACTCGCGGGCCGCGGTGATGACCTCCCAGGGGGTCGATTCCTCGGCGTCGTGCTTGGCCGCCGCGGGGCGGATCACCTCGGTCGCGAACCTGCGACACAGAGCCTGGAACTCCCGCTGCTCGTCGCTCAATCCGAAGTCCATCTGCCCTCCGTCCTGGCCGCCGTAGCAGGCGGCACCGAAGCTCTCGTATATCCGATTGACTGGTCAGTCAACCAGTTGTTACCCAGTCTACCCCCTGCCGACGCGGAACGCGCTGATTTGTTTCCGCTGCTCGCTGGAAAATCGCGCCGCCATCCGTGCGTACGCGACCTGCGCGGCTGGAGAGCACGACGGCGCCGGTATGTTCACGCGGTGGGCCCTATATGGAGACGACGCCTCGCCGTGGGAGCAGGGATCGCGGCGGCGCTCGGCGGGTTGGCCGCCGGCGCCTACCTCGGAATCGACTCGCTGAGTGATGACGAGGAGCCGCCGGCTCCCGCGCCGAGAATCGTCATCCGCGAGCAGCAGCCGGAGGCCGCGGAGGACCTGGGCTTCCCCGCCTTCGCGACCAAGAACACCACCCGCGTCGCCGGCTCCGACGCGGCCGCGAGCGCCGCCGGCGTTGCCCTTGCCGTGTTCCCCTCGGCCGGGGGCGTCGAGCGCCCGGCCGCGGTCAGCCTCGTCGTGGACGACGATTGGCCCGGCGGGCTTGCCGCGGCAAGTCTGGCGGCGCAGCCCATCCGTGCCCCGATCCTGGTCACGGGCAGCGACGAGATTTCCGACTTCACGGTGGACGCCCTGAACGCGCTGGCCCCCGCCGGCTCGGCCAAGACCGACGGCAAGCAGGTCTTCACGATCGGGTCGGCGCCCGCTCCGCGAGGTCTCGAGGCACAGGCGATCAGCGGCTCCAACCCCGCCGAGACCGCCGCCGAGATCGACCGGCTGCGCCAGAAGCTGACCGGCACCGGCCCGCGCCACATCCTGCTGGCGAGCTCTGAGGAGCCGGCGTTCGCGATGCCCGCCGCCGCCTGGGCGGCGCGCTCCGGCGATCCAGTGCTCTTCCTCAAGAGGCAGTCGGCTCCCAAGCCGACGCTCGACGCGCTCCGCCGCCACCCGGGCGTCCCGGTGTTCGTGCTGGGCCCGACTTCGGTGATCTCCGACAAGACACTCGCGGCGGTGCGCAAGCTGGCCCCGACCGTGAGGCGGATCGGCGCCCGCGCCGACGGGCCGGTTGAGAACGCGATCGCCTTCGCCCGCTATCTGAGCGGGGACTTCGGTTGGGACATCAGGGATCCGGGACACGGATTCGTGATCGCGAGCGCCTCGCGGCCGCTCGACGCGGCAGCCGCGGCGCCACTGTCGGCCAGCGGAAGTTGGGGACCGCTCTTGGTCACGGACGACCCAGCCCAGGTCCCCGCTGCGCTGCGCGGATACCTGCTCGACGTCAAGCCGGGCTACGCGGGCGATCCGACACGCGCCGTCTTCAACCACGTCTGGGTGATCGGCGACCAGGACACGATCTCGGTCGGCTTCCAGTCGCAGGTCGACGATCTGGTCGAGCTCGTCGAGGTAAGGTCCGGCCAGGGGACCCAACTTGGCCCGCCACCCGGAACGCCCGAGCACGAGCGTCCACTGCCGTGACAGCGACGAGGAGCGACAACCCGTGAGCGAAGCCGAGCGGCCTGACCGCCTGGCGGACGGACGACGGGTCACAGTCGAGGAGGTCCGCGCCCTGGCCGGTCCCGCCACGCCGCACTTCGCGCTCCAGATCCGCAACCGCATCCGGCGCCTGATCGAGCCACTGCCGGCCGACGACCCGGCGCGGGTCGAGGGCGAGCGCCAGATCGAGCGCCTGACCGAGCTGGCGCAGCACTCGGGGGAGCCGCGCGGCATCGGGCCGGGCGCGCCGGCGGCCCACTGAGGACGGGGGTAGCGTGGCGACTGCCGAAGGGACGAGCGCCGCGGGGATTCGCCGAGCACGGCGAGCTGCTGACGGCCGAGGCCGCCCAGGGGGCCATCGCCCCAAAGGCAAGCTCAGCCGGTTACCTCGACCTGCTCGGCGGCGACCTGGACTCGACGGGCGCGGTGCAGGACCTGATGACGACCCGCTTTGTGCCGGCGATCTACGAGCGCTACTGGCGCCCCGCGCTTGCGCGGGCCGTCAAGGGGGTGACCGGCCCGGGGATGGCGGAGGAGGTGCGGATCGCGCGGCTGCTGCTCGGGCTCGGGCCCGGCGACGTGGTGCTCGACGTCGCTTGCGGGCCCGGGAACTTCACGCGCGAGTTCGCCCGGGGGGTCGGCGACGGCGGCCTGGCGGTGGGAATCGACGCCTCCAGGACCATGCTCGCCCGCGGCGTCGCCGAGCTCGAGGTGGCGGGGCTCGCCAATCTGGCCCTGATTCGCGGCGACGCGACCCGGCTCCCCTTCCGGAACGGCGTCTTCGACGGCCTCTGCTGCTTTGCGGCCCTGCACCTGTTCGCCGATCCCTTCGCGGCGCTCGACGAGATGCGGCGGGTGCTCGGTCCCGGCGGGCGGATCGCGATCATGACCTCGGTGCGCCGCCAACTGACCCTGCCCCCGCTGAAGCCGCTGATCGAGCGAGCCAGCGGCATGCGCGTGTTCGAATCGACGAGGTCGTGACCGCCCTTCAGGAGCGGGGATTCGAGAACGTCCGCCAACGCCTCGCCGGCCTGGTGCAGTTCGTCGGCGGCCGGCTCCCGGCGGCCTGCCTAGCTGCCCCCGGTCCCCGGGGCGAAGGCCTCCACGATGAGGCGCTGGTACTCGGCGATCTCGTCGGGAGGGATGAAGTAGGACGGCGGGGTCAGGAAGACCCCGTCGCCGCGCTCGGCCACCTCGGCCACTCGCGCTCGGACCTTGTCGAGCGGGCCGGCGGCGCAGTACGTGTCCACCATCGCGTCGGGGACGTGGGAGGGCATCGCGGCGAAGTCGCCGGCCCGGAAGGCCTCGCCAACCGCGGCGGCCGCCTCGCCGAAGCCGTGCATCTCCCACAGCGGCGCGTAGGTGCGGACGGTGGCGTAGAAGCAGATCGTCCGGCGCGACGCCTCGTAAGCGGCCTCCTCGTTGTCGGAGATCGCGCAGCTCACCGTGGGGATGAAGTCGAGGTCCCTGCGGTCGCGACCGGAACGCGCCAGGCCCTGCTCGAAGTTGGCGACCAGCACCTCGTCGAGCCAGCGCAGAGAGCAGATCGGGTGGCCGATCAGGCCGTCGGCGCAATCGCCCGCCATCCGCGCCATCCCCTCCCGCACCGCGGCGGTGTAGATCGGCACCGCTTCGCGAGCGGGCGGATGCGGGCGCACCCAACCCTTGATGTCGATGTCGTGGTAGTCGCCCTCGAACCGGATCGGCTCCCCGGCATGGGCCTTCTGCATGATCAGCCGCACGGCCTCCACCGTCTCGCGCAGATGCGGCGCCGGGCGACCGTATTCCACGCCGTGCCAGGTCTCATTGAGGCGCTTAACCCCGGCGCCCAGGCCCAGGCGGAACCGCCCGCCGGACATCTCGTCGACGTCGAGCGCGGAAACGGCGATGATGAACGGGCTGCGGGTGAACGCCCAAGCGATCCCGGTGCCGACGGCGATTTGCTCAGTCGCGGCGGCGATCCAGGTGGCCTGGGTGACCGAGCTGCGAAACAGCTCCGGGGCCCAGACGCATTCGATTCCGGCCTGCTCCGCCTCGCGGGCCTGGACTGCCAAGTCGTCGGCGGTGGCGCCGAGCGCCGCGATCGAGATCCGGTCGAGGGCGCCCATCGGCTAACCCGGAGCGTTGGCGAGCGATCGCCATAGATAGAGACAGGCGAGCGTCCGGTGGGGACGCCAGGGCTCGGCGATCCGCTCGAGATCACCCGGCCCCGGCAGTTCGTCGAGGCCGTACGCGACCTGCACCGCGCGGCGAATCCCGAGGTCGCCGGTGGAGACGACGTCGGGACGGGCGAGGTGGAAGATCAGGAACATCTCGGCCGTCCACGCCCCGATCCCCTTGATCTGGACGAGCTCCGCCACCACGTCCTCGTCCGAAAGCCCCGCCAGCCGCCCCAGGTCAAGTTGGCCGTCCTCGATGCGCTCGGCCAGGTCGCGAAGGAAGCCCACCTTGGCCCACGAGAGGCCCGCCTCGCGAAGCGACTCCGGGTCGGCCGCGAGCAGTTGCGCGGGCTGGGGGAAGGAGCTGCCGAAGTGCGCCACCAAGCGCTCCCAGATGGAGCCGGCCGCCTTGGTGGAGAGCTGCTGGCCGACGATCGCCCGAGCGAGCGCCTCGTAGGGGTCCGGGCGGCTGCCCCGCCGGTCGGTGGCCGGATCGATGGGGCCGCGCTCGTCGATCAGCCCTCGGAGCACGCGATCGACCGAGCGCAGATGCTCGTCGGCGGTGGTGATCTCAGACGCGCTGGATCAGGGTCCCGGTGCCCAGGCCGCCGCCGCAGCACATCGTCACCAGGCCCCACTCCTTGTCGGAGCGCTCCAGCTCGTGCAGCAGCGTGGTCACCAGGCGCGCGCCGCTCGACCCCAGCGGGTGTCCGAGCGCGATCGCGCCGCCGTTCACGTTGACCCGGTCCATGTCCGGCTCGAGCTCGCGCCGCCAGGCCGCGACCACCGAAGCGAACGCCTCGTTGATCTCGATCAGGTCGAGATCACCGATCTGCATCCCGTTGCGGTCGAGCAGCTTCTTGGTGGCGGGGATCGGCCCGGTCAGCATCATCACCGGGTCGACGCCGACCGTGGTCTCGTCGGCGATCCTTGCGCGCGGCTTCAGCCCCAGCTCGTCGGCCTTCTCGCGCGTCATCAGGAGCACGGCGGCAGCGCCGTCCGAGATCTGCGACGAGTTACCGGCGGTGATCTTCCCGTCCTCCTTGAAGGCGGGCTTCAGCTCCGCCAGCTTCTCGATGCTGGTGTCGGGACGAATGCCCTGGTCGGTGACGTGGGTGTCGCCGTTGACCGAGAACGGGACGATCTCCCGCTCGAAGCGACCTTCCTCGGTCGCCTGGGCGGCGAGCTGGTGGGAGCGCAGGCCGATCTCGTCGAGCTCCGAGCGCGCGATCTCCCACTTGTCGGCGATCATCTCGGCCGAGATTCCCTGGGGGACGAGGTTGTAGCGCTCGAGCAGCTGGGGCGAGAAGGCGAAGCCATGCTCCTGCTGGACGGACATCCCGTCGGCGAACGAGAGGTGGCCCATGTGCTCGACGCCGCCGCCGATCGCGGCGTCGTGCACCCCGGAGGCGATCAGCGCGGCGGCGAAGTTCACTGCTTGCTGCGCAGAGCCGCACTGGCGGTCGATCGTCGTCGCAGGGGTCTCGATCGGGAGGCCCGCCTCGAGCCAGGCGTTGCGACCGATGTTGAACCCCTGCTCGCCGAACTGCTGCACGCAGCCGGCCACCACGTCCTCGACCTGGGAGGCCTCGATCCCGGTGCGGTCGACGAGCTCCTTGAAGGTCTTCGAGAGCAGGTTGGACGCGTGGACGTCCTTGTAGTAGCCCTTCTCCTCGTGGCCGCGGCCGATCGGAGTGCGAACCGCCTCGACGATTACCACCTCGCGACCCTGGAACTTGCCGTTGCTCGCCATCCGGATGCCCTCCGTTCGGTCGTTTGGGATGCCTCAATGGACGATAGCCGATTGGTTGACTGACCAGTCAACCACGGAGCTGGGCCGCCGCGCCGGCGCCGCTACTTGTCCAGCCGCGGCAGCGCGACCGAGAGGTTTGAGACCCGGACCGAGAAGGCCGAGTTGCTGGCCTGGTAGTAGGGCGCGTCGCGTCCGAGAAGCTGGAGCGCGACCCGGTGGCCTTGGCCGAAGCGGTAACCGTTGCCGTGGAGCTGGAAGACGATCCGCCCGCTCTGGTTGTTGTTCAGCGCGTAGACGCCGCGGTCGACCAGGCGCTGCTGACCGTTCGGCATCAGGTCCCACAGCCTCGCCGCGATCTGGCCGAAGTTGCCCGTCGTCTCGATCTGGGCCCGCACAGTCGGTCGGCCGAGCATCGTGAAGGCGCTGTCGAAGCGGTGCCTGTAGGTGGCGGTGTTGGGCTCGTTCACGATCCCGATCGTCTTGCAGGAGTCCGTGGTGCCGCCGATCGGATCGAACTGCGCCGCCACGTTCTGATTGCCTCCGCTTGAGGTGAACGTCTTTGCGGGGTTGGAGCCGAAGGTGAGGGCACCGTCCTGGATCCCCCTCCAACTGAGGGCCCTGAACGGGCCTGCATCGGGGGCGCTCTGGGGACAGGTCTGGGTGAACGCGGTGACGGAGCCGTTCGGCGGGATGCCGCCGCCACCCGTCTTGACGTAGGCATCGAAGAAACGCGCCGCCTGGCCGAAGAAGAGCCTGTCCGTGGCCTCCTTGTTCGAGCCGCGGCTGTGGCCGAGGTCGCCGAGCTGGAGGCTGACCGCGAAGCGTGGGTATCGCGAGCGAAGCAGGTTGTAGGCGCGGAGGGCGTGCGGAGCGGGGAACAGGTCGTCCGTCCAGCCGTTTTGGATCAGCAGGGGCGCGGGCCTCGAGGCGCCCGCCAGGAAGGCGAGGCTGTAGGCGCCGTTGTGGTTGTAGACGCTGCGGATGGCCGCCATCGCGTCGGCGGAGAGCGGCTTGCCGGCCTGGATCTGGGCGAAGCTCAGAGGAATGTTGGCGTCGCGATCGGTGCACGGGGTGGAGGCCGGCGCCGTCCCGCAGTAGTAGCCGGTCGCCGAGCCGAGGGCATAGAGCCCGCTGATGTAGCTCTGGATCGGAACGCCGACCGGGGTCAGGCTCTGCCCCCGCGGCGCGACCTGGGTGTCGAGGAAGCGGCCGTTGGGGAGCAGCGCGTCGACGAGGTCGGACCACGGCCAGCGCGGGTACGCGGCCGCGATCTGGAGCGGCGTTCCATCGGGGCTGCGCCAGGGCATGAGCACGCCATCTCGCCTTCGAATCCGATCGCGCAGGAAGGCGAGCTCCATGCTCTGCCCTCCTCCGTAGGAGACGCCCGTGACCCCGATCCTGCTCGGCTTGACGATGCCCTGGTCGGCAAGCAAGCCGAGCAGGTGCTGGGTGTCGCGGGCCTCGTAGCGCGTGTCCCCGAGGTGGATGTAGCCCTTGCCGCAGGGGCCGGAGTGGTCTGGGGGCGGAGCCGCCCCGCAGGAGTCGCCGAAGCCGCGAGCCGTGTAGTTGATGACCGCGTATCCCTGGCGGGCGAAGTTGTTGTTGTTGTATCCACCCGCCGGCGAGGTCGACTCGAAGCTGGTCTTGCTGCCGCCCCAGCCGTGCAGCATGACGATGGCCGGAAACGGCCCGTTCCCCTGAGCCGGGAGGGTCACGTCGACGTCGAGGGGAACCCCGTCGAAGGTCGGAACCCGTTCCGCTCGGCTGGTGGTGGGACAAAAGCGCACCCCGTTCTGGGCCTGGCACGAGTGCCCGAACGGCTCGGGCGCAGCGGACGCGTCGGCCGACAGTCCCAGGGTGGCGATCAGCATCGCCATCAATGCGACGACCCAGCGGCCACGCATAAACGCCCGACTGTGCTGAGCTCCCCTCCGTGCACGAGGTCGAGCATAGCCGAGGCGTCGCGGCCTGTGGCCCGTGTCGCTACTGGCTGGGAAGGGGCGAGCCCGCGGCGAACAGGAACCAGATCGCCATCGCGGCGAAGGCCAGCAGGACGGAGGCGAGGACGACGGCCTCCAGCGCGGTCATGCCGCCGGGGCTGGCCCGTTCGTCGCTGAGGCTCTTTCGCCACGCCGGCAGGTAGCGCGTCGGCAGCTTGGTGGTGCCCGTGATCCGCACGTAGAGGCGGTTCAGCCGCGACAGGACCCAGGCCATCGCGATGATCGAGCAGACGATGCCGAAGAAGACCAACGTGTAGGGGCCGCCCGAGGGCTGCTGGGTGTCCGCGATCATCGAGCCGATCCAGATCCAGCCCCACGGGATCACCGTCCACATCGAGAAGGCGCCCAGCACCATCACAGCCAGCACGAAGTTGGCCGCCAGGCTGGCTCCGGCCGCCGCTGGAGCGTGTCGCCTCGCATCCGCCATGTGCCCAGGGTACGCCGCGGGGCCCCTCGGCGTCAGGCGAGCCTGGATCGGCCCGATCGGGACGGCGCGTGATAGTAACCACCGTGGGTGAGCAGCTCGGAGGGATACAGGCGTCCGGCGGTGGTCGGCAGCGGGGCGATCGGCTGCGCCCTCGCCGCCTCTGCGACGGCGCTCGGCGAGGTGCGGCTGCTGGCCAGAAGCGACGTCTCGGCCTGGAAGGCCGAGGAACGAGCGCAGGCCGACTGCTCGAAGGTCGACGGCGGGGACCCGAATCGGATCCGGGTGACGACGGACCCGGCGGACCTGTCCAACTGCGACCTCGTGGTCGAGGCGGTGATCGAGGAGCTCGATGCAAAGGCCGACCTGCTTCGCGAGGTGGGCGATTCCAGCCCGGAGGCCGACCTGGCGAGCACCACGTCGTCGTTGCCGGTGGCCGAGCTGGCCACCCGGAGCGGACATGCCGACAGGGTCTTCGGCTTCCACGTCTTCAACCCCGTGCAGGTGATGGAGCTCGTGGAGCTCTGCGTCCCGGACCGCCTCCGCGACGGCGTGCGCGAGCGCGCCCGGAGCTGGGCGCGGGCGCTGGGCAAAACCGTGATCGAGGTTCCCGACCAGCCCGGATTCGTCGTCAACCGGTTGCTCTTTCCCTACCTGTTCGACGCCGTGCGGCTGATGGAACGCACCGGGATGGAGGCAGCCGACGTGGACTCGTGCATGCGGCTGGGCGCCCGCTATCCGATGGGGCCCCTGCGCCTGCTCGACTTCATCGGGCTGGACGTTGCCGCGTCGATCGGCCAGAGCCTGTTCAGCGACTCCGAGGAGGACCGCTACCGCGCCCCCGGGCTGATCGAGGAGCTGATCGGCAAGGGCAAGCTCGGCCGCAAGAGCCAGGCCGGGTTCTACCAGTACGACTGAGGGAGCTGAGAGCGAACTACGCGGCGGTGCGCTTGCGCTTCCCGGCGAGGTCCCAGATCACGTCGGCCTCCGAGATCCCTTGACGGCGAGCCGTCTCGGTGACGTCCTGCCACGGAAGCTGCGCGTCTGGCAGCTCGTCCCATCGGGCCAGGTCGAGTCCCTCGAGCGCCCCGCGAAGCGCCGGCCCCAGATGCTCCTCGGCGCGAAGAACAGCCTTCAGGACCTCGAGCTGCTTGTCGGTGAACTTCACTACCCACATAGCGATGCCCCTTCACGTAGGTCAGCCGGACCGTCCGCAAGCTAGACCCGTTTGCGGACGGAAGCAGGGGGGTCGGAACGACGCAAATTGCGGGTCTACGGCCCGCTGGTGCCCTGCTGTCGCGGGAATTCGCCAGTCGCTGACATGTGGATCCGAACCGCGACGATGCGGTTCTCGCGCACCGACTCCACCCTGACCTGGTAGCCGTTGGCCACGATCCGGTCGCCGCGCTTCGGCACCCGGCCGAGCTCCGAGAAGACGTAGCCGCCGATCGAGTTGAAGGCGTCCGAGGAGACCGGGAGCTCTATCCCCACGTCCTCGAGGTCGCCCAGCGACACGTGGCCCCGCACGTACCAGTCACCGTCGGTGAGCCGCCGCATCGAGGCTGCCCGCGGGTCGGTCTCGTCCTCGATCTCCCCGACCACCTCCTCGAGGATGTCCTCGATGGTGACGATGCCCACCGTTCGACCGTACTCGTCCGAGACCACCGCAATGGAGCTGCGCTGGCGCTGTAGCTCGGCGAGCAAATCGTCGAGCGGCTTCGTCTCCGGGAAGATCGGCACCTCGCGGATCGCCGGCTCGATCGAGGCATCGGGCCCCGTGTTCATATAGAGGCGGGCGAGGCTGTTGTTGTGGACGACGCCGCGCACTCGGTCCGGGTTGTGATCCTCGATCACGATCAGCCGGGTGTGGCCCGATGAGACGCAGCGCTGCAGCGCCTCCTCGACGCTCTCCGAGGCGTTGACGGTGACAACGGCTGGGATCGGGGTCATCACCTCGCGCGCCTGCTGCTCGTGAAGGTGGAAGACGCCGCCCAGCATCCCCGCCTCTCCCGGGTCAAGCGAGTCGCCGGTGCCGGATTGGCCCGATTGGCGAATGATCGCCTTCACGTCCTCGGCGGTGTGCTGCTCCTCGAGCTCTCCGGGACGGACGCCGAACAGGCGCACAACCGCATTCGCGATCTTCGTCAGCGCGACTGTGAACGGCCCGCTGAGCGCCCGGAACGCCGCCAGTGGCCTGGCAAGGAAGCGGGCGGTGCCCTCCGCCCGGGTGATCGCCAGAATCTTCGGCACCTGCTCGCCGAGCGCGATGTGGATCGAAGTCACCAAGGTGAATGCCAGCGCGACCGAGATCGCCACCGCGACTCCGTGCGAGAGGCCGCCGAACATCGGCTCCAGCAGGCGGGCCAGCGACGGCTCGCCGAGGAAGCCGATCCCGATCGAGGCCATCGTGATCCCCACCTGACACGCGGACAGGGACTCGTCGATGCGGTCGATCTGTGCCAGCGCCTGCTCGGCGCCGCGCGTGCCTTCGCCGGCCAGCACCTCGAGTCGCGATCGCTTCGCCCGGACCAGTGCGAACTCGGCGGCGACGAACAGGCCGTTGATCACGACCAGCAAGAGAAGGACGATCAGGAGCAGGACGCTCACGGCCGCCGCGAGGTCGACCCGCCCGGGCTACGGGCGTCGTCTATTTCGCTGGTACTTCGAGGAGGGCCGTCGTCGTCCATTGAGGACGGTCGAAAGGTACCAGGGCCCTGGGGACGTACTGGCGGCGCCACTAGAGTCTCAGACGGATGTCTGGGGACGCTCTGCAACCCGCGGCCGGCGCCGGGCGCCAGGCGCGGGGGCACAGCGAGCAGGACCAAACCCCCTATCTCGACGCGATCGTGGCCTATGCCCAGCGCAGCCCCGGCCGCTTCAACGTCCCCGGGCACAAGGGCGGACACGGGGCGGACCCGGCGGCAATCGAGGCGTTGGGCCAGGCGGCATTCGATCGCGACGTCCCGGCCGGGATCGAGGGCATCGATGTCGGTCCCGACTCGCCGTTCCAGCGGGCTCAACGGCTCGCCGCCGGCGCCTGGGGGGCGCGGCGCAGCTGGTTTTTGATCAACGGCGCCTCCCAGGGCAATCACGCCACGTGCCTCGCGCTTCGCCACGACGGCCGCAGCGTCGTCGTCCAGCGCAATGCCCACTCGAGCACGATCGACGGGATCATCCTCGCGGGACTGGAGCCCACCTTCGTCGCGCCCGAGCTCGACGACGAGCTCGGGATCGCCCACTGCCTTACCCCACGGGCGCTGGCCGAGGCAATCGACCGTAGCCCGGATGCCGTCGCGGCGTTGACCGTCTCTCCCACCTACTTCGGCGCGGTCGCCGACGTCAGCGGGCTGGCGGAGGTCTGCCACGACCGAGGGCTGCCGCTCGTAGTGGACGAGGCCTGGGGTTCCCATTTGCGGTTCTCGCCGCTTTTGCCGGCGAGCGCACTGGAGTGCGGCGCGGACCTGGTCCTGTCCTCGATCCACAAGCTGCTCGGCAGCCTCACCCAATCGGCGATCCTCCACCTCGGCGAGGGCGGCGTCATCGACGAGGACGTGGTCGATCGCTGCGTGACCTTGACTGAGGCGACCAGCCCGAGCGGGCTGCTCACGGCATCGCTGGACGCCGCCCGCCGCCACGCAGCCGTGCACGGCGCGGAGCTGCTCGCCGAGACCCTGGCGGGAGTCGAGCGGGCCAGGGCGGAGGTGCAGCGGGTCCCCGGCCTCGACGTCCTCGACGAGCGGCTCGTCGGTCGCCCGGGGGTCCACGGCTGGGATCCGCTGCGCCTGGCGATCGACGTCCGCGCCACCGGCAGCACCGGCACGCGGCTCGCTGCCCTGATGCGGGAGCTGAACGACGTCAACCTGGAGCTCGCGTCCGAGAACGTTGTCGTCGCCGTCTTCGGGATGGGAGAGGACGCCGCTCGAAGCGGGGCGCGCCTCGTCGCGGCCGTCCGCGGCGCGGTCGAAGCCCTCGGGGCCGATGCCGAGCTACCGAAGCGGCCGTTCACGCCCCCGCCCCCCTGGGGGCACCTCGAGGCGCCGCCGCGCGAGGCGTTCTTCGGGCCGCAGGAGGTGGTGCCGTTCGATCAGGCCGTTGGGCGGGTCGCCGCCGAGTCCCTGGCCGCCTATCCACCGGGGATCCCGAACGTGCTGCCGGGGGAGCGCCTGACCCAGGAGACCGTCGACTACATCCGCGAGGTGGTCGAGCATGGCGGCTGGGTCAGGGGAGCCGTGGACCGAAGCCTGCGCACCATTCGGGTGGTCAGCGACTAGAGCGGCGCGACCCGGAAGCGCTGCTCCGCGGTGCGCTCGACACGGGTCCCGAGCTGCTCGCAGGCAGGAGCGAGCCGCTGCGCGATCCATTCCGCGTCCTGGCCGGCGGCGAGCCGGGTGAGGCAGTGGTCGAGGGCAAGGCCGACCAGCTCCAGCTCCAGCTCCGGATCCCCGGGCCGCCAGATCGCCAGCACGCCCAGGTCGTTTCGCAGCCTGGGATCGACCGCGTAGTCGTCGAGCGCGTCGCCGAGGTCGTAGAGCAGCGGGCCGCGCCGGCCCCAGCCCGTGCCGTGGAAGACGTGCGCCGAGTGGCCGGCGACGAGGTCGGCGCCCGCCTCCTGGAGCTCGCCGGCCGCCCGGCGTTGCCAGCCCGCCGGCTCTGTGGTCATGTTGGGGCCCCAGTGGGGAAAGGCCACCACGTGGTCGCACTCGCGCTCGAGCCGGGCCAGCTCGCCGGCCAGCCAGTCGGGAACCGCGCGCCGCAGGTCGCCGTAGGCGATCCCCGGCGTGTCCCGGCCGGCCGCGAACTCGCGCGGGTGGTCCGAGACGGCCACGAGCCCCAGCCGGCGGCCTCCGGCCTCCACGATCGCGGCGCGGCGCGCCTCGGGCTCGTCCCGGCCCGCCCCGGCGACGGCGATCCCGGCCTGGCCGAGCAGCTCGAGCGTCTCGATCAGCGCCTCGACCTCGTAGTCGAGAGCGTGGTTGTTGGCCAGGCCAACCGCCCCAACCCCGATTGCCGCCAGCGATCGCACCGCTTGGGGCGGTCCGCGGAAGAAGAACGGCTTCTGCCGGACGCGCTCCGTCGGCTCCCCCCGCGCGGAGATGCAGCACTCGAGGTTGCAGATCACGAGGTCGCAGGAGCGGCACAGCTCGCGAACCTCGGGCGCCCACACCTCCTCGGGCGGGACGTCGGCGAGCCGCTCCGCGACGGCCCGGCCGAGCATCACGTCGCCGAGCAGCGCGATCGTCGGCGTCACACTGCCCGGCTATCCGCCGTGTACGGCGTCGCCGCCGTGCTCCTCCAGCGTGTTGCCGATCGGCGGGATCGGGTTGTCGCGAATGATCCGCGCCATGTGCAGGAGGTTGTGCGCGCACCAGGAGCTGGTCCGCTGCGTGTAGGCGTGCTCCGGGCCGCCGGCATCGAGGTAGGAGGGGCCGGGGCCGGCGTCGCCGACCCAGTAGGTGTCGGCGTTCGGCGGCACCACGCACCCCAGGTGGGTCATGTTGAACAGCGTCGATTCGGCGCAGGCGTGGGCGCCGTCCTCGTTCCCGGTCACCACCACGCCGGCGACCTTGTTGTAGAGCGGGTACTGGCCGACCTCGTTGCGCTCGTTGTAGGTGCCGTCGAGGCGCTCGATCACGAGCTGGGCGACCGATGAGCGGTGCCCGAACCAGATCGACATCCCCATCAGCAGGATGTCGGCAGCCTTGATCTTCTCGAGGACCTGCGGCCACTCGTCGCCGTCGCCCTCGTCGGAGGTGACGCCGAAGGCGATCGCGTAGTCGACCGGGCGCAGGATCTCCGTCTCCACACCGTGCTCGGAGAGCAGGCCGAACACCCGTCCCATCAACGCCTCGGTGTGCGAGGTCTCCGGTGACTTCTTCAGGGTGCAGTTGAGTCCAAGCGCCGTGAGCCCGGCGCCGGCGTCCGCGTCTAGCTCCGCCAACTTCCTCTCCTTCCTTCGGCCCTCGAGCCGCGTTGCGGATGGTGGCTCAACATATCGGGAGTCCCGCGGGCGGCGGGATCGTTTCGCGGCGTGTCACTAGCCTTCGAGGCGGTGAGCGCGTTCGAGAAGCTCGTCGAGCTGCCGATCGAGGTCTCCTCGTATGAGCTCGAGGGCCACGACCGCGAGTACGGCTCCTTCACCCGCCCCTCGACGGTCGTTCGGTTGCGCGGCTCCGGGCAGGAGGGAATCGGGGAGGACGTCGTCTACGACGTCCTCGACCACATCGCCCACCGCGACGCCGGGCCGGTCCACGACCTCAGCGGCCCGAGGACGCTGGGCGGGCTCTGCGAGCTGCTCGCGGAGCTCGACCTGTTCGGCCCGGCGGCGCCCGGTGCGCGAGTCCTCGCGGCACTATCGCCGCTGGGCGTACGAGAGCGCCGCGCTGGACCTGGCGCTGCGGCAGAGCGGCGTCTCACTTCACGAGGCCCTGGGGCGCGACCCGAATCCCGTCACCTTCGTCTGCTCCACGCGCCTCTCCAGCTTCGGGGACGACGACCCGCGCTCCAACACCGAGCCCGTTCGCCGGCGGCTGGACAAGTACCCGACCCTGCGCTTCAAGCTCGACCCGGAGAACGACTGGGACGCCGAGCTGATCGCCGAGCTGACGGAGATCGCCGGCGTCGACGTCCTCGATCTGAAGGGCCACTACCGCGGCACCCCCGTCGACGTCGAGACCGATCCCGAGCTCTACAGCGCCGTCGCCGCGGCCTTTCCTGGCGCCTACCTCGAGGACCCCGACCTGAACGAGGAGACCCGGCCGGTGCTCGAGCCGCACGCCGACCGGGTCACCTGGGACGCGCCGCTGCACTCGCTGGCCGACATCGAAGGGCTGGAGCGAAAGCCACGGGCGATCAACTCGAAGCCGTCGCGCTTCGGCTCCCTGGGCGAGCTGTTCGCCGTCTACGAGCACTGCGAGCGGGAGGGCATCGCGATCTACGGCGGCGGCCAGGGGGAGCTCGGCCCCGGGCGAGGCCAGATCCAGTACCTGGCCTCGCTCTTTCACCCCGACACCCCGAACGACGTCGCCCCCTCCGGCTACAACGACCCGGCGGTCCCGGACGGGCTGGCCTCGAGCCCACTCGACCCGGCGCCCTCCGCGACGGGCTTTCGGTGGGGCGAGTGGACGGACCGCTAGCCGGGCGGCCGTTCGAGCGGCAGCGCGGATAGCCTGGGGCGGGAACGAGACGAGGAGGTCCGATGGCACAGAAGCCCTTCGCCGATGCGCTCAACGAGCAGATCGCCAACGAGTTCGGCGCCCACCAGCAGTACATCGGCGCCGCCGTCTACTACGAGTCCGAAACGCTGCCGCGCCTGGCGGCCTTCTTCTACCGTCAGGCGATCGAGGAGCGAAACCACGCGATGATGATGGTGCAGTACCTCCTCGACGCCAACCAGGAGGTGCGGATCCCCGACATCGAGGCGAAGCTGACCCGCTTCGACGGCGTCGTCGCCCCGGTGCGGATGGCGCTCGACCAGGAGCAGCGCGTCACCGAGGAGATCAACGCCCTGTTCAAGCTCGCCCGCGACAACGGCGACTTCCAGGCCGAACAGTTCATGCAGTGGTTCGTCAAGGAACAGGTGGAGGAGGTGTCGACGATGACCGACCTCCTGACGGTGGTCGAGCGCTCGGCGGACAACGCGCTGCTGGTCGAGGAGTACCTGGCCCGGGAGAAGCTCGGCGAGCAGGACCAGGCCGACCCCACCGCCCCGCTCACCGCCGGCGGCGCCCTCTAGGCGCAGGTTGGACGGGATTGGCTATGAGTGAGATCTGCGCGCACCTCGACCAGATCCGGGTGGCGCCCCCCGGGACCGTTGCCGGGTGCGAGGACTGCCTGAAGATCGGCGGCCAGTGGGTGCACCTGCGGGTCTGCCGTAGCTGCGGCCACGTCGCCTGCTGCGACTCCTCTCCGAACCAGCACGCCTCAAAGCACGCCGCCGACAGCGGCCATCCGATCGTCAGCTCGCTCGAGCCGGGCGAGGACTGGTCTTGGTGTTACCTGGACGAGGTCGCGTTCGTCGTCGCATCGCCGGCCTGATGGCGATCTGGATGCTCGAGCCGGGCCATACGGCGGTCGAGTTCCGGGCCAGGCACATGATGGTCACCTGGGTGCGGGGGCACCTCAAGGACATCCATGGCCGGCTCGATTTCGACTGGGATAGCTGGCCTGAGGCGACATTCGAGGGCGAAATCGACGCCACCAAGCTCTGGAGTGGCGAGCCCGTTCGCGACGAGCACCTGCGCAGCGCCGACTTCTTCGACGTGGAGCACCACCCCAAGATCACCTTTACGGGCCGTTTGCTGGAGCGAACCGGCGACACCCACTTCAAGGCCACGGCCGACGTGACGATCCGTGGCAACACGAGGCCGGTGGAGATTCGACGTCGCCTACCTCGGCCAGTGGGAGACCCCATTCTGGGTCGGGGACGAGAATCGCGGCACGATGCGCCGAATCGGCTTCGAGGGCCACACCAAGGTCAACCGCCATGATTTCGGCGTCTCCTGGCAAGACGAGCTGGCCGGCGGTGGGCGACTCGTCAGCGACGAGGTCGATCTCGTGCTGGACGTCGAGGCGATCCGCCAAGACGACCTGGAGAAGACCGGCGCGATCGAGTACTACCGCTGATCGGTCTTAGGCGAGGATCGATCTAGCGACTACTCGAGGCAGCAACGCTCGAAGTAGCCGTCGCGGTCGAGCTTCGGGTCCAGCAGGGTGTTGGCTCAGTCGCTGGCCGCTGCGGCGTCCAAAGAGGAGCGGATGTCCTTGATGAGGAGCTGCAAGTTCATCGCATCCGTCGGGGACGGCTCGAATCCGAAGTGCAGGTAGAAATCGCGGGCAATCTCATCAAGAGCGTGGACCAGCAGGATGCGGATTCCGGCTTCCTCGCATACGGCAAGGGCTCGTGCCATCGCATCCTGCACGAGGAAGGCTCCGATTCCTCTCCCCTTGACCGAGTTGTCCACCGCCAAGCGAGCAACGAGCACGGCGGGTATCTGGTGGCGGGGCATTCCCTTGGTAGCTCGATCTGTCGCATTCCGATGATCGATCGATGCGACAGTCAAAGCGTGGTAGCCGACCACCCGGCCCTGGTCGTTGTCGGTGACGACGTAGGTCCTCGCCGAGCCTGCGCCTGTCGCCGAGCGTGCGTGACGCTCAAGCCACAGGTTCAGTGAGCCGACGCCACAGTCGAACCCAGCAAGCACATGCTCCGGGCCGAGCGGCTCGGAGTCAATGAAGCGTGGCAATCGCTACTCAGGTCGAGCTCGGGCAAAGAGCCGGACCAGCTCTGGGCGTACCTGAGCTGGCCGATCCATCGCTGCCACCAGCGTGTCCCAGTCCTCGGAATCAACGCGAAAGCTGGTTCGATCAGCCAGCAATCTCTCAGCGCGCTCGCGACCACTCTCAACGAGGAACTGCGAGAGGGATTCACGCTGGGCAGAGGCGGCTCTGTCAAAGAGCGCGCGGTCGTCTTCGGCGATACGGAGATTGAGGCGCTTTGTCTTCGAGGAAGCCACGCGGGCATTGTACATACTTCGTACGTACACGAGTGCTGTGAGTCCTGCGCGATGCTGTAGGCCATCCCATCCGCTTTCGACATCACTGTCACGGCGCCGTCGCCGGCAGAGTTGCCGCGCGAGTTTCAGCCGCGCACCCTTCGCCGCCGGGCGCTACAGGCGATCGCTGCGCTTGCCGGCCTTGTCGCGATCATCCTGCTTGCGCCCGGGGCTCGGCGATGTGCGAGACCGCCTCGCCGGCGCGGACCCCGGCTGGCTGGCCCTGGCGACGCTGCTCGAGGGCCTTTCCTTCGCCTCCTACGTGGTCATGTTCGGGCCGATCTTCTGCACCGGGCTCGGCTGGCGGCGGAGCTGGCAGATCGGCGGCTCGGAGCTGGCGATGGGCTCGCTGGTCCCTGCCAGCGGCGCCGGCGGGCTGGCCCTCGGCGCCTGGGTCCTGCACCGCGGCGGCATGCCCGGCGCCCGGATCGCCCGCCGCTCGGTCGCCTTCTTCCTGATCAAGAGCGGCGTCAACTTCGCCGCCGTCGCCGTGTTGGGGACGGTGATGGCGCTCGGCATCGTCGGGCCCGACCTGTCGCTGTGGCTGACGGCCGTCCCCGCCGCCGTGGCGACGCTGGCGATCGCCGCCGTCGCGGCGATTCCCCTCCTCGGCCCGGGCTCCGCCCCACGCCCGGACGCTTCCCGCCTCCGCCGCGGGGTCAGCACCGCGCGGCGGGCGGTGATCGACGGCACCGCGGAGGCAGGACAGATCCTGCGCTCGGGCGACCGCCGCGTCCTGGCGGGGTCGTTCGGATACTGGGCCTTCGACAACGCCGTGCTCTGGGCGACCTTTCACGCCTTCGCCCTCTCGCCCCCCCTCACCGTCATCCTGATGGGCTACCTGATCGGCCAACTCGGCGGGCTGCTGCCGATCCCCGGTGGAATCGGCGGCATCGACGGCGGGCTGATCGGCACCCTGATCGTTTACGGAACCGCCGCGGCCGGGACAGCCGCGGCCGTGCTCGCCTACCGCGTGATCCTCTTCTGGCTGCCACTGGTCGTCGGCGGCATCGCCTTCGCGTCGCTGCGCCGCGATATGCCGAGCGGCGGTGAGCTCGCCACCTGCGCGCCGGCCATCGCCGCGCAGTCGCTTGACAGCGGTCGATAGTGGTCATCTGCGCTTCGTCGTGGCGCTCGCCGGCGGCCGGGTGACGATCACCGCGCACCAGCTCCGGCGGCACCTGGCGCTGAACGTCGAGGCCGGGAGGCGAAGATCCGGCCCGACGGTTAGGCTCGCAGCCGCTCAGCCGGCCAAAGGAGGCGTTTTGAAGCTCGTGATCGGCATCGTCCGACCGGAGAAGGCGAACGACGTGTTGGAGGCTCTCTATCGCGCGGAGGTGCGCGGGGTCTCCCTGAGCCGGGTCCAGGGGCACGGAGGCGAGCTGGACCGGGTCGAGACCTACCGCGGCACGACCGTGCAGATGGGGCTCGCCGACAAGGTCCGCTTCGAGATCGCCGTCTCGGACCCCTTCGTCGAGCCGACGATCGAGGCGCTGTGCGCGGGCGCCCGTACGGGCGAGGTCGGTGACGGCAAGATCTTCGTCGTTCCGCTCGAACGGGCGGTGCGGATCCGCACCGGTGAAACCGACCACGGCGCCGTGACGCCGGTCGGAGGCTGATCGAGATGCCGACTCTGATCGCACAGGCGACGGCGATCGACACCGGCGACACCGCCTGGATGCTGGCCGCAACGGCGCTGGTGCTGATGATGACCCTGGCGCTGGGCCTCTTCTACGCGGGCCTGGTGCGCTCCAAGAACCCGCTCAACACGTTCATGATGTGCATCGCGGCGATCGCCGTCGCCACCGTCACCTGGGCGGTAATCGGCTACTCGTTCGCCTTCGACGAGGGCAACGACATCATCGGCGGCTTCGACCACGCCTTCCTCAGCGACGTCACCCTCGAGCCCCGTGAGGGGTCGACGATCCCCCATCTGCTCTTCTTCGCCTTCCAGGCGACCTTCTGCATCATCACCACGGCGCTGATCTCGGGCGCGGTCGTCGAGCGGATGCGCTTCAGCGCCTTCCTGGTCTTCTCGGCGCTGTGGTCGGTGCTCGTCTACGCCGTGCTGGCCCACTGGGCCTTTGGTCCCGGCTGGCTGCTCGAGGGCGGAACCCTCGACTTCGCCGGCGGCGTCCCGGTCGAGATGGGCTCCGGGTTCTCGGCCCTGGCGGCGGCGCTGGTCGTCGGCGCCCGCAAGGACTACGGCCGCCAGGCGCTGCTGCCCCACAACACCGTGTACGTCCTCGTCGGGGCCGGGCTGCTGTGGTTTGGCTGGTTCGGCTTCAACGGCGGCAGCGGCTTCAACACCGGGGCCAACTCGGTTCTCGCCTTTACCAACACCCTGCTCACGCCTGCGACGACGCTGCTGGTCTGGTTCGGGCTCGACGCGATTCGCGGTCGCAGGGTGACCGCAGTCGGCGCGGCGACGGCGATCATCGTCGGCTGCGTCCTGATCACTCCCGCCGGCGGCTTCATCAGCCCCGGCTACGCGATGCTGCTCGGCGCGCTGGGCGCCCTGCCCTGCTACGCGGTGGTCGCCTGGCGGCCACGGACGCGGGTCGACGAGACGCTCGACGTGCTCGCCGTGCACGGGATCGCCGGCTTCTTCGGCATCCTGTTCATCGGCTTCGTCGCCCAGGTTGGGTGGAACGGGGTCTCGGATGGCCTCTTCTACGGCAACGCGTCCCAGCTCGGCGACCAGGCCCTGGCGGCCCTGGCGGCACCGGCGTATGCCTTCGGCGCCACCTACGTGCTTCTGCGCCTGATCGGAGCCGTGATGCCGCTGCGCAGCAGCGAGCGCGAGGAAGCGCTGGGGATGGACCTCGTCTACCACGGCGAGGACGCCTACGCGAGCGGCGAGGGAGCGATCCTGATCACGCCGGAAGCCGGCGTCGAAGAGGATCAGCCGGTCGCCCAGCCCTAGGTGTAGGACCAGAGCTCGTCGAAGAACGGGAGCGACGGGACTCGAACCCGCGGCCTCCGGCGTGACAGGCCGGCGCTCTAAACCGACTGAGCTACGCCCCCGAGAAGGTTCATTCTAAGCGGCCGCTGCCCGTCACCTGCCCTCGAAGCTCGCATGACCCGGGCCCTTCTCGAGCAGAGTTCGAGCGCCCCTCTGAAGGTCCTCGCTCGCCATCACCTTCGCCCCGGCCTCCGGCAGGGCCGCATCGGCCGCCTCCACCCCCTCGTCGACGGTGAGCCGAATCATCTGCTTGGTCGCCGCGTGCGCGAGCGTCGGGCCCCCGGCGAGACGCTCGGCGAACGCACGCGATTTCTCGTCCAGATCAGAAGACTCGACGACGCGGTTCACGACCCCCCACTCGAGCATCGTCTCCGCCGGATACGCCCGCGCCGTCAACACGGCTTCCGCGGCCCGCCCCGCCCCGGCCCTGGCGACCAGTCTCTGCGTGCCGCCGCCGAACGGCGTCGCCCCGATCACTCCCTCGACCAGTCCCAGCTGAGAACCCTCAGCCGCCCAGATCAGGTCGCAACTCAGCGCCACCTCGAGGCCCGCCGCGAGGCAGAACCCCTGCACCGCTGCGACGGTGGGGGCGGAGATCTCGGCGAACCGCCTGATCGCAGGCATGAACTCCTCGATCAGCTCGCGGGCGGCGGCCTCGTCACGGTCGAGGAACATCTCCACGTTCGCGCCCGCAGAGAAGTTCTGTCCCTCCGCGCGAACCAGGATCGCCCGAGCATCGCTGTCACGGGCCTGCTCGGTCGCCGCCGCCAGGTCACGGGCAAGCTCCAAGCCGAACAGATTCAGGGGCGGGTCCGCGAGCACGATCTCCCCCACCCCGCCTTCCAGACTGAATCGCGCCTTCGCCATCGCTGCTCCTTTCGTAACGTCATTATTGAAACCCGATGCAGGAAGATGCCAAGGAAGCCCCGATGAGGCTCAGTCGCCGTCAAGCCCTGGCCGGGGCGGGAGCCGTGACGCTCGCCGGCGTCCTTGCCGCGTGCGGCTCGGATGACGAGACGACCGGGGTTGCCACGACCGACGGCGAAACCGCCACGGCTCCCTCGAATACGGACGGGCGCACCTCGGCGAACGAGCTCTTCGACGAAACCGCATCGTGCTCGCTGACGCTGCAACAGACGGAAGGCCCTTACTACTTCGACGTCGACAAGATCCGCAGCGACGTTCGCGAGGATCGCGAGGGGGCGCCGCTTCGCTTGGCGTTGCGCGTGCGCGACGCCGAAAGCTGCGAGCCGATCGAGAACGCGGTCGTCGAGATCTGGCATTGCGACGCACTCGGGATCTACTCCGGCTTCGTGGCCGCTTCCACCGGCGCCGGCACCGGAACGGACGACGAGACCTTCCTGCGCGGCGCTCAGGTGACGAACGCCGAAGGGATCGTCCAGTTCAAGACGGTGTATCCGGGTTGGTACCCCGGGCGGACGGTGCACATCCACGCCATGGTGCATCTCGACCGGACCAGCGTGCTCACGACCCAGCTCTACTTCGAGGACGCGTTCAGCGAGCAGATCTACGCGAAGGCGCCGTACTCGCAGGCCGCCGGACGAGAGACGTTCAACTCCGACGACTCGATCTTCGACAAGTCGCTGCTCTTGACCCTCACCGGCAACAGCGACGGCGTCACCGGAGCGATGACCTTCGACGTGGAGAGTGCGTGAGGCCGAGCTCCTCGCCCCGCTGCGCGACGAACAGGGCCGCCAGCACCAGGGGCAGGAACCAGACCACGTAGAAGTAGAACCAGTGGGTCGCTCCGAGCTGGACTGCGATCAGCACCGCCGCCGCCAGCGCGGCGACCTGCGCCGGCGTCTTTCGCCGCGGCCAGAGCGCCACCCCGAGGGCGAGGGCGATCGCGCCCGCCCGCACGAGCGGCCGCAGGAAGTCGAGCGAGGGGGCCTGGCCCCAGACGCTGAACGGCGAGCTGCGCGAGGCCTGGTAGCCGAGCGTGCGGTCATACAGCTCTCGCGGGCCGCCGTCGGGGAGGAAGGGGAGGACCAGCAGCACGCTGAGCGCGAGGAACGCTGCCCCGAAGACGAGCGCTGCGCGCCACCGGCGTTCGCCGGTGCCGGTGGCGAACAGCGGCGCCAGCGCCGCCGGCCCGAACTTCGCCCCGGACCCCAGCGCCACCATCGCCCCGCGGGCCGGCGGGGAGGCCAGTACCAGCATCGCCCCGACCACGATCGCGGCGATCAACGAGTCGTTCGCGTTCGCGTTCATCGTGTAGAGCGTGAACGGATAGGCGAGCCAGCCGAACGCGAGCGCGATCCCGAGCGTTCTGCCGTGCCCGCCCGGCGCGCAGCCGCCGGCCCAGCGCGAGCAGGCCGAGCACCGTGAGCAGGTCGAAGGCGATCGCCGCGGCGTGGGCGGCGGGCACGTCGCCCCAGTGGCCGTGCCACGGGAAGACAGCCTCGAAGGGGACGTAGGCGAGGTAGTTGAGGGGGCCGTAGACGTCGCCCCGGATTCCGACCCCCGGGGCGAAACCGCCGTCGTAGAGCTCCTGCCCCTGGCTGATGTGATCGGCGCCGACGACGCCCGCGACGCCGATGTCGATCACCCGTGAGTCGGCGACGTTGAGGGCAATCCGCGCGCAGACGAGGGCGACGGCGCCGATTGCCACCCAGCTCACCGGTAACACCGGGATCAGCGGGCCCGGTCGATCGCGGGGACGCACTCCCACCCACAGCATGCGCGCCAGGACGTAGCCCAAGACCGGGTAGGTGAGCGGCACGGACGCGGTGATCTCGCCGCGGTTGAAGAACCAAAGCGAGACGCCGAGGCCGAGCAGCACCAGGAGGTCCAGGTGCAGGAGCCGGAAGGGACGCCGAGGGTCGATGAACGGCGCCAGGAACAGGAGGCACAGCGGCAGCCACACGTAGGGCGCGTTCACCTTCTGGGCGATCGCGCCCGAATAGCCCCGCGCCAGGGGCGCCCCCAGCTGCTGGTCATGCCAGGCCCCCAGCACCCCGCCGCCCTCGTCGTCGACGATCGCCTGGGCGACCTCCGTGCGGGCAGAGCCGGAGCCGGTGAAGTAGCTCACCTGCCAATCGCCACCGCGCTGGAATGCGACCGCCCGCATCTGCGGGCTCTCGGCCCGCTCGTCGCGCACGGCCTCGGCGGCGTCGGCGATCCGAATCGCCTCCCGCGCGCTGAGCTCGAAGCCGCGGGGCGCAAGGCGCTCGGATTCGGGCCTGACGAGGGGCGGCGGCAGCTCTCCGCCGAACGGCGGCTCGGCGGCGAAGTCCTCGTTCGCGGACGCCGGCGCCGGCGCCACCAGGGCCGCCGCCAACGCGGCGAGCGTGGCGATCAGCAAGTCAGGTGAAGCGCCTCGACCACGCGCCCGGGGCTGTAGTTCTCAATCCGCGCCACGATCGGCCTCTGGCTCGATCGTAGCCGGTGAAGGCTCCTCGCCCCCGAAAGGCTTCTCGCCCGCGGGCGAGGGCCCGCCGAGGAGGCCGACTCGGAGCAGGAGGGCGTCGGCGTCCGCGGCCTCGAGCGGCGCCGACAGCAGGTGCCCCTGGCCGAGATCGCAGCCCAGCTCGAGCAGTCGCTCCCGTTGCTCGGGCCGCTCGACTCCCTCGGCGACCACCTCCAGGCCGAAGATGTCGGCCAGGTCGACGATCGCCCGCAGCAGCGCCGGCTCGTCGTCCGGGCGGCCGATGCCGTCGACGAAGGACTTCTCGATCTTGAGGGTGTCCAACGGCAGCCGGCTCAGATAACGCAGCGACGAGTAGCCGATGCCGAAGTCGTCGATCGCCAGGTCGACGCCCAGCCGCTTGAGCGCGTCGAGCTGCGCGATCGCCGTCTCCACGCTTCCCATCAGAGCCGTCTCGGTGATCTCGAGGGCGAGGCCGGAAGCGTCGAGCTGGGCGGTGGCGAGCGCCTCCGCCACCTCCTCCACCAGCCCCGGCTCGCCCAGCTGGGCTCCGGACACGTTGACTCCGATGCGCAACCCCGGATGGCCCGGGTACCTGGCGCGCCACAGCGCGCCTTGATGACACGCGGTCCGCAGCACCCAGCGGCCCAGCTCGCGGATCACGCCGCTCTCCTCGGCCAGCGGAATGAACTGCTCCGGCAGAACGAGGCCTCGATCGGGATGCCGCCAGCGCACCAGCGCCTCGAGCCCGGCCACCGCCCCGCTTCGCAGGCTGAAGATCGGCTGGTATGCGAGCACCAGCTCGTCGCGCTCGATCGCCCCCATCAGGTCGAGCTCGAGCTCGAGCCGCTCGACGATGGCGGTGTGCATGCCGGGCTTGAAGATCTCGTAGCGTCCCTTGCCGCGACTCTTGGCCCGATGCATCGCCAGGTCGGCGTCGCGCAGGAGCGTTTCCGCCTCCTTGTTCCCGGTCGCGATCCCGATGCTTGCGCTGATGAAGAACTCGCGCTCGCCCAGCTCGAAGGGCGACCTGAGCGTCTCGAGGAGACGCTGTGCGGCCCGCGCGGCCTCGTCGGGCCCGCGAAGCTCGTCCAGCAGCACCGCGAACTCGTCGCCTCCCAGGCGGGCGATCGTGTCCGTCGGTCGAAGGGTGCCCTCGAATCGTTCAGCGACCGCGACCAGCAGCCGGTCCCCCGTGCGGTGCCCGAGGCTGTCGTTGACGGTCTTGAAGCCATCCAGGTCGCAGAACAGAACCGCCACGGGGATCCCGGCCCGCTCGGCACGGTTGACTGCGCGACGCAGGCGGTCGAGGAACAGCGATCGGTTGGGAAGCCCGGTGAGGGAGTCGTGAAGCGCCTCGTGCATCGCCTCTTCGACGGCTCGGGCGTGGTCGAGGGCGAGGCTCACATGCTCAGCGAAGGAGAGCAGCACCTGCCGGTCGCGCGGACCGTATTTGTGCCCCGGCCGGCGCGAGCCCACGGCCAGGCTGCCCGTCGCCTCGCCCCGCTCGTACACGGGGGCGGCCATCGCCGCGGTCAAGCCGTCAGCGGGGATGTCCTGCGTCGCCTCCGGCGATGCGACCCCGCTCACAGCATCGGCGAAGACCACGCTGCGCTCACGCATCGCGCGCCCGCCGAGCCCCGCGGCCACCGGCAGGTGGCGTCGCCCGGTCAACAGCTCGGTGTCGGCACCGGCGGTGGCGACGAGCATCGCGTGGGTGGGATCGTCGGGATCCGCCAGGCGAAGCACGACGACCTCGTCCCCCAGCAGCCCGCAGGCACCCTCGACGGCGGCCTCCAGCACCTCGTGGACGGGCAGCCGGTCGACGATTCCCCGCTGAAGCTGGGCCAGTCGCTCCAGCAGCCCCTGCCGCTCGCGCAGAGCTTCGAGCAGGCGCGCGTTCTCGCTGGCCTGGCGCTCGGAGCCTGAGCGCAGCGCCCGCTCGTTATCCAGCAACCTCAGGTTTCGCAGCCCGAGCGTAAGCACCCGGCCCATGCCGCGAAGCAGGTCGAGCTCCTCGCCTTGAAACGGCGCGTCGGCGCGGCGAGCCACGACCAGGTGAACGAGGGCGCTCGTCCTCCAGCTGCATCGCCGCGGCCACGCAATCCCCCGTGCCCGGCACGGCAAGGGTCCCCCCGCCCCGATCGGCGACCGCCACCAGACGCCCGGTCGGGACCTGGCCCTCGGCGAACCCGACCGCGGCGATCACGCTCCCGCCGCGCACCAGCGCCGCGGCCTCAGCGTGGAGCACCTCCGCCACTCGCTCGATTCCGTTCCTGGTCGCCGTCCGCTCGTCGTTGAAGCACGAGATCAGGGCCAGGAACTCGGCCAGTTGCTGGGTGGGATTCAAGCCAGCATCGTCCCACCAACCAGTCCGAGCTGCGCCGGTTGGGGCTCTGGGATCTACCGCTCGGACGGAGGCGGGATCTCGTCGCGCACGGCCGGCAGCGAGGCCGAGCGGGGGGCGGCGGCTGGGCGCTTCCCGGCGCGGCGCGACCTCCTGCTCGACCAATCGACCATCCGCGGCTCGATGTCGAGCAGGGCCCGCCAGGTCCGGGGGCCCGACCCGCCCGCTGGCCCACTGGCCGTGGGAGCGCTGGAAGCGCCTCACCGCCCGCCGGGTCAGGTTGCCGAAGTAGCCGGTGACCGGGACCGATTTGCGGGCGCCCCTCAGATGCTCCTGCGCCCAGACCACCAGGTCGCCCCGGCTGCCCTTCGAGAGCACCGGGTAGCCGCTGTTCGACCGACCGGCGCCCCGAATGGGATCGACGTCGCTTCCCAGCGCCCACCACTCGCGCTTGCTCGTCTCCTGCCATGACCACCAGCTGACGCCGCCGAGCTCGTACGAAATCGCCATCCGCCGGAAGCGCCGGATCTGGCGAGCCGACGGATTGTCGTAGGTCTGGCCGAGCGGGTAGATCCCCCGCTGGTAGACGCGGTTGTAACGGAAGGTGTGCGCATAGCCTTCGTCAACGCGTGACCCCGATCGTGTGCCAGTAGAGCTGGGGCAGGTTGTAGCGGGCTCCGCCCGGCCCGAGGAAGACGGAGTAGGGGAGCGCGGGGTGATAGTCGACGTACGGAAAACTGGTCAGCGCGGTTGGGAAGCGGCGCCCGATCGCGCGGCGAAGCTTGTCCACGTACGCATCGGCGGCGGCGTAACGGCCTTCGTAGCTCGACTCGGCGTCGATCACCAGGCAGTCGGCCCCCTTCCGGACCGCCTCCGCGCCGCGTTTTGCCTCGACTTTGGGATGGCTGGCCGTAGACGAATTGCCAGGCGCACACACGCAGGCCGCGAGCGTGCAGGGAGGAGACCAGCTCCGGGGTGAACTGGCTCCAGGAGCTCGACCCGTCGGAGCTCTTGATGTAAACGGTCTCGATCCCCCGGCGGCGCGCCTTGCGCGCGATGCGGGCCACGTTGCCGCCGCTCGAGCGACTCACGTACCAGATCCACATCCCGTCGCCGCGGTAGGGGTTCGGGGAGCGCGCCGCCCGGGGGCCGTGCGAAGCGCTCGTGCCGCCGTCGGAGGCGGATGCCGCTCCGACTTCGGCGGGCAAAGCGCAAGCGGAAGCGACCAGGATCGCGGTCGCCACCGCCGCAAGCCTCCCGCGTCGTCTCGGGTTGGTGCTGGGAGCGTTCACTCGGCCGCGATGGGCACACAGGCACTATCGCATGAACGACTCGGCTCTGGTCGCTAACCCCCGCCGAGCAGGTTGCCCAGCGCACCCTTGGCGCCGCGAGCCGCCAGCCGCAACGCGTCCCTCGGAGGGCTGGATCAAGAGCCAGCCAGAGCCCGAGAAGGACATCTGAATGGTCTCCCCAGAGCCGCGCCCGATGAAGGTCTTCAGGTTCACGTCGGTCTTGATCGAGGTCGAGAGGCCGCTCGACCAGGTGATCGCAGCCTGGGGATCGGCGAACGTCTGCTCGCCGTCGATCTCGATCAGCACCGGAGGGCCGTCAGAGACCAGGGCCACCCACCCCGTGCCGCCCAACTCCATGTTGTAGAGGCCGCCCGCCAGCGCGCCCGAGGCGCCCTCGACCCGCTTGATGTCCCAGTCGATGCCGGCCTCGAAGGCCAGCACGTTGGCTCCGTTGGCGGTGATCCGGTCGTCCTCCAGCTTCAAGAGCTGGATCTCCTGGGCCATGTCGGCCAGGAACACCTCGCCGCTCCCCGAGATCTTCATCAGGTCGGCGCCCTCGCTGGTCATCGCCTTCTTGATCATCCGTGAGACCCCGCCCGAGCCCGCATGCTCGAACCGGACGTCGCCCTGGTAGGCGACCATCGAGCCCAGCTTGGCCTGAATCGTCACGTCCCCCAGCTCGACCTTGAGCAGCTTCGAGTTCTGGAGCCGGAACGACTCGCCTCCTTCGGTCTCCTTGAACTGCGCCAGCGCCTGCTCTACCGACATCGCGTCTCCCTATCCAAGCACTTGAGGGGGTCGAACGTCCCGGACTGTGGCTTATAGGGGGTATTCAGGGACGTTCATCGGGAATGGGCGGTGCCGGGCTCAGCCCGGCGGCCTCGAGGGCCTTCGCTCGTTCGCGGTAGACCTCGAACCGCACGATCTCTCCTTCGCGCAGCGTGAAGATGTTTGCGAGCACAAGCTCCGCCGCCACCCCGCTGCTCGCGCCCCGACCCCGTTGGCGGGTCATGGCTAACACCTGATCCCCATAGTCGATCAGCTCCTCGACCTCCACCTCCCACTCCTCGAAGGGAAACGCCGCAAACCAATCCTCCTCGAAGAATGCCCTGACCTCGTCATGGCCGCGATAGACGCCGAGGCCGGGAATCCGGGTCGGCGAGGGATCGAACACGATCTCGGGCGACCAGAAGCCGCTGCTGATGACCGTCTCGACGCCCTCCTGTTTGAACACCTCAAGGCTCGGCGCATCAGCTCGACGTTCTCCTGCGACATCGCCTACCCCGACAGCCCCGCGGCCTCGAGGGCCTCGTCCTTTGTCCGGTAGGCCCGTACTTCGACGATCTTCCCGCGCCTGAGCGTGTAGACCGTGCTCAGCTGGAGCTCGAACGCAAGCCCGCTGCTTGGGCCTTGTCCGCACACCCTGCCGACGACGATGACTCGATCCTCGTCCGCGTCGAGGATCTCGTCGGCCTCGAGGCGAAAATCACCGATGGCGTCGCGCGTGACTTCCACCCACTTACGGACGCCATCGTGCCCGATGTATGGCGCGGTCTCGGGCGCACCAGCGACGTTGGTCATGACGACGCTTGGGTCGAAAAGCGACAGGATCTGGTCTGCATCGCCTTGCACTTCGTAGAGGCGCCGCACGATCTCGACGTTCTCCTGCGACATCGCCTACTCCGAGAGCCCCAGGATTTCGAGGGCCTCCGCGTGATCCCAGAAGAACTCTATGGCGACGATCCTGCCCTTGCGCACCGTGTAGACGCCCGTCGCCTCCATGTTCGACTCAGGACCGTGGCCCGCGCCCAGCCAGATGAACCTCACGGCAACCCGGTCCCCGACGTCGATGAAGTCGCTGATCAGTTCAAAGCTGTCGCTGTCCCAGGTCTCGCGCAGTTGCTCCACCTGGCGCATGACCGCCTCCCGACCCGCGTACGGTCCCGGCTCCGGCCAACCTTCCGGGCCCCGCCAGATGATGCCTGGGTCGCACAGCTCACGAAAGGCATCCATGTCCCCCGCGTTCCATAGCTCAAAGCCGCGACGCACGACCTCCACGTTCTCCTGCGACATCGCCTACTCCGAGAGCCCGGCGGCTTCGAGGGCCTCCTTGGGATCGAGATATGCCCGAAGGGAGGTCGCCTTGCCGTTCTTGAGCTCGACCACCCAGGCGATCGGCGACTCGGTCTCGGCGCCGCTTTCCCTGCCACGCGCGCGAGTGCGGCCGATCGCGACGAGTCGGTCCCCCAGATCCCGGATCTCCGGGACCTCGATCTGGATCTCGTCGAAGGCCTCGTACATATCTCGGAGCATCTCGCGGACGCCGGCGTGTCCCCGATACACCGTCGCGTCCCCTGCCATCAACGCGTGCAGCGCCGTGTGCCACTCCACCTCGGGGTCGAGTACCTCCAGCAGCCCTTCGACGTCTCCGCGGTTGCCCGCCTCGAGCCCGCGCTTGAAAGCCTCGACGTTCTCCTGCGACATCGCCTACTCCGACAGCCCGGCGGCTTCGAGGGCGGCTGCCCTCGTTTCGAAATCCCGGTAGGAAACGGTTTTTCCGTCGCGCAAGGTGATCAAGGAGAACGCCTTCAAGGAAACGGGCACGCCGCTGGCACGGCCTCGCCCGACGAAGTGCGTGTGGACGAGCACCGAGTCACCGAGATCCTCGATCGACAGTGGTCTGGACTCGAAATCGTCGAACCCCGCAGCGATGTCTTCGGTGAGGAATCTCCTCAACGCCTCCTTCCCCCGCACTGGCCCCACACCGAGGAGCGGGGCGAGTGCCGGAGCCCATTCCACTTCGGGATCCATGATCTCGAGTACCCCTTCGATGTCACCCCTTGCGAAGGCTTCGTAGCCGCTGCGCACGATCTCCACGTTCTCCTGTGACACCAAGTTGCAGTATCTCGCTAACAGGCGCGGTTGAACTCACGCCAAATGGCAAGCCGGGATGGGCGGTGCCGGGCTCGAACCAGCGACCTCCTCGGTGTAAACGAGGCGCTCTCCCAACTGAGCTAACCGCCCGAGTTGGTGATTATGCCCGCCGCCTACCCGGGGATGGTGGGCGGAGTCGAAGGGTTCTCGACCTCGACCCCCAGCCGGCGGTAGGCCGAGACCGAGTAGGCCCTGGCGCGGGCGTGCAGGATCGGGTCGTTCGAGAGCTCGATGCCGTCGACGATCCGGACCGGGTCGAAGACCTCGATGTTGTCGCCCGACTCGGGGTCGTCCACCACCTCCGCTGATCTCGAGCCGGCCGGCGAAGACCAGCTCGCGGTCCTCCGGCCAGACGGCGGTGGCATCGTCGATGGGATCGCCCTCGGCGGGAATCTGGAGCAGCAGCTCGAACCCGACGGGACCGCCGCGCAGTCGCTCGTCGAGCTCTTCGCTGAGGTAGTCGCGGCCGCGCTCGCGGGCCTCGTCGTCGGGGATCTGGGCCTCCCCGCCTCGGGGCGCCAGCGATACCTGACCCAGGTGCCCTCGCCGGCGGCGTTGACGAGCTTGAACGAGTGCGGCGAGCGGTACTCGAGCTGGGCGAAGCTGGCAGGCGGCTCGCTGTTGATCGTTGCGTCGATCGCCGGCTGAGACTCGGGATGGGCGGCGAGGAAGGCACCGAGCTTCTCCCAGTCGGGCTGGCCGGTCTCCGGATCGGGCCGGCGGAGGCGCAGCAGCTCGAGGAACTCCTCGGCGGTCCTGGTGGCGAAGGCCGGGTTGGTGGTCCCGAGAACGTCGGTCTCACCACCAACCTCGGGACGGAGCTTGACCGCCATGCCCCGCGCCTCGCGCCCGGCGTCGTGGCACTCAGGATCGCCGCTGCCGTTCGAGAAGCGGATCAGCGCCGGAACGAGGTCGCCCTGGAAATGGGTGGCGCGGCAAAGCTGCCCGGCCTCGGGGCTCGCCGTGAAGCCGCCCTCGCACCAGATGCCCTTGGCATGCAGCGCCCGCCGGTGCGGGTGAGACCCGTAGATGCCGTTCGCCGCCTCGACCAGCTGCTCATAGAGGTCGCCGCTCGCTCGCCATCGCGCCCACCGTATCCGACCGGCGCCCGCGCCGGGCACCGGATAGCGTCCCCGGCATGGAGCTCGGGATCGCCGGCAGGACCGCCCTGGTGATGGGCGCCAGCCGCGGGCTCGGCAGGGCGATCGCCGCGGCGCTGGCCCGTGAGGGCGCCAGGGTGGCGATGGCGAGCCGCTCGCGCGAGGGGCTGGAGCAGGCGGCCGCCGAGATCGAGGGCGAGACGGCCGTCTTGGTTGCCGACGCCTCCGACCTCGATCGTCTCGCGGCGCTGCCCTCAGAGGTCGAGGAAGCGCTGGGGCCGGTCGAGATCCTGGTCGCCAATACGGGCGGCCCGCCGCTGGGCGGAGCGCTCGACAACACGCTGGACGAGTGGGAGCAGGCCTACAGGTCGCTGGTGCTGGCGCCGCGGGTCCTGATCGAAGCGGTGCTGCCGGGAATGCGGGAGAGGGGCTGGGGACGGATCGTCAACGTCGGCTCGAGCTCCGTGCGCGAGCCGATCCCCGGATTGGCGCTCTCCAACTCGCACCGGATGGCGGCAGTCGGCTTCTTCAAGACGCTGGCCGGCGAGGTCGCCGCTCATGGAATCACCGTCAACACGGTCGCCACGGGCCGCTTCGCGACCGACCGCTTGGCCTCCAACTGGGGGTCGTGGGAGGAGATGGAGCGCCGCGCTCACGAGGGTGTCCCGGCAGGACGCCTGGGGAGACCCGAGGAGTACGGCGATCTGGTCGCCTTCCTTTGCTCCGAGCGGGCCGCCTACCTCACCGGGGCGGTGATCCCGCTCGACGGCGGGCTGCTTCGCTCAGCGTGAGCGACGCCCGCTCCGGCCGGGTCAGCTGCGGCAGCTTGCGCAGACGCCCACCGCCTCGAGCGTGTGATCCGTGACCAGGAAGCCCTCGGCGGCGCTGGCGCGCCCCAGCCAGCCGCCGAGGCGGCAATCGGTCAACTCGACGACCCGGTGGCACTTGGAGCAGACGAGGTGGTGGTGATGGCCCGCGCCGCAAAGGCGATAGCACGTCTCGGCCCCGCCGTGGGGCAGAGCGTCGATCACGCCCGCCGCGGAGAGGTCGTGGAGCGCTCGATAGACGGTCGCCAGGCCCACCCGCTTGCGCCGCGCCGCGAGCCGCCGGTGGATGACCTGCGCCGTCGCATCGTCCGCCTCGCGGGAGAGCTCCTCCAAGATTGCAACCCGCCCCCGGGTCGGGCGGATGCCCGCGGCGCGCAGCCGCTCCTCGAACCCCTCGGCCGCATCCCGGCGTCTCGTTGCCATTGGGCGTGTATATTAGCGCGGGCGTGAGAATGAGAATCATTATCGTTTCTGGCCTGTGCGTTCTGGTCGCCGGCATCGTGATCGTCCTTGCGGCCGGGGACGGCGGCTCTTCAAGCCGAGGCCGGGAGACGGTGGCCGCCAGCTTCTACCCGCTGGCCATTCGCCGCCAGCGAGATCGGTGGCGAATCCGTGGAGGTGGAGAACCTGACCCCTCCCGGCGCGGAACCTCATGACCTCGAGCCCACACCCCGGGACGTGGAGGACGTTCAGTCCGCCGACCTCGTGCTCCTGCTCGGGCACGATTTCCAACCGTCTCTGGAGAGCGCGGCCGGGAGCGCGGGCGGCGAGGTGATCGAGTTGCTGGACACCCCCGGGCTCAACCTCAATGCTCAAGATCCGCACGTGTGGCTGGACCCGCGACGTTTCGCGGCGATCGGCGCGGCGATCGGCAAAGCGATGGGCAATGAGGCCGCGGCGCGCTCCTTCGTGCGTCGCCTCGAGGCGCTCGACCGCGAGTTTCGCGTCGGCCTATCCGCCTGCGAGCGACGCGACGTCGTGACCAGCCACGAGGCCTTCGGCTACCTTGCGGATCGCTACGGGCTGCGCCAGGTAGCGATCAGCGGCATCTCGCCCGAGGTGGAGCCGGCCCCGGGCGACCTGCAGGGGGTGATCGAGGTCATCCGCGAGACGGGCGCCACGACGGTCTTCACCGAGCCCCTCGTCTCGCCCAGGCTCGCTCAGACCGTTGCCGGGGAGACCGGGGGCAGCACGGCGGTGCTCGATCCGCTCGAGGGACTCACGCCGGAGGAGGAGAGTTCCGGCGAGGACTACTTCACCGTGATGCGGCGGAACCTCGCCGCTCTCGAGGACGGGCTCGGGTGCCGGTAGTCAGCCTCAGCGGAGTGCGGTTCGCCTATGGCCGGGGACCCGCGGTCCTGGACGGCATCGACCTCGTCGTCGAGCGGGGCGAGTTCGTCGGCGTGGCCGGACCGAACGGGGGCGGCAAGACCACGCTGATGCGACTGATCGTGGGACTCGACCGGCCCGCGGCCGGGCGGGTCGAGCTGTTCGGCTCTCCGCCCGAGCAGTCCCACCGACGCTCGCGGGTGGGGTATCTGCCGCAGCGCGCCACGCTCGGACTTGACGCTCCGATCACCGTCCGCGAGCTGGTCACCGCCGGTCGCAGCCCGCTCCGCGGCCCGCTGTGGCCCCGCGGCGCGAAGGACCGGCGGGTGATCGAGGAGGCGATCGAGCGGGTGGGCCTGAGCGCCACCGCAGGCTCGACCCTCCAGACGCTGTCGGGCGGGCAGCGGCAGCGCGCATTCATCGCCAAGCTGCTCGCGGGCGATCCAGAGCTCCTGATCCTGGATGAGCCGACCGCCGGTGTGGACGCCCCGGCGCAGGAGTCCCTGGCCGTGCTCCTGGACCGGCTTCGCCGCGAGCTCGGGGTGACGATCCTCTACGTCTCGCACGAGTTCGGGGCGATCGAGCCGTACGTCGGACGCCTCGTCGTCGTTCGGGGCAACATCGTCTTCGACGGTCCGCCGCGCGCGCTCCCACAGCAGTGGCACGACCCCTCGCATCCCCACGGCGATCTCGACCATGTCGCTACTTGACCTCGAGTTCATGCGGCTCGCCCTGGCGACCGGGGCGGTGGTCGGAATCCTGGCCCCCGCGGTGGGCTTCTTCCTGGTGCAGAGGCGCATGAGCTTGATCGGCGACGGGGTCGGCCACCTCGCCTTCGCGGGCGTGGCTGCGGGCTACCTGTTCGGGATCTCTCCGGTCGCCACCGCGCTAGTCGCCTCGGTCGCCGGCGCGATCGGGATCGAATGGCTGCGGAGCACTCACCGCGCGGCCGGGGACCAGGCGCTCGCACTCTTCTTCTACGGCGGGATTGCGCTCGGAGTCGTCTTCGTCTCCGCCGCCGAGGAGCTCAACGCCAACCTGTTCACGTTCCTCTTCGGCTCGATCCTCACGGTTACGAGAGGCGACCTCGCGCTCGTCGCGGCGTTGGGGCTCGCCGCGCTGGTCACGATCCTCGCTCTGTACGGCGGCCTCGTCGCGATCGCGATCGACGAGGAGGGGGCACGGGTCAGCGGGATCCCGGTTCAGATGCTCAACGTGGCGCTCGCCGCGCTCGTCGGGCTGACGATCGCGCTCTCGATGCGGATCGTCGGGCATCCTCCTGATCGGTGCCCTGATGGTGTTGCCGGTGATGACTGCGACGCGTTTGGCGAACAGTCTCCAGTCCGCGCTCGTCATGTCAATGGGCATCGGCTTGGTCTCGGTGCTGGCCGGCCTCGTCCTCTCCTATTACCTGAACCTCGCCCCCGGCGGCGCCATCGTCCTGCTCGCGGCGGCGCTGTTCGGGATCGTGACCGCGAGCGAGGCGATCCTCACCGCTCGTCGCGCCTAAGACGGAGCCGGGGACTGGTCCGCGAAGCAGCGTGCCTTGCCGCGCCTTCGCGGCGAGCCAAGCGGCGCCGACCGCGATCATGGCCAGGCTGAGGAGCTGGGCCTGGGTGAGCCCGAGGAGGACGGCGTCGTTGCGGCGGATGAACTCGACCAGCAAGCGCTCCGCGCCGGCCAGCACGAGATAGATGGCGAAGAGGACGCCGGTCTGGAATCGGTCGCGCCAGCGCCAGAGCAGGTACGCGACCAGGCCCATGGCGAGCGTCTCGTAGATCGGCGTCGGGTGGACCGTCTCGTCGATCGGCTCGGTTCCGTCGGGGTAGGCCATCGCCCAGGGGCCGTCCCAGGCCTCGCCATAGTCGCCGTCGCCCGAGATCTGGCAGCCGATCCGCCCGATCGCGTAGCCCAGCGCCAGCGGCGCGGCGCAGAGGTCGAGCAGCGCCGCGTTGAGCATGCCACGCCGCCAGGCCCAGAGACCGACGCCGATCGCGCCGCCGATCGCGCCGCCGTACCAGACCAGCCCCGCGCCGGAGAAGACGTTGCCGAGCAGGTCGTCCTTGACCGAGTCGTAGTTCTCGACGATGAAGTCGAGCCGCGCGCCGACGACGCCGCCGACCAGCGCCGCGAGGACCACCTCGTAGGCCCAGTCGGGGGGCTTGCCCCACTCCCGGAGGCGCCGCGCGATCAGCGCCCCCGCCGCAATGAAGGCGAGCGCGAACATGATCCCGAAGGTCTGGAGGGTGAGCGGGCCTAGTTGGATCTCGGGCTGCATGCGGCGGGATGGCCCCGGCGGGAATCGAACCCGCGTTTGACGCGTGAAAGGCGCCGGTCTTAACCACTAGACGACGGGGCCGCTGGCGACTGCCAGTCTAGGGTTCGACTTCCTAGATCAGCGCGGCTCAGTGAGGGTTCACCGGAATTGTCCGGTGAACTACTCAGTCGACCCCGGGCGTCGCGTAACCGGGCTCGGCGGCCGCCGCTCGACGTCCACAAGGTCACCCTGCCGCCGCCCCCGCACGCCCGCGGCGGTCATCACGACGACGACTAGCCGAGGCTTCAGCGCAGCAGGAGCTCCAGCAGCGCCTTCTGCGCGTGGAGGCGATTCTCGGCCTGGTCCCAGACGGCCGAGCGCTCGCCGTAGAGGACGTCCTCGGTGATCTCCTCACCGGGGTGGGCGGGGAGGCAGTGGAGGACGATGGCCCGCTCGGAGCTTGTTGCAAGCAGCTCCGCGTTCACCTGAAACGGAGCCAGATCGGCGCGACGCTGCGCCTCGTTCTCGTCGCCCATGCTCACCCAGACGTCGGTGTAGATCGCGTCGGCGCCGGCGGCGGCCTCGCGCGGGTCGCCCGTGTCGAGCGCCGCCAGGCCGGGCTCGATCCGATAGCCGTCGGGGGAGGCGACCCTGACCTCGACGCCCGCCGTCCTACCAAGGACGGCCAGCGAGCGGGCGACGTTGTTGCCGTCGCCCACATAGGCGACCCGCAGGCCGTCCAGATCCCCGAAGCGCTCGCGGAGCGTCAGCAGATCGGCCAGCGCCTGGCAGGGATGGTGGTCGGGCGTCAGCGCGTTGATCACCGGCACCTCTGCGCGGTCGGCAACCTCCGTGACCACCTGGTGCGACCCCGCCCGCACGACGATCGCCTGCACGTACCGGGACAGGACGGCCGCCGTGTCCCCCATTGACTCGCCTCGCGAGAGCTGCAGCTCGTCGCCCCTGAGGATCAAAGGCGTGCCGCCCAGCTCGGCCACCCCGACCTCGAACGAGACGCGCGTGCGCGTCGAGGGCCTGTCGAACACCAGCGCGATGCTCTTGCCCGCAAGCCGGTCGGCTCCCAGCCCGCTGGAGCGCCCGTCCTTCAGCTCCAGCGCGCGCTCGAGCAGCGCGCTCAGCTCGTCTGAGGACAGCTCCTCGCCGGTCAGGAAGTCGCGCGCCATGGAAGCCGAGCATGGTACGCGGCTGAGCGCACATACTTCGGCCGTGGAAATCGGCGTCATCACCTGGAACCTGTTCCACGGCCGCGACTTTCCGCCGGACCCGGCGCTCTACACGTGGCGCTCGCGCCTGGCCCGAGCCACCGAGCGCAACGCAACCCACGTCCAGGTCAACCGCGAGCTGTTTCGCGAGTTCGCCCAGGCTCTCGGCGCCGCACGCTGGGACGTCGCCCTGCTGCAGGAATGCCCGCCCCGCTGGTCCACCCCGCTGGCCGCCGCCTGCAAGGCAAGCGCGCACCGCTCGCTCACCTCGCGCAACTGGCTTGGCCCCATTCGCAGCATCCTCGCCGGCTGGAATCCCGATCTCCTCGGTTCCTGGGAGGGCGGCTCAAACCTCACCCTGTTCAGAGGAACGGGTGAAGACGGCCTGCTCGAACGGCGAGACCTCGTCCTTCGCCGCCTTCCCGAACGACGGACGATGGCCTTCGTCAGGCTCGATTCGGGTCTCTGCGTGGCGAACCTGCACGCGAGCACCAGCCCCCGTCTGGCGGCGTCGGACGTGCGCCACGCTGCCGAGAGTGCCGTCGCCTGGGCCGGCGACTCGCCCCTGATCCTGGGCGGCGACTTCAATCTGCGCCCCAGCCACACCCCCCTATTCGAGGAGCTCGCGCGGCGCTTCGCCCTCGGCACGCCGACCGGCCCCGACTCCATCGACCACATCCTTGGCCGCGGGCTTGAGATCGTCCGCCCGCCGGGCGCCTGGCCACCCGAGGCGCGGGAGCTGCCCTGCGAGGGACTCCGGCTGCGCCTCTCGGACCACGCCCCCGTCGAGGCCCGGTTCGCGCTCTAACTGCTCCCCGTGCAAGTGCCGCTGCGCGAGGCACCGAGAATGTTTGACCCTCGAGCCGCGGGAAATGAGATAGTCAGTTCCCCCAATCGATCGCGGCAACGCGAAGGAGGAGTTCGATGGCGACGAGATCGGGCGGTTCCAGGTCAGGCAGGTCGAGCGGCTCGAGGTCGGGCGCCAAGCGCGGCGCCGGCAGCGGGCGGACGGGCTCGGCCCGGCGCTCTACGGCGGCAACGCGCAGCGACAAGGGCGTGGAGGCCTTCCGCGATGCGCTCGAGAAGAGCGTCACCCTGTCGCGCGATCGGCTTCAGGAGGTCGTTGACGACGCTGTCCGCCGCGGTCGCATGACTCGCAACGACGCCAACGAGCTCGTCAGCAACCTGGTCACCAGGGGACGCGGCTACACCGACGACCTGGTGAAGGAGCTCGAGCGCCTGCTCGACCAGGCGCGACGCGAGCTCACGTCGCGAACGCGTCCGACGCGCCGCCGCGCCACCCAGGCCGCCGGTCGCGCCGCGCGAGTGGCGCGGGACGCCGCCGACACGCCGCTGGCCCAGGCCGATCGCCTGCGCCGGCGAGCGGGGGTATCCGCCGGTGGGCCGATCACGGCCTACGACCAGCTCACGGCAAGCCAGATCAAGTCACGCCTCGGGGACCTGAGCCCGGCCGAGCTGCGCCAGCTGCGCGACCGCGAGAAGCGTGGCAAGGCGCGCAAGGGCGTGCTCTCGGAGATCGAGCGCCGGCTCAAGTAGCTCAGGCGGCCGGCGCGGTGAGCTCGGCCGCCATCACGGCGAGGTCGAGCTCTCCACCGAGCGTCTCGGCGAGCAGCTCGGCGGCGTTCGAACCGCTGGCCCTGGCGCCATAGCGAGCGCAGCCACTCACCCGCCTCGGGCGAGTCGAACCAGCGCGAACCGAATCGCTCCGCGAGCGCGGTCCGCCAATGGGTCTCGAGCGCCCAGGCGCGCAGATAGCAGGCCGCGTAGAAGCCGCCGTCGACGTCCGCCAGCCAGCTCGCCCGCGGCCAGGGAACGCGGATCGCCCCGGTCAGCAGCTCTGCGTAGCGGCCGGGCATCTCCGAAAGGGTGGCCGAGGGCCCATGCAGCTCGAGCTCGTAGGCGAGCTTGGCCGCGTAGCGGCGCAGCATCACCAGCTTGAAGGCGCGGGCGTGTGCGGTGGCCGGCCCAGGGTCCTCCACTCCTAGCTTGTCGCGCAGCCAGTCGCGGTCTTCGACCAGGTGCTCCATCAGGAAGGCGAACGACTCGGTCACCGAGTTGTCTCCCAGGTGCCGGAACTCAAACGCCAAGCCGGGGTCGGTGTTCGCGTAGTGCTCGACGTGGCCGCCCTCGTGGAACAGCGCTCCATAGTCGTCCCGCCCACCGGTCGGCGCGATCACCAGATAGACCTCGTCCGGCACGCGTGGGGTCGAGCAGAAGGCACGAGGCGACTTCGTCCGGCGGGGTTCGGCGTCGAGGTGGACATTGGCCTGGCCGCGCAAGTCGATGCCGAGCCCATCCAAGGTGTCGGCAAACGAGTCGATCAGGCGACCGGCCGGGAACGCGGAGTCGAGGTCCGCGGCGCGAAAGAAGCGCGGCAGGTCGGAGCGTCGAAGCTCTCCCAGCGGGGGCAGTCCCACGCGACCCAACTGCGGATCGGCGGTCGTCGCGTAGGCAGCGTCGGTGGCCTCGAGGAAGGCCGCGCTTTGGCGAGCCAGCGCCTCCAGGTCCATCTCTCTGAGCTCCGCGTAGGCGGCGGCGTACGTGGGCCAACCCAGCTCCCGGCAGAGCTCATGGGCGCGCTCCAGCGCCGTCCGGTAGAGCGGATTCAGCCGCTCATCGAGGAGGGCGTTACGCGCCTCTTCGAGCGCCGCCCTGCGCTCCGCCTCCGGCTCGTTCGCCTGCTCGATCGGCACCGCGCGATACGGAACCGGCCCGTCGCCTGCGTCGACCTCGAGCGAGGCCTCCAGGCCGGCCAGCTCCGCCGACTCTGCACGGGTCTCGTGGCCGAGCAGCCCGTCGAACGCAAAGTGGAGCAGGTAGCGAAGGCGTCGTCGCTCCTCGTCGCCGCCGGCTGCGCCGCAGAGCTCCCTCAGCCGCTCCACGTCCTCCCGTGCGAACAGGTCGGCGTAGCCCTGGTAGATGGGCTCGATCTCGAGCTCCGGCTTGTGACCGGCGAGGTGCAGGTAGTACTCGCGGCTCAGCTCCTCGCTGAATCGCTCGGCGCGCAGCCGGTACTGGTCGAGGTCGAAACTCAAGGGGCTGCAACGATAGGGCCGATGGCCCAACCGGCGACAGAAGGGGCTTCGCGACCCAGGCAGGGCGAGGAGCTGGTGCTCGAGGTCGACTCGATCGCCCAGGGCGGTCGCGGCGTGGCCCGCGCGAACGGCTACGTCGTCTTCGTCTCGGGAGGATTGCCGGGCGACCGGGTCCGCGCCCGGCTGACCAGCGCCAAGCGCAGCTTCGGCGAGGCCCAGGCCGTCGAGCTCGTGGATCCCAGCCCGGATCGCGTCGCCGACCGCTGTCTTCACGACGACGAGCCCTGCCCCGGCGCGCCCTGGCAGGGGTTGCCATACGAGCGCCAGCTCGACGAGAAGACCAAGCAGGTCGACGCCGCCCTTCGCCGCCTGGGACAGCTCGACGGGTTCGAGCTCGAGCCGCCTGAGCCCGCCGCCGTCGAGTGGCGCTACCGCAACAAGCTCGAGTACTCCTTCGGCGAGCACGACGGCCGGCTGACGCTCGGCTTCCACCGCCGTGGCAGCTGGGCCGAGGTGATCGACGTCGAGGACTGCCTGCTGGCATCGGAGCGCAACAACGCGGCGCGCAACCGGGTCCGGGACTGGGCGCGGCGCGAGGCGATTCCCGCCTATGACCGGCGCGAGCAACGGGGGGTGCTGCGAAATCTCGTCGTCCGCGAGGGCCGGCGCACTGGGCAGCTTCAGGCCCGGCTGGTCACCGCGCGGGCGAGCTTCGCCAAGCCGCCCGTCGATTTGCACACCGTTGTCGAAGGCTCCGGCGGCGGCACCGCCGGCCCCACTGGCGTGCTCGGCGAGGAGTTCCTCGAGGAGGAGGTGGCGGGGCTACGGTTGCGAATCTCGTCCTCGGCCTTCTTCCAGACCAACACCGAGACAGCGGAGCGCCTGTACGCGATCGCCGCCGATTACGCCGGGCTCTCCGGACGAGAGCGGGTCTTCGACCTCTATTGCGGAGTCGGCACGATCGGCCTCGCGCTCGCCTCGCAGGCAGGCGAGGTTTGGGGAATCGAGGCCGTTCAGGATGCGGTCGGCGACGCCGAGGAGAATGCGCGGCGAAACGGGATCGCCAACGCCCGCTTCATGGCCGCGGATGTCCGCCTCGGAGCTCGGCCCCTGATCGAGCGGGCCGGCCGCCCCGACCTGGTCGTCCTAGACCCGCCGCGGGCGGGGCTCTCGAAGAAAGTGATTCGGCGGGTGATCGAGTGCGGAGCGCCGCGGATCGTCTACGTCTCCTGCAACCCGACGACCTTGGCCCCGAACGCCTCGCAGCTCATCGACGCCGGCTATACGCTCCGGCGCGTGAGGCCGGTCGACATGTTTCCGCAGACTCCGCACATCGAGTGCGTGGCCCTGCTGGAGAAGTGAGCCAGGCTCGCGGCTTCGGGGTCGCCGCCGGCCTCGACCCGGAGGTCGCGACGCCACTCGCCGCGCGCTGCGAGACGCTCGGCTACTCGTCCGTCTGGTCCAACGACCACCCGGGTGCCAGCGGGCTCGACACGCTGGCGGCGTTCGCCGACGGCTCCCAGCAACTCGATCTGGGGGTGGCGGTGATGGCGCTGGATCGCCACCAGCCGGCCGAGATCAACGAGCGGATCGATCGCCTCGGCCTGGATCGCCGGCGCCTCTGGATCGGGCTCGGCGCCGGCTTCTCCAAGCGACCTCTGACCACGATGCGCAACGCGCTCGGGACGCTGCGTGAGGCAATCCCCGGCGTCAGGTTGGTGCTCGCGGCGATGGGGCCGAAGATGTGCGCGCTCGCCGGAAGCGACTTCGACGGCGCCTTCTTCAACTGGATGACGCCCGAGTTCGCGGCGGGCGCTCGAGACCATGTTCACGCCGGGGCTCGCGAGGCCGGTCGGGAACCGCCGCCGGCGTTTGGCTACGTGCGAACGGCCGTCGGGGCCGACGCCGCGGAGCGGCTCGCGAAGGAGGAGTCGTTTTACCGCGACCTGCACGACGGCTATCGGAACCACTTCGCTCGGCTTGGCGAGCCCCAGGGCAGTGTCGGCGTCGCCGCAGCCGACCGGGACGGCGTTCAAGCAGAGCTCGCCCGTTACGCGGCGCTCGACGTCGTCGTCGTGCGGGGTCTGGCGAGCGCCACGCTGGACGCGATGGCAACGCTCGCCGAAGCGGCGGCGCCGCCCTAATACGGCGGCAGGTCCGCGTACCAGTCGCCGAGAGTGCGGAACGCGGCCCAGAACTCGCGCTTGGACTCCTCCGAATCGAGCGACTCGTCGATCTCGGGGACGCATAGGGCGTCGATTGTCGGCGTGAAGGGCTGGATCTCCCCGTTGCGCGGTTCGAGCGTGTTCGACAGGGGCACCTCCACGTCGTTGAGGGCCTCCACGGCGCGCTCCCCCATCACCACGATCATTCGCGGCTGCACGATCGCCAGCTCCTCGACGATGCGCTCGATGCACTCACCGCCGGCCATTGACGGATCCGCGACCGGGCACTTGACGCACAGCGTCCCGTAGACGACCAGGGGATCGATACTGAGGCGCTTGAAGCTCTTGCGCAGCGCGTTGCCGGCGCGGCCGTAGAACGCCACCCCCTCCTCGATCTCCGCCGCGGTGGGAGCGAACTTGAGCAGGAAGATGTCGGCCTGCGGATGGCCGGAGCCGAGCACAGGCATCAGGTTGCCGCGGGGGCAGTGGGAGCAATCCTGAAGGCGATGGGTCAGGTCGTTGAGCTCGCGGATCGCGCGCTCTAGGTACTTCTCCTGGATCTCGTCGTCTGTCGTCGGCAAGCCGGCTCCTCGTTCGGCCCCACTGGCTGGGCCTCGGGCTTGGGCTTTCTTTGACGGCCCGGGCGCCGCTCCTTCAGCGTGCATCACCGCTTGCCTCCGGCGCGCCGGCTCCGCCCCCGCCGCGAGGCCGCTGAGCGACGCGGGCGCGGACGGCCACCCTTGACCGGGCGGGCGCCGCCCGATGCCGCGGCACGGCGGGCCCCGCTCGGCCTGGAGGTCTGGAGCAACTTCAGCGCCTGGACATAGATCAGGTTCTTGTGCTTTCGGACGATGTCCGCATCGCGCATCGCCTCGAGGAACTCCTCGGGCCCCTCGAAGTCATGCACCCGGATCATCACGCTTCCGAGCCCCTGCGCGACGTGGCTGTCCGAGCCGGCACCGGGGACGATCCGGTACTTGGCGGCGAAGCGCTCGGCCTCCTCGTTGAAGGCCGTCAGCGCCACCCTCGGATTGAACACCTCGAGGATGTCGATCTCCTCGACTATCTGAAGGAGGTGCTCGTAGTCGGGCACCGAGTGGAGGCGGTCGAACGGGTGGGGCACGTAGACGAGCCCGCCCTGACGCCGGATCTCGGCGATCGTCTCGGCCATCGTCATCCCCCTGGGGATCTTCTCCTCAATGAACAGCCCGATCACCTCGCCCTGTTCCGCGGTCTTCACCTCCTCGGCGACGATGACCTTGATCCCCCCCATTTGCTCGGCGGCCTCACGCGCCGCGAGCGCGCCCGAGATCTCGTTGTGGTCGGTGATCGCGATCGCACCCAGCCCGCGATCACGGGCCGTGGCCAGCAGGACCTCTACCGGCGTGGCGCAATCCGGCGAGTGGTCGGTGTGCATGTGGAGGTCGACGTGAATCGAGCGGCGCCGCGACAGTCGCCCGCGTAGGGCGGGGTTGCCACGGGAATCGTGGCGCCGCGCGCAAAGCGGCAGGTAGACGTCCTCCAGCTGGCGGGCGACCGCTCCCCAGTCGGTGGTCGCGCCGCGCCCGGCGCGAACCAGCTCCCCGCGCAGCCGAGGCTCTGCGATCAGCCTTTCAAGCTGGCCCGCCAGGGTGATGGCGTCCCCGGGCGGGAAGAGCAGGCCGCGCTCGCCGTCCCCGGTCAGCTCCTCGTAGATGGAGAGGCGGGAGGCGACCGGGACCGTCCCGGTGGCAAGCGCCTTGCGGACAACGCCGGGGGCCAACCGGGGGCCGCCGGACGCGACGCAGGCGACATCGGCCCCGGCGATCAATTCCTCTGGGGACATCTCGCGCGGGCCGACGAGGTGGATCCGGTCGCGCAGCCGGCGCGCGATGCGGACCTCGTCACCGCCCGAGAGCCAGACGGCCGCCTCCCAGGCCAATCCGAGCGGCAGGCGCCGGAGCGCCCGAAGGAAGAGTCGCAGCGCGCCACGCTCCTCTTGAAGGCAGAACGCGATCCGGACGGGCCGCTCGCCATCCGTCTCCCCTGCGGCGTGGACGTCCCCGTGCCGCGGCCACCGCCCCGCGACTCCACGGTCGGCACCCGGCGTGATCAGTTCATAGGTGCCGGGAAAGAAGCGCTCCATCAGGTCCGAAGTGGTGCGACAGCTGGCTGTGCGCGCGTCCAGGCGGCCGAAGAAGATCTCCACCAGGGGCCGCGCCACCTGGGTGGAGAGGATGCGCTCGGTCGGCTCGTGAAAGCTGCCGACGTTGAGCGAGCGCGAGTGGCGAAGCGCCACCGAGGCGGCGCTGGGCGCGAACGGATCGTGCACGTGGACGATGTCGAGGTCGACGCCGCCGAGCAGCTCCTCGAGCGGACGGCTGAGGTCGATCGGCACGGGCGCCGCGCGCGGCGCGGGGCCGCGCGGCATGGCCAGGCTCGAGCCCACCGCCAGCACCGGCGGCCCGCCATCGCCGCCGGCCCTCTCCCCCTTCCAGGAGCCATCGAACAACGCCGCGGGCCGCTCGCGAGCAGCCCGGATCACACGGCGAGACTCGCGCACGGCGGACCGCGAGGCGGCGGGGGCCGCCACCACGACCCTATGCCCCCGTTCAGCGAGGCCGGCGGAGACCCGGGCCACGAACTCGTTGATCTCGTGCGGGGCTCCCCACGGATGGGGGGTCACATGGGCGATCGACAGGCGCTCGGCGGCCACGAGGGCAGGATAGAAGCGGCGCGGCCGCGCCGGTTGCGGCTAGGCCTCGGCCTTGAGCTCCGCGGCGCGCTGACCCGCGACCTTTCGCGCGTGCCCGCGGATGAACTCCTCCGTCAGCTCGCGGGCCTCGTCGTCGGGCCGCTGCGTGTGTGGCGACTTCATCAGGTAGCTCGACGGCCCGTCGAGCTCTCCGCCGATGCCGTTGTTGAGCGCCAGCTTCACGATCCGGGTCGCGTCGATCACGATCCCGGCCGAGTTCGGCGAGTCCCACACCTCGAGCTTCAGCTCGAGGTTGAGCGGCACGTCGCCGAATGAACGGCCCTCGAGCCTGATGTGTGCCCACTTGCGATCGGTGAGCCAGGCAACGTAGTCGGAGGGGCCGATGTAGACGTCGTCCGGCGGCAGGTCGTGGCCCATGATCGAGGTCACGGCATTGGTCTTCGACTCCTTCTTGGAAGCCAGCCGCTCGCGCTCGAGCATGTTGTAGAAGTCCATGTTGCCGCCTACGTTGAGCTGCGAGGTGCGCTCGAGGCGTACGCCGCGGTCGTGGAACAGACGAGCCAGCTGGCGGTGAACGATGGTCGCGCCGACCTGCGACTTGATGTCGTCCCCGATGATCGGCAGGCCCGCCTCGCGGAAGCGCCCGGTCCAGTAGTCCTCGCGGGCAATGAACACGGGCAGGCAGTTGACGAACCCGACGCCCGCCGTCAGCGCCTGCTCGACGTACCACTTGGTCGCCTGCTCGGAGCCGACCGGGAGGTAGCAGACCAGCACATCGGCCTTAGTGTCTTGGAGAATGCCGACCACGTCATCGGTTGGGCCGGGCGCCTTGGTGATCTTCTGCTTCAGGTACTTGCCGAGCCCGTCATGGGTCATGCCCCGATGCACGGGCACTCCGAGCGGCGCCACGTCGGCGAACTTGATCGTGTCGTTCTGGCCCGACCAGATCGCCTCCGAGAGGTCCTTACCGACCTTCTCCGAGTCGATGTCGAAGGCGGCGGCGAACTCGATGTCGCGCACGTGATAGCCGCCGAGGTCGACGTGCATGAGGCCAGGGACCAGCTCGGCGGGGTCGGCGTCCCTGTAGTAGGTGACGCCCTGGACGAAGGCGTTGGCGCAGTTGCCGACGCCGACTATCGCGACGCGGACCTTGCCGTCGTCGATGCGGTGGCCGTTGGTGCTGGCGCCATCGTGTCCTTGATCGTGTTCGGGGCTCATGCGTGCGAAGTCCTCCTCGCGGCGGGGTCGGGTTCCTACTACCGCCGAAGCGGCCCGGGGGTTACACCTCCTCCAGGGCGCTGAGTTGGCGGCGCACGTGCCATACGCGCTGCCCCACGGTGAACGCCGTGAGCGCGCCCATAGCGTAGATGGCCGGGGCCAGCAGCTCGATGTCGAGCACCCCCGCCCCCTTTGCGAACACCAGCCCGGCGGAGAGGATGACCACCCGGACCGGCCTGGTGGCGATTCCAACCTTGCACTCCACCCCGAGCGCCTCGGCCCTGGCGCGCGTGTAGGAGACCATCAGCGAGCCGAGCACCGTGAGCACACAGGCCGAGGCGGCGATCGCGTCGCCTGAGTCGGCGAAGTACCAGGCGACGGCCGTCAGCACGATCCCCTCTTCGATCCGGTCGAGGGTCGAGTCGAGGAACGCACCGAACAGCGTCCCCTTGCCCGACATGCGCGAGTACCTTCCGTCGAGCGTGTCCATGATCGAGCCGACGATGAATGAGACGCCGGCGAGGAAGAAGAGCCGCTGGGTGATCAGAACCGCGGCCGCCAGGTTGAGGATCAGGCCGCTGAGCGAGATCGCGTTCGGCGTCAGGCGCGACTCGATCAGCCGGCCGCGCGCGTAGTCGCGAAACGAGACAACTCCGGCGTCCTCTCGGGCCTGGCCGCTCGGGACAGCCGGCTCAGAGCGCGACCGGTGCGGCTGCGCCGTCAGGCGGGCGCCTCGTCGGCAGCCTCTGCCCGCCAGGACCAGGTGTGTGGGCGCAGGCGCGCGAGTTGATGCGCAGAGACCGCCGCCAAGCAGGCGACGGCGGCTCCAGCGGCAGCGTCGAACCAGTAGTGGTTCGCGGTGACCGTGATCACGAAAAACACGAGCAGCGGGTAGGCCGACCACAGAGCGCGCGCCCAGACGCTGCGGACCAGGCTCATCGCGGGGACGGCGATCATCAGCGAGAAGGCGATGTGCATGCTGGGCACGGCCGCGTAGGGGTTGACCAGGACGCTGTTGACGGCGGAGTCCTGGTTCATGTTCGTGAACACCTCGATCGTGTCGGTGAACCCCGCGCTCGGGAACATGCGCGGCGGAGCGGTGGGGAACAGCGCGTAGCCGATCAGCGCCAGGCCCATCGCGACCATGAACATGTTGCGGACGAAGTTGAAGTTCTCGTTGCGGAACAGGTACAGCCAGGCGAGAAACGAGATCGTGATCACGAAGTGGCTGTTGAAGTACATCCAGTTCGCAGCCTCGATCAACCACTGATGCGCCAGGAACGCCTGCTGGAAGCCGGGCTCGAAGAAGGCGCCCAGCGAGCGCTCCAGCTGCATCACGTGGACGCCGTTGGCAAACGCCACCGCATCACGGCCATCGGCGATTCCGCGCACCAGCTGGTAGCCCTGGTAGGCGACGAAGAAGAACGCGAGCTGGCGCAGCAGGTCGCCCCAGCCGCGAGGCAGGCGCCGGCCGAGGCTGTGGACGAGACTGACCACGGTGTGAACTACGAGGCGCACGGAGGTTGCGAGATTGTAAATGGCGGCGCGACTTGAGCTTCCCCACGGCTTTCGCCTGGCGGGGCGCCGCACCTGCCAAGGTAGAGCGGAGATGAGCTGGAAGCGCCCCTCCAAGCGCCGTGTCCGCGCAATCCGAGACGCCCTGCGCCGGCTCTACGGCCGGCCGGTCAACCACCCGCACGGCGATCCCGTGCACGAGCTCGTCAAGACGATTCTCTCCCAGAACACGAACGACACGAATCGCGACACCGCCTATGGGCGGCTGCGCGACCGGTTCGACACCTGGGAGCAAGTTCGAGACGCCCCCGTGACCGAGGTCACCGAGGCGATTCGCCCGGGCGGGCTGGCGGCGAGCAAGGCGCCGCGGATCCAGGCGGCGCTGGGCGGCTCCGGCGATCCGATCGACCTCTCCTGGCTGCGCGATGCGCCGCGCGCCGAGGCGCTCGACTTCCTGACCTCGCTGCCGGGAGTTGGGCGGAAGACGGCCGCCTGCGTCCTGATCTTCTCCTTCGACCGCCCGGAGATCCCCGTGGACACGCACGTGTACCGCGTCGGTGGGCGCCTGGGCCTGTTTCACGACCGCGCCTCGTTCGACGTGGCGCACGACGAGATGGTGCGCCTGGTCGACGCCGAGGATGCCTACGAGCTTCACATGAACCTGATTCACCACGGCCGCGCCGTCTGCCGGCCGCGACCGCGGTGCGACGAATGCGCGCTGCGCCGCATGTGCCCGTACGGGCGACGGCTGGCCGCGGCGCACGCGAGGCTCGGTCAGTTAGCGACGGCCAGACCCAGCGTCTAAGATGGGCACAGAGGAGGAGGGTGCTCGCCCAGACGCCCACTGGAGGTGGATGGCGCGGTCGCCCAGAGGCTAGGACAGAGGGAGGCCATCTTTGGGGGTGTTCAGCAGGCTGCGGGTGCGCTAGGCGCCGCCGGCGCGGGCTCCGCGTCGAGGAGTGCTGAGGTTGACGGTGCCTCCTCCAGCCTCAGCGCCTCGGCGCGGAGCTCGGCCGGACGATCGGTGCAGACCGCGTCCGGGAGCGCCAGCTCGGCGACCCGAGCAAGCAACTCGGGGTCGTTCACGGTGCCCGTGCTGACGCTCAGGCCCGCCAGGCGGAACACGGCGACGAGCTTGGGCGCCAGCAGGAAGTGCTCCACCGAAACCCCGGCGACCCCGCGGCTGACGGCCCACGCGGCGAGGGCCTCCGGCGCGTACTCGGCCCAGACCACGAGGCGCGATCGCAAGCCGTAGGCCGCCGCGGTGGCGCAGGCCGCCGAGTGGAAGCTGATCAGCTCGAGGCGGCGCCGCTCATCTGCGCCCCGGTAGCGCTCGCAGAGGATCCGCGCGGTGTGGCGGGCGAGCTCCGGGTCGGCGTGCGCCTTGACCTCGACCTGAATCGGCAGGTCGCCGGGGGTCGCGGCGAGCAGCTCGTCCAGCGTCAGCGGCCGCTCCGCCGTCGGCTCGCGGTCACGATCGAGGATCCGAGCACCGAGGATCTCGGCGGCGCTGCGCTGATGCGCCCAGCCGTCGAGCGTGGTGCCCAAGGTGAGCAGAGGATCGTGCAGGAGGACCAGCTCGCCGTCAGCCGTCAGGCAGACGTCCGTCTCGAGGCCGTCCACCCCGGCCGCCAGCGACCCGGCCAGGGCTGCTGCGGAGGAGTCGGGCCCATAGGCGCGACCCAGGCGGTGTGCGTAAAGCGCTGGAATTTGCATACAAACATGGCACTAAACACCGGGTCCGCTGGTGTTACGCGAGTGTGACTTCGTCACTCGTCCGCGACCAGCGTGCCGATGATCCGTGGGTGACCGTCGATCACCGGCGTGTCCAGGATCTCCACCCGGCCAAACCCGGCGTGGTCGGCCAGGTGAGCCAGGCTCCCGCCCGTGAAGCCCCAATAGACATAGTCGTCGTGGGGGTAGACCTCGCCCGCCTCGAAGACGCGCATCGCAGCCTGGTGCTCCAGCTCACGGCTGGCGTCCCCGTAGGTCTCCAGGAGCACGTAGCCGCGACTCGCGACCCGGCGGCGCAGCACCCTGAGCAGGCTCAGCGGGCTCTCGACCCGGTGCAGGATCCCGAAGCAGAGGATCAGGTCGAACTGCTCATCGAGCTGGTCGAGGTCGAACGCGTCGAGGTGCCGGTACTCCACCTCGGAGCCCAGGAGCTCGGCGACCGCGCGGAAGCCCTCGCCCCCCTCGAGCTCGACACCCCATCGAGCGAGCACCCAGTCGCGGTACTGCTCGTTGTCGACCGCCACCACGCGCTCCGCGCCCCGGGCTTCGGCCAAGAAGCCATAGAAGCCGTCGAAGGTCCCCACGTCGAGCACGCTCATGCCGCGGAGGTCGTGGGGGAGGAGGGGAATCCGGTAGCGGTGGTCGCGCGCCACGCCCGGCGTGTACACGGCGCCGCCGTCGAGCGAGAAGGTGTGAAACCACAGGGGAACGCGCTCCAGCGCCGCGTGGGCCGTCGCCTCGTCAGCGCCGATCGGCAGCAGATCGGCCACCGCGCGCTCCGCACGGGTGGGCTGCGGTCGTCGTTCGCGGATAGGGACCTCGTCTCGCGCTGCCATCACCTATCCAGTCCGAGTGGTGCCCTGGCCTCGCTCATGCTCCAATCAGGTATAGCGCAGCCCGCCCGGAATCCCAAGTCGGGTCTCCACCGGGCGGACTGGCCGCTTCGCGGCGGACGGCCGTGTGGCCGTTAGTATCTCGGCGCCACCGGGGCCCCGAGCGGTCTCGGCGGAAGTCGAATGAGCAAGCGGCCCTTCGTGATCTTCGGCATCTTCGCGGTCATCTGCGTCGTCGTGCTGCCCTTTTGGGCGCTCGGCCAAGAGGGGTCGAGCGACGCTTCGGGGGAGGGCTCCGTGTCGGCCTCGGATCAGCAGGGGCTGGAGCTGTTCCAAATCAACTGCGGCGCCTGCCACACCCTGGCCGCGGCCGGCACCGACGGAGTCGTCGGGCCGGACCTGGACCTGCTGCTGGGGAGCGGGTCCAAGAGCGCCGACGCGGTGAGCGGGAACCGAGACCGCGTCGACAACGCGATCGTCCAGGGGCTCGGGGGCAGGATGCCGAAGGGGATCCTCCAGGGCGACCAGGCGAAGGCGGTGGCGCAGTTCGTGGCCGACAACGTGGAGTACATCCCGGGGCCCTAGGCAACCGATTCCAAACTCCCGGCCGTCGCGGCTCCGCGGAGCCGTTTCAGGCTGGGTAGGGCAAGGTCACCGGGACGCTTGTGGCTTGTCCCCTACGTGTCATAGGACGTCCAAGGCCATACGGAGTCGTCCCGGCCGGCTCCTTCATCCCCTCGGTGCCCTGTTTCTTGAACCCGCCACCGCCCTTGAGCCTCGGAGGACATCTGCTAGCCTAAGACTCAGATTTCTTGTAGGAGCGACCTAGAAGGAGCGCCAGTGGCAAAGACGATCGGCATCGACCTCGGTACCACCAACTCCTGCGTAGCCGTGCTCGAGGGCGGCGACGCGAGCGTGCTCGAGAACGCCGAGGGTGGCCGTACGACCCCCTCGGTGGTCGCGTTCACGGACTCCACGCGATCGTCTGGTCGGCACCGCGGCCAAGCGCCAGGCTGTGATGAATCCGGAGAACACGATCTTCTCGATCAAGCGCTTCATGGGCCGAAAGGAGGCGGAGGTCAAGGAGGAGGAGACGATCGTCCCCTACAAGGTGGTGGCCGGCCCGAACGGCGACGTCCGCGTCGAGGTGCGAGGCAAGCAGTACTCGCCGCCGGAGATCTCCGCGATGATCCTCCAGAAGCTCAAGGCCGACGCCGAGGCGAAGCTCGGCGAGACCGTCGACTCGGCGGTGATCACCGTCCCGGCCTACTTCAACGACGATCAGCGCCAGGCGACTAAGGACGCCGGCAAGATCGCCGGCCTCGAGGTGAAGCGGATCATCAACGAGCCGACCGCGGCGGCGCTCGCCTACGGCCTCGACAAGGAGGGGGCCGACCAGACGATCCTGGTCTTCGACCTCGGCGGCGGCACCTTCGACGTCTCCGTGCTGGAGATCGGGGACGGGGTGTTCGAGGTCAAGGCAACCGCGGGCGACAACCACCTGGGCGGCGACAACTGGGACAAGGCGATCGTCGAGTGGATGGTCGCGGAGTACAAGCGCGACCAGGGAATCGACCTCTCGGCCGACAAGAACTCGCTTCAGCGCCTGTACGAGGCCGCCGAGAAGGCGAAGATCGAGCTCTCCACCACTCAGGAGACCCAGATCAACCTGCCGTTCATCACCGCCGATCAGAGCGGGCCGAAGCACCTGGAGATGAAGCTCAACCGGGCGAAGCTGACCGAGCTCAGCTCCGAGCTGCTCGAGCGGATCGTCTCCCCCATCAAGCAGGCCCTGTCGGACGCCGGCGGCCCCGACATCGACCACGTGGTCCTGGTCGGCGGCATGACCCGGATGCCCGCGGTTCAGGAGAAGGTCAAGGAGCTGACCGGCAAGGATCCGCACCAGGGCGTCAACCCGGACGAGGTGGTGGCGATCGGCGCCGCCATCCAGGCGGGCGTGCTCGCCGGCGACGTCAAGGACGTGCTGCTGCTCGACGTCACCCCGCTGTCGCTGGGGATCGAGACCAAGGGCGGCGTGTTCACGAAGCTGATCGAGCGCAACACCACCATCCCGACCCGCAAGTCGGAGATCTTCTCGACCGCCGACGACAACCAGCCCTCGGTCGAGGTGCACGTGCTCCAGGGCGAGCGCGAGATGGCCGCCTACAACAAGTCGCTGGGCAAGTTCCAGCTCACGGGCATCCCGCCGGCCCCCCGTGGCGTGCCGCAGATCGAGGTGGCCTTCGACATCGACGCCGACGGGATCCTCAGCGTCTCGGCCAAGGACCTGGGCACCGGCAAGGAGCAGAAGATCGAGATCAAGGGCGGCTCCGGGCTCGCAGAGCAGGAGGTCGAGCAGATGATCAAGGACGCCGAGTCCCACGCGGAGGACGACCGGCGCCAGCGCGAGCTCGCCGAGGCCCGCAACCTGGCCGAGAACGCCGCCTATCAGGCCGAAAAGCAGCTGGGTGAGCTGGGCGACCAGGTCGACCCCTCTGCAAAGGAGGACATCGAGACGGCGATCGCCGACGTCAAGGGTGTGCTCTCCTCGGAGGACGTCGAGGTGATCAAGGCGAAGACCGACGCCCTCCAAGCCGCCTTCCACAAGGTCTCGGAGCAGATCTACCAGGCGGCCGCCGAGCAACAGGGCGCGGCGCAGCCGTCCGGTGGCGACGGAGCCGCGGCGGATGACGGCCCCGGGGAGGCTGAGGAGGAGGTCGTCGACGCCGAGGTGGTAGATGACGAGCGGTCGTAGACCCGCAGGCGCGCCCGACGGCTGGGAGGAGCGCCAGCAGGCCGACCCGCCCCACGAGGTCGAAAGCGAGTCGGCCGCCGCTGTCGACGCCGACTTCGATGCCCTACTTGCAGACGTCCAGCGCGAGCGCGACGAATACCTGGAGATCGCGCAGAGGGCCCGTGCCGACTTCGAGAACTACCGCAAGCGCGCCGCGCGCGAGACGCAGGAAGCCGAGCGACGGGGCAAGGCGGGACTCGCAAAGGAGCTGGTGCCGGCGCTCGACAACCTGGAGCGTGCCCTACGTGCCGCGGGGATCGACCCGGAGACCGGCACTTCCTCGGTCGACACGGGCGAAGCGCCCAGCGAAGAGGTCTCCGCTCACGAGGCGCTGGCCCGCGGGGTGGCGCTCGTACACGGAGAGCTGCGCGCGGCTCTGGCACGCGCCGGAGTGGAGACCTACGACCCAACCGGCGAGAAGTTCGACGCTGCGACCTGTGAGGCTCTGTCCGTCCAGGCTGGCGGGGACGGCGTCGATCCAGGAGTGGTGATCGAGACGATCGAGAAGGGCTATCGCCTGGACGGCCAGGTGCTGAGGGCCGCGCGCGTGGTGGTGAGCGAGTAGGCGAAGCATGGCGCCCCGCGACCTTTACTCGGTGCTTGGGGTCTCCCGCGAGGCGACCGCGGACGAGATCAAGCGTGCCTACCGGAAGCTGGCGCGCAAGTACCACCCGGACCGCAACCAGGGCGACAAGGAATCGGAGGAGCGCTTCAAGGAGGTGCAGGAGGCTTACGACACGCTCTCCGACCCCGAGAAGCGCAAGCAGTACGACGCCGGCGGCATGTTCTCCGGCTTCGGGCCCCGGGGGTTTGGCGGCGGAGGCTTCACCTCCGACCTCGGCGACATCTTCTCGACCTTCTTCGGGCGCCGCGGGGGGCCCCAGCAGGCGTCGGTCCGCGGGCGCGACCTGGAAACCGAGGTGCGACTGTCGTTCGAGCAGGCGATGGAGGGAGTGGAGGTCGCGGTGACGGTCCCTAAGCAGGCGACCTGCCACACCTGCAGGGGCAGCGGGGCGAAGCCTGGCACCTCGCCGATCGTCTGCCCTCGGTGCGGTGGACGCGGCATCGACGCCGAAAGCCAGGGTTTCTTCTCGATCAGCCAGCCATGCCCGCGCTGCGGCGGGCGGGGCGAGGTGATCGAGACCCCCTGCGAGACCTGCGCGGGCTCGGGCCTCACCTTGCAGCGCAAGCGCTACCGGGTCAAGGTTCCGGCAGGAATCCGGGACGGCAGTCGCATCCGCGTCGCGGACAAGGGCGAGGACGGCCCGCGGGGTGGTCCGCCCGGCGACCTCTACGTGACCACGCGCGTTTCGCCCTCGCCGGTCTTCAAGCAGCGCGCCGACGGCAATCTGGAGGTGACGGTGCCGATCACGATCGCCGAGGCGATCCAGGGAGGAACGGTCGAGGTGCCCACCCTGGGCAAGACCAAGCGGATTCGCATCCCGGCGGGGACCCGGCACGGAACAGTTCAGCGGCTCCGCGGCGAGGGGCCGCCGACGCCCGGCGGCCGCGGGCGCCGCGACATCCTGTACCGGCTGGAAATCGAGGTTCCGCGCGATCTGACCCGCGAGCAGAAGGAAGCGCTGGGCGAGTTCGCCGAGGCCATGAACGACCATGATCCGCGCGAGCGGCTGCTGCGTGAGGCGTCCGCCCGGGGGTCCAAAGTGGGCAAGTCGTGACCGACGGACCGGACAGCAAGCCGCGCGGCAGGCGCGCCAAGGCCGAGCGCGCGGCCGCGTTCGACCAGGCGCGCGGCGTGTTCATGATCTCGGTCGCCGCGGAGCTCGCCGAGATGCATCCGCAGACGCTCCGCATGTACGAGGCGCGGGGACTGATCTCCCCGAAGCGATCGGCGAAGAACACGCGCCTCTACTCGTTCGAGGACGTGGAACGGTTGCGCCGCATCCAGCGGATGACGGCGCAGGAGGGCCTCAACCTGGCAGGCGTGGAAACGGTGCTCGAGCTCGAGCGCCAGCTCGAGCGCGCCCGGCGCGAGCTCGGCCGGATGCGCGAGCGGGCGGACGCGCTGGAGAGCCAGATGCTGGCCGAGATCGACCGCGTGAAGCGATCGTTCCGAGCCGAGATCGTTCCCTATGGGGCCTACGACGCCGGCGAGATCGTTCCGGCCGGCGGCGCGAAGCCGGTCAGGATCCGCGTCGAGAGGCCCGCTCGACGTGACTCGGGGCCAGCGATCGTAGGACCCGTACCGCCGTACTCCGGATAGCTCGCGCGGTATCCCCGCATGCGAGCGAGGGCGGCGAGCGGCGGGAAGAGCACGCGCTGCACGCTCGGTGGCGGCCGCGCGACGACGAAGTAGTCGCGGACCTCCCACAGGGTGAGCACCGACTGGAGCGGGTGCGGCCTGCCGCGCTTGCTCGTCTTTCCGTCGGCCGCGAGCCCGAAGAAGGTCGAGAAGAAGGTCTCCACGGACTTCAAGCCCGGCCGGTATTCGCTGATCATGCGCAGCTCCTCGCCTCCCCATTCCGGAAGATGTGCGAAATGCCGACCGGCACGGTGACCACGTCGCCGGGCGCCGCCGGGCGCTCCTCACCCTGGATCCGGAAGATGGGGGTGCCCGCCAAGACCTCGAACCGCTCCTCCTGAAGCGGGTGGAAGTGGTCGGGGCCCACCCAGTCCGCCGGTCCGGGCTTCACCCGAATCTCCATCCGGGTCAGCTCCCCGCCGGTCTCCTCGGCGGTCGCCAGCAGGATGATCCGCTCGCCGGTGTGCGGGTTGTGGAACTGTCGAGCGGGTACTTGCTGCACGGGCGAAGTATCGTGCATTCGGCGGTCTCACGTGCAGGACGTATCTGAGTCTGCGTGACATAGATTTCCTTTACATGGCTCTATAAGGCCGCTAAGCTTTTACCCATGCAGCCAGACCGTTTCACGATCAAGTCCCAGGAGGCCGTCGCCGCCACCCAGCGGCTTGCCTCCGAGCACCGCAACACCGAGGTCGCCCCGGCGCACCTCCTGCTCGCGCTGCTCGACCAGGAGGACGGGCTGGTCGTGCCGGTGCTCCAGAAGCTCGGCGCCGACGTCGCCTCGATCCGCCAGCGCGCGCTCGATGCGATCGAGAGCCTGCCCCGGCTGAGCGGCGACGCCGAGCCCGACCTGCGCCCCTCGCAGGCGTTCGTGCGGACCCTGCAGCGGGCGGAGAGGGAGATGGCAGGGCTCGGCGACGAGTTCATCTCCACCGAGCACCTCCTGCTCGCGCTCGCCGACAAGGCCTCCGGGCTGAGCGACCTGCTGCCCGACCGCGACTCGATCCTGAAGGGCATCTCGGAGGTCCGCGGGCCGCACCGCGTCACCTCGCCGAACCCCGAGGACACGATGCAGGCGCTGGAGAAGTTCGGCCGCGACCTCACCGCCGAGGCGGAGCAGGGCAAGCTCGACCCGGTGATCGGCCGCGACGAGGAGATCCGGCGCGTGATCCAGGTGCTGTCGCGGCGAACGAAGAACAATCCGGTGCTGATCGGCGATCCCGGGGTGGGCAAGACGGCGATCGTCGAGGGCCTCGCGCAGCGGATCGTCGCCGGCGACATCCCCGAGAGCCTTCGTGATCGGCGCGTGATCGCGCTCGACATCGGCGCCCTGCTCGCGGGCTCCAAGTACCGCGGCGAGTTCGAGGAGCGCCTCAAGGCGGTGCTGAAGGAGATCCAGGCCGCCGAGGGCCAGATCGTCCTGTTCATGGACGAGCTGCACACGATCGTCGGCGCCGGCGCCGCCGAGGGCGCCGTGGACGCCGCCAACCTGCTGAAGCCGATGCTGGCGCGCGGGGAGCTGCGGGCCGTCGGCGCCACCACACTCGACGAGTACCGCAAGCACATCGAGAAGGACGCCGCCTTGGAGCGCCGCTTCCAGCCGGTGCTGATCGGCGAGCCCGACGTGGGCGACACGATCGCGATCCTGCGCGGGCTGAAGGAGCGCTACGAGGTTCACCACGGGGTGCGAATCTCCGACGCGGCGATCGTCGCCGCGGCGACGCTGTCGGAGCGCTACATCGCCGACCGCTTCCTGCCCGACAAGGCGATCGACCTGATCGACGAGGCCGCCTCGCGGCTGAAGATCGAGATCGACTCGATGCCCACCGAGATCGACGAGGTCGAGCGCCGCATCCAGCAGCTCGAGATCGAGCGCGAGGCGCTGAAGAAGGAGAAGGACGAGACGTCGATTGCCCGCCGCGAGGCGATCGAGGCCGAGCTCGCCGAGCTGCGGGAGCGATCCGGCGAGATGAAGGCCCGCTGGCAGAACGAGAAGGGGGCGATCGAGGCGATCAAGGAGGCCAAGGCCCGGCTCGAGGAGGCCCACCGCGAGGCCGAGCGCGCCGAACGCGACGCCGACCTGGAGCGCGCTGCGACGCTGCGCTACGGCGAGATCCCCGAGCTCGAGAAGACCGTCGCCGAGCAGGAGGCGCGCCTCGCCGAGCTCCACCGCGACGGCGGCTCGATGCTGACCGAGGAGGTGACCGAGGAGGACGTCGCCCAGGTGGTCTCCAAGTGGACCGGGATCCCGGTCTCGCGCCTGATGGAGGGCGAGGTCGAAAAGCTGATCCACATGGAGGAGCGGCTCCACGAGCGGGTCGTGGGCCAGGACGAGGCCGTGGAGGCGGTCTCCAACGCGCTGCGTCGCTCTCGGGCCGGCTTGGCTGACCCAAACCGCCCGATTGGCTCCTTCCTCTTCCTCGGGCCCACCGGGGTCGGCAAGACCGAGCTGGCGCGCGCCCTGGCCGAGTTCATGTTCGACTCCGAGCAGGCGGTCGTGCGGCTCGACATGTCCGAGTACATGGAGAAGCACACCGTCGCGCGGCTGATCGGCGCTCCACCCGGCTACGTGGGCTACGAGGAGGGCGGCCAGCTCACCGAGGCCGTGCGCCGCCGTCCGTACGCGGTCGTGCTCCTCGACGAGATCGAGAAGGCCCACTCCGGACGTCTTCAACGTCCTGCTCCAGATCATGGACGACGGGCGGCTCACCGACGGCCAGGGCCGCACCGTGAGCTTCACCAACACGATCCTGATCATGACCTCGAACGTGGGCTCCGCCGGAAATCGCCGCGGAAGCGATCGACGAGCGGATCCGCGAGCGAATCGAGGAGATCCTCGCCACCACCTTCAAGCCCGAGTTCCTGAATCGAGTCGACGACATCGTGATCTTCCACCGCCTCAGCCGCGAAGACCTGGGCCGGATCGTCGAGCTCCAGGTCGACCAGCTCGCCGGCCGGGTGCGCGAGAAGGGACTCGAGATCGAGCTCACCGACGACGCTCGGACCCTGCTCGGCAACCTCGGCTACGACCCGACCTACGGCGCCCGGCCGCTGAAGCGGGTGATCCAGAAGCAGCTGTCGACCGGCTGGCGCTGAAGCTGCTGGAGGGCGAGTTCCGCGAGGGCGACACGGTGGGGGTGGACGCCGAGGGTGGCGAGCTGCGGTTCAGCAAGGCCTCGGCGCCGGCCGCGGTCCCTGCCTGAGCCGTGGCTCTAGACTCGCCGTCGGTGAGCCAGGAAAGCGTCGCGGACCCAGAGCACGGGCCCTCCGCCAACGGGCCCGACGATGAATCCACCCAGCGGCTCGTCAACTGGTTGTCGGGCCGGGCTCAGGGCGAACGGGTGTTGGTCGTGGGCAGTCGCGGCGGCCGGCTGCCGGTGCTGATCGCCCGCGACGGAAAGCAGGTCACCGGGCTGGAAGCCGATCCCGATCTGGCGGCGGAGGCGGACCGTCGCGTCGCGTCCGAGGAGCAGTCGGTCCGCGCCCGGATCCGGACCCTGCGCGGCTCCACGGATGCCCTGCCCGGGGAGCCGGGAAGCTTCGACTGCGTGGTCCTGGGCGAAGCTCCCAGGGAAGGCGTTGCCGCCGTTCTTGGCGAGGCCCGGCGGGTCCTGCCGGGCGACGGCGGCGTCCTGGTCCTCGCCCTCCCGGTTGGCCTCGGTGACGACGACGGGGCGCACCCCGGGGCGTCGCTCGTCTCGGTCCTCGAGGCGCTGGTGGAGTCGTTTGCGGTCGAGCGGATCGAGCCGCTCGAGGGATCGCTGGGCATCGTCGCTCGCCCCCTCGTCGAGGAAGAGCGGGCCGGAGCGGGCACGAACTGGGTCCCGGTCGTCGAGGCGGTGGAGCAGCAGGTCGCGATGATCGAGAGTCGCCTTCACATCGAGCGGGACGCGGCCGTTCTGGTCACCGATCAGCTCGGCAAGGCTCGCGAGAGACTGGCCCGCTCGAGGCGAAAGCTCCGGCGCTCGAAGGACCGGGCCGCTCGGATCGAGCGCAAGAAGGCCGCCGTCGAGAAGGAGCTCAAGCAGCTCCAGCGGACCCGCACGGTCCGCCTCGGTCGCCGGCTGGGCAGGCTCCTGCCCGGCTCGGGTCAGGGCCGCTCCCAGAGCTCCTCGAAGCGGAGGGGCTCAAGAGACGAGCCCCGGGAGGCCTCCTCGCCGAGCGTCACCAAGGCACCGGCCGTCTCCGAGCCGGTGGCCGCGCCCGAGCCCGTGACGGACCCCGAGCGGGCCGACACCGTCGGTGACGTGCCGGAGGGCGCCGCCGAGGTGGCGCCCTCGAACCTGGAGGGGGCACCTTCCAACCTCGAGCTGCTTTTTCCCCCATTGCGCGCACCGGATGGGCCCACGGCGCGCGCGGGGTTGCGCGTGGCCTGCATCATGGACGAGTTCTCGAAGCTCGGCTTCGCCCCCGAGTTCGAGTATGTGGACTTCGGCCCCGACGACTGGCGCTCGACGCTCGACGCGAAGCCGCCCGATCTGCTCCTGGTCGAGTCGGCGTGGCGGGGGCTCGACGGGCGCTGGAAGGGCCGCATCGCCCGATTCGAGGGCCGTCGAGAGCCCGACGAGACCCTGGCCGCTCTGCTCGCCTGGTGCCGCGAGCGCGACATCCCGACGGTGTTCTGGGGGAAGGAGGACCCGCCGAACTTCGACCGGTTCGTCGATACGGCGCTTTCGTTCGACCACATCTTCACGACCGACGAGGACTCCATCTCGCGCTACGTGGAGCGGGCCGGCCACGACCGGGTGGCCCTGCTGCCGTTCGCGCTCCAGCCGCGAATCCACAACCCGGCGGGATCGCCGCGGCCGAGGCCGTTCGACGTCGCGTTCGCCGGAAGCTACTGGCACGGCCGCTACCCGGACCGCAAGGTCCAGATGGAGACCGTCCTCGGCCCGGCCCTGGACTTCGGGCTCCACATTTTCTCCCGCCGGCCCGGCGGCAAGGGGTTTCGCGGCCAGACCACCGTCCCCGGGTTCCCGGGCCGGTACGCCGAGCACGTCGTCGGCACGCTTCCGTACGAGAACGTCCTCACCGCCTACCGCCGCTACAAGGTCTTCCTGAACGTGAACTCGGTGCCCGGCTCGCGCACGATGTGCGCGCGCCGGATCTTCGAGCTTCTTGCCTGCGGCACAGCCGTCGTCAGCGGAGTCTCGCCGGCGATCGAGAGGCTGCTGGGCCCGGGTCTCGTCCACGAGTCGAGCTCGAAGACCGAGACCCGGGAGCTCCTCGAGCTGCTTCTGGGGGACGACGAGCAGCGCGAGCGCGAAGCGACGCGTGCCCTTCGCCGGCTGCTCGCCAGCCATACCTACGGCCAGCGCGTCCAGAGCATCCTGTCCGCGGTCGGAATCTCGGACCAAGCCGTCACGCCGCGCGTTTCCGTGCTGTGCGTCCCCGCATCGGACGCGGAGGTCGAGGCGGTGCTCGCGAACGTCGCTCGGCAACAGTACGAGCACTTGGAGCTTGTGGTCGTCCTGCGGGGCCCGCAAGGAGTCGAGCCCGCCAACCTTCGCGCCCGTGCCGAGGCGCGCGGCATCGAACCCCCCGTCGTCGCGACCGCCGAGGAGGGGTGGGCGCTGGGCGACTGCCTGAACGCCGCGACTGCCAAGGCCGCGGGCGACTATCTCGCGATCATGGACCCGGCGAGCCACTACGGCCCGTCCTACCTGACCGACCTCGTCAACGCCTTCAGCTACGCCCGAGCCGACGCGGCCGGCAAGGACGCGCACTACACGAGGCTCGACGATGCCCGTGCGGCGCCGACCCCCGGACGCGAGCACGCCTACGTCGAGGCGCTCGACCCGCGCACGATCGTGATCTCCCGACCCCTCGCCGAGCGTCTGCGCTTCGCCTCCGCCGAGGCCGAAGGCGTCGGGGAGGCGTTCGCGGCGGAGTGCAGGCGGCTCGATGCGCGGCTCTATGCGGCGGACCGCTTCAACTTCGTCGCCGCGGGCGGCACCGGGGCGAGCTTCGAGGAGATCGACGTCTAGTGGCCCACTAGCTCGAGCGGCGGGCGGTGCCGCGGACCAGCGGTCGCACGATGGGCGGCGCCTTGGGCAGCCGGCCGCGGACCAGCGACTCGGTCTTGAGTCCCACCGCTTCCAGCTCCGTCACCGTGTCACGGTTCGGGTGGCAGCCCGCGCCAAGCCATCCCCACGGACGCTCGAGGCGATCCTGCCAGCGCGCCAGGCCGCTGTCGGGGCTCCGAACGTGCTCCAGGGTCAGAAGCTGGCCATCGGGCTTCAGCACGCGAGCGATCTCGCCGGTCGCAGCGGCCGGGCTCTGGACCGAGCAGAGCACGAGCGTCGAGACCACCGAGTCGAAGCTCCCGTCCTCGAAAGGCAGGCGCTCCGCGGGCGTCTCGACCACCTCCACGCGCCCGGCAGCCGGCGGCTCGTCGCCGAGCCGCTTTCGCAGCCGCTGGGCCATGTAAGGATCGGGCTCGGTGAGCACGAGCTCGGTGACGGCATCGGTGTAATGGGCCAGGTTCAGGCCAGTGCCGGCGCCCAGCTCCAGCGTCCGGCCACGCGCCCCGGCCAACAGCTCCGCGCGCATGTCTCGCAGGCCGGCACGCTCGGTCCCGCTGAGCATCCAGTCGTACAGGCCGGCGAAGATGCGATGCCCGCGCAAGGTAGGCTCAGCCTAACCCAGTCGAAAGGAGGATGGAGATGCCCGTCTTCATCATGCTGACCAAGCTGACCTCGAACGGCGTCAAGACGATCAAGGACAACCCGGCTCGCGTCCAGGAGGTCAACAAGGAGGTCGAGCAGCTCGGCGTCAAGGTCCTCAGCCAGTGGGCGACGCTCGGCGAGTACGACTTCGTCAGCGTGGTCGAGGCACCCGACCAGACCACGATGGCCAAGGTCTCGGTCGAGCTCGGCTCACGCGGCACGACCACCAACGAGACCATGGCCGCGATCCCAGCGGAAGAGTTCACCAAGGCGCTCTGAGGACCACCCGCCCAGGCGTACCGCCGTGAGAGTCCTAGTAGTGGGCGGGGGTGGGCGCGAGCATGCGATCGTGCGTGCCTTGGCGCGGTCGCCTGGCGCGCCGGAGCTGCTCTGCACGCCCGGCAACGCCGGAATCGCCGCCGACGCTCGCTGCCTCGAGGTCGGCGCCGAGGACGTGCGCGGGGTGGTCGCGGCGGCCGCGGCCGAGCGCGTCGACTTGGTGGTGGTCGGCCCCGAGGCGCCGCTGGTCGCCGGGCTCGTGGACGCCCTCGAGGCTGCCGGTATCGCCGCCTTCGGGCCTCGCGCCGAAGGGGCGCGGATCGAGGGATCGAAGGTCCATGCCAAGGAGCTGATGGCGGCGGCGTCAGTGCCCACCGCCTCCCACACGGTGCTCCGCTCCCGTGAGGAGGCGGTCGAGCACCTCGCCTCCGCGCCCTATCCGGCCGTCCTCAAGGCCGACGGGCTGGCTGCCGGCAAGGGAGTGATCATCGCCGCCACTGAAGCCGAGGCGCGGGAGGCCTTGGACGTCTTCTTCGTCGAGCGCCGCTTCGGCGACACAGAGGTCGTGCTGGAGGAGCACCTGGAGGGCGAAGAGCTCTCCGTGCTGGCGCTGTGCGATGGCGAGAACGTGGTGCCGCTGGCGCCCGCCCAGGACTACAAACGGATCCTCGATGGCGATCGGGGACCGAACACCGGGGGCATGGGCAGCTACTCGCCCGTCCCCGGGTTCGACCCCGCTCGCACCGAAGAGATCGCCGACGCCGTTCACCGGCCGATCGTCGAGCTCTTGCGCCGCCGCGGGACCCCCTACCACGGCGTGCTGTACGCGGGCCTGATGGTCGCCGCGGCAGGGCCCCGGGTGCTCGAGTTCAACTGCCGCTTCGGGGACCCCGAGACGCAGGCCGTGTTGCCGAGGTTGCGCTCCGACCTGGTCGAGCTCTGCCTGGCGTCGCGTCAGCCGGGCGGCCTGGAGGGCGCCGGCGCCGAGTTCAGCGAGGATTGGGCGGTGACGGTGGTGCTCGCCTCCGCCGGCTACCCCGCCTCCGCCTCGAAGGGAGACGTGATCTCGGGGCTTGCGGACGCCGCGGCAATCGAAGGGGTGGAGGTGACGCACGCCGGAACCGCGATCCAGGGCGGCGAGGTCGTGACCGCGGGCGGCAGGGTGCTGAACGTCACCGCGCTCGGCCCCACGCCCGGCGAGGCGCGCGACCGCGCCTATCGGGCGGCGGGGCTGATCTCGTTCGAGGGCATGCAGATGCGGGGCGACATCGCGGCTCGAGCGTCGAAAGAGTCGCAACGACGTAGTGGGAGACCGCCGGACGTCGCGGGAGAATCCCTCCGGAACCGAAGGGAGAAGGATCGATGGAGATAACGGAGCCCGAGCGTCCGAACGGCGGCGAGGCCGAGACGGCCACCGCCGAGCCGATGCCCGAGGTCGAGGCGGCATTCGAGGAGATCGAGGTGGACGCCCCCCGGGTCGGGATCATCATGGGCTCGAAAAACGACAAGCCGAAGATGCAACCCGCCGGCGAGGCGCTGCACGAGGCGGGCATCCGCTACGAGGTCCGGGTGATGAGCGCCCACCGCGACCCGGAGATGGTGCGCGAGTACTGCCACGCGGCGCGAATGCGGGGCCTGAGGGTGATCATCGCCGGCGCCGGGATGTCGGCCGCGCTTCCCGGGGTGGCGGCCGCCCACACCGACCTGCCCGTGATCGGCGTCCCGATCATGGGAAAGAGCCTTGGCGGGCTGGACGCCCTGCTGTCGGCCGTGCAGATGCCGCCCGGGGTCCCCGTCGGCTGCGTTGCAATCGACGGGGCAAAGAACGCCGGCCTGCTCGCCGCGAGAATAATTAAGGCGTGATCGAGCGCTACACGCGCCCCGAGATGGGCGCGGTATGGACGGCCGAGCGGCGCATGGAGGCCTGGCTCGAGGTCGAGCTGGCCGCTCTCGACGCCATGGCGGCCGAGGGCGTGGTGCCTCCCGAGGCGGCCAAGGCCTGTCGCGAGCGCGCCTCGTTCACGGTGGAGGCCGTGAACGAGCGGGAGCGGACCACCGGTCACGACGTCGCCGCCTTCGTGGACGTCGTCGCGGCGCAGGTGGGGGAAGAAGGCCGCTGGATTCACTACGGCCTGACCTCCTCCGACGTGCTCGACACGGCGCTGGCCTTGCAGCTCCGCGCGGCGGGCGAGATCGTCGTCGCAGGCGCGCGAGTGTTTCGGGAGGCGCTGGTCGAGCGAGCGCTGGAGCACCGCGACACGCTCTGCGTTGGCCGAACGCACGGTGTCCACGCCGAGCCGACGACCTTCGGGCTGCGGCTCGCGGGCTTCGCCTTCGAGGCCGATCGCAACCTCGCCCGCCTCGCGGACGCCTTCGACCAGATCGCCGTGGGCAAGCTGTCGGGCGCCGTCGGCACCTACGCATCGGTGCCGCCCGCGGTGGAGCGCCGGGTGATGGAGACGCTGAGGCTGCGCGCCGAGGACGTCTCGACCCAGGTGGTGCCGCGCGACCGGCACGCCGTGGTCGGGCGCGAATCGCGATCGCCGGCGCGGGGCTGGAGCGCTTCGCCACCGAGGTCCGAAACCTCCAGCGCACCGAGGTCCGCGAGGTGGAGGAGCCGTTCGGCGCCGGGCAGAAGGGGTCGTCGGCGATGCCGCACAAGCGAAACCCGATCCTCTGCGAGCGGATCACCGGGCTCGCCCGGGTGCTTCGCGGCTACTCCCAGGTCGGCCTCGAGAACGTCGCCCTGTGGCACGAGCGCGACATCTCCCATTCGGGCGCCGAGCGAGTCGTGCTGCCGGACGCCACGATCCTGATCGACTACATGCAGCATCTCGCCTCCCGGGTGGCGCGAGAGATGACGGTGCATGCCGACCGTATGCGCCAGAACCTGGAGCTGACGCACGGCGCCGTCCACAGCCAGCGAGCGCTGACGGCCCTGGTGGAGTCCGGAATGGACCGTGACGCCGCCTACCGGATCGTCCAGGAGTCGGCCCAGCGGGCCTGGGACGAGGGGACCAGCTTCCGGGACCTGCTCGCCGAGCGGCTCACCACAAACCCCGCCGCCCCGGAGTCGCTGGGAGGCGGCGGGCCTTGATTGGACGCCGATCATTTGACCCGGACGCCTACCTGGCCCACCTGCCCGAGGTCTTCGAGCGGCTCGAGCAGCTACAGGACTAGGCGACCGTGGCGCTCACGTGGGCGGGACGGCGGCTGACGAGGATCGCCGGGGTGCCGTTGCGCGGCGACAGGGTGACATTGCGGCGCACGATCGGCTCGGGTCGATCGCTCGCGGGACGGAGCTCGGCCTGGCTGAGCACCGTTGCGAGCACGACCCGCATCTCGAGCTGGGCGAAGGCGGCGCCGATGCAGCGCCGCGTGCCGCCCCCGAAGGGGATCCAGGAGTAGGTCTCGGGCCCGCCGTTGAGGAACCGCTCGGGTTCGAACGCGTAGGGGTCGGCGTAAACGTCTTCACGAGTGTGCGTGAGGTAGATCGCCGGCATCACCACCGTTCCGTCCGGAAGCGCGCAGCCACCGAGCTCTGCGGCACCGTGCAGCTTGCGTCCGACGAACGGCACGACCGGGCGCAGGCGGAGGGCTTCCTCGATCACAGCGTCGAGGTACTCGTGGCCGCCCTCCGCAACCTCTTCTCGCAGCCGATCGAGCTTCTGCGGAGCATGGAACAAGAGGTCGAAGGCCCAGGCGAGCGCGGTCGCCGTCGTCTCGTGGCCCGCCATCAGCAGCGTCATCAACTGATCGCGCAGCTCGGCGTCGCTCATCGCCGAGCCGTCCTCGAAGCGAGCGGCGACAAGCAACGACAGGATGTCCTCGCGCCGCTCCAGGTCTGGATCGGCGCGGCGATCGGCGATCTCGGCAAGCAGGATCTCGTCGGTGTCGACCAGCATCTGTGCCACCCGGCGATAGGCGGGCAAGCGTCGCAGCCGGTTGACGGTCATCCCGATCGCCCGGGGCGAGCGGGTGGTCGCCAGGATCCCGACCAGGTTCGCTCCCAGGTCCTGCCGCCGCGCGTCGTCCTCCACTCCGAACACGGCGCGCAGGATCACCTCGAGAGTGATCCGCTGCATGCTGGGATGAAGAGGGAACGGCTTCCCAAGCGGCCAGGAGGCGATCTCGCGATCCGTCGCTTCCTCCATCACACCCTCGTAAGCGCGCATCCGCTCGCCATGGAAGGGCGGCAGCATCAGCTTCCTGCGGCGCAGATGCTCCTCCCCCTCCAGTAGGAGCAGCGAGCGCGATCCGAGGATCGGCGCCAGCACCACGTTGCGGCCCGGAGCGATCGTGTTCTCGCGATCGGCCGCGAACAGGCTCTTCAGCGAGGGCGGATCGGAGATGAAGACGAGCTCCCCCATTCGCAGCACCCGCGCCGTGAAGGTCTCGCCGTAGCGCCGCCGGCAATGCTCGAAGAAGGGGATCGGGCGAGCGACAAGCCGCGCGGTCTGTAGCGCCGCGGGCGCCTGCGGCCCGGGGGGAAGCGTCATCGCGTGCGCGCGAACCGCTCGACGGCGGCGATCTGGGTCAGCACGTTGATGCAGTATGCCTCCTCGCCAGCCATCCGTAGCAACCCGCGCACCGGTATCCAGGCGATAGCTGCCGGAGCCGTTGTTAGCATCGCCCGGTCGCATGCCAAGCGCGCTAGCCGAGCTTCAACTCCACTCCAGCGGCAAGGTCCGCGAGATCTACGAGTTCGAGGGTGACCTCTTGATGGTGGCCTCGGATCGGATCTCGGCATACGACGTGATCATGCCGAACCCGATACCCGACAAGGGACGGGTGCTCACCCAGATGTCACTGTTCTGGTTCGAGAGCACAGGCGAGATCTGCCCCAACCACTTCCTCTCGGAAGAGGTTCCCCCGGAGGTCGCGGGCCGAGCGATTCACGTACGGCGGCTGGACATGTACCCGGTGGAGTGCGTGGTGCGCGGGTACCTCTCCGGCTCGGGGTGGCGCGAGTACCGCGAGTCCGGCTCGATCTGCGGGATCGAATTGCCGGCCGGCCTGCGAGAGTCCGATCGCCTCCCGGAGCCGATCTTCACCCCCGCGACCAAGGCCGAGGTCGGTGACCACGACGAGAACATCGATTTCGAGCGAGCTGCCGAGATCATCGGCGATCGCCCCCTGATGGAGGACTTGCGGCGGGTTTCGATCGAGCTCTACATGCACGCCTCAGCGCACGCCGAGGCGCGCGGAATCATCCTCGCGGACACGAAGTTCGAGTTCGGCGCCTCCCACGGCGCGGAGGTCGTCCTGGGCGACGAGGTCTTCACCCCCGACTCCTCCCGCTTCTGGCCCGCCGACGAATACGAGCCCGGTCGCCCGCAGCGTTCCTTCGACAAGCAGTATCTGCGCGACTGGCTCGACCAAACCGGCTGGGACCACAGCCCGCCGGCGCCGGAGCTCCCGGAGGAAGTGGTCACCCACACGCGCGCCAAGTACCTCGAGGCCTACGAACAGATCACCGGCCGAGCCCTGAACTAGCTCGTCAGTCCACCTCGTAGCCGAGGTTCTTCAGCAGCCTTCCGGCAACCGACTCGAACGCCGCTCGGTCCTCGGTTGACATCTCGGTCCGCCAGCGGCCGGACCGGCTCGGGCTCGGGGGGTGGCTGACCAGCTCGTGCTGGCGAGCGCGCTCCTCCGCCGTGATCGTGCCGCCACCCAGCGTCGTCAGCGTCCGGGCCATCTCGCGGCTCATTCGCTCCTCCGCCTGGTGGTGATAGTCGAGCATCGCCTCGTCCCACGGCAGATCCACGAAGCGGGCGACTTTCCGCAGCACCTGCTCGGGATCGACCACGAGGTCCTCGTAGCGCAGCTCCATGTAGGTTCGTCGCGCGAGCCCCTTGGCCCGCTTGCGCGCCCGCCGCAGCTCGGTGACCCACTTCTCGGCTGCCAGGGTGACGTCGCCGGGTCCCCAGCTGACCTCACTCAGGGAGAGGGCCACGTCCCGCCCGTCGCGGATGATGTGGATGAAGTGGGCCTCCGGCACAGCCCGCTGGATTCGCACCGACTTCCACGTGTACGGCGGCGACTTGTCGCCCCAGCGGGGCTTACCCTCACCGGCGGCATAGACCTCGTAGAAGGAGCGGATCGCGTCGCCGGGAGCGAGCGGATCGTGGCGCTCCATCAGCTCGCGCACCTCATCCTCGGAGACGCCGAAATCCCCCCAACGCGGGTGGGTGGTCATGGCCGCGAGCGCCTGCCCGCGTATCTCGGCCGTCGACGCTCCCTCGGCGACGAGGCGCTCGCAGACGTTCACCACCCTCGGGACGAAGTGGGTCTCCGGCGGGATCGCGAGCTGAGGGTGCGCGTCGAGCATCAGCCGCAGCAGCGTGGTCCCGGACCGTGAGACGCCGACCACGAACGGCGCCGGCTGGCGACCCTCGGCGCGGAACCGCCGCCGACCAAGGGCCAGCTTCGGCGATCGGAGCATCATCGCGGCCGTAGTCTGCCACGGTGCCGCCCCGCCGTAGAGCGGTGGAAGCGATTTCACCCTAGGGTGGCTTGCGTTCTGGAGGAGGCCGAGCGATGGTTGTGACGAGATGAAGCTCGTGATGACGCTCAAGGTGCGCGACGAAGACGACGTCCTCGAGGACAACCTTCGATTTCACCGCACCCTCGGCGTCGACTTCTTCATCGTCACCGACAACGGCTCGGTTGATCGCACGCCCGAGATCCTTGCTCGCTACGCAGACGCGGGCCTGGCCCACGTGATCCGGGACGAGACGGGTGAGCTGCTGGCCGACGAGGTCCGCTGGACCACCGAGATGGCCCGCCTGGCCGCGACGGAGTACGCAGCCGACTGGGTCTTCCATGGCGACGCGGACGAATTCTGGTGGCCGACCAGCGGGACGCTGAAGCAGATCCTCGCGAAGATTCCCGACCGCTACGGCGCCGTGGTCTGCCCGCGCACGGAGTTCGTCGGCAGGCCCGACGATTCCCGGCCGTTCGCAGACCGACTCGTCCTACGCGAGGCTCGCTCCAGCCTGCAACCGAAGCTCTTCCACCGGGCCGATCCCCATGTGGTGGTGCTCAGCAACACGCACGAGGTGGCGGCAACCGCCTCCTCCGACCTTTGGCGCGCTCTTCGGCCGCCCGGCCGAGCCGTGATTCGGATGGTCCGCGACCGTAGCGACGGCGACATCGGGCTCGACCCGCCGGGCGAGGACCTGCGCCTGGTGTGGGCGCCCACATATCCCGTGCGCATCCTTCATTTCCCCGTGCGCACCTTCGACCAATTTCGACGGCGAGCCGAGATCTCGCTTTTCGCGGGCGGCTCAGCCGACCTCCGCCGGTTCCGGCGTCTGCGGGCAATCGTCGACGAGGGGCGGTTGGAGGAGCTGTACGGGCAGCTCGTCTGCGATGAGGTTGCGGTCAAAGAGGGCATCTCGGAAGGTCGGCTGGTGCGGGATAACCGGCTGGCGCGGTTCCTGCCGCTGTGTCCAGACCAGCTGTCGGGCCCCCCAGCCGAGATCGGCGTTGAGCTCGCTCCCGCGGAGCTCGAGCGCGAGCTGGACGAGCTCGAGTTCGATGCAATGCGGCTCCTGGGGCGAACGCAGCGATTCACGATGCTGGAGGTCGACCGGCTTCGCAACCGCGTCCTCGAGCTGCAGGCCAGGTCGGCCAACCGGCGGGCGGGCGTGCGCCCGGGGGCACTCCTGCGTGGCGCAAGACGCCGGCTCGGGCGCTGGCGCGATGGCCGAGCCTGGCCGCTTTGGGGATCGGAGGGCAGCGGGGAGAGGCGCACCCTGTCTCGCAGGGTGACTACCAGGTAGTCGGCGTCCCACACCGAGAGGATCGGTGAGCGGCATTACCCTTAGCGGCCTTGAAGACGATGAGGCCCTGGAACGCGCCGCTCGAGGTCCCGGACTGCCCCGAAGGGTGGACCGCCGGCCCCCCCGACTACGTGGGGATCGGCGCACAGCGCTGTGGCACGAGCTGGTGGTACGACGCGATGCGCCGTCATCCGGCCATCGAGCGCTCGCCACTCGGCAAGGAGGTTCACTACTTCGACCGCTTCTGGCAGGGCAACGCGCCCGAGAACATCGCGGCCGAGTACGCATCGCTGTTCCCGCGCCCGCCCGGCCAGATCACGGGTGAATGGACGCCTCGATACCTGGCGTCCTTCTGGACCATCCCGCTGTTGCATAAGGCCGCACCCGACGCCCGGCTCCTGGTCATGTTCCGCGACCCTGTGGCCCGTTACCGCTCGGCGATCGCGCGGCTTCACCGGCTGGCCGAGCAGCGAGGCGACCGCGTCCTGCTGGCGTCCGTGGGGGATGCGACCTGGCGCGGCTTCTACTACGAGCAGCTCCGCCGCGTGTTCGAGCTGTTCGGAAGCGAACAGGTTCTGGTGCTCCAGTTCGAGCGCTGCGTGCAGGACCCGGTGGGGGAAATGGAGCGCACCTGGAGGTTCCTGGGCCTGGACCCGCCGCGGAGCGTCCCCGGTCGCCTGCTGAAGCACAAGCAGGCCGGCCGGAGCACGCCGGAGCTCGTGCCCGCTGTCAGCGAGGAGCTCGCCGAGCGCTATCGCGAGGACGCCGGACGCCTCGCTGAGCTCTGCCCCGAGATCGACCTCTCACTGTGGACGAGCGTCGCGGGCGACGAGCCGGCTCGACGCGTTGGTGCGCTGTAGGGGCTCAGCCGGCCATGGACTGACGGCATGCGGCTGGTGATGACCCTCAAGGTCCGCGACGAGGAAGACCTGATCGAGGACAACCTTCGCTTCCACCGCGCGCTCGGGGTCGATTTCTTCATCGTCATGGACAACGGCTCCGTGGATCGGACGCCCGAGGTCCTGGAGCGCTACGCCGACGCCGGACTTGCCCATGTGCTGCGGGAGGAGACCGCCGACCTCCGAACCCAAGGCGCCAAGTGGTACACGCGCATGGGCCGAATGGCGGCTACTGAGTTCGCGGCCGACTGGGTGATCCACAACGACGCCGACGAGTTCTGGTGGCCGATCTCGGGCACGATCAAGGAGGCGCTGGCCGGGATCCCGGAGAGCTTTGGCGCCGTCGTCGCCCCCCGTACGGAGTTCGTGGGTCGACCCGATGGCGGCGGCTCATTCGCCGAGCGCCTGGTGTTCCGCGAGAGGCGCTCGACCCTTCAGCCGAAGGTGGCGCATCGCGCGGACCCCGACGTCGTGGTGCTCCACCGGGGGGCCCACGAGGTCGCCGCGGCGAGCGACGGTGACCTGTGGCGCGCGCTGCGGCCCCCGGGCCGCGCCGTGCATCGCAGCGTACGCGACGTCGGGAACGAGCCCTCGGCGGACCACGAGGACGAGGACATTCGCCTCGTCTGGGCGCCGATCTGGCCTCTTCGCATCTTCCACTTCCCGCTTCGCTCGTTCGAGCAGTACCGCCGCCGCACCGAGATCTCACTTCACCAAGGCGGGTTTCGCGACAGCGGCCGCTTTCGACGCCTGCGCGAGCATTACGAGCAGGAACGCCTCGAGGAGCTCTACGCAGAGCTGATCTGGGACGACGCGGCAGTCGAGGAGGGGATCCGCGAGGGCAAGCTTGTCCGCGACGAGCGGATCGCCGAGCTCCTGCCTCGCTGCCCCGATCCGCTGAGCGGCGTCCCAAAAACCGAGCTGCGCATCGAGCCCGATCCGGAGGCGCTCGAAGCCGAGCGCGACGAGGTGCGGCTCGATGCGATGCGGCTTCTGACCCGAACGCAGCGCTTCACGATGCTCCGGCACAACAGGAATCGCAGGAGAATCGACCAGCTGCAGGCGGCAAACGAGGAGCTTCGGGGAAAGCTCGACCGCACCCCCAGCGGCCGCCTGCTGAAGCTCCTCCGGCGCGGGCGAGGGCGACCGGCCCCGGCGGACGTGGACGAGGACTACAACTAGTGATCGCTAGCTGTCGCGCATGGCGACCCCGGTACGTAGGTCGCGCAGGAAATCCCGCAGCCGCGTGTCCTCGAGGAGCTCGGCCCCCGGCGCTTCGCCGACGACGTTCTCGTCGTAGTGATCGCGCAGCCCGCCCTGCTCCCAGGTCTCATAGAGGCGGCGCCACGTCCTCCCGGTGCGCTCCGGAAGCTCGCGGTTGCGGGCATAGGCGCGGCCTCCCTTGATGATCTTGTTCTCGAACTGCGCGTAGGTGCGCATCGGGAAGTGGAGGATCTCGATCGAGGCATCGTCCAGCCGCTCGCCGAGCGCTGGGCCCTCGACCTTGTGGTTGCCCTGCGCCACCGTGATCTCGGGATGCGCGCGGTGGGCGAGCTTCGGCGGCAGAGGCTTGCCGAGCGGGTTCAGCGACTCGCGCTCGCGCCCCGTCATCCTCTCCCAGAACGGGCGGCCGTCCTCCGGCCGAGGGACGAAGTTCTGGCGGTGGGCGACCAGCAAGCCGACCTCGTCGCCAAGCCGCTCGAAGGTCGATTTCAACGATCCGCCGCGCGGCCACCAGAACTCGTCGGCATCGTTGTTGATCACCCAGTCGGCGCCCTCCGTGGCGGCGAGGCGGGCCATCCTGGTCACCCAGCGCCCCTGTGAGTAGTCGTCGCTCGCCTCGAACAGCAAGCGCACGACCCCTTGGGACTCGTACTCGCGCAGGATCTCTGCAGTGGCGTCCTCGGATCCGTTGTCGGTGACGACCACCTGGTCGACTCCCTGGGCGAGGTGGAAGTCGAGGTTCTCGCGAACGATGTCCTGCTCGTCGCGAACGAGCAGCGTCATGACCAGCTTCATCGACGACGATTCCTAGCAGGTCGGAGGCGGGGCGCACCATAGAATGCCCGCCTTGCCGGACCGTCGATCCTCAGAGCAGGGACCGCGCCTTGTGCTGGCGCTCAAGGTTCGAGACGAGGGGGACATACTCGAGGCCAACCTCCGCTTCCACCACGCTCTCGGGGTGGATCACTTCGTGATCACCGACAACGGATCCACCGACGAAACCCCCGAGATTCTCCGCCGCTACGTCGACGCGGGGCTAGCCCACGTGATCGACGAGCCGCACGCCGACCTCCGGCAGGGCGGCGCGGACTGGCTGACCTACATGGCCCGGTTCGCCGCCACGGAGCTCGAAGCCGACTGGGTCATCCACACGGACGCCGACGAGTTCTGGTGGCCGCTGCAAGGCACGCTTGCGAGCGCGCTTGCCGCGATTCCGGAGCGGTATGGCGTGGTGGTCGCACCTCGCACGGAGTTCGTGGGTCGACCCGATGGCTCTGGCTCGTTCGCCCAGCATTTGACGGTGCGTGAGTCACGCGCGCGCCTGCAGCCCAAGGTCGCCCACCGGGCGGAGCCCGACGTGGTCGTCCTCGACCGAGGCGGCCACGATGTAGCTGCCGCCGGGCCTGGCGGAGACGTGGCCGAGACGCTTCGCCCGCCCGGCCGCCCTGTACACCGCACCATTCGCGATCCAGAGGGGAGCGACAGCGCGCGAGCGGCGGACGAGACCCGGCTCGTATGGGCGCCCTGCTGGCCGATGCAAATCCTCCACTTTCCGGTGCGGTCGGCCGCGCAGTTCAAGCGCCGTACGGAAATCGCGATCTTCGAGGGCAGGTTCCCCGACTGGGGGCGCTTCCGGCGCTTGCGTGAGCAGTTCGAGGAGGGCCGCTTGGAGGAGCTGTTCGCCGAGCTGTTGTGGGACGACGCCGCCCTCGAGGCCGGGATCCGCGATGGGCGGCTGGTGCGCGACGAGCGCCTTGCCCACCTGTTGCCGAAGTGCCCCGATCCGATCAGTGGGGCGCCCGCGGGCAGCGTGCGGGTCGAACCGGAGCCCGACGAGCTCCGACGAGAGCAGGCCGAGGTCGAGTTTGACGCTATGCAGCTCCTCGGGCGGACCGAGCGCTGGCTGATCGTCCAGCGCGAGCGCACCCGCTCGCAGCGCGACAAGGCAAAACGAGAGGTTGTGCGCGTTCGCCGCCGACTCGCGATTCAGCGGCAGAGGTCGCAGGCCCTGCGCCAGACCGTGCGCAACCGTCCGTTGAGCCGATTTCGGCGCGCGGTGGGGCGTGTTCTCAGGCGCTAGCCTCCTCCCGCCGTGCGGCTCGCCATGACGCTCAAGGTCCGCGACGAGGCGGACATCATCGAAGACAACCTGCGTTACCACCGCGCGCAGGGGGTCGACTTCTTCGTCGTCGCCGACACCGGGTCCACCGACGGCACCGTCGAGGCGCTTGAGCCCTACGAGCGCGCGGGACTCGTGAGGCTCGAGCGCATTGGGCGTGGAATCCATGACATGAAGGAGGGCGGGGAGGCAGAGATCACGCGGATCGCGGGCGAGATGGGCGCTGACTGGGTGATCCACGACGACGCCGACGAATTCTGGTGGCCGCTGACCGGGGACCTCAAGGAGGCGCTCGCAGCAATCCCTGACCGTTACGGGCACATCGTGGCGCCCCGGACCGAGTTCGTTGCGCGACCCGGCGAGGGCCCGTTCGCGGAGCGGCTCACCATCCGCGAGGCACGATTCCTGCGACCACCGAAATCGGCTCACCGAGCGCATCCGCGGATCGCGATGCGCGGCCCCCATCCAGTCGAGATCTGGGTCGACCGGAGCGGCTCGCCATACACCGGACTGGTCGGAAAGCCGGTCCTGCGAACCGAAGCCGAGCACTCCGAGACGGACGGGCTCGAGTTGCTGATCGCGCCAACCTTCCCCGTCCGCGTCCTCCACTTCCCGTTCCGCTCTTTCTCGCAGTACAAGCGCCGTGTCGAAATCGCGCGCGCGAACGGTCAGCTCGACCGCAACGTCGAAGGCCGTCAGGTTCGCGACGCCTACGAGGCCGGGCGCCTGGAAGAGATCTACCGGCGCCTGACGCTGGACGACGACGCCGTGGCGACGGGAATCGACGAGGGCTGGCTGGTCGAGGACACCGACTTCCGCGACTACCTCGCGGCGTGTCCGGACGCGCTCAGCGGTGAAGAGGCGCCGCCTGGAGCTCGCGCCTGGCCCGACGAGCGGCGCCGGAGCGAGCTTGCCGGCCTCGAGCACGACGCGATGTACGCGATCAGTCGCTACCTGCAGACGCACGCGTACCGGGCACGGGAGAGACTCCGGCAGGGCGCCCGTCACGCCCGCGCCGAGAGGAGGCTGAAGCGCCTCCAATCGAGCCTCTGGTGGCGCCTTCGTCCCCGGCTGCCAAGCGCCCTGTCCAGATCGGGCACGGCGAAACGCGACGACCGTCGCTAGCTCCTCCGATCAGCGCATGGCTCGGCCGGCAGTCGAGGATCAGCGCCCGCGCCGCCGCGGGATCACCAACGGCTCGAGCGCCTCCGCGACGTCGATCGCCGGCGGCCGCTCGCCGGGCTCCTTGGCAAGCATGCCGGCGACCAGCTCCCTGAGCGCGGTGGCCACGTCGACTTCGATCGGCGCCGGCTCCTCGACCAGCTGGGGAAATCGCACGCTTGGGTCGTCGGCCTCGTGCGCCCCTGATGGACGCGGAAACGGGACCGTGCCCGTGATCGCGTGCTGGAGCGTGGCTCCCAGGCCGAAGACGTCGGCCGGCGGCCCGATCTGTCCAGGCCAGGCGCCCGGATCACACTGCTCCGGCGCCATGTAGGCGTCCGTGCCGATCGCCGCACGAAGCCGGGCGGCGCGAGCGACCGGGCGCGCGATGCTGAGGTCGATCAGCCGCGGCGGGATGCCCATGACGATGTTCGACGGCTTGACGTCCAGGTGGACGACCTGCTCCATCGAGAGGTAGTGCAGGGCCGAGGCGATGTGGATTGCAAGCGGCAGGAGCTGCGCGAGCGGCAGGCCTCCCTGGCGCTTGATCAGGCGGCGGAGGGTCGGGCCCTCGAGATGCTCGACGAGGATGTGCGGATGCTGGCCCTCGAGAACTGCGTCGAACCCACGCAGGACGACCGGGTGGGCCAGGCGCACCAGCATCTCCGCCTCCCGCTCCAGCTCCTGCAGGGCGCGAGCGTCTTCGGTCTGGTCGGGGCGCAGGACCTTCGCCACCACGAGCGCGCAGAGCCTCTCGTCCCAGGCCAGGTAGACCTCGTAGCGGGTCCCGCCGCCGAGCCGCTTGACCACCGACCGACCCGGCGCAATCGGGGTCGCCGCCTCGAAGCCCCAGCGTGACGGCTCCGGGGCCTCGTTTTCCGGCGGGGGCGCCTCCTCCCCGGCGGGATCCGGGTCAGGCGCCGACCTCGATCGAAGCGGCCATTGCAAACCGAGCTGACTTTACCCGGGCGCCCCATGGTGGGCCGTCCGGGAACGTTGTGCCTGAAACGGCGAGGGCCAGGCGCCGCCAGGCAAGGACGCAGGGAGCGGACAATGGCTGAAGCCATGGCCGCGACCGAGGACGCAGCATGGCGGTACCTGGGCCCGCTGTTTCGGGTGCATCGTTCGCGGACGGCCCACTAGCCTCCGCCGTGATGCGCCTGGCGATGACCCTCCTCGTCCGCAACGAGGCCGACATAATCGAAGCCAACCTCCGCTACCACCGTGCCCAGGGGGTGGACCTGTTCGTGGTTGGCGACAACGGGTCCACCGACGGCACGGTCGAGATCCTCGAGCGTTACGAGCGGGCCGGGCTCGTGGAGCTCGAGCGTATCCCCGGCACCGTGAACGAGGCCTGGTCCGAGGGGCGCACGAAGCTTGGCCGACGCACCCATGAGCTCGGCGCCGACTGGGTGATCCACAACGACGGCGACGAGTTCTGGTGGCCGCTGACCGGCGGCCTGAAGGAGACTCTGGCGGCGATCCCCAAGCGCTTCGGGATGGTGATCGCCCCACGAACTGAATTCGTCGCCAGGCCGGGGGACGCCCCGTTCGCGGACCGATTGACGTTCCGCGAGGCAAGATCGCTGCGTCCCCCAAAGGCGGCTCACCGGACGCACCCTCGCGTGGTCCTCGACCATCCTCACCCGACCCGGATCTGGATCGAGTCGAGCTCAGCTCCCTCGCTCGAGGGCAGGCCGGGGCTGACGATCACCGAAACCAGGCATCCGCTGCCCACGGAAGAGCTCGTCTTCGCTTCTACCTTCCCCGTCCGCGTCTTGCATTTCCCGATCCGCAGCCGGGCGCAGTACCGGCAGCGAGTCGAGCAGGCCGAACAGGCCGGGATGCTCGAGTCGGAGTGGCGAGCGGAGTTGCTCGCGGCCTACGAGAGCGGTCGCCTGGACCAGGTGTACGAGGAGCTGGCGCTGTCCGATCAGGAGCTCGCTCGCGGGGTCGAGGATGGCTCGCTGGTCGAGGACACGGACTTTCGCGACTACCTCGCCGCCTGCCCCGATCCGGTTCAGGGCGGGGACCCGCCGGCGGGCTCACGGGACTGGCCCCCGAAGCGCCGGGAGCGGGAGCTCGCCGAGCTCGAGCTGGATGCAATGTATGCGTTGACCAAATACGTCCGGCGCCGCGGCAGGAGCGCCCAGCGGGGTCGGTTCCGGGAGCTGAAGGAAAGCGAGCTCAAGCTGCGGCGCAGCCTCCGCCAGAGCGAGCGCCGCGAGAAGCGCATCAGCTCGAGCCGCTGGTGGCGGCTACGTCCGCGGCTCCCCGGACGGCGGCGCCGCCAACGCTGACCGCGGCGACCACGCCCGCCGAGCTGCCGACTAACGTTGAGGGGGTGAGGGCCAAGGTCCTGATCCGCCCCAAGCAGGGCATCCTCGATCCGCAGGGGAAGGCGATCGAGCGCGCTCTCCCCGCGCTCGGCTTCGACGGCGTCTCGAACGTTCGGGTGGGGCGGCTTGTCGAGCTCGAGGCGGATGACCCCGACCGGCTTGCCGACCTGTGCGAGAAGCTGCTCGCCAACCCGCTGATCGAGGACTACGAGATCGAGGTGCACGGGAAACTCCACAGACCCCGCCGCCCCCGGCATGAGGACTAACGTCCTCATGACCGCTCGCCTTCGGCTCGCTGGTAAACGAGGAGGCGGGCAATCGTGACTTTTGGCGTACTTCAATTCCCGGGTTCGTGCGACGAGCGCGACGCGCTGCTCGCCTGCCGCCGGGTGGGCGACGCGCGGCTCGTCTGGCACGAGGAGACCGACCTGGCGGATGTCGACGTGGTGGTCGTGCCCGGCGGCTTCTCGTACGGCGACTACCTGCGGGCGGGGGCGATCGCGCGCTTCTCGCCGGCGATGGAGGCCGTGGCGGGGCACGCTGCTGCCGGGAAGCCGGTGCTCGGGATCTGCAACGGGTTTCAGGTCCTCTGCGAGGCGGGCCTGCTGCCGGGAGCGCTTTTGCCCAACGACTCGCTGAGGTTCGTCTGCCGGCAGGTCGAGCTGGCAGTGGAAAACGCCGAGACGCCGTTCACGCGTGGGTGTCGCCCCGGGCAGCGGCTCTCGATCCCGGTCAAGCACGAGTCGGGCCGCTACTTCGCGCCCCCCGAGCAGCTCGACGAGCTCGAGTCGCGAGGTGGAGTCGTGTTGCGCTATGCGCCGGGACAGAACCCGAACGGCTCAGCCCGCGACATCGCGGCGGTGGTCAACGAGAGCGGCAACGTGATGGGGCTGATGCCACACCCGGAGCACGCCGTCGATCCCCTCACGGGGTCCACCGACGGAGCGCGGATCTTCGCCGCTCTGGCGGCGCTCGCGCCCGAGCCGTCGACGGTCAGCGCGTAGCCGAGAGCTGCTTGACGTCCTCGAGCAGCACCGGCGCCTTGATCTCCGTCAGCTCGCCGCCGCGATCAGGGTCGATCAGCTGGAGGTAGAACCGCTCGTCGCGCTGGATCAGGTCGAAGACCCGCTCGTTGATCCGGGCCAGCTCGTCGCCGAGGGCCTCGCGGTAGCGCCGCACGGGATGGATGAACTTCCGGAACCTGCCGGCCAGCCCCTTCCGCGGCAGCCTCGCGGCCAGCCTGCCCCGCAGGGTGGCGTTCAGCCTGTCCTCGGCCGCGGCTCGCCACAGCCTGCCGCCGGCGGTGCGACGGAAGCCCCCGCCGTGGTGATAGACGAGGTCTTCATAGACCCCGAACTGGAGCGGGTGGGGGTTGACCTTGTTGGTGCGGAGCATCGGGTGCCAGTCGATGCCGCGCTCCTGGACCAGGCGGTACAGGTTGCCTCCCACGTCAGTGACCTCCTTCCCCTGAGGGTTGACCCAGGTGGCGCCGCGCCGCCAGTCGCCGGGCAGCTCGCGCCACAGCTCCGCTCTCATGACGCAGAACGACGGATGGGGCTGGGGGTCGCCGTTGTTCTCGTCCCGCCGCACGGCGACGATCGGGTAGCGCTCCAGCTTCTCGCGCAGGAAGGGGACGATCGGGGCGACCGGGAAGGCGTCGCCGTCGATGAACATGATCATCTCGTCGGGCTCGGCAGCCTGCGCGACGATGTCGCCGAGCAGGGTGAGCTTCAGCTCGTGCTGCTTGATCGGCACGTCGGTGCTGTAGAAGAACTTCGGCGCGTGCTCGCGCATCTCGTCGTCCAGCCACGCGTAGACCCTGAAGTCCTCGTCCAGATTGCGCTCGAGGTAGCGAAGCTGGATGTCGATCCAGCGGTCGTAGCGCCAGTGCACGGTCGCGATGTGGATCATCGCGGGTAACGTAAACAAGATGCCTCCCTTCGGCGCTCGGACGCCCGCGGAGCTGCGCGAAAAGGGGATCGTGACCGTGCTCGGGATGCACCGCAGCGGCACCTCGGCGATCGCGGGCATGCTGGCCGATCACGGCGTGGAGCTCGGCCCGGTCTCGGAGCAAAACCGCTTCAACCCGCGCGGCAACCGCGAGATCCGCGAGCTCAACAGGCTCCACGACCAGGTGCTGGAGCGAAGCGGCGGCTCGTGGTGGGAGCCGCCCGAGCGCATCCGCTCTCGCCGTGGCGACTATCGCCGACGCAACCGAGATCGTCCGCTCGATCCCCGGCGAGACGATCGGGGTCAAGGATCCGCGGCTCCTGCTCGTGCTTGACCTGTGGCGCGACCTGGAGCCGAGGCCGATCGGCGTGATCCGGAACCCGGTCGCGGTGCGGGAGTCACTCGAGCGCCGCGCGCATGAGCGCCGCGCGGCGCCACCCACAGCTCACCGCGGCAGGGTGGGACGAGCTGTGGCTGACCTACAACCAGGCCCTGCTCGCCGAGCACCGGCTGAAGCCGTTTCCGGTGATCGACTTCGAACGGCAGGGTGACCTCGACGCCCAGGTTCGGGCCGCGCTCGCATTCCATGGCCTGAAGGCGGCCGCCGAGTCCGCCTTCTTCGACCCCGAGCTTCTCGGCCAGGGCACCGGCGACTGGCGGTCGCAAACCTCGAGCGAGGCGCTCGAGCTCTGGGACGCGCTGGCGGGGCTGGCGACTCGTTAGGCCCGCTCCCCCCCGCTTCTAGGTGGGTGATCCCCCAAACGATGGTGAACGTCCCGCAATGTGGGTTATAGGGGGTACTGAGGGACGTTCATCTCGCAGGGGGCCGTCTCGCACTGGCGCGCGAGGACCCCGGGGCCTGCTCCGGCTGAGGGCCTCGACCTCGACCACGCGCCGACCGAGCGCCTCTCGCGCCGCCCGGCTCGGAATACTGGACCTGTGACCGTGTCCAGCGAAGCGAAGCACCGGGAGCTCGGCCTCACCGACTCGGAGTACGAGCGCATTGTCGAGTTGCTCGAGCGCGAGCCGAACGGCGTGGAGCTGGCGATGTTCTCTCTGCTGTGGTCGGAGCACTGCGCCTACAAGCACTCGCGCAAGCTGCTGCGCCGGCTGCCCACCGAGGGGCAGCGCGTGCTGATGGGCCCGGGCGAGAACGCGGGCGCTGTCGACGTCGGTGCGGGGCACGCGGTCGCCTTCAAGGTCGAGTCGCACAACCACCCGAGCGCGGTGGAGCCGTTCCAGGGAGCCGCCACCGGGGTCGGCGGCATCCTCCGTGACGTGTTCGCGCTCGGGGCGCGCCCGATCGCGGTTCTCGACTCGTTGCGATTCGGCGAGCTGGATTCCGAGCGGTCCCGCTATCTACTCGATCGCGTGGTCGCCGGGATCGGCCACTACGGCAACTCGATCGGGGTGCCGACCGTCGGCGGCGAGATCTACTTCGAGGCCCCCTACGAGCACAACTGCCTCGTCAACGCGATGTGCGTGGGGCTGGCGCGCTCCGACCGAATGGTGCGCTCGGCGGCCGCCGGAGTCGGAAACCTGGTGCTGCTGGTGGGCGCATCGACCGGGCGTGACGGGATCGGCGGTGCCTCGGTGCTGGCTTCGGCAGAGCTCGCCGATGACGCCGAGATGCGGCCCAGCGTGCAGATCGGCGACCCCTTCGAGGAGAAGAAGCTCATGGAGTGCTGCCTGGAGCTGCTCGATCGAGGGCTGCTGGTGGCGCTCCAGGACCTGGGCGCGGCGGGCCTCACCTCCTCCTCTGCCGAGATGGCGGCCGGCGGAGGTGTGGGGATCGATCTCCATGTCGATCGGGTGCCGTTGCGTGAGGCGGACATGGAGCCGTTCGAGATCATGGTCTCGGAGTCACAGGAACGGATGCTGGCGGTGGTCCAACCGCCAAGGCTCGGTGACGTCTTGGCCGTGTGCGAGCGGTGGCAGACCGGAGCCGCCGCGATCGGTGAGGTCACCGATACCGGACGGGTCCGGGTGCTGGCCGACGACGAGGTGGTCGGCGACGCGCCGGTCGCGGCGCTGATCGACGGCTGCCCGCTCTACGACCTCCGGCCGGAGGAGCCAAGCGAGTGGTTGTACGGCAACCGTGTCTCGCTCGATCCCGGCGCCGAAGCGAGCGAGATCCTGCTCAGCCTGCTCGCCTCGCCGAGCATCGCCTCGAAGGAGTGGGCATTCGAGCAATACGACCCGATCGTCCAATCACGAACCGTCCGGCGCCCGGGGACCGCTGACGCCGCGGTCTTGAAGCTCGAGGAGACCGGTGGGGCGATCGCCGTCGCGATCGACGGCAATGGCCGCCGCGTGGCCTGCGATCCGTACCGCGGAGCCGTGGAGGCGGTGCTCGAGTGCGCCCAGAACCTCGCCTGCGTGGGCGCCGAGCCCCTGGGCTTGACCAATTGCCTCAACTTCGGCAACCCCGAGAAGCCCCATGTCGCCTGGCAGCTCGATCGCTCCGTGAGCGGGCTTGCAGACGCCTGCGCGGCGCTCGGGATACCGGTTGTCGGCGGCAACGTCTCCCTCTACAACGAGACCGACGCGGGGCCGATCTATCCCACCCCTGTGGTGGGGCTGGTCGGGGAGCTCCCCGATCCCGAGCGCGCCCCCGGCATCGCTCTGAGCGAGGGCGACGCGATTGCCCTGGTGGGGCCGTTCGCGCCCTCGCTGGCAGGCTCCGAGCTGGCGAAGCTGCGTGGCGATCTGGGAAGCGGGCTGCCGGGGGTCTCGATCGAGGCGGTCCGCGAGGCAATCGGGCTGGTGCGCGAGGGGGTGCGGTCGGGACTCCTGAGCGCCGCCCACGACGTCAGCGACGGCGGCCTCGCCTGCGCCCTCGCTGAGTGCGCGATCAGCGGCGGGACCGGCGTTCGCGCGGACCTCGACTCCCTGGTCGAGCTTCGCGGCGGGTCGGGCGAAACGTGTCTGTTCGGCGAAGGAGCGGGTGGGTTCGTGGTCGCAGGCCCGGCTTCGGAGCTTGCCACTCTCGCCACGCAGGGCTCAGAGCGCGGCGTCGACGTTCTGGAGATCGGGGAGGCGGGTGGCGAGCGGCTCCAGATCTCGGCCGCGGAGGCGGAGATCTCGCTCGAGCTGGCCGATGCCGAACGCGCCTGGCGCTCGCTGGGATGGTGATCGGATCTAACCCTAGGGTGGGTTGGCGCGGAGGGTGCGCCCCGACAGCATGGGTCCCATGCTGCAAATCGGGCCGGTTTCGCTACCATCGGCCGCTCGCGCGGGCTTGGTCGCATGGTCGTCAGCCGCCTACAAACGTGGCGGTGCGGGCGACGCCGGTTTGCTGCGCCGCGCTCGCGCTCGCTTCTTCACCTGATGTCGTTCCGCTCTCAACACATCGCGCTCGGCGGCGTGACGCTTCTCGTGGTCGCCGGCCTGGGGCTCGTCGCCTCAGATCCCCTTCCCGGGACACCCCGGGAGGCGAACGCCGCGCCCGGGGTTGGCCGACCGAACATCGTTCTGATCCAGACCGACGACCAGGCGTACAGGCAGCTGACGCGGCGCACGATGCCCAACGTGACGCGCCTCCTCTCTAAGCACGGCACCAGGTTCAACAGCTACATCGCCACCACCGCGCAGTGCTGCCCCTCGCGGGCCTCCCTGATCACGGGCCAATACGCACACAACCACGGCGTCACCTCCAACCCACGGGGCTATCGAGCCCTGGTCGACAAGAGCAACGTTCTCCCGGTCTGGCTGCAACAGGCCGGGTACCGAACGATCCACGTCGGCAAGTTCCTGAACGGGTACGAGGAGGTGGCCGACCCGCCATCGGAGGTGGCCCCGGGTTGGAAGCGGTGGCAGAGCGTCCTCGGGCACTCGCGCTACTACCACTACAACCTGTTCGTCGACGGCAGGGTCCAGCACCACGGAGGCGGGCGCAAGGACCACGTCACAGGCGTGCTCAACCGGGCCGCCGTGCGCATGGTCAGGAAATACGCGCCAAAGTGGCGCCCTTTCTATCTCCAACTCGACCAGCCGGCGCCGCATGTGGCGCAACAGCGCAACCCCCACGGTCGCTGCGACCGAGCGCCCATCCCCATGCCGGCCGACAAGCGTCTGTTCAGGAATCGAGCGCTGCCCAGGCCACCGTCGTTCAACGAGGCCCAGATGAGCGACAAACCCCGCTTCCTGAGCGGCGTTCCGAGGGCCAGGCTAAGCGAGGTTGCGAAGATTCGCAAGCACTGGCGCTGCGCCCTCGCCTCGCTGCGCGGCGTGGATCGCGGCGTCGAGAAGATCTTCAACGCAGTGAAGGACGGCGGTGACCTGCGAAAGACCGTCTTCATCTTCATCTCCGACAACGGGCAGTTCCACGGCCAGCATCGCATCCGCACCGGAAAGGTCCTTCCCTACGAGGAGGCGATGCGCGTGCCGCTCGTGATCAGGATGCCGAGGCGCTACCGGGAAGGCGCGAAGCGGGTGCCAAAGGTACGAGAAACGGTGGCCAATATCGACCTGGCGCCGACGATCCTGCGCCTCGCAGGCGCCCGGCCATGCTCGGCGGCCGGGGCTTGCCGGACCATGGACGGGCGCTCGCTGATGCCGCTGCTTACCCCCTCCGGCGGCTGGCCACAGCATCGCGGGCTGCTGAGTGAGTACCGGGTCGCCGACGCAGGACGCTACGCGACCTGTGAGTTCACCGGGATCAGGACGCGCGCAACGATCTACGTGCGGCATACCAGGGTGGTAAACCCGAGCACCGGCCGGTGCGAGCCAACCGACCAGCGGGAGCGCTACGACCTGAGGGCGGATCGGTTCGAGCTCCACAACATGTGCTTCGGCGGCGAGCCGGCGAGCTGCCCCCTCACCGCCGGCCAGCTCCGCCTGGAGCGGCGGCTCGGCAGGCTCCAGCAGTGCGCCGGCATCGCGGTTCGCGATCACCGCGTCGGCCAACGCCCCTTCTGCGAATGACCACCTGGCGCCGGCGAGCGTATCCAGCCATTCTGGCGATGGCGGGTGGCGCCGCAATCGCGGTCGGTGCGTTACCGCAGCTTCGGCGTCATCCGCAAGATCCGACCTGCGCGGGCTGCACCGAGCCGCGTGTCCGCCGTCCCTCAAGCCGCTGACGGATGTGCACCCTTCGCGCGAGGAGATCGCGGATGCGCGCCGACGCGACCTGTTCACCGTGGGCCCCTACTCCGGAGTGAAGCTCGTCCCACTCGTGAATTGGCGGCAGGACCCTCATCACAGCGCTCGGTTTCGCGCCGCTCTGCAGTCCCTGACCTGGCTCGACGTGCTTCGGTACGACTATCGTCGCGGGCACGTCGGCGCCCTCGTTCAGGCCAAGCGACTGCTGCTGGACTGGATCCACCGTCAAAAGCTCGGCGCGCCCAGGACTTCCCGGGCCGCCTGGCGCTCGAAGGTCACCGGTGAGCGCGCGGCAGAGCTCGCCTACCTGGTCCGAGTCGCCGCCTGCAAGCGGAGACTGCCCAGACGCCAGGCGCTGGCGGCGCTGCGCTCCGTGAAGACGCACGCCAGATGGTTGATCGCGAACCCCGACAAGATGAACCACGGCCTCTTCGACAGCGTCGGGCTGCTGGCGCTCGGGCGCCAGTTCCGGTTCATGAAGGGAGCCCGGGGGTGGCGAAAGGTGGGGGTGCGGCGCTTCCTCAGGCTGTTCCACGAGCGGGTGATCGAAAACGAGGGGTTCTGGCTCGAGAACTCCAGCGCCTACCACTTTGTGCTCACCGACCTCCTGCAGCGGTTCAAGGCGCATCGCGGGGGGCCGTCGCCCGGGCCTCCGACACCTGCTGAGGAGGATGAAGGAGGTGGGCGGCTGGCTGATCGAGCCGGATCGCCGGGTTCCGCCCTTCGGCGACAGCAATCTGATTTCGCCCGAGGGTGGCCTACCAGAGACGCGCCGCCAACGACCGGGGAATGTTGGCCCTGATGCGAAGCGGGATCGCCGTGGTCAAGAGCCCGGGAGCTTTCCTGTCGATGCTTGCCGACTTCCACAACGGCACTCACAAGCACGGCGACGAGCTCAGCTTCGATCTGTTCGACCGCGGGCGCCGGATCCTGACCGACACCGGCCAGTACCACATACAGCCCGGCCCGATCAGGGCCTTCGTGCTGTCGGCGCGGGCTCACAGCACGCTCAGCGTGCGCGGTCGCGGCTTCACCGGGTGGCGCAAGCGACCCTACGGCAGCGGCCTCCAGGCTCGAGGCAGCGACGACGGCTGGTTCGCGGTCCGCGGCAGGAACCCGCTGCTTCGTCGCCGCGGCGTACGGCACTGGAGGCTGTTCCTCTACAAGCCCCACGTGGCGCTGATCGTCGTCGACCGCGTCCGGGCGGATCGGTCGCGCACCTATGACCGCTACTTCCAGCTCGCCCCCGCGATCGGCGTCACCCAGGACGGGCCGAGAACCCTCGGCCTGCACGCCCCGGGATTCACCGGCAGCCTCTACAGCGAGTCGAGCGCCGGAACCGAGCCCCGGGCCATTGTTCGCGGGAGGAGGGATCCGTTCGCGGGTTGGATCTCACCCTTCTACCGTCGCCTCCAGCCCCGGTGGACAGTCCGCCTGAAGAGCTCCGGTCAGAGCCTGGATTACGTGACCACCATCAGCCTCGATCCCAGCCGCCTTCAGGCCAGTCTCGGCTCGGTCGGCGAGCGGCGGGTGACGCTATCCCTCAGCTCGAACGGCGACCCGGCCGGAACGCTCTCGGTCTTGCGCCGTCGCTCCCAGCTCACGGTGAGCCAAAACCCCTGAAACGGGCGATCTGCGACCGCCATTTCGGGTGCGACGTTGTGAGAGGCCCCACTAGCCGCAGTACCGGCCCTGCGGGGGGCGTGGGTCCCGCCCTCGAACCCCCGAACAGTGGTGGATCCGCGCGACGAGGCGCTTGAGGCGACGCTGGAGACGGTCCTTGGGACAGCTCCCGCCGCCGAAGCAGAGGTTGCGGAGCTGGTAGGGGTCGTCGGAAAGGTCGTAGCGCTCCCGCTCGAGGTCCTTCACGCACCTGCCGGTGTCCCGGTCGGCGACCTTCGTGTGCCTGACGAAGATCACCCCCGGCAGCCGCACTCCCGCGTACTGACACACGGCCTGCTCGGGGTTGGCATCCCGAAGCCGAAGCTCGACGCCGAGGGGGCGATCGACGGCCCACCTGGGAGTCCTTCCGCGCAGTAGCGGTAGCAGGGATCGCCCGTCCATGACCCGGCAGCGATCGGGTCCGGCACAGGAGCGTCCCCGAGCCAGGTGGAGGATGGTGGGCGCAAGGTCGATGTTCGCCACGGACTCGGAGACCTCGGCCACTCGGCGATGGCCCTTGCGGTAGTGGGCGGGGAGGCGGATGAACAGCGGGGTCCGGTCGGCCTCCTCGTAGGGGTAGAGCTTCCCGGTGCGAACCCGATGCTCGCCGAACAGGGACCCGTTGTCTGTATAGAAGATGAACACCGTCTTGCCGAGCTCACCGAGGCGCTTGAACTCGCCGAAAAGGCGGCCCACGGTGTGGTCGACCTGCAGCAGGGAGGCGAGGCCACATCGATAGACCCTTGTCCGCTGGCGGATGTCCTTCTGGGTCAGCGCTGGCTGGGTTTGAAGGAAGGAGGGCTTGTCGGCGACGTTCCCTTCGTTGAACGAGGGCGGCCGGGGAAGCTCCGTGTTCCAGAACCTGCCGGCGTGGCGGGGGGCGGGCACCGGGGCGCCGTCGCAGCGCGTGCCCTCGCCGCCGTGGCCAGAATGGGGGGCGATCTCGTCGAGCTGTAGATAGAGCGGCTTGCGACGCGGCACGAAACGGCGGACGACGCGTAACGCGAAGCGCTCGAAGACCTTGGGCGCGTAGTCGCTGTTCCGGTGCCCGTAATCGACCCTTGCTCCGTTCCTAGACAGGCTCCAGTCGTAGTAGGCGTCCTCGGTGACGTCCAGCTGGGTGTACCACTGATCCCAGCCCGGCGCCACCTCGGCTCGGTTGGAGAAGTGGTGGTAGCGGTTGAGGAACTTCCCCACGTGGGCGGTCACGTAGCCCGCACGGCGCAACCAGACCGGGAGCACGTTCCGCTTGTTGCGCAGGGCGGGATAGGTGTTCCGGAGCACCCCGTTGTTGTGCCCGTACTGGCCGGTGAGGAGGGTCGCCCGGGACGGACAACAAAGCGGGGTGGTCAAGAAGGCCTTGTTGAAGCTCGTGCCCTGGTCTCGGAGCAGCTTGATGATGTCCGGCGTGGCCTCGGGGCGAACCTGGGAGATCGCCAAGTCGTCCATCATCACCAGAACGATGTTCGGCTGTCCGCGGCGATCGGACGCCGCTCGGGTCTCGTGCTCGTCATCCTGCGAGATCGCCAGTGCCAAGCCCCCGAGGGCCAGCAGGGCGATGCCGACGAGGGCGAGCTTGCGAGCTGAGAGAGCCGGCATGTTTCGAGAATTCGGGCGTCCGCGTCCCTGCACCCGGGGAAGCGCGCAATGGTAACTGGCGCGAGGCTGGTCCGCGGCCGTTGCTACCCTGCGGTTGCAGGCGGACCTGCCTGCCTCGCCAGCTCAATCTCTCACGCAGAGAAAGCCCACATGATCCCGACCGAGCGGCCTGTCCCAGACCGCGACGGCCCGCGCGATGAGTGCGGGGTGTTCGGCGTATACGCGCCCGGGCACGACGTTGCCCGGCTGGCGTACTTCGGCCTCTATGCGCTCCAGCACCGCGGCCAGGAGTCGGCGGGCATCGCCACCTGCGAGGGCGGTCACATCACCACCCTGCGCGATACCGGCCTGGTGTCGCAGGTCTTCGACGAGCAGAAGCTGCGGGCGCTCGAGGGCGACATGGCGATCGGGCACGTTCGCTACTCGACCACCGGCGGCGGTTCGTGGGAGAACACGCAACCGGTCTGGCGGGACGACGGCCGGGAGCTGGCCCTGGCCCACAACGGCAACCTGACCAACGCCGTCGAGCTGTACAACGAGCTGCGCGAGCGGGGGCTTGCGTTCCGCGGCACGTCCGACTCGGAGATCATCGCCACCCTGCTCTCGGTGGAGGAGGCACGCCCGATAGAGAACGCGGTCGAGGCCGTGATGCCGCGGCTTGCGGGCGCCTACTCGACCGTGGTGATGACGAAGCGGGCGGTGGTCGCCTTCCGCGATCCGCACGGCGTGCGGCCGCTCTCGCTCGGCAAGGTCGGCGACCGCTACTGCATCGCCTCGGAGAGCTGCGCCTTCGACATCATCGGCGGCGAGCTTCTGCGCGAGGTGATGCCCGGCGAGCTGATCTCGCTGACCGAGGATGGGATCGAGACGCGGCAGGTGGTGTCCGCGAATCGCCCCGCCCACTGTGTCTTCGAGCACATCTACTTCTCGCGCCCGGACTCACGACTCGAGGGCCGGGTCCTACAGCAGGTGCGGGGGCGGATGGGCGAGATCCTGTGGCGCGAGTCGCCGGTGGACGCCGACCTGGTGATCTCGGTGCCGGACTCGGGCAATCCGGCCGCGAGCGGATTCGCGCGGGCCTCGGGCATTCCCCAGGACGACGGGCTGATCAAGAACCGCTACGTGGCGCGAACCTTCATCCAGCCGGGCCAGGAGCTGCGAAAGCACGGTCTGCGAATGAAGTTCAACCCGCTCCCGGAAATCGTCGCCGGCAAGCGCGTGGTCGTGGTCGACGACTCGATCGTGCGCGGCAACACCACCCGCCAGATCGTCGGCATGCTGAAGGACGCCGGAGCAAAGCAGGTGCACCTGCGGATCTCAGCGCCGCCGATTCGCCACCCCTGCCACTACGGGGTCGACATGTCGACCCGCGAGGAGATGATCGCCCACGACCGCACGGTCGAGCAGATCGCCGACGAGCTCGGCGCCGACTCGCTCGCCTACCTGTCGATGGAGGGGGTGTACGAGGCGGTGGGTGCCCCCGCCCGACACCACTGCGACGCCTGCTTCACCGGCAACTACCCGCTGGGCGACGGCGGCGAGGGCAACGGCAAGTTCGCCCTAGAGACGATCGGCGTCACTCCGTTGGCTCGCTAGCCGTCACTCGCTGACTCAGCGGATGGCGCTGTCCTGCCCGACCCCGGATAGCGATGGCAGACAGGACAGCGCCGCATTGAGGGCTCTCTCTCGGTCGCTCCCTGCCGATCGGCCAGACGGCCAGGCTCGGCGAAACCGCTCAAGCGCAGGCGTGCGGCCTGCCGAAGGCTCGGTTGGCATACCTGAACCCAGGTAGGGAGCCCGCCGACTTTGCAGCCGACGAGCGTTCGAACACTCCGCATACCGCCGATTCGCGCGCTCCGAGTGCTGCCGATTCTGGCCGCGCTCGTGGCGCCCCTGGCGGTCGCCGCCGAGCCGGCCGAGGCGAGGTGAAGTGCCTCGGGCACCGGGCGACGATCGTCGGCTCGAACAAGGCCAACCGGATCCTGGGCACGGACCGCAGGGACGTGATCGCCGCCAGGGGCGGCAACGACACCGTCATCCTCGGCGGCTACGGCAACACCGGGGGCAGGGACATCGTCTGCGCGGGCGCTGGGCACGACAAGGTGATCGGCTCCGACACCAAGGAGAAGCTGATCGGCGGCGGCGGCAGCGACTACCTCGAAGGCGATCTGGGAAACGATCTCCTGGTGGGAGATCAGTTCAACCCGTTCGGTGACGCAATGGCCCCGGTCGGCCGCGACACCATTATCGGCGAGCGGAGGCAGGGATCACATCGTCGGCGACAACTACGGGAGAGGCGATGCCGCCGGCGGTCGAGCCGACGAAGTGTGCCCCAACCGGCGCGGCCACGGAGGGGGCGGGCCGGGGAATGACTTTATCGTCGCGGACAGCGAGGTCATGGGCGCGGGGACGGCCAGCGGCGGAGGCGATGACCACATCTGCTCGGAGAAGGACGACGACCTCGTGGTCGGCGACAGCTACTCGCCCTCGGGCGCTGCCTCGGGCGGAGGAGACGACGAGCTCAACGGCGATCGCCAGGACGACATCCTGATCGGCGACAGCTACACGATCACGGGAACCGCCTCTGGGAGCGGCAGCGACCACCTCAACGGCATCTGGGCCGACGACATCGTCTACGGCGACAACCTCGCCGCCAACCCGCAATACGGCGAAGTGCTCGGCGGTGGCGGCGCAGGACAACGTCACAGGGGGCAGCGGGAACGACCGTTTGAACGGCGGCCCCATGCACGACATCTGCTCCGGCGGGGGAGGCCACGACGTCGCCGGCAGCAACTGCGAGCACCAGCTCAGGATTCCCTGACGGCCCGGCACGTTCGCTAGCATTGCCCGCTTCGATCGCCGTGCTGCGAGGCGCGCGCGGCGCTCACTGCGGGTTGCGGATCGCGCCGGAAGCACCGCGCCGGCTTGATCTGCGCTCGCTTCCCTCCCGATGATGTCAGTTCTCTTACAGCGGAGGCTCATAATCGCGCTCGCCGCGCTGCTGGCATTTGCCGGCTTGGGGCTGGCGACGTCGCGGCGTCCTGATGGAGCGAGCGCCGCGCGTGGCGGCGGCCAGAAGCTGCCGAACATCGTCGTCGTGAGCACCGACGACCAGGCCCTCTCTCAGGCCCGCGCCCGGTACATGCCGAAGGTCACGAAGCTGATCGGCAGACGCGGCACGAGGTTCCCGAACGCCTTCCTGACCACGCCCTTGTGCTGTCCCTCGCGCGCGACGCTGCTCACCGGCCAGTACGGGCACAACAACGGGGTGCTCCGGAACACCTATCCCGCCCTGCGCAGCAAGGGGAACGTGCTCCCGGTCTGGCTGCGCCGTGCGGGCTACGTGACCGCCCACGTGGGGAAGTTCCTCAATCGCTACCACCACTTCTCCAACCAAGCCCAGGTGGCGCCGGGCTGGGATCAGTGGTACACCGAGATGGACCGGAGCGAAGACGACTACTACGACTGGTATCTGTCCCGGAACGGCAAGAGGGTCCACTTCGGCCGCGAGAACAACGACTATGCGCCGCGGGTCTTCGAGCGATCCGCCCTGCGGGTGATTCGCCGCTTCGTGCCCCGTCGCAAGCCGCTCTATCTTCAGCTCGACGAGATCGCCCCCCATGCCGGCTCGGGGCGCGGGGGGCGCTGCAACCCGCCGCCGGACCCCCGTGACGTGGGCAAATTCAGGAACGTGCCACTGCCGAATCCGCCCTCGTTCAACGAGCCGAACGTGAGCGACAAGCCCACCTTCCTGCGCAGGCAGCCGCTGCTCACCCAGAGCGGGATCAACCAGAGGACGAGGGCCTATCGCTGCGGCCTCGCCGCCCTCCAGCAGGTTGACCGCACCGTGGGTCGCATCCACAGGGCCTTCAAGCGCCTCGGTGAGCTCGGCAACACCGTTTTCATCTTCTACACCGACAACGGGGTGTTCTTCGGCGAGCACCGGGTCCGCGCCGGAAAGCTCTATCCCTACGAGGAGGCCGACCGGACCCCGCTGTTCATTCGCCTCCCGGCCCGCTACCGGAAGGGCCGGCGGGTGGCACAGGTTTCCGCGCCGGTGGCGAACATCGACTTCGCGCCGACGATCCTCGACCTGGCGGACCAACGCCCCTGTCGAAGAAAGCGTCGCTGCCGGGTCATGGATGGGAGATCCCTGCTCCCGCTGCTGCGCGGAAAGAGCCCCAAGTGGGCCGCCCATCGCCCCCTGGGCGTCGAGGTTAACCTTCTGGACGCCAACACCGAGCACGCCGCGTGTGAGTACGCGGGAGTGCGGCTGCCGGGGGCAATCTTCGTCAGGCACATCAGGGTCGCGGACCCGAACACCGACAACTGCGTGAAGAGCCGCGAGCGGGAGCGCTACGACCTCACCGACGATCCCTACCAGCTCCGAAACCTCTGCTTCGGCGGGGGGAGCTGTCCCGGCGGTCGTTTTCAGAGGCGTCTCAGGCACCTCCTGGCCAAGATCCGCGACTGCTCGGGGGTTCCCGGGCGCGATCCGCGTCCCTCGAACGGCAAGAAGTACTGCGGCTAGCAGGAGCGTGTCCCGCCCGTTCCGCATCGCCGTCCTCGCATCGGGGACGGGGACCAACCTGCAGGCGATTCTCGACCGGCTGCACGGCCGGGATGGGATCGAGGTTGCCTGCGTGGTCTCGAACCAGCCGGGGGCTGCGGCGCTGGAGCGTGCCCGGGGGGCCGGTGTCGAGACCGGGGTGTTCGAGCGCGCCGGACATCCGGACCGGGTCTCGCGCGACGCCGCAATCGCGGACTGGCTCGCCGAGCGGGATGTGGACCTGATCGTCCTCGCCGGATACATGGAGCTCTTGTCCGCCGAGTTCGTGGGCAGGTTCCGCAACCGGATTGTCAACGTGCATCCGGCGCTGCTTCCCTCGTTCCCGGGCCTCGACGCGATCGGCCAGGCGCTCGCGCACGGGGTGTCTGTCACCGGGGTGACCGTGCACCTCGTCGACGAGGGAGTCGACTCGGGGCCGATTGTCTTGCAGCAGGCGATCCAGGTGCCATACACTCGCGACCGCGCCCAACTGGAAAAGGAGATCCACCGGGTGGAGCACGAGCTGCTACCAAAGGCGATTCGCTTGATCGCCGCCGGGGCGGTTCGGATCGACCCGGAGAACCCGCGACTCGTCCACGTGGATGTCGAGGCAAGCGAATAGTCAGCATGGCTGATCCGGTCACCACTGGCGGCGGCAGGGAACGCTCGGCGGCCGCGGAGGACGCGGTCGAAGTGCGCCGCGCGCTGATCTCCGTCTCGGACAAGACCGGGATCGTCGAATTCGCGCGGGGCCTCGCCGACCTGGGGGTGGAGATCGTCTCCACGGGGGGCACCGCGGCGGCGCTGCGGGAGGGCGGGCTGAAGGTACGGGACGTCGCCGAGCTGACGGGGTCGCCGGAGATCCTCGACGGGCGGGTGAAGACGCTGCACCCGCGACTGCACGCGGCGCTGCTCGCCGTGCGCGACGACAGCGACCACATGGCCACCCTCGAGGCCGAGGGGATCGAGCCGATCGATCTCGTGTGCGTCAACCTCTACCCCTTCGAGCGAACCGTCGCCCGGCTGGACGTGAACGAGGAGGAGGCGATCGAGAGCATCGACATCGGCGGTCCGACGATGATCCGGGCCGCGGCCAAGAACCATCGCTTCGTCGCCGTCGTCGTGATGCCCGAGAGCTACGACGCGGTGCTTGCAGAGCTGGAGGAGGCGGACGGCTACATCTCGGCCGAGACTCGGCACTGGCTGGCCAACGAGGCGTTCGCCTTCACGGCCCGATACGACGCAGCGATCAGCCGCTGGTACGCGCTGCGCTACGAGGCCTATCCGAGCCATTGGGTGATGGCGCACGAGAAGTTCCTCGACCTCTCCTACGGCGAGAATCCCCATCAGAAGGCGGCGCTGTACGTGGAGGTTGGCGCTCGCACGCACGTGCTCTCCAGGGTCGCCAAGGTCCATGGGAGAGCGCTGTCCTTCAACAACGTTCTGGACCTGGACTGCGCCCGGCACCTGCTCGACGAGTTCGACGAGGCCGCGTGCGTGATCGTCAAGCACAACAACCCGTGCGGGGTCGCGGTCGCGGAGCAGATCGAGGATGCCTACGAGAAGGCGCTCGCCTGTGATCCCCTGTCGGCGTTCGGCGGCGTGATCGCGCTCAACCGCGGGGTCGACCGGGCGTTGGCCGAGCGACTGCACGAGCGATTCGTCGAAGTCCTGTTCGCGCCCGCGTACGATCGCGACGCGCTCGAGGTGCTGAAGCAAAAGGAGGCGATACGGCTCCTGGAGGCAAGCGAGCAGCGCAACCACGAGCCGCGCGAGCGTGACGTGAAGCGGGTGCGCGGCGGGCTCCTGGTGCAGGATCCGGACCGGATCGACGAGGAGCGCGAGTCGATGCAGGTGGTCACCCAAGCGAAGCCGGACGGGAGCCAGTCCGAGGACCTGTGGTTCGCGTGGAAGGTATGCCGGCACGTGCGCTCGAATGCGATCGTGATCGCCAAGGATGGGGCGACGCTGGGGATCGGAGCCGGGCAGATGAGCCGGGTGGACTCGGTGAGGATCGCAATCGAGAAGGCGCGCCAGGCGCGTGGCGAGGACGCCGACGAGCTGCTCGCGGGATCGGCGGTCGCGTCCGACGCATTCTTCCCCTTCCCCGACGGGCCCCAGCTGGCGATCGACGCGGGGGCCACTGCTCTGGTCCAGCCGGGGGGGTCCGTGCGCGACTCGGAGGTGATCGCCGCCTGCGACGCGGCGGGGGCTGCGATGGTGATCACCGGGCGCCGGCATTTCCGGCACTAGCTGCCGGCGCGGCCAGACGATGACCACGCTGCACGTACTGCGCGTCTTCTGCGGCGAGGACGGGGGCGGGGGCAATTCGCTGGGCGTGTTCCTGGACGGGGACGAGGTCCCGGCCGAAGACCGGCAGAGGATCGCGGCGGACCTGGGGTTCAGCGAGACGGTGTTCGTCGACGACGCGGGGCGCGGCGAGATGCGGATCTTCACTCCGGCGGTGGAGCTCGCCGTTCGCCGGGCACCCGGTGGTGGGCACTGCCTGGCTCCTGGCGCGCGAGCGCGGCGCGGTGGCGGCGCTGCGGCCGCCGGCGGGCGAGGTCCCGGTGCGAGAGGAGGGCGGGCTGACGTTGGCCGCCGGCCGCCCGGAGTGGATGCCGGAGTTCGAGTTCGTGGAGGCCGGGTCCGTCGCCGAGGTGGAGGCGCTCGACGGGCCTCCCGATGGCCACGACGCGGTTGGCGTTTGGGCGTGGGTCGACGAGGACGCGGGGGTGATCCGCGAGCGGGTGTTCTGCCCGCGCTATGGGATCGACGAGGACGAGGCGACCGGCTCCGCTGCGATCACCCTGTCGGCCCGGCTCGGCCGCGAGCTCGAGATCCGCCAGGGCGCCGGCTCAGTGATCCTCGCCCGCCCGCTCCACGGCGGGATGGTGGAGATCGGCGGGCGGGTGGAGCTCGACGAGGTGTGCGCCCACTCCCTCTAGCCGCGGAACCCATCGCCGGGTCCCCCGAGTCGATCAAAGGCCGGCGTCGGCGAGCGCGCGCTCGCGGTCCCAGTAGATGACGAGCCGCGTCACCTTTCCGTCGCGAAGCTCGAACAGGTTCGCTGCCTCTGTCCGCATCTGACCCAGCTCGAGCCCGCTTGTCCTGCCGCGCCCGGCGATGCGTATGAGCACGAGAACGCGCTCGTCGTCGAGCTCTCGGTACTCCTCCGCCTCGACTCGATAATCCTCCCAGGCGCCAAGGAAGTCGGCCCACGCGCCCCCGAGCTGGTCTATCCCTTTGACGCTGATGGGGTCGGGTCCATCCACCCCAACGAATTCGATCTCGGGGTGCGCCCATTCTGCCGAGCTCCAGTCACCGCGCTCCCAGGCTGCGTAGAGCGTCCGGACGAGATCGACGTTCGAAGCCATTCACCGGATTATTCGGCATCGCGGCAGCCCCATGCGGTCTGTGGGATGGTCGAGATCGGCGGGCGGGTCGAGCTCGATGAGGTGCGCGGGCACCGATAGCGGCATCCAGCGCTTGGCGCGTGGGCGGCCACAGCACCCTGCTGGCGGGAACTCCCGCGCCGTGTTCATTGGTGGTTACATTCTCGCGCAGGGGGCGTAGCAAACGTTGGTTTTGCGGCAGACTTTTAATCTGCAGAAACGCGGGTTCAATTCCCGTCGCCCCCATCTCAGTGGTGCCGGCTCCCCCTCGGCGTGGAACGGCGAGCTTGACCAATACGTCCGGTCCCCGATGGTGAACATGTGTTCGTGGCTCCGCGTCACCCGCCGCCGCCTGTTCCCCTCGTCCGAAAGACCGGGAGACCTCCGGATCCCAACCGCAAGTGCCCGGTCGAGCTGCGTGAGTGCAAGCACCACGTGACTACCGAGTTTGCCCAGCTACTCCCGTGGCAACGGAGAGCGACGCTGGTGCTGCCAAGCGCTGCGTGGAGCTCAGGCCCGCGTGCCGACGACGACCAGATATTCCTGCTCGAAGCGAGCATCGTCCCCGGTACCCAGATCCCACTCGTCGCAGAAATGATCGAGCGCGTTGTCCAGTTCTTCCTCCCGTCCGTCGCGACTTGCGTTGTTGCGGGCGGCAATAGTGGGCCCGTACTTCGCCTTGAAGTGCTCCCCATAGTCGCGGGGATGCTCGAAGGCCGTGACTTCGAGGACGTCGCGCTCGAGCGTCCGGAAGTCGAGGCGACCTCCGAAGAGTTGCTTGACGTGCTCCTCGCTTCCCCAGAGCGGCGGGGGCTGAGCGCCGGGCGGAGGTGGCGGTGCGAACGGTCCCATCGTCTTGAAGAGCGCTCCGATCATGCCTTCCGGCGTCCAGTTCAACATCCCGATCGTCCCACCAGGGCGGCAGACCCGGACCATCTCGTCAGCGACATCCTGGTGGTGGGGTGCGAACATCGCTCCAATCGATGACATGACGACGTCGTACGACTCGTCCTCGAAGGGGAGGCTCTCAGCATCTGCCTCGACCCACTCGAGCTCGGCCCCCTCGATCTCAGCCCGCCGGCGTCCAGCGTCAAACAACTCCGGGGTCAGATCGCTTGCGGTTACGTTCGCGCCAGCCTTGGCCGCCGGGATTGATGCATTGCCGGTTCCGGCAGCGACGTCGAGGACGTTCATTCCCGGTCCGATGCCGCAAGCCTCCACCAGCCTGGGACCCAGCGGCAGCAGGAACGTCTCCACCATGGAGGGATAGTCACCGGAGGCCCACATCGCCCGGTGGCGTGCCTTGAGCTCGGAATCCGCAGCGCTGGATGACATAGATCCTCCAGTCGAGTTAGCTGTCGCACCCTAGCGCGCCAGCCGCGAAATCGAGGAGATACTTGGCCCGGGTCCCCGCCGCGCCGGGGGCTACGCCTACACCGTCGCCTCCGCGCGCGAACCCTTTGCGGCGACCACGGTCTCGATCTCGGCGACTGCGAGATCGGTCTCCGTCTCCTCCACGATCACCCGCGCGATGCGCTCGGCAGCGGCACGGTATCCATCGTCTCCCAAGACCTTGCGAACTGCCGCTGCGATCTCCGTTGGCGCCGCCGATTGGTCCAGCCGCACACCTGCGCCGGCGTGCACCACACGGGCGGCGACGTCGAGCTGGTCGCGGCCCATCGGCAGGCCTACGATCGGGACGCCGGCCGCCAGCGCCTTGAGTGTTGTGCCATGGCCGCAATGCGTGACGACCAGCTGCGCTTCGCGCAGGACCTCACGATGTGGAGCCGCGCTCACTACCTCCACGTTCTTGGGCGCGGGGACCGTCGCGGGGTCGATGCCGTGGCCGGTCGTGACGATCGCTCGGACCGGGAGCGTCCCGAGGGCCTCGACGATCCGGCGCAGCAGCTCCTCCTGACCCTGAAAGCCGGCGCTGAGCGCGACCAGAACGAGGGGGTCAACGCCAACCGGCGGCGTCCACTCCTGCGCCCAGAGTGGATCGTCGAGCCTGGGACCGACATGCTTTACGACCGGCGGCAGCGGCGCGGTGAAGTCGAACGCCCGGCTCGTCAGGACGAGCACGCGTGCGGCACTCCGTCCCTGGTCGAGGACGTGCTCGAGGGGGGCGAGGCCCTGCTCGGCGCGGGCGCCATTGAGCGCCGGCAGGGCTTCGTCCCATCCAGCGATCACCGTCGCGCTCAGCTCGTCATGCTCGACGGCGCTCGGCCTCGGTGCTCGCCGGCATCAGCCCGGCCCCGAATGGCGGAACACCCGGCGCCGGCACGACGTTGATCGTGGGATTGAGGATGATGCTTGGGACGCTGGCCGCCTCTGCCGCGACAAGCGGGCCGAAGAGCAGTAGCTCGGTGAGAACCGCGGCCGGTCGCTGCCGTTCGAGCTCCTCGCGGACGTCGGCAGCGAACGCCGCCGCGGGGCCGACCGCGAGCCGGTCCCGTATCCGCGCGAACTCCTCGGCCGGGCCCGCACCCCAATCGCGGATGAAGTCCTCTTCCGGCGAGCGCGTCGTCCGGTGCGGCGCACGCGTCCAGCTCAGGTGATGGGCACCCACCGCCTCGACCTCCTCGCGGAGGGTCGGATCGGCGAGCACGCGCACCGCGTGGCCGCGCTCGACCAGCGCGCCCGCGACGCTCATCAGGGGCGGCGTTGTTCCCGATCCCTCCCAGGTCGTCATCAGAAAATCCGTCATCCCGAGCCTCCTTTGGCGTGGTTGTGCAGGGCTTCCACCATCTCGCGCACGGCGAGAATCGTCTGCTTGCGCGTCAGCCCCCTGTCACGGCGGAGCAGCTTCCACGTATAGACATCCGTTGTGGCGACGAGCTCGGCGATCCGGCGCGCTCTTTCCGCGCTCGGCAGTCGCTCGAGTGCGGCGGCGAAGACCCGTTCTACCCACTGCTCATGTTCGTGACGCCCGCGCTTGAGCGCGGGCCGGAGAACCGCAATCCGATCCTCGAGCGCGAGCATCCGAACGATCGCGTCGCCGCTCTCGTCGTAGTCGTCGACGAGCGTCGTGATCGCGCCGGGTATGTCGTCCACAGCTACGGTTGCGCGGGCGGCCTCGATCCTCTCGCCGAAGCGCTCGACCGCGACCCCGAACAAGACCTCCTTAGTCCCGAAGTGATTGACCAGCGTCTGCAGCGCCACTCCAGCATCGGCCGCGATTCCCCTGAGCGTCACGTCGTCGTACCACTCGGTGCTGAATGCGAGGAGAGCGGTTTCGATGATCCGCTCGCGGGTCGCCTCCGCCGCGGCGGCGCGCGTGGACATTCGATAGGTTCGCGTTCCACTCATTAGAACAACGATACAGCAAAAGCACGCGGGACGTCTGTAGCCCCTACCAGATTCGAGATGCATCGGCCTACCATGGGCTCGCGATGTCGGGCCGGAAGCTCACCGAGTACGAGAGGAAGCGCTCGTTCGAGAAGACCCCCGAGCCGCGCGGCGGCAAGAAGCCGAAGCGCCCCAGGAAGACCAAGGGCAACCGCTTCGTCGTCCACGAGCACCACGCGCGGCGGCTTCACTGGGACCTGCGGCTGGAGCGAGACGGCGTGCTCGCCTCCTGGGCGCTGCCGAAGGGGGTGCCGCAGGACCCGAAGGAGAACCGGCTCGCCGTCCGCACCGAGGACCATCCGCTGGAGTACCTCGACTTCGAGGCCGAGATCCCGAAGGGCGAGTACGGCGCCGGGAAGATCGAGATCTGGGACCGCGGCACCTACGAGGCCGAGAAGGTCCGTGACGACGAGCTGATCCTCACCTTCGCCGGGGAGCGGGTGAAGGGGAAGTACGCCCTCTTCCAGACGAAGGACGACAACTGGATGATCCATCGCATGGACCCGCCGCTCGACCCCGAGCGGGAGCCCATGCCCAAGCAGCTCAAGCCGATGCTCGCCACGCTCTCGACCAGCCTGCCGCGCGACGAGGAGGCGTGGGCCTACGAGATCAAATGGGACGGCGTCCGCGCGATCGCCTACAGCGAGGGCGGCCACCTGCGGCTCGAGAGCCGCACCCTGCGCGAGATCACCTCGCACTATCCCGAGCTGCGGGCTATCGGCCCTGCGCTCGGGTCCACCGATGCGGTCCTCGACGGCGAGGTCGTCGCCTTCGACGACGCCGGCCGGCCCAGCTTCGAGCTGCTCCAGAGCCGCATGAACCTCGCCTCGGAGGCGGCCGTTCGCCGCCGCATGGCCGACTGCCCCGTCACCTACCTGATCTTCGACCTCCTCTATCTGGATGGCCGCTCGCTGGTCGACCTCCCGTACGCCGAGCGCCGCGAGCGGCTCGACGCCCTGAAGCTCGAGGGGCCGAGCTGGCAGACGCCCAGCAGCCACCGCGGCGAGGGGGAGGCGCTGCTCGGCCTCACCAGGGAGCGCGACCTCGAAGGCCTGGTCGCCAAGCGGCTCGACAGCCGCTACCTGCCCGGGCGCCGCAGCCGCGCCTGGCTGAAGGTCAAGAACACCCGCAGCCAGGAGCTCGTGATCGGCGGCTGGCTTCCGGGGCAGGGGAGCCGGGAGGGGACGATCGGCGCCATCCTCGTCGGCTACCACGAGGACGGCGGCGACGGCGAGCGACGGCTGCGCTACGCCGGCCGAGTCGGCAGCGGCTTCACCGAGGCCGAGCTGCGGCGCCTCGCCGAGCTGCTCGAGCCGCTGCACACACCCGAGAGCCCCTTCGAGGGCCGCCAGCCGCCCAAGCACGCCGTCTTCGTCGAGCCGCGCCTGGTGGCGGAGATCGCCTTTCGCGAGTGGACGGCGGCACGAACCCTGCGGGCACCCGTGTACAAGGGGCTGCGAGACGACGAGGACCCCGCCGAGGTCGTCCTCGAACGGGAGGAACCGCCCCCACGCGGTTAGGCGAGAATGGGCCGGTGAGGGTCTCGGTCAAGGCGGACTACGCGGTGCGGGCGATGATCGAGCTCGCTCGCGCCACCGAGGAGCATCCGGTCGCGGGCGAGCAGATCGCCGGCGCTCAGGACATCCCGCTGCGCTTCCTCGACCCCGTCCTCACGGAGCTGCGGTACGCGGGGCTCGTCCAGAGTCGCCCCGGGGCGGAGGGCGGCTACTGGCTCGCCCGGCCGGCCGACGAGCTCACCCTCACCGAGATCATCAGCGAGCTCGACGGGCCTCTGGCAAGCGTCCGCGGCGAGCCGCCCGAGGAGCTCACCCTCCGTGGCGACGCCAAACCCTTATCGGAGGTCTGGATCGCGCTGCGCGCCAACATGCGCGAGGTCCTCGACTCCGTGACGATCGCCGACCTGGCCTCGGGCCAGCTGCCGGAGCCGGTCCTGAGGATCGCCGGCAACTCGGAGGGCTGACGAGGCCCGCCAAGTCGAGGGGCCCCTCGCAGCTCAGGCCGCGGCCAGCTCCTGGGTGCTCGGCTCGCCGTTCGGCTCGAAGACCTTGGCCCGCCGGGGCCGTGCATAGACGATCTGCCCCTCGGTCAGCTCCATCAGCTCCGCCTCGGCCAGGGTCATCTGGGCCCATAGCTGCGCGCCGTCGGCGAGCAAGAGCTCCACCCGGGCCTCGAAGCCAAGATGGACGATCCGCTCGATCATCGCCTCTTCGGCCTCGAGCGCGGGCGCAACGAGGACCTCCAGGTCGTGGGGACGGATGAACAGCGCACCGCGGCGGTTGACCGGGCCCACGAAGCCCATCACGAACTCGGTCCTCGGATGCTCGTAGAGGTCTCGAGGCGGTCCCGCCTGCTCGATCCGGCCGTCGTTCATGACCACGATCTGCTCGGCGACGTCCATCGCCTCCTCCTGGTCGTGGGTGACGAAGATCGTCGTCACGTGAACCTCGTCGTGGAGGCGGCGCAGCCACTGGCGGAGCTCCTTGCGGACGTTTGCGTCGAGCGCTCCGAACGGCTCGTCGAGGAGCATCACCTTGGGCTCGACCGCGAGCGCCCGGGCCAGCGCCATGCGCTGGCGCTGCCCGCCTGAGAGCTGCGACGGATAGCGGTCCATGAATCCGTCGAGGTGGACGAGTTGCAGCAGCTCTTGCACCCGCTTCTCGATCTCCTCTTTCGGTCGCTTGCGGATCCGCAATCCGAAGCCGACGTTGTCGCGGACCGTCATGTGCTTGAAGGCGGCGTAGTGCTGGAACACGAACCCGACCCCTCGGTCCTGTACCGGGACGTCGGTGGTGTCCTGCTCGGAGATCACCACCCGGCCCGAATCGGGCTGTTCGAGCCCCGCGATCACCCGCAGCAGGGTCGACTTGCCGCTGCCGCTCGGCCCCAAGAGCGCCGTCAGCGAGCCATCCGGCACATCTATGGAAACGTCGTCCAGAGCGACGAAGTCGCCGAACTTCTTGTGTGCTCCCTCAACCGAAATGCCCATCAGGAAGTCTCCTTTCCAGTAGCTGCGCCGGCGGTGTGGAGGCCGGGCTCCGCCACGCTGGCCGGCGCGACGATCTTGCGCTCCCGACGCTGAATCAGGTTCATCGCGAACAGGGTCGTCAGGGCGAGCACGGCCAGCACAAGCGATGCCGCGTAGGCACCCGAGACGTTGAAGGTCTCGTATTGCTTCTCGACGAAGAGCGTCGCCGTCTCGGTGGAGCCCGAGATCTTCCCGGACACCACAGCCACGGCACCGAACTCCCCGAGGGCTCGCGCCGTCCCCAGCACCACCCCGTAGGTGACCCCCCAGCGGATCGACGGCAGGGTGACCCGCCAGAACGTCTGCCAGCCCGATGCCCCCAGGGTGCTCGCAGCCTGCTCCTGCTCGTCGCCGATCTCCTGCAGAACCGGCTGCACCTCGCGAACGACGAAGGGCAACGAGACGAAGATCGTCGCCAGCGCCATCCCCGGCGGCGAGAAGATCACCTGGATCCCGTGGTCGGCCAGCCAGGGGCCGAACCAGCCGTCGATGCTGCCGTAGACGAGCACCAGCGAGAGGCCGATGACGATCGGCGAGACCGCGAACGGGAGGTCGATCAGCGCGTTGAGGATCGCCTTGCCGCGGAAGTTGTGCCGCACGAGCACGATCGCGCAGGCGATGCCGAAGATCGTGTTGAGCGGCACCGCGATCAACACCATCACCATCGTCAGGTAGAAGGCGTGCATCGCATCCGGCGTCGTCACCGACTCCAGGGCGTGCATGAACCCGTCCTCGAACGCCTTGAAGAAGATCAGCGCCACGGGGATCATCAGCAGCAGCGCCAGGTAGCCGAGCGCGAACGAGCGCAGGCCATAGCGCCAGACTCGCCCGCCCTGGACGATGTGCTTCTTCGCTCCCGCCTCGCTAGCCGGCATGGCGCAGGCTCCTTCTGGACACCAGTCCGATCAGGACCAGGATCAGCAGCGCGATGGCGAGCAGGACGACTGAGACCGCCGCAGCCGAGACCGGATTGTCGCTCTGGATCTGGCTGAAGATGAAGACCGATGAGACCTCGGTCTTGAAGGCGATGTTTCCCGAGATCAGGACCAGCGAGCCGAACTCGCCGATGGACCGTGCGAAGGCAAGCGCAACGCCGGCCAGGATCGCCGGCCGCAGGTTGGGAAGGATCACGCGGCGGAAGACGGTCAGCGGCCTCGCCCCCAGCGATGCGGCCGCCTCCTCCATCTCGGTGTCGAGCTCGAGCAGCACCGGCTGCACGGCGCGAATCACGAACGGCAGGGTGACGAACAGAAGCGCCAGCACCACGCCGACGCGAGTGAACGCCACGCCGGAGACGCCAAGGACCCCGTTGTCACCGTAGAGGGCGATCAGGGTGATGCCCGCGACGATCGTCGGCAGCGCGAAGGGCAGGTCGATAATCGAGTTGACGTAGCGCTTGCCCGGGAACTCGTCGCGAACGAGCACCCAGGCGATGATCGTGCCGGCAACGGCGTTGATCGCGACCACGATCGCCGAGGCGACCAGGGTCAGCTTCAGCGCCGCGACCGCCTGCGGATTGCTCACCGCGTCCCAGAACGTCCCCAGGCCGCCCTCGAACGACTTCGCTACGACGGCGGACAGCGGGATCAGGACGATCAGGCTCAGGTACCCGACCACCAAGCCGCGGGTCAGCCCAGGGCCCCCGAAGCCGAGCCTGATGCTCGGCCTCGGGGGTGCCTCGGCTGCGGTTGCCGCTCCGTGGCTCACTCGGTGGCAACTCCCAGGTCACGCTCGATCGCCGCCACCTTGCCGTTCTCCGGATCGAAGAACTCCGTGGTGACCTTCTCCCAACCGCCGAGATCGGCGATCGTGAACAGGTCCGGCGGGGTCGGGAACTTGTCGGCGTTCTGGCCTCAGCACCGACTCGATCACGGGCCGGTAGCCGTTGTCGGCCCACAGCTGCTGGGCCTCGTCGGTGTAGAGATAGTCGACGAAGTCCTGCGCCGCCGCATCCGCGTCCTCGAGAACTGCGATCGGCGTCTCGATCAGGATCGTGCTGTCCGGGACCACGTACTCGATCTCCTCGCCGGCGTCCTGGGCCGCGATCGCCTCGTTCTCGTAGGCGAGCAGAACGTCGCCCTTGCCGCCGAGGAAGGTCCCCAGCGAGTCGCGGGCGCTCTCGTCCTGGACCGACACGTTCGACAGCAGGTCAGAGATGAACTGGAGCCCCTCCTCCTCGGACTTGCCCTCGGTGATCGTCTGGTTGCCGTAGGCGGCCATCAGGTTCCAGCGCGCCCCGCCCGAGGTGAACGGGTTCGGCGTCAACACCTCGACGTCGCCGGTGATCAGGTCGTCCCAGGTCTCGACGCCCTCCGGATTGCCCGGGCGCGTGACGAAGACGACGACCGAGTCCTGGACGATGCCGTCGTACTCGTTCTGATTCCAATCCTCGGCGACCAGGCCCGCGTCGACCAGCCGGGTCACGTCGGGCTCGATCGAAAGGTGGACGACGTCGGCCCGCTGCCCGGCCTCGACCGCGCGGGATTGGTCGCCCGAGCTGCCGAACGAGTTGGTGAACGAGACGCCCTCGCCGCTGGGGGTCTTGTCGAATTCGGGCTGGAGGTCCTCCGAATAGGCCGCCTCCGGGGTCGAGTACGCGACCAGGTCGACCCCGCCGCCGCCATCCGAGCCGCCACAGGCGGCGACGCCGAGGGCGAGCGCGAGCGCCGAGGCCGCGGCCAGCCCGATCCGGCCGGGCTTGGACGAGAGGGCGCCCGTGGCACCGCGAACCGGGTGGCCGACACAGGAGGGAGAGCGATTCATGGGCAGTTGTTGCCTTTCTCGATTATCTTAGTTTCTCGATGGTCTTAGTTCACAAAACAGCGGCGGCAAAGTAGCACACGCGTTCGGCTGGACCTCTCCCGGCCGGGTCGAATACGGTTGGCGGGTGCCCCTGCACCCGGCCGAGAACCGCGGCTATCGCGAGCTTTACCTCACGGGCCGCCAGGCGGTGAAGCGGCTCGGCAGGCTCGCAGTCGCCTTCGACGGCAGCCCGACTCGAGAGCTGCTGGACAAGGCGGCCGACTCGATCTCCCGGCTCCTGGAGGAGCTGGACCCGCTGACGGCCCAGCATGATCTGCACGGAGGCGTGGCCGCCCAGGGGAGCGGAGCCAACCTGGGGACCGTGCGTGGGGCGGTGCTCGACCGCTTCCTGGAGCGCAACCAGGCGCTCCGCTTCGCGGTCGAGGACCTCGAGCACGTGACGACTCTGCTCGGCTACCTTGCCCGCGTCGGCGAGGCCCGCGGGGATCCGAAGCTGCCCGAGTTCTGCAGCTCTTGGGAGCGGCGGCTGCGTCGTCAGGTGAGCGCCGTTCGCAAAGCCGCCATCGAGCTCGGCGACCATCCGGACCGCGCGGTCGAGCCGCTCGACGACTCTGCAACCGGCCGTGCAGCGCATCGCGTCGCCTGGACGCTGGGCTCGGTGGGCGAATGGACCGACCGGCAGGTGGCCCGGCACAGGCGAACTACACGAGACTAGGTAAGCCCATACACATTTTTGACTAGGGATTAGTAGGCTTTAGCAGCGAGTTTGCGAGGGGGAGAGTCCAGCCAACTAGACCAAGGAGGGCCGCGGATGGGCTGGCGAAGAGGCTAGAACACCTGGTCCAAGTACCCACTTTTGCCAGCCGATCGGTTAGGCTGCCTGCTCAGGCGTGCGTGGAGGTGCGCCCGGACGGATGCGAGGCAGCGCGCTGGAGACACTGAGACGTTGGCGCCCCCGCGGGGCAAGTCCGGCTCGCACGCGGCTCGCCATAGCGGCGAACCTCGCCCCGGCGGCCGCCGCAATCGCCCTGTTCGTCCTCCTTTCGCCGCCGGCGACCTGGGACCAGCCCGCGCTGCTTGGCGCGCTCGCCGCGATCGCCGCGATCGCATTCGCCGCTGAGGTTCGAGTCAAGACGGCGGCCGCGGCTTACTTCGATGCCAGCATCGTCTTGGCGCTCTTGGCGCTGGCGATCGCGGGCCCCTTGCCGGCGCTTCTGATCTGGATCGTCCCCGACGCGATCAGCCGCTTCGTGGTTCGCCAAGACCAGATGCTCTCACCCGGTCTCGTCGATACGGTGAGCAGCTTCGCGCTCGCGGTCCTGGCGGGCTACGGGGCGCTGCAGCTTGCCGACGCGCCGTCGATGGCCGCGGCCGCGCCGGCGCTGTTCACGACGGGGCTGCTCATGTACACGGTCAACTACGTCTTCGCGCGCCTCACCTCCGCCCCCTTCTACGAGGGCTACCGGCCAAGGGCCTTGGTTCGCTCCGAGTTCCTCGAGATGCTGCCGCCGTTCGCGGTCATGCTCGCGCTCGGAGTGGTGACCGCGGTGCTGATCGAGCCACTGGGCGTGCTCGCCCTGGCGCCGCTCGCGGTGGTCGTCGTCGTGCCGCAGCTCGCGCTGGCGCACCTGAGTCGCGAGCGCTCCGTGACCCGGCTGAGCCAGCCCGAGGCCACGATGGTCTATGCGGCAGCGATCACTGACGTTCTCGGGCTGTCCCGCGAGGAGCGTCGCAAGGTCGCCAGCGCCGGAGCGCTGATCGACCCCGAGGAACCCGGTGCGGTGGAAGCCGGCAACTTCCATGTCGAGCACTCGCACGACGCGATCCTGGCCGCCCTCCACGTCAACGAACGCTGGGACGGGACAGGATGGCCGGCGGGCCTTCCCGGCGCCTGGACGCCGCTCGCCAGCCGCGTGCTCGCGGTCGCGCGGGCCTGGAGCGAGCTGACCGCGGGCGGCACGCTGGAGCTGTCGCACTCGGAGGCGATGCTGGACCTGTCCCTCCGCGCCGATGGGGAGCTGGATCCCGCGATCGTCAACGCCGCCGACCAGGTGGTGGCGGAGGAGCAGGCGTTTGTCCGTGCTCCAGAGTTCCAGCCGCGCCTTCACCGCCTGCCCCTGCCTCGCAGCGTGCGACGGGCGAAGCTCCCGATGGTGCTCGCCCATCTGACGCGGCCCGCGTAACAGCCGCGGGGCCGGCCGGCCGGCTCAGCCCAGCTCGGGCAGGCCTTGGTCGGTGGTCGAAGCCTGGGCGTGCAGCTTGCGCGGGATGCGTCCGGCCCGGCGCGCGGCGTAGCCCGCCTCGACCGCTTGGCGCATCGCCCCCGCCATCCGCTCGGGATCCTTGGCCCGGGCAACCGAGCTGGAGAGCAGCACGCCGTCGCAGCCCAGCTCCATCGCCAGCGCCGCGTCCGACGGGGTCCCGATGCCCGCGTCGAGGACCACCGGCACCGAAGCTCGCTCGACGATTATCTGGACGTTGTAGGGATTCCGGATCCCCATCCCGGAGCCGATCGGTGAGCCCAGCGGCATCACCGCGGCGCACCCGGCGTCCTCGAGGCGGCGGGCGAGAATGGGGTCGTCGTTGGTGTATGGCAGGACCGTGAAGCCTGCATCGACGAGCTCGAGGGCCGCGTCGATCAGCTCCACCGCGTCCGGGAGCAAGGTGCGGTCGTCCCCGATCACCTCGAGCTTGATCCAGTCGGTCTCGAACGCTTCGCGCGCCAGGTGCGCAGTGCGCACGGCGTCGCGCGCCGTGTAGCAGCCCGCGGTGTTCGGCAAAGTAAAGAGCCCGAGGCGGTCGATCACCTCCAGCGCCGACCCCCGAGCCAGCGGGTCAACCCGGCGCAGCGCCACCGTGACGATCTCCGTCCCCGAGGCCACCAGGGCCCGCTCCATCGCCGCCAGCGACCGGAAGCCGCCGGTACCGACGATCAGTCGCGAGCCCCAGCTACGCCCGCCCAGCTGAAGCGTGTCCTCGCTAGCCACCTTGGACCGCACGGACCACCTCCACGTTCTGGTCTGGCTGAAGCTGCGTCTTCCCCCACTGCACCCTGCGAATCACCTCGCCGTCGACCGCGACCGCGACCCCGCGGCTGTCGCCGTTGGCTCCCGCCTCGATCACGGCGTCCGCGACCGTTGCGCCCGCCGGCAGCTCGACCGATCGACCGTTCAGCTCGACGATCATCGCGGCGCCTCCTCAGCGCTGGGGGCCACGACCAGGCCCGGGGCCATCTCGCCGGCGAAGCGGCCGGGGTGAGCAACCTGAGCCTCCGGGGGCTGCGCCTCTTGGGCGAGCAGCGCGGCGATCGCCTCAGCGGTGATCGGCGTCAGGAGGATGCCGTTCCGGTAGTGGCCGGTGGCCAGCACGAGGCCCTCCAACCCGCCGGGACCGACGAGCGGAGCGTTGTCCGGCGTCCCGGGTCGCAGGCCGGCGAGCGTCTCGACCAGCTCGAGCTCCGCCACGTCGGGCAAAGCGCGATAGGCCTCGCGAAGCAGCTCGTGGACGCCCCCGGCGGTGACCTGGACGTCGAAGCCGCGCTCCTCGACGGTTGCGCCGACGATCAGGCGGCCGTCCGGGCGGGGCACCAGGTAGACGCGCTCAGAGGCAACGATCCGCCGGCAAACGGGGTGGTCCGGGCTTCCGCGGAGGGTGACGATCTGTCCCTTCACGGGGCGCACCGGGGGGCGCACCGAGGGAGGAAGCCACGGGGCGGTCCCCGACCAAGCGCCGGCTGCCAGCACCACGTGCTCGGCGCGGTGCTCGCGCCCGTCCGTGGTGACCACACCGGCCAAGCGCCCATTCTCCACCAGCGCATCGGTGACCTCTGCTTGGGCCAGTACCTGGCCGCCCCGGCGTTCGACGGCGGCAACCAAGGCCGGAAGCAACAGGCGCGGATCGACGGCCGCCTCGGCCGGGGCGTTGACGCCCGCTGCGCAGGCAGTGGCCAGCCCGGGCTCCAGATCCCTGCAGCCATCGGGACGTAGCCATTCCACACCGAGGTCGAGCGAGTCCAACAGCTCGAAGCGGCGGTGCAGCTCCTCGGCCTCGTCGCGATCGAGTGCGACGTGGAGGGCGCCGCAGGGCACGAAGCCGACATCCAGCTCGCTGTCGGCCGCGAGCTCTGTGGCAAAGCCAGGCCAGGCTCGGGCCGAGGCCAGCCCAAGGCGAATCAACGCCTCCTCCCCCCAGTTCGCTTCACCCACGGGAGCGAGCATTCCCGCGGCCACGTGAGAGGCTCCCTCGCCCGGCCGGTCGCGCTCGAGCACGCGAACCCGCAGGCCGCGCCGCGCCGCCCGCCAGGCGCAGGCGAGCCCGAGCGCCCCGCCGCCGACGACGACGGCATCGAGCGCCTCCGACCCGTCGTCCTTGGAGCGCGACCTCTTCAGCGGCACGACGACGTCGTCGCGCTGCTCGGCGGAGCTCTGAATGTCTGTGGGCACGGTGCCTCTCACCTCAAATCCACCGGCGGGCGTTCCGCGCCACCATCCCTGCGCCGGCATTACCCGGATCAGGTTCAGACGGTCGGCGGCCCGGATGCCGCCCTCTCAGCCCCGGCTCACGGGGCTCCCGTTGTCCATCCATGGTACTCGCGTGGCTACGAGATACTGAGGTCGATGGCCACCGACCGCGAGCAACGCCTGCGCGCACTGGAGGCGTCGCGCCTGTACTTCGTTTGCGACGGGCTTCCGAGAGGCGGCGATCCGGGTCCGCTCCTCGACGCGGCACTGCGAGGCGGCGCGGACCTCGTCCAGCTGCGCGAGAAGTCCCCGCGCCGAGACGACGAGTTGGTTGCCCTGGCCGGCCCCTTCCGCCGTGCGGCCGCCGACCACGGGGCGCTGTTCATCCTCAACGACCGCCCGGACCTGGTCGCGGCCTGCGAAGCCGACGGAGTCCACGTGGGCCAGGAGGACATGCCGGTGGCCGAGGCCCGCCGCCTGGCCGGCCCCCAGGCGCTGGTCGGGCTCTCCACACATTCGCCCGAGCAGATCGAGGTGGCCTGCGCTGCCGCCGGCGCGGACCGTCCTGACCAGATCAGCGTCGGCCCCGTATGGGCGACGCCTACCAAGGAGGGCCGCCGAGGAACGGGACTGGGGCTGATCGAACATGCCGCCCGCGTGGCGACCATCCCCTGGTTCGCGATCGGCGGGATCGATGCCGGAAACTCTTCCTCGGTCGTGGCCGCCGGCGCAGAGCGGATCGTCGTCGTCCGCGCCATTCGCGACGCCAAGGATCCGGCGGCCGCGGCGCATCGCCTACGCGAGGCGCTCGGGGCCGGCGTCGGGGCTCCGCGCTGATGGCCAGCCGCGAGCGCAGACGCGCGGAGCGCACCAAGCGCAAGGCGCGTTCCGCCGAGCGGCGCGAGCAGATCGCCGCGCGTTCTGCGGCGCGCAACGAGGCCGCCCGCGAGCAGCTCGAGCCGCTTGCCGAGGGCGAGCGGCCGGCGGTGGTCACCCTCGGGGCCGTGCTCTCCGGCCTGGTCGCAGCCTCGGTCGTGATCGCCTACCTGGCCGGGGCCGAGGTGAACGGGGAACGGCCCCCGGTTCTCCAGGTGATCCCATCAGCCGTGCTGATGGGCGTGATGTCGTACGGCCTGTGGCGGGGCCGCTACTGGGCGGTACTCGGCTTCCAGGCGATCCTCGCGCTGCTGATCGTGGCAGCGGCACTCGGCCTGGTGAGCGCCGGCGGCGCCGGGCAGCTCGCCGGCAACCTGGCCCTGATCGCGATCGCGGGAACCCTCTTCTATTTCATGATCAAGGCCATGGCCCGCATCCAGATGCCCGAACGCGCCCCGCGCGAGTAAGGCGCCTGGGCTAGCGACGAAGGTCGCGGTAGATACGGAGGGGCCTGCCGGGTAAGGCCGGGGCCCTAGCCCGCCGGAAACGTAGCCGACAGGCGAGGCTTCCGGCGGAGTTGTTCCGTAGCCGCAGGCGAGGCTTTCGGCGGAGTTATAGAGTCGGGGAGATGGCCGATTCCTACGACGTGATCGTGATCGGGGGTGGCCCGGGCGGCTACGTAGCTGCGATCCGCGCCGCCCAGCTCGGCCAGAGGACCGCCGTGGTCGAGAAGGACAAGCCCGGCGGACGCTGCCTCAATTACGCCTGCATCCCGGCCAAGACCATGCTCCACACGGCGGAGCTCTACCAGCACGCGCTCAATGGCGCCGAGCTCGGGATCAAGGTGGAGGGGGCAAGCCTCGACTGGAAGGCGCTCGGCGCTCGGCGCGCCAAGGTCTCGGAGACCCTCGCAGGCGGAGTGAAGATGCTCTGGGACAAGAACAAGGTCGAGATGATCGAGGGCGAGGGCGCGCTGACCGGCGACGGGAAGGTGAAGGTCGGCGGCAAGACGTACGAGGCGAGCGCGGTGGTCCTCGCCACGGGCTCGGTCGCCATGTCGATCCCTGGCGTCGAGTTCGGCGAGCGCGTGGTCGACACCTGGGGCGCCTGGTCGCTGGCGGAGCAGCCGAAGAGGATCGCCGTGGTCGGGGCCGGCGCCTCCGGCGCCGAGATCGCCTCCGCGTATGGGCGCTTCGGCACCGAGGTGCTCCTGATCGAGATGCTCGACCAGATCCTCCCGGCGGAGGACAAGGACGTCGCGAAGGTGGTCGAGCGCGCCTTCAAGAAGCAGAACATCACGATCTCGACCGGGACCAAGGTGGAGGGCGTCGAGGCCGGCAAGGGCTCGGTGAAGGTGAAGTACGGGGATACCGAGGCCGAGGTCGACTACCTCTGCATCGCCGGTGGGCGGGCACCCGACACCGAGGCGCTGAAGCTGGGCGACGCCGGGGTCGAGACCGAACAGAACGGGAAGATCAAGGTCGACGAGCATCAGCGCACGTCGAACCCGCGGATCTACGCGATCGGCGACCTGGTCGGTGAGAAGGCCCTCGCCCACAAGGCGTCCGAGGAGGGCGTCGTCGCCGTTGAGCACGCCGCCGGCGTCGAGACCCATCCCGTGGACGAGAACCTGGTCGCCGGGGCCACCTTCTGCCACCCCCAGGTCGCCAGCGTCGGCGTCACCGAGGCCCAGGCGAAGGAGGCCGGGCGCGAGGTCAAGGTGGGTCGCTTCAAGCTCGGCGGGGTCGGCGCCGCTGCTGTCTATGACGACCGGGAGGGGCTGGTGAAGATCGTCGCGGACTCCCAGTACGGCGAGATCCTCGGCGCGCACATCGTCGGCAATCGCGCCTGCGACATGATCAGCGAGCTGGTCGACACGATGGCGCTGGAGGGCGGCTACCAGGAGCTGGCCCGGATCGTCCACCCGCATCCGACGATCTCCGAGGCGGTGCTCGACGCCGCCCGCGCCGTCGACGGCTGGGCGATCCACCAGTAGCGGGTGGGCGACGACCGCCTCCCCCTCTTCTTCTACGACCTCGGCTCACCGTACGCGTACCTGGCCGCCGAGCGGGTGAGCGGCCTGTTCGCGGAGGCCGGGTCAGAGGTGCCCGAGTGGCGACCGATCCTGCTCGGTGGCCTGTTCAAGCGCTTCGGGCGCGACTCCTGGGCCAACGGCGAGGGGCGCGACCAGGGGATGCGGGAGATCGAGCGCCGCGCCTCCGCCTACGGCCTGCCGCCGATCAGCTGGCCCGAGCCGTTCCCGGGCAACACGTTGGTGGCGATGCGGGCCGCGACGTACGCGAAGGAGATCGGCCGCGCGCCATCCTTCTCGCTGGCGGCATTCCGCCAGGCCTTCGCAGCCGGACGCGACCTCACGGAGCCCGACAACGTGCTGCTCGCCGCGGCTGCCGCGGAGATGCACCCTCGCGCCGTGCTCTCGGCGATCGAGCGGGATGCCGTCAAGCGCAAGCTCCGAGAGGCGACCCAGCTTGCCGGCGATCTCGGCGTGCGCGGCGTGCCCAGCGTGGTGGTCGGCGAGCAGGTCTTCTGGGGCGACGACCGCCTGGAGGAGGCCGCCGCGTTATCGTGAGCTCCGGTGGCGAATGAGCGCACCAAGACGGGTGAGCCCCGCGTAGCCAGCGACGGCAAGGGGGCCGCCGCGCACCCGCTCCCGGACCCGGACACCTGCCGCGAGCTGCTCGAGACGATGGCGCTGATCCGCCGCTTCGAGGAGGAGGCCGGGCGCCAGTACCAGCAGGCCAAGGCCGGCGGCTTCCTGCATCTGGCGATCGGCGAAGAGGCGACGATCGTCGGCACCACCTCGGTGATGCACCCCGACGACTACCTGATCGGCACCTACCGCACCCACGGCCACGCGATCGCCCGCGGAACCGATCCGAAGCGCGTGATGGCGGAGCTGTTCGGGCGCGAGGACGGCTGCTCGCGGGGCCGGGGCGGCTCCATGCACATCTTCGACCTCGAGCGCCGCTTCATGGGGGGCTACGGGATCGTCGGCGGCAACCTCCCGCTCGCCGCGGGCCTGGGGCTCGCCTGCGACTACACCGGCTCCGACTCCGTCACCGTCTGCATGTTCGGCGACGGCGCCTCCAACACCGGCAACTTCGGCGAGACGATGAACCTCGCCGCGCTCTGGAAGCTGCCTGTCGTCTTCCTGGTGGAGAACAACCTCTACGGCATGGGGACGTCGATCGAGCGCCACTCGGCGGTCACCGACCTCTCGCGCAAGGCCGAGGGGCTGGGCGTGTCGGGGGTACGCGTCGACGGGATGGACGTGCTGGCGATGCGAGAGACGGTGGCGGAGCACATCCGCATCGCCCGAGAGGACCGCCAGCCGACCCTGGTCGAGGCCTTCACCTACCGCTACCGCGGCCATTCGGCGGCCGACCCCGAGGTCTACCGGACGAAGGAGGAGGTCGAGGAGTGGCGACAGAAGGACCCGGTGAAGGTCTTTCGGGACCGCCTTCTGGCCGACGGCGTGATCTCCGAGGACTACCTGGAGGAGCTGCGCGAGCGGCTCGAGCGACAGGTCATGGAGGCGGTTGAGTTCGCCGACAACTCTCCCGAGCCGCCGCTGGAGTCGCTGTACGACCACCTCTATGTGGTCGGCGACCAGGTACCCGGCTGGTACGCGGTGGACGAGCGCACCCCCGAGCCGCACCGCGGCGAGAGGGAGCGCGAGGTGGGCGCGGCAGGCGAGGCCCGGAAGCTGGCCGAGGCGGGGGCCGCCTACGCAGGTCAGGCGCCCATCGTTCGGGACCCGGAGGGTGCGGGGGCGCTCGAGGACGAAGATGAGCCAGGCTAGCTCTTCGAGGAGGGCGCCGTGCCGGTGATGAGGATGCGCGAGGCCCTCAACCAGGCGCTCGCCGAGGAGATGCGCCGCGACGAGAGCGTCTTCATCATGGGCGAGGACGTCGGGGTCTTCCAAGGCGCGTTCAAGGTCACCGAGGGCCTGCTCGACGAGTTCGGCGAGAAGCGCGTGCGCGACACGCCGATCTCGGAGAACACGATCGTCGGCACGGGCGTGGGAGCGGCGATGGCGGGGCTGCGCCCGGTCGTCGAGCTGATGACCGTCAACTTCGCGCTGCTGGCGATGGACCAGATCGTCAATCACATGGCCGCGATCCCCTACATGTTCAACGGCCAGGTCCGGGTGCCGGTCGTGGTCCGGATGCCCGGCGGCGGCGGGCACCAGCTCGGTCCCACGCACTCGCACAGCCTCGAGGCGATGTTCCAGCAGATTCCCGGGCTGCTGGTCGCCTCCCCCTCCAACCCCGCGGACGGCAAGGGGCTCTTGAAGGCGGCGATTCGGGACGACAACCCGGTGATCTTCATCGAGCACGAGACCCTGTACGGCATGCGCGGCGAGGTCCCCGAGGCCGACGGCGGCGACCACATCGTCAAATTCGGTGAGGCGGCCGTGCTGCGGGAGGGCGGCGACGTCACCATCGTCGCCATCCTGCGGATGGTGGACGTGGCCGAGAAGGCGGCGAAGACGCTCTCGAACGAGCACGGCGCCGAGGCCGAGGTGATCGATCCGCGCACGTTGCGCCCTCTCGATCTCGACACCATCCTCGACTCGGTCCGCAAGACAAATCGGTGCGTGATCGTCGAGGAGGGCTGGCCGCACGGCGGCGTCGGCGCGAACATCGCGGCGCTGGTCCAGGAGCAGGCATTCGACCACCTCGACGCCCCGATCCAGCGGGTCACCGGCGCGGACGTGCCCATGCCCTACGCGAAGCGCATGGAGCAGGCGGCGATCCCCCACCCCGAGCACGTGGTGAGCGCAGCGCTGGCGACGCTGGAGGGAGCGCTGTAGTCCAGTGGCGCAGGACATCGTCATGCCCCGGCTCTCGGACTCGATGGAGGAGGGCACGATCCTTCGCTGGATGAAGTCGCCCGGCGACGAGGTCTCGCTCGGCGAGGAGCTGGTCGAGATCGAGACCGACAAGGCCAACATGGTCTACGAGGCGCCCGCCGCCGGCACCCTGGTCGAGACCCTCGCCCAGGAGGGAGACACCCTGCCGATCGGCCAGGTGATCGCGCGCGTGGGCGAGGCAGGAGAGAAGCCGTCCGGGGACGGCGCCGCGGCAAAGCGCGAACCTGAACGCCGCTGCGGAGGCGGCGACCGACCGCGGCCCCCGCGGAGACGCGCGGCGAAGGCCCCTGCCCCGGCGACGCCGAGCGGGGACGGGAGGGTCAAGGCCTCTCCGCTGGCACGCCGCATCGCGAGCGAGAAGGGGCTCGACCTGGAAGCGCTCTCCGGCTCGGGGCCGGGCGGCCGGATCGTCAAGGCGGACGTCGAGCGGGCGGTGGCGGCAGGGCCCGCGCCGGCGGGGGCTCCGTGCGCCTGCGCGCCTGCGGCCGCGCCACCTCCGGCCGTGCCCGCCGAGCCGACTCCCGGAGCGCGCGAGCGCCCGGAGACGGCCAAGGGAGCCGCGACCCACGAGGACCTGACCAAGCTCCAGCAGACGGTCGCCCGGCGAATGGCCGAGTCCAAGGCCACCGCGCCGCACTTCTATCTCTCGGCCGAGGTGGACATGAGCCGCGCCGTCGAAGCGCGGGCGAGCATCAAGGCCACGGCCGCCGAGGGAGAGGTCGTGCCGTCGTTCAACGACTTGGTCGTCAAGGCCTGCGCGATCGCGCTCCGCGAGCATCCCGCGCGCCAACGGCGCCTACCGCGACGGCCGGCTGGAGCTCTACTCCCGGGTCAACGTGGGCGTCGCCGTCGCGGCGCGGGGGGCGCTGGTCGTGCCGACCGTGTTCGACGCCGACCAAAAGGGCCTTCGCCAGATCGCCTCCGAGACCCGGGCGCTCGCCCAGCGGGTCCGCGACGGCAGCGTCACCCCGCCCGAGCTCTCAGGCGGGACCTTCACCGTCTCCAACCTCGGGATGTTCGGCATCGACAGCTTCGCCGCGGTCATCAACCCGCCACAGGCCGGGATCCTCGCCGTCGGCCAGATCACCGAGCGGCCGGTCGTTCGCGAAGGCGAGATCACCACCGCCCACCTGATGTCGTTGAACCTGGCCTGCGATCACCGGATCCTCTACGGGGCCGACGGCGCCCAGTTCCTCGACCGGATCCGCGGCCTGCTCGAAGAGCCACTGGGGTTGGCTCTGTAGCACGCGGGCGGGTCGTGAGACACTGATCCCGTGGACGAGGTTTGGACCGTCCGGGTTGGTCAGGTCCCCTACGAGGAGGCGCGCGCCGCGCAGAAGCGCCTCGAGGCGGCGCGGCAGGCCGGCGAGGTGCCCGACGTGCTGCTGCTGCTGGAGCACCCGCCCGTCTACACCAAGGGCCGCCGCTCCACCCCCGACGAGCTGCCGATGGGCGAAGACTGGTACCGGATGCAGGGGATCGAGGTCACCGACACCGATCGCGGCGGCCGCGTCACCTACCACGGCCCCGGCCAGCTCGTCGGCTATCCGATCGTCTCGCTCAGCGCCCGTACGGCGATGACGTCCATGACTACCTGAGGCGGATGGAGCAGGTGATCGATCGCGCGCGCTCGCCGAATGGCAGGTCGAGGCGGGGCTGGTCGACGGCCTGACCGGGGTCTGGACGCCGCGAGCGGCGCAAGATCGCCTCGATCGGCGTCCACGTCAACCGCGGCGTCACCACCCACGGCTTCGCGATCAACGTCAACAACGACCTGCAGCCGTTCGAGTGGATCGTGCCCTGCGGGATCGAGGCCTGCCGGATGACCTCGGTTGGCGCGCGAGCTGGGCGCCGAGCAGGACCTGGACGCCTTCGCGACCGCCGTCCGGGACCGCTTCGGCGAAATCTACGAGCGGGCGCCGGTCGAGGTGGACGCCGCGGAGCTTTCCGAGCGCTGTCCGGGAGTGGAGGCGCTTGCCGGAACGGCGGCGGCGCTACGGTAGGAGCCGCGTGAGAGCCGAGACCACACTCGATGAGCGACTCCACGTGACGCGCTCGCGCGCCCGACCGGGCGGCATGCCGATGGCCGAGGGGCGCCCCTTCCGCGAGCGCAAGCCGCCCTGGCTGAAGGTCCCGGCCCCGGGCGGCCCTACCTACCGGCACCTCAAGTCGATGATCCACGAGCAGAACCTGCACACCGTCTGCGAGGAGGCCAACTGCCCCAACGTCGGCGAGTGCTGGGAGCGTGGCACCGCCACCTTCATGATCCTCGGCGACGTCTGCACGCGCCGCTGCGGCTTTTGCAACGTCCAGACCGGCAAGCCGACCTGGAACGACCCGCTGGAGCCGATGCGCGTCGCAGCTTCCGTGAAGCGGATGGGCCTACGGCACGCCGTGGTCACGTCCGTCGACCGCGACGACCTCCCGGACTACGGCGCCGCTGCCTTCGTGGGCGTGATTCGCTCGATCCGGATGCTGGCGCCGGGCTGCAAGGTCGAGGTGCTGACTCCCGACTTCCGCGGCCAGGAGATGCCGCTGGCGAAGGTGGTCCACGAGAAGCCCGACGTCTTCAACCACAACGTCGAGACGGTGCCGCGCCTCTATCCGAAGGCGCGCCGCGGCTCGGACTTCATGCGCTCCGCCCGGGTGCTGAGGCTCGCCAAGGAGATGGGCGGCGATCAGGTGATCACCAAGTCGGGGCTGATGGTCGGCCTGGGCGAGAGCTTCGAGGAGATGGTGCGAGGCGTTCGGGATCCTCCGGGAGCACCGGGTCCAGGTGCTGACCGTGGGCCAGTACCTGCGCCCCACCGAGCAGCACCTGCCGGTGGTCCGCTACTGGCACCCGGACGAGTTCGCCGCCCTCGAGCAGGCCGCCTACGGGCTCGGCTTCGAGTCGGTGGCCGCCGGCCCGCTCGTTCGCAGCTCCTACCACGCGGACGAGAGCGCCCGCGAGGTGGCGGAGCGGCGGGCGTCCGCGGCCGCCTGACCGCTGCGCGCTGCGGAGCGAGGCGCTCGTTGTACCCGGCCCGTTGATTTGGGCTCATGCCCGAGAAATAGGCTTCGCGTCCCCTGATCCCGCTCAAGGACAACATCCCGACGGGGCGGTTCCCGGTCCTCACGGTGCTGCTGATCGTCGCGAACATCGCCGTCTTCGCCTGGCAGCTCAGCTTTTCCGGCGATCGCGCTTCGAGCCCCGAGCTGGCGTGAGCTGGGCGTTCCGGAGAGCGACGAGAACACGCTCGAGTACGGCGCCATCCCCTACCGGCTCACCCATCCCGGCAAGGACTGTGCTGTCGGGACAGTGGTCAACTCCGAGCGGCTCCGCGCGCCGAGGTCGTCTGCGAGGGAACCCCTGAGTACAGGGAGGCCGAAACGCTCGCCGTTCAGCAGGGCGCGCCCTTCGAGCCCCTCGACTCACCGCCATGGTGGGCGACGGTGCTCACCTCGATGTTCATGCACGGCGGCATCCTGCACATCGCCTTCAACCTGCTGTTCCTGTGGGTCTTCGGCAACAACATCGAGGACTCCATGGGCCGGGGACGATTCGTGCTCTTCTACCTCCTGGCGGGGATCGCCGCCGCCTACGCGCAGGCGCTGCTGGACACGAATGCCACCGTGCCCGCGATCGGGGCCAGCGGCGCGGTCGCCGGGGTGCTGGGCGGGTACTTACTCCTCTATCCCCATGCGCGAGTGCTGACGCTGGTGTTCATCATCTTCTTCGTGACCCTGATCGAGATCCCGGCGGTGGTCATGCTCGGGATCTGGTTCGTGCTCCAGTTCCTGCCGGCGATCGGGCAGGTGGCGACGCCCGACGTCTCTGCGAGCGGGGGTGGCGTCGCCTACTTCGCCCACATCGGCGGCTTCGTCTTCGGCCTGGCGGCGATCAAGCTGTTCGCGAACCGCTACCGCCGGCGCGAGCCCGAGTATGCGTAACGCGTTCCTCGTAGTCGCGCTCATCTTCTGCCTGGGGTTCGGGGGCATGACGGTGGCGGTCGTCGCCGACTCGGGCGTCGACATCTTCACGCTCACCTCGGCGCTGATCGTGGTCATGCTGATGCTCGCCGTGTTCGGCGCGCTGCGGAACCCGCCGGACGACTAGTCGATCAGTCGTTCGCTGAAGCCCTGACCCCCTCATAGGGGGTGAAAGCTTCAGCGAAGGGAGATGGAGCCAGCGGGGCTCGAACCCGCGACCTCCCGGTTGCAAACCGGACGCTCTCCCAACTGAGCTATGGCCCCAGGGGACCAATTCTAGGTCGCGGCCGCACGGACGCGGAATCGGTGCCAGGCGCCTCCCATCTCAAGGCCGAGAGCGCGGCTCCGCGGCCACGCTTGTGCGAGGATGAGCCCGCACGGAGCAGATTCCGGAGGTTGAGATGGCAAAGACGGAGACCGAGACCCCGGTAGGCGAGCGCGAGCAGGTCGACAAGTCGGCGCAGGCGGTCGAGGAGGCCGAGGTCGAGGCGAAGGCCGCCGGCGACGCCAAGCCGGGCCAGCGGGCCGAGGTGTCGAACCTCGACATCGTCCGCCACTACTTCGAGGTCGCCGCCGACCGCCTGAAGCTCGCCGACGACCTCCGGGTCGTGTTCTGGACGCCGTACCGCGAGGTCACCGTGCAGATTCCGGTGAAGCTCTCCGACGGCAAGGTCCACGTCTTCTCCGGCTACCGCATCCAGCACAACGGCGCCCGAGGCCCCTACAAGGGCGGCGTCCGCTTCCACCCGGAGGTCGACGTCGACGAGGTGCGCGCGCTGGCCTCGCTGATGACCTGGAAGACGGCGGTGGCGGGAGTGCCGTTCGGGGGCGCGAAGGGCGGCGTCAACTGCCCCGCCGACAAGCTCGAGCGCTCGGAGCTCCAGAAGATCACCCGCTCGTTCATGGACAAGGTGGAGAAGGTGCTCGGGCCAACCCGGGACATCCCGGCGCCGGACGTCAACACCAATGCCCAGGTGATGGCCTGGATGATGGACGAGTACGGCAAGCTCCACGGCCACACGCCCGCGATCTGCACGGGCAAGCCGATCGCCCTCGAGGGCTCCTACGGTCGCGAGGCCGCCACGGGGCGCGGCTGCGTCTACATGTTCCGCGAGGCGGCGCCGCACCTGGGCCTCAGCCCTGCCGACACCAGCTTCGTCGTCCAGGGCTTCGGCAACGTCGGCTCGTGGGCGGCGCGGATCATGCAGCAGCTCGGCGCCAAGATGGTGGCCGTCTCCGACGCTCACGGCGCGATCCGAAACGACGCCGGGATCGACGCCAACGCGCTTCAGGACCACATCGACGGGGGCGGCAAGATCACCGACTTCGGCGGGGTCGAGACGATCGAGCCCGACGACTTGGTCGCGGTTCCCTGCGACGTCTTCATCCCGGCTGCGCTCGGCGGCATGATCCACGAGGGAAACGCCGGCCGGATGGACTGCAAGGTGATCCTCGAGGGCGCGAACAGCCCCACCACCCCCGCCGCCGACCAGATCCTCCGCGACAAGGACGTCTACATCATTCCCGACGTGATGGCGAACGCCGGCGGGGTGGTCGTCTCGTACTTCGAGTGGGTGCAGAACCTCCAGCACTTCCGCTGGGACGAGCGCGAGGTGAACGACAAGCTCGGCACCATCATGCGCCGCGCGTACAGGGAGGTCTCGGCGCGTGCTCGCGAGGAGGGAATCGACCTGCGTGAGGCCGCATACCTGGTCGGCATCGAGCGGGTCGTCGAAGCCGCTCAGACCCGCGGCTACGTATAGCTAGAAGTCAAAGTCCTTCGGCTTGCCCTGCTCGAACCAGAGCTCGTCGTCCTCGGGAGCGTCCCTGAGGAATTCCGGAGTGTCGGCGAGCATGTCCTCCTGCTCGGCTCCGCCCTCCTCCTCTGAGGCCTCCTCCCTCTCGACCTTCGGCTCCGGCTCTCGCTCGGGGAGCGGGGCTTCCTCTGCCTGCTCGGGGCCGCGCTCCTCGGACGGAGGCGCCTCGGGCTCCAACTCCGGCTCGGGCAATTCGTGCTCCACCGTGTCGAGCGACTCGATCGGCGGCTCGGACGCGGCCGCGTCAGGCTCGTCGGCCGGCGCGGGCTCGTCGGCCGGCTCGGGCTCGTAGATCGTCGTCTGCGCCTCAGCCGCTTCGTGCTCGTCCGGCTCCTCCCGTGCGTCGGCCATGACGCCGTTGCCGGATTGCTCGGCCAACCCGCCCTCCTGCTCGGGGAAGTCCGGCTCGCCGGGCCGGCTCGGGGGCCCGAACGCCTCGTCTTCGAGACGCTGGAGCTCGGAGTCGGGGGCGCCGTGCCTCCGCTTCAGCTCGAGATGCTCGCGAATCGCGTCGTCGAGGGATCCCATCGCCAATCGGGGAAAAGACTACTGACCTACCCTGGGCGTGCGGGCACGCTTTCCTGCATGTCTGCTTGCTCAGGAGCGGCCGGCAGCGCGCGGCACTTCGGCGCTGGCAACCTGGTTCTTGCCGGCGCGCTTTGCCTCGTACAGCGCCGCGTCCGCGGCGGCTATCAATGCCTCGGCGCCGCTGGCCGAGTCGTGCATGGAGGCCGCCCCGACGCTCGCGGTGACGCTCACGGTCCCGGCGCCCCCCGGGCGCGGGACCTGCTCGGACTCGATCCGGGCGCGAACCCGCTCCGCCAGATCGAGCGCCCCCTCGAGGTCGGTCTCGGGAAGGGTGACCGCAAACTCCTCCCCGCCGTAGCGAGCAGGCTCGTCGACGCCGCGCGATTCGTCCTTGAGCACGCGGCCCACCATGCGGAGCACCTTGTCCCCCTGCAGGTGGCCGTAGGTGTCATTGATCTGCTTGAAGTCGTCGATGTCGAGCATGATCAGCGACAGCATGTGGCCGAAACGCTCGGCGCGAGTCGCCTCCTTCGCGATCAGCTCGCGGAAGCCGCGATTGTTGGAAAGGCCCGTGAGCTCATCGGTCACCGCCTGCTCGGAGACCAGTTCGTGCAGGGCGATGTTCTCGATCGACGACGACACCTGCCCCGCCAGGTAGAGGAAGACCTCGCGCTGCGCCGGCGTGAACGCCTCACCCGGCCTCGCGACCGTCATCGCGCCCACGTTCATCGGCGGCTCGCCCATTCGCCGGAGCGGAGTCGCGAGGGCATAGACGCCGCCCTTCTGGCGAGAGACGATGTCGTCCTCGTCCAGCGCATCGAACTCGACGGCAACGGCAAGGGCTCGAATCGCGTCGGCGGCCTCCCCCGCCTCGGCCTCGGCTCCGTCGCGACCGCTCACGGCGATCGTCCCGTATTGCGCGGCACACGCTCCCAGCGCCGTCTCCACCACGATCTTGAGCAGGCTCTGGCGATCGAGGCCCGATGCGAACGCTTCGCCGATCCGCCGCACCGATCGATCGACTTCCACCTGCTGGCTGCGCAGCTCCTGCATCTGGGCGCTGAGCCGGTCGCTCATCCTGTTGAACTCGCTCGCCAGGCCCGCCATCTCGTCGTCTCCGATCACCGGCACCTTCCGGCCGAAGTCCCCCTCTCCGATCCCCCGTGCGGCGTCCAGCATCGACCGCACCTGGCCGCCCAGCATGCGCAGAAGCATGATCACGAAGACCAGCGCGACGGCGAAGAACAGCATCACAGCGGCCACAACCACCGGGCTCGAGGAGAAGAAGCCTCCCGACTCCACCGGGCCTAGCAGGGCGAGCCGGAGGTTCTCGGAGCCGGGTAGGGGGGCGCTTCTGGCCCGCAGGCTCTCTCCCTCGACCTCGATGTCGGTCGACTCCCCGCTGGACGGTAGGCCGGCGCCGTTCAGCGCCAGCGTCGATGAGACTGCGCCACCCCCCTCCAGCAGGGCCCCGTCGAGCCCGGTCAGGTGGCTCACCCGGTCGAGGTAGTCGGAGGCGGTCGTGGTGGAGGCGACCAGCGAGCCGAGGCTGCCGGCCTGATCAGTGAGATCGAGCTCATACGTCGCGACCGCGTTGCTGGGACCAATCGACGCCAGCACGTCGCCGCTTGGATCCCGGATCACGAGCGACTCGATTCCCACCTGGGTGGCGCGGCGCCGGGCCAAGGCCTCGATCCCGGCCGGATCAGCCGAGCGTAAGCGCTGGGCCTACGGCGGGATGGTTCGCGAACCGCTTCGCGGCGCGCTCCGCGTCGGCGGCGTCGTTGTCGTATGTCGCCACCGCGGTGTCGAGACCGGCATCCAGCCGCGCGTCCGTTTTGCCGGAGTCCGACTCGCTCGTCACGTGCGTGACCAGCACGGCGACGGCGATCATCGGCAAGACGACGATCAGCAGGAAGAACGCAGTTAGGCGGCCCCGAAAGCTCATTCTGAATCTGGCTATTCTTGCCCATGCGACGCCGGATTGAGCCAGTTCTCAGCCCCGGGGACCTTCGTCTGGCGTCGACCGTGGGGCTATAGCTCAGTTGGGAGAGCGCCTGGTTCGCAATCAGGAGGTCGCGGGTTCGAGTCCCGCTAGCTCCATCTCATGAAGAGCGGCTCGAAGGAAAAAGAGGGAGGAGACTCCCCCTCTCAGCTGATAGACGCGAGGATCAAGGAGCTGAGTGATTGGCGGGGCGAGACGCTCGCTCGGGTCCGAATTCTCATCAAGCAGGCCGACCCCGAAGTGGTCGAGGAGTGGAAGTGGCGAGGGGTTCCGGTGTGGTCGCACGCCGGAATCATCTGCACCGGTGAGACGTACAAGAATGTCGTGAAGATGACCTTCGCCAAGGCGCCTCGCTGGAGGACCCTTCAGGTCTCTTCAACTCCAGCCTCGAAGGCAACACCAGGCGTGCGATCGATTTCCACGAGGGCGACCAGATTGATGAAAAGGCGCTGAAGGCGCTCATTCGCGCCGCCGTGGCGCTGAACACGTCGGTTCGAGTTTAGGTACGGCTTCTCGGTATACGGCGCGAAGTCCGCAGGGCGAACCTATCCTGCGATTTGTGGGTCAGCAGGGGAAACAGAGCCAGCCCAAGGATCAGGCGGCCAGCAAAGTCCAGCGGCGCTCGTCGGCACGCACCACAGCCTCGAGGCAAGCGTTGGCCCTGCTCGCCCTCGATGCCCATCGCGATTCGCTGACGACTCGTTCGAGCCGCTACTGGCGACCGCGCCGACGATATGAGGACCTCTGCCTGGCCTTCGCGGTACGTCGCGTACAGCGCGATGGGCTGCTCTCCACGACCGATGCTGACTGGGCAGAGCCAAGCGTGAGGGCCCGCCTCCTGGCTTGGACCAGACTGGATCTCGCCCACCAGGCTGAGGAGTTGGAGCGGTCTTCGAGCTGGCTGTTGCCGGGGGTGCGGAGGAAGGCCGAGGCGCAGGCCAGGGAGCGCTTCAAGACGATTGCCGCCCAGGCCGGCGGCAAAGTGCCGGCGGAGCTGCTCCGAGTCGCCCAGGTATCGCCCCGGGAATCCGCGCCGCGCCAACCGGCCCTTTCGCCTCGCGCGCTGAGGGTGGTGCACGCCCGCCCCCACAGCCCGCCGGCTTGAGGATCGTACGAAGCGGCTCCATGAGGCTCTTGGATCCTCAGCGGTCGTTCGGCGTGAGAAGCCCCTGGCTCGTCTTCGTCTTGAGCTGGCGGGGGCGCAACGGCGCACCGCGCTTGCGCTCGCGATCTTGGTTGGGCTGGTCGTGCTCCTCGGCTTGGCCGGCCTCTCGTTCCAGGCTCCGACCGGCGATGAGTCCGGTCCGCTTGCCAAGGGCAGTGGCAGCGCGAAGGGCGGCATCGGCGGCGCTGGGGCACCGGCGGCGGCGCCCGCCGGGACTCCCGCCCCGCCGACGGCCGAGCTCATCGCTGATGTGGGACAGGACGAGACGCTCGGCCCGGTTGGCACCGAGCCGCTCTTGTTCCCCCTCATCGCCTGGGTTGGGCCGACGGTGGCCCACGATAGGGATTGCTCCGACTTCAACAGCCAAAGGCAGGCCCACCGCTGGTTTCGGCAGCACCATCCGCGTCGCGACCCCTCCGGGTTGGACAGCGACCACGATGGCAGGGCGTGTGAGCGCCGTCCGTGCCCCTGCTCACGCTCACCGCGTGAGACGCGGTCGCGATGGCCCGGGCCAAAATGCCCGGCGGAGCGAGCAGGCCCCAGGATTGGTCGCCGACGAATCCGTCCCCAGCGGAAGCACCGCCACCAGCCCCACGAGTACAGGGACCACCGGCGCGGTCATCACCGGCGCGATGTCAGCTCCCGCCCCACGCGTTTCCACGCCTTCGCCCGCGCCGACCCCGAGTACCTCGGTGACGCAGTCGGTACGAAGCGTGGACCGGGCAGCGTCGAGTGCCGGGGTCCAGACGGGCCTTTCGCAGACCACCGGCGGCCTCATCGGCCGGCTTCGACGAGGTGGTTTGTGACTCACCCACGCAGCGCTTGGCTGATCCGCGCTGCCTGCCGGGTGAGGTGGTGACGTTCGGCGAGGTTGGGGGCGGACCGGGCGGCGTCGGCATACAGCCGTGCCGCGGTCCGAAGGTCGCCCGCCTTCTCGTGGAGGTACGCCGAGGCGGCGGTGTGGCGAGGCAGGCCAGGGTCCACGGTGGCCAAGGCCGCGAGGCCGGCCACGGGGCCATCGGCCTCGCCGATCGCGATGGCCCGGTTGAGCTGCACGACCGGGCTCTCGGTGAGCCGGAGCAGCTCGTCGTACCAGCCGACGATCTGCACCCAGTCGGTCTCCTCGGCGCGCGGCGCGTCGGCGTGCAGGGCGGCGATAGCGGCCTGGGCTTGGAACTCGCCGAGTCGGTCGCGACCCAGCGCTGTCTGCAGGACTGCGACGCCCTCGGCGATGAGCGAGGTGTTCCAGCGGGAGCGGTCCTGCTCGGCCAGGGGGACCAGGCTGCCGTCGCGCCGGGTCCGCGCCGGTCGCCGAGCGTGGTGCAGCAGCATCAACGCCAGCAGCCCCGCGGTCTCCTCGTCATCGGTCATCGACGCCAACTGCCGGGTGAGCCGGATCGCCTCGGCCGCCAGGTCGACGTCGCCGGTGTAGCCCTCGTTGAAGACCAGGTAGAGCACCCGTAGCACCGTCGCCAGGTCGCCTGGCTCCTCGAACCGCACGTCACCGACCGTGCGTTTGGCCCGGCTGATCCGCTGCGCCATCGTCGCCTCCGGCACGAGATAGGCCTGGGCGATCTGCCGGGTGGTCAAGCCACCGACGGCGCGCAGCGTGAGGGCCACCGCGGACGCCGGGGTCAGCGACGGATGGGCGCACAGGAAGAAGAGCTGCAACGTGTCGTCTGCGGTCTCGGTCGGTCCGGGCGGCGGCTCGGCCTCGACCCGCTGCTCCCGGTCGCGACGCGAGACCTCGGAGCGGCGGGCGTCGAGGAACTTGCGCCAGGCAACCGTGACCAGCCAGCCCTTCGGGTCGGCGGGCTGCCGGTCCGGCCAGGTCAGCGCGGCCTGGATGAGTGCTTCCTGCACGGCGTCCTCGGCCGTCGCGAAGTCAACTCCGCGATGCACGAGGACGCCGATCACCGCGGGAGTCAGCTCCCGCAGCAGCAGTTCGTCCATCACCTGATCTGCCCTGGCCGGTCCGGTCACTCGGTGACCGTCGGCGGTGCGCTCAGGAACGGGCGCACCTCGAGCCACTCGTGGATCGGCTTGCCGCCGGCTCCGGGGGCTGCCGACAACTCGCCGGCGAGCGCGAGCGCGCGCTCGTAGGTGTCGACGTCGATCACCATCCAGCCGGCGATCAGGTCCTTGGTCTCCGCGAAGGGCCCGTCGGTGACCGGCGGTCGGCCCTCCCCGTCGTACCGGACGAACGTGCCCTCGGGCGAGAGCGCCTGGCCGTCGACGTACTCACCGGTGCCCTCGAGCCGGGCGGCGAAGTCGCGCATGAACTGCACGTGGTCCTCGACCTCCTCCGGGGTCCACTGGTCCATCGGGACGGCGTTCACGGCCTCGGGGGCGCCGCGGTAATGCTTGAGAAGCAGGTACTTCGCCATGCTGGGTCTCCTTGGTGCGGTGCGGCCACGGTGGCCGCATCTGGCCCTGGGACGGAGCCGCCAGGCCGGTCTCGACATCCTCGCCACATCTTCTTCGAGAGTCGTCCCGCTAGCTCCCTTCGGCCGCCAGCACCTCTTGGGCCGCGCGCTCACCGGACTCGATCGCCCCGTTGAAAGTGCCCATGAAGTTGATCGCGGTCTCCGTGCCCGCCCAATGGACGCGCCCGGCGGCCGTTCTCAAGGCGTGACCGAAAGACGTCAGGACTCCGGGCGGGAAGTGCGTGATCATGCCGCCGCGGGTCCACGCCTCGGCGGTCCAGTCCTGCTCGATGTATTGCTCCACCTGGCCCGCCTTGGGGCCGAACCGGGCGATCAGCTCGCTGACGAGAGTGTCGCGCCGCGCGTCAGGGGTCATCTTGGCGAGCGCTCGCGACTCGTGGCCGCCACACACTCCGAACAGGATCCCCGGCGGTGGGCTCGGGCCACACGCATCGAGCGTGACCGGCATGTGCGACTTCGTGTCCAGTGACTGCGCGCTCAATCCCTCCGCTCGCCACCAGGGCGTGGCGTAGACGAAGTGAAACTTCCAGACCTCGCCGGTCGGCACCCGCTGGATGAGCTGCGCCCGGTCGCGCGGCAGCGGCGGATCCCACCAAATGCGCTCGGACAGCCACAGGGGCACCGCCACCACCACCCTCCGTGCTTTCACGCTGGCGTCGCTTGAAACGATCTCGACGCTGTCTTTGCGTTGCGAAACCTCGCGCACCGGCGACGACAGCCGCACGGCATCGCCGAGCTGCTCCTGGACGCGGTTGAGGATGGCCTGCGTCCCGCCCACCACGCGACTCTCCTGGTGACCGTCCTTGATGTTGACGACGCGCTCGAAGCCCCGGTTGGAGTTGAGCATGTGCAGCGCGCCGAGCAACGAGACCTCCGCGAGGTCTGACGTGAAGATGTCGCCGAGGCTGGTGCGCAGCATGTCCCGCCCGATGCCCGATCTGGTGGCGGATTCGAGCCAGTGGCCGAGCGTTCGGTTGTCCCACTTGCTCGCATTCCTTGCGGCCCATGGCGTGTCGGGCGGAACCTTCTTCGTCATCCGGTTCAGGCGAGCGAAGGCGAGCCCGAGGCTCGCGAGCTGAAGGGGACCGATCCTGAGCGGGATGGTCCCCGTGTAGCGGGCCGGCTTGCCGTCCTTGACGACGATGTGCTCGCCCGCACACCAGGTCGGATAGGTGCCGATGCCCATCTTCTCGGCCAGCCCATAGGCGTGTTCGTGACCTGCGCCGACCCAACCGCAGCCGCGGTCGATCTGCGTGCCGTCGGGCAGATACTCGGTCCACGAGCGTCCCCCGACGCGGTCGCGAGCCTCGAGCACGACGACCTCCCTGCCCGCCTCACGCAGGCGCCGGGCTGCGCTCATGCCGGCGAACCCGGCTCCTACGACGCAGACATCGGCCTCGAGTCGTTGCACTGCGCCTGCGCTCTGGATCAGCCTCGACCGACCGCGATCCCGGTGACGATCTCCCGGACGATCCGCTCGGCCACCAGCGCGGTGACATCGCCGGACCCGACGCCGGTCGGGATCACCTCGACGACGTCCGCGCCGACCAGGCGCAGGCGCGCAGCCAGCTCGCGGCATGCCCACAGGAGATCGGCGGTGGACATCCCGCCCGGCTCGGGGGTCCCGGTGCCCGGCGCGAAGGCGGGGTCGAGGACGTCCACGTCAACAGACAGGAACACCGGCCCCTCGCCTGCGATCTCCGTCGCGCGCTCGACGACGGACCGAATCCCGAGCTCACGCACGTCGTGCATGAAAAGGCTGGTGATCCCCTGGGCCGCCTGCCAAGCGAACTCGGCCTCGCCCGGCCAGTAGCCCCGCAGCCCGATCTGCACGTAGCGGCGCGGATCGACGTGCCCCTGCTCGACGAGCCGGTACATCGGGGTGCCGTGCGAGACCTCGACGCCGAACACCTCTGTGCCGGTATCGGTGTGGGCGTCGAAGTGGACCAGGCCGACGGCACCGTGGACGCGCGCGCAGGCGCGGATGTCGGGCTCGGCGATCCCGTGGTCGCCGCCAAGGACGATCGGCACCGCCTCCGCGTCGAGCACCTCGCCGACCGTGCGCTCGATCGCCTCGTGCGTGCGGGCCGGATCGGCCGGCGTCACCGGCGCATCGCCGTAGTCCACGACGCGCAGCTCGGCGAAGCCGTCCAGCTTGGCCTCGAGGTGCCGGCCAGGCGGACAGCTCGCGGCCCGGATGGCCCGCGGGCCGAACCGTGCCCCGGGGCGATCGGAGACCAGATCGTCGGTCGGCGCTCCCACGATCGCCACGTCCGCGCCGGCCAGCTCGCCGGGGTCCTCCGTGTAGGGCATGCCGCCGAAGGTGAGCAGGCCGGCGTAGTCGGGCTTCGCCCCGTATTGCCCCCAGCGCTTCAGCGGGTCGATCACGGGCGGGTAATCCTACGCCCGCTTGGCTCGAGCGTTGTCCGCCGAGCCGAGGGCCGGCATCGGCTTCGTCGGCCGTGCGAGCCGGCCGCGCCCGCCGGCGAAGCCCAAGCAGCGCCGAGAGGCCGACGAAGGCGACGGCCACCCAGCCCACGAGGTCGCCGAGGCCGGCGTACGGGGTGGAGGCGGGCCCAGTCCGCACGGTGGCGACCACAGTCGTGCGCGTCAGGCCCTCGCCCGCATCGGCGAGCACGCGCCCCTCGTGGTCGTAGACGGCGGAGCCGTAGCGCCAGTCGGCGCGGACCAACGGGAGGCCCGCGCCCCCCGCGGCGAGCTGCTCGTAGGCGCGGTGCTGCACGGCGCTCTGGCGCCAGTCGTGGGTTCCCGAGGCGAGCAGCTCGGCGCCCTCGCCCGCGAGCTCGGCGGCCAGGCGCGGATCCTGGGAATCGACCCCGAGCATGGTGCCGATCGCAAGCTCCCTGGCGAGGAGCGGCGCGGGTTGGCCGCTCGCGTCGCTTCGCTCGCCCAACCACCACATCGGCCGCTGCTTGGGGCGGGCCGCGGTGAACCGGGCGCGTCTTCGAAGGGCACGACGGCCAGGGTTGCTCCCTTCCCGGGCGCCGGGAGGAAGAAGGGGACGACGAGCGTCGCGCCCGTCTCGCTGGCGAGGCTGCGAAGCTCGCGGCGCACGCGGGGCGTCGCGCGCGGATCGACGTACATGGAGGCCTCCGGCCAGACCACCACCTCCGCGCCCGCTCCGGCGGCGCTGCGGGTCAGCTCGCCGAGGTCGCGGACGAGGTCCAGGGCGGAGAGGTCCCAGCTGCCGCGGCTCGAAGCGGCGCAGCACCCAACGGTCCTCTTCAACCGTGTCGTAGCCCGGTTGGATCGCGGCCACCGACACCCGGGGCCCGGGCGCCGCCGGCTCGCTCGCCCAGGAGGCGACGAGCACGGCCGCGAGCGTCAAGGCCGGGGGAACGAGCGCCGGGAGGACCCGGCGCCGCACCAGGGCCAGGGCCAGCCCGTAGTTGACCGCGACGACCGCGAGCGTCAGCGCCCACGGGCCGCCGAGTGCGGCCAGCGCGGCCGTGGGCTCGCCGGACTGGGAGAGGAAGAGGGGCCCCCAGAGCCCCCCGGGGTCAAGGTTGGAACGGGCGAAGTCGAGGGCCGTCCAGGCGAGCGCCGGCACGGCGATCGCGGCGATCGCGGCCGGCCGTGCCCCGAAACCGGGACGCGCCCCAGGGCTCGCCGAAGCGGATCGCCCACAGCGCGGCTCCCACCAGCGGAATCGCCACCAGCGCGACTGCCGAGCACCGGGCTGCCGCCGATCAGCACCGGGATCGCCGGATCGCCCCACTGCCCGTCGGCAAGGCCGAAGGGGAGCGCGGGGACGAGCAGCAGCTCCAGGTAGAAGGCGTAGGCGAGCGGAACCGCGAGCCTGCCGGCATTGCTGGCCGGTGCGCGCAGGACGACGACCGCAGCGGGCACCAGCGCGAACCAGGCAAGCCATCCCGCGGCGATTGGCGGCGCCGACATCCAGAGCAACAACGCGCTCAGCAGGGCGGCCGCCACGGCGGTCCGGACTGCAACCCCGCTCGCCCGATCCGTGGCGTCTTGGTTCCGTCCCCCGGAACCAGGTGGACCCGGTTCGCTCACGAGCGCGCCAAGAGCGCGGCGATCAGGCCCGACAGCGCATAGAGGAGCGCGCTGTAGATCGCCGCGAACTTGAGCAGCGCGGCGACCAACGCGACTTGGGGCCAGGGTGAGGCCGGATCGCCCCAGAGCGAGATCCCGAGCCCGAGGTTCTCGACGTAGTCGAAGCCGGCGGCGGCGAACGCCACCCACGCCATCGCGACTCCGGCGGCGGCCAGGCGAGGCCGGCCGGCGCCTTGCCATGCTCCCGCGGCGGCGACACAGCCGCCGGCGAGGGCGGCGGCATAGATGAGTGGGTAGAGGAGATCGAAGACCTGGATCGCCTTCGCGTCGTCGAGCACTCCTTCAGCACGCCAGGTCGCGAGGATCTCCTCGGTGCGCTCGACCGAGCCGGCGAGCTCGAAGTCGATGATGCTCTCGCCGCCGGGGTCACCCTCGTGAAGCGGCTGCACGACCGCTCCCAGGGCGACCGGGAGGAGCGCCGCGACCGCGACGCAGAAGAGCGCCAGTCGCCTGCGTCCGCGCGGCCACCGCTGAAGCGGGTGTCCCAACTAGCTGAACTTGGTGGAGGGGCGCTCCTGCCGCACGCCGTCGACGTAGAGGTCGACCTTCTCGTTGTAGAAGGCGATCAGCCCGGCGATCTTCTGGCTCTCGGGCAGCGGGGTCCGATACGACCACGCCAGATCCTCGTGGACGGCGTCGCCCGCGCGCACCGACCAGTAGCCGGCCTGGCCCTTGTAGGGGCAGTGGGTCACCGTGTCGGTGGGCGTCAGCAGGTCCAGCCGCACGTGCGGTCTTGGGCAGGTAGTAGCGGGGCGGCAGGCCGGTCTCGAACAGCAGCCTGGGGCTGGCCGACTCCGCGACGGTCACCCCGTCGACCTCCACGCGCACGTGCCGCGAGCTGGGGAGGATGTCGACGCGGGTGTACGGGTCGCGCGGATGGGTGAACACCTCCTCGTCCTCCTCGAACCAGGCGTCCATCGCGTCCCAGTCGAGCCGGATCAGGTCGCGCAGCTCCTCGATCGGCGAATCCTCGTAGCGCAGGGCGCCGCCGACGGCCTCCTTGCCCCCCGCCCTGATCGCGAACGTTCGGCCGTCGCCGCGGCTCGGCGAGTGGGCCACGCCGCCGTCCGCCTCGAGCAGGTCCGTGCGAACGTCCGCGACCGGGAAGTAGTAGGCGGGGTAGTAGGGGATCTCCCAGACCAGCATCGGGCGGGTCGTGTCGACCACCACCTCGCCGCCCAGGTAGGCGCGGATCCGCTTCGCCCCGGGCTCGATGCGGATGCGCTCGCGGGTCTCGCTGGTCTTGGCTGTCGTAGCGCTCATGAGCCTCGATCCTCTTCGGTTGTCTGTCGCCGGCGCACCATCATTACGCTCGGCGTCCGGAAGCGCTGGCTGAGGCTGGGTTCCTCGAGCCAGGCGGAGAGCGGCTCGCGCGTGGGCTCGGCCAGGGGCTCGCGTGGGTCCAGCTCCCTCGGCCTGCCGAGAAGCCACTCCCCGTCCCTGAAGACTGCCTCGGTGGCCAGCTCGGCGAACTCCCCTCGGCCTCCCCGGGTCCCGAGGCCGAACACCCGCTCGGGGCCCAAGACGGCGTTGGCCTCCGCCCGGCCTCGTACGAGGCGGCGGTAGTCGTTTCGCTCCAGCTCGCCGGCATGCGCGTCCAGCGCTCGCAGGATCTGGCGAAGGCGCTCGGGGCCGAAGTAGGCGATCAGCGTCGGAAATGGCAGGTCCGCCCACAGGCCCCACATCCACCAGACCGGCGCCCTGTCCCCGAGCGGCGCCAACGCGTCGAGCGCCGCGCGGCCCACCACCTCGTGACCGGGATGGCGGTCGTGGGGGCTCGGGGAGAAGACGATGTCCACTGCCTCGGAGCGGACCAGCTCGCCGATCAGCTTGGCCAGCTCGGTCTGGGCGGCGTCGAGGTCGTCGCCTGAGCCGATCGCCAGGGGCCGGCTGGGGATGATCAGCTCGAACCCCGTGCGCCTGGAGGATTCCCGGGCCTCGGCCTGGCGGCGCTCGCGGTCGGCCGCCCGCCCCATGCCGCACGCGAGGTTGACGATCCGATGGCCGCTAGCCTGGAGCGCGAGCATGATCGCCGGGCCTCCCATCACCTCGTCGTCTGGGTGGGGCGCGAGATGCAGGAGGGTCCGCCGGACGGACGGATTGCCTCGGATGCTGCTCGCGCTCCCGATCATTCGCGCGCGCTCAGCCTATTTCTCCCCGGCCACAGGCCAGTGAACGAGCTCCTGCTCGCCCGCCATGGCGAGACCGAGTGGAGCGCGACCGGACGGCACACGAGCCGCACGGACCTGCCGCTCACGGGCAACGGCCGACAGATTGCCGGTCTGCTGGCGCCGCGACTCGCTGACCGTCGCTTCGCCCTCGTCCTGACGAGTCCGCTGCGCCGCGCGGTCGAGACCTGCGAGCTCGCGGGCTTGGGGGCAGAGGCCCAGGTCCGCGAGGAGCTGCGCGAGTGGGACTACGGGGACTACGAAGGCATCACCACGGCCGAGATCCAGCACCGGCGTCCCGGCTGGAGCCTGTGGCGCGACGGCTGCCCGAATGGCGAGGTGGCCGCCGAGGTGGGGACCCGGGCCGACCGCGTGATCGCCGAGGTGCGCGCGGCTCCCGCCGACTCGATCGCCTTCGGTCACGGCCACATGCTGCGCGTCCTGGCCGCTCGCTGGCTCGGGCTGGCGCCCGAGGACGGCGCCCTGTTCGCCCTCGCCACGGGCACGCTGAGCACGCTGGGCTACGAGCATGGCGCCGCCGTGATCTGGAGCTGGAGCGAGCGCCCCGGCTAGTCGAGTCGTTCACGCCTCTACCATCTCCCGATCATGCGCATCGACACGATTCTCGCCGCGGGGAGCCCCGTGTTCTCGTTCGAGTTCTTCCCGCCGCGGACGCCGGAGGGCGTCGAGACGCTGTTCGAGACCGTCGAGGCCCTGAAGCCGCTCGAGCCGTCGTTCGTCTCGGTCACCTACGGCGCCGGCGGTACGACGCGCGACGGTACGGTCGAGATCGTCAACAGGATCAAGAGCGAGCACGGCCTGGAGACGATGGCGCACCTGAGCTGCGTCGGCGAGACGACCGAGGGCCTGGTCGAGATCCTCGACCGGCTCCAGGCGGTGGGGATCGACAACGTCCTCGCCCTGCGCGGCGACCCACCCCGCGGGGAGGCGGAGTTCAAGCGGCCCGAAGGGGGCCTCGACTGCGCCGCCGAGCTGGCGGCCTTCATCTCTGAGCGCTACCCGTTTGCGATCGGCGGCGCCTGCTTCCCCGAGGTCCATCCCGAGGCGCCCAGCCTCGATGTCGACCTGGCCTACCTGAAGACCAAGGTCACGTCGGGCGCCAGCTTCCTGATCACCCAGCTCTTCTTCGACAACCGCGTCTACTTCGACTTCGTGCGGGCGGCGCGGGCCGCCGGGATCGAGGTGCCGATAATCCCCGGCGTGATCCCGATCGCCAGCTACGCCCAGATCAGGCGCTTCTGCGAGCTCTGCGAGGCCACGATTCCGGAGCCGCTGGCCGAGGCGATGGAGGCGCTGGGGGGCGACCCGGACGCCGAGGCCGAGCTGGGCACCGCCTACGCAGCCCGCCAGTGCGAGGAGTTGCTGGCCGGCGGTGCGCCGGGCATCCACTTCTACACCCTGAACAAGGCCACCGCCACGCGCGCCGTGCTCGGCGCCTTGCGAGTCGCGCGGCCGTGGGAGCGAGCAGACTCCACCGCCGGACTCGGCGCCCGTGCCCGCGCCCGCGGGCCACTAGACTCGCCGCCCTCATGGCTGACGAGCAAGGCTCACTCCTCTACCGCGGCCACCGCGTCGCCTACGACGTCCACGGCGAGGGCGACCGGGCGCTGGTCTTGATTCACGGCCTGCTGATGAACCGCCGCATGTACGACCGCCTGGCTCCGGCGATGGCCGCGCGCGGCTACCGCGTGATCACCGTCGACCTGCTCGGCCACGGCGAGTCCGACAAGCCCGACGACATGCGCATCTACACGATGAGCTCGCTGGCGAACCAGGCGGCGGCGCTCGTCGATCACCTCGCGCTCCGGCGGCCGGTGGTGGGAGGAACGTCGCTGGGGGCGAACGTGACCCTGGAGCTCGCCGTCCACCACCCCGAGAGCGCCGGCGGGCTGTTCATCGAGATGCCCGTGCTCGAGAACGCGCTGGTGGGCGCCGCGATGATCTTCACGCCGATGCTCATGGCCCTGCGCTTCGGGGGACCGCTGTTGAGCGTCACCTCGCAGGCCCTCCAGCGAGTTCCCCGCACGCACTACCTCCTGGACATCGGGCTCGACTGGCTGCGCCGCGACCCCGATTCCTCGCGGGCGGTGCTGGAGGGGGTCCTGTTCGGCGGCGCCGCGCCGCCTCCCGAGGAACGTCAGCGGATCGATCACCCCGCGCTCGTCATCGGTCATCCCAACGATCCGCTGCACCCGTTCTCCGACGCCGGCATGCTGATCGAGGAGATCCCGAACGCCCGGATGGTGGACGCCAACTCAATCCTCGAGTGGCGCCTCACCCCCGCGCGGCTCAACGACGAGCTGGCCGGCTTCCTCGAACAGGTCTTCGCCGAGCGCCGGCCCAAGGGCGACAACGCAGCGCGGGCGGCGAGCGATGTCGCCGGTTAAGGGCTCCGTAAGCTTGGTTCGCTAGCCTGGCCCGCCGGATGGCGACCCGCAAGGAGGAGAAGGAGCGCCTTCGAGCCGCGAGGCTCGAGGCCGAACAGCGTGAGGCGCTGTCTGCGCGGAAGCGGTTGATCTTCGGCTATGCGGCCGCCGGGGTGCTGACTGCAGCCGTTCTGGCGGGGATCGTGATCGCGATCGCCAGCGGCGGGGGAGGCTCAGGCGAGGACACCCCGGCCGCCGCCCACATCGACACCGCGACGGGCGCCCTCAACGGGGTCACCCCCGACGCTCGCGAGGGCACCGCCCCTCCCAACGGTTCAAAACCTCGACCTGGAGAACGCCGCCGCCGATGCGGGCTGCACCCTGCGGCTCGGCCTGCCGGATGAAGGAAGCACCCACCTGGAGCCGGACGCGGAACCCCCCAACTACCGCACCAACCCGCCGACCTCGGGCGACCATGTCATTACCGAGTTCGTGCAGGCCGACGGGGCCTACGAGCAGGCGCCCGAGGAGATCGAGTTCGTCCACTCGCTGGAGCACGGCCGGGTCGAGATCCAGTACGCGCCCGACCTGCCTGAAGCGGATCAGCTCGCCCTCAAGGGCGTCTTCGACGACAGCCCATCCGGCATGCTGCTGTTCCCGAACCCGCGGATGCCATATGAAGTCGCGGCCACCGCCTGGACGCAGCTCATGGGGTGCAAGCGCTACGAGGGGGAAAAGACGCTGGACGCGATCCGGAACTTCCGCGACCAGTTCCGCGGCCGTGGCCCCGAGGCAGTCCTGTTCACCCCATAGCTCACTCCCCGCGCCTCTTTTCCCTCTCCCTGCTCGCCCGCCGCTCGCGAAGGGTGGTCGCGATCACCGACCAGAGCACGATCAGCACCGGCAGCGCGTACAGCGGCCAGAAGTACCAGTGAGCGACGTGCGCGAGGACGAGAAGCATCAGGCGTTGGCCTGTGAGAGCAGGAACAGGCCCAGGCAGGTGAAGGCGACCATGACCAGCAGCATCCAGCGCTGAGATCGTGAGGCGCGGTCGGGGTCGCCGTAAACGGTGATCGCGCGGTCGTGCGCCAGCGTCAGGCCGGCGACGTGCCCGGTTACCAACGCCGCCACCTGCACGTACCAGATCGTGTTGGCGCCGAGCAGCCCGTAGTCGATCCCGCTCGACGCCGTGCCGAACAGGTCGGAGCCGTCGCCGAGCGGATCCGAGAGCAGGTAGGTGAACTGCGCCTGCTCCGCGAACACGAAGAGGCTGAAGTAGTGGGCGGCCAGGTAGGCGACCCCGATCGGGATCAGGGTGTGGGCGAAGGATCGACCTAGGGATCTCAGCTCCGGGGAGCCGCGCACGGTGCGCATCCCTCGCACACCGGCCCAGTAGATCGCCGCGACTCCCGCCAGGGTGAGCGCGAAGAAGACCGACAGCGAAGTTCGGAAGGCGGCCGTCGGCCCCACGCCGAGGTCGGTGAGGCGTTCGAAGAGGTCGTTGATCGGTTCCTGCCACAGTCCTTCCTGGGCGCCGTCGAAGGTCGTCGAGGCGATCGTCGCGACGATCAGCGCGATGGACCCAGGGACGCCGGCCCAATCCGTGGCCCCTGCCAGCGGGCGGCGCACCCCGAGCCGCCCGTCGCGGACTTCAAGGGGAGCGAGCTGGGAGAACATCCCGAAATAGACCGAGAACGCCTCACCGCGGCGCAGCCAGGTCTCCATCCCGAACAGGCGCCATCGCAATCAGCGTGTAGGCGGTGTAGGCGAGGGTTGCCACCGCGACCGTGCTCGGTTCCAAGCCGAGCGTCTCGTAGCTGCTGGAGCCATAAACGAGCTCGAGCCAGACGAACGCGACGATCCCGGCGACGGCAGGCCAGCGCCCGAGCCGCTCGGGATAGCGGAGCGGCGGCGAGTGGGGCTGGCCGGCGATCACCCTGAACAACCCGCCCGCGGTCCGCGCGATCGCCCGCCACGGGTTGAAGGCCCGAAACAGGTCGCCGAGCAGGATGCTGAGGACCACCATGCCGAGCCAGAAGGTCACGAACACGAAAGTGACCGCGAAGTTCAAGGTTCGGCTCGTCGGTGCCCTCGAGCCCGGCGTAGACCACCGTCCCGAGCAGGAACACCCCAATCGCCCCGGTGAGGATCTGGGCAGCGCGTCCGGTGACGGGACGCGAGAGCCGCTCCGACACCGGGCGCCAGTGATCCGAGGAGAGCTTCGAGTCCCGCCAGGCGACCGAGAGGGCCACGAACGAGACGATCAGCACCAATGAGGCCCCCCACGCGAACAGCCAGGCCGGGATCGGCAGGTCCTGGCGGCCGATCAGCAGCCCGTGAGCGAGCGGCAGGAGCGGGGAGGTCACGGGGTCACGTTCAGCTCGGCCACCGGGACCTCACTTCCCTCCTCACTGCCGGCGTGGAGATGCAGCTCGATCTCGAAGATTCCCTCCAGGCTCGCAGGGAAGTTGAGCTTCGCGGTCTGCCCGGCCTTCACCTCGTCCGTGAGCTCATAGCCGTGGACGTGCACCTCGGCGGCCACGTCGGCAGTGACGTCGATGCGGACGGGGTCCCCCTTTTCCACCTCGATCTCCTGCACCCCGCCGACGGGGGCGCCATTGCGAAACGCGATCCTTGGCGGCTCCGGGGCGGTTGAGGTCGTCTTCGGAGGCCCGTCCGTCGTGGTCGTACGCGTGGCGGTCGTGGTCGAGCCGGAGTCCGACCCATCGTCGTCGCTCAGGACGATGAACAGCACGACGGCCACCGCGATCCCGGCCACGGCCAAGCCGACGCTGAGTCTTCTGGATTGCATTGATGCTCCTTTGGAATGCTAGGTATCGGGGGCGGGGGCACGGTAGAGCGGGAAGAATCCGGATTCCTCGCGGCCCTTGCTGAGCCGCCGGTAGGCGTCGGGGTCGCAGACGATCTCGTGCGTGCGGAAGGGCAGCTCGCCGTTGGCGAAGCCGCGCTTGAAGTCCTCCAGGCCGTCGCCGGGCCGCACGCCGCCGCCGAGGCTGAGGGTGACGCCGAGTTCGCCGGCGAGCTCGATCATCTCCTCGACCACGTTCTTGAAGGGGGAGTCGCCGAGGTGAGCTTCGGCGGTGCCGCCGAGGTAGTAGTGAAGGACCCCATCCGAGATCGCCGCGACACCCCCGGCCGCGGTCGTTTCCTCCGGGCTGCGACAGAGCACGAGCCAGGAGCGCTCGTAGGCGAGGATCGCGTCGAAGTAGTCAGGCTCGAACAGGTAGCGCTCCGCGGCCTGCGCGCGCCGCATCGTCTCCGTGTACACCGCGTGAAAGCTGATTCGCTGCTCAGCCGAGGTTTCGGGCCCTGCCAGGAGCTCGACCTCGTATCCGAGCTTGCGATTGCGGCGGATCTGCTCTCCGAAGCGGGACCGTAGGTTCCGCGGCCGCGACGGGTCGTGGACCTGCACGACGGAGCGCTCGGTTGCCCCCGCCAGGAACGGGTCCTCGACCAGCCGCTCGCGGGCGAAGACGCTCACCAGTCCGGTGCCCGACCAGTCGATCTCGGCGGGGTCCGGGGGCGCGCCGCGCTCGCCGCCAACGGCAGCTCCTGGATACCCGTATGGCGAGATCGCGTCGGAGAGCCCGGTATCGCGGATCCCGCGGACCACCAGCGGCAGGACGATCACACAGCCGCCTGCTTCGACGCGAAGCGTGTGGGTGACGCCCTCCGCGTCGTAGAAGGGGCGGGAGCGAAAGAAGTCGTCCGTCTGCGCCGCCCTTCCGCGGTCGGCGACCAGCTCGGCGGGCGGCGGATCGCGATCGCCGCTCAGCTCGGCCCGTCCTGAAACCCGGTGAACTCGTCGGGCAAAAGGCCCCAGACCTCGTTGTCCACGGCGTCGTCGTCGCGGCGAATCGCCCGCCGCATCACCCCCTCGCGCTTGAAACCGAGGTAAGTGACCACCTTTTGGGCGGCCTGGTTCGTGGCCGGGATCTCGGCGTGGATCCGGTGGACGCGGTGCTCTTGGAAAGCGTGCACGCACGCCTGGCGCTCGGCCTCGCGGGCGACCCCCTTGCCCCACGCGTCCGGCTCGCCGACCAGCACCGCAAGCTCCGGCCCGGTCTCGCGCTCCAGCCCGAACAGGGCCACGAAGCCAACTGGCTCGCTGCTCCCGTCCAACAGGATCGCCCACTTGCGATCGCGGCTCTGATCGATCGCCCGCTCCACCCATCCGCCGGCGTCATCCTCGGTGAAGCTGGCCCGGCGGCCCACCAGGTCGGCGGTGACCCGCGGGTCGTTGAACCAGCGATGCACAGCCGCCGCGTCCCCGGGCTCGAAGTCGCGCAGCTCGATCCTCGTCATCTCGCGCGCACCCTAGAGCCCGATCGCGTCGGCCAGCAAATCGACCTGCTGCGGGTCGGTGGAGCTGGGAAAGAAGGTCAGCTCGTCGCAGCCGGCATCCTCGAACGCCTTGGCGTAGGCCCGCCGGGACCACTCCAGCAGCGAATCTCGCGTGACGCCGGGGACCGTGTTGGGCAGGCCTATCGTGATGTCCATGAATCCTCCTGGTTGGGGCCGGTGAGCTCCGGGCATCTTGACAATCTGCCGCCCTGGGCTCGCGCACTGCTCGAACGCGAACGCGCCGGGCACCTGGGGCTTATCGACGGCGACGGGCATCCGCGCGTGCTGCCGGTGACCTTCGCCTCGGCAGGCGGCGTTTTTGCCAGCGTCGTGGACGAGAAACCTAAGCGCGTGCCTGGAGTCGAGCTCGCGCGCGTCCGCTGGCTGCGCCGCCGGCCGGCGGCGGCGCTCACCGTCGACCGCTACGACGACGATTGGTCGCGGCTCGCCTGGGTGCAGGTGCTCGGGCGGATCGACATCGTGGAGGTGGCCGATCAGCCGCAGGCACTCGCCGCCCTACAGGCGAAGTACGCGCCCTACCGCGAGCGCGTGCCGCCTGGGCCGCTGCTATTGCTTCGCCCGCAGCGTGTTCTCTGGTGGTGCGCCGACGCCGGGGGCCGAGTAGGACCGCTGGCTTAGCCAGGAGATCCTGACTGCACGTCCTCGCAGCCACGCCGCCGATCGATGCGGTCGACCCTGGCGAGGTCGTGGCCCCGCCCGCACCTGACCACGTCGCGGGTGCCGTCGCGAGCGCCGAGGAAGTCCCCGCCGTGGCCGCCTTTCAACGTGTCGTGCCCTCGGCCGCCGATCAAGTAGTCGCGCTTCGGGCCTCCGATCAGCCGGTCGTCGCCGCGCGCGCCGAATGCGAACAGCGGCCTGCGATACGGCCCGATGAAGCCGTTGCCGCCGCGCGCCGAGATGACATCTGCCCCGCGAAAGCCGCCCACCAGAAACCTTCCCCCGCTGAGTGTCACGTCGGGGTCATCCACATCCTCAGCAGCGTTCAGGTTCGCGCCCTGGCCGTGAGCGAGACGTCCGAGGAAGATCCGATTCGGCCCGCGACGCCCAGGGATCGCCACCCGGCTCCCCGACCCCGCTGGAAGCGAAACCAAGAACTCGATCTCGGAAGAGCCGTCCCCCTCATCGCTGAACCCGGGCGCGAAGGCACCAGGCCGGAGGTCGAGCTCGAAATCGAGATCGTCCACGCTTTGGGCCCGGGCACGGACGCGAACGCGCTCGGTGTTGAAACGGGTCGGGTTCTCCGCGCCGGCGCAGCCGATAGGCCCGAAGACGTCCTCGACGACGAGGTCGTCACCATCCCGGGCGATTCCCCCGTTGGCGTCGTCGTTGTGGAAGGTGACGGTCAGCCTGTGTTCGGCGTTGTCAAAGCGACAAGTAACGCCGGCGCGGGTCCCCGCGTGAGTCGTGCTGGTGGCCGCGAACGCGCCGATGGCCGCCAACGTCGCGAGCGATGCAAACAGGGCTCGCCGATGGCTTCCCAACGTGGCGATGCCTGGCACCTTATCCGTACAGCCCGCGGCCGCTGAGCAGGAGCCGGGCGGTGCGGGCGAGGATGCGCAGGTCGAGCGCCAGCGAGCGGTTGTCGACGTACCAGACGTCCAGCTCGATCCGCTCGTCCCACGGAATCCCGGCCCGACCGTTGACCTGCGCCCAGCCGGTGATCCCCGGCTTCACCTCGAGCCGGCGGCGCTGGCGCTCCGTGTACAGCTCCACCTGGGCGGCGAGCGTGGGACGGGGGCCGACGATCGCCAGCTCCCCGCGAAGCACGTTGACCAGGTTCGGGATCTCGTCCAGCGAGGTGCGGCGCAGCACCCGCCCAATCCGGGTGACTCGGGGATCGTTCTCGAGCACGGGCGTGCCGACCCCGACCGGGTCGGCACCGGGCCGCATCGTGCGGAGCTTCAAGACCTCGAACTCTTGGCCGTCCTTGCCCACCCGGCGCTGGCGGTAGATGACAGGGCCCCGCGAGTCGAGCTTGATCGCGACCGCGGCGATCAGCAGCAGGGGCGCCGCCAGCGCCAGGCCGATGCCGGCGAGCGCGATGTCCAACACCCGGCTCATGGCCGGACCTCGGACCTCGTCCCCTCCGCCTTCTCCCAGGTCCGGGGCACGCCGCGGCGCAGGTAGTCCCAGAGGCCGGCGGCGCTGGCCGCGGTGACCGCGACGTAGTAGCGAGCGACCTGGAAGGCGCGCAGCGGCACGACGGGCGCCAGCGCGGCGGCGGCGAGGAGCGCTAGCTGGGCGGCCAGGGTCACGACGTAGATCGTGCCCTGCCCGAGGAGCGCCAGGTTCGTCCCCAGCGCGACCAGGTGGAGGAGCGGCGAGAGGTAGCGGAGGGCGCGGTGGGAGAGGATCTCGAAGGCGTAGGCGGGGCCGTAGCCGCGCGGCGAGAGCATCCCGTGGCGCAGCATCGTCGCCCAGGCTCCGGCAAGCATCCGTCGCTTGCGCCGAAACTCCGAGCCGAGCGTCGCCGCCATCGGCTCACGGGCGACCGCCCCCGGCTCGAACACGGCGCGCCAGCCTCGTTTGGTGAGCTCGTAGGGGAGGGAGATGTCCTGGCCGCGGGTCGGCTCGAGCGCGATGTAGGCCTCACGGCGCACCGCGTTGATCGCCCCGTTGCCGGCCGTGACGCCGGCGAGGCGCGATTCGAGGGCCCGGGCGGCCATCTCGTAGCGCCAATAGAGCCCCTCCTGGTTCTCGCCTCCCGCACCCTCGAGGCGAAGCTGTCCGCAGACGTATCCCGTCCGGGGATCGGCGAAACGGGCCACCAGGCGCCGGAGCGCATCGGGCTCCCAGGTCGAGTTGGCGTCGGAGAAGGCCAGCACCTCGCCGCGCGCCTTCTCGACCGCGGCATTGAGCGCCGCCACCTTGCCGCCTCGCGGCACCTCGAGCACCAGGTCGGCGCCGGCCTCCGACGCCAACTCGAGGGTACGGTCGGCCGACCCGTCCGAGACGACCACCACCTCGAGCCGCTCGCGTGGGTAGTCGAGGGCCAGGGTCGCGCGAACCCAGCGCGCGATGCTCGCCTCCTCGTCGTGTGCGGCGACGATCACCGACACGCTGGGGGGCTCGTCCACCTCGGCCACCTCCTCCGTGGCGCTGCGAAGCCGGGTCAAGAGCCACAGGAGGGCCGGGTAGCCGAGGTGCGTGTAGACGAGCAATCCGACTGAGACCCAGAAGGCGACGGCGAGGATGGTCACCCGACCAGCTCCCGGTAGAGCGCCAGGGTCTGGGCGGCGACGGCGTCCCAGGAGTAGGGGCCGTCGGCGGCCTCGCGGGCGGCGGCCGACAGCCGTTCGCGGGCGGCGGGATCGCCGAGCAGCTCGTTCACCGCCCCGGCGAGCGCCTCGGGGTCGCCGGCGGGCACCAGCCGCCCGGCGCCGTGCTCGGCCACCTCGCCGAAGCCGCCGACGGCGCTCATCACGATCGGCTTCGCGAAGGCGAGGGCCACGTAGAGAACGCCCGACTGCTCGGCGTCGCGGTGGGGAAGGACGACGAGGTCGGCGCGATGGAAGTAGGGCGGGCAGCTCGCGGTCGGAGACGAATCGGGGCACGAAGCGCACCCGGCCCGGAGCCCGCGAGGCGAGCTCGCGCAGCGCGTCCATGGAGACTCCCAAAGGCCGGCCGACCACCCACAGCTCGGCCCCCTCCACGGAGCGAAAGGCCTCCAGCAGCAGGTCGACCCCTTTGTAGGGGCGAATCAGGCCGAAGCAGAGGATCACGGGCCCCTCCACGGCGGCCAGCTCGTCCGGCAGCGGCAGGGGGTCCGGCAGCCGGGTCAGGTAGTCGAAGGCGCCATGCGGAATCACCCGGACCCGATCGGCGGGGATCCCGGCCTGATCCCGCAGGCGCGCCGCCCCGTATTCCGACAGCGTCACGATCGCGTCCATCCGCTCCCAGAGACGGCGCAGCCCCCGGCCTGGGCGCTCCCGCCAGGCCTCCTCGCGGAGCCAGCCGTGGGCGGTCAGCACGCGGGGCCGGGCGGCGCTCAACAGACGGCTGTCGAGGCGCGGCAGCGTCAGCCACTGGTAGTGGACGACGTCGGCGCGAGCGCCGCCGCGACGGTGGCGGAGCATGTCGGCGGCGTGCTCGGCCAGCTTCAGCGCCCGGCGGCGGCGCGTCTGGGAGCTCGCCTCGGCGGAGCGCCGATAGAAGCTCTCGCTGACCCGGTATCCCTCGGCGGGAGGCACCGGCCCGTGGGCGAAGCGGCTGGTGATCAGCTCCACGTCGGCGCCGGCCCGCGCCAATGCGGCGCACAGCGAGCGGTCATAGGGCGGCGTATACGCCGGGGGATCGACGATCTGAACCCGCATCCGGGAGGATTTTGGTTGATGGAGCTCTCCTACTGCGTGGTGAACACGAACGGCCGGGAATTCCTGCTCACCTGCCTCGAGGCGATCGGCCGCACCCATCCCCAGCGCGTCGAGCACGAGATCCTGGTTCTCGACAACGCCTCGGACGACGGCTCGCGCGCGGCCGTGGCGCGGCGCTTTCCGGAAGTCCGGGTGATCGCCCGCGACCGCCGCGCCGGCCTGGCGGAGAACAACTCGCTGCTCCTGCGCGAGGCTCGGGGTCGCTTCTGCCTGCTCTTGAACGAGGACTCCGAGATCCTGGAGGGCGGAGCCGAGGCCCTGCTCAACGCGTTGAATGCCGACCCCCGGGCGGCGGCGGCGGGAGCCCAGCTACTCGACCCCGACCGCCGGCCGATCCCCTGCGCGTGGCGGTTGCCCGGCCCGGGTACCGCGCTGGCCCAGGCGCTTTTCCTGCATCGCCGGCTGGTCACCCAGGACGCGGGCACCTCCGCCGGCGACGGCGGAGGGGTGCGCGACGTCGGCTGGGTTCAGTCGGCGGCCATGCTGGTGCGGCACGAGGCCGCGGTCCAGGTGGGCTTCCTGGACCCCGACTTCTTCGTCTATTCGGAGGAGGTCGACTTCCAGAAGCGCCTGCGAGACGCCGGCTGGAGCATCCTCCACGTTCCCGCCGCGAGGGCGATCCACCACGAGCAACTCGCGACCGACCACTCGGCCGGGGCTCGCCGGGTGGTGCAGTTTCACCGCGGCCGGGCGATGTACATGCGCAAGCACCACTCGCGGCCGGCGGCCATTCTGGCCCGCATCCTCTGGGCGTGGTCGTACGTCCCGCGAGCGATCGCCGCGATCTTCATGCCCGGACACCAGCCCGGCTGGTACTGGCTTCACGCGCGCCAGGCGCTTCGTCCCAGCCGCGGTGAGGGGATGCGCGAGGCGGCCGAGGCGTACAACCTGCGACTCGCGTCGGCCCAGGCGAGTGGCGAGGGGGCGGGCGGCTCGGCACGCCATCAGGAACCGGTCAGCTGAGGGCGGACGAGTGGGCGGTTTTGGACCCCTGGGACTCCACAATCGCCCACTCACGCCCCGCCGCGGTCCTCGTCGCGGGCGGCGGCCTCGTAGACCTCGGGGCCGAGCCGCGAGCCCTCGCCGGGGGCCGGCGCCCCCTCGGCGCCACGGGGAGCCGATGCGTCGCGCAGAGCGCGAGCGCGGGCGGCGATCGCCGAGGGGCGGAGCAACGCCACCAGCCGGGAGCGCTCCTCCTCGTGGAGGAACCCGACCGCGTACAGGACCGCCGGATAGGCGAGCCAGAGCGCCGTGCGGCTGGCCAGGCCGACGAACCCCGAGGTGGGCAGCAGGGCCTCGCCCGCGCCGATCAGCGCCGCGGCCGAAAGCACGATCAGGGCCAGGCGCCGCCACTCGTAAGGAACGGGAAAGAGCCGCTGCGTGAACACGTACATGAGGACCACGACCACCAGGTAGGAGGCGACGAGCGCCAGCCCCGCCCCCACGATCCCCAGCGGCGGCACGAGGACCAGGTTGAGGACGATGTTGGTCGCTGTAGCGCCGATCGTCGCCGGAAAGCTGAACTCGGTGCGTCCGGTGCGCCCCAGGACGATGACCATCGCCAGGTAGAGGGCGTAGAGGGCGATGCCCGTGGCCAGCAACCCGACCGCTTTGTAGGAGCCGAAGAACTCGGGCGCCGCGAGGAGGCGCACGATCCAGCGCGCCTCGAGCCACAGCCCCGTGACCCCGAAGGCCAGCACCACGGCGAACCAGGTGAGGATCACGGAGTAAGCCCGGCGCGCCTCCTCGTCGTCCTGGATGGAGTACGCGAGCGGCGGCCAGGCGAGCTGGATGCCGCGGGCGAGCACGTTGATGCCCTGGGCGAACTTGACCGCGAGCGCGTAGAGGCCGGCCTCTGCCAGCCCGGCCAGGCGCACGATGATGATCCGATCGATGAAGTTGAGCGAGTACAGGGACAGCTCGGCGGGCATCGTCGGCAGCCCGAAGCGGAACATCCGCCGCAAGAGCGCCAGGTCCGGGACCAGCGACAGCCGCCGGCGCTGCCGCCACAGCATCCATACGGTGAACGCGGCGCCCGTCGCGAAGGTGCCGAGCAGGATGCCGCTGGCCCGCTCGTCCTGGACCACGATCAGCCAGACCGTGAACGGAATCGTCACCAGGACGTTGGCGACCGTGATTCCGAAGTAGGCGCGCGCCCGCTCGTCGAGGCGGAGCAGGGTCAGCGCGTACTCATACAGGGTGAGCGTCCAGAGGCCGAGGATCGCCAGCCGCGCCAGCCCGGCATCCTCGCGATCCAGCAAGGCCTCCGAGATCGGCGCGGCGAAGGGAAGGGCGATCGCGGCGGCCGCGGTGGCGCCCCAGAACAGCGACGCGAAGCCCGTCGAGACGACCCGCTCCGGGCGCTCCCCGGCGAGGTAGTAGAAGCGCAGGATCGCCTCGATCACGCCAAGGCGGACGACGATGCTCGCCGCGATCACCGAGGCGAGCATCACCTCGGCGGCGCCGTAGTCGCTGGGGGTCAGATAGCTGGTGTAGATCGGCAGCAGGAAGACCGCGATCAGCTTCGAGAGCACACTGGAGGCCGTGTACGCGGCCCCCGTGGTGGCCAGCCGGCGCAGGTACTCGAACACCTGGTGGTGCCTCTAAAGCTAGGCCGCGGCGGCGGGTCGCCGGTCGCGGGGAGGGAGGGCGCCGCGGTCGCCGACTTGAGCGGGGGCCGCCGCCGGGACTGGCCGCGAGCGCCGCAGCGCCACACCCATGCCCAGGAGCGCCCACGTTGCGGGGTCGATCGCAAAGCCCGCATAGCTGAGGCTGTGGACGAGCATCGCCACGAAGCCGGCCGCGGCCGCGGCCGTCCCAGCGGAGGCGCCGGCTCCGCTCAACAGAACGACCAGCGCCAGGACCACCAGGGCCCCGTACACCACCAGCCCGATCGCCCCCTGCTCCGCGGCAACGGTGATCGGCTCCGAGTGCGAGACGGTGGTGCGGGCGCGCTCGATGTGGCGCGAGAAGGCCGCCCCAAAGGAACCGGAGCCCCAACCCCATATGGGCCGGTCCTGAGCCAGCTCGATGCCGCCCGTGACCAGGTCCACCCGGCCGCTGGTGGTCGTGTCGAAGTCCTTCGCGGAGCCGAGGTCGCTCTCACCGGTGCCGCTGACGAGCAGGAAGATCGCTCCGCAAGCGAGGATCGCCACACCGCCCGCGAGCGCCCAGCGCACGCTCCAGCGCAGCGCCGCGACCACGAGCAAGCCCGCAACCAGGGCGCCGAAGCTGGTGATCGAGTAGCTGAGTGCCAGCGCCGCCAGCAGCACAGCCGCGGCAGCGGCAGCCGCGACGGGGCCGCGTGTGCCGCGGGCCCAGGCCAGATAGGCGCCCAGGGCGACCAGGGTGAGCGCCAGGTAGCGGCCGAAGACGTTGGGGTCGTAGAAGACCGAGTTGACCCGGAAGTAGAGGTGGAGCTGGTTCGCCTGAAGCAGGTTCCCCCTGCTGAGCAGCAGATCGCGCGCCGCGTACTCCCAAAAAGCCACCGCGGCCAGCAGCAGGCCAAGGCCGGTCACGACAACGAGCACCCGGCCCAAGAGGCGGGGAGTCCAGCGAACCTCGGCGAGGAGCACGAACATGACCGCGAAGGGGACCAAGAAGAAGGCGGCGTTCTCGATCGCGTTCGAGACGTCGGCCGAGAACGCGGCCTGGATCGCATACACGACCAGGGTGGCCGCAAGAGCGCGGTAAAGCCAAGCCACAGCAGGCGCCTCGCCGGTCGGGGCGACCGCGTCTGCCGGCGGCCGGTTGTCCGTGGCGCCAACCCCCTCGCGGCGGAGCGCCCGGTAGGCGAAGCACGCGAAGCCCGCAGCGATCACCAGGTAGAGCGGCACCAGGAGATGCGAGGTCTCGCCGCCCAGCTGCACCGGGACGCGGAGGGGCAAGGCCGCGAACGCGCTGACGGGAAACGCCCACGGGATGCGGTGGAAGACGGCCGCGAGGGCGCCCACCGCTGCCGCCGAGACAACGATCAGGGCGACCAGCTTGGCCGGATCGTCCCGCAGGTCGACGAGGCGCTCCGTCTGCCAGACGTCGCCGGCTACCAAAGCCGGCGCCGTCACCAGCGCGATCGCCGCTGCCCCGTAGCGCAATCGCGGATCCCGGGCCAGCAGGGCCACAGCCGCCCCCCCGCAGGCGAGCAGGATTCCCCCGAGCTCGAGGGCGGAGGCCGTCATTGCGAGCCGCTCGTCCGCACCGAGATCCGGCGCGGGTAGACCATGTCCCGATCCCGGTTGGGGAGCAGCACCCTGAGCCGGTAGCGGTCCTTGGGATCGGCAAGGGCGCCGGCGCCGGTGCGGCCATTCCACGTGAACGAGACCGGGCGGTCAGCGACCAGCGGCCCTCGTGCCAAGACCCGGATCAGGTTCAGGTTGGGCCCGACGATCTCCACCCTCGCGTCCGGGTCGCTCTCGCGGACGAAGAAGCGGATGTGCGCGACGCGGTCCTTGCCCTCCCCGCTTGGGTGGATTTCCTTTGTGAACCGGGTCACCTGGAGCGCCAGGTCGGGAGAGCGCGCTTGGAGGACGGCCGCCGCGACGACGACGGAACACACCAGGAGCGCCACGAACAGAACGGAGCCCGCGCGGCTCACGGCTTGGCGCGGTCGGCGCCCGCGATCACGACCACGTCGGCGTCGCCCGCCGCCCGCTCTGTTTGCCGGTTGATCGGTTGCAGTGGCTTCACCCCCAGGTCGTGCGCCACCTTCCTGGCCGCCCGCTGCTGACCGGGCCCGTACATGACCACGGTCTGGTCGACCTGCTCGCGGCTGTTGGTCACCGTGCCGAGCCTGAACCCGTTCACCCGCACGTCGTCGCCCACCTTCGCCGCCAATCCCGGCACCGAGGTCCCGTTGAGCACCGCCACGTCCACCTCACCGGGAACGATCGCTCCCGGCCGAGACCCCTGGTCGGACTCTCCACCGCCCTTCAAGAGCTCCTCGGAGCCGAAGATCGCCGCCAGGCCCAGGAGCACCGCGGCGGCCGCCACCGCAGAAAGCACGCCCGGCTGGGTAACTCGCGCAACCAGCCGCCGCCGGCGCGGATGGGGCAGCAAGGCGGCGCGCTCCATCGTGATCCGCTCGAGGGCGGGGCGCTCGGTCGTCACTCGGTGCGCCGAAGGAAGGCCCGCCGCCGGCGTCGGCGGCGGGGTTGCCGGAGGGGCGACGGCGGTTGACGTGGCGACCGCCGTCTCGTCTGCACCCTCAGCGCTCGGCACCTGCTCGGTGCCGAAGATGGCCTCCAACTCGGTCTCGGCACGATCCAGGAGAGCCTCGCTCGCGACGATGTCGGCCTGGGGATGGCCCGGCTCGCGTTCCATCCAGGCGTAAAGGCGCTGGAAGTCTCGCCGCTGAGAGAAGTAAAGAGGCAAAAGCGCAGCGCAAGCGAGTGCCGCCGCAAGCGAAACGTACGCCGGCAGCTGGAAGGCGAGGTCGACCACGAGGTCGTACAGGTCGGCGATCGGCAGCTGCATCGCTAGCCGCTACCGGCCCCGAACTGGGAATCGTCGAGCCCCACGCCAAGCGCCACGGGGGCGCCTTTCGCGCGCGCGCTCGCGTCCGTCGTCATCGCCAGGGTGGGCGTCTCTCCGAGCTCGGGCTCGATCGCCTTCGCGAGTCTCTTGGCGTCCGCCTCGCGCCCCGGCACGAACATCGCCACCGTGTTGTCAAGGCTCGCGCCCGCGTTGTCGATCGCCACGGCCTTGTATCCGGCGGGCTTCACCACCTCCTTGTCGACGAGCGCAGCCAGGCCCGGGACGTCCGTTCCGTTCAGCACCGCCACCTTCGGCTTCGATGAGGATCCGCTCCGCCCCTGACGCTTGCCGTCCTCGCCGCCGAACACCCCGAAGCCGCCGGTGAGCGCGCCCGCCACGACCACGGCGATCGCGGCAGCCGCGAGGACGTAGCGCCCGTCGACGGGAAGGCGGCGCTCGATTCGGGCCAGGCGGGGAACCACCGGTCCGGTCAACCGCGCCCAGGCCGCGCCCAGCCTCCCCGGAGGCGGCGCCTCCGTCTCGGAGGCCTCGGCCTCACCACGGGACGCCTCGCCTGCCGCCTGCACGGCCTCGGCGGCCTCCTGGGCGCGCTCGGGGGCTCGGCCGGCCCACTCACGCAGGCGGCGCAGGTCACGCGCCTGCTGAAAGAGGAGGAAGGCCAGAGCCGCCAGCCCTACGAAAGCGACGATGCCGAGAAAGGGGCCGATCGACTCGATGAACTGCATCAGTGCGGGCGCATCTTAGGACCCGGCGAACCCGGGTCCGGGACCTGAACGGATTCCGCCAGGCGTCGGCCTAGTGTGCGACGTCCGTACCCGAGACTTGCGACTCCGCAGCTGGACCCGGGGTGTCGGATATTCGCTCGGTCACGACCTCGACCACACGGTCAGCCAACCCCGCCTCGTCGCCGCCGGCAACGAGCGCCTCGAGCCGCTCGACCGAGCGCTCGACCCAGGCGGGATCGAGGGGGCTGTTCCGCACGGCCCGGACGATGCGCTCGGCGGACGTGGGCTGCGCGTGCTCGTCCAGGTTGAAGAGCTCCTCGTGGATCTTCTCGCCCGGGCGAGGGCCGACGAACTGAATCGCCACGTCCTCGTCGGGCTCGTACCCGGCGAGGTTGATCATGTTGCGAGCCAGATCCAGGATTCGCACCGGCTCGCCCATCTCGAGCACGAAGACCTCCCCCGAGCCCGAGCCGAGGTCACCCGCCTGGATCACGAGCTGCACCGCCTCCGGAATGGTCATGAAGTAGCGGGTCATCTCGGGATGCGTGACCGTGACCGGACCGCCCCTCTCGATCTGGGCGCGGAAGATCGGCACGACGCTGCCCGAGGACGCCAACACGTTGCCGAAGCGGACGATCACGAAGCTGGTGCGGGCGTGATTGTGTCCGGCCGCTTCGACGATCCACTCCGCCATCGCCTTCGAGGCACCCATGACGGTGCGAGGGTTGACGGCCTTGTCAGTGGAGATCAGCACGAACCGCTCCGCGCCTGCCGCCGCGGCCATACCCGCGGTGACGCGAGTGGCGATCGCGTTGTTGCGCACGGCCTCGAGCGGATTCGCCTCCATCAGCGGTACGTGCTTGTAGGCGGCGGCGTGGAAGACGACGTCCGGCCTGAAGCGCTGCATCACCTCGAGCATCCGGTCCGCCTCCTTGCAATCCGCAAGCACGGCCTCGACCCGGGTGAAGTGCCATTCGTCGAGCATCTCGCGGTCGATCCGAAACAGGTTGTCCTCGGCGTGGTCGAGCAGCACCAGGAGCTTCGGCCCGACGCGGGCGATCTGGCGGCAGAGCTCGGCGCCAACCGAGCCGCCGGCCCCTGTGACCATGACGATCTTGTCGTCCAGGTAGGCGCCGACCCGCTCCAGCTCCATCACCACCGGGTCCCGTCCCAGCACGTCTTCCACCCGGACCTCGCGGAGCTGGCGGGTGAGCTGGACGCCGCCGCGCAGCAGCTCGAACACCGTCGGCAGCGTGCGGACCGGAATCTCGCGCTCTCGGCACGCCGCGACCACCTTGGCACGAAGCACTCCCGGCGCCGAGGGGATCGCGATGATCACCTCGTCCGGCGACTTGCGGTCGAGGATCTCGTCGATCTCGTCCGTCGAGCCCAGCACCTTCACCCCGGCGGCATGCATGCCCCGCTTGCGGGGGTCGTCGTCCACGAAGCCGATCGCGGCTGCTCCCAGGCGGGGGTTCAGCCGCAGCTCGCGCACCACCATCTGCCCGCCCGAGCCCGCCCCGACGACCAGCACCCCCCGCGTGCGGCGGCGGCGTGCGGCCCGGTCGGGCCGCTCGGCGATCATCCGCCGCGCCAATCGGCCGCCGCCCACCAGGACGATGGTGAGCAGGAAGTCGAACACGACCACCGATCTCGGCAGGCTGTAGGCGTAGGGCTTGGCGAGGGTGAAGACGGCAACCAGCAGCCCGCTCGTCACCGCGGCCGCGCGGACGACCGGCCACAGGTCAGGGAGCTGGAAGTAGCGCCACCACTTCTGGTGCAGCCCGAAGAGGCTGAACACGATCGCCTTGCCGATGGCCACGAAGGCGATCGTCCCCGTGAGCATGGTCCAGTAGCGGTCGGGGATGCCACCCGGCGTATCGAGGAAGCGCAGGGTGAAGGCCAGCGCGAACGCCGCGGCGGCGAGCACGGCGTCGGCTCCGAACTTCAGCAGCCGGCGGCCGTAGACGTGCTCCATGGCGCCCCGGCGCAGCAAGGCTCCCAGACTGCGGCCCCCGGGCCCTCGCCGGCGTTCGTCCTCGCTCGCCGACGTGTCACGAAGGCGGGACATTCAGGCGAGTGTAATGCTGATGCCGCATGACCGATGCGATCCTCGACCCAATCGTCAACGCGGCCACGGACCTGATCGACGCCACCGGGCTGGCGGGCGTGTTCGTGCTGATGACCCTGGAGAGCGCCTGTATCCCGGTCCCCAGCGAGGCGATCATGCTGTTTGCGGGATTCAACGTCTCGGAGGGCGATCTGACGATGTTCGGGATCGTCGCCGCCGGGTCGCTGGGGAACCTGGCCGGCTCGCTGATCGCCTACGCCGCGGGCTACTACGGCCGCATCGAGCTGCTCGACCGCAACCGGCTGCTCCACGTCAGCCGCCGTCACCTCGAATGGGCGGATCGGTGGTTCGAGCGCCACGGCTCGGCCACTGTCTTCTTCACCCGCATGCTGCCGATAATCCGCACCTTCATCTCCCTGCCGGCCGGGGTGGCGCGGATGCCGCTGGGGCGCTTCGTCGTCTTCACCCTCGCCGGATCGATCCCCTGGGTGCTGATGCTCGGGATCATCGGCCGCGAGGTCGGTGAACGTTGGGAGGAGTGGAGGGACTACCTGCACTACGCCGACTACGTGGTGATCGCCGCAGTGGTGATCGGGATCGCCTATCTGCTGATCAGGCGGCGTCGGGGGCGCGCCGAGTGGGAGCCCACGCCTCCGGCCTGACTTCGGCGCGAGCGGTCGCGCTGGGGGCGGTTCAAGGGCCCGCCGAGCTGCTCCCAGTCTCCAGCTCCGCCCACCTCACGCTCCTGCCCTGGCTGGCCGGCTGGCGATGGGACGAACTCGACCCGGAGGCGCGCAAGAGCTTCGAGGTCGCGCTCCACGCGGGGGCGGCGGCCGCCTTGCTGGTCGGCCAGCGCCGCGTGATCGCAGAGGAGCTTCGCCTGTTCGACGGCAGGCGCGCCGCCGTTGTGGCCCTGTCCTTCGTGCCCCCCGCGATCATCGGCTACGGGCTCGAGCGCCAGATCGAGCGCCGCCTCGGCGGCCCGCGGGCCACCGCGATCGGCCTCGCTGCCGGCGCGGTCGCGATGGCGATCGCCGACCGCCGGCCTCAAGAGCGCGGACCCGGCGACGCCGCGCCCCGCGACGGCCTCGCCCTCGGCCTGGCCCAGGCCACAGCGCTCGCCCCGGGAGTGTCGCGCAACGGCGCGACCCTCGCAGCCGCTCGCTGGCGGCGGTTCACGCGCGCGCACGCCAACCTTCTCTCCCGCACGGTCGCCCTGCCGGTGATCGTCGGCGCGACCCTCCTGAAGGGCGCGCGCCTGCGCCACCGGGGGATGGACCCTGCCCTGGGCAGGGCGATGGCCGCCGGCGTCGCCGCCTCGTTCGCCTCCACGCTCGCCTCACAGAAGCTGATCGACCTGGTCGAGCGAGACCGGGCGCTGTGGCCGTATGCCGCCTACCGCGTGGCCTTGGCGGGGGCCGTGCTCTATAGGCTCAGCCGTCGATGAGCAACGCCTACGAGCGCGCCGGAGTGAGCCAGACAGCCGCCGACAGCGCCGTCGAGGCGCTGGTGCGAAGCCTGCGCGCCGTCGACCTGGGAAGGCCGTCGCGCGTGGTGCCCCTGCCGGGTCATTACGCCAGCGTCCTGCGGCTTGACGACCGCTCTGGGCTGGCGCTCTCCACCGACACGGTCGGCACCAAGATGGTCGTCGCGGAGCGCCTAGACCGCTACGACACGATCGGAATCGACTGCGTCGCGATGAACGTCAACGACGTGATCTGCGTTGGCGCGGAGCCGATCGCGATGCTCGACTTCATCCTCACCGAGCGTGCCGACCCAGCGGTCTGCGAGCAGCTCGGCGTAGGGCTGGCAAGGGGGGCGGAGCTCGCCGGGATCGAGATCCCGGGGGGTGAGATCGCCCAGGTGGCAGACATCGTCACCGGGCACGAGCTCGGCGGGACCTGCGTCGGCCTGGTCGAGCTCGACGCGATCGTCACCGGCGCCGCGGTCGAGCCCGGCGACCCGGTGATCGGGCTGCCGTCCTCGGGCCTCCACTCGAACGGCTATACGCTTGCCCGCCGGGCGCTCGACGAGGTTCCGCTGGACGACGAACGCCTCGGCCGCCCGCTCGGCGACGTGCTGCTGGAGCCAACCGAGATCTACGTTAGGGCGGTGCTCGAGCTGCTTCGCTCGCCGGTGGACGTCCGCGGGCTCGCCCACATAACCGGCGACGGGCTCGACAACCTGCTGCGGCTCGAGGCCGAGGTTGGCTACGAGATCGACGACCCCCTTTCCGTGCCCCCGGTCTTCGACCTGATCCAGGAGCTGGGGCAGGTCTCGGACGACGAGATGCACCGGGTCTTCAACATGGGCTGCGGGTTCTGCTGCGTGGTCGCCGCCGCGGACGAGGGCCGGGCGCTGGAGCTGCTGCGCGGCCACCATCCCGGCGCGCGGCGGATCGGCCGCGCCGCCGCGGGCGCCCGGATCGTCGCGCGGCGGTAGCGTGGGCCTGTGCAGATCGCGATCCTGATCTTCGACGGCCTCACGGCCTTGGACGCGATCGGCCCCTATGAGGTCCTGTCCCGCCTGCCGGGGGCCGAGCTTCGCTTCGTCGCCAAGCAGGCGGGGCTGCAGCGGACCGACACGGGCGCCCTCGGCGTAAACGCCGACCTCGCGCTCGGCGACCTGGCCAGCCCCGAGGTCGTGCTGGTGCCCGGCGGCGCCGGCAGCCGGCCGCTGATGCAGGATCCCGAGGTGCTGGAGTGGCTGCGCGCCGCCCACCGCAGCTCCACCTGGACGACGTCGGTGTGCACGGGGGCTCTGGTGCTGGGTGCGGCGGGCATCCTCGACGGCAAGCGCGCCACCACGCACTGGGCGTTCCTGGAGCACCTCTCTGAGCTCGGCGCCGAGCCCGTCGTCCGAGCGGGTGGTCGAGGACGGCAAGGTCATCACGGCCGCAGGGGTCTCAGCCGGGATCGACATGGCGCTGACCCTGGCCGACAGGCTGGCCGGCGAGCAGGTGGCGCAGGCGATCCAGCTCGGGATCGAGTACGACCCGGAGCCGCCGTTCGACAGCGGCTCCCCCGCCAAGGCCCCACCCGAGCTGGTCGAGCTGATCCGCGGCTTGGAGCGCGATCAGCCGAGCTGAATGAAGCAATCCGCTCCGAACCCGATTCCGCGCTCCGGATCGCGATAATCGGGGGTGCACACTGGCGGGCAGGACCGCCCAGCACCCAGGAGAAGCGGAAAAGGAAGCGTAGTCTCAAAGGATGAGCCAGGAGGCGACAACGGGGCTCGCGACCAGCATTATCGGAACCGTGCTGTCGGGGCGCTACCGCCTCGAGTCCAAGCTCGGCAGCGGCGGCATGTCCACCGTGTACCTGGCGCGCGACGAAACGCTTCAGCGCTGGATTGCGGTCAAGGTCATGCACCGCGAGATCTCGGACCAGCCGGACCAGCTCGAGCGCTTCCGCCGCGAGGCTCGCGCCGTGGCACAGCTCTCCCACCCAAACGTGGTCGCCGTGATCGACGCCGGCGAGGACGGCGGTCACCCCTACATCGTCTTCGAGTACGTGGAGGGCGAGACCCTCAAGCAGCGGATCGACCGGCTGGGACGCCTGCCCATCGTCGAGGCGGCCGCCTACGGGATCGAGGTCGGCCGTGGGCTCGCGGCGGCGCACGGCCACCGGCTCATTCACCGCGACGTCAAGCCGCAGAACGTCCTCATCGACCCCGAGGGTCGCGCCAAGGTGACGGACTTCGGCATCGCTCGCTCGCTCGAGTCCGACGGGCTCACAAAGACGGGCCGTGTCCTCGGCACGACCGACTACGTCGCTCCCGAGCAGGCCATGGGCCAGGCGGTGGACGCCCGATGCGACGTGTACTCGCTCGGCGTCCTGCTCTACGAGATGCTCACCGGCGAGGTGCCGTTCCAGGCGGACACGCTGGTTGGCGTGGCGATGAAGCACGTCAACGAGGAGATGCCGGACGTCCAGGAGCGTTGCCCGGGGGTCTCCTCGGCGCTCGCCGCGGTGATCGAGCGCGCGACGGCGAAGGAGCCCAAGAAGCGATATCCCGACATGATCGCCATGCTCGCCGACCTCGAGGGGGCGCTCGAGGTCGAGGTCGCGAGGGGCGGGACGGCCCACGGGCGAGGCGACCAACGTGCTCAACGCCATCCCTGCTCGCCGCAGGCTCCTGACGCCGCGGCGCGCCTCGGCGGCCGGCGTCGTGCTGGTGCTGGCGGCGGTCGTCGCGGCATTGCTGATCGCCGCGTTGACGGGCGGCGACGAGCCCTCGACGGGCGGAGACGCGCCACAGAGCGGGACGACCGAGCTGGTCGAGGCGCAAACCTTCGACCCTCCGTCCGGTGACGACGAGGAACACGACTCCGAGGTGGGTCTGGCGATCGACCCCAACCCGGACACGACCTGGACAACCGAGACCTACCAGGTGTCGCCGATCATCGAAGACTCCATCACCGGCAAGGAAGGCGTGGGAATGATCGTGGACGCCGGGCGGGTAGTGACCGGGAGGAACCTGACCATCCGCTCGGACGTGGGCGGTTGGAGCCTGGAGGTCTACGGCGCCGAGTCCGGCCCGCCGACCACGCTCGAGGAATGGGGCAGCCCGATCGGGGAGGAGGCCAACATGGGCAGCGAGCAAACCGTCGAGCTCACAGCTACCAACCGCATCGCGGTACTACCTGCTCTGGATCACCAAGGTCGCCTCGACGGACAGCGGCAACAACGTGGCAATCGGCGACGTGGAGCTGTCCACCTGATCGCTGCTCAGAACTCGAAGCCGCGCTGCTTCTCGTACCGCTCGACGCCCAGCCGGACAAGCCGATCGCAGAGCTCCGGGTAGGGCAGGCCGTCGGCCTCGAACAGCTTCGCGAACACGCTCGTGGCGGTGAAGCCCGGGATCGTGTTCAGCTCGTTGACCAGGACCTCGCCGCTGTCGCGGACGAAGAAGTCGCAGCGGGCGAGGCCTGAGCCGTCGATCGCCTTGAAGACCTGGGCCGCCAGCTCTCGCACCCGGGCCGTGGCCGCGTCCCCGATCCGGGCGGGCACGATCAGGTCCATGCCGCCCTCGGCGTACTTGGCCTCGTAGTCGTACCAGTCGGCGTCAGTCACTATCTCCCCCGGCGGCGACGTCCGGGGCGACTCGTTGCCGAGCACGGAGCACTCCACCTCCCTGCCGTCTCCATGCGCTTCGACGATCACCCGCGGGTCGTGGCGGCGCGCCAGGTCGACCGCGTCGTCCAGCGCCTGTTCGAGGCTGACCACCTTCGAGATCCCGACGCTGGAGCCCAGCCGCGCGGGCTTCACCCACAGGGGCAGGCCCATGGCCGCCGCCTTGTCCCGCCAGCCCTCTTCGCCCGCCTCGCAGAAATCCACCTGGGGAATGGCGTGAAATGACAGCACCCGCTTGAAGATCAGCTTGTCGACCGTCACGGCCGCGGCGAGCACGCCCGGGCCGACGTAGGGAAGGTCCAGGCACTCCAGCAGGCCCTGAACCGTGCCATCCTCGCCGAACGGGCCGTGCAGCACGGGGAAGGCCACCTCGGCGCCGAGCAAGCCTCCCCCGGCCCGCAGCTCGATCTCTTCGCCGTCGCGCGTCCAGCGCCCGTCACGCTCCAGCAGGACCTCGATCACTTCGTGGCCCGCCGCCCGCAGGCCCTCGGCCACCGACGCACCCGAGCGCAGCGAGACCTCGTGCTCGCTCGAGCGCCCTCCGCTCAGCACCGCCACCCGCATACTCAGGGGCCTGGCGCCGGCGTGGTTGGCGTGGTGGTCGTCGGCGGCTCGGAGAACTTGCCGACGAAGATGGTCACGAACTCCCCTCGGCGAAGGCGCGTTCCGGCGGGCGGGGTCTGCTCGAGGACCTGGCCGTCCTCGTTCGGGTCGCTGGTCGTCCGTCGTACGACCCGGACCTTGAGCCCGGCGTCCTTCAGGTCCGCCCTCGCATCGTCATCCGACTGCCCGACGACGTTCGGCACGAACGCCGAGCCGGCTCCGGTCGAGACGACGACCGTGACGGTGGTGCGCGCCTTCACGGTGCTGCCGCCAACCGGGTCCTGGGCGACCACCTGACCCTCCGGCTCGTCGGAGTCGCGCTGCTCGACGTTCGGGATCAAGCCTTCGGCGCGCAGCGCGCTCACGGCGAGGTCCTGTTGCTGACCGACCACCGAGGGCACCTGGACGAGCCTCACCCCGCTCGAGACCACCAGGATCACGCGACTGCCGCGCTCCAGCTCGGTTCCCGCCGGGGGCTCCGTGTCGATCGCCAGACCGGCCCTCACCGTGCTGGACGGCCTGCGGTCCTCCTGGACGTCAAACCCCTTGTCCTCGAGCGTGCTTCGTGCCTGCTTCGGCCCGTTGCCCGGTGACCTCCGGCACACACAACCGTGGCGATCCGGGCTGGAGACGGTGATCGTCACCGTCGAGCCCTCGTCGGCCTCCGAGCCCGCTGTCGGGTCCTGCTCGGTCACCGTCCCGGGAGGGTTGTCGCTGGGCACCGACTTGACCGCGACCTCGAACCCGGCGCCGCGGAGGGTCGTCTCGGCCCGCGTCTGGTCCACCCCGATCACCGTCGGCACCAGCACCGACTCCGGGCGCGTCAGAGCGTAGGCGATCACGCCGCTAACGAGGAGCAGGAGCAGGGCCAGGGCGATCAGCCTCGCGGGCGTGAAGAAGCCGCGGCGCTCCGGGGGGCTCGGAAGGCGCCGGCCGGCGGCGTCCCGGCGGCCACCGCCACCGCCTCGTGGGCGGCGGTGTCGCCGAGCGCGGCGCCGCTCGGGTCCGTCTCGGCGGCGTCCAGCGCCGCCAGGAACTCGTCCGCGGAGGCGAAGCGGTTGGCGGGATCCTTGGCCAGCGCCTTCAGCACCACCGCGTCCAGGGCGCGGGACACCGCCGGGTTCAGCTCGCTGGGCGGTCGAGGGCGCTCGGAGACCTGCTTCAGGGCAACGGTCACCGGCGACTCCGCCTCGAACGGGACGCGCCCGGTGAGCGCCTCGTACAGCAGCACCCCGATCGAGTAGATGTCGGACGTCGCCGTGACCGGCAACCCCTGCGCCTGCTCGGGAGACAGGTACTGAGCCGTTCCCAGCACGGACCCCGTCTGAGTGATCTCCGAGACGCCGGCGCGGGCGATCCCGAAGTCCGTCACCCTGGCGCGTCCCTCCGAGTCCACGAGCACGTTCTGGGGCTTCAGGTCGCGGTGGACGATTCCGTTCGCGTGCGCGTACCGCGCCCCGGCGAGCACCTGGCGGACGATCTCCACCACCTCGGGGACCGAGAGCCCGCGCTGGATCAGGTCGTTGAGCGAGGCGCCCTCCACGTACTCCATCGCGATGTAGTGGCTGCCGTCGTAGGTGCCGCGGTCGAAGACCCCGACCACGTTCGGGTGCTGGAGCCCGGCGGCCGCCGACGCCTCGCGGCGAAACCGCTCCACGAACTGCTCGTCTTGAGCGAAGCGCTCGTGCAGGAACTTGAGCGCCACGCGGCGGTCGAGCATCGCGTCCTCGGCGCACCACACGTCGGCCATGCCGCCGGAGCCCAGGCGCTCCAGCAGCCGGTAGCGCCCCGCGACCAGCGTCTCCGCCTCGAGCTTCATCCGTTGAGCAGGCTCTCCATCACCTGGGCCGCGATCGGGCCCGCGACCTCGCCCCCGAAGCAGCCCTGGCAACGCTCGATGGTGGCCGCGACTGCGATCTGCGGGTCCTGGGCCGGCGCGAAGCCGATGAACCAAGGCTGGTTGAGGCCCTCGAGGTCGATCTCAGCCGTTCCGGTCTTGCCGGCGAACACCACCCCGCCGACGCTCAACCCGGACGCGGTTCCCTCCTGGGTCACCCGGGTCATCATCTCGGTCAGCTGAGCAGCCGCCTCCTCGCTGATCACCCGGTCCTGCTCTCGGGGGTTCAACTCCTCGGTCGTCCGCCCGTCGGGGTCGGTCGCCTCCTGGACGAAGGTGGGTTCCATCAGCAGGCCCCCGTTGGCCACCGTGGCGGCGACCTCGGCCATCTGCAGCACAGAAGCCAGTGCCTGACCCTCGGTCCCACCCTGGCCGATTGCAACCCGCCCGACGTCGAAGTTCTCGCGCACCAGCTCCCCATCGGCGTTGATCGCGCCGCTCGCGGCCATCTGGTCCGGCGGGTAGTCGAGCTTGGGGTCCGCATAGAAGCCGAACCGCTCCATGTAATCGACCATCGTCCCGGTGCCGAGCCGCTCGCCCACCTGGGCCCAGTAGGTGTTGACCGAACTGGTCAGTGCGTCCGTCGCGCTGATGTCACCGAAGCTGTCGTCGCCTGCGTTCTGAAGGTCGACGCCGCCGATCTCCTTCGGCGAGTCGGCGTTGATCACCGTGTCGGGTTGAATCTCGCCCGAGTCGAGACCCGCCGCGGCGGTCACAACCTTCATGGTCGAGCCGGGCGGATACACGCTCTGCGTCGGTCGATTGAGCAGTGGCGAGCCCTCTGCATCATTGAGGCGCTCGAACTCCCCCTCGTTCTCGAGTCCGTTCGGATCGAATCCAGGCGAAGACGCCATCACCCGCACCGCCCCGGTGTCCGGCTCGATCGCGACCACCCCTCCGCCGACGCCGGAGACGGGCGCATTGGCCGCGATCGCCGACTCCAGTCCCTGCGTGGCGATCCGCTGCGCCTCGGCGTCGATGGTCAGGGTCACGTCTGCCCCCTCCTGGGTCGTGCCGCGGATCTGGTCGATGATCGTCGCGAACTCGTTCTCCTCCCCGACCAGGAGGTCGTTCTCGGACAGCTCAATGCCGATGCGACCGATGTCGACGAAGCTGTAACCCAGCGGGCTCCCGTAGAGGCTCCCCTGCGGGTAGCGACGAACGAAGACGGGGTTTCGCCCACCGCCGGCGGGCAGGCTCTCGGCGACGAGCTCGCCGTCGACCGTGGTGATGGAACCGCGGCGGATCTGCTGCTCGGCGATCAGCGGCCGCCGGTTCTCAGTCTTCTGCTCGAGCTCCTCGGCGTCGAAAACGGCCCACTTCGAGGTGAAATACACGAGCGAGGCGAAGAGCAGCAGCACCAGCCCGAAGATGCGGACGATTGGGGCGTTCATCCGGGCACCTCCGCGGGATCGCCGCGAACCTGCCCCGCGAGGCGGGGGCGGCGGGCGGTGTCGGAAACCAGCAGCAGCAGCGCGACCAGGACGAGATTTGCGACTACCGAGCTGCCGCCATAGGAAACAAAAGGCAGGGTGACCCCGGTGAGCGGGATCACCTTGGTCACGCCACCGATGATCACAAACGCCTGGAGCGCGAAGACGGCGGTCAGCCCAGCGGCGAGCAGCTTCGAGAACCCGTCCGGGGCCATGACCGCCGTCTTGAATCCCCGGGCCGCGATCAGGGCATAGATCAGCACCAGGGCGCAGCCGCCGAACAACCCGAGCTCGGAGACGATCACCGCATAGATGAAGTCGGTGTGCGGCTCGGGCAGGATCGACCCGCAGTATGGGAATCCCTCAGTGCAGCCTTCGGGGAAGAACGGCCCTGGCAGGCGCAGCAGCGATTCGCCAAGTCCGGTCCCGAACAGGCCGCCGTCGGCCTGCGCGAACAGCGACTGCTGGATCTGTCCCGCCCCCTCCGGCGCGCCCCGGGCGAACGGGTCGAGCCAGATGTCGACCCGGTCCTGAACGTGGGGCACGGTCGATGAGAAGACAGCGGCGCCGATGAGAAACATCGCCAACCCGATGACGACATAGGAGAGCCGTGCCGTGGCGACATAGATCACGGCGAGGAAGGCACCGAAGAACATCAGCGAGCTGCCGAGGTCGCGGATGAAGACCAGCATCAGCATCGCCGCCCCCCAGACGACCAGCAGCGGACCCAGGTGCTTCAGCGGTGGGATCGTCAGCCCAGCCACCCGACGGGCGGCCACCGAGAGCAGCTCTCGGCGCTCCGCCAGGTAGCTGGCCAGGAAGATGACGACCCCGATCTTCGCCACCTCGGCAGGTTGGAACGAGAAGGGGCCGAAGTCGAGGCTGAGGTAGGCACCGTTGGTCGCCTGGCCACCGATCCCCGGCAGCAGCGGCGAAATCAGCAGCAAGATGGAGCCGGTCGCGATCACGTAGCGATAGCGCTCGAGCACGTGGTAGTCGCGCAGCACGATCAGGGTCAGGGCCATCAGCACCACACCGAGGAGGAACAACGACGCCTGCTTGACGGCCAGCTCCTCGTCGATCCGGTACAGCACCACCAGCCCGACCCCCGCCAGGGTGGCGACAAGCGGAAACAGGTAAGGGTCCGCGTACCTCGCCCGCCATCTGATCACCAGGTGGGTGGCGACGCAGATGGCGAGGAAATAGGCACCGTAGATCAGGCTCAGGTCCCCAATCCGGTTCGACTCGACGATGAAGACCGCCGCGAACCCACCGGTGACCAGGACGGCTACCGGGAGGAGCGCGAAGAGCTCACGGTTGCGTGCGCTCACTGCCCTCCCCCGCCGTCTGGAGCCGGCGCCCTGGGCCGAGTCCCCCTTTCGCGCTTCGGTCTTCTCCGCCTTCTGCTTCCCGCCGTCCGCCCTCGGCTTTCGGGCCGGGCGCTGCGCCGCCAGTTGGAGATCCGTGAGCAGATCGGCCGCGTCGTCGTGGGAGCGCAGCTCGTGATCGGTGGCGCTGTCTCGCCGGCTCGCCGGGATCGCGCTGCACCTGGACCGGCGCCGCATAGATCTCCGTGTAGAGCTCCAGCCCCAGCGGCAGCTCGTAGGGAAGGCCGCGGTACAGCGCCGCGCGGCCCCCGGAGTCCGTCCCGAGGAAGTAGACCTGGTGCAGTGCCGTAGATCGCGGCGCCCACGAGCGCGCCGAGGATCGCGACCACGGCGAGGGACGTGGCCAGGCGTCGGGGCCACCTGCGGGGTCGGGTGGTGTCCGCCCCCTGAGGTGCGACCCGCTGGCCGGGCACAGCTGCCTCGCCGCCGGCGGCCTCCGCCAGCGCCCCCGCCGTCAGCCCCGCCTCCTCCGCGGCCGGGCCGATCAGCGTCGGTTGCTCCTTCGTCTCGGCCGCCTCCTCGGCCTCCTCCACCCGAAAGGCGACCACTGTGATGTTGTCTCGCCCGCCGGCCTCGTTTGCCTCGCGGACCAGGCTCGAGACGGCGGCGTCGAGGCTCTCCGTGTTCGCCAGCGCGGCTGCGATTCGATCCTCCCGCACCATCGTCGTCAGACCGTCGGAGCACAACAGGTAGACGTCCCCGGGCCGCGCCCTGATAGGTCATCGTGTCCACCTCGACCTCCCGCTCGGGCCCCAGCGCCCGGGTGATGATGGAGCGCTGCGGGTGGTCCACAGCCTGCTCGTCGGTAAGGCGGCCCTGGCGGCGGAGCTCCTCCACCAGCGAGTGGTCGGAGGTCAAGAGCTTCAGCTCGCCGTCGCGGTACACGTACGCCCGGCTGTCACCGACGTGGGCGAAGCTGACCTCGTCATCCTCCACCAAGGCGGCGGTGAGCGTGGTCCCCATTCCGGAGCGCGAGGAGTCGGCCTGGGCCAGGCGGTGGATGCGGGCGTTGGCCGTCCTGGCGATCGCCCGCAGGTAAGCCTCAGGGGATCCCTCGCCACGCTTCGCGGGCTCGAACGACTCCGCAGCCAGCCGCGAGGCGACCTCCCCGGCCTGGGCGCCGCCCATGCCGTCCGCGACCGCAAACAGGGGCTCGCGGGCGAAGTACGCATCCTCGTTGGTGTTCCGCTGCCGCCCGGTGTCGGTGCGATGAGCCTGCTCGACGACCCGCAGCATCAGGTTCCAGGCACCTCGAGCTCGAAGCGGAACTCGGTGTCGCCGATTCGCAGCTCGTCGAGGTCGCTCAGCTCCGCTTCGGAGTCAAGACTTCCTCCGTTGAGGAACGTCCCGTTGGTCGAGTTCATGTCCTCAACGTAGTAGCTGGCCCCACGGGAGTAGATGCGCGCATGCACCCCCGAGGCGAACCGGTCCTCGATCCTGACGTCGGCGTCGGGCGAGCGCCCGATCGAGAGGCCCCCGAACAGGTCGAACCGCTCCCCGGGCTCCAGTCCACCGCCCCGAGTCACCACCAGCGAGGCGTCCGTGGCCGCGGCCCGGCCACCCGGGCCGACCGGATGGAGGCCCGTTGCCTCGGGAGCGGGCATGGTTGTGCGACGCAGCTCGCGAAAGGCGCTCCGTGCCACCCAGAGCAGGAACAGGTAGAGGACGGCCAGGAAGCCGAACTTGAGCGCTACCGCGATCGGCTCGGTCTCCATCGACCAGCTACTGCTCGATGTCGAAGGTGAACCTCGTCGTCCCGAGGGTGACCTCGTCTCCGGGCGAAAGCCGCGAGCGGTCGACGAGCCGGTCGTTGACCTTGACGCCGTTGGTCGAGCCCCGGTCGACGATCTGCCAATCCCCGGTGGGCCCGCGGCGCAGCTCCGCGTGCTCCCGCGACACGTTCGGATCCGACAGCACGCAGTCGCATCCCTGCGAGCGTCCGAGCACTGCCACGGGACCGTCGAGCACGTACCGGCGGTCGTCGAGCGTCACGATCGCCTTGGTCTCGGTCAGGTGGCCCCCCGGTCGGCGGCGCTCCTTCCGCGACTGCTTCGGCGGAGCCGTGTAGATCATCGTGTGGCCCTCCTCCCCCTGTGAGGGCTCCTCGCCCTGGCGTGCGGGCGGCTTCACCAGCAGGGTCTGGATCCCGAACTCTCCCAGCCGCAGGCGTTCGTCGGTCTCGAGCTTGACCTCGGGACGCGTCAGCAGCGCGTAGTCGTGGCGGCGCGCGTGCTCGAGGAGGTACGCCGACATCTCCTGCTCGAGCGAACGCTCGTAGCCCTCCAGCCGGCGGCGGTCCTCGGTGGAGAGCCAGACCGTGTACTGATTGGGTACGTAGACGCGGGACACGGACGCGGTCCGGTGAGCATCCATCTCCTTGGCAAGCTTGCGAGCCAGCTCAACCGGTTGCACCTGCGACGAGAAGGCACGGCTGAACACCCCTTCGACGAGGTTCTCGATCCGTTGCTCGAGATTTCTGAGAACGCTGATCCGAAGCTCCTTGCGCGAGCCCGTTGGGCGGCAGGCACGAGCCTGAGCGGCTCCACTGCCCGGTGCGCGGCGACAATCCTAGAGTGCTGTCCGTCGGAAGCACCGCCGCGTTGGGCGGCTCTCCCGGTCAGGGAAGGGCGCCCGATCCCCCGCCTTGGATCACCGCGCGAGCGCCGGGAATCGGGGCGGCCTGGCCGCCGACTTGGGGCGGGCGCAGCCGGAACTCGGCGATCACGGCCACGAGCGCGGCGGCGGCGATCAGCATCGGGCGGTCCGTGAGACCGCCCCCGTCGGCAACGAGCTGGAGCGCGGCCTGGAGCCCGGCCGACCACAGCAGGGCGCCCAGCAGCGCCAGAGCGACGTGCCCGGCGCGCAGAATCACCCCCAGCGCGACCGCGGCCAGCGCGAAGACGGCGGCGCCGAGCAGAGCCTCCGGCGTGAGGAGCGGAGCGATCATGGCGCTGGCGGCATCAGCCGTGGAGCCACTCCAGCCGTCGGGCGCCGTCTCGATCAGGCCGAAGTCGGACCCCACTCCCAGCGCCGCTGCGCCCACCAACAGCCAGCACCAGCCCAGTGCTCCCAGCACTCCGCGCTCGAGGGCCGTGCCGCGCGATCCCGCCGCGGCCGGATAGACCGGGGCGACTGAGATGACGGCGAGCAGCGGAGCCAGGACGGGCAGCGAGGCCCAGCCCAGAGGCGAGGCGACGAGGATTGCGGGGGCGGTCAGCGCCCCGAGGACCAGGGCCAGCCCCGGATGCCCGAGAACCGCCACCACAGTCACCGCCAGGCCCCATGCGGTCAGCGCCATGAGCTGGGCGACCCGCAGCAGGCCGGCGGCGTGCTCGGGACGCTGCTGGGAGCGCGGCGGGGGCACGGGGCGATGGCCGTCAAGCGACGTCAGCGCGGTCTGGAGACTGTCGTGGAGCTCGGCGAGCGAAGGACGCAGCTCTGGCTCCGGAAGCAGGCAGGAGTCCACGCACTCGGAAAGCTGCCTGGGCAGGTCCGGGCGGTGCTCGCGAAGCGAGGGAAGCGGCTGGCCGATCTCCCTCGCGGTGTGAGCGGGCGTCGCCCGGGCCACGGGATTCGTGCCCGCCCACAGCTCGTAGAGCGTCAGCGCGAGCGAGTAGGTGTCGGCGTGCTCGCCTGCCGGCTCGCCCTCGGCCTGCTCCGGCGCCATGTAGGCGAGCGTCCCGACCACCTCACCAGTCGCCGTCAGGGCCGCAGCGCCCGCCAGCGACGCAATCCCAAAGTCCATCAGCTTCGCTTGGCGGCCCACCCCATCGTCGGCGCGAACGATGACGTTCTGGGGCTTGACGTCCCTGTGAATCACCCCACGCTCATGGGCGTGGGCGAGCGCCTCGCAGATGTCCGCCCCGAACTCCGCAGCCTCGCGATCGCTGAGCCCCTCGCACTGAGCCAGTTCCGCCAGCGTCGTCCCTTCGACCAGCTCGCTTACCAGCACCGCGCGACCGTCCTGAGAGCCCAGCTCGTAGAGCGTCACGATGCCTGGATGGTTGAGGCGTGCGGCCGCCTGGGCCTCACGCAGCACGCGTCGCGCGTCGGCGCCCGCGATCTCCTTGACCGCCACCTGCCGCTGGAGTCGCTCGTCGAAGGCCCGGTAGACGGTGCCCATGCCGCCGGACCCCACCCGGTCCAGGACACGGAAGCGCCCCATGACGAGCTCGCCCAGCATTCCGACTCCAACTTCGCCGCCGATCGCGCAGACCCTCCCGGCACCGCGCAAGGCTTCGTGCGTACTCGCACGTTCTGCCCGGCGATCCAGCGGGCAGGGGTCATACTCTCCCGCGTTGAACGGACATGACCAACGGCGTTCAACGGCACGTGCCTGAGGCTTGAGCTTGGCGTTCCTCGACGAGGAAGAAGAACTCGCAACCGGCGGCGGCGAGCCGCCGTTCCGCCGCGGGCGCGATCACCAGCGCGAGATCATGGTCCGCCGCGCGGTGGGCGTCGGCGTGATCGTGGTGCTGTTGATCCTGATCGTGCTTGGGGTCAGGGGGTGCCTGGACGCGCGCAAGGAGCGCGGCTTCGAGAACTACGCCCGGGACCTGAACGCGATCGTCGCGCAGTCGGAGCAGCTGTCGAGCGACTTCTTCGACCGGCTCGGCGACCCGGGCAACCTCAGCGCCCTGAGCTTCGAGGCGGAGATCAAGTCGTATCGAGGCAGCGCGGAGGACCTCGCGGGCCGGGTCGAGGGGCTCGACACCCCGGACGAGCTGAAGGGGGCCCAGGGCGAGCTCGAGCTCGCCTTCCAGCTGCGCAGCGACGCCCTCACCGGAATCTCCGACCAGATCTCCACAGCGCTCGGCAACCAGGGTCAGAACCGAGCCGTCGACTCGATCGCGGCCTACATGAACTACTTCCTGGCGAGCGACGTCCTCTATGAGCGCGCGGCGGGGCAGATCAACGCCGAGCTCGAGGACCAGGGCATCGGCGAGACGGTGCCCGAGAGCGTCTTCCTCGCGGACCAGCGCTGGCTCGACCCGCTCGAGGTCTCCTCGGCCCTCGCGCTGGTGTCCGGTGACGAGCAGGCGACCAGCGGCACCCACGGCCTGGCGCTCTATCAGACCACCGTTCAGCCGGGCGACGTGGCTCTCGACCCCAGCAGCGCGGCGACGATCTCCGGCACCGGTTCGCCGGAGTTGGACGTCCAGGTCCAAAACCAGGGCGATTCCGAGGAAACCGACATCGGGGTCACCTTCGAGCTCACCGGCGGCGCCCAGACGATCTCCGGCGATGCGACGATCGCGCGGATCGCCGCCGGCGAGATCCAGACCGCCTCGATCCCGATCGATCCGGCGCCGGACCCGGGGCAGCAGCTCACGCTGGAGGTGACCGTCCAACCCGTTCCGGGCGAGCAGATCGCGGAGAACAACCGCTCCAGCTACCAGATCACCTTCGACTGACGGATTGCCGCCAAAACGGGCCTCCATAGACTCGGGGGCGCCGTGGCGATGAGGATCGCATTCCTGGGGCCCGCGGGGACCTTCTCCGAGGATGCCCTGCGCGCAGCCGTGGGCGGGGCCGAGATAGACGCACGGCCCGCGCCCAGCGTCTATGAGGCGATCCGAGCAGTGTCCGAGGGCGAGGCTGAGCGGGCCCTGGTCCCGTTCGAGAACTCGATCGAGGGGGCCGTCCGCTCAACCCTCGACACGCTCGCCTTCGACGCGCCCTCGGTGACGATCGCGGGCGAGCACGACCACCCGATCGCCAACAGCCTGATCGCCCGCGAGGAGGTCCCGCTGGACCGAATCGAGGTCGTGCTCTCCCACCCTCAGGCGAGCGCGCAGTGTGCGCGATTCATTCGCGAGCAGCTGCCGCGGGCGGAGGTGCGCGCCGCCGCGAGCACGGCCGAGGCCGTGCGCGAGGTCTCGGCCAGCCCCGAGCCGTGGGCCGCGCTCGGCGCGGCGTCTGCGGCGCGAATCTACGGCTGCGTGGTCCTTCGGGAGGGGATCGAGGACACCCCCGAGAACGTGACCCGCTTCGTCTGGGTCGCGCCCGCCGGCACCAGGGCCGGCGGAGAGGGGCCTTGGCGAACGACGCTCGTCTTCGCCGAGCTGGGTGACGATCACCCCGGCGCGCTGGTGGAGGCGCTGACCGAGTTCTCGAAACGCGAGGTGAACCTGACCCGGATCGAGTCGCGCCCACGACGGCGAGGGCTCGGCCGCTACATGTTCTTCATCGACCTGGACGGGGCGGAGGGTGAGCCCGCCGTGGCCGAGGCGATCGAGGGGCTGCGGCGCAAGGCGGAGTCGGTGCGAATCCTGGGCAGCTACCCGGTCGCGATCAACGGGATCCCGGGCGACTAGTGGGTTTCTGTTCGATCCTCGCCATAGCGCGCCCGAGGGCGCTGTTTACAATCGTGGCGCCATGGACACGCAGGGCGACCCTCACGTAGGGCTCCAGAGCGCCACAGCTCAGGAGCCTCGCGGGGTTGTGCCGGCGGTGGGCGATCCGGCTGCCCACGACCACGGGCTGAGTCATGCCGCCAACGGCCACGGGCTGAACGGCCACCGGCCCCACGTCTCAATCGGCGGCCGGGTGCTCGTCCTCAACGCAAGCTACGAGCCGATCAACGTCTGCAACGTGCGCCGGGCCACGGTGCTGGTGCTGAAGGAGCGTGCCGAACTGATCGAGCGCGGCGAGGGCGCGCTGCATTCGGAGCGCCTCGTGTTCGACCGGCCCTGCGTGATCCGCCTGATCCGGTACATCCGCATCCCGCGCGACATCCATCGCCGCAAGATCACCCGCAAGGCCGTGCTCGCTCGCGACGCCTGGACCTGCCAGTACTGCGGCCACCAGGCGTTGGGGCTGACCGTGGACCACGTGATTCCACGCAGCCGAGGCGGCGAGTCGGTGTGGGAGAACATCGTCGCCTCCTGCGCGCCCTGCAACCGAAAGAAGGGCAGCCTGACGCCGCGAGAGGCGCGGATGCACCCCCGCAGCCGCCCGCGGCCGCCCGGACCAACCGTGTTCATCCGCCTCGCGAGCCCGAGGATCCCGATCGCCTGGGAGCCCTATCTGGTGGCCGCGTAAACGAAGGGCCGCCTCGAAAGGCGGCCCTTCGTCAAAAGGTGCGGTTGGAAAAACGAGCTGGGGATTGGCGGCGGGGCGGGACGTGCTCCCCGCCTCCCTCGCTCGCCGGTGCCCGGGGTGGATTCCACCGGGCGGCCCGCACGGCCACCTAGCGGCCCTGCACCTCCAGCGTCCCAGAAAACATGTGACTCAAGCTAGGACCACCTCCTTTCTCTGGTCCACCGATTGAAGCAGAACGGCCAGTCGAACGCCTAGGAGGAGGCGGCGACGGAGGCGGACTTCGAGGGGTCGTCTCTCGCTCGCCCTGGCCCACGCGCGGGCGAGAAGCTGATCGCGTCGTCGACGGGCCCGCGCCGCAGCAGCCGGACGTCGCGGATGTAGTTCTGGTGCAGGCGCCACGGCAGTGACGTCCCCTGCTTTGGAAGCCGGTGAATCGAGCGGCTCACGTAGCCTGACTTCAAGTCCAGGAAGGGCTCGGTCGGAAGGGAGGGATCGGGAGCCTGCGGCGTGCCGTACGCAAAGCCCTCGGCATCCATGTAGGAGATGAGGCGGCAGACGTACTGGGCCACGAGGTCGGCCTTGAGTGTCCAGGAGGCGTTCGTGTAGCCAAGAGCCAAGGCCAGGTTGGGGACCCCGCATAACATCATTCCCTTGTAGGCGACGGTCTCGGAGAGGTCGACCTCGGCGCCGTCCACCGCGAGCTCGACGCCGCCGACCAGGAGGAGGTTGAAGCCCGTCGCAGTGACGATCACGTCCGCCTCGAGCTCCGTCCCGGACTCGAGCACGAGCCCGCGCTCGGTGAAGGTGCGGATGCGGTCGGTGACGATCGAGGCCCGGCCGCTGCCGATCGCCTCGAACAGATCGCCGTCCGGGACCAGGCAGAGCCGCTGATCCCACGGCTCGTAGGTGGGGTTGAAGTGCGTGTCGACGTCGTATCCATCGGGCAGGCGCTTCTCGACCCAGCCCCGAACGAGCCGCCGGGCGAGCTTGGGAGCGCGCCGGCTGACGGCGAAGACCATCATCTGCAGCAGCACGTTCTTCCACCGCACGACGGCGTACGCCGCTTTGGCCGGAAGCAGGCGTCTGAGTGCGTCCGCGACTCGGTCGCGACCGGGGAGGGTGACGATGTAGCTCGGCGAGCGCTGCAGCATGGTGACGTGCGCGGCCCGCTGGGCCATGGAGGGAACCAGCGTGACGGCGGTCGCGCCGCTTCCGACGACGACGACCCGCTTGCCGGCGTAGTCGAGGTCCTCGGGCCAGCGTTGAGGGTGGACGATCAGGCCGCGGAAGCTGTCGGTCCCCTCGAATCGCGGCGTATAGCCCTCGTCGTAGCGGTAGTAGCCGGTGCAACCGAAGAGGAAGCCGCAGGTCAGCCTCACGGTCTCGCCCGTGTCGGTGCGCTCCGCGAGCACCGTCCATTCCGCGTCGGCGCTCGACCACGCCGCGCGGACGACCCGATGGCCGAACCGGATCCGGCCTTCAATCCCGTGCTCGCCGGCGGTCTCGCGGATGTAGCGCAGGATCGACGGGCCGTCCGCGATCGCCTCGGCCTCCTTCCAGGGCCGAAACGAGTACCCCAGCGTGAACATGTCGGAGTCCGAGCGAATCCCGGGATAGCGGAAGAGGTCCCAAGTCCCGCCGATGCTCTCCCGGGCTTCCAGAATCGCAAACGACTTGCCGGGCAGGTTCTCCTGCACGTGACAAGCGGCGCCGATCCCGGAGAGCCCGGCGCCGACGATCAGGATGTCGACGTGATCGTCCGCCATCTGGATCAACAGTATGTCGAGGAAGCTAGAGGCGGCCGCGGGCCTCCGCCACGCGCTCCGCGAACTCGCGTATGGGTCGGGCACGGCCGACCCGAGCTGCCAGGCGAGGCGCGACCGCGTTCAGCAGGATGAGCGGTCGCACCGGGCGTTTGTTGACGATCACCTCCGGCAAGTTCTGGCGGATCGCTCGCACCACAGCGGCGCCGACGGACTCGGGCGGCACGGTTCCGAGCACGCGTGGCGCGGGCGCAAGGTGCTCGATGCGCCCGTACATCCCCACCCGGCTGACGAAGCCGGGACAGATCGCCGAGAAGCCGACCGGCTCGCCCACATTCTCCGCCCGCAGCGCGTGGGTGAAGCCGACCACGCCGTGCTTGGTGGCGCTATAGGAGGCCAAGCCCGGCGTCGGGATCTTGCCGGCGAGCGAGGCGATGTTCACGATGTGGCCGCGTTGGCGCTCCAGCATCCCTGGAAGGACGATCCGGGTCAGGTCCATCACAGCCAGCAGGTTGACCAGCAACGCTCGTCTCGAGCTCTGGCTCGGTGGCGTTCACAAAGCTTCCCCCGAACTCGACCCCGGCGTTGTTGACGAGGATGTCCAGCGGACCGACCGACTCGGCGGCCCACGCCGCGAGCCGCTGCCGCTCGTCGGCATCGGCGAGGTCCGACGGCGCCTGCTTGACCTCGACGCCCCGGCTCCGCAGCTCGGCCGCCAGCCCGTCCACGGGCGCTTCCGGCAGGTCGGTCAACGCCAGGTTGACGCCCTCCGCCGCGAGCGCCCGGGCGATGTAGCCGCCCAGGCCGCCTCCGGCGCCGGTGACGAGGGCGTTGCGGCCGCGAAGCTCCACGGCCGCGGAGACTATCCCGAGCGCTTCTTCGCGGGGGGCGCGCTTTGCGCGCCGGCTTGCCGTCGGCGTTGGCCGCCTTCGGCTCGGACTTCGGGGCGGTGGTCGCCTCGGCGCCATCCTCGAGGCGCCGTTGTCCTCCACTGGCGCCGTTCTCCTCCACCGCGGCGCCGGACTCGACCACCAGGGCGACCGCGCTGACCCGATCGTCGTCGCGGAGGTTCATCACCCTGACGCCCTGGGTGGCGCGGCCCATCTGCGAGATACCGCCGGCCTGGGTGCGTTGCACCATGCCGTTCTCCGAGATGAACAGCAGGTCCTGGTGCTCGCGCACGATCAGGGCGCCGGCGAGCCCCCCCTTCTTGGGCGTCAGCTTCACCGTCAGCACGCCCTTGGTGCCGCGCCCCTTCACGGGGTACTCGGGGATCGCGGTGCGCTTGCCGTAGCCGTTCTCGGTGACCACGAACAGCTCGGCGTCGTCGCGGGTGATGTCCATGGCCAGCACGCGGTTCGCCTCGCGGCCGATCTTGCCGGCGACGTTCATCCCCTTGACGCCGGAGGTGTCGCGGCCCATCGGGCGCACCGCCTTCTCGGAGAAGCGCGAGGCGTGGCCGGACTTGGAGACCAGCAGCACGTCGTCGTCACCCGATGTGAGGCGCACCCGGACCAGCTCGTCGCCGTCGCGGACCTTGATCGCGATGATCCCGTCCGCCCGGATCGGGGTGTTGTAGGCCGTGAACTCGGTCTTCTTCACCAGGCCCTTGGCGGTCGCAAAGACCAGGTACTTGCCTTCGCTGAAGTCGCGAGTGGGCTTCACCGCCATCACCCGCTCCTTGTCGCGCAGCGGCAGCACGTTCACCAGGGCCCGCCCCTTCGAGGTGCGCGAGCCCTCCGGCAGCTCGTAGACCTTCAGCCGGTAGACCTTGCCGCGGTTGGTGAAGAAGAGCATCCAGTCGTGCGTGGAGCAGATGTGGAGGTGCTCGATGTAGTCGCCCTCCTTGAGGTCCATTCCCATCACGCCGATGCCGCCACGGCGCTGCTGGCGGTAGGTCGCCAGCGGCAGCCGCTTGACGTAGCCGGAGCGGGTGATCGAGATCACCATCTGCTGGTCGGCGATCATGTCCTCGATGTTCATGTCGCCCTCGAAGTGGGTGATCTCGGTGCGCCGCTCGTCGCCGTAGCGCTGCTCCAGTTCGTCGAGCTCCTCCACGACGACGCCGTCGATCCGCGCCGGATCTCCCAAGATCGCTCGCAGGGCACCGATCCGCTCGATCAGCTCGGCGTGCTCGGAGCGAACCTTGTCGGACTCCAGCGCCGTGAGCCGCGCCAGGCGCATGTCCAGGATCGCCTGGGCCTGCTCTTCCGAGAGCTCGAACTTCTCGATCAGACCGCCGCGGGCGACGTCGGCGTCGGCCGAGGAGCGGATCAACTGCGATCACCGCGTCGAGGTTGTCGAGCGCGATCAGCAGCCCCTCGAGGATGTGGGCGCGGGCCTCGGCACGGCGCAGCTCGTACTGGGTCCGGCGGGTCACCACCTCGCGCTGGTGGACGACGTAGTGGTGGACAAGCTCCTTGAGGCTGAGCGTTCGCGGCACTCCGTCGACCAGGGCGACCATGTTGAGGCCGAACGAGGTCTGCATCTGAGTGTGCTTGAAGAGCTGGTTGAGGACGACCGCGTGCGGGTCGCCGCCGCGCTTCAGCTCGATCACCAGCCGCATCCCCGAGCGGTCCGACTCGTCGCGCAGATCGGAGATCCCGTTGATCTTCTTCTCGCGGACCAGGTCGGCGATCTTCGTGATCAGGCCGCCGTCGCCGCCCTTCTTGACCATGAACGGCAGCTCGGAGACGATCACGGCCTCCTTGCCGCCCTTCAGCGGCTCGATGTGGGCGCGAGCGCGAACCCGGACGCTGCCGCGCCCGGACGCGTAGGCGTCGCGGATGCCCTCGGCGCTCATCAGGCCGCCGCCCGGGAAGTCGGGCCCCTTGACGTGCTGCATCAGCCCGGCAAGGTCGATCTCGGGGTTCTCGATGTAGGCCTTGACCGCTCCCACCGCCTCGCTCAGGTTGTGGGGCGGGATGTTCGTCGCCATCCCGACCGCGATCCCGGCGGTGCCGTTGACGAGCAGGTTCGGAAACCGGGCCGGCAGCACGATCGGCTCCTGCTGCGACTCGTCGTAGTTGGGGCCGAAGTCGACGGTGTCGGCGTCGATGTCGCGCAGCATCTCGGTGGCGAGGCGCGCGAGGCGCGCCTCGGTGTATCTCATGGCGGCTGGTGGGTCGTCGTCGATCGAGCCGAAGTTGCCCTGGCCGTCGACCAGCGGGTAGCGCAGCGAGAAGTCCTGCGCCATGCGGGCCAGGGTGTCGTAGATGGCGGAGTCGCCGTGGGGGTGGTACGTACCCATCACCTCGCCGACGATGAAGGCCGACTTGCGGTGAGGCCGGGTGGGCTGTAGCGCCAGGTCGTGCATCGCGTAGAGCACCCGGCGGTGGACCGGCTTGAGCCCGTCGCGCACGTCGGGCGAGCGCACGGCCCACGATCACGCTCATCGCGTAATCCAGGTACGAGGAGCGCATCTCCTGGGTGAGCTCGCGCTCCTCTATTCGCCCGGTGAGGGCTTCGAGCCCGCCGGCTTCCATCAGTTACCCCAGCGGTGGGTCCACACGTCAGACATCGAGGAACCTCACGTCCTTGGCGTGCTTCTCGATGAAGTGCTTGCGCGGCTCGACCTTGTCGCCCATCAGGTCGGCGAATACGCGCTCGGCGGTGGACGCGTCCTCGATCGTCACCCGCTGGAGCGTCCGGCTGGAGGGATCCATCGTCGTCTCGCGCAGCTGGTCGGCATTCATCTCACCGAGGCCCTTGAAGCGCTTTATGTCCTTCACTCCCTGGCGCGCCAGCTCGAGGACCGCGCGCCGCAGGCCCGCGAAGGATTGAGCCTCGCGGCGCTTGTCGCCGAGCGCGACCTGGAACGGCGGCCGGCCGACCTGCTTGAGCAGCTCGCCGTGCACCTCGACCAGGCGGCGGTAGGCGTTCGACTTGAACAGGTCCGCGGTGAGCTGATGGGTGCGGGCCAGACCGCTGGCCCGGTGGACGGCCTTGACCACGAGCTCCTCGGCGGTGGAGGAGATGAGCTCGGTCTCGTAGGGCTCCTCCTTGGGATCGTCGGCCTGAATCAGCTTCTTGACGCCGGCGAGGGTCGCCGCGCCGGCGTCGAGGACCTGTGATTCGGCCAGGAAGCCCACCGTTTCATGGCCGAACTCAGCCTGCACGGAGTCGGTCCAGCCCTCGTACTCCCTGTAGCGCCGGTTGAACCGCTGCCAGCGTGCCTCGGTCAGCTTGTGCGCCTTGCCGTTGGCGTCGACCAAGTCGAACTCCTCGAGCTTGTCGCGGAGCAGGATCTCCTCCAGCTCCGACTCCTTCTCGACGTAGATCTCCTGCTTCCCGTTCTGCACCTTGTAGAGGGGCGGCTTGGCGATGTACACGTAGCCCGCCTCGATCAGCTCCGGCATGTGCCGGTAGAGGAAGGTGAGCACCAGGGTGCGGATGTGCGCTCCGTCGACGTCCGCGTCGGTCGACAGGACCAGCTTGTGGTAGCGGGCGTCCTCCAGGTTGAACTCCTCGTCGCCCACCCCGGTGCCGATCGCAGTGATGAGCGCCTGGATCTCGACGTTCTGGAGGACCTTGTCGATGCGGCTCTTCTCGACGTTGATGATCTTGCCGCGCAGCGGCAGCACGGCCTGCGTGTTGCGATCGCGCGCCTGCTTCGCGGAGCCGCCGGCGGAGTCACCCTCGACGATGAACAGCTCGGCGAGCGTCGGATCGCGCACCGTGCAGTCGGCGAGCTTGCCGGGGAGGGTGGAGTTCTCGAGCGCCGACTTGCGCCGGGTCAGGTCGCGGGCCTTGCGCGCCGCGTCGCGGGCGCGGGCCGCGTCCACGGCCTTCTGGAGGATGCGCCTCGCCTCGCCCGGATTCTCCTCCAGGAACTCGCCCAGCTTGCGATTGACGGTCTCCTTCACCAGGCCCTCCACCGGCGGGTTGCCGAGCTTGGTCTTGGTCTGGCCCTCGAACTGCGGGTCCTGAAGCTTCACCGAGATCACCGCGGTCAGCCCCTCGCGCACGTCGTCTCCGGTGAGGTTCTCGTCCTTCTCCTTCAGCAAGCCCTTCTGGCGCGCATAGGCGTTCAGCGTGCGGGTCAGCGCCGCGCGGAAGCCCGACAGGTGGGCGCCGCCCTCGTGGGTGTTGATGTTGTTGGCGAAGCTGAACACCGACTCCTGGTAGGAGGTGTTCCACTGCATCGCCACCTCGACCTGTCCGTCCTCGGTCTCGTTCTCGAAGTAGACGGTCTTGCGGTGCAGCGCGTCCTTGTTCTCGTTCAGGTGGCCGACGAAGTCGACGATGCCGCCCTTGTACTGGAAGGAATCGCGCTGTCCGGAGCCGCGCTCGTCGACCAGCTCGATGCGCAGGTTGCGGGTCAGGAACGCGGTCTCCCGCAGCCGCTCCGAGAGCGTCTGATAGTCGAAGACGATTTCCTCGAACACGTCGTCGTCGGAGAGGAAGGTGATGATCGTCCCCGTCCCCTTGACCTTCTCGCCCCGCTTCAGCGCACCCTGAGGGTCGCCCCGCACGTAGTCCTGGATCCACTTGTAGCCGTCGCGGCGCACCTCGAGGTGGAGGCGCTCCGAGAGCGCGTTGACCACCGAGACCCCGACCCCGTGCAGGCCGCCGGAGACCTTGTAGCCCCCGCCGTCCCCGAACTTGCCGCCCGCGTGCAGGGTGGTCATCACCACCTCGGCCGCCGGCCGCTTCTCCTTCTGGTGCTCCTCGACCGGAATGCCTCGGCCATCGTCTGCGACCGTGACGCTGTTGTCGGGATGCAGGGTCACCGAGACCTGGTCGCAGTGGCCGGCGATCGCCTCGTCCACCGAGTTGTCCACCACCTCGTAGACGAGATGGTGGAGGCCCCGCGGCCCGGTCGACCCGATGTACATCCCGGGGCGCCGACGAACGGCCTCGAGGCCCTCGAGGACCGTGATGTCCTTGGCGCTGTAGCCGTCGCTCGCCGCCCGGCCCTTGGTGCCGGGCTTGGGAGCCTTCTTCGCGGCCGTCTTGGGGGCGGGGGCTGCCTTCGCGCTACCGCCGCTCGGGGCCTTGCTTTTCGCCACTCAGTCCTTTCCGTTCGCTGGCGCCGGGGGAAACCCTGGCGTCATGAGAAACCCCGACCAACAGGCACGCCGTCAGGGGGCTGGCCGGTCGGTTCGGGGCGTCCGTCCAAGTTCACATAAGGATATCAGGAAAGGACCGCGGAAAACCCGCTCCTTTGCAACAAAAGCCCTGCAAAGTACGCATAAACGAGGAACTCACGATCAGTCGTTGTGGCGACTGTGGTCAGCGGTGAAGCGAAGCGCCTTGACGGGCCCCTCCGGCGGGCCCCCGCGGGCCTCTGAAAGCGCCCCGTTGAGCCTCGCCAACAGCTCGGGCCCCAGCAGGTCCAGCTCCTGTGCCCAGGCCGCCGACCGGCAGGCGATGGTGACCACGCCGTCTCGCTCCGCCACCGGCTCGGCCTCGGCTGCGACCTGGGCGCCTGCGGCGGCCGGCCAGGCGCTCTGCGCGGCGGCGAGCGCGGTCAGCGGCTCGGCGTGGGCGCGGGCCCCACGGAGGGCTGCGGCGAGCGGGCGTGGCGAGCGGCGAGGGCTCACGACGCGATCGCCGCGCCCGTCGCCCGTGCCCCGGCAGGCGAGATCGCCTCGCCCCGGCGGAGCGCGCACCTCGGCGCGCTCGCAGCCGCCGGGTAGATGGTCCGGCTCCGTCGCGGTCAGCACCGCTTGCCCGCCTTCGGCGAGCCGCCCCCCGAGTTGGGCCCGCCGGCGCGCGTCGAGCTCGCTCATCACGTCGTCGAGGAGCATCAGCGGCGGATTTCGCCCCGCCTCGAGCAGGGCGCGGCGCTCGGCGAAGAGCAGCGCCAGCACCGCCGCGCGTTGCTCCCCCTGCGAGCCGTAGCGTCGCAGCGGCCGCCCGGCGAGCTCGACCGCCAGCTCGTCCAGGTGCGGCCCGTGAGACGTGTAGCCCCGCGCCAGATCCGTGTTGCGGCGCTCGCGAAGCTCCGCAGCCAGCTCCTCGGGGTCGTCCGCCCCGCTGCGCGGCAGGTAGCGAAGCGAGGCGGCACCCGGCAGGCAGAGATCTGCCGCCGCCTCGGTGAACCCCGGAGCCAGCAAATCGACCGCCTCGCGCCGGCTCGCGATGAGCTCCAGCCCCACCATCGCCAGCTCCCGCTCCCAGGCCGCCAGCGAGTCAACCGACGCGGTCCCTTGCCGGATCCGGCCGAGAAGCGCGTTCCGCTGGGCAAGTGCCCGCCCATAGCGGCGGCGCGACTCGGCTCGGCGCCGGCCAAAGCGCTGCGCAAAGGCGGTCCAGGTGTGCCCGGCGGAGGGAAGGCGGGCCCTTGACCAGTGCCAGCCGGTCCGGCAGAAAAATCGCCATCGAAGGGCGAAGCTCCGTGTGCTCGGCAGTCGCAGGGCTGCCGTCCACGAGATGGCGGCGCTCGCCGGACCGCTCCAAGGACCACAGGAACGAGTGCGTCTTGCCGCTGCCGTCCATCACCTCCGCCTCGATTCGCGTCAGCCCCTCGCCGAAGGCGATGGTCTCGCGCTCGTTACGGGTCCGGGTGGATCGTCCGCTGAGAGCCAGGCAGATGGACTCCAGCACGTTCGTCTTGCCGGCCCCGTTCGGCCCCCACAGCAGCGTGATGCCTTCGCCGAGGTCCAGCCCCCCAGCCGCCAGGTTGCGAAACCCGAGCGTTTGGAGCGCGGCGACGCGCATCGACTGGCCCACGGCCTCAGACGTTGAGCCTGATCGGCATCACGAGGTAGCTGAAGTCCTCGCGGCCGACGGGCTGCAGGAGGCCCGGCCGCAACGGGGAGCTGAGCTTGATCGCCAGCTCGTCCCCCTCGACGCTCTCCAGCCCTTCGATCAGGAACTGCGGGTTGAACGCAATTTCCAGCGGTTCGCCCGAGTACGGCGCAGGCAGTGCCTCGCTGGCGTCCCCGACCTCCGGCGTCTCGGCGGCCACGGTCAGCTCTCCCTCGGCGAACGCGAACCGAAGGGGAGCGTTGCGTTGGGCGAGTTGGCTGACCCGCCGAGCCACCTCCACGAGCTCTGTCCGGGGCAGTCTCACCTCGTGCTCGAACGACTCGGGGATCAGCTGGCGCCAGCTCGGGAACTGTCCCTCGATCAATCGCGAGAAGAGAATCGCCGAGCCGGTCTGGAACACAGCCTGGTTGCGCGCCAGTGAGATCGCCACCTCGTCCGGGCCCTCTTGGGCGATGATCCGCGCGAGCTCGCGAAGCGCACGGGCCGGCACGTTGGCCTCGATCGGCTCGGGGAGCTGCCGCTCGAGCTCCGTGTGCTTGACGCTGAGGCGATAGGAGTCCGTCGCAACCATGGTCAGGGTCCCACCCTCGGCCTGGAGGAGGACCCCCGTCAAGATCGGCCTCACCTCATCCCGCGAAGCCGCCCGGGCCACCCGCTCGATGGTCGTCGCGAGCGGCTCGGCGGGCAGCTTTGCAGCCTCACCCTCGAACTCGGGCAACCGGGGGAAATCCTCGACCGGCAGCGTGCGCAGGTGAAAGCGCGCGCTTCCCGCCGTCAGCTCGATATCGCGCTCCTCCGGCCGAAGCGCAAGCGTGACCTCGCCCTCAGGCAGGTTGCGCACCACGTCGCCGAGCAAGCGACCCGGCAGCAGCAGCGTTCCGTCACCGTCAACGGCGACCTCTGACACCGTCAGCGTCAGGCCGAGCTCGGTGTCGGTTGCAGAAAGCGTAAGCCGGCCGTCAGCCGCGATCAGCTTGATCCCGCTCAGAGAGGGGAGCGTGGCGCGGGTGGAAACCGCGCGGCCGACGAGCTGAAGAGCGGCCAGGAGGACATCGCGAGAGATCGAGAGTTTCATCAGAGGATCTTGCATCTTCCTATCTCTCTCAGATGTATTAAGCGTGGTGGACGGTTGTGGAGAAGCGGCGCTCATGGGAGAGGGGTCGGCGATCTGGTGGTGGATGGGTCCTGTGGAAACGGTGGGCGCTGGTGGATGGCTCCAGGTTGGTGGTCGGTGTTTTGAGGTTGCTGGGGCAATAGGTCCCGGGTTCTGTGGAGAGCGCCGGTCGTGATGGATCCCGGCTCGAGACGTCTGGACACCGCTCGGATCGCGTGGAGGACGGTGCTGTGATCGCGGTTGAACTCCTGAGCGATTTGGGCGAGGGACAGCGAGGTTTCCTGGCGCGCCAGGTACATCGCGAGCTGGCGGGCATGAGAGATGCGGGAGCTGCGCTTGGTGGAGAGAAGGTCCTGCCGAGACACGTCGCAGGCGGAGCAAACAGCCTCTTGGATCGTGCGGACGCTGGGGGAGGCAGTCGGGCTGCGGAAAAGCGGGCCGGGCCGGTGAGTCATCGCCAGGTGAGTGCTGAAGGGCTCGTCTCGCAAGCGCCGGCGTCACCGGTTCGCTGAGCATGGAGGAGAACGCAGCCACGCGGGTCATCGCACCCTGAAGACGACGAACGTTGCCGAGCACCAGGCTGGCGATCTCCTTCAAGGCCGCGGGATCGCGCAGCTCCGAGGGGTCCTCCAACGGTCATGCGCCACAAAAGCGCCGTCCTGGTTCGCAGGTCCGGGCAGCCGAGCTCCGCACACAGTCCCCAGGCGAAACGGTCACGGAGGCGCTCAGCCAGCCGGGCGAGCGCTTCAGGGGGTCGATCGCTGGAGAGGACGATCTGCTTGCCGGCAGCGTGAAGCGCGTTGAACGTGTGGACGAACTCCTCCTGCGTGGCCTCCTTGCCTTCGAGTATCTGCACGTCGTCGATCAGCAGGGCGTCGAGCTTTCGGTACCGCTGCTTGAATCGCTCGGGGCCGTCCTTTCGGAGCGCCCCCACGAACTCGGTCGTGAACCGCTCCGCCGTCGTGTAGTGAACGGTCAGCTCGGGTCGACGTCGACTCAGGTAGTCCGCGATGGCACCCAGCAGATGAGTCTTGCCCAACCCCGGGGGGCCGTGCAGGAACAGCGGGTTGTAGGCCTCGCCCGGCAGCTCGGCCGCGGCCAGGGCGGCTGAGTGGGCCAGGCGGTTGCCGCCGCCGATCACGAAGCGCTCGAACGTATGGCCGGGATCGAGTGGAAGCGACTCGACGGTCTCTGTCCGGCGCTCCCCTGCCGACTGCTGGCTTGGCTCACCGCCTTCGGTGAGGAAAACGACCCGATCGACGCCTTCGGCGCTGGTCTGGAGCGCCGTCGTGCAGCGCCGCCGAGTAGCGGCGTTCGACCCAGGCACGGGTGGTTTGAGGCGCAGCGAGGCGCAGCGTGTTGCCCTCCAGGGAGACCGGCGCGAGGGGCTCGATCCAAAGCCGAAAGGTCTTGTCGGGGAGCTGGCCGCGGAGATCCTCCCGGACCCGCTCCCAAATCGTGGCGAGTTGGTCGGGGAGGGGATCGGGGGCCACGGCGGGCGATCATAGATCGGGGAAGGGGAGCTGCCGCGCGGTGCCGGCAAGGCGAGCACGCATTACGCGCGAAAAACGGAGCTGACGGCGGGAGCAAGGCAGGGGATCGGCCAGACGCCGGCTCGTATACTGCCTCGCCGGTCGTGAAGCGGACTTACCAGCCCAAGAAGCGAAAGCGCGCCCGGACGCATGGCTTCCGCGCTCGTATGCGTACCCGCAGCGGGCGGCAGATCATCAAGCGCCGTCGCCGCAAGGGCCGCAAGCGGCTGACGCCGTGACTCCCGGCAAGCGGCGCAGGCGCGGCCGCCTGTCGCGGAGCGGCGACTTCGAGCGCGTCTACCGCGAGGGTCGCTCCCACGCGAACCGCTTCTTGGTCCTCTACGCCTTCCCGCGTGGCGATGCGGATGCCGACGACGATCAGGTCCGGCTCGGGATCTCGGTGAGCCGCAAGGTCGGCGGCGCCGTAGAGAGAAACGCCGTGAAGCGCGGGCTCAAAGAGGCATTCTGGTCGTTTGACTCCAGCCTGCCCCGCGATCACGACTTCGTCCTGGTGGCCCGCCCCGACGCGGCTGCGCTGGTGGAGCGCGAGGGGCCCGGTGCGGTCGCCACTGCGCTCGGGGAGCTGATCGCGGAGGCCGGGCGTAAAACGTGAAACGCGCGCTGCTCGCCATCGTCCTCGCTCCGATTCGCGTCTACCAGCGCTGGATCTCGCCGGCCCTTCCTCGCCGCTGCAAGTACGAGCCGACCTGCTCTGCGTACGCAGTGCAGGCGATTCGCGAGCTCGGCGTGGTGCGCGGCCCGATCCTCGCCGCCTGGCGCCTGGCCCGATGCAACCCCTTCAGCCACGGGGGCTACGACCCGGTTGAAGCGCGCCGGCTGTTCAAGCCGAAGCCTGGTGTTCCCGCCTGATGCTGCTGCTCGCCGCCAACCCCCTGCAGCCGCTGATCGACCTCGCCAACGAGGTCCTGACCTTCTTTCACGACGACGTCGGGGTCAGTTGGGGCGTTTCGATCATCCTGCTCACGTTCGTCACCCGGATCGTGATCCTGCCGCTGTCCCTGAAGCAGATCCGCTCGATGCGCGCGCTCCAGGCCCACCAGCCGGAGATCAAGAAGATTCAGGCGAAGTACAAGGACGACCGGCAGCGGATGCAGCGCGAGATGATGTCCTTCTACCAGGAAAACAAGATCAACCCGCTGGCGTCCTGCGTTCCGTTGCTACTTCAGCTCCCGGTCTTCCTGGCGCTCTTCTATCTGCTGCGCAGCGACGAGTTCGAGGACGAGATCACCGCGCCCGGGAGCGACCCGAACTTCTTCGGCATCCCTCTCCACGAGGACGGCCACGGGCGGGGCGCTGGCCATTCTCGTGATCCTCTACTTCGTGACCATGGTCGGCTCGACCTCGATCATGGCGGCCTCGGCCGAGGGCAACCAGCGCCTGCTGATGTACGCGCTGCCCGTCGTCTTCACGCCGTTCATCATCAGCTTCCCCGCCGGCCTGGTGATCTACTGGATCACCACCAACGTGTGGACGATGGGCCAGCAGTGGGTGGTCAAGAAGCTGATCCCGCCGCCACCCAAGGAGGTCGAGGACCAGAAACAACAGGCCGCGAAGGCGCCACCACCGCCGCCACGCAAGAAGAAACGGCGGCGCTGAGGCCGAGCCAACCCATCTACTTCGGCGCGCTGCACCCGTTTCCTTCTCAATGACTTGCGGGCGCCTTCGGCGCCCTGACCAGCCTGTTTCGGAGCTAAAGCTCCTCATGACTCAAATAGACTCGCCCGGTGGCAGCACGGGGCCAACGACCTGCCGGACGAGCCGGTCGAGCGTGTGAGGGCGATCCTCGAGCGGGTCGTCGGCGCGCTGGAGGTGGACGCGGAGGTCGAGGTGGACGAGGACGCGGAGCAGATCGTCGGCCGCGTGGAAGGGGAGGACGTGGGCCTGCTGATCGGACGCCGCGGCCAGACCATCGATGCGATTCAGCTGCTCTGTTACCGGGCGGCGTTCCGTGGGCTCCAGGAGCGAAAGAGGGTGGTGGTGGACGCCGCCGGCTACCGGGAACGCCGCCGGGAGGCAGTCGAGGGGCAGGCGGATCGCGCCGCGGAGCGGGCGCTGAAGACGGGCAAGGAGATCGAGCTCGAGCCGATGACCGCGACCGAGCGCCGCGTTGTCCACCAGCACCTCAAGGACCGTGCCGGGCTCGAGACTTTCAGCGAGGGGGACGACCCGGAGCGTTGTGTGGTCGTGGCCCCGCTGCTCAGCGATTGAGCGCCGGGTCGGGCGCGGCCGTCCAACTCTCCGACCAGGCGCGAGCGGCGCTGGGAGCCGTCCTCGACCTGCTCGCCGAGGACCGATCGGCGCCGAGCGCCGTACGCGACCGGGACCAGGCGTGGCGGGTCCACGTGGCCGACTCGCTCACCGGCCTCGAGGTCGAGGGCCTGCGGGGGGCGCGGCGGATCGCCGACGTCGGAGCGGGCGCCGGGTTTCCCGGCCTGCCGCTCGCGCTCGCCCTACCCGACAGCCGCGTCGACCTGATCGAGTCGACCGGGCGCAAGTGCGCGTTCATCCGGCAGGCGATCGAGCGAGCGAAGATCCGCAACGCCCGGGTCGTCTGCGAGCGCTCCGAGAGCTGGGCGGCCGAGGGCGCCGCCCGATGGCGGACGCGAGAGCTACGACGCGGTCACGGCTCGGGCGGTCGGGCGCCTCGTCGACGCTGGCGGAGCTGGCGTCGCCGCTGCTCGCCAAGGGGGGCACCCTCGTCGCCTGGAAGGGCCGCCGGGACGCGGACGAGGAGGCGGAGCTGGAGCGGGCCTCCGCGCGTTTGGCGATGGAGACCGTGGAGGTCAGATGGGTGGGCCCATACGCCGGCTCGCGACATCGCCACCTGCACGTGCTGCGCAAGGCCGGACCGACTCCCGGCAACCTTCCTCGCCGCCCGGGGATGGCCAAGAAGCGCCCCCTGGGTGCCGGCTGACGTCTCTGCCATCTCCTCCGTGGGTAAGGTCGCACCGAATGGGCACCGTTTACGCGATCGCCAATCAGAAGGGCGGCGTCGGCAAGACGACGACCGCCGTCAACCTGGCCGCCGCCGCGGCGGGCGAGGGCGCCCAGGTGCTGCTTTGCGACCTGGACGCGCAGTGCAACGCGACCGTCGCGCTCGGCCTGGGGCGGGAGCTTCGTCCCTCCTCCTACGACTGCCTGATCGGTAAGTGCTCGGTTGCCGAGGCGGCCCGGCCCGCGGGTCCCGACAACCTTTGGATCGTGCCGGCTAACCGAGACCTTGCGGGCGCCGCGGTCGAGCTGCCGCGGATCAAGCGCTCCGAGCGTCACCTGCGCCGCATGCTCGGGCCGGTAAGGGAGCGGTTCGGGATCACCCTGCTCGACTGCCCGCCGTCGCTGGGCCCGGTGACCGTGAACGCGCTGGTCGCCGCGGACCGAGTGATCGTGCCTGTGCAGGCGGAGTACCTGGCGCTCGAGGGCATGGTGCAATTCCTGGACACCGTTCGCCTGCTGCGGCACGAGCTCAACCCGGGCCTGGTTCTGACCGGCGTCGTGATCACCATGCACGACGAGCGGACGAAGCTCGCCCAGGACGTGGAGCGCCAGCTTCGCGAGCACTTCTCCGAGCTCATGTTTCGCACGGTGATTCCCCGCAGCGTCCGGGTCGCGGAGGCCCCCAGCTTCGGCCTCCCTGTGGTTGCGCACGCTCCTGCCTCGCGTGGCTCGGTCGCATACCGTGAGCTGGCCGTGGAGCTGGCGGAGCGCGAGCGGGCGGAGCAGGTGTCGGTCGAGCACGCATCGGGCAATGAGGCTGAAATGAGAGTGGAGGCACATGGCTAAGCCGGGAATGGGCCGCGGACTGGCGGCGATCCTGCCGGAGACCGAGGTGGCCGAGCCGGAGCTTCGGGAGCTGCCGGTCGAGCTGATCCGGCGCAACCCCAGCCAGCCGCGGACGCAGTTCAACCCCGACTCGATCAAGGCGCTGGCGGCGTCGCTCGCCGACGCCGGCGTGGTCCAGCCGCTGATCGTGCGCCCACTTCGGGACGGTCGCTACGAGCTGATCGCCGGCGAGCGCCGCTGGCGGGCGGCGCGGGAGGCCGGCCTGCAGACGGTGCCGGCGATCGTCCGCGACGAGGGCGAGGCCGAGCGCCTACAGACGGCGCTGATCGAGAACATGGCGCGCGAGGACCTCAATCCCGTGGACGAGGCGCGCGCCTGCGCGGCGCTGGTCGAGGATCTGGGGCTCAGCAAGAAGGAGCTGGCGCGGCGGCTTGGCCGCAGCCGCCCATCGATCTCGAACCTGATCCGGCTCCTCGACCTTCCCGACGAGGTGCTCGGCCTGCTCGCCTCGGGCGAGCTCAGCGAGGGTCACGGCCGGGCGATTCTCCAGGCGCCGGACAACGACGCCCGCCGCACGCTCGCTCGCGAGGCAGTGGCGCGCGAGTGGTCGGTTCGCGAGACGGAGCGCAGAGCTAAGGGAGGCGACGGTCCCAAGCGCCCCGAGCTCATTGCCTCACCCCGATCAGGAGGCGGCCCTGTCGAGCGCCGAGGAGGCGCTGGAGGAGGCGCTCGGCACCGGGGTCCGCGTCCGCCCCGGCCGCCGCGGCATCCGAGTAGAGCTTCACTTCGACGACCTCGACGACCTGCTCGCCTTCGCGCAGGAGCGAGGCTCCGCGGCTGAGGCTGCCAAGCCCGCACCAGCCCGCTGGCGGGACGTCGCTGACTTTATGGACCCATAGCGCCCCTTACCTCAGCCACGTGCGCTCGATCAGCGGCTACGGCGCCAGCCGCTCGAGACGCCAGCCTGCGGCCTCGCGCGTGTAGAGGAAGCGGTCGTGAAGGCGAGCGGCCTGGCCCTGCCAGAACTCGATCTCCTCGGGTCGGAGCGCATAGCCGCCCCAGAACGGTGGGCGCGGAACGCTGGCGCCCGAGAACCGTTCCTCCACCTCGTCGACTAGAGCGTCCAGCGCCGCCCGATCGAGCAGCGGCTCGCTCTGGGGCGATGCCCAGGCCCCGATCTGAGCCTCGCGCGGGCGGGCCGCGAAGTACTCGTCCGAGTCGGCTTCGGAGAGCGGCTCGACAGGCCCGCGGATCCGCACCTGGCGGTCGAGCTCCCGCCAGTAGAGCACCAGCGCCGCCCGGGGCGTGGCCTCGAGCTGCGTCCCCTTCGCCGACGAGAGGTTGGTGAAGAAGCGAAACCCCTCCGTCCCGAAGCCTTTGAGCAGCACCATGCGGGCGTCCGGCGCGCCATCCGCGTCCACGGTCGCCAGGGTCATCGCCTGCGCGAGCGGCATCTCCCGCTCGGCGCGCTCATACCAGTCGCGGAACTGCTCGATCGGGTCGTCGGCGAGCGCCGATCGGTGAAGCGGGGGCATGTCGGGACGGCGCGGCATCGTCGGCCAGCCTAGTGAGGCCGCCAGCAGGGGACGATGGTCGAGTTGCGCTCGTCTATCCGACACAACTCGACCATCGCGGAGAGCGGGTGTTTCTAGAATGGGCGGCCGAGGGCGATTAGCTCAGTCGGTCAGAGCGCCTCTCTGATAAGGAGGAGGTCCCTGGTTCGAGTCCAGGATCGCCCATCGTGAGAAGTCCCGCTACGGCGGGGTTTCTCGTCCAGCATTGACTATGGCCAGTAGTCAAACCGGGACGCTTGGAAGCGATTTGGAAGCGTAGGTCCCGTATGGGTCCCTCTTCGGCCCCGTCGTTAATTGGTGGAGGGACTGGGCAGCCGGAGAGCGTGGACCGGCCTCTCATAGCTACTCCCGCAGCCCGGCGGCTTCGAGGGCTTCCTTGTTCACCCATGCCGCGTTACCAGCCACGGAAGCAGGTCCGACCTTCGCCCCCCTGAGATAGCGAGCCAGCCCGAAGTCGCCGCCGGTGCCGCCGACAGCGACGATCTTGCCGTCGCCCTGGAGCGCCATCCCGGTCGCCCGGTCGGTGCCCCCGAATAAGTCGGTCGTCTGCTTGCCGTCGCCGGAGAAGCTCGGGTCGGGCGAGCCGTTGCGGTTGTAGCGGGCGAGCGCGAAGTCATCGGAATCGTCGCACGCGCAGCCCACCGCGACGATCTTGCCGTCTCCCTGAAGCGCCACCCCGCTCGCCCCGTCGGAGGCGCCGCCGAAGTTGGTCGTCTGCTTGCCGTCGCCGGAGAAGGTCGGGTCGAGCGACCCGTTGGGGTTGTAGCGGGCGAGGCCGAAGTCGGTCGCCTTGAATACGCTGATCCAGCCTGCCGGCACGGCCTGAGGGCGTTCGCCTACTCGTCGCCGGGCGTGTCGAGCTTGACGGCAGCGATGATCGACTGGTAGCCGCGGAACTCGCGGTTCAGCAGCAGGATGTCGGCGGTCGCGCCGTCCTCGCCCGCGAAGCGCGGCCGCGCGGTCGCGCAGGCCCTTGCGCGTTGCCGTTGACGATCGCGACGCTCTCGGCCTCCTCCTCCGTCACCCACTTCGGGTCGAGGCTGAGCATCGAGAAGACCTCCGTCGCTGGATCGCCGTCCTCGTCGTCGACCTGCGTCAGCACCGCGCCGATGCCGCGCGGGTGTCTGCGACTTCGGGCGCCGCGGCCCCGGGCCGATCGGCAGGTCGAAGACGGGCCCCGGCCCGTCGCCCGGCGCCGTCGACCGTCGGGCCCGCGCGCGCGTGTGTCGCCGTCGTCGTCCCGCCGGGCGCGCCTGCGGGCGCAGGCAGCTGCATCACGTCCTTGAGTCGGTCGCGGATCCGCCGCGCGCGGTCGGGATCCTCCTCCTGGAGCCGCGCCTGCTCCTCGGCCATCGTCTCCTTGATCGCGTCCGGCATGCTGCTCGCGGAACTGGTCCGCCCAGACCAGCCACGCGTCGGACTCGAACACCGGCGTGCCCCCGACCAGGACGTGCGCCCGCGCGAAGTCCGAGGCTGATCGTCGGCGCCGAGCGGCTCGAGGATGAACCCGATCCGGTTCTTGCCGAACAGGACGCCCAGGCGGGCGAAGAACGGGTTCGCCTGGTTGCTCGTGCGCCAGTCGTGGAGCTCGTTCTGGTAGCAGCACCGCGAGGCTGCCGCCGCTCGCCGTCCGGCTCGAGACGTCGCGTCCCGGCCCGGCCGGCAGCACCCACCAGTGCATCCGCGCCGCGGGATGTCGGCCGCCGCGTCGCCCGGCAGCTCGACGACGCCGCGGTAGTCCTCGCCGAGCTTGTCCGACGCCTCGTCCCAGACGGTCGCGGTGCCGTCGACCCGCGACAGGTTGAACGACTTGCCCTCGCCGCGCTGCGCTCGGCCTCCTCGCGGCGTCTCGCGGCCACTCGCTCGTCGTCGCCGGACGGCACCCGCACGAGCACGTCGATCCCGTCGTGCGAGAGCCGGAAGAACCGCTGGTTCAGGTACTTGAACAGCCAGTCGTTGATCCGGTTCGGCGGCTTGAACGTGTTGTCGCCGGTCCTCGCGGCTCGTTGCCGAGGAACGTCACGACCGTCCCCGAGCCCTGCTCGAGGATGAACTCCGGGAACGCCGACTCGTCCGGCGTGACGACGACCTCGTCGTGCTCGCCGAGCGGGATCAGGCCGTACTCGCGCCCGTTCCAGCCGATCTGGACCATCGTGCGCTCGCCGTCCTTGAGCGAGCGGATCAGCACGCCGCGCTTGTGGCGGGTCGGGGCCGCTGATCTTCAGCCCCATGCCCTGGTTGCCGGTGATCGACTGGTTCTGGTCCGCGCCCTGCGACCGCCAGCGTCGTCATGTAGCGCTCGAGCTCGGCCCGGGTCATGCCGTCGCCGTTGTCCGCGCAGCACACGAACCACGGTGCTCGCTCGCTCTGGACGTGGAGATGCCAGTCGACGTCGAACTCGATCCGGCCGTCGCCGGCTCGCGTCCTCAGTCGTCGGCGGCGATCCGCCGCTCGACCGCCTCCTCGGCGTTCTTGTACGCCTCGCGGTGCTCCTGGTCGGGCAGCAGCTCCGCCGCCAGCTTCGCCCATCCGCCCATGCGGGTCGACGACTCGCGCTACACGCGCGTGGCGCGCTCGCACGCCACGCGCTGCAGGGCGTCGAGCGACTCTCGAGCCAGCTGCGGAAGTAGCGCTTGCCCGCGACCCAGTCGAAGACCCGGTGCTGAAGCCTGGCCGGCTCCATGCCGAACCTGGCGTCGACGAAGGTCCCCTGCTGCGCTTCCGTGAGCGTCCAGTGCACGAAGGTGCCGGTGTTCACGCAACGGATCAGGAGCTCTTGCAGTCATCCATCCGATCCACGCGGAGCATCATGTCGTCGTTGCCGACGGGCCCCCGGACCACCTCGCGGTACGTGCAGCCGGGCTCGAAATCCTCCTCGCACTCGACTTCGAGCACGCGCGGCCACCACTCCGGATGCCGGTCGACGTCCTCGAGCAGTTCCCAGACGACCCCGATTGGTGCGTCGATGAAGGCCTGCTGACGAGCCTCTGACATCCAGCCGATTATCGCGCGTTCGGCGTCGACGCTCGCGGCTCAGGCGGCTGCTGAGCGCGGCTCCAGCCCCCCGGTTACCCTGCCGACCCGCTCGTATAATGGCTCGCAGGCCAGACCCGGCCCCGGGAGATCACTTTTGCAGCAGATGCAGATTTACGGCGTCAGCTTCGACATGGTCGGCAAGCAGCCGATCGTCCTCTTGAAGACCGTCGACGGGAATCGGTTTCTGCCCATTTGGATCGGCCACCCCGAGGCGGCGGCGATCCTGATGAAGCTCCAGGGGGCCTCCACTCCGCGACCGATGACCCACGACCTGCTCTCGGACCTGCTCGAGCAGTTCGACGCCAAGTGCGAGCGGGTCGCGGTCACCGAGCTTCGCGACAACACCTTCTACGCCTCGATCACGGTCTCCATGAACGGCTCCGAGCTCGAGATCGACTCACGCCCCTCGGACGCGATCGCGCTGGCCGTGCGCACCCAGGCGCCGATCTTCGCTGCCGACGACGTGATCGACGAGTCGTCGATCGAGTTCGAGCACGAGGTCGAGGACACCGAGGAAGTGGTGGAGAAGTTCAAGGATTTCCTCGACCAGGTGACGCCCGAGGACTTCGCCAAGGGCGAGGAGTAACTCCGCCGGAAGCCTCGGCTTCGCCTACGTTTCCGGCGGGCGAGGGCGCCGGCCTTACCCGGCAGGTCTACACGCAGCTACCGCGACTTCGTCGCTAGCCCCGACCGGGCCACGGCCAGGTCGACGATTCGGCCGACCAGCTCCTCGAAGCTGATACCGGCGGCGTCCGCGGCCATCGGGAACAGCGAGGTGTCGGTGAGCCCGGGGATCGCGTTTGCCTCCAGCACCTGGGGGGTGGAGTCGGCGTCGAGTATCAGGTCGACGCGCGCGAAGCCGGTGCAGCCGAGCGCCTCGTAGGCGCGGGCCGCCACTCCCTGCGCCTCGACTGTCTCGGCAGTGGCCAGCTCGGCCGGGCAGACGTACTCGGTGCGCCCGATTTCGTAGCGCGCCTCGTAGTTGAACCGATCCTCCTCCTTGGGGCGCACCTCGACGACCGGCAGCGGCTCGCCGTCCAGGAACGAGACCGCCAGCTCCCGCCCGGGGACGTGGCGCTCGAGCAGCACACGGTCGTCGTAGCTGAACGCGGCCACGAGCGCCTCGGGTACGTCGGCGCGCGAGGTGGCGAACCGAACCCCGAGGGCGGACCCCTGCGCCCCGGGCTTGACCACCACCGGGAAGCCGAGCCTGTCCTCGATCTCCTCCAGCGCGTCGGCGGCGCCCAGCTCTCGGAAGGCGGTGGAGTTGAAGGCGACCCAGTCGGGGGTCGGGATCCCGGCTGCCCGCAGCAGGTGCTTCGCCAGGATCTTGTCCATGCAGCGGATGCAGGCGGCCACTCCGGGGCCCGTGTAGGGAATGCCGAGGATCTCGAGCAGCTCCTGCGGGGTGCCGTCCTCGCCGCCGGGGCCGTGCAGGGCGATGAAGGCGACCTCGGGCTCCTCCTCCTTCAGCCGCCGCACCAGGTCGCCGCCGGCGTCGAGCGGCACCACCTGGTGGCCGAGCGACTCCAGCGCATCCTCGACCCGCGCCCCCGAGCGCAGCGAGACCTGGCGCTCCAGCGACCTGCCTCCCTTCAACACCGCCACCTTCATCGGCCGAGCTAGGGCTCCTCGCGCCGTCCACGCAGCGGGACCACGTCCCCTCCCTCTTGCGGGAGCTTGCCCGGGGCCGGCAAGCGATGCTCGCCGGTGATCGTCTCGTACAGCGCCACCTGCTCGCTCACCACCTTGCCGATCCGGCGGATCCCCTCCCGGATCTCCTCCTCGCCGAAGCCGGAGAAGTTGAGTCGCATCGAGCTGGTCCCCTGCTGCCCGTCGACGTAGGCGGCGGCTCCGGGTACGAAGGCGACGTTCTCGCGCAGGGCCTTGGCGAGCAGGTCGGACGTGTCGATGTAGGAGGGCAAGGTGGCCCACACGAACATCCCCCCCTCCGGCCGGGTCCAGGTGGCCTGCTCGGGGAAGTGCTGCTCCAGCGCCTCGAGCATCGCGTCGCGCCGCGAGCGGTAGATCGCGCAGAGGCTGTCGACGTAGGAGCGCCAGCGGTCCTCGGCGAAGTACTCGAGCGCGAAGTACTGGGCGAGGGTCGAGGTGCAGAGGTCGGTGGCCTGCTTCCCGAGCGCCATCTTCTCCATCACGGGTGGCGGAGCCACCGCCCAGCCGAGCCGGATGCCGGGCGAGAGGATCTTCGACAGCGTGCCGATGTAGATCACGTAGTCGCCGCCGTCGAGCAGGTAGAGCGCCGGCTGGGCCTCGCCTTCGTAGCGGAGCAGGCCGTAGGGGTTGTCCTCGACCACCAAGACCTCGCGCTCACGCGCCAGCTCGACGAGGCGGTGGCGCCGCTCGGCGGAGAGGGTGACCCCGGCGGGGTTCTGGAAGGTCGGCACCGAGTAGATGAACTTCGGGCGGCGCCCATCGCCTGCGAGGCGGTCGAGCAGGGCCTCGAGCTGGTCGACCTTCATCCCCGCTTCGTCGATCTCGATCTGGTGAGTCTCGGCCTGGTAGGAGCTGAACACAGGGACGGCGCCGGGGTAGGTGGGCGCCTCGCAGATCACCGGGTCACCGGGATCGACGAGGGTCTTGGTGATCAGGTCGATCGCCTGCTGGCCGCCGGTGGTGACGATCACGTCCTCGGGGTCCGGCGCCATCCCCTCGGCGGCCATCACGCCGCAGATCGCCGCCTTCATCGCCTCGAAGCCCTCGGTGGGCCCGTACTGAAGCGCCTCCGCCGACGACTCCTGGGCGATCCGGGTCATCTGGGCGGCGAAGGTCTCGGGCGGGAAGGTCGAGGTGTCGGCTTGGCCGCCCGCGAGAGAGATCACCTCGGGGCGCGCCGTGATCGCCATCAGGTCCCGCATCGCCGAGGACCGCATCACCCTGGTGCGCTGCGCGAACAGGTCCGCGTAGCGCTCCAGGTCGTGCGCCGTCTGATGGGCGCGGCGGTGGGCCGGGAGGGGGCGCTCTTCGGGCGGGGTCGGTGAGTCCTGCTGCTCCGGCATCGAACCAAGTGTGCCGAAGCGCCCGGGCGTCTGCCCACGGTGCGTGAGACGCCCGGTCGCCTCGCCGTGCCGCACGGCTCGGATAGAGTTGGGGCCGTGCTCAGGGTACGGGGGATGGGTAGTGGTGGTCGCCGGCTTGGTGGCGATGATCGCGCTGTGGGGTGGGGCGGCCTGCCGCAAGCGGCTCGCTGTACCAGGGGCCGCCCCCGCGCCCCGGCCCCGAGATCCTCTATCGCCCGCTCGCTGAGGCGCCGCAACTCGAGAACGGCGGCATCTGGCGCGCGGACCCGATCCTGGTCTCCGGCACGAGCGCCTACCGCCAGGGCGAGTTCCTCTACCAGGACTTCCTCTACGACGACCACGGCGCCCGAGGCGAGTCGCGCGACCCGGGTGACCCCCGCACCGGCGACGACACTTTCTCGCAACCCAACGGCACCTACACGTATCCGACCAACCCGGTCTACGCCAACAACGCCGCCGACCTGGTCGAGCTCCGAGTCAAGCCGCTCCCCAACGCGACCGCTTTCCGGATCACCCTGAACACCCTCAAGGACCCCTCCTCGGTCGCGACCACGATCGCAATCGGCAGCGCCCCGCTGCACCGCCACTTCCCCCACGGGGCCAACGCGACCGGGCCGGCGGCGCTCTTCCTCACCGTGCACGGGTGGCGCGCAGAGCTGGTTCGCTCCAGGGACTCCCAGCCGATCAGGCCGGCGCCGGAGGTGTCGATCAACCAAGGGCGCCGCCAGATCCAGGTGCTCGTCTCCCACCGCGTCTGGGATCCGGGCGAGCGCACCGTTCGCCTTGGCGCCGGCGTCGGGCTCTGGAACAAGGCGACCGGCCGGTATCTCTTGCCGGGCGATGCCGCCACCGCCACCCGGCCGGGAGGCGCCGCCGGTCTCTCCAATCCCACCGCCTTCTTCAACGTCGCCTTCCGCTTCCAGGAGCCCTGGCAGCACACGTTTCCTCCCGACAGCGTGTTCGGCGACCCGGCCTGGTGGCGCGACCGCCAGCAGGGCAACACGCTCGCCGACGGCCGCGTTGGTCCCTTCCACGCCCTGGTCGACTTCGCCAAGCTAGAGGCCGGGGTCACCGACAACCTGCGCGGCGAGCCGGGGGGTGTGCCGCTCGCGGGCCCCATGGACCGGATCCTCGCCAGCCATTTCGAGACCAAGCAGGGCGCCGATTACTCCACCGGCTGCGGCAATCCGAACGACTGCCAGGGCGTGCTGCGCGGGCGGCTCCAGCCCTATTCGATCTACGTTCCCAGGGGACCCGTTCCGCCGGGCGGCTACGGCATGACGCTGCTGCTCCACTCGCTTGGCGCCAACTACAACCAGTTCGGCGAGAGCCGCCACCAGTCACAGGTCGGCGAGCGGGGTCCGGGCTCGATCGTGATCACGCCCGAGGGCCGCGGCCCGGACGGCTGGTACTACGGCCACGCCGGCGCGGACACCTTCGAGGTCTGGGCCGACGTCGCGCGGCGCTACCGGCTCGATCCGCGCTGGACGGCGATCTCCGGCTACTCGATGGGCGGCTATGGCACCTACAAGCTCGCGACGCAGCACCCGGACCTGTTCGCGCGCGCGAACCCGATCGTCGGCCCGCCGGGGCTCGGGATCTGGGTTCCGCCCGCCCCACCGCAGCCGGGCGGCGACAAGAGCAACACCAACCGCATGCTCGCCTCGGTCCGGAACATCCCGTTCCTGATCTGGAACGGAAGCCAGGACGAGCTGGTCCCGGTCGCCGGTCCGGTGGAGCAGGCCCAGACGTTCGACGATCTGGGCTATCGCTACAAGTTCGACCTGTTCACGAACGCGGACCACTTCGCGTTTGCCGTCAACGATCAGTACGCCCCGGCGGCCGCCTTCCTGGGCACGCACGAGACCATCCTGAACCCGCCCCACGTCACCTATGTCGTCAACCCGACCATGGACTTTCCCGGCGCCGGCACGGTCGCCGACCACGCCTACTGGCTCTCGGGGCTGAAGCTGCGCGACTCCGGCGGCAGTGCCCCCCTTGGGAAGGTGGATGCGCGCTCGGAGGGCTTCGGGCTTGACGATCCCGCGGTGAGTCCGACCCAAACTCAGCCCGGGACGCTCCAGGGAGGCAACCTCGGCCCGATGCCCTACACGGAGCAGTCGAAGAGCTGGGGGCTCGCCCAGCAGGCAACCGCCCGAAACGTCCTCCATCTCGATGCGGAGAACCTGGCCCGGGTGGTCGTTCACCCCGCGCGCGCCCGCCTCAACTGCTTCCCGCAGCTCGACGTCACCACCGACGGGCCGCTGACCCTCGGGCTGGCCGGTTGCGGCCGGACGCTCAACTTCGGCCCGTAGCGGGCCGGCGGCGCCCACGCCGGCGCGAGTCCCACCACTCGCTACGCTTGGCCGCTCGCCGATGGACCTCTTCCTAGCCACCTGCCAGGGGATCGGGCTGGCGCTCGCCGCCGGCACCTTCGGCGGCGCCTCCGGGCGCCGCGGGACGGTCGGCTTCCTGCTCGCCGCCGCGGCCGCGATCGGCGGCGGCATCCTGTTCGGGGCCTCGCTGGCCACCGCCGACCACCCGGCCTGGCCGGGATGGCTGGTGGGGGCCGTGATCGCCGTGTTCACCTTCGGGATCGTCAACGGCGTCGTGGCCGGCGCCCTGGCGCGGCACGAGGGCGCCTCGTCGATCGGCTTGATCGTCGCCCTCGGCGCGCTGGTCCTGGCGGCCGCGTCGCTGTTCGTCGAGCCGGTCGCCCTGGTGGCGCTGGTTGGCCATCGTCTGGCTTGGCTCCGCGCGCCGCCGCCGGGCCCAGCGCAAGTACGAGGGGCTGCGGGTGCTCCGGTGAGCCACCCGCCTGCGCCGCCGTCACGACTCAGACTCGACAGTGCCCGCCATCCTCGCGCAAGCTCTGCCTGATCGTCGTCGACTCGCTTCGCACCGACATGCTGTTGCGGGCGGTGGCCGACGACCTGGCGCCCAACTTCGCCACCCTGATCGAGCGCGGCTCGCTGATCGGGGACTGCGTTTCCTCCTTTCCCTCGGTGACCCCTGTCGCCTGCTCGGAGATCGCCACCGGCGTCGGCCCGGACCGGCACGGCATCAGCGGCATGAACTGGTACCACCGCGCCGAGCAACGCTACGTCGAGTACGGCTCCTCGCTGGAGGCGACCCGCGCCTTCGGTCTCTTCAGAACCCTCTACGACACCGTCTACAACATGAACATGGCCCATCTCTCGCACGAGGTGGAGACCGTGTTCGAGCGCCTTGGCGACGCCGGCGTGCGGACGGCGGTGACGCCGTTCTTGATCTACAGGGGGCGCCGGCGCCACGAGCTCAGCCTCGAGGGGCTGCTGCGCAGGGTGGCGGTGGCGGCCAAGTTTCGCCACGCGGTCTGGGGCCCCGACGAGCTCTTCTACGGTGAGCTCTACGCGAGCCGCCGAGTGCCCTGCAAGCCCACCTTGGCGCGGCCGGGAACCCGCGACACCTATTCCGCCTGCGTGGGCCGCGAGCTGGTTCGCGAGGACCTCTACGACTTCCTGCTCTTCTCGCTCCCGGACAACGATCACCACACTCACACCTATGGCGTGGACGCGATGCTCGATTCGATCACCCACGCCGACCGCAGCTTCGGCGAGATCGTCGACGAGGCTGGGGGAACCGACGCCTTCCTCGACGCCCACGCCGTGATCCTGATGGCCGACCACGCGCAGACCGATGTCGAGGCGGCGGTGCCCCTGGTGGCCGCGCTGGGCGAGGAGTGGCCCGTGCTGGCGGCGAACGCCGAGCGGCCCGGGTCGGCGGAGCTTGCCGTGAGCCCGACCGCCCGGGCGGCTGGGATCTATCTGCTGACCGCGGCCGGAAAGCGGACAGCCACCCACGCCGGCGTGCGCGCCCGCCTTCGGAGCCTCGACGGCGTCGACCTGGTTGCCTGGCTTTCGTCGGACAACGGCTCCGGGCCAGAGGCGGTGGTCGAGAGCGCTCGCGGCGAGCTGCGCTTTCGCCCCGGCTCGCAGCTTTCCGACCGCCGGGGCGCGGGTTGGGACGCCGAGGGGGAGCTCGCCGCGCTCTCGCTCGAGTTGGGCGACGGCGCGCTGGACGACGCGGTCTATCCGGACGGCCTGGCGCGCCTTTGGTCGGCGCTGACGGCCCCGAACGCGGGGGACCTGCTGGTCTCCCTGGAACAGGGCTACGAGTGCGTGGACTGGGGCGGGTCTTCGCATGTCGGCGGCGCCAGCCACGGCGCCCTCCTGGCAGGCGACTCGCTGGGCCCGCTGGTCCTCTGCGGCCTCGAGCCCGGAGTCGAGGAAGCGCGGGAGCAGTGGGCGCTCCACGACGTCGCGGCGCTGGTCTTGGACCACTTCGAGGTCGGCGACGACGAGCCGGGCACGCGCGTGCGCCGGGCGCTCAGGGCCCGACAGAGCCCGAGCTGGAGATCGCCCGGTGAGGCAGGTCGAGGAGGCCCAATCCCCGGCGCCCGCGGTTCCGCGCCCGACCGAGCGTGCCCGCGACGCCACCGCCCGCGCCGCCGACTGGACCTGGCAGCTCGCGCTTCGTATCCACCTCGGCACCCGCAAGCCCGAGAACTGGATCCAGCTGTTCAAGTTCGGCGTGGTCGGCGGCAGCGGCTACGTGATCAACCTCGCCGTCTTCGCCGTCCTGGCCGAGGCCTTCGGCGTCCATCATCTCCTGTCCGCAGTGGGCGCCTTCTGCGTCGCCGTGACCAACAACTTCCTCTGGAACCGCCACTGGACCTTCCGGGCCGACCGAGGGTCACCCCGGCTTCCAGGCGGCGCGCTTCCTCACCGTCAGCGTCCTGGCGCTGGGCGTCAACCTGACCCTGCTCTATCTCCTGGTCGACGTCGCCGGTGCGCCGGAGCTTCCCGCGCAGGCCCTCTCGGTGGCCGCCGCGATGCCCTTCAACTTCATCGGCAACAAGCTGTGGACCTTCGGGGAAGAAGGGCGCTGAAACACACCCCGTTCGTCGTCCCGGTTCTGATCGTCCTCGCGCTGCCCGCCGCGGCCCTCGGTCAGGGAACCGCGGCGCCCGGCTCGACTCCCGCAGCGAAGGCGGGACCGTCCACGACCAGCAACCCGGCCGTCGCAAGTCGACGGGTCGGCACCGAATCTGACCGAGGCGCGAGCGATTCGCATCGCCCGCACCGACCCCGAGGTCGCGGAGCAGCGCCGCCGATACGGGCAGCTCAGCCCCTCGGCTCAGGCCAAGCCCGGCACCTGGCAGGTGGACTTCTACGCCGATGGGACCGAGCGGGTGCAGGTAGTCGTCGATGACGCGACGGGGACCGTGCGTGAGTCGTGGACCGGCTACCAGATCGCCTGGCAGATGGCCCGCGGGTACCCGGACCAGTTCGGCCACAAGCTGAACGCCCCCTACGTCTGGCTGCCGCTCGCCGCGATCTTCCTGCTCGGCCTGGTGGACTGGCGCCGCAAGTGGCGTGTCGTCCACCTCGACCTGCTCGTCCTGCTCTCGTTCGGCATCTCGGCGATCTTCTTCAACGCCGCCAACATCGGGGTCAGCGTGCCGCTCGTCTATCCGCCCCTCGTCTATCTGCTCGCGCGGATGCTCTGGGTGGGATTCCGCGGCGCCGGGGAGGGGCTTCGGCCGTCGGCGCCGACAGCCTGGCTGGCGATCGGCGGCGCGTTCCTGCTCGGCTTTCGAGTCGCTCTCAACATCGCCGACTCCGGCGTCATCGACGTCGGCTATGCCGGCGTGATCGGCGCTGACCACATCACCCACGGCCGACCGTCTGGGGCCTGAGCGCGTTCCCCTCCGACAATCCCTTCGGCGACACCTACGGACCCTTCAACTACTACGCCTACGTCCCGTTCGAGCTCGTCCTGCCCTGGCACGGCGCCTGGGACGACCTCGCGTGCCGCCCATGCCGCCGCGATCGTCTTCGACCTGGCGACGGTCGGCGGGCTCTTCGTGCTCGGGCGCCGGCTCGGCGGCACCCGGCTCGGCGTCATCCTCGGCTTCGCCTGGGCGGCCTACCCGTTCACCGACTACGCCCTCCAGTCGAACTCCAACGACACCCTGATCGCGGCGCTGCTCGTCTGGGCGCTGGTCGTCTTCGGCTCCCCGGTGAAACGCGGCGCCCTGCTCGCTCTCGCGACCCTCGCCAAGTTCGCTCCGCTGGCGCTGGTGCCGCTGTTCGCCACCGGCGAGCACGGGCTTCTCGATCGGCGCGATCGCGAGGCGCAGCCGGCCGGCCCGAGGTTTCGCGCGCTCGCCTTCTTCGCGCTCGCCTTCACGGGCGGTCTCGCCCTGATGCTCGCCCTGCCCGCCATCGACCCCGGCCTCGCCACCTTCTACGACCGCACCGTCGAGAGCCAGATCGACCGCGAATCGCCGTTCAGCGTCTGGGGCCAGGAAGAGCTCTCTCGAATGGCTCCAGACCGTGGTCAAGGCCTTCGCCGTCGGCTTGGCGTTGCTCGTCGCCTTCGTTCCCCGCCGCCGCTCCCTGCCGCAGATCGCGGCGCTCTCAGCCGCGGTCCTGATCGCTGTCCAGCTCACCGCCGAGCACTGGTTCTATCTCTACATACCGTGGTTCTTCGGCCTGGCGGTTACGGGCCTTGTGGCGCCGGAACCAGGATCTGCTCGATCGAGTCCGCCAGGCCGTCGTCGCGGACCTCGACGACCACTGCGTTGATCCACACGTCCTCGTCGGCGGTGTCGAACTTCACGGGCATTTGGGTGCGAAAGGCCTCCAGCGCCTGCTCGCGCTGGACCCCGAGCACCCCCGCGCGCGAGCCCGTCATCCCGACGTCGCTGATGAACGCCGTGCCTTCGGGCAGGATGCGGGCGTCGGCGGTGGGAACGTGAGTGTGGGTCCCGAGGCAGGCGGCCACCCGGCCGTCGAGATGCCAGCCCATCGCCACCTTTTCGCTGGTCACCTCGGCGTGGAAGTCGACGATCACGGCGTCCGCGTCGTCCGCGAGCTGGGCGAGCTGGGCGTCGGCCTCGGCGAACGGCGAGCGGGCAACCCGGAGGTCGACCGCGCCGCTCAGGTTGAGCACGGCGACGCGGCGCCCAGCGGCCTCGACGACGGTGGCGCCCCGTCCGGGATTTCCGACCGGATAGTTGGCCGGGCGCACCACGCGCTCTGAGCGGTCCAGGAACTCATAGGCGTCGCGGTGACGGAAGACGTGGTTGCCGGTGGTGATCGCGTCGATGCCGACCTCGAACATCCCCTTGGCGGTCTTCTCCGTGATCCCGAGCCCGCCGGCGGAGTTCTCGCCGTTGGCGATCACGAGGTCGGGTGAGTGACTCCGTCGGAGCTCGGGCATCGCTGCGGCGAGCCCGTCTCGGCCGGGGCGGCCAACGACGTCGCCGATGAACAAGACGCGCACGGGCGTGAGAGCCTAGTCGCAAGGCATGGCCAGGGCTCAGCCGCGTTCGCGAGGGGCCGAACCGTGCGGTCCCCCCTGCGGACCGCACGGTTCGGCTCCCTTTGGCGTCAGTTGATCGGCGGCCGATAGCCGGCGGCCACGGCGAGCTCGCTCCGCACGAGCTTGGCGAGGTCCGCGGCGCCCTGAGCGTTGCTGGTCGGCCAACGCTTGGCGACGGCCAGATAGAGGCCGCTCGAGGACTCGTCGGCCACGTGGACCGGGTCGCACAGGCCGCGGAACACCCGTGCCGGATGCCAGCAGCTCAGCAACCAGTCATCACCCACCAGAAGCTGTAGAGGCTCGAAGACCGAAGTCATGGGGTGGCCGTTGGCGCCGTTTCCGTTCGTCGCCTTTGTTCCGTTGGCGCCTGAGCCCAGATGGCGAATCCGGAAGCCAGACGTGACGATCACCTCGCTGTCGCGGTAGCTCCCCCCGACTGCAAACCGCTTTGGGGTGATCAGGTCGCGCACCATCTTCTGCGTCAGCTGGCCGTGGCAGATGGGTGCGAGCAGCGCAAGGATCTCGCTGTTGCCCAGGTCGCCGCCGTAGATGTCGACCCAACGGAGCCCATCCGCCAGCTCGAGGTCTTGCAATGGAAGCGGCTCGGGAGCCCGCTGAGGCAGCCAGGCGCTGGCCTGCCGGATCAGCCGCGGGCGCTTTGCGCTGGTCAGCCGCGGCGGCCCACTTGGTCGCTCTACCCGTTGCGACGCTGTCGTCCTCATCAGCCCTCCGTACCTCGCCCAACTAACAAGCCGCGCCGGTGGAAGTTGCGCCCCTGCAACCCACTAGCTTTCCTCCGGCGTGTTCGCTGAATCCGCCACCACGGGTCGGTCCACGGACGACCGGGTCGTGATCGAGACCCGCCAGCTCCTGAAGCGCTTCGGTGAGCGCGAGGCGCTCAAGGGAGTCAGCTTCGAGGCGCGCCGGGGCGAGCTGCTCGCGGTGATCGGTCCCAACGGCGCCGGCAAGACCACGTTGCTGTCGATCCTCGCCGGGATCAGGCGCCAAGACGGCGGGACCGTCAGCCGAGATCCCGGCGAGATCGGCTGGATCCCGCAGCAGGCAGCGGTTTACCGGCGGCTCACGGTGCTGGAGAACCTGCGCCTCTTCGCGCACCTCGAGCGGGTCCCCGACACCGACAGGGCGGTCGAGCAGATGCTCGACCAAACGGGGCTCGCCGACCGCCGGAACGACCAGGTGGGGGCGCTGTCGGGAGGAAACCAGCAGCGGATCAACATCGCGATCGGCCTCCTCGCTCAGCCGCTTGTCTTGCTCCTCGACGAGCCGAGCGCCGGGCTCGACCCGCGTCAGCGGGAGCGCCTTTGGGAGTTCGTGCTCGGCCTTGCCGGCGGGGGCACCACGGTGATCTTCTCCACTCACAACATCGCCGAGGCCGAGCGCTATGGCCAGCGGCTGCTGGTGCTCGCCGATGGCGAGGCGCTGTTCGACGGCACCTCAGCCGAGCTGCATGCGGCCGTCCCCGAGTCGGGCGCCCGCGACTTCGAGCAGGCGTTCGTTGCCTTCCTGCGGGATCGAGGCCATTGATTGACGCCAATCCGGGTCACCTGAGGTCGTAGATGCGCTGGCTGTTCATCAAGGATCTTCAGATCCTGCGCCGCTCGCCGCTGGTCACCACGCTGCTCGTCGTCTATCCGGTCGTGATCGCGGTGCTGATCGGCTTCGCGCTGTCGCGCGGTCCCCAGACGCCCCGGGTCGCCTTCCTGAACCAGGTGCCCGAGGGCCAGCAGCTCGTGCTCGCCGGCACCGAGTTCGACATCGCGGGTGCCCGCAGCGAGCTCTGCTCGCGGATTGAGTGCCTCCCGGTGGCCACCGAAGAGGAGGCGCGTGACATGGTCCGCTCCGGCGACGTGCTGGCGGCCCTGATCCTGCCCGCGGACCTGATCCAAAAGCTCGGCTCGCTGAGCTCGCTGGCGCCCTCGCAGCCGACCGTGCGAGTGCTGGTCAACGAGGAGGACCCGGTGAAGGCGCGGCTGGTGGACGACCGGATCGGCTCGTTGGTCACGGAGGCCAACCTGAGGATCTCGGAGCAGGTGACGGAGATCTCCGCCAACTACCTCGGCCTCCTGCTCAGAGGCGGTCGCTTCGAGCTGCTTGGGCAGACGTTCAACGTGCTCGGCCTCAAGCAGACCCAGCGCATCCTCGAGGCGCTGCGACCGGAGCTGCCCGCCGGCAGTCCTTTCGCCGAGGCGCTCGACCAGGTGATCCAGTTCTCGCGGCTCGCGCGACGGAACCTCGACCTCGCCGATCCGGTGCTGAGCGTGATCGCCCACCCGATCGAGGTTGAGAAGGAGGTCGTCTCGGGCTCCCCGCCCAGCCTCGACTCGTTCGCGATCTCCGTCGCAACCACGGTGACCTTGATGTTCGTCACCGTGCTGCTGGTTGCCGGCTCGCTCGCGCTCGAGCGCGAGGAGAACGTCTTTCCGCGACTGACCCGTGGGCTGGTGGGGCGGACGGCGCTCCTGGTCGAGAAGGTGGGGCTGGGGGTGGCGCTGTCGATCCTGGTAACGCTTCTGATGCTGGCCGGCCTGTCGCTGTTTGTCGACGTCGACTGGGGCCGCTTCCCCCTGTTCGGGGCGGCGATCGTCGCGGGCGGCGCCGCCTTTGCCGCCTTCGGCGCGGCGATCGGCGGAGCCGCCCGCGAGGTCCGCGCGAGCTCGCTGCTCGCCTTCATGATCTCGCTGCCCATCGCCTTCGTTTCCCTGGTCGGCTCCGGGACCGTGAGCCCCGCGCTGTTCGACGTGATCAAGGTGGTCCGGGCGCTGTTCCCGTTCGACCCGGCGCTCGACGCGATCTCGGGGGGCCTGGACGCCGCCGGCCCCGGCCTTGGCCTGCCGATCCTCCACCTGGCGATCCTCGCCGCTGCGTACGGGGCGCTGGCGCGGCTGGCGTTGCGCCGCTTCGCCTCGTGAGAGTCTGCGCCTAGAATCACCCTCGTGAGCTTTCCCGCCACGCGTATGCGGAGGCTGCGGCGGACCAGGCCGCTGCGCGAGCTCGTGCGCGAGACGGAGCTCTCGCCGCGTCACCTTGTGCAGCCGATGTTCGTCGTCGCCGGCGAGGGAGTCCGCGAACCGGTGCCCTCGATGCCCGGCATCGAGCGCTTCTCGATCTCCGAGCTGGTGAGCGAGGCGACCGAGCTCCAGGCGACCGGGATCGGCGCCGTGATCCTGTTCGGCATCCCGGCCTCCAAGGACGAGGCGGGCTCCGGCGCCTACGATTCGGAGGGCGTCGTGCAGATGGCCGTCCGGGCGCTCAAGGACGCCCATCCCGATCTGGTCGTGATCACCGACGTCTGCCTGTGCGAGTACACATCGCACGGCCATTGCGGCGTGGTCCGGGAGGGCGAGGTCGACAACGACCTGACCATCGAGTTGCTCGCCAAGACGGCGATCTCCCACGCCAACGCGGGAGCTGACGTGGTGGCGCCCAGCGACATGATGGATGGCCGCGTGGGGGCAATCCGCTCGCAGCTCGACGAGGATGGCCACCCGAACGTCGCAATCGTCGCCTACAGCGCCAAATACGCCTCCGCCTTCTATGGGCCGTTCCGCGAGGCGGCCGAGTCCACCCCGGAGTTCGGTGATCGCCGCGGCTACCAGATGGACCCTGCAAACGCGCTCGAGGCCGTCCGCGAGGCCAAGCTCGACCTCGCCGAGGGTGCCGACGTGGTGATGGTGAAGCCCGCCACCCCTTACCTCGACGTGATCCGCCTGGTGAAGGAGGAGACCGGCGCCCCGGTCGCCGCCTTCCACGTCTCCGGCGAGTACTCGATGCTCAAGGCCGCCGCCCAGAACGGCTGGCTCGACGAGCGGTCCGCGGTGCTCGAGACGCTGACCGCCATCCGCCGCGCGGGCGCCGATCTGGTGTTCACCTACTACGCGAAGGAAGCCGCGGCTTGGCTTTGAGCGGGGCCAGCGCGCCGCTGCGTGAGCCGCGGCCCAAGGCTCGCTCGCGTAAGGAGGGCGCCGCGGTGCCGCTCGACGCGGTCGACAAGCTGCTTTTGAACCTGCTCCAGTCGAGCTTCCCGCTCGAGCCCGAGCCGTTTGGGGCCGTCGCCCGCCGGGCCGAGCTGCCTCTGGACGAGGTCAAGGCCCGCACCCAGCGGCTGCTCGACGAGCGGATCATCCGCGAGATCACCCCGATCTTCGACACCCGGGCGCTCGGCTATGCGTCGATGCTGGTCGCCGCCAAGGTCGACTCCGAGAACCCGCAGCGCGCCGCGCGGATCATCAACTCCCACCCCGGCGTCTCCCACAACTACCTGCGCACCCACGAGTTCAACCTCTGGTTCACGATCGCCACGCCCCCCGACTCGGGGCTGGGGCTGGACGGCACCCTGGAGGTGCTGAGTGCCGCAACGGGCGCCGAGTCGATCCGCCAGCTCCCCACCCTCACCCTGTTCAAGATCAACATGAACCTCGAGATGGAGCGGGGGACCGAGGCGCTGGAGGCCGCGGTCGACGCGGCGCCACCGCGCGAGCTGGAGGCGCAGCCCTACGACGAGGTGGACGTAGCCGTGATCCGGGCCCTCCAGGGGCCGATGGCGGTCACGGACCGCCCCTACGACGCGGCCGCCGAGCAGGTCGGGATGCCGGTCGGCCGGTTCCTGGAGCATCTCGAGCAGATGGTGGAGCGAAAGCTGCTGCGGCGTGTGGCGGCGATCCTCTTCCACCGGCGGGCCGGGTTCTCGGCCAACGGGATGGGCGTGTGGCGGGTCCCGTCCGATCAGGTGCTCGAGGTGGGCGGCAAGATGGCAGCCGTGCGGGGGGTTTCCCACTGCTACCAGCGGCCCACCTACGACGACTGGCCCTACTCGGTGTTCACCATGGCCCACGGGCGCTCAAAGCAGGAGTGCGACGCGGTCCTCGATCGGATCGCCGACGAGCATGGCCTGCACGGCGACGACCGCGCGGTCCTCTACTCCTCGACCGAGTTCAAGAAGGTGAGGCTGCACTACTTCACCGAGGACTACGCCAACTGGGAGGCTCAGCACTCCTGAGCGCCGCAGGCTCCTCGGAGCCCGAGGTACGAGGCATGGTGGTCGCGCCCGTGGGTACGGGCGCGTTTTGGGGACGTGACCACTAGGTCAGAGGAGCTGTATCGCCGCGCCCTTGGGTTGATGCCGGGCGGGGTCAACTCGCCGGTGCGGGCGATGCGCTCCATCGGTCGCGACCACCCGGTCTTCGCCGAGCGCGGCGAGGGCTGCGAGCTGATCGACGTGGACGGCAATCGCTACGTGGACTGGGTCTGCTCCTGGGGGCCGCTGATCCTCGGCCACGCCCATCCGGCGGTGGTGGAGGCGGTGCGACGCGCGGCCGAGCTGGGGACGGGCTACGGGGCGCCCACGGAGGGCGAAGTGGAGCTGGCGGAGGAGGTGTGCGAGCGGTTCGGGTCGGTGGGGATGGTTCGGATGGTCAACTCGGGGACCGAGGCTTCGATGAGCGCCATCCGCCTGGCGCGGGCGGCGACGAAGCGAGACACGGTGGTCAAGTTCGCCGGCGCCTACCACGGGCACGTCGACGGGCTGCTGGCCGAAGCCGGCTCGGGCCTGGCGACCCAGGGGATTCCGGCGAGCCCGGGGGTGACGGCGGCGCAGGCCGCCGACACGATCGTCGTCCCCTGGAACGACCGCGACGCCCTGGCGGCGGCGATCGCCGAGCGGCCGGTGGCGGCGATCCTGGCCGAGCCCGTGCCGGCAAACATGGGGGTGGTGCCTCCGGCCGACGGCTTCCTGGGCTTCTTGAGCGAGCAGGCCAAGGCGGCGGGGCGCTGCTGGTGCTGGACGAGGTGATCTCGGGCTTCCGAGTGGCGCGGGGGGGCGCCCAGGAGCTGTACGGGGTCGACGCCGACCTGACGATCATGGGCAAGGTGCTGGGCGGTGGCCTGCCGGCCGCCGCCTACGGGGGGCGGCGGGAGCTGATGGAGCTGGTGGCGCCCGCAGGCGACGTCTACCAGGCGGGGACCCTCGCGGGCAATCCACTTGCGGTGGCCGCGGGCTTGGCGACCCTGAGCGAGCTCGATGGCGCCGCCTACGAGAGGCTGGCGGCGCTCACCGAAAGCCTTGCGGCCGCTCTTCGCGAGGCGGCTGGCGACCGCCCGGTCAGCGTCGTCTCGGTGTGCGGGCTCGTGACGCCGTTCTTCAGCGCCGAGCCGGTGCACGACTTCGCCGGCGCCGCGGCCTGCGACCTGGAGGCGTACGGCCGCTTCTGCCGGGCGCTCCTGGAACGCGGGATCTATCCGCCCGCCTCCCAGTTCGAGGCGTGGTTCGTCTCCCTCGCTCACGACGAGACCGCGATCGCGAAGACGGCACGGCCAGGAGGCGTCGCGCGCGCTGGCGAGGAGGCCCGTTCGTCCCAGAAGGCGTCTCGTTTGGCCGTAGGCGGCTTCCTCGGCCAGGCGGTCGCTCGCCGGGGGCCTGGCGAGCTCGACGTGGGCGCGGCTGTCGCTGCCGCGGATCAGCGCCAGCGTCAGCACCAATCCGAGTGTGGCGATCACCGCACCGCCGAGGAACGCCGACTGGAAGCCCTCGGTGAGAGCGTTCGTGAGCGCGGAGGGGTCGCCCCCCGCCGAGGCCATGACGTCGTCGGTCCGGGTGTTGGCGATCGTCGCCAGCACGGCCAGCCCCAACGCGCCGCCGATCTGTTGCGAGGTGTTGATCAGCCCGCTCGCGAGGCCGGATTCCTGGTCGCGCACCCCGGAGACCGCGGCGATCGTGGTCGTCACGAAGGCGAACCCAAGGCCAAAGGCGGCCAGCACCGAGGGCCCGAGGATGTCGGAGACGTAGCCACCGCCAACCGAGACCTGCGAGAACCAGGCCAGCGCGAGGGCGATCATCGCCATGCCCGGTCGCGAGCACGGGCTTGAAGCCGATTCGCGTCACCAGCACTGAGGCGATCGCCGCGGCGATGATGATCGACACCGCCAGCGGCAGGTAGGCGAGCCCCGCCTCGATCGCGCTGTAGCCCAGCACCTGCTGCATGTAGAGCGTGATGAAGAAGAACATCGAGAACAGCGACCCGCCGACGAGGAGCCCGACCACGTTGGCGCCGGTCAGGGTCCGGAGGCGGAAGATCCGGAACGGCATCAGCGGCGCCTGCGAGCGCCGCTCGACCGCGACGAAGGTCGCGAGCAGCGCCGCGGACACGCCGATCAGGCCGAGCGTCTGGAGCGAGCCCCAGCCCGCGTCGGTCGCGTCGACGATCGCGTAGACGAGGATCGAGAGGCCGGCGGTGACGCTGACCGCCCCGGCGGCGTCGAAGTGGCGAGTTGCCGACTCGGAGCGGCTCTCGGCGATCAGCCGCGGCGCGAGCGCGGCGACCACGAGAGCCACCGGCACGTTCACCCACAGCACCCATTCCCAGCCGAGGCCATCCGTGAGGATTCCGCCGAAGAGCACTCCGGCGGCGCCACCTGCACCCGCGACCGCGCCCCAGGCGCCCAGCGCCTTGTTGCGCTCCGCGCCGTCGCGGAAAGTGGTGGTGACGATCGACAGCGCCGCGGGGGAGATGATCGCGGCGCCGAGGCCCTGGGCGGCGCGGGCCGCGATCAACTGGCCCTCGGTGGCGGCGAAGCCTGCCGCGAGGGACGCGGCGGCGACCAGCAGCAGTCCGGAGATGAATACCCGCCGGCGTCCCAGCAGGTCGGCCATTCGCCCGCCGAGCAGCAGGAAGCCACCGAACGTGAGCACGTACGCGTTCACCACCCAGGCGAGGTTCTCCTGGGAGAAGTCGAGCCCCTCGCCGATCGAGGGCAGCGCGACATTCACGATCGACGCGTCCAGGACGACGATGAACTGGGCGAAGCACAGCAACGCGAGGGCGATCCAGCGTCGGCGCTCGAACTCCTGGGCGGTGGTCATCATCGTGGTCCTCCTCTGAGCTTCAACCGTGGCCTGTGCGATAATAGGAACCTGAGTTCCGGTTTCGGTTAGGGCACTATACGGAACTAGTGGTTCCGTTTGCGTGCTGGTCGTCACAGAGACGACGAATCGCCACCCAGAGAATCGACATGACTCCCCAAACAGCCCCCAACGCCCGCCCCCGCCGTCGTGCGCACGCAGCGCGCCGACGCGCGGCGCAACCGCGAGCGGATCCTGGTCGTGGCCAGGGAGCAGTTCGCCGCCACGGCCTCGAGGCCCAGATCGACGACATCGCCCGGGCGGCGGACGTGGGTGTGGGCACGGTGTACCGCCACTTCCCCACCAAGGAGGCGCTGCTCCAGGCGCTGGCGGCGGATCGTTTCATCCGGCTCGCCGAGTGGGCACGCGAGGCGCTCGAGGTGCCCGATGCCTGGGAGGGCTTTCGTGATTACCTGCGCCGCTCGGCGGAGCTGGGGGCGAACGATCGCCTGCTCTCCGAGGCGATGGCCGAGCGGGACGCGTTTCAGGGCGCGCAGCGCGAGAAGGACGACTTGATGGAGGCCACGGCGGCGCTGGTCGAGCGAGCCCAGGCCGCCGGCGAGCTGCGCCCCGACATCGGCGCTCAGGACATCGCCATGCTGATGTGCGGCCTGGGGCGAGCCACGGGCCGCGGCTCCTTCGACCACGCGATGAGCTGGGAGCGCTACCTGGAGATCATCGTCGCCGGCCTTCGCGCGCCGGCCAGCTCGCCGCTTCCGTAATCTCGCCCGCCTATGAGCTCGCCCGAGGCCGCGCTGGCGGCGCTGGCGGCGCAGCTTCGCGCCGAAGAGTCGGTGATCTCGCCGCAGGTGGCCGACCCCGGGGAGGCCGAGCCGGCGCTCGGCCTGCTGGCCGCCGCGGGCCCGCGCGCTGCGGAGGCGCCGGGCGAGTACGCCCTGCTGATCGAGTCGGTCCGCGAGGGCTACCTCCTCCACTACGGGAAGCCCCGCATCGTGGTCGGTGCCGACGCCGATCTGGCCCTGCTGGCCGGCGACTACCTCTACGCGCTGGGTCTCGAGCGGCTGGCCGCGCTGGGTGACCTCGAGGCGATCCGCGAGCTGTCCGACCTGATCTCGCTCTCGGCGCAGCTTCACGACGCCCAGACGGACGAGGCCGCAACCGGCGCGCGGGCGGCGGACGCCGTCTGGCTGGCGTCGGTGACGGTGGTGGCCTCGGGCACCACACCCGCTCACGAGCAGGGAAAGTCGGCCCTTCGCGAGGGGCGCCCCGGCGCCCCCTCGGCGCTGTGGCAGGGCGCCCGCGAGACGGCCCAGGGATCCGGCCTCGGGGATCGGTTGGAGCGCGCGGCGGAGGCGATAGGCTTCGATCCCCACCAGGACCTGCCCGCCTGAACGTGGCCGACGCCGCCGACAAGAGCAACGGTTCCGCTGGCGCCGGCGGTGTGCCGACGCCGGATCCGCCTGGCTACTTCGAAGGCGAGTCGATGAACCGGCGCACTGCGCTGACGCGCGCCGGCGCGGCGGTCGGCGGTCTCGCCGGGGCGGTGATCGTCCTGCCGGCGGTCGGCTTCGCGGTGGCACCGATCTTCGACCGCCCGGAGGAGCGCTGGGAAAGCGTCGGCCCGGTCAGCCGGTTCACCGCCGACACCTACAGGCCGGTCGTCTTCACGATAGTCGAGGGGATCGGCGAGGCGGGCAAGACCACCGCCTACGTGCGCGATGGCAATCCTGAGGCGTTCTCGGACGAGCGCGCCGGCACCTACATCGCGCTCTCGACCCGGTGCGCGCACCTCGGCTGCCCGGTGCGCTTCGTCTCCGCCGCCGGCAACTTCATCTGCCCCTGCCACGGCGGCGTGTACGACTTCGAGGGCAAGGTGATCGGCGGCCCACCCGTGCGGCCGCTGGACCGCTTCCAGACGCGGGTGCGTGACGGCCAGGTGCAGCTCGGCCCCCGCTACAGCGTCACCTCGCAGCTCGAGCCGGTTCGGGCCCGCGACCCGGGCGAGTTCACGGGGGGATCTGGAACATCCTCTATCCGCCGCGGCCCTCGACCCCTCCGGCGCCGTGATCGAGGAATCGCGATGAAGCTCCCCGACATGCTCATCCCCGGCCCGCTGCGCAAGCCGCAGAAGCCCGGCGTCGGCGACGGCGCCGGCCCCGCGGACCGTCTCAAGGAGACGCCCGCCGACCTCGTCGGCTGGGTCGACGAGCGCACCGGTGGCGCCAGCTTCCTCTCGGGGATGCTCTTCCGGAAGGTGCCCAAGGGCACCAACTGGTTCTACACGCTCGGCTCGGCAACGCTATTCGCGTTTGTGGTGCAGGCGGTGACCGGCGTCTTCCTGGCGATGTTCTACACGCCGTCCACGACCCAGGCCTACGGCTCGGTCGTCCACCTCACCAACGAGGTCTTCCTGGGCGAGTTCGTGCGCGGCATGCACAAGTGGGGCGCCAGCGTGATGATCATCCTGATCTGGCTCCACATGGCGCGCACCTTCGTCTTCGGCGCCTACAAGTACCCGCGCGAGCTGAACTGGGTGATCGGCGTCGTGCTGCTGATCCTGACCATGGTGATGGGCTTCACCGGCTACCTGTTGCCCTTCGATCAGCGCTCCTTCTGGGCCACCGAGGTCGCCTTCAACATCACGGGCACCGGGCCGCTGGTGGGCCCCTACCTGGCCGACTTCCTGAGAGGGGGCGCCGAGTTCGAGGGGACGACCCTGGCCCGCTTCTACTCGATCCACATGCTGCTGGTGCCGGGGCTGATCATCGCCCTGATCGGGGCCCACCTCTACCTGGTGGTGAAGCTCGGCACCACGGCGCCACCCTGGTTGGAGCCGAAGCGCCGCAAGGCGACGCTCAAGGAGGAGAGGGTTTGAACCGGGCCGAGAAGGAGGCCTACCTCCGCGACTACGAGCTGCTGAAGAAGGAAGGCAAGCCCTTCTTCCCCTACGCGGTGATGAAGGACTCGACGATGGCCCTGATCGTCGTCCTGGTGATCGCCGTGATGGCCATCGTGCTCGGCGCCGAGCTGGGCCCCAAGGCCGACCCGACGACTACGACCTACACGCCGCGGCCCGAGTGGTACTTCTTCTTCCTCTTCGAGGTCCTGCGGGTGATCAAGCCCTACGAGCTGACGCCGCTGGCGACGATCGGGGTGCCGACGATCGGCATGGTCGTGCTGCTGCTCCTGCCGTTCTTCGACCGCGGCCCGGAACGCCGGCCCGAGCGGCGGCCGATCGCGATGGCCGTGCTGGTGCTGACGCTGGTCTCGATGGCGTACCTCACCTACACGGGCGCCATCGCCGGGCCGCCGACGAAGATCGACATGGAGGTGGCGCCGCAATACGAGGCGGGCAAGGAGCTGGTCGCCCAGAATGGCTGCCTCGCCTGCCACACCATCGGCGACAACGGCAACGGGACCCTGGGCCCCGAGCTGACCGAGATCGGGGCCCAGATTCCCCGCAGCGCGATCCTGCGCTCGCTCGAGGCGGGCCCGGGGATCATGCCCTCTTTCACCGGCTGCGCTCCGGGCTCCAACGTGGGCTGCCTGACGCAGAAGGAGCTGAACCAGATCTCGGACTTCCTGGCGTCGCTGAAGTAGCGCCTCGGCCCGTGGTCGGTGCTCAGTCAGGTCCGGTGGTCGGCCGACCGTCACGCTCCTCGCCGGAGTTCGCAAGGGAGGTGCGGACGATGTTCGACCGCATCGCGGGCGTCTACGACCTCATGAACACGGCGATGACCGCGGGCATGCACCATCGCTGGCGGAAGCGGGCGGCCGACCGCGCCGACCTGTCTCCGGGCGACTCCGCCCTCGACCTCTGCTGTGGCACCGGCGACCTGGCCTTCGAGCTGGCCCGGCGGGTCGGGTCGGAGGGCGCCGTGGTGGGCTGCGACTTCTCGGAGCCGATGCTGGAGCTGGCGCGGCGCAAGGCGGCGGAGCGCGGCGCGTCGCAGGCCAGGTTCGAGTGGGCCGACGCGCTGGAGCTGCCCTACCCGGAGGGGTCGTTTGACGCCGTCACGGTGGGCTTCGGGGCGCGGAACCTGGTGGACCTCGAGCGTGGGCTCGCCGAGATGGTCCGCGTGCTGAAGCCTGGAGGCCGCGCCGTGATCCTCGAGATCACCCAGCCGCGCCGGCGCCCGATGTCGAGCTTCTATTCGCTGTGGTTCGATCGGCTCGTGCCCCTGCTCGGCGTCGTGGCGGGGGACCGCGACGCCTATGCCTACCTGCCCGAGTCGGTGAAGCGCTTCCCGCCGCCCGAGGGCTTGGCGGCGATGATGGCCGGCGCCGGCCTGGAGCGGATTCGCTACCTGCTGCTCGCCGGCGGGATCATCGCGATCCACTCCGGGGAGAAGGACGGTTGAACCGGACCGCGGTCCCGCCCCCGGTGACGCTGGTGCTGGAGGCAGCGCGGCGCGTGGCTGCCCGCCCGCTTGGAGGCGGTCGAGGAGCGTCTCGCGGGCTTGGTCGAGGGCCATGGCGAAGCGCTCGCCGCGGACGCGAGGGCGACGCTGGCGGCCGGAGGCAAGCGCCTGCGCCCGATGCTGGTCCTGCTCAGCGCCGGGCCGCGCGGAGGCGAGGCCGCTATTCGCGGGGCGACCGCGGTCGAGCTCGTCCACATGGCGACCCTGGTCCATGACGACGTGCTGGACGCGGCGCCGCTCCGCCGCGGACACCCGACGGTGGTCGCCCGCTCCGGGCCGCGACCGCGCGCTTGCGGTCGGCGATCTGCTGTTCTCGCGCGCCTTCGCGGAGCTCGGAAGCGGATGGCAGCCGGCGACAGGTGGAGCTTCTCTCCAAGGCATCGGTGGCGCTGGCGCTCGGCGAGCTGGCCCAGCGGCGCGACGCCTTCGACGCCGCGATCTCCGCGGAGCGATACCTGGAGCGCTGCGGGCTGAAGACGGGCCGCCTGTTCGAGTGCGCCTGCGTGATCGGGCGGCTGGACGGCTCCGGGCCCCCGGCGGGGGGCCGTGGCGATCCACTCGCCGCGCTCGAGGTCTTCGGTCGCGAGATCGGCCTCGCCTTTCAGCTCCTCGACGACGTGCTCGACGTCACGGGCCCGCCGGAGCGGACGGGCAAGGCCCGAGGGACCGACCTGTTGGACGGCACCGTGACCCTGCCCTTGATCCTCGCCCGCGAGCGCGATCAGCGCCTGGCCGGCCTGGATCTGCGAGCAGCTCGGCGCCGACGGGCGCGGAGGCGGTCTGCGACCGGATCGCGGCGACGGGCGTCCTCGACCAGGTCAGGGCCGGCGCCCGCAGGCGGGTGGAGCTTGCCAAGCGCGCCCTGGAGCGCTCGGCACTCGAGCCCGACCAGCGACGGCTCCTCGAGCTGGTCGCCGACGGCGTGGTCGAGCGGTACTCGTGAGGGACTAGAAGTCTTCGGGGAGGACGTGGTCCGCGGTCAGGGCGGAGACGAAGCGATCGATCTGGTCCTCCATGTTCGCCCGGGTGAGGACGCTCAGATCCTCGAGCACCGACTCGGTGCCCCGCTCGAGCACCTCGTCGAAGCGGTCGACGATCTCCTGGCTGTAGGTGCCGCCGCCGTTCCATTCGCACGACGGGCAGCGGAGGGCCACCTCCCAGTGCCGGTTGCTCGCCGGCGCCCAGTCGGTCGGGTAGACCAGGTCAGAGCTGCACGAGGGGCAGATGTGGAGGTCGTCGCGCCGCCGGCGGGTGGTGGTCGCCAGGCGCGTCTCGAAGATGCTCGGCTCGAGCCCCCCTTTCAGGGAGGTCCGGCTGTCCCGCTTCGCTGTCTGCCGCTCTGCCACTTCGGGTGCTGTATCGGCGGTGGGCCTTGGGAGCTTTAGATACGGGACCAGGTCCGAGCGGGGCGTTTCTGGCGCCTCGCCAGGCGTGGCGAGCGGGAATAGACTGGGTGAGATGGTCCTCAGCGACCGCACCATCAAGGCGGAGATCGAGGCCGGGCGGATCGTCATCGATCCGTTCGACGAGGCCATGGTGCAACCGTCGAGCGTGGACGTGCGCGTCGACCGTCGCTTCCGGGTTTTCCACAATGCGCGCTACCCGTTCATCGACGTTCGACAACCCATGGAGGATCTGACGGAGGCAGTCGAGATTCCCGATGCCGATCCCTTCATCCTCCATCCGGGCGAGTTCGTGCTTGGACAGACACTGGAGCGCGTACAGCTCCCCGATGACGTTGTTGCCCGACTTGAGGGAAAGAGCTCTTTGGGCCGCCTGGGCCTTCTCATCCACAGCACCGCCGGCTTCGTGGATCCGGGGTTCGTGGGGAACCTGACCCTGGAGCTCTCAAACGTGGCCAACCTCCCCGTGACCATCTACTACGGCATGCCGATCGGGCAGATCTCGTTCATGCGAATGGATTCGGCCGTCGAGCGCCCCTACGGCTCGGGCGAGGCGGGCAGCAAGTATCAGGATCAGGCGGAGCCCACGCCGAGTCGCTTCCACCTCAACTTCAAGCGCTAAGCGCCCGGCTCTTCGGCGCCAGCCCCCCGTCGATACCATTTGTCCTGATGCCAAGCGTGGGACCCCTCGAAGTGGCGATCGTCCTGATCATCGCCCTGCTCATCTTCGGGCCGAAGCGCCTGCCGGAGCTGGGGCGCTCGATGGGCCGCGGCATCCGCGAGTTCAGGGCCTCGATCTCCGGCAAGGGCGATGACGATGAGGAGTCGTCGCAGCCCGCCCGGATCGAGGGCGCGGAGAAGCCCGGCGAGCCCGTCGAGACCGAGGTCGTAACCGACCGCCGCTCCTAAGTGGCCGCGCCCCGACTGCGGGCCGCGCAAGTTCGACGACGAGATGACGCTCGTCGAGCACCTCGACGAGCTGCGAAACCGGATTTTCGCCTCCTTGGCGGTGCTGGTGGTCGCCTGCGGGCTGTGCTTCTGGCAGAACGACCTGCTGCTCGAGATCGCCAACAAGCCGCTGCCAGGCGACCGGGTGCCGATCACCTTCGGCGTCACCGAGCCCTTCATGACCACCCTCAAGCTCTCGATCTACGCCGGGATCCTGATCGCCCTGCCGGTCCTGCTGTACCAGGCCTACGCCTTCCTGCTGCCGGCGCTGAGGCCAACCGAGAAGCGCGTCGCCCTCCCATTCCTGCTCTCGGTCCCCGTGCTGTTCATCGCGGGCGTCGTGTTCTCGTATTTCGTCGTCGTCCCGGCGGCCACCGAGTTCCTCCTCAACTTCAACCAGGACGATTTCAACATCCAAGTGCGGGCCAGCGAGTACTACAGCTTCTTCGTCCTCACCCTGATCGCGCTCGGCCTGATGTTCCAGGTGCCGATGGGGGTGGTCGCGGTCACCCGCCTCGGCATCATCACCCCGCAGCAGCTCTCGCACAATCGCCGCTACGCCTACCTGGCCCTGGCCGTGGCGGCGATGCTCCTGCCCGGCACCGACCCGGTGACGATGCTGATCGAGCTGGCCCCTTTGCTGGCGCTGTTCGAGCTCTCGCTGGTCCTGGCGCGCCTGGTGGGGACGCCGGCGGAGCCTGCGGCCTCCGCGCCGAAGCCCGAGCCGCCAGCCAGCCCCGCCAGCTAGGCTCCTTGACGTGCTCTTCGACCTTCGCGGCAAGCGCAGGCGGGTCGTCCAGGTTGTCTACGCGACGCTGGCGGCGCTCTTCCTGGTCGGCTTCGTCGGCTTCGGCATTGGGTCGGACGGCGTTGGCGGTTTCGCCGACGTGTTCAGCGGCGAGAGCAGTGGCGGATCGCTTTCCTCCCAGTACGACGACCAGATCGACAACGCCAACGAGCAGCTCGCCAAGGACCCGAAGGACACCGCCGCCCTTCTGAAGCTCTCCAAGTACGAGTTCTACAAGGCGAAGGAGGGGATAACCCGGACGAGACCACGGGAGAGCTCAGCGTCAGCGAGGACGCCCACACCGAGCTCGGCAATGCGGCCGACGCCTGGGAGAAGTACCTAGAGGTGAACAAGGGCCAGCCGAGCGCCACGATCGCCACCCAGATGGTGCAGGCGTACTACTACCTCGGCGACGCCCAAGGGCGCGGCGGAGGCACAGCGGATCGTGGCCGAGGACCAACCCAACTCGGGCGCCTGGGACGACCTCGCCTTCTACCTGTACCTCGCGGGCGACATCTCGGGCGGAGACAAGGCGGCGGACAGGGCCGTCGCGGAGACGCCGAAGGCCCAGCGAAGCCAGCTCGAGCAGGACCTGGAGGAGATCCGAACGGAGGCGGTGAAGGAGAAGAAGCGGCTTGCGAAGGCGCAAAAGAACGCGCCATCGACCACCACTCCCGGCGACAACCCGCTCCAGAACCCGTTCGGCGGCGCCGGCACCGCGCCCTAGGCTGTCCGCCACCCCGCCGTTACCATCCCGCTCGCCGGGCCGTTAGCTCAACTGGTAGAGCAGGAGACTCTTAATCTCAAGGTTGAAGGTTCGAGTCCTTCACGGCCCATGGCATTGCCAGTTCTATAGATCCGGCACATAAGGAGAGCGGGTGGAGCAGAAGGCGTTGAACAAGGCTTTGAATGGGAACTTCGCAGGGACCGTTGTGTCGCCGGGGGAGGAGCGGTGGGATCAGGCACGCGCCGCTTGGAACCTCGCGGCCGACCAGAACCCGGCGGCCGTCGCCTACGCGGAGAGCGCCGACGACGTTGTCGCCGCGATCAACTTCGCGCGAGCGAACGGCCTTGGTGTCGCGGCTCAGGGCACCGGCCACGGCGCCGGAGCTCGTGGGCCGCTGGACGGCTCGATCCTGCTCAAGACCGAGCGCATGAAGGGAATCGAGATCGACCCCGAAAAGCGAGTCGGCCGCTACGAGGCGGGGGTGCTCTGGATGGAGGCCAATCCCGCCGCAGGCGAGCACGGCCTTGCCAACTTCTCGGGCTCGGCACCAGACATCGGCGTCGTCGGCTACACGACCGGCGGCGGCTTCGGCTGGCTCGCCCGCCGCCACGGCCTTGCCTGCAACAACGTTCGGGCGATCGAGCTGGTGACCGCCGACGGCGAGCAGCGCCGGGTGGACGCCGACAACGATGCCGACCTGTTCTGGGCCCTGCGCGGGCGGCGGCGGAAGCTTCGGCGGTCGTCACCGCGATCGAGTTCGATCTGGCGGAGCTGCCCGAGGTCTTCGCCGGCAGCGCCATCTATCCGGCCGACGAGGGATCGAGCGAGATCATCAATAGCTACTTCCAATGGGCATCGGCCCTGCCCGACGACGTCACATCGATCGTGCGGTTCCTGCACCTGCCGCCGTTGCCGCAGATTCCGGAGCCGCTGCAGGACAGGCCGCTGGTCACGCTCGGCGCCTGTTATGCGGGGCCGGAGTCGGAGGGCGCGGAGCTCGTGCAACCGATCCGGGAGCTGGGAGAGCCGGTGATGGACACCTTCCAGACCATGCCTCCCTCAGGGCTTCCTGCGGTGCACATGGAGCCCGATGAGCCGGTCCCCGGCCTCGTCTACACGGCGTCGCTTCGTGAGGCGCCGCAGGAGGCGATCGACACATTCATCGAGACCGCTGGGCCGGATTCGGGCTCGCCCCTTCTCTCCGCCGAGCTTCGCCAGTGCGGCGGTGCGCTCGGCGAGCCGGCGGAGGGCGCCGGTGCTCTGTCACACCTCGACGCCGAGTACGTGTTCTGCGGCATCGGCCTGCCGATGAGCCCCGAGATGGGCGAGGCGATCAACCAGCAGCTGGACACCGTCTGCGAGGCGCTTGAGCCCTGGTCGCCGGGGAGTCGCTACTTCAACTTCGCGGACCGCCCCACCGACCTCGAGGCGATCTTCGCCCCCCAGACGCTGGAGCGGCTCCGCGACGTGAAGCGCCGCTACGACCCCGACGGCCTGATCAGCGCCAACCACAACATCACCCTCGCCTGAGCGGTTCTCACAGAGAGCCGATTAGTTTGCGCCGGCCGCGCGGTCTAAGGGCGTATGGCAATTCAACGTTCGCGACCGCCGCGCCGGTATGTGTGATCTTGGTCAAATAACCGGCAGCCAGCCTCCTGTCTATCTTTGAGCCCGTAAACGACTCGTCAGCCGAGAAAGGGACTCCCGAATGACGCGCTTCCTAGCCCGTCTTGCCGACCTCGCCTACCGCCGACGTGGCCGCATGGTCCTGGTGTGGATCGCGGCCGCGGTCGTGATCATCGGGGTCGGCTCCTCGCTGGCCGGGGAGTACGAGGCCGACTACCACACGCCGGGCTCGGAGTCGAAGTCGGCGAGCGAGCTCACCCAGGAGCGGTTCGACGGCTACTCCGGCCAGGAGATCAACGTCGTCTGGAAGGACGAGGCCGGCGCCCGAAGCCCCGCCGCCCGGGAGCGCGTCAACGCCTTCTTCGCCGAGGCCGAGCAGGTCGATCATGTCGCCGAGCACGTCACCCCGATCCGGTACTCGGAGGACGGCACGATCGGGTCGACCATTCTCCCGCTGACGGCCAATGGCTGGGACGTCGAGAAGGAGGACGGCGAGGAGCTCGTCGCCGCAGCCGAAGCGAACAGCGGCGATGGGCTGGAGATCGAGCTCGGCGGGGACCCGATCTATCAGGCGCAGGAGTCAGGCAGCCCGGAGAGCGTCGGGCTCCTCGGGGCCACGATCGTGCTGCTGATCGCCTTCGGCTCGGTGGTCGCCGCCGGGCTGCCCCTCGTGATCGCCCTCGTCGGCCTTGGCATCTCGTCCGGGGGCCTGATCGTGCTGCTCGCCAATGTCGTCGACGTCCCCGACTGGACCACGGCGGTGTCCGGGCTGATCGGGATCGGGGTCGGCATCGATTACTCGCTGCTCGTGCTGACCCGGTTCCGGGCGGCGATGAAGGAGGGCAAGGACCGCCACGATGCCGTCGTCGAGGCCGTCACCACCGCGGGACGCAGCGTGATCATCGCCGGCGCCACCGTCGTGATCGCCGTCCTCGGACTCGCCCTGACTGGCCTGCCGTATATGTACGGCGTCGCCCTCTCGGCCTCCTTCGCCGTCCTGGTCGTGATGCTCGCCGCGGTCACGCTCTTGCCGGCGCTCCTCTCCTACCTGGGCCCGAAGGTCGACCGCCTGCGGATCCCCTTCCTCGGCCGGGCGCTGAAGACGGAGGGCAACGGCGAGTCGCCCGCCGCGCGCTGGAGCCACGCGGTCCAGCGACGGCCCTGGACCGCCGCGATCGCCGCCACGGCCATATTGCTGGCGCTGGCGGCCCCGGCGCTCGGCATGCGCCTGGGCTTCCCCGACGCCGGCAACGACGCGCCGGACACCATGACCCGCAAGTCCTACGACCTGAACGCGGAGGGGTTCGGGCCCGGCACCAACGGGCCGCTGGTGATCGCCGCCGACCTGCCCGACCCGGGCGCGCAGGCCGAAATCGACTCCTTCGCGGAGGGGCTTCGCAGCGAGCCCGGGGTCGCCTTCGTCCCGGCGCCGGTGATAAATCCGGAGGGCAACGCGGCGATCGTCAACGTGATCCCCGAGGGCTCACCGCAGGACAAGGAGACCGAGGACCTGGTCAACCACCTTCGCGACAACGTCATTCCGCAGGAGCTCCAGGGCACCGGAATCACCGCCGAGGTCGGGGGCGTGACCGCGGCGCTCGAGGACCAGAGCGACTACATCCTGGGCCGCATGCCGGTGTTCATAGCCGCGGTCGTCGGGCTCTCCTTCCTGCTCCTGCTGGTCGCCTTCCACTCACCCCTGATCTCGCTCAAGGCCGCGGTGATGAACCTGCTCTCGGTCGGCGCCGCCTACGGCGTGATGACCCTGGTGGCGCAGGGCGGGGCGGTCGGCGGGCTGATCGGAATCGATCACGAGGTGCCGATTGCGCCGTTCATGCCGGTGATGATGTTCGCGATCCTCTTCGGCCTCTCGATGGACTACGAGGTCTTCCTGATCTCGAGGATCCGCGAGGAGTACCTGAGGCACGGGGACACGCGACGCGCGGTTGCCGACGGCCTGGCGAAGACCGCGCGCGTGATCACGGCCGCCGCGGCGATCATGGTCGTCGTCTTCCTCGCCTTCGTGACGGCGCCGGACGTGTTCCTGAAGCTGTTCGGGATCGGCCTCGCGACGGCGATCTTCCTCGACGCGACCGTGGTGCGGATGGTGCTGGTTCCCGCCGTGATGCAGCTGCTCGGCAAGCGCAACTGGTGGATCCCGGACTGGCTGGAGCGGATCCTGCCGCGACTGGACACGGAGCGAGTCCCCGCCGGGGCCGCGGAGGCCCGGCCCTAGCTACGAGCTACGGGGCGACCGCGAACAGCCGCCATTCGTCGGGGATTCCCTTGAGCTGCTTCGCTCCGCGGTCCGCGAACTGAATCCCCGATCCGGCGACGAGATCCTTGACGGTGCTGGAGACGAGCACCTCGCCCCCGGCGGCGAGGGCTCCGACGCGCGCCGCGATGTGGACCGCGATCCCGCCGACGTCCTCGCCCATCAGCTCGACCTCGCCGCAGTGCAGGCCGATGCGCACCTCCAGGCCGAGGGAGCGGGCCGCCTCCGCGATCGCGCGCCCGCATCGGATCGCCCGCGCCGGGCCGTCGAAGGTGGCGAGATAGCCGTCGCCCAGCGTCTTCACCTCGCGGCCGCGGAATCGCTCCAGCTCGCGTCGCACCGCCTGCCTGATGCGCTGAGAGCAGCTCGCGCCAGCGCGCGTCCCCGAGCTCCGCCGCTCGCTCCGTCGAGCCGACGATGTCCGTGAACATCACCGTGGCGAGCACGCGGTCGGGCTCGGGCACCGAGCGGGCGCCGGTCAGGAACTCCTCGACCTCCCCGAGCACGGCTTCCGAGTCGCCCGCCCAGGGCACGTGGTCGATCCCGGGAAGCTCCACGTACCGGGCGCCCGGGATCTGCGAGGCGAGCTCCTCGCCGGCGCGCCGGTTGACGACCCGGTCGCCGTGCCGGTGGAGGACGAGCGTCGGAACGTGGATCGTGGGCAGGATGGCTCGCACGTCGATGTCCAGGAACATCTCGAAGATCTGCTGGACCATCGCCGGGCTCGCGGCGGTGCGCTCCATGCGGGCGGTGAACTCCACCGCCTGGGGATCGTCCGCGAGGCTCGGAGCGAAGAGCTCGACCATCCCCTCTGCGTGCTTGCCCCCAGTAGGGGGCGATGAACTCGGCGGCGGACTCGCGAAGCGCCTCCGCGGGCGAGGCCCAGGGGTAGTCCGGCGCCTCCGTGGTGCGCCCCATGGCGCCGTAGAGCACCAGAGCGGTCACGCGCTCGGGATGAGTGGCCGCGAACAGGACGCTCATCGGCCCGCCCTCGGAGATCCCGAACAGGGCCGCCCGCTCGGACCCGGCGGCGTCCATGACCGCCCGGACGTCGTCGATCCGCTGCTCGAGCGTCGGCACCTCGGTGACGGGGTCGGACAGCCCGGTGCCGCGCTTGTCGAAGATGATCAGGCGCGAGAACGAGCTGAGCCGCTCGAAGAAGCGAGCGAACGGAGGCGACTCCCACTGGAGCTCGAGGTGGGTGGCGAAGCCGAGCACGAGGACCAGGTCGATCGGCCCGTCGCCGACGACCTGGTAGGCGATCGAGGTGTCGCCGGACTTGGCGTACTGGGTCGGAGGAGTGCTCATCCGCAGGCCGATTGATGTTCGCGAATCCGGGTAGGGAGGCTATCGACCAGGCTCCGGACCCCGGGGTTGATTCGCATGAGGAGGATCAGGATGAAACGGGTTGCAACAGTCGTGACGTTGGCCTCGCTCGGAGCCCTGGCCCTGTTTGCGGGGACGGCGCAGGCGCATCGGGCGGCCTGCACCGAGACCACCAATCCGCACGGACAAACGACGCCGCCGGCTGGGTCCACGACGGCGCCCGGGCCGAGGGGCGGTCAGAACGACGATGGCTTCTACAAGCTGACGACGAATACCGGGGTGAGCTCCATCTGGGTCAAGGACGGTGGGAGCGGGACCATCTTTGGGCCGTTTGCTCACGGGACGAAGATCGAAGTACACCCAGGCCCCCGGCGCGACCCCGAGTCAGAGGAAGATCGGAAGCACCAGCGGCCAGGCCGGTGCGGTCAAGTGGCACATCACCGGCACGGGGGATGCCTTCGCCTTCTCCGACGACAGGGTCCTCGTGCCCTGTCTGGTCCCCCCGCCGCCGAAGTAATCCGAACCACATATAGAGGGCTTCGGCCCCCTTGCATCGTGCGCCGCGCGCGGGATAGAGTCGCGCAAACGCAGCGCTCGTCCACACGTGTGAGCGCTGCGCAAGCGTCCAGCCAGGCGTCCGTTTCCGTGTCGGGGGAGAATGGGGTTGCGAATGAAGGTCATCGTCCTGGGTGGGGGCGTCGCCGGCATGAGCGCCGCCCACGAGCTGGCCGAACGCGACTTCGAGGTGGTCGTGTACGAGACGCGTGCGATCCCGGGCGGCAAGGCGAGGAGCATGCCCGTCCCGGGGTCGGGCACGGGGGGCCGGCCGGACCTTCCCGCCGAGCACGGGTTCCGCTTCTTTCCGGGCTTCTACCGTCACCTGCCCGACACCATGCGGCGGATCCCGTTCGGCGGCGAGAGCGAGGGCGTGTTCGGCAATCTCGTCCCAACGAGCCGCGTCCAGATGGCGCTGGAGGGCAGAGAGGAGATCGTCACACCCGCCCGCTTTCCCGCCACTGTGGATGACCTCGAGGTGGGCTTTCGGTCCCTGCTCGCCCACGCCGCCACGCTCGGGATCCCGCCGCAGGACCAGGCCTACTTCGTGAACCGGCTGCTGGTCCTCTTGACGAGCTGCGATCAGCGGCGGTTCGCCGAGTACGAGCACCAGAGCTGGTGGGAGTTCTCCGGCGCACAAACGCGCTCCGCCGCCTACGGCAAGTGCCTCGCCGACGGGCTAACCCGCACCCTGGTGGCCGCCAAGGCTCACGAGATGAGCGCCCGCACAGGGGGCATGATCCTGCTCCAACTGCTCTTCGACCTCTCCCGCCCCGGTAGCCACGTGGACAGCGTGCTCAACGGGCCGACCAACGAGGTCTGGATCGATCCCTGGCTGGCCCACCTGCGCTCGCTCGGCGTCGACTACCGCAGCGAGCATCAGGTCCAGGCGATCCACACGAGCGACGCCAGGGTGACCGGCGTGAGCATCGTCGCTCAGGGCCAACCGTTCGTGGACACGGCCGACTTCTACGTCGCGGCGGTTCCGGTCGAGGTGATGCGCCTGCTGGCCGGCGATCAGATGAAGCAGGCGGAGCCCCGGCTGGCCGGGCTGCATCTGCTTCGCACCCGCTGGATGAACGGGATCATGTTCTACCTCGACCGGGACGTGTCCCTGGTTCACGGACACAGCCTCTACATCGACTCTCCCTGGGCCCTGACCTCGATCTCGCAGGCGCAGTTCTGGCGGGACGGCGCGGACCTCGAGCGGCGGGGCGACGGACGGGTCGCGGGCATCCTCTCGGTCGACGTCTCCGATTGGGAGGCCAAGGGCATCGTCCACGGCAAGCAGGCGATGTTCTGCTCGAAGGAGGAGGTGCGCGACGAGGTCTGGGCTCAGCTCAAGGGAAGCCTGAACGACGCCGGGATCGACGTCCTGGACGATGCGAACGTGCTCAGCTGGTTCCTCGACCCGGACATCGTCTATCCGAATCCGACCGAGGCGACCAACCTCGAGCCCCTGCTGATCAACACCGCCGGCTCGTGGGAGCACCGGCCGGAGGCGGAGACCTCGATCGAGAACCTGTTTCTGGCCTCGGACTACGTTCGAACCCATACCGACCTGGCCACCATGGAGGGCGCCAACGAGGCCGCGCGGCGGGCGGTGAACGGGATCCTGGACCGATCGGGCTCCACCCAGCCCCGCTGCTCGGTGTGGAGGCTCTCCGAGCCCGCGATCCTGGCGCCGGCGCGGACGCTCGATCGTCTGCTGTTCGCCCTCCGCCGGCCGCTTGAGCTGCCGGTCAAGGCGAGGGATGATGGGCGGATCCACAGATCGGAGCTGGTCTCGCTCGGCGCCTCGGTCGCCGAGCGGATCTCACGTCTGCTGCCGTTGTAGATGCCGATGTCCGCCCAAATCGAGATGCTGTTCAACGCCTATGAGGCCCTGAACCGCGGGGAATGGGAGCGCTCCCCGGAGTTCATGCACGAGGAGATCACCTGGAACTTCGTCGAGGGGGCGGCGCCCGATGCGCCGCAGACCCTTACCGGCGTTTCGGAGATCATCGATTTCTGGGGCTTCTTCTTCACCGCCTGGGAGGAGTGGGAGATGGCGCCCCGGGACTTCGCGGAGGCTCCCGGCGGGGAGTTCCTGGCCTCCGTTCACTTCCACGCCCGCGGCACGGGAAGCGGCGTTCCGATGGATTTCGACTTCTGGCAGGTGATCGCGTTGCGGGACGCCAGGATCCACCGGGTCGACAACTACCTGACCCGCGCTCGGGCGCAGGCGGCGTGCGGGTTGGCGTGAGACCGGACCTCGAAGGCCCCGGGCCACGCGCACCGACCGCGATCGGGGTCAGCGTGACTCGGAGCCGACGGCCGCCTCGCTGCCGGCGAACCGGGCGCGCAGGAGCTTCTTGTCGAACTTGCCGACCGAGGTCTTGGGCACCTCGTCGATGAACTCGAAGCGCTCCGGGACCCACCACTTGGCGACCCGCTCGCCGAGGTGCCCCCGGAGGCCATCGCCGTCCAGCTCGCTGCCGGCGCGTCGGACCACGCATGCGCACGGTCGTTCTCCCCAGCGTTCGTCGGGGACGGCGATCACCGCGGCCTCGACCACGTCGGGGTGGGCCATGATCGCGTTCTCGAGCTCGACCGAGGAGATCCACTCGCCGCCCGACTTGACCAGGTCCTTGGTGCGGTCGACGAGCCTGATGAACGCATCCCCCTCCAACTCGGCCACGTCGCCGGTGCGGAGCCAGCCATCGTCGGTGAACTTCTCGTCGCCGCTCGGATCCCGGTAGTAGGCGCGCGCGATCCACGGACCGCGGACCTGAAGCTCGCCGCCCGATTCCTCGTCGATGCGGAACTCGACCAGCGGCAGGACGCGTCCCTGGCTGGCGCGGAGCGCGTAGCCCTCGTCGGCTGAGAGCTCGACCCCGGCCGGCAGACGGGAGGTGGCGGCCAGCGGGCTGGTCTCGGTCATTCCCCAGCCCTGGACCAGCGGCACCCCGAAGCGCTCCTCGAAGGCGCGGATCATGGGCTCGGGGACGGCTGCGCCGCCGGCCTTGAGCTCGCGCAGGCTGGACAGGTCAGGCGGCGGATCGAGCTCCAGGACGCCGTTCCAGATAGTCGGCACGCCGGCGCTCCAGGTGACGCCTTCGGCCCCGATCAGCTGGGTCAGCCCCTGCGGGGTCAGGTCGGGACCGGGCAGGACCTGCCTCGCCCCCAACATCGCGGCGATGTACGGGATGCCCCAGGCCATCGCGTGGAACATCGGCACCACCGGCATCACCGAGTCGGCCTCGTGAATCCCCATGGAGTCGGGCAGTGCCGCGCCCAGGGTGTGGAGGACGATCGAGCGGTGCGAGTACAGCACTCCCTTTGGCCGGCCGGTGGTGCCGCTCGTGTAGCACATCGCCGCCGCCGTGTTCTCGTCGAGCTCGGGGAACTCGAAATGCGGGTCGCCGCCTGCCACCAGCTCCTCGTAGTCCAGCGCTCCAGGGCGCTCGCCCGGACCGTCCGGCATCAGAACCTCCGTGCCGACCCCGTCGAAGCGCGGCATCACGGACGCCAGCGAAGCGTCGAGGAAGATCACGCGGTCGTCCGCGTGCTGAACGATGTAGCGGAGGTCTTCCTCGAACAGCCGGATGTTGAGCGTGTGCAGCACGGCGCCCGTGCTCGGCACCGCCAGGTAGAGCTCCAGGTGGCGGAGCGAGTTCCAGGCGAAGCTGGCGACGCGATCGCCGGGCCCCACCCCGAGCCCCGCCAGCGAGCTGGCCAGGCGCCGGGCCCGCTCCACGACCCGGCCATAGGTGGAGCGCTCGACGCCTTCCTGGGTCCGCGCGACCACCTCGCGATGCCCGAACACCGCCGCCGCTCGCTCCGCGATCTGCTTGACGAGCAGCGGGCGATCCATCATCAGCCCGTCCAACGCATCATCCTCCTGGCCGAAATCGAAACGACGAGGGGAGTGTATGCGCGTCGATCGGTGCGGTCCGCTAGGTGCGTCCGGTGGGCGAGCCGAGTCCCTGGTGTGGCGCGCGGGCCACGTCGCGGGTTTCACCCGTGATCTGGTAGCTCAAGTACCAGATCAGGTGCCGGGTTGCCCCGGCGCCCATGCTCAGCGGTGCCAAAAGCCGCTTCATTGGAATCACGAACCCTAATACCTCGCCGCCGATCCGCGATGCGCTCCCTGGCTGCCGGGTACTCCATTTACCTGGTAAGGGTTACCGCATGAGGATCCTGATCGTCGGTGAGCCGGACGGTCCCCACGCCCTCACGGCAGGGCTCGAAGCGGCGGGGGTGGAGGTTGAGCGTTCCCCGGACGGCGCCGCAGCGCACGACGACGAGGTGGGCGAGCTCGCCTCGGCTCTGGTGGCGTTCGACCGGCTGCTGACCGACGACCCGCCCGACGCGCTGCTGCTCGTGTCCGCCTCGAACCTGGCGCTGGCCGCGGTCCTGGTGGCCGTCAAGCTCCGGATCCCCGCGGCGGCGGTCGTGGAAGAGACGCGGGAGGGCCGCACCTCCGAACTGAACCGCCGCTTGGTCGAGCAACTCTCCGACAGCACGGTCGGCGGTGACCCGGCGACGATCATCGCCTCGCTGCGCGACCTGATTGCCGCTTGATCGACGCTCGAGCCGGCCTGCGGGTCCACCGAGCAACCTACACTTACGCGCCATGAAGGTCGGGATCATCGGACTCGGCTACGTGGGGCTGCCGCTGGCAGTCGCCTTTGCGGAAGCCGGATGCGAAGTGGTCGGGGTGGACGTCGATGGGCGCCGCCTGGGTCGCCTGCGCCGGTCTGAGTCTGACGTCGAGGACGTCACCTCCGAGCGCCTTCGAGCAGTTGCCGAACGCTTCACCGCAACCGATGAATACAAGGCACTCGCCGCTTGCGAAGCGGTCGTGATCTGCGTGCCGACGCCGCTCGCCAACCACCGCGAGCCCGACCTCGGCTACCTGGTGGATGCCGCGACCCAGCTGTCGCGCGTCCTGCACGAGGGTCGGCTCGTGGTGCTCGAGTCGACGACCTATCCGGGGACCACACGCGAGCGCCTGCTTCCGATCCTCGAAGAGTCGGGTCTGGCGGCGGGGCGCGAGTTCAACCTCGCCTACTCACCCGAGCGCATAGACCCCGGCCGCACCGATCACACGATCCGCACCACACCGAAGGTCGTCGGCGGGGTCACCGAGGAATGCCGCCGGAGGGCCGCGGAGCTCTACCGCCTGATCTGCGACGAGGTGGTTGAGGTCTCCTCGCCGGAGGTGGCCGAGCTGACCAAGCTGCTCGAGAACATCTTCCGCTCGGTCAACATCGCGCTGGTCAACGAGCTCGCGCAGCTCTGCGACCGGATGGGGATCGACGTCTGGGAGGTCGTCGACGCCGCAGGGACCAAGCCGTTCGGCTTCATGCGCTTCGAGCCCGGCCCGGGGATGGGTGGCCATTGCCTGCCGGTGGACCCGTTCTATCTCGCGTTCAAGGCCCGCGAGCACGACTTCTACACCGAGTTCATCGAGTTGGCCGGGAAGCTCAATCAGTCTCAGCCGCAGTTCTGCGTGGAGAAGATCGAGCGCACGCTCAACCAGAGCAGGAAGCCGGTCAACGGCTCGCGGGTCCTGCTGCTGGGCGTCGCCTACAAGGCCGGCGTCGGCGATCTGCGCGAGTCGCCCGCGCTGAAGATCATCAGGAGCCTGGGTGAGCTGGGCGCCGAGATCGGCTACCACGACCCGCACGTTCCGGAGCTGCCCGAGTTCTCGCTTGCGTCCGCCGAGCTCGGATCGGAGCTCGCACGCGCCGACCTGGTCGCCATCGTCACCGCTCATCCAGAGGTGGACTACGAGCAGGTGGTGCGCGAGGCGGCGCTCGTGCTCGACTTCCGCGGAGTGACGCGGGGCATGGAGGCGAAGAACCTGGTCCGGCTGTGAGCCGGCTGCTCCAACGGCGTGGCCGCCGGGGTGATCGCCGCCGCGCCGACAGGCTGACCGTCGGCCTCGCGAGCCTGGCGATCGCCACGGCCGGCAGCGTCCTGGCGGGCGAGATGGCACGGCTGGCGCGCCGGCGCCTGCGGCGGCGCGAGTCGCCAGCCGGCGTGCGCGAGACTGCCGAGCAGGCGCTCGAGACCGCGGGCCGCGCCACTCAGGACACGGTCGCGGTCGCCGAGAGGGCTACGAGGCCACGCCCCGGCACGAGACCGTGCTCTTCAACATGCTCACGGGCTTCGTCCTCGCCTTCGCGCTGATCAGGCTATCGACGGCCGGGATTCGCGGCGGCTGGTGGCCGTTCGGGAACGTGCGCCTCGGGGGTCGCCACATCCACCATTTCGTGCCGGGAATACTGCTGGCGTTCGGCACCGGCGCCGTGGCGCTGCTCAGCGACGATCCCCGCAGCGAGCAGTTGCTCGCGGTCCCGTTCGGGGCGGGAATCGGCCTCACGTTCGACGAGGCCGCACTTCTGCTCGACCTTCGCGACGTCTACTGGACCCGCGAGGGGGTGCTGAGTGTCCAGGTGAGCTGCGGTCTGGCCGCGACGCTGGGTGGCACGATCCTGGCGCTTCGCATGCTCCGCCGCGGGGAGGAGCGGGTCGAGGCGGCGGGTGGGATCCCTGCCGCCTGAGAGGAAAGGCGCTCTAAGGGCGCTGGGCTTCAGGCGCTGACGACCGCCTGCTCCTCGGCGGCTTCGAGGATGCGGTCCAAAAGGCCCGGGAAGCGAGCGTCCAGGTCGTCGCGTCGAAGGCTGGTCAGCCGCAGGGTGGCCTCCTGACGCTGCCGGATGACCCCTGCCTCGCGCAGGACCTTGAAGTGATGAGTCATGGTGGACTTGGTCACCGCGCACTCGAAGCTGCCGCAGCGGCGCTCGCCGCCGGCCTCGGCAAGCTCGCGAGCGATGCGAAGCCGCACGGGATCGCTGAGGGCGTGGAGCACGCCCTCGAGCTGAATCTGGTCGCGCTCCGGGTGGGAGATCATGCGTGGATTGTACGACATCTGGCGTACTTTGGTACGATGTTTGACGAACTTCGAACTATCAAAGGAGAGCCACGAATGACCGTCGATACCGCCCGTACCCGCCCCGATCACCGGCTGATGAGCGGCGCTGCTTCTGACCGTCGCACGGAGGCCTTGATCGCCGCCTACATCCACGAGCTGTCGCCGCGCCATCACGCCGACCGAGAGGCCGCCCACGCCGAGCCCGGCGACGACACTAGTGATCGTTCGATAGCGGGCGAAGAGCTCGCCGTCCTGCTCCAGGAGCCAGGCGAGCTCCAGCGGGCGCTCGATCTCAGGCAGGCCGGTGACCAGGCCCGGGCCCTCGCCGCCCGCGACCTTTGGCGCATGGGTGACGAACAGCTCGTCGACCAGGCCGGCCTCGATCAGCCGGGCGTGCAAAATGGGCCCGCCCTCGCAGAGCAGGGTTCGGACGCCCCGCTCGGCGCGCAGTTGGGCGAGCGCCGCGGCCAGGTCGACCTCGCCCCGGTGGCGGACGACGTGTACCGGGGTCTGGGTTTCGGGGGCGTCGGTCTGCGACGTGGTGAAGATCAGCACCTCGCCGGCGCCGTCGCTGAACAGGGGCGCGTCCCAAGGGACGTCGAGACGACCGCTGACCACCACGGCGAGGGGGTCATGGGGAAGCCCCTCCCGCTCGCGGCGAGCGCGCTTTTCGGGGTCGGGCACGATGCGGCCGTAGCGCTCGACCCGCAGCGTGCCCGCACCGATCATCACGGCGTCGACCTTGGTCCGAAGCCCGACCAGCATCTCGGTGTCGGCGTCGCTGCCGATCGCGCCGGAGCGGCCCTGGATCGTCGCCCGGCCGTCGAGCGTGATCGCGAAATTGGTGATCACGTAGGGACGATGATCGCCGGCCTTCCTCGCCAGCTCGAGCTCGTCGAGCTGGCCCTCGACGCTGGTCGGGCCCGGGTTGGGAAGCAGGCGGCGCACGGCGTGAGGCTATAGCAGCGACCCAGCTACGGAGCCGCCCCCTACTCGGGGGACTCGATCTCGGAGAGGTGCGCGACGTTGGCCCGATCGTCGGCCTCGGAGCTGGGGCCGGACTCGAACCAGGCGTCCAGGATCTCTCCGAGCTCCGCCTCCGAGGTGGCGCGCAGGCTGAGCGCGAGCACGTTCGCGTCGTTCCACTTGCGGGCGCCGGCGGCCGTCTGCGCGTCGCCGCACAGCGCGGCGCGCACGCCGGGCACCTTGTTGGCCGCGATCGAGGCCCCGGTGCCGGTCCAGCAGCAGACGATCGCCTGCTCGCTGCGGCCCTCGGCGACGTCACGGGCGGCGGCCTCGCTGGCCCACGCCCAGTCGTCGCGCTCGCCGTCGCTCAGCGCCCCGTGCGGAATCGGGTCGTGGCCTCGCCTGCGCAGCTCCTCGACGATCGCCTCGGCGATCCCCACCCGCTCGTCTGCCGCCACGGCCACGCGCATACCGACAGCTTAGGTAGCTTGGGTGTAGGGTCGCCCGGCACCCGGACAAAGGGGGAATCCCATGAACACCTACGTGATCCTGCGGCGCAATGGCTGGAAGTCGCCCGGCGATCTGGAGGCTGCGGCAGAGCGCTCGCGGCAGGTGGGCGACGAGGAGATGTCCGACGACATCCGCTGGATACGAAGCTACGTCCTCGAGGAGGGTGAAAGCGCGGTGGGCACCGTCTGCGTCTACCAGGCGACCAGCCCCGAGGCGATCCGCGACCACGCCTCGCGGGCTGACCTGCCCGTCGACGAGGTCATTCCGGTGGTCGACACGGTCCTTGTCCGGCCCGACCCCGACTGACTAGCTGAGCCAGCCGAACCGGCGACCCGCGACCTGCTCGAGGCGGGCAACGTCGTCGCGGAACAGCTCGGCGAGCTCACCTCTGAGCGGCGCCGGGACCTCCGGCTTGGGCGCCTCGCCGGCGCCGGGATCGTGAACAACTCGCTCGACCAGCCAGCGCAGCGACTCCGGCAGGCGATCGAAGTTGCGGTCCAGCGTCCGCAGCCCGGGGAGCCGCACCGCCCGGTCCATCAACCGGAAGCGACCGCCGGCCTTTGCGGTGCCGGTCTCCCACTCGCGCTCGAATTGCTGCGAGCTGAAGCCGGGGTCCACCCCGAGGAACGCCGAACACGCGGCGCATCGTGGCCGGGCGGTCGCGCTTCAGCTCCTCGCGCGCGACGATCTCGATCCGATCTCCGCCGAACGTCTCCAGGTACGGCTCGAGCTGGAAGAAGTAGCGGCTGCGGCTCACGTAGGCGCTGTCGAGGTCGGCGAAGGCATCGGCGAGAGTGCGGTCGTCGTACCCGCCGCCGACGTTGTGGAGGTAGTGGGAGAGCATTCGATCGATCGGGTCGCGCACCATGTAGACCAGCCGGGCGTCGGCCAGCAGTGAGCGCATGCGCTCCGCGACGCCCTCGAAGCGGGGTCGGTTCGTGTAGTGAGGGGAGCTTTCGCCGCGGACCGGGGCGCCGCCGCTGAAGTGGCTCGCGTACCACTCCGGCCCCAGCGCCCAGTTGAGCTCGTCGACGAAGAAATTGAGCTCTTTGGGGCGTGACATCTCGACCTCTGGATGCAGGTCGAGGTAGTGGTGGAGGCTCGTGGTGCCGCACTTGAGCCCTCCCACCACGACCAGGTTGGGAAGCGCTCCGCCCGGCCGCCCGGCGCGCCGCCGTGCGCGCCGCCTCTCCACGGCGAAGCGCTCGTGCGCTCGCGCCACCATTGCTTCGTCGGCGGCGTCGCGCTCAGCCGGCGCCAAGTCTCTTGGCCGCCTCGCGGAAGTTCTTGACCGTCGCGGTTGGCGGCTTGCGTCCGTCGAGCTTCTCGCCCTTGCGGTTGACCCAGATCACGGGCACGTTCATCTTCAGCACCGGCGCGACGTCGGTCTCGTAGCCGCTGCCGATGTGCAGCCAGCCCTTCTTGCCGCCGATTCGACGCGCGCACTCCCTGAAGTGGGCGGGATCGGGCTTGTAGCTGCGGACCTGTTGCGCCGTCACCACCAGGTCCAGCTCGGTGCGCAGGTGTCGCCGCGAGATGCCCAGCAGCTTGTCGTCGATGTTCGAGACGATCCCGACGTCGTAGCGCTTGCCGAGCCGGTCCATGGCCGCGTTCGCCTCGCGGAAGGGCACCCAGCGTTCAACGCTGTCGGGCAGGAACTGGGCGCGCGAGGGCTCGATCTCCCAGCCAATCTCGTGAGCCGCGCGCACCGTCGCTCGCCGCAGCACCTCGGCGTAGAGCTCGTACGAGCCTCGGATGATCTCGGCCTGGATCTCGAGGAAGCGCGCGATGAAGGGCCCCTCGTCGAAGCTGAACCCGTCGCGCTTCGCCTCCGCGGCGAACGCATCGGTGATCCCCTTCTCCCAGTCGATCAGGGTCCCGTAGCAGTCTGCGGTGACCCACTGGATGTCCTTCAGCTTCGGTAGTGGCATGGCGGCGCGGGATTATGCCAAGCGGCACATTCCCGGCGTGGGATAGGCTGCCGCGCAGCCAGTGGACCTGCTCGAGTACCAGGGAAAGCAGCTCTTCGCCAAGCACGGCGTCCCGGTGCCCGACGGGCGCCATGCCGGCAGCGTTCCCGCCGCTGTGGAGGCGGCCGAGCAGGTGGGCTACCCGTGCGTGATCAAGGCGCAGGTGCGGATCGGCAAGCGCGGCAAGGCGGGCGGGATCAAGATCGCCAACGATCGTGAGGAGGCCCGGGGTCATGCCGAGGCGATCATCGGCATGGACATCCGCGGCTTCACCGTCCACGAGGTCTGGATCGAGCGGGCCTCGAGGATCGACGCGGAGTACTACGCCTCGATCATCCTCGACCGATCGGAGAAGAAGCTGCTCGCAATGCTCTCTCGCATGGGCGGCATGGACGTGGAGGAGGTCGCGGAGACGGACCCCTCGGCCCTGATCAGGCGCCATGTCGAGCCTGGCGAGGAGCTCACCAGCGAGCTTGGGCGCGAGATGTCGATGGATGCCCGGATCGACGAGGACGCCACCGACCAGGTGGCGAACCTGCTGGTCAAGCTGCACCAGGTCGCGCTGGCGGAGGACGCGACCCTGATCGAGGTCAACCCCCTGATCGTCACCTCCGACCGCGAGGTGGTCGCGCTCGACTCCAAGGTGACCATCGACAACAGCGCCCTCTACAGGCACGAGGAGCTGGCGGAGCTGCGCGACCGCTCGGCCGAGGATCCCCAGGAGCAGATGGCGAAGGAGAAGGGCGTCACCTACGTGAAGCTGGGTGGCAACATCGGCATCCTGGGCAACGGAGCCGGCCTTTGCATGTCGACGCTCGACGTCGTCGCCCAGGCGGGCGGCAGGCCGGCCAACTTCCTGGACGCCGGGGGCGGCTCGAAGGCGGAGGCGATCGTCGACGCGCTCGAGGTGATCACCTCCGACGAGAACGTCACCGCCATCCTCTTCAACATCTTCGGCGGCATCACCCGCTGTGACGAGATCGCCAAGGGGATCATCGAGGCGTTCGCGCGGATGGACATCGACGTGCCACTGGTGGTCCGCCTGGACGGCACCAACTCGGAGGAAGGACTGGGGTTGCTGGCCGAAGCCGACCTCCCCGATCTGCACGTAGAGAAGACGATGCTCGGCGCCGCTCAAAGAGTGGTCGAGTTGGCCAAGGCGTAAGGCGGGCGGCAACGTGGCGATCATCGTCGATGAGTCAACGAAGCTCGCGATCTCGGGCCTGACGGGCCGCGAGGGCAGCTTCCATGGGCTCCGCAACCGTGCCTATGGCACCGACGTCGTCGCCGGCGTCACTCCGGGAAAGGGTGGTCAGGACGTCGAGGGGATCCCCGTCTACGACAAGATCGCCGAGGCCGTCTCCGAGCAGGGCGCCAACACCTCGATGATCTTCGTGCCGGCGCGTTTCGCTGCGGGCGCGATCAACGAGGCGATCGAGGCCGGCGTGACCACGGTGATCGCGATCACCGAGGGGATCCCGGTGTACGACATGCTGGGCGCCTACTGGAAGGCCAGGGAGGCGGGGGTGCGCCTGATCGGCCCCAACTGCCCTGGGGTGCTCTCACCCGGGAAGTCGAACGTGGGGATCATCCCGGCGCAGTTCTTCGACCCTGGCTCGATCGGCGTCGTCTCCAAGTCGGGCACCCTCACCTACCAGATCGGCAACGAGCTGAAGCAGGCGGGAGCGGGCAACTCGACGATCGTCGGCATCGGCGGGGATCCGATCGTGGGCTCGGACTTCATCGACATGCTCACCCTGTTCGAGGAGGACGACGAGACGGAGCTGATCGTGATGGTGGGCGAGATCGGCGGCGACGCCGAGGAGCGGGCCGCAGACTTCATCGCCGAGCAGGTCTCGAAACCGGTGGTCGCCTACATCGCCGGCTTCACCGCCCCGCCCGGCAAGCAGATGGGCCACGCCGGGGCGATCATCTCCGGGTCCTCCGGCACCGCTGAGGCCAAGAAGGAGGCCCTGGAGGGCCGCGGCGTCCGGGTGGGCCGCTCACCGACCGAAACCGCCGAGCTGGCGGTCGAGGCGATCGGCGCCCGGGCGTAAGCTACCGGCTGCTAAGCCGGGCACGGAACCGATTCCGCCGGCGGCGGCCTTTTTCAACGCGATGACCGTGGCACCGGAGCTGAGCCGTGAGCCGGTGATCGCCAGGCTCCACGCCGGATCGGGCCAAAAACTCGACCAGCCACTCGTCCTGTTGCTCCAGGCGCCGAACGGTGATCGTCGCCGAACGCCGAGGCTAGTCCAGCGGAGATCTGGAGCGCGGCGATTCCGCGCCCGATCACGCTCGTGACACGGAATTCGCTCGCGGGCTCGCCCGGTCCTCGAGTACGAATCCGGGACGCAGTGCACGGCGCACGCCCAGGCCGCGCCGGATCGCCCGGAAGCGTCCACAGCTGACGCTGGATGCGTCCGCCGCGGATCGGGAAGCGACGAGCCCCAGTAGCGCCGCCGCGCATCGATGGCTCAGCAGCGTCGCCGCTTCGCCGTCACGGCGAAGTGACCGCGGCCATCATCGGCCGCGAATCGTGACGGCTCGGGTTGCCGACGGCGTCGGAGCCTTCGGACGACCGCGACTGCTAGGCGCTCTCAGCTTCCAGACGATGCCGGATCGCCCCATCCCCCAAGCCCAGCGCCTTGAGCTGCCGCCGCGCGACGAGCGCCATGCTGCCCGCAGGAGCGGCATAGCGCTGCGAGCGTCTGATCGCTTCGCCGCGTCCGGTCGGCGACCACCGCGCTGTTCCGGAGGTTCTGGACGTTGCCAGCTCGAACAGCTCCGCCGGTGGCATCGGCGGCATCTCAGCCGACCGACCGCCGCTGGGCGCCGGCATGTAGCGGCCTGCTCGTCCGGGACGCGTCCCGTTCCTATACTCGTTCGCCGATGGCCGCCGAGCTGATCAGCTTCGCCCGCGGCGCGCCGAGCGCCGACATCCTGCCCGTGGAGGCGGTGCGGGAAGCTTCGCAACGGGCGCTCGCCGACGATTGGAAGCGGGCGCTGTCCTATGGGACCGGGATTGGGCACCCGGGGCTTTGCGAATGGGTCGCCGAGCGCCACGACCTGCCCGATCCCTCGCAGGTGATGATCGCCAACGGCTCGCTCGAGGCCGGTGCGATGCTGTTTCAGCACTTGGTCGAGCCGGGGGACCGGGTGGTGGTCGAGCAGCCGTCTTACGACCGCACGCTGCTCCTCTTGGAGCGGTTCGGCGCCGAGCGCGTCGGCGTGGCGCTTGAGGAGGACGGCATCGACGTCGAGGCGCTGGAACGCCTCCTGGGGGAAGGCCCCCCGCCGAAGCTGGTCCACGTCATTCCGAACTTCCACAACCCGGCTGGGTGCACGCTCTCGGCGGCCAAGCGCGAGCGCCTGGTCGAGCTCGCCGCCGAGCACGGCTTCTGGATCTTCGAGGACGACCCCTACCGGGAGCTGTTTTTCGACGATCAGCCGCCGCCGACGATGCTGTCGCTCGACGGCGCGGGGTGGGTGATCCACTCGTCCTCGTTCTCGAAGACCGTCAGCCCGGGCGTGCGGGTGGGCTACCTCGCTGGGCCCGAGGAGGAGATCACGAAGCTCGCTCAGCGCGCCAACGAGGTGTACATCTCGCCGAACATGCTCGCCGAGTCCGTGGTTTGGGAGCTCTGCCGCTCGGGCGCGCTCGACGAGAACATCGCCTTCGTCAAGGGGGCGCTGCGCGAGCGGCGCGATGCTCTGGTGAACGCCCTCTCCGAGCACCTCCCCGAGGCCGAGTTCGTGGTGCCCGGAGGCGGCTACTTCCTCTGGCTGACGCTGAACGACGACGTGAACTGCGAGGAGCTCCTGGCCGCCGCGCTCCAGCAGCGGGTGGCGTTCATCGCCGGTTGCGACTTCATGCTGGAGGGAGGGCGCTCGAGCCTGCGCCTCTCGTTCGCGAGTGTGCCGGCCGAGCAGATCGGCGAAGGCGTCGGACGAATCGCCGCGGCGCTGGAGGGCCTTCGCGCAGCGAGCCCCGCTTAGCTCTCTGGATGGGCCCACTATTGCCGCGCAACTTTTACTCCGGCGTTACATCGCCCTAAGAAAGCGACGCTACCGTGCGCTCAACCGGCAAGGGGCCGGCGATGGAAGTCCCGCAAGTTCAGGAGGTAGGCCGAGATGACTCCGATTACGATGGTCGAAGGCACCCGGAAGCTCGATGCGGTGAGCGAGCGCAATCTCGCCGAGCGGCGTTTCTCCGCTCTGGCGTCGGCCGTCCGCGAGCACGAAGCCTCGGTGAGGCGTCGTCAGTATTCGACGCGTTCCTCCGACCAGGCGCTGTATCGCCGCCTGCGCCAGATCTGCGGCGAGCTCTGAGTCTGAGTCAGCGACCGTAACGGTCGCTTGACAGCACGAGCTGCTCGGGCAGGGGCGGGCGCGGCGGCGGCGAGGGATCGGCGCGGACCGAAACGGTCTCCGCGACACTGCGCGAGACCACGTGGCTGCCCTCATCCGAGGCGACGACCACCTCGTCGTCGCTGGAGCGTTCGAGCGTGCCGTCCAGCCCGGTGTGCAGCCCCGCCTGCTTCAGGTAGTGCAAGAGCTCCTCGGCTTCGTTCTCGAACCTGAGCACGTGGACGGCGGCACCGGGCTCGACGTCGGCCAGCAGGGCCCCCTGCTCGCGCGCGCCCTCGACCAAAGGGTGGCCATGCGGGCACGTCTTGGCGTCGCCGATCGCCGCCAGCATCCGCTCCTCGAGCACCGGGGACATCGCATGCTCGAGCCGCTCGGCTTCCTCGTGGACCTCGTCCCAGGGGATGCCGAGGACGTCGGTCAAAAAGCGCTCGATCAGGCGGTGGCGCCGGACGATCGCCTGCGCGTGCTGGCGACCCTCGGTCGTGAAGACCAGCGACTTGTCGGCGCGACGCTCAACGTAGCCGTCGTGCTCCAGCCGGCCGATCATCTCGTGCACGGTCGGCGCGGATAGGCGCATTGCGCGGGCGATGTTGGCGCCGGTGATCGGCAGGCCCGCCTCCTCCAGCCAGAACATGCTCTGGAGGTACTCCTCCTCGGCGACCGTGGCTTGCTCGGTGGTCACGTCCCGATAGTAGTGGTCGCACCCGTGACCGCCGCCGCCGGCAACGAACGACAACGTGAGAGGATGCGGCCGTGCGGATCGAGCCCGGCACGAGGGCGATCGTCACCGGAGCCTCGCGCGGCATCGGCCGCGCCCTGTGCCTGGCGCTGGCGTCCCGGGGGGCGCGGCTGGGGCTGGTTGCCCGTGACCGGGAGCGCCTGGAGGAAGTCGTCGAACGGCTCCCTGAGAGCCCCGCCGGCCCGCATATGGCGCTGGTCGCCGACGTCGCCAAGCGCGGCCAGGTGCAGCGAGCCATCGATCGGTTTGCGAAGCGGGCCGAGGGGCTCGACCTGGCGGTGGCCAACGCCGGCGTCGCGCATTACGGGCCGTTCGTCGACGCCGACATCGAGCGAGCCGAGGAGATGGTTCGAATCAACGTCCTCGGCACCATCTACACGGCCGGCGCGGCGCTCCCCCACATGCTCGACCGGGCTCGCGGTCACCTGGTGATCCTGTCCTCGGGAGCCGGAATTCGCGCCTTCCCCTGGGCCGCCGTCTATGGCGCCACCAAGGCAGCCGATCGCGGCTTCGCCGAGGCGCTGCGGCATGAGCTCTCGGGCACCGGGGTCTCCGTCACCACCGTCTTTCCCGGCGAGGTCGAAACGGGCCTCCACGCCCACGAGCGCGCCCTGCTGCCGGACTGGCGGGAGAACGACCAGGAGCTGCCGCCGCAGCGCTTGGCCGACGCGATCGTCGAGGCCGTGGAGAGCGACTCGCGCGCCCTCTACATGCCGGGGCTGGTCCGGCTGCTGGGGCTGAACGGGCTGGCGCCGCGGCTGACCGACCGGCTGCTGGCCAGGATTCGCGGGCGCACCGCCGCGCCGCGGCTCGACTGATCGCCGCCCGGCCCATGTCAGGGAAGCTCTTGGTCGCGACGGCTGCCGTGCTCGCCCTCACAGGCTGCGGGTCAAGCTCGCCGACCACCCAGGATCGAGCGAGCGACGGTGTCCGGGGGCCTCCGAGCAACGGCCCGAACATCGTCGTCGTGATGAGCGACGACCAGGACGCGGCTTCGCTCGAGCAGGCCATGCCGCGCACCAGGCGCCTTGCCCGGACCGGGACGACATTCACCGACTTCGTCGTCACGACGCCATCGTGCTGCCCCTCCCGCGCCACCTTCATCACCGGGGAGTACGGCCACAACAACGGCGTCCTGGCCAACGTCCCCGGCTATCCGGACCTGATTGAGAAGGAGAACGTGCTGCCGGCGTGGCTCCGGTGGGCTGGATACCGAACCGCTGAGTTCGGAAAGTTCATGAACGGCTACGAGAACTTCGCGACCGCCATGGGGGCGCTGCGAGGACCTGGCTGGGACCACTGGGAGGCACTCCTCCCGCCCTACGCCTACTTCGACTACGACCTCTCGATCAACAACGTGCGCCGCCACTTCGGTGCTCGCGATAGCGACTACGTCGATCGTGTGCTGACCCAGCGCGCGCTCCGGTTCATCCGTTCCAACCGGTCCGCGCCCCGGCCGTTCTTTGCCTGGCTCAACCTCTACGCGCCGCACGAGTCGGCCGCTGAAGCCGAGGCTCATGCCGGGAGGTGCAGCGGCAGCGCGATCCCCGCGCCCGGCGACGAGAGCCGCTTCAAGCCAGACGCGCTCCCCACGCCACGGTCCTTCGGCGAACGCGATGTCTCCGACAAGCCCTTCTTCGTCCGGGCTCGGCGGCCCGTGGGCTCGCGACGAGCGGCGAAGCTCAACCGCTCGCGGGCCTGCCGCTTGGCCTCGGTGGTCGACGTCGACCGCTCCGTGGCGCGGATCCACGATGCTCTTCGGAAGACCGGCCAGCTCGACAACACGATCCTGGTGTTCACCTCCGACAATGGCTGGCTCGACGGCCAGCATCGCCTGCGCGGCAAGGCGGTTCCCTACGAAGAGGCGGTGCGCGTGCCCCTGGTCGTCTGGGCGCCGCGCAAGGTCCTGCGCGGGGAGTCGGCGCCCAAACGCGTCAGCCAAGCCACCGCGAACATCGATCTCGCGCCCACCCTGCTCGCGATGGCATCCGCCACGCCCTGCCGCAATCCGGACAGATGCCGGGTCATGGATGGGCGTTCCCTGCTGCCGCTGCTCAAGGGCCATGCGGCTGCCTGGCCACGCGACCGAGCCATCCTCCTCGAATCTCAGGAGGGCGACTTCGGGATTTGCCGATTCCAGGCGGTGCGGACCACCCGCCACCTCTATGCGGAGTATTCCCGCTTCGTTCCGGGGGGCGGCGACGAGTGCGCCCCGCCCGGCGACCGTGAGCTCTATGACTTGGACGCCGACCCGGCGGAGCTGCGGAATCTCCTTCCGGCCAGGCCGGGATCGCGAGCCGCCCGCATTCGCGCCGACCTGGCGGCAAGGCTGGATCGGCTGCGCGACTGCCGGGGTCTCGCCCGGCGGGATGACGAGGCGACCGGAAAGGCCTTCTGCGGTTAGCGAATCGTTACCGCCCGACGGCGAGAGTCGTGACCACGGCTTCGTAGACGCCGTCGCCGTTGCTGCCCTCGGTGACGGTGACGTTGGGGCGCCCGCCGATTGCCTCGCGCAGGCCGGGGTCGCGCTCGGGGCCGTTGGCGACCACGAAGAAGCGTCCCACGGCCTCGGCGGCGTCGAGGTCCTCGAGCGAGTCGCCGATCCCGATGCACTCGTCCGGCGCGTAGCCCCGAGCGCGGACGTGGAAGGCGACCGCCTTCGCCTTGCTGGCGCCGCCCGGAACCAGGTGGTAGGCGTGACCTGGCCCTTCAAGTCCCTCCATCGGCCGGGTGATCGCGCCGTTGTCGAGAAACCGGAGGTCGTCGTGGCCGTGCTCGGCGAGCAACGCGTTGGCCTCGGCGACCTCCACCCGGCCGCGAAACAGATGCGAGAGCACGCGGTCGTGGTGCCAGGGGCCGTGCCACTCGAGCCTGCCTTCAAAGCGCTCGAAGAGGAGGTCCGGGATCCCGGCGGCGAGCATCTTCTCGGCCGGCGTCCCGTCTTCGTCCGGCAGCCAGTCCCCGGTCATAAGCGTGCGCTCCCCGTCGATGAATACGCCGCAGCCGGCCTCGTAGATGTACGAGGTCTGGGCGAGCAGCCGAGCGTCGGCCATCACCTGGGCCTCGCGACGCCCCGACATGATCACCACCTCGACGCCGGCGCGGTGGCATGCCTCCAGCGCCCGCGCCTGTTTCAGCGAGAAGTTGCCCTCGGCGTCGCGAAACAGCGAGCCGTGGTGCCCGAGCAGGGTGCCGTCGAGGTCGGTGTAGACGCAGCGCAGGGGCACGGCCCGGCAACGGTACAAGCCATCGGCCGCGCTACGTTAGGCCGGAGATGTCCCGCTGGCGCCTCGCCGATCGCACGCTCGAATTCCCGCCGCCTATGGCGGTGGGGATCGTCAACGTCACCGCCGACTCGTTCTTCGAGGGCGCCCGCTCCGAGACGCCGGAGCGCGCCGTGGAGGACGGCTTGGCGCTGGCCGAGGCCGGGTTCGACCTTCTCGACGTGGGCGCCGTGGCGGCCCGCAGCGGGGCCGCGGTCTCGGCGGACGAGGAGGCCGCGCGGCTCGTCCCCGCGGTCGAGGAGCTGGCCCGCCGCGCGGGCGTGCCGGTGACCGCCGACACCTTTCAGCTCGAGGTCGCGAGACAGGCGCTCGACGCCGGGGCCGCGGCGGTCAACGACATCTCCGGCGGCGCCGACCCAGGGATGCTCGACCTGGTGGCCGAATCGGGTTGCGGCTACGTCCTCATGCACATCGAGGGCCCGCCGCGCGCCGATCGCGAACCGCCTGGGCACCGCGATCCAGTCGTCCACCTGAAGGGCTGGTTCCGGGAGCGGATCCAGGCGGCGCTCGAGCATGGCGTGGACGAGGAGCAGATCGCGCTCGACCCGGGCCTGGACTTCGACCTCTCGGTCGACGACGACCTTGAGATCCTGCGGCGCCTCGGTGAGCTGCGCGAGCTCGGCCGTCCATTGTTCGTGGCCCTGTCGCGAAAGGACTTCCTGGGTGCCGTGCTGGCGGGATCCTGGGAGGGCCGGGTTGCGGCCGCCGAACGCGAATGGGCGACCGCCGCCGCGACGACTCTCGCCGTCGCCGAGGGCGCGGAGATGGTGCGGCTGCACGACCGAAGCGCGCTGGACGCGTTGCGCACGGCCGCAGCGATCAGCGACCGCCGCGCCAAGACCGCGCGATCCTCGGCCGTCGCGAATGGCTAGCACCAGCCCCGGCGCCGGCCTTGCCGCCTCCACGGGCTGGGAGCGCGCGATCGAGCCCGGGCGAGCGGACGGCCGCCTCGTTGCCGAGAGCCTCGAGGCAGCGACAGCGGCCGACCGCGCCGGACTCCCCGCCGCCCTGGCGCCGGAGCTGGCGGCCGCCCTGCCGGCCAGCGGGATCGAGACGCTCTACTCACATCAGCTCGAAGCGCTCGAGGCTGCCGGCGCGGGAAACGCGATCGTCACCAGTGGCACGGCGTCGGGCAAGTCGCTGTGCTTCAACCTGCCCGTGCTCGACCGGCTCGTCCGCGACGACCGCCACCGGGCTCTCTACCTCTACCCGACCAAGGCCCTTGCCCAGGATCAGGCCCGGAAGCTGTCCGCGCTCGGGCTGCCGCAGCTTCGCCACGCGATCTACGACGGCGACACACCGCGCGAGGACCGGCCACAGATCCGGCGTCGCTCGAACCTGATCCTCACCAACCCCGACATGCTCCAAGTCGGGATCCTGCCCCATCACAAGAGCTGGGGGGACTTCCTCGCCGGCCTGGGCTGGGTGGTCGTTGACGAGGCCCACACTTATCGAGGAGTGTTTGGGTCGCACGTCGCGAACGTCCTGCGCCGACTGCGGCGGGTCGCGGGTCTTTACGGGGCCAGCCCCCGGTTCATCCTCACCTCGGCCACGATCGCCAACCCGGTGGAGCTGGCCGAGCGGCTGGTCGGCGAGCCCTTCCGCCTGGTCGATTCGGACGGCGCTCCGCGAGCCGGGCGGCGGATCGGGATCTGGAACCCGCCCGTCATCGACTCGCGATCGATGACGCGGCGCTCGGTCCTCTCTGAGGCCGCGGAGCTGCTCGCGGACCTGGTCGGCGAGGGGGTGCGGACGATCTGCTTCCTGCGCAGCCGGCGCGGGATCGAGTTGATCCAGCGGTTCGCTCGCACCGGCTCGAGGAGCTGGGTCGCCCGCAGCTCGCTGAGCGGATCGCCCCCTACCGGGCGGGCTACACGCCCCAGCAGCGCCGCGAGATCGAGGCCCGGCTGGCGGCCGGCGAGCTGCTTGCGGTGGTCGCCACCGACGCGCTCGAGCTGGGCATCGACATCGGGGAGCTGGACGCGGCGATCTGCGTCACCTTCCCCGGCACGGTCGCGAGCCTGCGGCAGATGTGGGGACGGGCGGGGAGGCGCAGCGAGGGACTCGCCCTCTACGTCGCCGGCGAGGACGCGCTGGACCAGTTCTTCTGCCGCCATCCGGAGGAGTTCCTGGAGCGGCCGGTGGAGGCGGCGATCCTCGATCACGAAAACGAGCGGATCCAGCTTGCCCACCTGCTCGCCGCGGCCTACGAGGTGCCCCTCTCGGACGCCGACGCCGGGGTGTTCGGCGAGCAGTGGCGGGAGCGAGCCGACACCCTGGTCGCGATTGGCGAGCTGCGGCGCGGTCGCGACGGGCGATACCTGCCACGCGGCCCGCGGTTCCCGGCCGGCGACATCTCGCTGCGCTCGGCGTCGCCGGACTCGGTGGCGATCGTGGAGCGAGCCTCAGGCGAGCTCCTGGGCTCGGTCGAGGCCGAGCGTGCCTTCACCACCGTCCATCCCGGCGCGGTGTACCTGCACCTGGGGCGCTCGTACGAGGTGCGCGAGCTCGACATCGAGGCCCGGCGCGCGGTGGTCGATCCCTTCGACGGCGATTGGTACACGCAGCCCAAGAAGGAGACCGAAGTGTTCATAGAGCGGACTCGGAGAGCGACGAGAGGCCGGCCGGCATCGAGTTGAGCTTCGGCGAGGTCTCCGTCACCGAGCAGGTGATGGCCTTCCAGCGCAAGCGGCTCTCCGATCATCAGGTGGTCGACATGGTCGGGCTCGACCTGCCGGAGACGAACTTCCCCACCCAGGCGCTGTGGTACGTGCTCGGCGAGGAGCTGGCCGGCCCCGCGGCGCTTCCGCCCGAGGTCCTACTGGGGGCGCTTCACGCCGCCGAACACGGACAGATCGCGGTCCTGCCGCTGCTCGCGATGTGCGACCGCTGGGACATCGGCGGCCTATCGACCAACGTCCACTTCCAGACCGGCCGGCCGACGATCTTCATCTACGACGGCTATCCGGGAGGGGTGGGGATCGCACGTCGGGGCTTCGAGTGGTTCGAGCGCCTGGTGGCGGACGCCGCGAAGCTGATCGGCGAGTGTCCCTGCGCCGACGGCTGCCCGTCCTGCGTCCAGAGCCCCAAGTGCGGCAACCTGAACGAGCCGCTGCACAAGCAGGGCGCGCTGGAGCTGATGACCGCGATGCTGAGCCAGGCTCCGGAGCAGCCCCACGCCTGATGGAACGCAGACGGCAGGTCGCGGTGATCGGCAAGGGGACTCCGGACGAGGAGCTCACGCCGCTGGCAGAGGAGGTCGGGCGCCTGCTCGCCGAGGCCGGGGCGGTGGTCGTCTGCGGCGGGTTGACCGGGGTGATGGAGGGAGTCGCGCGCGGCGCCTCTGCGGCCGGTGGCACGGTGATCGGCATCGTCCCGTCGAGCTCGCAGGAGCAGGCGAATCCAGTACTGCACCCACGTGGTCGCCACCGGCATCGGCCACGCGCGGAACCTCGCCGTCGTCTCCTCGGGCGACGCGGTGATCGCGATCGGCGGCGAGTGGGGGACGCTGTCCGAGATCGCCTTCGCCCGCGAGCTCGGCCGCCGGGTGGTTGCGCTGTCGAGTTGGAAGATGAGTCCAGGCGGCGAGATGGAGGGCGGCCCAGGGATCGAGGTCGCCTCGAGCCCCGCCGAGGCAGTCGAGCTCGCCCTCTCGGGGGCAAGCAAAAGCGATTGACTGCGTCGCTAGCCTTTGCCGCGCTGGCGAGGTAGCTCAGTTGGTAGAGCACACGACTGAAAATCGTGGTGTCGGCAGTTCGATTCTGCCCCTCGCCATCCCACCGTGTTTCGCCCACGGCGGCATCCAGTGCAATGGTATCCCTCAGGCATGCGCGCAACCATTGACAAGGCAGGACGACTGGTTATCCCCAAGCCCCTGCGTGATCACGTCGGACTACGAGCCGGCGAAGTCGAGGTCACCGCCGACGGTGCGGGCTTGCGCGTAGAGCCGCTCGCGGGCGACTCCCTCGACGAGCGCGAGGGGCGGCTCGTCATTCCCTCGGGCGGGGCGGAGATCGACGACGACCTCGTGCGCTCGCTTCGCGATGCCGGCCAGCGGTAGGACCGGTGAGCTCCTCGTCGGCACGAGTGTGCCGTTGCACTAACGGTCGCCGACCATGAGCACCACGAGTCGACCTTCAGGACGCTCGGCGGTCGCAGACTGCAGTTCGATTCTGCCCCTCGCCATTGGCCGACCCCAGCAGCCCGGCCGGAGCTGGCGCGCAGATCCGCCGGGCCGTCACTGCCACAGGGACAGCTTCAGCACGCCCGCGCGACTGCGCGCGACTGTGATCGGAGGCGGTGAAGAGGACGCCGATCCACAGCGAGAAGGCGAGCATCTACCGTATGGACGGAGGTCTACCAATGAGGCTCCCGAAGACCGCGCATACCGCCCGGCTCCCGGACACTGCGCACACCTCCCGGCATTGGCGGATCCACGAGCTCACCCCCAACTTTCGGCTCGAGGACGTGTGGGCGCTGCCGACGCCGGGCGGCCCGGACGACTTCCACAGGCTGCTCGAATGGTTCGCCTCGGCCGACCCGGAGAAGCAGAGCTCCTCCCGCGCCGTCCGCACGCTCTTTGCGATCCGCTGGAAGCTCGGGGAGCTGTTCGGTTGGGACGACCCGGACACCGGCCTCGGCTCCAGGGTGCCGACTCTCCGCGATCGGATGCCGGCGGATCTGCGCGATGCCCCGTCCGGCCCGGAGCCTGCGCTCCCCTTCACCCCGCTGTACCTGCTCGACGACGAGTGGGCCGCGGAGATCGCCAACCGGACCATGCACGGGGTCGTGCACCTGGGCTGGGTCCCCGACGGCACCGGCGGCTACCGCGGCCAGATGGCCGTCCTGGTGAAGCCGAATGGTCTGTTCGGGAACGCCTACATGGCCGCGATCAGGCCCTTTCGACATCTGTTGGTGTACCCGCAGATGATCCGAGACATCGAGCGGGAGTGGCGGGCGCTCGCCGACGATTCGACGCACGTCTAGGGTCAGACGAGTTGAGCGGCCGGATCGACGACACAACATGGACCTAGGCGTCCACCTGCCCCTGATCGAGTTCGGGGAGGAGGGGCAGTCGCTCGCGCGGCTGCGCTCGACCGTGGACGCGGCTCGAGCCTGCGACTTCGCGGCGGTTTCCGCGAACGATCACTTCGTCTACTCCGCGCCCTGGCTCGACGGGCCGACGGCTCTCGCGGCGGTGGCGGGGCGCGCCGGAGAGATGACCGTAGCGACGACGATCTCCCTTGTCGTCCTGCGCGGCCCGGTGGCAGTGGCGAAGATGCTCGCGGGGCTCGACGTGCTCACCGAAGGGCGGCTCGTGGCCGGGCTTGGGCCGGGGTCCTCGAAGAAGGACTACGACGCGCTGGACATTCCTTTCGACGAGAGGTGGAAGCGATTCGAGGAAGCCGTGGCGATTCTTCGGGGGCTCGTCGGGGGAGACTCACCACGACCCACGCCTCGCTATTACCGGCTGCCGGACGAGGATCTGATACCGCGCCCGCGCCAATCCGCTGGGATTCCGTTGTGGATCGGAAGCTGGGGCTCGGTGGCCGGTCTGCGCCGAGTCGCCCGGCTGGCTGATGGGTGGCTGGCTTCCGCGTACAACACCACGCCCGAGCGCTTCGCCGCCGCGCGGGCACTTCTGGCCGATGAGCTCAACGCGCGGGGGAAGAGCCCGGAGCGCTTCCCGAACGCGCTATCGACGATGTGGACCTGGGTCACCGAAAGTCACTCGGAGGCGGATCGGGTTCTGACCAAGGTCCTCGCTCCACTATTGGGTCGAGACGCGGAAGAGCTGCGAGCGCAGGTCTGCGTCGGCTCAGCGGTGCACTGTGCCGAGCTGCTATCGCGCTACGCCGAGGCCGGTTGCCAGCGGGTGTACCTCTGGCCGGTCGGAGACGAGGCTCGCCAGATCGAGCTCGTCGCCGAGGGGGTCGTCCCGGATATCCGCGGCGGCGGCTAGGCCAGCCCGGCCGCCCTGAGGGCTTCGTCGCGGTCGAGATACGTGACGCTCTTGACGCACTTTCCGTTCCTGAAGCGCAGAACGTGCGCCACCCGAGGCTGCAGCTCGATGCCGCTGCCGCGCCCGCGGCTGTAGGTGTTGAGGAAGACGACGACCTCGTCGCCGGCGTCGAACAGCTGCTCGACCTCTTGACGGAAGTCTTCCCACTCCTCCTCGAGCGAGGCGAGGTACTCACGCACTTCGGCGCGGCCCCGAATGGACCGGCCGCCGAGCGTCGCCAGGTGCGGACGCCACTCGATCTCCGGATCCAGCTCCGCCAGCAAGGCGTCGACGTCTCCCCGGAGGCGGGCGGCGTAGATTCGCTCTGCTGCTTCCACGTTCGCCTGCGACACTGGCCAAAGGGATACCACCCACGCGCGTTTGACCACCGACCGATCGGGAAGCCGATCCCGTGAGCGATGACGGAGACGCCGCGCAAGCCGACCGATGTGCGCCTGGGGGCGTGGGGAGGCGTCCTCAAGCGCACCGTCGGCACGTTCCGTAAGAACAACCTCACGGATTGGGCCGCGGCCTCGACCTACTACGCCGTGCTGTCGATCTTCCCCGCCCTGGTCGTCTTGGTCTCGATTCTCGGCCTGGCGGGCGACTCGGCCACGCAGTCGGTGCTCGACAACCTGGATGAGCTTGGCCCGGGCCCGGGTACCGACATCGTCAGCGGGGCGATCGAGGAGATCAGTTCGAGTCAGGGGACGGCCGGGATCGCGCTGATCCTCGGCCTGGCGGCCGCTCTGTGGTCGGCCTCGGGCTACATCGGCGCCTTCTCGCGCGCCTCCAACGTCATCTACGAGGTCGAGGAAGGCCGGCCGTTCTGGAAGCTTCGTCCCTTGCAACTTGCGATGTCGCTGCTCTTGATCCTCCTGGTCGCCGTGAGCGCGATCGCCGTCGTGGTCACCGGGCCGCTGGCCGAGCGGGTCGGAGAGCTCTTCGCGCTCGAGGGCACCGTGCTGACGGTCTGGGACCTCGCGAAGTGGCCGGTGATCATCCTGATCGTGCTCACGATGCTCGGGGTCCTCTACTACGTGGCTCCCAACGTCCGCCAGCCCGGGTTTCGCTGGATCACCCCCGGCGGCCTCCTCGGGGTCTCGCTCTGGATCGTCGCCTCGGCGGGGTTTGCGCTCTACGTCGCCAACTTCGGCTCCTACAACAAGACCTACGGCAGCCTCGCCGGAGTGATCGTGTTCCTCGTCTGGCTGTGGATCTCGAACCTCGCCGTGCTGCTGGGCGCCGCGTTCAACGCCGAGCTGGAGCGCGCCCGCGAGCTGGAGAGCGGTGTCCCGGAGGAGCACACGCTCGCAATCGAGCCGCGCAACCAGCCCAAGCAGGCGTAGCGCGTCAGGTCGAGAACCGACCTGACGACGCTCCAACGGGGGAGAGTTGGCCCGTCCGCACCCCTGTCTACTGTGATCAAGCGATGGATAACCAGGCTTCATTGAACGAACAGCCGATCCTCGAGCGAGGGCTCCACCAACGGTGACGGCCCCACCGACGGCGCGGAGCGCACCTGGGTGCGCGACCTCGTCGACGGGCAGGCCGTGGAGGCGGTGTTCGGTGTCCGGGAGCGCGAGCTTCGTCAGCGGCGAAACGGCGGACAGTGGCTCAGGCTGGCCATCTGCGACCGCTCGGGGAGCGTCGAGGCCGTGGTCTGGGAAGGCGTCGAGGAGTCGTTCGACATCGCTGCTCCGGGTTCCGCAGTTCACATCACAGGCCGTTTCGGAGTGCATCCGCAGTACGGGCCGAAGATCACCGTCGAGGCGATCCGTGCGGCCCTGCCCGACGAGTTCGAGGGCTCCGACCTCGCCGACGGCCCGAGCGTCCCGGTGGAGCGGCTGGAGGCCGATCTGCGCCAGCTTCTGGAGACCGTCCAGACCCCCCAGCTTCGAGAGCTGCTCGACCGCTTCTTCGCCCAGGGCTCCCCCGTCTGGGACAGGTTCCGGGAGGCGCCGGCCGCCAAGTACTACCACCAGGCGTATCGCCACGGACTGCTTGACCACACCGTCTCGGTCGCTCAGGCGGTGAGCGCCTGCGGATCCGCGTTCTCCGGAGTCGACCGGGACATCGCGGTCACCGGGGCGTTGCTCCACGACATCGGCAAGACCATGGCCTACAACGACGATCCGCTGGGAATCGACCTCACCGACGCCGGCCGCCTCCAAGGCGAGATCCCGCTCGGCTACTACCTGGTCCGTCGCGAGATCGAGCGGATCGACGGCTTCGATCCGGAGCTCGCTCAGGCGATCTTCCACATTGTCCTCTCTCACCACGGGACGCTGGAGAACGGCTCGCCAGTCACCCCCGCCACCCGCGAGGCCACCCTGGTGCACGCAATCGACAATCTCGGCGGCCGGCTCGGCAGCTTCGATCGGATCGAGCGCGCGCTGCCCGACGGTGAAGCCTGGTCGCGGTTCGACCGCGGAATCGACTCGGCCGCCTACTTCCGGTACCGAGCCGCGTAGCCGGCCCGGGCTGTCCACGTCTAGACCTCTTCGATCCCCATTACCCCATTGCGGGAGGGCCACCGGTTGTGGCTTGAATTGCCGGAATCCGGTTCATAGACTGACTGCAGCCGGCTCTTGAACGCTGTCGCCGGCCCAGCCAGGTGGACTAAGGAGGTCCGAACTCGGATCGTGGACTCCGTTGCGCGGGACAACAAGCTCACCGACTCGCAGCCAGCGAAGCTCGGTGATACCAACGGGGCGGAGGGCCCCGGGGTCGAGGCCAGTGGCGTGGTTGCCAGGAGGCGAGTCTTCCTGCTCCTCGAAGCGCACCGCGAGTCCCTGGGGGCCCAGCTGCGGCGCCGAGTTCGGGTGCGCTGGCGCTACGAGGATTTGTGCCTGGTGAAGATGGTGACCCGTCTTCAGCGCGATTACCTCATTCAGCCCTCGCCCGGCACCACGCCCTCCCCGGGTGCCAGCGACAGCGAGTATGGGATCGCCGATTGGGCGAGGCCATGGGGTCCGGCCTTCCTGCTCCAGTTCCAGGCGGATCTCAACGTGTTCGACCTGAAGCTGAAGGGCTCCCGAAGGTGGCTGTCCGTCACCACCCAAAGAAGGGCGGAGGACCGGGCGGCAGAGCGCTTCGCTGCGATCACGGCTGGGATGGCGAGCCAGCTCAAGGCGGCCGGGTTCGCGCTGCCGAGCTGGGCGTCCGGCAGGCATCGTTCCCGACACCCATCGCCCCGGCGCGCGGCGCGGCGCGGCGAACCCCGCGCCGCACTCCGCCGAGGTGCGCTCGGGCGCGCGGCCTCCGGGCGCGCCGGCGCGTCCGGGCGGGACGGCAGGGGGGCACGCCCTCGCAAGCTCAACCTGAACCAGGCAAGCCTCGCCGAGTTGCGCTCGCTGAAGCTCTCGACCACCCAGAGCCACCGCGTATTGGCCTACCGCAAGCGGTTCGGCGGCTATGAGTCGATCGAGCAGCTTGATCACGTCCCCGGTTTCCCCGAGGTCATCCGGGAACGGCTCAAGCGCCAGGTGACCGTCTAGCGTAGCTCCGCAAATTGCGCACAAGCGCGTTCGCGGCTGGCGTGGCGACCGGGAGCACGCCTCTATTCTCCCCGTCGTGGCGAAGGACACCGAGAAGCTCATCCGCCAGCTCTCCCTGATCTCGTTTCTGATGGCCAACGGGCGGCCGGTTTCGGCGCTCGAGATCAAACGCGAGGTCGAGGGCTACAGCTCGATGAACGACGACGCCTTCGCTCGGCGCTTCTATGCCGACCGCGCTGAGCTCGACAGCCTCGGAATCTCACTCCAGGTCGAAAAGCCGGCCGAGGGCTTCTTCGAGGCGGAGCTCTACGCCCTGCCGCCGGAGAACTACTACCTCCCGCCGATCGAGTTCACGGATGGCGAATTGGCGGCGCTGCGCACGGCGCTCGGGCTGCTCGATGGCGAGTTCGCCTACGCCGAGCCGCTCCGGCTTGCTCTCCAGCAGGTCTCCTGGGGGCGTCCGAGCCCGCTCGACGAGAGCGACACCACCTCGATCGACGTCAAGCTCGCCCCGTCGGGAGGGGGTCGCGAGCTCTCGCAGCGCCTGGCGAAGATCGAAACCGCGATCTCTCGCCGCAAGACGATCGAGTTCAGCTACTACTCGATGCAGCGCGACCAGGTCTCCGACCGCAAGGTGGATCCCTACCACCTCGTCTTCCGCAACGGCCAGTTCTATTTGATCGGCCATTCGCACGAGCGCGAACAGGTGCGGGTCTTCCGGCTCTCGCGGATTCGCGCCAAGGTCTCCTACGCGACCAAGGCCGAGCACGACTTCGCCCCGCCCGAGGACTTCGATCGGCGCGACTACGCGTCGCGTGCCGACTGGCAGATGGGGGAGATCGACGGCACGGGACGGGTGTTCCTGCGCGAACGGATCGCCTGGCTGGTCGAGCGTGACTTCGGCGGCTACGGCGACCTGCGCAAGGCGACCAAGCAAGACGGCATGCGCGGCCGCGGCGCGATCTATGAGACGGACTACGCCTCGCCTCGCCAGCTGATCTCGTGGGTGCTCGGCTGGCGGGAGAACGCGAAGCTGCTCGAGCCGACGGACCTGGCCCGGGAGGCGGCTGAGAGGCTCGAGCTGCTTCGAAAGCGGCACAGCGGCGACTTCGAGCTTGCGAAGACGGTCGCGCGGCCGATGGCCCAGGCGAACGGAAGGCCGCGCTCCACAAACGGGCGCTCAGAGTCGGTCATTCGCCCAGAGCGATTCGCCCGGCTGGTGACGCTCGCCGGCCTGCTGATCGGCGCAGCCCGTCAAGAGACCCGGCTGTCCGTGGGCACGGTTCGGGATGAGCTGAATGTCAGCCTGGTTGAGCTGCACGAGGACATCGACGTGCTCAATGTCGTCAACTTCGGCGGCGGCACCTACGTGCTCTACGCCGAGATCGACGGGGACGAGATCGAGGTAGACGCCGACACCTACGGCGACAACTTCGCGCGCCCTGCCCGCCTCTTGCCGCTGGAGGCCAAGGCGCTGGTCGCGGCGATCGACCTGTTCGGCGATCACCTGCCGCAATCCGGCCTGTCCACCGCGCGTCAGAAGATCGTCGAAGCGCTCGGTCACGACCCGTCGCAGGAGGGCCTCGAGATCGCGCCCGGGCGGGACGACTCCAAGGTCGTTCGCACCGTCAACGACGCGATCGAGCGGCGCCGGATCCTCGAGCTCCACTACTACAAGGAGAACGAGGACGAGTTCGTCACGCGCGAGGTCGAGCCGTACCAGCTGGTCAGCGGCCCGGAGGGCTGGTATCTGGGTTGCTATGACCTCGGCAAGTCAGACACCCGGCACTTCCGCCTCGATCGGATGAAGGAGGCCCGGCTCACCAGGCGCTCCTTCGAGCCGCGCGAGGGCACCGATGAGCGGCTTGCGGAGCAGGAGTGGTTGGTGCACGGCGAGGTCGGGAGCGCCGGAGTGGCTCGCGTCTGGGTCTCGCCGGAGCGAGCGCGCTGGCTGCGCGAGGAGCGCACCGTGGTCGAGGAGCTCGCAGACAAAGCCGTGGTGGTCGAGCTGCCGTACGGGTCCGCCGACTGGCTCGTGCGGGAGATCCTCAAGGGTGTAGGGGACCTGGTGGTGCTCGAGCCGCCCGACGCGCGTCAGGCCGTGCTCGCAGCGGTAAGCGGCAAGTAGCCCGCGCCCCCGTCGAACGTCCCGGAATGTGGCCTATAGGGGGTACTGAGGGACGTTCATCTCGAGAATGCGCGGCAGCTCGCCCAGATCGGGCAGCTCGGCCGTCCGGGGGAGGTCGCTCGACTCGCCGAGGCGGTTGATCCACACCGCCCTGAGCCCCATGCGCGCCGCCGGCTCGATGTCATGGAACAGACTCGCGGCAACGTGCACGTGGCGGTCGCGAGGGGCGCCGCTGTCGGCGAAGAAGCGCTCCCAGTGTCCGGGCGCGGGTTTGTACGAACCGGCCTCCTCGGCGGTGATCAGAGCGTCGAAGGGCTCGCCGATCGCCGCCACCGTCGCAGCGAGCAGATCCGGGTCGGTGTTCGAGAGGATCGCGAGCCGCCAGCCGCGCGTTCGCAGTTCCTCGAGGGCCGCGGGGACCTCCGGAAACGGTGGCCAGGACGGAAGCGATTCGGCCAGGGCGTCATGGCGACCGTCGGGCACCGCGAGACGCTCAATGGCCGACACTGCGGCCAGGCATCGAGCGAGAACCTCGCGGTAGCTGAGCTCGCCGTGCTCCTGCACGCGGGGCTCGACGAGGTGGTGAAGGCCAAGCAGTCGCTCCGGGTTGGCCTCGGGCCACAGCAAGCCGTAGGCCCCGCGCAGGCCGCCTTCCCAATCGATCAGGGTTCCGTAGCAGTCGAATGTCGCCCAGCGATCGCTCACGGGCGGCGAATATATTCGGGCCCATCGACTCCCAGGCGGGCCACCCGGAGATCGTCAGGATCGTCGCCCCGAATCCGGGCCCGATGACGCTTGAGGGCACGAACACCTATGTGGTCGGCTCCGAGCCCGCCTACGTGATCGACCCCGGGCCCGCCGACGAGGCGCATGTCGAGGCGGTGCGCGCGGCCGCCGAGGAGCGCGGCGGCATCGCCGGCGTCCTGCTCACCCACTCGCACGCCGACCACTCCGCCGCAGTGCCGATTCTGGGCGCCCCCTTGCTGTTCGGCGAGGTCGGAGCGGGCGACGAGACCTCCGGCGAGCCCGGCGCGGCCGGCCTCACGGTCGCGGTGGACCCAGGACGTGTGGGCCCGTTCGAGGTCCTGCCCACCCCGGGGCACGCGACCGACCACGTCTGCCTCCTGCTGGGGAGGGTCGGCTTCTGCGGCGATCTCGTGCTTGGGCACGGCTCGACCTTCGTCCCGCCTGACGGCGGCTCGCTGGCCGCCTACCTCGACTCGCTGAAGCGCCTGCGCGCGCGCGAGCTCGAGCTGCTCTACCCCGGCCACGGTCCCTTGATCGAGGACCCGGCTGCCATGATCGACGAGTACCTCGAGCACCGTCTGATGCGCGAGCGCAGGCTGCTGGCCGAGCTGGAGAATGGAGAGCGATCGCGGGCGCGCTTGCTGGACCGGGTCTGGGACGACGTGCCGAAGGAGCTGCGGCCCGCGGCCGCGATGGTCATGCAGGCCCACCTCGAGAAGCTGGATGCGGAGGGGCGGCTGCCGCAGGGGCTCGGCGACTGAGGGCTGCGCTCGCGAGCGGGCGTCACGAGCCGCCGAATGCCTAGAGTTGGCTGCGGTGAGCGGCGGCGGATTGGCAAAGCGGTTCGGCTTGGCGGGCGTGGCGTTCACCGCGCTTGCGGGGACGATCGCTGCGGGGCTCTGGCACCAGCTCTTTCGTAGGCCCCTGCCTAGGGTCAAGGGAAGCCTGCGGCTGAAGGGGCTTGAGCAGGAGGTCGAGATTGGGCGCGACCGCTGGGGGGTTCCCCACATCCGCGCGCAGACCAGGCACGACCTCTGGTACGCGGAGGGCTTTTGCCACGGACAGGATCGCCTCTGGCAGCTCGACCTCTACCGTAGGATCGGCTCCGGTCGGCTGGCGGAGATCGCCGGCCGCGCGGGCCTCCAGACTGATCGCTTCATGCGGACCCTGGGGCTTCGGCGCGCCGCCGAGCGCGAGGCCGCCGCGCTCCAGCCGGAGCTGCGGACCGGCGCTCGACGCGTACTGCGCCGGGGTGAACGCGGCCGCGGCGGACCGCCCTCTGCCGGCCGAGTTCCAGCTTCTGCGGATCGCCTTCGAGGCGTTTGTGCCGGCCGATTCGCTCCTGCTCGCCAAGCTGCTCTCGTTTGGCCTCTCGACCAACTGGGAGCGGGAGCTCCTGCGAGCCGAGATGGCCCGCGAGCTGGGCGCCAAGCTGGCGGCGCGGCTGGACCCCGGCTATCCGCGCGGCAACCCCGCGATACTGACCCCCGGCGAGGCGTGGACGGGCGACGGCCTGGGCCTGGCCGAGCAGATCGCCCGCGTTCGAGACTCGATCGGCCTCGCGGTCGAGGCCGGCGGATCGAACAACTGGGCCGTCACCGGAGCGCGCTCGGCGACCGGCGTGCCCCGCTGCTGGCGGGCGACCCGCACCTGCCGCCGAGCATGCCGGGAATCACCTACCAGGTGGGGCTCTATCTCGAGGATCGCTTCTGCCGCGGGGCGTCGCTTCCTGGGCTCCCCGGTGTGTTCATGGGCCAGAACAACGACCTTGCGTGGTCGTTCACCAACGTGATGGCCGACGTCATGGACCTGTTCATCGAGCGGATCGACGGCGACACCTATGAGTTCGAGGGAGGGTCGCGGCCCCTGGTGCTGATCGAGGAGGAGATCGTCGGTCAAGCGGCGCGCGGAGCCCGAGCGACTGGTGGTCCGCGAGACCCACCACGGCCCGATCGTCAACGAGGCGCTCCGCGCCGACGACGCGGAGCCGCTGGCGCTGCGCTTCATGGCGCTCGACTTCGCCGGCGTCAGCGCGGCCAGTCTCGGAATGCTCGACATCACCAGCGGTGCCGGCCTGCTGGACGCGCTCGGCGAGCACGCGCACCCGGTGTCGAACCTGGTCTGGGCCGACCGCCACGGCTCGATCGGCTACAAGACGGTCGGCCGCCTTCCCGTCCGCCGAGGCGACTGCCCCGATCTCCCGAAGCCCGGCTGGACGGGCGAGCACGAATGGGATGGCTGGGTCCCGTACGAGGAGCTGCCGGAGCTGACCGACCCGGACGAAGGGCTTCGTGGTCACGGCCAACAACCGGATCGCGCCCGAGGACTACCCGCACCACATCACCAGCGACTACCTGGACGGCTACCGGGCGGGCCGCATCGAGCAGCTGATCGCCGCCACGCCGGAGCACGATCTGGAGAGCTTCGCGGCGATGCAGACGGACATGCTCTCGCTTCCGGGGCTCGAGACCGCCCACCGGCTGGCTCGGCTGCGGCCGCGTGACCAGCGGGAGCTGGCGGCGATCGAGCGGCTGCGCTCCTGGGACGGGCGGATGGGCCCGGAGTCGATCGCGGCCACCATCTACCAGGCGTTCACGCTGCGGCTGGCGCGCGAGGTCGCCCGAGCGGCGATCGGCGACCACGACCTGGCGGAGCGCTGGCTCGACCGCGCCGACAACGGATTCGTCGCTCATGTCACCTCGCCCTGGCGCTGGCAGTCGCACCTGCTCTCCTCTGGGAAGAGGGCGACGAGGACCTGGTCGGCCGCCCCTGGGGCGAGCTGGCCCTCGATGCGCTCCGCGGCGCCCTCGACGACCTGGAGGGCAGGCTGGGATCAGGAGCAGGAAGCCTGGCGCTGGGGCAGAGTCCACCCGCTCCTCTTTCCGCACGCCCTCGGCGAGGCGAATCCCCTGTTCGGTTGGATCTTCAACCGCCGGCTCGAGGTCGGCGGGCGGCCAGGAGACCGTCGCCCAGGTGGGCTGGGATCCGAACGACCCGTTCACGGCGATCTGGGCACCCTGCTGGCGGATGGTCGCCGATCCGGTGCGCCCGGAGCGCTCCCGCTGGCAGGGCTTCACCGGCCAGTCGGGCCACCCGCGAGCGCGCACTACGACGACCTTCAAGCCGACTGGCTCCGAGGGCCGGACTCAGCCGATGGCCGGCGAAGGGCCGTGGCGCGTATTGGCGCTCGAGCCCGAGCGCGAGTCGCGGTGAGCCGCCGGGGTCAGATCAAGCTCTCGGAGGAGGAGCAGCGCGAGCTGCTCGAGTCGCAGCGCGTCGTGGTCGTCTCGTCGATCGGCACTCGCGGCTGGCCGCATTCGATGCCGCTCTGGTACGTCTTGCGCGGCAGCGAGATCTGGATCTACACGTACGCGAAGTCGCAGAAGGTCAAGAACCTGGAGCGCGATCCGCGCGCCACGCTTCTGGTGGAGACGGGGCACGAGTACGGCGAGCTGCGCGGGGTCCAGATCGAGGCGGAGGCCGAGGTCCATCGCGACCTCGAGCTCGTCTTCGAGGTGGGCAGGGAGCTGACGCTTCGCTACAGCGGCGGGGCCTCGCTCTCCGACGACGCGGCCGAGGCGCTGAAGGCCCAGGCCCGTAAGCGGGTTGCGGTCCGCTTCGACCCGCTGCGAATCGCGAGCTGGGATCACCGCAAGCTGGGCGGCACCTACTAGCGCGCCAGGAGGCCCCGTCCCTATGCTTGCCGCGACATGGACAGCCTCAAGGGCCTGATTCTCTCGGGGGGCGCCGGCACGCGCCTGCGCCCGATCACCCACACCTCGGCGAAGCAGCTCGTGCCGGTGGCCAACAAGCCGGTGCTCTTCTACGGCATCGAGGCGCTGGTCGAGGCGGGGATCACCGAGATCGGGATAGTGATCGCTCCTGAGACGGGGGACGAGATCGCGGACGCGGCGGGCGACGGCTCCGCCTTCGGCGCCTCGATCACCTACATCCGCCAGCCGGAGCCGCTGGGGCTGGCCCACGCGGTGCTCACCGCCGAGGAGTTCCTCCAGGACGGGTCGTTCGTGATGTACCTGGGTGACAACCTGCTGCGCGACGGGATCACCGGGCTCGTCGACGCCTTTCGGGCCCACCAGCCCGACGCGCTGATCCTGCTCACCAGGGTCCCGGACCCGGGCAACTTCGGGGTTGCCGAGCTGGACGGCGAGCGCGTGGTTCGGCTGGTCGAGAAGCCCGAGCGCCCACCGAGCGACTTCGCCCTCGTGGGCGTCTATCTGTTCGGCCCGCCGATCTTCGAGGCTGCGCGGGCGATCGAGCCTTCGGGGCGCGGGGAGCTCGAGATCACGGACGCGATCCAGCGGCTGATCGACGGTGGCAAGCAGGTGGAGAGCCGCACGGTCACCGGTTGGTGGAAGGACACCGGGCAGCTCGACGACATGCTGGACGCGAATCGACTGGTGCTCGAGGACATCGAACGCCGGATCGAGGGCGAGCTGGTGGACTCCAAGGTGGAGGGGCGGGTGGTCGTCGAAGCCGGCGCCAGGCTCGAGCGGGCGGTGGTGCGCGGGCCGGCGATCATCGGCACCGACGCTCGGGTCACGGACGCCTACATTGGCCCGTACACGTCGATCGATGCAGGCGTCAACGTGACGCGAGCCGAGGTCGAGCACTCGATCCTGCTCGCGGGCTCGAGCGTCTCGGACCTCGGCTCGCGCATGGAGGCAAGCCTCCTGGGGCGCAACGTCGTGCTTTCGCGAGGTGACGGGCTTCCCAAGACCCTGCGGATGATCGTGGGCGACAACGCGGAGATCAAGATCCCATGAGGGTCTTGGTCACCGGCGCGATGGGGATGCTCGGGCGGGACGTGACGGCCGCCTGCCACGCCCGCGATCACGAGGTGGTGGCGCTTGCCCACGCCGCCCTCGACATCACCAGTCCGCCCGCCCTGGAGGAGGCCATGACGCGGTACGAGCCCGACGCGGTCGTCAACTGCGCTGCCTTCACCGACGTCGACGGCGCCGAGGACGACGAGGCCGGGGCGATGCGGGTCAACGACGAAGGCGCCGCTCTGCTGGCTGCCGCCGCCGCGAGCATTGGCGCCAAGGTGGTGTATCCGTCGAGCGATTACGTCTTCGACGGATCCGCGCGCGAGCCATACGTCGAATCCGACTTTCCCTCCCCGCTGTCGGCCTACGGCCGCTCGAAGCTGGCTGGGGAGACCTCGGTTGCGGTTTCCAACCCTCGCCACTTCATCGCCCGCTCCTCCTGGCTGTTTGGGCTTGCCGGAAAGAACTTCGTGGAGACGATGCTGCGGCTCGGTCGCGAGCAGAGCGAGGTGATGGTGGTCACGGACCAGGTCGGCTGCCCGACCTACACGCGGCACCTCGGCGAAGCCATCGCGGTGCTGATAGAGGGCGAGGAGTTCGGGATCCACCACCTTGCCGGGGGCGGGCGGTGCTCGTGGTACGAGTTCGCCCAAGAGATCTTCGACCAGGCCGGGGTCGAGTGCCGGGTGATGTCCGCGACCACCGAAATGCTGGCCCGCAAAGCTCCCCGGCCCCCCTACTCGGCGCTCGGCAGTGAGCGCCCCGACGCGATCGCGCTCCCTCCCTGGAAGAAGGGCCTGACCGACTACCTCGCGGCGCGAGCGCTCGAGGCTGCCGCGTGAGGATCCTGGTCGCGGGCGGCGCCGGGTTCATCGGCTCGGCCTACGTGCGTCTGCGCCTCGCCGCTCACCCCGGCGACTCCGTTCGCGTGCTCGACAAGCTCACCTACGCGGGCCGGCGCGAGAACCTTGACGGTCTCGAGCCGGACCGGGTCGAGCTGGTCGAGGGCGACATATCCGACCCCGACGTGGCCGGCGCCGCCATCGAGGGATGCGACGCGACGGTCAACTTCGCCGCCGAGTCCCACGTCGACCGCTCGATCCACTCCCCGGGGGACTTCATCCAGACCGACGTATTCGGCGCCTTCGTGATGCTCGAGGCCGCGCGCCAGGCCGGCATCCGCCACCTCCAGGTCTCGACCGACGAGGTCTACGGCTCAATCGAGTCCGGCTCCTTCCGGGAGGACTCGCCGCTTGAGCCCTCCTCGCCGTACTCGGCCTCGAAGGCGGGCGGTGACCTGATCGTCGGCGCCTACCGCCACACCTACGGGACCGACGCCCTGATCGTGCGCGGATCGAACAACTACGGCCCCCGCCAGCACCCGGAGAAGCTGATCCCGCTCTGCATCCTCAACGCCCTCGCGGGCGACCCGTTGCCCGTTTACGGCGACGGAATGCAGGTCCGCAACTGGATCTACGTCGAGGACTTCTGCGCCGCGATCGACCTGGTGTTGGAGCGCGGCGAGGCCGGCGAGGCCTACAACGTCGGTGGGCCGGACGAGCTGCCGAACATCGAGACGGTGAAGATGATCCTCGAGCTCACGGGGCGGGACGAGTCGCTGATCGAGCACGTCACCGACCGCCCCGGCCACGACCGTCGCTACTCGCTGTCGTCCGACAAGGTTCGGGCCCTCGGCTGGGAGCCACGCGCCGCCTTCGGTGACGGCCTGCGCCAGACCGTCGACTGGTACCGCGACAACGAATGGTGGTGGGGCCCCGTGCGCTCCGGGGAGTACCGCGACTACTACGAGCGCCACTACGGCCGAGCGCTCGGCTGATGGCTCGCCGGCTCGAGACGCAGCTCGATGGCGTCGTCCTGATCGAGCCCGAGGTCCACGGCGACGAACGCGGCTTCCTGGTCGAGACCTTCCGCGACGACGACTGGCGCGAGCTCGGAGTCGGGGTTGAGTTCGTCCAGGAGAACCACTCGCGCTCCGGGCACGGCATCCTGCGCGGCCTCCACTTTCAGACCAAGCCCGGCCAGGCGAAGCTCGTTCGCTGCCTGCGGGGCACGATCTGGGACGTGGCCGTGGACCTGCGGCGAGACTCGCCGAACTACCGGCGGTGGGAGGGCCACGAGCTGGACGACGAGCGCCACCGCCAGCTGTTCGTGCCGGCGGGCTTCGGGCACGGGTTCTGCGTGCTCAGCGAGCGAGCCGACGTCGCCTACAAGCTGTCCAGCCATTACGACCCGGCCACGGAGGCCGGAATCGCCTGGGACGACCCCGACGTGGGCGTCGAATGGCCGATCGCCGACCCGGTGCTCTCCGACCGCGACAAACAAGCGCCCCGGCTCGCCGAGATCGCGGACTCGCTGCCCTGGTAGTCGGCCGCGCCTGGCTCTGGCGCGTCCGTAACTGGCCGCGATCGACTAGCGATGTCGCAGGAGAACGTGGAGCTGGTCCGGCGCAACTACGGAGCCATGGTGGAAGGCTTCGCCAGCGGCGCCTTTGAGAGAGGGAACTTTGAGGCTTACTTCGAGTGGCTCGATCCCGCGATTGACTGGCGGGGTCCGCGCGAGTTCCCCGACCTCGCGGAATCTCGTTTCGGACACGAGGGGGTACGCGAGTACATCTCCACCTTGTTCGAGGCGTTAGAGGACTACCGAATGACGCCGGAGGAGTTCATCGACGCCGGGGGCGATCAGGTACTCGTCTTCTCGCGTGAAGGAGGGCGCGGGAGGGGAAGCGGTGCCGAGGTCATAACGCAGCCGACCGCCCACCTCTGGACGATTCGCAACGGCAAGGCCGTTCGCCTGCGGAGCTACTGGGAGAGAGCCGACGCCATGAAAGCTGTCGGTCTTTCGGAGTAGGCGATGTCGCAGGAGAATGTGGAGCTTGTCCGTCGCTTGTGGTGGGCCCGGGAGCGCGGCGACGTGGAAGCGAGCTTCGCCCGCACAAGAGATACTGGGCAACGTCGCACGAGCGCGACGATCGTCCAACGAAGGAGGAGAGAGAGTTGATCCTGTCCACGGTGAAGATCGAGGATTTCGACCGCTTCTGGAATACCTTTTCCACCAAGGGCGCTGAGAAGCGAAAGCAGTATGGGTCCAAGGGTTCGCGCGTCTTTCGCGATCCCAATGAGGACGACCGGGTTTGGGTGGTTTTCGACTGGGACGAGGAGGGCTACAACAAACTCTTGTCCGATCCCGAGCTCCCCGCCATCTTTCAGGAGGCGGGACTCCAAGGCAGGCCCCAGGCGGCCGAGCTCGCCCGCCAGCACGACGCCTAGCCACACCCCGAAGGGTTTCCGTCTCGGGAAGGAGCGCTCGAAGCCACTGGGCTGAGGCAGTAGGCGCGAACGTCAGGGGGGCGTGAACGGTCGACACCCCTGGTCGATCCCGGGGGGGTCGCGTCCGGGCGAGGCGTAAGATCGGAGGGTTGAGCCCTGTGCGATCTGAGACTGCCAAATCCAACCCGCTGGACGCGTTCAGCGACCCCGTCAGGCGCTGGTTCGAGGCGTCGTTCGCGGAACCGACCCCTGCCCAGGCGATGGGGTGGCCGCTGATCGCCGCCGGAGCCAACACCCTGATCTGCGCGCCCACCGGGTCGGGTAAGACACTCGCTGCCTTCCTGTGGGGGATCGACCGGCTATCTCGCCGGGCCAAATCCGACCCCGCCGCTTCCGAAGGCAAAGCCGAGCAGGCGCCGGGCCTTGGCTCTGGCGTGCGGATCGTCTACGTGTCGCCGCTCAAGGCCCTCTCCTATGACATCGAGCGCAACCTGCGCGCCCCCCTGAAGGGGATCGAGACCGACATTTCAGTTGGCCTGCGGACGGGTGACACCCCGCAGCGGGAGCGCCAGGCGATGCGCCGCAAGCCGCCCGACATCCTGATCACCACCCCGGAGTCGCTCTACCTGATCATGACCTCGGGGGCCCGGGAGATCCTCACGGGTGCGGAGGCGGTGATCGTGGACGAGATCCACGCCGTCGCGCAGTCGAAGCGGGGCGCGCACCTGGCCCTCACCCTGGAGCGCCTCTCGCACCTGGTCACCTCGAACGGGGGCTCGGAGGTCCAGCGGATCGGCCTCTCCGCCACCCAGCGGCCCCTGGAGCGGATCGCTCGCTTCCTGGCCGGCCCGCGGCGCGAATGCGAGATCGCCGACGCCGGCAAGCCCAAGAAGCTCGATCTCGAGATCCGGGTCCCGGTGGAGGACATGACCGAGCCGGATGCCTCGATCGAGAAACGCCGCGACGGCGGCGACTCCGGCTTGAGCCCGCCCGACGAGAACTTCGACGGGGGGTCGAACACGCGCTCCATCTGGCCCGCGATCTATCCGGAGCTCTTGAAGCTGGTCCGCGAGCACACCTCGACGATCATCTTCGTCAACAACCGGCGCGGCGCGGAGCGCCTCGCCAAGCGCCTCAACGAGCTGGCGAACGAGGCGGAGTGGCAGGAGCTACCCGCCACGGAGCAGGCTGGGCACAGCGACGATGTCTGCCGCGGGTCCTGTCACGGGCGAGGCTGCCGCCCCCGAGCTTCCGCCTGTCGTTCGGGTCTCGGGGCCGGCACCCTCACCCGCGCCACCCGCGGCAGACGGCCTGGTCGAAATTGCTCGCGCCCACCACGGCTCGCTGGCTCACGAGGAGCGGCAGGTGGTCGAGGAGCTGCTCAAGTCAGGGCAGCTCCCGTGCCTGGTGGCCACCTCGTCGCTGGAGCTCGGGATCGACATGGGCGCCGTCGATCTGGTGATCCAGGTCGAGTCGCCGAAGTCGGTGACCCGCGGCCTGCAGCGAATCGGGCGGGCGGGCCACACGCTCGACGAGGTCTCCGTGGGGCGCATCTTCCCGAAGTTCCGCGCCGACCTGCTCGAGTGCGCCGTGGTGGCGCGGCTGATGCGCGAGGGGCAGATCGAGGAAACCGTGATCCCCCGCAACCCGCTCGACGTGCTCGCGCAGCACCTGGTTTCGATGTGCGCCGACGACGAGTGGCAGGTCGACGAGGTGGAGCGCCTGGTCACCGCGGCCGAGCCCTTCTCCGAGCTCTCGCGCGAGCAGCTCGAGAACGTCCTGGACATGCTCGACGGGCGCTATCCGTCCGACCGCTTCGCCGAGCTGCGGCCGCGGCTGGTCTGGGACCGGGCGGCCGGGATCGTTCGCGGGCGGCCCGGGGCAAGGCAGCTCGCGGTCACCAACGCCGGCACCATTCCCGACCGCGGCCTCTATGGCGTCCACCTGCCCGACGGCCGCCGGGTGGGAGAGCTCGACGAGGAGATGGTCTACGAGGCGCGCCCGGGCCAGACCTTCCTGCTCGGCGCGACCACCTGGCGGATCGAGGAGATCACCCGCGACCGCGTGATCGTCACTCCCGCCCCGGGGGTTCCGGGCGCGGTGCCGTTTTGGAAGGGCGACGGCGTCGGCCGGCCGGCGGAGCTCGGCAAGGCGATCGGCGCCTTCGCGCGCGAGGCGGTGAGCGCCGACCCCAAGGATCTGGCGGCCGAATACGACCTCGACCGCCGCGCGGCCGAGAACCTGGTCGCCTACCTGCGCGAGCAGCAGGCGGCCACTCGCGTCGTCCCCTCCGACGAGACCGTGGTCGTGGAGCGCTTTCGGGACGAGATCGGCGACTGGCGCCTGTGCGTGCTCTCGCCCTGGGGCGGCCGCGTCCACGCCGCCTGGGGCCTGGCTCTGTCGGCCAGGATCCGCGACGAGCACGAGCTGGAGGCCGACGCCATCTGGTCCGACGACGGCATCGTCATCCACCTTCCCGACGCCGACGAGGTGCCGCCGGCCGAGCTCGTCCTGCTCGAGGCCGACGAGGTGGAGGATCTGGTGGTTCGCGAGCTGGGAAGCTCGGCGCTGTTCGGTGCGCGGTTCCGCGAGAACGCCGCCCGGGCGCTGCTGATCCCGCGCGCGTATCCGGGGAAGCGCACGCCGCTCTGGCAGCAGCGCCTGAAGGCGCAGAGCCTGCTGGAGGTGGCCAAGGACTTCCCGCGGTTTCCGATCGTGCTCGAGACCTACCGCGAATGCCTTCGCGACGTCCTCGACCTGCCGAGCCTGGAGTCGCTGCTCAGGGACCTTTCCAGCCGCCGGATCTCCCTGGTCGAGGTGGAGACGCCGACCGCCTCTCCGTTTGCCTCCTCGCTCCTGTTCGACTACGTCGCGACCTACATGTACGAGGGCGACACGCCGAATGCCGAGCGGCGGGCCGCGGCGCTGTCGCTGGACCGCGAGCTGCTGCGCGAGCTGCTCGGCCAGGAGGAGCTGCGCGAGCTGATCGACCCGGAGGCGCTGGCGGAGGTGGAGGACTCGCTTCAGCACCGTTCGGAGTTCGCCCGCGCCAAGGATCGCGACGCCCTTCAGCAGATCCTCCGCCGGCTCGGCGACCTGACCCCGGCCGAATGCCAGGAACGAGTGGCGGAGGGCTACTCGGCCGACTCGATGCTGGAGAAGCTCGAGCGCGAGCGCCGCGCCGCGCGCGTCCGCGTGGCCGGCGAGGAGCGCTGGATCGTGGCCGAGGACGCGGCGCTCTACCGCGACGCGCTGGGCGTGCCGCCACCGGCCGGGCTCCCGGAGACGTTCCTGGCGGAGCTGCCGGACGCGATGGTCGCCCTGGTTCGCCGCTATGCGCGCACCCACGTGCCCTTCCCCACCGGACAGCTTGCCCGTCGCTACGGCGCCGATCCGGCGGCGGCGTTGCGCGAGCTGGAGCGGGCCGGCGATCTGGTCCGCGGAGAGCTGCTCCCCGGCGGCAGCGAGCGCGAGTGGTGCGATCCCGAGGTGCTGCGGCGCCTGCGGCGCGCGAGCCTCGCCCACCTGCGCGCCGAGGCGGAGGCAGTCGACCCGCGCGAGCTGGCTCGCTTCCTGCCGAGCTGGCAGAACGTCGACGCCCGCCGAGCGGCGGGCGCCGGGGCCGACCGGTTGCGGGAGGCCCTGGTGCCGCTCCAGGGCGTCGCGCTCACGCCCGAGGTCTGGGAGCGCGACGTGCTGCCCCGGCGCCTGGGCGCCTACAGCCCCGCCTGGCTCGACGAGCTCTGCACGGGCGGCGAGCTGGTCTGGATCGGAGCCGGCGCGCTCGGGCGAAGCGGCGGCAAGGTGGCGCTCTACTTCCGCCAGGACGTGCGACTGGCCGGCCCACCGCCCGCCAATTTGAAGCTGGAGCGACCCGCCGGGGACACGCATGATGCGATCCGCGACCTGCTCGGCCGGCGGCCCTGCTTCTGGCTCGACCTGGTGAGCGAGCTCGACCTCCCCGCCGAGGAGCTCCACACCGCGCTCTGGGATCTGGCCTGGGGGGGCGAGGTGACCAACGACGCCTTCGCGCCCCTGCGGGCACCGCGGCTTCGCAGCATTCAGCGCGCCGAGCAGCGCCGCGGTAGGCGCTTCGCAGCCCGCCGCGCCGCCGCAGGCCAGGCCGTGCAGGGTCGCTGGTCGCTGACGGCGCCGCTGTTCGAGAACGCCCCATCCGCTGGTCCGCGACTGCGGGCGCAGGCGGAGTTGATGCTGGAGCGCTACGGGATCGTGACGCGGGAGACCGTGCTGGCCGAGGGCATCCCGGGTGGCTTCGCGAGCCTCTATGGCGAGATGTCCAACCTGGAGATGCTGGGCACCGCCCGCCGCGGCTACTTCGTCGAGGGCCTCGGTGGAGCGCAGTTCGCGCTCCCGGGTGCGGTCGAGCGGCTTCGCTCGCTGCCGAACGCCGAGGGCCGCTACCTGGTGCTGGCCGCCACCGACCCCGCGAATCCCTACGGCGCCGGCGTCCCGTGGCCAAAGCGCGACGACCGCCCCGGTGGCCGGCGGCCCAGCCGTACGCCCGGCGCCTACGTGCTGCTCCGCGACGGCGAGCCGCTCTTGTTCGTCGAACGCGGCGGGCGCGGGATCCTGCGGCTTCGCGAGCTCGATGCCGAGGTGCTTGCGGAGGCGGTCGGCGAGCTCGCGCGCGCCGCCCACGAGGGGCTCCTGCCGCGGCTGGGAATCGAGCGCCTCGACGGTGAGCCGGTGATCGGCTCGGGGCTGGAGGAGACGCTGATCGCGGCCGGCTTCTCGCGCCAGCCGCGGCGGCTGGTTGCCTCCGCTTAGCGCCGCGCGCTCAGATCTCGAGGCGCGTCTCTTCCAAGTCGAGGTCACGCTCGACCCGGCGCATGACGTCGGCTGAGATCACGCCTTCGTTTCGCATCCGCACGATCGCCGCCCGCTGGGCCTCGATCACGCCGTGCATCAGGCGCTGGTAGGCGAGCGAGCGGTCGACGATCCCGTCCTCGTCTTCGAGGTCGCCTGCGCATCGTGGCGAAGCGACGGCGGCGGAACGTGTACAGCGACCGCATCCGCTCGACGCTGTCCTCGCGCGTCCACTCCTCCTCGGCGAGGCCGTCGAGCGCCTCGAGCGCCGCCTCGGCGGCCGCGATGCGGGCCGCGTGCTCCTCGGCCTCCTCCTCGGTGCCGTCGTCAACCACGCGCAGCCGGCGGATCAACGCGGGCAACGTGAGTCCCTGGACGACGACCGTGAACAGGACGACGCAGTAGGCGAGGAAGATCACCAGGTCGCGCTCGGGGAACGGCGCGCCCGCGTCGGTCTCCAGCGGCAACGCGAGCGCTGCAGCGAGCGAGACCGCTCCACGCATCCCGGCCCAACCGACGACCACCCGCGGGGCGGCGCCGACCCGGCGCTCGACCTGGCTCGGGCGGCGGTCGAGCGCCCGGAGGAGGTACGGAGTGGTGAACAGCCAGAGGAACCGAGTCCCGACGACCACCCCGATCGTGGCGAGCGCGTAGCCGGCGAGGGTGGCCTCGTCGATCCCCGCGACCGCGTCGAGGATGCTCGGGAGCTGGAGGCCGATGAGCACGAAGAGGACCGCGTTGAGCAGGAACACGATGAGCTCCCAGACCGCGAGCCCCTGGATCCGCATCTGGGCGGTCGAGATCTGGGGGGCGAGCCACCCCAGGTAGATCCCGGTGGTGACCGCCGCGAGCACGCCCGAGACGCCGAGCGCCTCGGCCGGCAGGTAGGCCGCGAAGCCGCTGAAGAGCGAGATCGTGATCTCGACCGGAATGTCGTCGAGCCGCCGCCTGACCTCGGCGATCGCGGCGCCGACCAGTAACCCGATCGCGATCCCGCCGGCGACCGCGGCCACGAAATCGACCGTGGCGTCGAACAGCGAGAATCCGCCGCCGATCGCGGCGGCGACCGCCGACTCGGTATGCGATCAACGCCGAGGAGTCGTTGAGCAGGCTCTCCCCCTCGACCAGATTCACGAGACGGCGTGGGGCGCCGAGCTGGCGCGCGATCGCGGTCGCGGCCACCGGGTCGGTCGGCGAGAACGATGGCGCCGAGCGCAAACGCGACCGCCCAGGGCAGGTCGATGAGCTCGTGGCCGACCACCGCGACCGCACAGGTCGTAACCAGCACCAATCCGATCGAGGTCAGCGATAGCGCGCGGGCGCTGGCGCGCAGCGTCCGTAGATCGGCCATGAAGGCCGCCACGTAGAGCAGCGGCGGCAGGAAGATCACCAGCACCAGGTCGGGGTGGAGCTCGACGTCCGGGACGCCGGGCAGGTAGCCGAGCGGGATCGCCCCGAGCACGAACACGATCGGGTACGGGATGCCGAGCAGCCGAGCGATGACGCCCAACGTCGGGATCGCAACGCACAGGCCGAGGATCAGGAGCTCGGTGTCGTGCACCCAGCCCAGACTACGCGCGCGAGGGAACAGCCGACCCCTGAGAGGGGATAATCGCCTCGTGCGGAAGGAAGCATGAGCGCCGGCGATCCGGTCGAGCTTCTGTCGCGCGTGTCGCTGTTCTCGGAGCTCTCTCGAGCGGAGCTGGAGCGGATCTCGCGCGTCGCCATTCCTCGCTCCTTCCCCGCGGGAGTGCGCGTCTTTCACGAAGGGGACCACAGCGATGCCTGCTACCTGGTTCGCTCGGGAGACCTGCGGGTGACCCGCGAGCACTCGGACGGGCGAGCGATCGCGCTCGCGACGCTGGGGCCGGGAGACATCTTCGGAGAGCTGGCGATGCTCGATGGCCAGGCTCGCTCGGCCAGCGTCGAGACTCTCTCCGACGCCGAGCTGCTGGCGCTCGGAGCGGCGGACTTCCGGCGCCTGCTGGCCGAGCACTCGCAGATCTCGGTGAAGCTGATTGCCGCGCTGACGCGACGGCTGCGGGAGACCAACGAGCGCGTGTCGCGGCAGTCGTTCCAGACCGTGCCCAGCCGCGTCGCGGGCGTGCTCGCTCAGCTGATCACCGAGGAGGCGGTACCGGATGGGCGGAGCGGCGTCACGATCCGCATGACACAGGCCGACCTCGCTCAACTGGCGGGCACCTCGCGCGAGAGCGTCAGCCGTTTCCTTGCCACCCTCGAGCGCGCGGGGGTGGTTCGCGTCGGGCGCGGCCGGGTCACGGTGGTCGAGCCCCGCCGGCTTCGCGCCTACATCTTCTGATGCGGCGGACCCCAAGCACGGCCGAGTTCGCCGCCCAGCGCGCCGACATGGTCGAGACACAGCTTCGCCGCCGTGGGATTCGCGACGAGCGCGTGCTGGCGGCCATGACGACGGTCCCGCGCGAGCCTTTCGTCCCGGCGCGATACCGGCGGCGCGCCTATGCAGACTCCGCGCTGTCGATCGGCCATGGCCAGACGATCTCTCAGCCATGGATCGTGGCCGCGATCTGCGAGGCGCTTGCGCTGGAGGGCTCGGAGCAGGTGCTGGAGATCGGGACGGGCTCCGGCTACTCGGCCGCCGTGCTGGCGATGCTCGCCCACGACGTCATCACCGTGGAGCGAATCGAGGAGCTGGCGGCCGCCGCACGCCTGCTGCTCGCGGAGATCGGCGTCGGCGGCAAGGTCGAGGTGGTGGTCGGGGACGGAAGCGCGGGGCTTCCGGACCGCGCGCCTTACGAGGCGATCGCCGTGCACGCCACGGCCCCCTCGCCCCCTCCCACCCTGATCGAGCAGCTCGCTCCGGGCGGTCGCCTCGTGATCCCGATCGCCACCGACGCCTCCGACATGCTGACGGTGTTCCGCCGGGTCGAGGGGGAGGTGGACGCGAGGACCGGCGATGGGCTCGAGCGGACAGTGATCGGCCCGTGCCGTTTCGTGCCCCTGATCGGCAGCGAGGGTTATCCCGAATAGCAGGGCCATCGCGAATCCCGTTAGGCTGCGATTCGCATGACGGGCGGCCCTTTCGTGCTCAACTTCTTCTCGCCCGCGTTCGTCGACCAGCTCAAACGCGGACGGAAGACGGCCACGATCCGGCTCGGCGACAAGTCGCGCAAGTATCAGCGCGGCCAGATCGTCTGGATCACGATCGGGTATCAGCACAGCCCCCGCGAGAAGATCTTCACCGCGGTGATCGACGACGTGGAGGTGAAGCGCGTGCGCGACCTCTCCCCCCGCGACATCGAGCACGACAACCCCGAGTTCCGTCGCCTCGACGAGACGGTCGGCTTCCTGCGCCAGATCTACGGACGGGACATCACCCACGAGGACACCGTGACCGTGATCCGCTTCTCGCAGGTGGTCGAATCGGTGGGGCCACAGTTCGGCAACGGCGAGACCCCGTCGCCCAACTAGGATGATCCGAGCGGCGGTTGAAGGAGTACAGCTTTCTCACCACCTGGTGCCTGGAGGCGCCCCGGGAGCGGGTCTGGGATGCGATCTGGGAGGCGGAGCGCTGGCCGCAGTGGTGGCGCGGCGTGGTCGCCTCCGAGGTCTTGGCCGAAGGCGACGAGATCGGCATCGGCCAGGTGGGGCGCTACACGTGGCGCTCGAAGCTCCCCTACGCGCTCGACTTCGAGATGACCACCACGCGGGTCGAGAAGCCGCACTTGCTCGAGGGCGAGGCCAAGGGGGAGCTCGCCGGGGTGGGGCGCTGGCGCCTGTTCGAGGAGCACGCCGTCGGTGACGGCGCAGTGACGGCCGTCGTCTACGAGTGGAACGTGCACACCACCAAGGCCTGGATGAACCTGCTGTCGCCGATCGCCCGCCCGGTTTTCGAGTGGAACCACGACTGGGTGATGCGAAACGGCGCCGAGGGCCTCGCCAGGCTGCTCGGCTGTCGCCTGCTGGCCGCCGACTGACGGCCGGCGATTCTCCAGAGCGGCAACCGGCGCATCGAATCGAGCCTCGCGGTACGTTTTGCGGGCAGGGCGCGGCCGCGCCGCATTCCGAGTTTGGCGGGAAGGGACGGAATGGCGGAGCGGCCGTTCCCTTGCCGGGGAAACGACCCTCTGCTTCGTTCAGCTCGGCCACACGCGGCCCCGGTGGATCTAAGTCGGGCGGACTTAGATCGTTGCGGGACTGAGGCGACCGGCTACACTGAGCCTGCGACCTGGCACTCTCCCGTGTAGAGTGCCAGGGAAGGCACTTTTCATGGCTCGAATCCACTTGCAGACGGAGGTACCAAACGAATGAAGCTAAAGCCCCTTGGCGACCGGTTGATCGTCCAGGCGATCGAGGAGGAGGAGACGACCGCGAGCGGCCTCCTGCTTCCCGACACCGCCAAGGAAAAGCCCGTGAAGGGCAAGGTGGTCGCGGTTGGCGACGGCCCGATCGAGGACGGCGAGCGCCGCCCGCTCGATGTGAGCGAGGGCGACGAGGTCCTGTACAGCAAGTACGGCGGTACCGAGATCAAGGTAGAGGGCGACGAGCTGCTCGTGCTGCGCGAGTCGGACGTCCTCGCGAAGGTCCTCTAGTCCCGGCAAGCGATCGGCCGCTTGCGGGCGATCGCATACTTAAGGAGGAACGAAGACAGATGCCTCACAAGGAGCTCAAGTACGCGGCCGAGGCGCGGACCGCGCTTCAGGACGGCGTTGACGCCGTCGCAAATGCGGTCAAGGTGACCCTCGGCCCGAAGGGGCGCTATGTGGTGCTCGACAAGAAGTTCGGCGCCCCGACGATCACCAACGATGGCGTCACGATCGCGCGCGAGATCGAGATCGAGGACGTGTTCGAGAACCAGGGTGCGCAGCTGGTGCGCGAGGTTGCCACGGCGACCAACGACGTGGCCGGCGACGGCACCACCACGGCCACCCTGTTGGCCCAGACGATGGTGCGCTCGGGCCTCAGGAACGTCGCCGCCGGCGCCAATCCGTTGGCGCTGCGGCGCGGGATCGAGAACGCCGTCGACCAGGTGGTCGACAACCTGCGCGACACCCAGTCGCGGGAGATCGCCGGCAAGGACCAGATCGCGCGCGTGGCGGCGATCTCGGCCGCCGACGACGAGATCGGCAACGTGATCGCGGACGCGATCGAGAAGGTCGGCAAGGACGGCGTCGTGAACGTCGAGGAGGGCCAGACCTTCGGCATGGAGCTGGAGTTCACCGAGGGGATGCAGTTCGACAAGGGCTACATCTCCCCGTACATGATCACCGACCAGGACCGCATGGAGGCGGTGCTCGAGGAGCCCTACATCCTGATCGCGAACCAGAAGATCGGCTCTGTGCGCGACCTGCTGCCGCTGCTCGAGCAGGTGATGCAGAGCGGCAAGCCCCTGGTCGTGGTCTCCGAGGACGTCGAGGGTGAGTCGCTGGCGACCCTGGTCGTCAACAAGCTCCGCGGCACCTTCACCGGCGTGGCCGTGAAGGCGCCCGGGTTCGGCGATCGCCGCAAGCGCATGCTCGAGGACATCGCGATCCTCACCGGTGGCGAGGTGATCACCGAGGAGATGGGCCTGAAGCTCGAGAACACGCAGGTCTCGCAGCTCGGCCGGGCCCGCCGTGTGGTGGTCAACAAGGACACGACCACGATCATCGACGGCGCCGGCGAGAAGCAGCAGATCGAGGGTCGGATCAACCAGATCCGCTCCGAGATCGAGACCACCGACTCGGACTTCGACCGCGAGAAGCTCCAGGAGCGGTTGGCGAAGCTCGCGGGCGGTGTGGCCGTGGTCAAGGTGGGCGCTGCCACCGAGACCGAGATGAAGGAGAAGAAGCACCGCGTCGAGGACGCGCTACAGGCGACCCGGGCGGCGCTCGAGGAGGGCATCGTTCCCGGTGGCGGCGTGGCGCTGCTCAACGCCCAGGACGCGATCGACACGAACGGCGTGGCCGACGGCGACGAGAGCACCGGGGCGGAGATCGTCCGTAGGGCGCTCGAGGAGCCGCTGCGTCAGATCGCCGACAACTCCGGCTTCGAGGGCTCGGTCGTGGTCAACAAGGTCCGCGGCATGAAGGCGGGCGAGGGCCTGAACGCGGAGTCGGGCGACTACGGCGACCTGATCAAGGACGGCGTGATCGACCCGACGATGGTCACCCGGTCGGCGCTTCAGAATGCGGCGTCGATCGCCAAGAACATCCTCACCACCGAGGCGATCGTGGCCGAGCCGCCCGAGAAGGACGGCGCGGGCCCCGGCGGCGGTGGCATGCCGGACATGGGCGGGATGATGTAGGCAGAGCACCTCCATGGTCAAGCGCGGCCCAGCCGCGCTTACCAAGGAAGTGCTCTGAAGGGCCCGGCAGCGCCGGGCCCTTCGCTTTCGCCGGGGCCTACGAGGTGGCGCCGCTGAGCACGTCGCGAACCGGCAGCGGCTCGACGCCGAGGCTCTCGGCGTCGGCCGTGCCGCGGGCGGTCGTCATCGGGACCTCCATCAGCTCGGCCTCCTCCCAGGTGGCGAAGACCGCGTCGCCGAACACGCGGCGCAGCGAGACCAGGCTCAGGTGCACGAGGCCGAGCGGCACGTGCACGAGCGGCCGCTCTCGGCCCGCCGTGCGGGCGACGGTCCGGGCGATCTCATCGTAGGTGAGGACCTCGGGGCCGACGAGCTCGTAACGGGCGCGCGGCTCGTGGCGCTCGAGCGCGGAGATCACGCAGCGCGCCACGTCGCCCGCCCAGATCGGCTGGTAGGCGGACCGGCCGGAGCCGGAGATCGGGATCACCGGGAGCAGCGCCAGCCGCTTCAGCAGCCGCACCCAGCGGTCCTCGGGGTCGTAGACGATCGAGGGGGCGAAGACCACCGTCTCGAGCGGCGAGGCCGCGACGGCCTCCTCGGCGAGCGCCTTGGCTCGGAAGAAGCGGGTGCGCTGCAATTCGCTCGCACCGAGCGCGGAGAAGAACACGAAGCGGCCGACCCCGGCACGCTCCGCCGCCCGCAGGAGGCGTGCGGTGGCAAGCCCGTTCAGCTCCTCCACCCGTGCGTGGGGCTCGTCGCGGATCGCCGCCGCGAGGTGGATCACCGTGTGCGCTCCGCGCAGCGCCTGGCGCTGCAGATGGCGGTCGCCCAGGCGGGCCAGGTCGCCGAGCGCGATCTGCACGTCGACCCGATGGCGACCGAGGCCGCGCGGATCGCGAACCAGCGCCCGCACGTCGTGGCCCGCCTCGAGCAGGAGTGGAAGCAGCGCCCTGCCCACGGTTCCGCTCGCCCCGGTCAGCAGGATCATCGGTGCTGGACTCTACCCACGCACCGGCGATTGCCCAGCGGGACCTCTCACTAGAATGCCGTGCCCGTGGCCTACGTGATCGCTGAGCCCTGCATCGGGACCAAGGACAACTCGTGCGTCGAGGTCTGTCCGGTCGACTGCATCCATCCGACGCCCGACGAGCCCGACTACGAGGGCGTCGAGCAGCTCTACATCGATCCCGACGAGTGCATCGACTGCGACGCCTGCGTCGAGGCCTGCCCGGTGGACGCCTGCTTCGCCGAGGACCAGCTCCCCGACGAGTGGACCAAGTACATCGAGATCAACTCCGGCTACTTCTCGAAGTAGGTACGCTCGCCCGGGCTGCGACGAAGTCGCGGTGCCGGCGCATGGGCCTGCCGGGTCAGGTCTGCGCCCAAGCCCGAGCCGGGCGAACAAGGTCATCGGAACTCCGGCAGGCTCGCAGGGCACAAAGTTGACCGGGGTGCGCATCGAGACTCGCACGCGCGCTGCAGCGCCCGCCGCGAGTTGCGCGGCAATCTCGGTGCCGCTGTTGCCGACCCCGACCACGAGCACGTCCTTGTCGCGAAAGCGCTCCGGATTCCGATACTCGCAGGCGTGAAGTAGCTCGCCTGCGAAGCCCTCTCTTCCCGGCCACTCGGGGATCTTGGAAACCCGGTCGTATCCGGTGGCGACCACGACGAATCGGGCGCTCAACGCTCCCGTCGACGTCTCGACCCGCCACCAGTCGCCCGCGCGCTCGATCCGCGCTGCCTCCGTGCCGAGCGAGACCCGGATCCGGTTGAGCTTGGCGAGGCTCTCTAGGTAGGCGACGAAATCGTCGCGCGCCGGCCATCTGCCGGCTGCCCGTTGAATCGGTGCCCCGGGAAGACCCGACAGCCAGCGCACCGTGTTCAGCCGGAGCCCGTCGTAGCGACGGCGCCAGCTCGCTGCCACCGCGCCTGCGCGCTCCAGCACGACCACTTCGACGCCTCGCCGGCGAAGCTCGGCGGCGGCCCAGAGGCCGGCCGAGCCGGCGCCGATCACGACTGCCTCCAGTTGCGGTCGCGACATGGATGTTCTGCTCGCGGTGGATGGTGGCGTTCGTTGAGGCATGTGGGTCAGTGCCTGTGACAAAATTGGTCTCACCGGTCTATTAGCTACCCTATCAAAGAAACGACCACACGGTCTATTACTATCTTGAACGTGGCCACGAGCACAGCGAGGAAGCGCGGCCGCCCTCGGGCGTCAGAGCGAACCGCAGTGGAGACCCGCGCCCAGCTTCTCGACGGCGCCGCGGAGGTGTTCGCCGAGCGCGGCTACCGCGCCGCGACCGTGCGACGAGATCGTCGCGAAGGCCGGACTCTCCAAGGGCACCTTCTACTGGCACTTCGAGAGCAAGGAGGAACTGTTCGCCGCGCTGCTCGAGGAGCGGGTCGACCGCCCGGCCCGGGCGCTCATGGAGGTCACCCGGTCCGCGCCGGCGGAGGGAGCGACCGCGCCCGAGGTGAGCCACGGGCTCGCCACCCTGTTTCGCCAGCAGCGAGGGCTCGTCCTCCTGCTTCACGAGTACTGGTCCGCGGCCGTGCGCGACGAGCGGCTCAGGACCCGCTATCTCGAGCGCCAGAGCGCCCTGCGTGACGCCCTTGCCCGCGCCCTCGCCGCGCGCCATGCCCGCACCGGCGTGCCGCTCGTGATCCCGGCGGACGACCTCGCGACCGCCTTCATCGCGTTCGCCGAGGGTCTCTCGCTCGAGGCGCTCCTCGACCCCGAGTCGGTCGAGGAGGGTCTGTTGGGCGAGATCTTCTCGCTCGTGTACGACGGGATGGTCGCGCGGGCGGAGAAGGAATAACTCCGCCGAAAGCCTCGCCTGCGGCTACGTTTTCGGCGGGCGAGGGCGCGTGAACCTGACCCGGCAGGCTCGTCCGCCAGCACCGCGACTTCGTCGCTAGCCCGGGCGAGTCTTACTGGTGGACCACCGGGAGCTCGGTGCCGCCGACGGGCGCCTGAGCGGCGACCGCGGCGGGTGGCGCCTGCATCACCGGAAGCTCGTGGGGGGTGGCGGCGACGATCCCACGCGCCGCGTCGCGGATCGCCTGGGCGGCGGGGGCGTCCGGATTCTCGAGCGCCAGCGGCGCTCCGGCGTCCGCATGCTCGCGGAGCTCCTCCGAGAGGGGAACCTTGCCGATCAGGGGCACGCCGAGCTCGTCCGCCAACACCTGGCCGCCGCCCTCGCCGAAGATCGTGAAGCGCTGGCCGTCGGGCGCCGTGAAGCCGGACATGTTCTCGATCACCCCGAGCAGCTCGAGGTCGACCTTGCCCGCCATGTCGGCTGCGCGGCGGGCGACCGTCTGAGCGGCCGGCTGGGGCGTGGTCACGATCAACACCTTTGCCTGGGGCAGGAGCTGCGCCAGGGTCATCGAGACGTCGCCGGTGCCGGGCGGCAGGTCGAGCAGGAGGTAGTCGAGCTCTCCCCAGTCGACGTCCTCGAGGAACTGCTGGATTGCCTTGTGGAGCATCGGGCCCCGCCAGACGACGGCCGCGTTGTCTTCGAGGAAGAAGCCGATCGACATCACCTTGATGCCCGGCTGGGCCGCTCAGGGGGACGATCTTTCGCTCCGCGTTGACCTCGGGCTTTTCGTTGACGCCCAGCATGCGAGGGATCGAGTAGCCGTAGACGTCGCAGTCGAGGGCCCCGGTGCTCTGTCCCTCCGCCTGCAGGGCCGCGGCGAGGTTGGCGGTCATGGTCGACTTGCCGACGCCTCCCTTGCCCGAGGCGACGCAGACGATGTTCTTGACCTGGGCCAGGGCACCCTCGGGGAGGCGCTGGCGGCCGAGCGACTGCTGGAGCCGGCCCTTCTCCTCGTTTGAGAGCACGTCGAAGTCGACCGAGACGCCCGAGACGCCCTCGAGGCGGCCCACCTGTTCGGCCACCGCCTGCTGGAAGTGGGAGCGGATCGGGCAGCCGGGCGTGGTCAGCGAGACCACGACATCGACCTGGCCCTGGTCGCCGATCGCGATCGAGCGGACCATCCCCAGCTCGACGATCGACCGCCGAAGCTCCGGGTCGATCACCGCCGTCAGCGCTTGTGTGATCTGTTCCTTTGTTGGACTGGCCACTGCGATTGATTGTCGCAGGGTGGCTCCAGACGTAGATCGACCGGCCCGAAGGCCGGTCGATCTGGGGGAGGAGAGGTTGCTGTGCTGCCCGCCAGGTAAGGGGCCTGGCCCCTGCGGCACCGCGAAGCGGCGCCTCCCCCGTGGGCAGCTCTCTCCGGGCTCGCCACCTCTCGAGGCGGCCCGGGCTAAGCGTCCTAGACCAGCGTCGAGACGCGCTCGGTGACGGTGGTCTGGGCGCGCTTCAGGCCGTCCTCGGCCTTGGCGCGGTTCTGCTTCACCGTCGTCTGCACCTTGCGACGCCGCTGCTTGAGCTCGCGCTCGACCCGATTGCGGGTCTGACGCACGCGCGTCCTGGTCTTGCGACGAGCGCTGGCGCCGCGCCGGTCGAACCTGTTCAGCTCGCGCTCGACGCGCGTGCGGATGCTCCTCAGCTCCCGCTCGGCGCTCTGGCGCGCGGTGAACGGCTCGACGATCTCGTTTACCCGGTCGGCCACCGTCAGCGCCACGCCGACGGGAACGTTGACGGACCGCTCGGCGGTCTGGCGCGCATAGGCGGCGCTGCCGTTGCGAACCTTGGTCACGCCCTCGCGAACCGTGGCGCCGTCGCTGCGAGCGCGTGTCGCGCTCTGGGTGCGGCTGGTCTGGGTGCGGCTGGTGGTGGTCCTGGCCTGGGTGTTGCCGTTGGCTGACATTTGTTCCTCTGAACCCCCTCGGGTGGGTCTGGTTTTTTCTCGATCTCCTTATTTCTAAGGTTGTTCGAGTCTAGCAACCCGAACAGGTGTTTGTACCCCGGCCGTTTCCCCCGGTTACGGGTGCCGGCAAGAGTCGCTCGCGCGCGTTAGCTTCAGCGTGTGCCAGAGCTGAAGCGCGGCGACGGAGTCGAGATCCACTGGGAGGAGCGCGGCGAGGGCCCGGTGGTGTTCTTCGCGCACGCCGGCTGGGCGTCGATGCCGAGCACGTACAGCGACCTGCTCACCGACCTCGCCACCGACCATCGCGTGGTGACCTGGGATCCGCGCGGCATCGGCCAATCGACCAGGGGCGGTCCCTACGACATCGGCACCGACGCCGGCGATATGGCGGCGCTGGTCGACGAGGTCGGCGGCCCCGGTGGTGGTGGTCTCGGCGGGCGCCAACGCATCTGCCTGAGGGTGGCCGCCGAGCGGCCGCAGTTGGTCGAGGCGGTCGTCCTCGCCAGCAGTGTCGTCGAGCTCCAGTTCCATCAGCGGGAGATGGACTCGATCGCTGCCTCCGAGTCGGTGCTCGAGGCCGCGCTGAAGCAGCTGAGCGTCGACCCCCGTCCGGTGCTCCGGACGATGATCAGCATCACCAACCCCCAGCTGAGCGACGCTGAGGCCGGCGAGCGGGTGGCCGCTCAGGTCGCCTACTGCCCGCCCGATGCTGCGCAGGAGCGCGCCGAAGCGATCTTCGTCTCGGATGACCTGACCCGGATTGGACCCGCCCTGGGGGACCGGCTCTGGATCATCTACTTCGAGAACCCCCTGTCTCCGCGCGAGCTGCTGAGGCGCGCTCGAGACCTGCTGCCGGAGGCCCACATCGTCGACGCCGAGGACGGGCCGATCAGCCGCCCCGACATCACCGCCGGGGTGGTGCGAAAGATCACCGCGCCGCTGCGGGCGCAGTGGCGGATAGCGCTAAGCGGCCCGGGCCGCCGACTCGGCCTCGACCCGGGCAAGCCAACGCTTCGGCTGCTCGAGCTCGGCCAGCGTCGGCAGCGCCTCTGGTGCGCGCCAGAGGCGGTTCAGTCCCTCGATCCCCGCCTCGCCAACCACCGCGTCGCAGAACGCCTTGCCGAGCCTGTACTGGCGAAGCTTGAGCTCCAGCCCCAGGATTCGCATGATCACCTCGGCCAGCCCTCCGCGGCTCGTCCCGCCGAGCCTCGAGGCGCTCGCGGAGGCGCGCATAGCCGGGATCGACTTGGCCCGCGGCGGCGTCCATGACGTGCTCGGCGTGCCCCTCGATCACGGACATCGACGCCTGAAGGCGGTCGAGGGTGCGCTTCTGCTCGGGCCCCGCGAGCAGGCGGGCGAGGTCGCCACGCAGGATCGTGCGAACAGCCGCGCGGGGATCGCTGCGGAACAGCCGCCTGGCCAGCGCGCGAAGCGAGCCCAGGTCGAGTCGCGACGAAGCGTCGGCGATCAGCTGCTCGACGAGCTCGCTCAGATGCGCCCGGAGCCAGGGGACCGAGGCGAACTGGATCGAGTGGGTGCTCTCGTGGATCGCGATCCAGCGCAGGAAGAGGCCGGGGTCCTCGCCGAGCTCGAGGTGTGCGGCGGCGAGATTCGCACCCACGAACACCAGCCGCGGCGGCCTCTCTCCGGGCACCAGGGAGACGTCGTACTGGCCGAGCACCTTGCGGGCTCCGTAGCCGACCGCGATCCCGGCCTCGGCCCCTGCCGCGGCGCCCGCCAGCCGGCGGGCAAGACCACCGAGTGGGCCGGGGAGCGAGAGGCCGTCGGCGACCTGGCGCTCGAGCTCAACCGAGAGCTCGCGCAGCGTCCGCAGCCCGAGGCGCGCCCACTCCGCGCGATCGACCAGCTCCGGCCGCGGCAGCTCGCTCCGACGGGGCACAGTTCCGAATAGTCGAGCGCCAGGGCCGTTGCCTCGGCGCAGGCGGTGTCCAGGGCCTCCTGGTCGAACGCTCCAGGCGGACCGTCATTGCCCCCGAGCGCCACGGCAACCCGCTCGGCAAGGCCCCAGTCGACGAACCGGTCCGCGCTCACGACTGCGGCTCGGGCGGCGGCTCGGCCCGTTCCTGGGCCTCGAGCACGCTGGCCAGCAGCCCTCGATCGAGGGCTGCCGCGACGTGGTAGCGGGCATCGAGGTCGAGGCTCACGTCCAAGCCGACCCCGTCGAAGACCACCTCGGCGCCGGCCTCACGCGCGATCAGCTGTCCGCCGGCAGCATCGACAGAACGGCAGGCGCGTCCCGTGAGCATGCCGTCGAAGCGCCCCCCGGCTACATAGCAGAGGGAGACGGCGATCGACCCGACCGCCCGGATCCGGTAGGCCTCGCCGGCGAGCGCTTCGAGCAGGGGCAGGGTCCGCTCCGGCTTGGCCGACTCGATCCCCACCACCTCGAGGCCGAAGCCGGGGCCTTCGGCCCGCAGCTCCCGGCCGTCCAGGGCGGCGCCATGGCCGCGGCGCGCGAAGTACTCCTCGCCGGCGCCGAAGTCGTACACGTAGCCCAGCTCGACGTCGGCCATCGTCGAGCCGTTGGCGACGGCGACGCTGAGGGAGTGAGTGGGAAGCATGCGGCGCGCGTTGAGCGAGCCGTCGAGGGGATCGACGATCACGCGCATGTCTGATCCAGGGTCGCCGAAGGCGACCTCCCCGCGCTCCTCGGAGATCGCCGTGAACTCGTGCCCCTCGGCGTGCAGCCGCTCGAGCTCGGCGAACACGATGTCCTCGCAGCGGCGATCGATGGCGAGCGTGCGGTCGCCGCCCTCGCCGATCCCGGCATAGACCGTGCGCGCGGCGATCCCCCGCTGCGCCGCGAACAGCTCGCGCTGGGCGGCGACCATGCGCCGGCAGGCGGACAGCCAGTCCACCTCGCGCGGCCTCGCGCCAGGCGCGGCCTCCCCAGGCTCGAAGGACTGCTCGCGCGCCACCTGGGCCATGGTAGAGCGCCGGATGATGCTGGCCCGGCTCGCTAGCGTTAGGCCGATGGAGGACGAGGGCGCCGGCTTCGGGACGCAGCTCACGGACGCCCAGCGGCGGGTGGTCGAGTATGGAACGGGGGCGATGCTGGTGGTCGGCCCGGCCGGCTCGGGACGCAGCGAGGCGCTCGCGGCCCGGCACGCCCGGCTCGTTTCGGGGGGGACCGCTCCCGCGCGGATCATGGTGCTGACGCGCTCGCGCGCCGCCGCCACCCACCTGCGCGCGCGCACGGCGGCGCTGGTCGAGCCTCCCTATGAGGAGCTGTGGATCTCGACCTATGAGGTCGCCGCCGAACGCCTGCTGCGAGAGCATGCGCTCGAGGCGAGGCTGGATCCGTTCTTCGCGACGGTGCGCGCCGCCGATCGCCTGGCGATGTTGCTCGACAGGCTCGATGACCTGTCGCTGCGCAGGCACGAGATCCGTGGCAACCCGGCGGGGCTCCTGGCCAGGCTCTTGCGCCGGATCGACGCGCTGAAGGCCGAGCGGATCACCCCTGAGCGGCTGCGCGACTGGGCCGAGCAACGGGAGCGCGAGGCGCAGGATGAGGCCCAGCGCGAGCGGGCCCGGCGCGAGCGCGAGTTCGCCGAGCTCTACGCCAGTCACGACCGCGTGCTGCGCGATTGCGGCAGCCTCGACTCAGGCGACCTGGTGATCGAGCTGGAGCGCCTGCTCAGCGAACGGGCCGATGTTCGGCGTGCGCTCTCCGAGCGCTTCCCCTTCCTGATGGTCGACGAGCTCGAGGACGCGGGAGCGGCCCATCGCGCGCTGGTCGAGGCGTTGGTGGCCGAGCACGGCAACCTGGTCTGCGCCTGCGACCTGGGCCAGTCGATCCGCCGCCCCCCGCAGGCCGTGCGCGACCCCGCACCCTCCTTCATGGACCGCCACCCTGACGCCGACCAGGTGATCCTGGACCGCCCCCTCCGCTTCGGCCCCACGATCGCCACGGCGGCGGCCGCCGTGTCAGCCCATGGCCGAAGGTGCGCCGGCTCGGGCTAGCGACGAAGTCGCGGGTCACTGCGAGCTGAACCTGCCGCCCCGCCCGCGCCCAAACCCGCCGGAAACGGAGCCGAAGGCGAGGCTTCCGGCGGAGTTGTTCAGGAGGCTTCCGGCGGAGTTATTCAGGAGGCGTCGGTTCGGTTCTGGCGCTGCAGCGGGGAGCGCGCCCAGGCGGAGGCAGCGGCGCGGGAGATCGAGCACCTGCTGGCGGCGGGCGAGGTGCGGCCCGAGGCGGTCTGCGTGATCGTCGGCTCCGGCTGGCGCGAGGCGCGCCTGGTGGCGGCCGCCCTGGAGGAGCGCCGGGTCCCGTTCCGCTTCGCGGGCGATGCGGCCCTCTTCCAGCGGCCGGAGGTCCGCGACGTGCTCGCCTGGCTCCGCATGCTCGCGGATCCGACTGACTCGGCCGCGGTGGTGCGGGCCGTGACCCGGCCGCCGGTCGAGCTTCGCTCGATCCACCTGGCGCGCTGCACCGCGATCGCTCGGCGTCGAAAGCTCGACATGATTTCGGCCCTCGAGGCGGCCCTGGAGAGCCCCCAGCTGCCGCCCGAGGCCCGTGACCGGATCCAGGCGTTCTTGAAGCTCCAACGAGCTGCGGCGGGGGCGTTGGAGGAAATCCGGGCGGACGTCTTCGTGCGGCGGCTGATCGAACGCATCGGGCTGCGCCGCCATCGGCTCTTCGTTGCCACCCCGGAAGCGGCAGAGCGGTTGCAGAGCCTGTCGCGCCTCGCCGAGCTGGCGGCCGCCTGGACGCGCCGTGAGCCCCGCGGCTCGGTGCGGGATTTCGTGCGCCACCTGACCGCGGTGGCCGACGCGGGCGAGCTCGACCCCGACGATGCGTCCACCCCCCCGCCCGGCGAGGTCGTGCTGGCCGAGCCGGAGCAGGTGAAGGGGCTCGAGTTCGAGCACGTCTACCTGCTCGGGCTTCATCGGGGCGCGATCGCGGGACGCGACCCCGACGCGGCCTCGGTCCCCCAGCGGCTGGTCGGTGGATCGGCCGCGAACGGAGGCGGGGAGCCGCCGACCACGAGCAACGGAGCCCCGCCGCGTCCCGCTCGGCTCGCCTACCTGGCGATGACCCGCGCCAGGCGCGCCCTGGTCCTCTCGTGGCCCGAGAGCACCGGCGAGGGACCGATCCCGCCCTCTCCGTTCTACGAGGCGGCCCGGGATGCGCTGGAAGCAGAGGAGGAAGTGCACACCGAGGAGTTGTTCGGGCCCGCCGAGGGGCTCCACTCCACCTACCGGATGCTTCGCGATGAGGCGCTCGAGGCGTCTTGGCGAGCGGGCTCGGCCCTCTCGGAGATGCGCCTGGACACCGCCGAGGACGTGACCCAGGCGGTGGCGCGCTATCTGGAGCTGATCAAGCTCGCGGCGCTCGTCCAGCACCCCGGCACCGAGCCGGCCGCGGAGACGCTGGTGGCGCTCAACGAGCTGCTTGGCCGCGCAGCCTCGCCCGAACAGCGCGCTGCGCTCGAGGCGTCGACGCTGGACGAGTACGTGATCGGGGAGGACCGTGACCTGGCGGCGCGGCGCGAGCTGGTCGCCGCTCGGCGTGAGCCGTCGCTGGAGCAGTTCATTCCGCGCAGGGGCGACGGCCTTGCGCTGTCGGCCTCCGACATCGACCTCTACCGGACCTGCCCGCTGAAGTACAAGTTCGCGCGGGTGTTCGCGATCCCGCAGGAGCCGACCATCAATCAGCGGTTCGGCATCCTGGTCCACCAGGTCCTGCAGCGCTTTCACAGCGAGGAGCTGCGGGCCGATGCGCTGGCCGAGGGGTCGGGGGGCGCGCCTCCGTCGCCCGCCGGAAGCCTCGACCGACTGCTGGCGCTGTTCGAGGCGGGCTGGCGGCGCACGGGGTTCGGCTCCTCGGACGACGAGCTCCAGTACCGAGATCGAGCGGTGGCGTCGCTGGCCCGCTACCACGAGCACCACCAGCGCTCCGAGTCGACACCCGTCTGGCTGGAGCGAGGCTTCGCCTTTGAGATCGGCTCCCACCGGCTCCGCGGCCGGGTTGATCGAGTCGACCAGCTCCCCGATGGCGCCTATGAGCTGATCGACTACAAGACCGGGGCGCCCAGGACCGGTACGGGCGACGACGTGCAGCTGGCGCTCTACCGGCTGGGTGCCCGTGAGGCATGGAAGGTCGAGACCGAGCTCGGCAGCTACTGGTACGTGCTCGAGGACGAGCGGGTGCCGGTGCCGGCCGCTCCCGACGACGCCGAGCGGGTCGAGCGCACGGTGCTCGAGGTGGCGGCCGGGATAGAGGGCCAGGACTTCGAGCCCCGTCCCTCGTATGAGATCTGCAGCTGGTGCGACTACCGGCTCATCTGCCCCGCCTCGGAGGCCTGAGCCGCCGGCACCCGCTCAGTTCTTGTCCGTCCCGTGCTGGCGCAGGAACCGCTGGAACTCCTGGGCGATGTCGTCGGCCGAGGGAACGTCCCCGCTGGGCTCGAACTCCCCCTCCTGTGCGGCCTCAAGGCCGCGGACCAGCTCCTCGATCTCCGGGTTGGCGGAAACGGCGCGATCGACCTGTTCGTCGAAGCGCTCGGTGGCGTCCTCGAGCTCCGAGGCCTCGACGGCGATCCCGGTCAGTCCCTCCAGGCGGCGCAACAGCGCCAGCGCCGCCTTCGGATTGGGCACCGCGGCCACGTAGTGCGGAACCGCTGCCCAAAGGCTTGCCGACACGATCTCCGCGTCGCCGGCAGGCGTCGTGGACCACGCCGACGATCCCGGTTGGGCCCTCGTAGTTGGAGCGGCTGAGGCCGAGCTGCTCGACCAGCTCCGGATCCGACGCAAGGCCCGTGATCGGCACGGGACGCGTGTGTGCGACGTCGGCGATCAGGGCGCCGAGCGTGATCACCATCTGCACGCCGAGGCGCTCGGCGGCCGCCGCGATCGCGTCGGCGAAGGTGCGCCAGCGAATATTGGGCTCCACCCCGCTGAGCAGCACCAGATCGCGCTCCGCGGTGGGCACGCTGACGGTCAGCAGCGTGTTCTCGGGCCAGTCGATCTGGCGGGTTTGTCCCTCGACCAGGCGGATCGTGGGCCGATTGACCTGAAAGTCGTAGAACTCCTCCGGGTCGATCCGCGCGATGACCTCCGAGTCGAGCGACGCCGCGACCGTCTCCAGCGCCGCGCTGGCCGCGCTGGCGGCGTCGTTCCAGCCCGCGAAGGCGCACACCAGAGCGGGCGAACGAAGCTGGGGCGGATCGCCCTCCCAGATGACCGGGTCCATGGCGCGAGCCTACTCGGAATCAGGATGAGCTCAAGCCGGCGCCAAAGCGGCGACCGAAGCGTGTCCCGCGCGCGAGCCGTCCGCCCCGGCCTTCACGATCGAGGGGTGGAAGCGGCGGTGGCGATTTCAGCGGCGGAGCAGGCGCAGCCAACGATCGCCGAGCTGCGTCCCGGGCAGCGGTTCGAGGGCCGCTACGCGTGCGTTCGCAAGGATCGACTGACGGCGCGAAACGGGGGCGCCTACCTGTCGCTGGAGCTCCGCGACCGAACCGGCACGCTTGCGGCTCGCGTGTTCCGGGAGGCCGATCGGATCGGGCTGCGCTTCGAACGCGGCGACGCGGTGCTCGCCCGGGGCAAGCTCGAGCGCTTCAGGGGCGAGCTGGCGGCCGAGCTCGACGACGTGCGCCGGCTCGAGCCCGGGTCGTTCGACCCGGGGGAGTTCCTGCCCGCTGCCTATCGCTCGGTCGACGAGCTCGAAGGCTTCCTCGAGCACCTGTGCCGCGAGGTCCACGACCCCGGCCTGCGCGGCGTCGTCGAACGGCTCGTCGTCGCCGGGCCGCCGGCGAGCGACTTCCGCCGCGCCCCGTGCACCAGGGGCGGGCATCACGCCTACCTGGGCGGTCTGCTCGAGCACACGGTCTCGGTTGGGACGCTCGTCGGCGAGCTCTGCCAGCTTCATCCCAGGCTCGACTCCGACCTGCTGATGGCGGCGGCGCTCGTTCACGACGTGGGCAAGACGCGCGAGTTCACCTATCAGGCGGAGTTCGGGGTCAGCGACGAGGGCCGGCTGCTCGGCCATCTGGCGATCGGGGCGCAGATGGTCGCGGGGGCGGCGGGCGAGCTGCCCGCCGAGCGCCGGCTGGCGCTGCTTCACTGCGTGCTCTCGCACCACGGCCCGGAGGCCGGCCCCGGTCGCGCTCGGCAGGGCGCCGGCTCGGGAGCGCGGGGCTTCGCCTCCGCCGAGGCGCTGGCGCTCTACCGGCTGAACGCCCTCGACGCGTCGGTCAAGGGCGCCCTGGAGCAGGGGATCTGATCGCTCGGCGGAGGAGCTGGGCGGCGAACACGAGGGCGAGGGCGGCGAACAGGAGCTCCAGCGTCCGCTGCGGGACGGCGTTCGAGATCACCACCCCGGCGGCCACCCCGAGCGGCGAGAGGGCGCCCACCAGGAGGCCGTCGCGGACCCTGACGTTTCCATAGCCCCGCTGGCGCCAGGCGCCGACCAGGGCCACGAAGACGATCGCCAGGAGCGAGGTCGCCTCGGCGCGGATCTGGGATTGGTCGAGGAAGATCGCCAGCGCGGGCACGAACAGGACCCCGCCGCCGACGCCGACCAGGCCGCCGAGCGTGCCCCCGGCGAACCCCAGCAGGGCTGCGGCCACGTACTCCATCAGCCCGCGATCAGCGCCACGGCCGTCGCCACCAGAAGCGCCGCGAACAGGAGCGCCACTGCGCGCTCCGGCAGCCGCTGCTGAAGCGCCGCCCCGGCGACCACTCCGATCACGGCCGGGGCTCCGACCACGATCGCGTACCCAACGTCCACGTTCCCGTACAGGCCGTGGCCGGCCGTCGCCAGGGCGGCGATGACTACGATCGCCGCCAGGCTGGTGCCGGTGGCCTCGCGCTCGCCGTAGCCGAGCCAGAGGATCAAGAGGGGCACGATCACCGTCCCGCCGCCGACTCCGAACAGGCCGCTGAAGGCCCCCGCCGCGGTGCCGATTGCCACCAGCTTCAGGAGTCGATCACGGGCCACGGGCGGCGATACTAGTCACCATGATCGCCTCCGCCGCCGCGCCGCCGTGACCCCGGGGGAGGCCGTCGAAGCGAGAGTCGCGGAGCTGATCGCGCCCGCTGCGCGCCGATCCCGCCTCGGCCGCGGTGCTCTGTGACGTCGACGGGACCCTGGCCCCGATCGTCGGCGATCCCGAGTCCGCCACCGTCCCCGAGGAAACCCGCGATGCGCTCCGGGCGCTGGCGCGACGCTACGCGCTCGTTGCTTGCGTGTCCGGGCGGCGCGCGGTCGAGGCGCGACGGCTGGTCGGGATTGACGAGCTCACCTATGCGGGCAACCACGGCCTGGAGCTGCTTGCCCCAGGCGCCCAGGAGGCGATCGTCGATCCTGCGCCCGCCGAAGGCGCCCTGACCGCGCAGCGATTTCGTCGGCGAGCTCCAGGGCCACTCGCTGAGCGCCACCGGGCTGCGGGTCGAGGACAAGGGGCCGATCCAGGCGCTTCACTGGCGAGGTGCCGCGGACGAGGAGGCTGCCGAGCGACAGGCGGGCGAGATCGCGAGCGCCGCGCGGGGTGCCGGTCTGGAGCCTCGCTGGGGGCGCAAGGTGCTGGAGATCCGTTCCCTCTCGGGAGTCGACAAGGGGACGGCCGTCGAGAGGCTGGTCTCCATGCAGCGAATCGAGCGGGCGCTGTTCGCGGGCGACGACCGCACCGACCTGGATGCGTTCCGCGCCCTGCGCTCGCTGGTTGCCGCAGGCAGCCTGGCCGCCGCGGTTTGCATCGGCATCGGTTCCGCCGAGGCGCCCACGGAGCTCTCGCGGGAAGCGGATGCGGTCGTCGCCGGCACCGAGGAGTTCCTGGGGGTGCTGAGAGCATTGGCGGAGTCGTCGGCCAGGGCCCCGGGTCCCGGGGTCAGCTGATGCTGTTCGTCGACCTGCTGCGGCTGACCGTGCTGCTTGATCGGGGGCTCGGCGACCGCGCTTGGCGCGGTCACCGTGGTGGCGGCGAAGCAGATGCGACGACGCCACCCTGATCTTCGCCGGCGGCTGGTGGGCGGTGGCGGCCGTCCTCGGCGATCGTCCTGGGGGGCTCGGCGCGCGCCGGCGAGGCGATGGCGCGAGGGCTGGCCTCGGCGCGGACGGCGACCGCGCTGCCCACCGAGAGCCCAGGGCGAATCGCCTTCATGAGGTTGTGGCCGATCGCCGCATTCGCGATCGTCGTCGGAGGGCTGGCCTGGCTCTTCCCTCAGGTCGCCGCTGTCGGCGCCGGCTTCGCGATCCTGAACGCGCTCGCTTGGCGAAACCGCGAGCGGGCGGTGACCGCGATCGAGGAGCGGGACGGGGTTCGCTTCTACGTCGAGCCGGGCTCGGCCCTGGCGCCGATCAAACTGATCCGGACGCCGGGTCTGGGACGCGATCGCATGCCGGCCGGTCATCCGCCACCCCCGCCACCGGAGCGCTAGACCGCCGGCTCCTAGTCGCTGGCCACGCGGGGTCGCTCCGCAGAGGGTCGCTCGCAGTCGCGCAGCGGCGGACTCGGGAGCGGGCAGGCGCGCGAAGGCCGCCCTGGCGCCGATCGCCGCGGTCACCCCGGCGACGCCGGCGAGCACGAGGGCGGCCCGGGGGTCGATCGCCTCGCTGAGCCAGCCGGCGATCGGGCCGCCGATCGGGGTCGAGCCGAGGAAGACCATCGAGTACAGGGCCATCACCCGGCCGCGCATCGCCGGATCGGCGGCGAGCTGGAGGGAGGAGTTGATCCCGGCCGCGAAGGTGACGCTGGCGGCGCCGAGCGGAATCAAAGCGATCGCCTCGAGCGGCAGGGTGGGGGCGGCGGCGGCGATCAACGCGACGGCGCCGAACCCGAACGCAGAGCCGACCAGCAGGCCAGGACCGACGCGCCCGCGCGCCCCCGTCACCAGGGCGCCGACCACCGATCCGGCGCCCATCGCCACCGCCAGGGCCGTGTACGTGGCGGCGCCGCCGTCGAAGCTGAACCGCGCCAGCAACGGCAGGATGACCTGGAAGTTGTAGCCAAGGGTGCCGACCAGGGCCATCATCGCCAGCGGGATCGCGAGGGCCGGCGTCCGCCGGACGTAGCGCAGACGCGGCGCGCACGGCGCCAGGCGCCCCCAGAAGCTGTCGGGGCGGGGCGAAGCTGATGCGGCTCGATCGCTCTCAGGGCGACGACCATGGCGCCGAAGGAGAGCGCGTTGACCAGGAAGCAGGTGCCGACCCCGACCGTGGTGATCAGGATCCCGGCCGTCGCGGGCCCGACGATGCGGGCGGAATGAATCAGGACGCTGTTCAGGCTGACGGCGTTGACGACCCGGTCGGCCCCCACCATCTCGATCGCGAAGCTCTGGCGGGTCGGGAAGTCGACCGCGTTGATCGTCCCGCGCGCGAAGACGAGGGCGTAGACCATCCACGGCTCGACCACGCCCGCGCCCGTCACCGCCCATAGCGCCAGGGCGGGGAGCGCCATCATCGCCTGCGTGACCATGAGCAGGGAGCGCTTGGGAAAGCGATCGGCGAGCAGCCCTCCCCAGGCGCCGAACAGCAGCAGCGGCAGGAACTGCAGCGCCGAGGTCACCCCGACCGCCACGCCACTCCCGGTCAGCGCCAGGATCAGCCACATCTCGGCGACCACCTGGGTCCAGTTGCCGCTCACCGAAACGAGCTGGCCCGCGAAATAGCGGCGGTAGTTGGGGACGGCCAGGGAGGTGAAGGAGCGGCGCAGCGCCCGGCTCACCGGCGCTCACCCTCGAGAAGCCGCTCGAGGATCTCGGCCGCCCGTTCGAGCGTCGCGAGGTCTGGGTCGTCGAGGCGGCGGAGGCGGCGCGCCAGATAGGCGTTCTTGCGGGTGCGAAGCTTGCCCAGCAACGCTTGGCCCTTGGGCGTCGCGGCGACGGTGAACGATCTCCCGTCAGCCGGATCGGTCGCGCGCTCGACCAGTGCCTCGTCGGTGAGCCGGGCCACGATCCGAGTCGCGGTGGGCCGCTGCACCCGCTCCAGCTCGGCCAGTGCGCTGGGGGTGAGGGGCCCGTGGCGCTCGATCGTCGCCAGCGCGGCCGTAAGCGTTGGACTGAGCTCCGTCCCCGCCTCCTGCCGCAGCCGCCGCGCCGTGCGAGCGATCACCAGCCGCAACCGCGCCGCGAGCTCGCCGAGGCCCGTATCCAGGGCCCCCTTGGGGGCGGAGCGGGTGGTCACGGCGGACGTCCTTACCATTGCTAATTACTCTAGCAAACTATCTTTGGGCGCCCCGGGGACGAAACGGGCTCTGGCTAACTCTTGGCCCGCTTTCGCAGGCGCGCGAACTCCCGCCAGGGCCGGGTGTTTGCGACCTGGTCGGCGGTCAGCCAGGCGCGCCGGGCCGTCGCGATGCCGTAGACGACGTTGTCGAGGGTCGCGACCCGATGGGCGTCGGTGTTGACGCAGATCAAGGCACCGGCATCGGCGGCAAGCAGCGCGTGGCGCTCGGAGAGGTCGCGGCGGTTTGGGTTGCCGTTGATCTCGAGCATCGTCCCGGTTCGGACGGCCGCCTCGACCACGCGCTCGACGTCGATCTCGTAGGGATCGCGCCTCCCGATCAGGCGCCCGCTGAGGTGACCGATGCAGTCCACCAGCGGGTGCTCGATGGCCGCGATCACCCGCTCGGTCATCGCTCGCCGGGAGATCTTGAACGAGGTGTGGACGCTGGCGATCACCCAATCGAGCTCGGCGAGCAGGTCGTCGTCGTAGTCGAGCGAGCCGTCGGGGAGCACGTTCACCTCCGAGCCGGCGAGCACCCGAAAGCGGCGGACGCCCGAGTTGAGCTCCCTTACCTCCTGGATCCGCTGCGATAGCCGCTCCGGGGTGACGTGGTTGCCGAAGCCGTGGCTGGCGGAGTGGTCAGTGACCGCCAGGTAGGCGTAGCCGCGCCCCCGCGCGGCCTCCGCCATCTCCTCGAGCGTGTTGTGGCCGTCGGAGATCGTGGTGTGGCAGTGGAGGTCGCCCCGGAGGTCCTCCAGGGCGACCAGCTCGGGCAGAGTGCCCGCCGCCGCGGCTGCGATCTCGCCGTTGGCCTCGCGCAGCTCGGGCTCGATGTAGGCGAGGCCGAGGCGCTCGTACACCTCGGCCTCGGTCGCGTAGGTCGAGACCTCCCCAGTGCGGGTGTCGGTGATCCCGTGCTCGGAGACCGAGAGCTCCATCCCTACGGCTCGCTCGCGCAGCTCGATGTTGTGCTCGGCCGACCCGGTGAAGTGCTGCAGCAGGTTCCCGTATGCAGCGGGAGCGACGATCCGCAGGTCGACGGCAATCCCGTTGTGGGTGGTGATCCGAGCCCCGCCCTCGCCCGAGGAGCCCTTGGTCGCCGCCAGGGGATGGTCCACAAGCGCCTGTCCGAGCGCCGCCGGCTCGCTGGCGGTGGCGATCAGGTCGATGTCGTGACAGGTCTCGGTTCGACGCCGGGCCGAGCCGGCGACCTCGACCGCGTCGCTGGCGGGATGGGTGCGAAGGTCGTTCGCAAGCTGCTCGGCCACCGGCAGCACCTCGGAGAGCAGCAGCCGCTCCCCGGGCGCCCCGTCGGTGAGCTTGCCCAGCGCCGCCAGCACGTTCTCCTCAGCCTTCGGCCCGAGGCCCTTGAGCTCGCGTATTCGCTGCTGCTCGGCGGCGGCGCGCAGCTCCTCGAGGCTCGAGACGCCGAGCTCGTCGTAGAGGCGGCGCGCCGTCTTCGCTCCCACCCCGGGGACCATGGTCACCTCGATCAGGGAGGGCGGGAACTTTCGCTTCAGCTTCGCCGCGGATGGGATCTCGCCGCTGTCGACCAGCGCCAGGATCTTCTGCTCCAGCGTCTTGCCCACGCCGGGCAGCTCGGTCGCCTTGCCGGCCCGCGCGAGGTCCTCGACGGAGACGGGGCTCTGCCGGACCACTCGGGCCGCCTCGCGGTAGGCGAGCACGCGGTACCTGATCGCCCCGTCGAGCTCATACAGCGTCGCCAGCTCGGCCAGGGCATCGGCGATCTCGGCGTTTCGCATGCCCCAAACTTAGTCCGGTCAGCGCGCGGTCGTCCCGTCCCGGGCGGGTGGCGAATAGCATCCGCGGGTGCCGGAGAACGCGGGCGTCTGGCTCGTCATCCCCACCTACAACGAGGCGGCGAACGTCGAGGCGATCGTCTCTGCGGCGCTCGAGCAGCTGCCGCCGGACCGGCGGTTGCTGGTCGTCGACGACTCCTCGCCCGACGGCACCGGGCGGATCGCCGAGCAGCTCGCCGCGGGTCGCGATGACGTCGCCGTCCTCCACCGGCCGGTGAAGAGGGGCCTCGGTCCCGCGTACGTCGCCGGGTTCGGGGAGGCGCTCGCGGGCGGAGCGGAGCTGATCGCTCACATGGACGCCGACTTCTCGCACGACCCGGCCGATCTCCCGCGCCTGCTGGAGGCGGCCGCCACACGCGGACCTGGTGCTCGGCTCCCGCTACGTGGACGGCGGCGGCGTCACCGACTGGGGCCCGGGCAGGCGGGCGATCAGCCGCTGGGGGAGCGCCTACGCCCGGGCGGCGCTGGGCGTGCCGATTCGGGACCTGACCGGCGGCTTCAAGGTCTTTCGCCGCCGGGCGCTGGAGGCGATCGACCTCGAATCCCTGGCCTCGCTCGGCTACGCCTTCCAGGTCGAGACGACCTTCCGGACGATCAAGGCTGGCTTCAAGGTGATCGAGGTGCCGATCACCTTCCGCGACCGCCGCGTCGGCCAGTCGAAGATGACGGGCTCGGTGGTGCTCGAGGCGGCCTGGCGAGTGCCCGCGATGCGGCTTCGGGGGCGCTGAGTCGTCCTGCGGTGGCGTAACGCTGCTTGGCGCCGGGCGACAGGAAAGCGCCCACCTCGCCAGTTACTATATTTTGTATAGCGCCATCGGCCGAAGCTTGGGCCGGCCGGCGAAGACGAATGCAGATCGAGCGATCAGGAGACGAAAAGTGACTGGGAAGCTCCCCGACGTGACCGACGGCAACTTCCAGTCTGAGGTGCTCGAATCCGAGCAGCCGGTGCTGGTCGACTTCTGGGCGCCCTGGTGCGGCCCCTGCCGCATCGTCCACCCGATCCTCGAGGAGATGGCGGGCGAGCGCGACGACTTTCGCATCGTCAGCATCAACACCGACGAGAACCAGCAGACCGCGGCCCGCTTCGACGTCCTCTCGATTCCGACCCTGATCCTGTTCAAGGACGGCGCCGAGGCCAAGCGGGTCGTCGGCGCAATGCCGAAGCGCCGCCTCGAGGCCGAGCTCGAGCCGGCCCTGACCACCTAGCTCAGCTTGTCCAGCGCGGGCTCGAGCTCGCCCAGCGAGTCGAGCGTCGCTTCGGCGAGTCGCAGCGCCTCGGCGTCGGGCGGGAAGTCCGGGCGGGGGACAGCGATCACCCGCATCTCGGCGGTGCGAGCCGCGTGGATCCCGTTGGTGGAGTCCTCCACGGCGACGCACCGCTCCGGAGCGACGTCCAGCCGCCGCGCCGCCTCGATGTAGACGTCCGGCTCGGGCTTCCCGTGCGGCACCTCCTCGGAGGAGACCGTGGCGCCGAATGGCTCCGCCATGCCGCTCAGCTCAAGTACGTAGTCGATCAGCGGCCGGTTGGCCGAGGAGGCCACCGCCAGCGGCCAACGCTCCGCGAGCGCGCGCACCGTCTCGACCGCGTGCGGGAGCAGTGGGACGTGCCGCCGGTAGCGGGCCTTCAGTCCCTCGACCACGGCGGCCGAGATCTCGTCCGGCTCCATCGGCACGCCGAGCTCGGAGTGCATGTAGCGCGACCACTCTTTGGAGCTCATGCCCATCATCTCCTCCTGCGCGCCCTCGTGCCAGCGGCCGCCGGACTCACGGGTCAGCCGCTCGCGAACCGATGCCCACGCGGGCTCGGAGTCGATCAGGACCCCGTCGAGGTCGAAGATGACGGCGTCGATCGAGATCGCCGGCCGCCTCAGGCGGATCGCTCGAGGGCGATCCGCAGCTCTCGTCCCCCGATCTCCGTGGCCGGCGCCTCGGCGCCGTCATAGGACACCGAGGTGGCGAGCGTCTCGCCGGCCACATATGCCTCGTGGGCGCGGGCGGCGTCCAGGAGCTCAGCGTCGCCGGCCAGCCTCAGCTCGATCCGGTCGGTGACCTCCAGGCCGGACTCGCGGCGGGCGTTCTGCACGGCGTGGACGATCTCGCGCGCCAGCCCCTCGCGACGGAGATCGTCGTCGAGCTCCAAGGCCAGCGCGACCGCGTGCCCCGCCGAAGCCTCCACCTGATAGCCGTCGAGCGGCTGAAGAGTCAGCGTCAGGTCGTCAGGGCCGAGGGCGTGCTCGCGGCCCTCGACGTTGATCCCAATTTCCACTCCCGCCTCGATCGCCTCGCTGACCTTGCTCGCATCCAGGGCTTCGACCGCGGCGGCGACCTGAGGCATCTGCCTGCCGAAGCGGGGGCCGAGCGCGCGGTAGTTGGGCTTCACCTCGTACGTGACGAGCGCCGATTCCTCCGCGACGAACTCCAGCTCCTTGACGTTCAGCTCCGAGGTCACGATCTTCGACCGCGCGGAGATTGCCTCCCGCTCGGCGTCGTTTGCGACCACGATCGCCCGCCGCAGTGGTTGCCGAACCTTGACCGCCGCTTGCGCGCGCGCCGCGCGACCCAGCTCAACCGTCCGCCGAACGGCCTCCATCGAAGCCTCGAGGGGCTCGTCGAGGAGCGAGGGGTCGGGCTTCGGGAAGTCCCGCAGGTGCACCGAGTCCGGCAACTCGGCGAACTCCGCATCCGCTCCGCCGGCGAGATTGAGATGGATCTCCTCGGCGATGAAGGGGGTGAACGGCGCCAGCAGCGCCGCAGCGTCGAGCAAGCACCGGTGCAGGGTCGCGAACGCTTCGCGGTCTCCCTCCCAAAAACGTCGGCGCGAGAGCCGCACGTACCAGTTGGAGAGCTCATCGACGTAGGCCGCAATCGCGCGGCCGGCGCTGGTGCAGTCGTACGCCTCCATGTGCTCGATCACGGTCGCGATCGTGCCCTGGAGGCGAGACAGCGCCCACCTGTCGAGGTCGTCCCCGCCGCGGCAGGTCCGTGGACGTTCGTGCATCCGACTGGATCCGAGGCCCTCCGCGTTCGCGTACAGGACCCAGAACGCGTACGTGTTCCAGAGCGTGAGCATGAACTGGCGCACGGACTCGCCCACTGTGTCGGCGGAGAAGCGATAGCCGGCCCAGGGCTGCTGGGCGGTGAAGTAGTACCAGCGGAAGGCGTCCGCGCCGTGGCGCCCGATCACCTCCCAGGGATCGACGACGTTGCCGCGGCTCTTCGACATCTTCTGGCCCTCCGGGTCGAGGATCAGGCCGAGGACGACGCAGTTGCGATAGCTGGCGCGGTCGAAGACCAGCACCGAGACCGCGAGCAGGGAGTAGAACCAGCCGCGGGTCTGGTCGATCGCCTCGCTGATGAAGTCCGCCGGGAAGCGGTCCGTGAACAGCTCCTCTCCCTCGAAGGGGTAGTGGAACTGGGCGAAGGGCATCGAGCCCGAGTCGTACCAGGCGTCGATCGTCTCGCGGACGCGGCGCATCTCGCCGCCGCAGGCCTCGCAGCGAAGCGTCACCTCGTCGATGTAGGGCCGGTGGAGGTCGTCGGGCACCTGGCCTCCGCGCTCGCGCAGGTCGGCAATCGACCCGGCGCAGAAACGCTCCTCGCACCCCTCGGATCCGCACTCCCAGATCGGCAGAGGGGTGCCCCAGTAGCGCTCCCGAGAGAGCGCCCAATCGACGTTGCCCTCGAGCCAGTTGCCGAACCTGCCGTGCTTGATGTGCTCGGGGTGCCAGCCGATCGCGTCGTTCTCGGCCAGCATCCGGTCGCGGACGTCGGTGGTGCGCACGTACCAGCTCGACTTCGCGTAGTACAGAAGCGGCGTTCCACAGCGCCAGCAATGGGGGTAGGAGTGGCGGTAGCGCTCGGCGCGCAGCAGGCGCCCCGAGTCGCGAAGCGCCTCGACGATCGCCGGGTCGGCCTGCTTGACGAACTGGCCCGCGAAATCGGTGATCCGCTCGTCGAAGGTGCCGTCCTCGCGCACCGGGTTCTGGAGCTTGATCCCGTACTGCTCGCCGAGCCGGAAGTCGTCCTCGCCAAAGGCGATCGCGGTGTGCACGAGGCCGGTGCCCTCCTCTGTGGTGACGAAGTCGGCCTCGAGCACTGTGTGGCCACGCGGCCCGTAGTCGGTGATGTAGGGGAAGGGCGGCTCGTACGCCGTGCCGGCCAGCGCGCTTCCCGGAAGCCGATCGAGCACCTCGGCACCCTCGCCCAACACCCGCTCGACCAGCGGTGCGGCGACGACCAGCACCTCGTCGGAGCCGGCTGGACGGACCCGCACGTACTCGATCTCGGGGCCGACGGCGACCGCCGCGTTGGAGATCAGCGTCCACGGCGTCGTGGTCCAGACGAGGAGCGCGTCCCCCTCCTCGAGTGGAGCCTCCGGCCTGGCGGATGGGAAGTCGCACGTACACCGACGGGTCCTCGACGTCCTGATAGCCCTGGGCGACCTCGTGCGAGGAGAGCGCCGTGCCGTCGCGGGGGCAGTAGGGGACCACCTTGTGGGCCTCGTAGAGGCGCCCGTCGTCCCAGATCTTGCGCAGCGACCACCAGACCGACTCGATGTAGGAGTTGGTGAGCGTCACGTAGGGATCGTCGAGGTCGATCCAGAAGCCGATCCTCTCGGTGAGCCGGTTCCACTCCTCGACGTAGCGGAACACCGACTCGCGGCAGCGCTGGTTGAACTCGGTGATCCCGTAGGCCTCGATCTCGGCCTTCGAGGAGATCCCCAGCTCCCTCTCGACCTCCAGCTCGACCGGCAGGCCGTGGCAGTCCCAGCCGGCCTTGCGGGGTACCCGGTGCCCGCGCATGGTCTGGTAGCGGGGGTAGATGTCCTTGAACACGCGCGACAGGACGTGGTGGGAGCCGGGCTCGCCATTGGCGGTCGGCGGGCCTTCGTAGAAGCTCCACACGGGGGCGTCCTGGCGCTGCGCCAGCGACCGGTGGAACACGTCGCGCTCGCGCCAGCGCTCGAGGATCCGCTCCTCGAGCTCGGGGAAGGACTGCTTCGGGTCTACCGGGCGGTAGGCGGCCATCGGCGCCTGATTCTGCCTGTTTTCCGCCAGGCTGTCCTGCTCTGGCATCGGCATGCGGGGGTCTATCCAGGACAGCGGAGATGCCGGGTCCTAGCATGCGGGTAGTGCGCCGCTCCCTTTCCTTCCTGATTGCCGCTGCCCTGGTCGCCGGCTGCGGCTCGAGCGACGGCGGCGACACGCCGGCCGCCTGCCTGGCGCCGGCCGAGACCTACCTGAAGGCCCTCGAGGCCGCGCCCGACCCGGTGCGGCTGGCCGGCGAAACGCCGATCAGCGGCTGCCTCGTGGACGATCAGTCGGCGGGGGACCTGGCCGACGTGGGCGCGTCGATGGTGGAGACGGCCACGCTTCTGTCCCGCTCCGCCCAGCGGGACCCCGGCGGCCCGCAGACCGTGCAGCTCGGCTACCTGATCGGCGCGGTTCAGGAGGGGGCCTCGGAGACGAGCGGCATCCACGCCGACCTGGTGCGGCGTCTCGAGGCCGCCGCCCGCTACCGCAGCCCCCGCGACTCGAACTCGTTCGACCTCGCGTACGCGCGGGGCTACGCGGCGGGTCGCGGCGGAGGCTGACACGGCGACGATAGCCTCCGTGTTCGGCGTTCGGTAAACGGCGAACGGAGGAAGCGATGGCGACGGATACCGCGACTGAGCTTTGGGGGGAGGAGACCCGCAAGGCGATCGCCAACTTCCCCGTCTCGGGGCAGCCGATTCCCGTTTCTGTCGTGCGCTGGCTGGGTCGGATCAAGTCCGCCGCGGCGCAGGCCAACGCGGAGCTCGGGCTGCTCGACCCGGAGATCGCCGGGCGAATCGCCGCGGCGGGTGACGCGATCGCCGCGGGGGAGCACGACGACCAGTTCCCGATCGACGTCTTCCAGACGGGCTCCGGCACCTCGTCGCACACGAACGCCAACGAGGTGATCGCGAGCCTGGCGGGCGAGGGGGTCCACCCGAGCGACCACGTGAACATGGGACAGTCGTCCAACGACGTCTTTCCGTCGGCTGTCCACCTGGCCGCGCTCGGCGAGGTGACCCACGACCTGCTGCCCTCGATGGACGGGCTCGCCTCCGCCCTGGAGCGCAAGGCGGAGGAGTTCGCCGACCTGGTCAAGGCCGGGCGCACGCACCTGATGGACGCCGTCCCGGTCACCCTCGGCCAGGAGTTCGGGGGCTACGCCGCTCAGATCAGGCTGGGCACCGAGCAGGGTGCGTGCCACCCTGGGGCGCGTCGGCCAGATCCCGCTCGGCGGTACCGCCACCGGCACCGGCCTCAACACGCACTCGGAGTTCGCGCAGCGCGTGCGCGCCAAGCTCGCCGAGGACACCGGGCTCGAGATCTCCGAGCCGCTCGACCCCTTCGAGGCGCAGGGAAGCCGCGACGCCCTGGTCGAGCTCTCGGGAGCGCTGAAGGTGGTCGCCGTCTCCGTGACGAAGATCGCCAACGACATCGCGCTGATGGGCTCGGGCCCTCGCGCCGGGCTCGGAGAGCTGCGCCTGCCGGCGCTCCAGAAGGGCTCCTCGATCATGCCCGGGAAGGTCAATCCGGTGATCTGCGAGGTCGCGATCCAGGTGGGAGCGCAGGTGATCGGCAACGACGCCGCGATCACGATCGCCGGCTCGCAAGGTCAGTTCGAGCTCAACGTGCGAGTTCCGCTGATCGCCCGCAACCTGCTCGACTCGATCAAGCTGCTCGCGGCCGCCTGCCGGCTCCTGGACACCAAGTGCGTGCAGGGGATCGAGGCCGACGAGGAGGCGGCGGAGCGCCACGCGGAGGCGACCCTCGCCACCGCGACGGCGCTCAACCCCCACATCGGCTATGACCGGGCGACCGAGATCGTCAAGGAAGCCCACGCCTCCGGGCGGCCGCTGCGCGAGGTCGCGCGCGAGATGGGCGTGGAGGAAGAGATCCTCGAACAGGCGCTCGACCACCGCAAGCTTGCGCGCCCGCACGAGTAGTCCCAAGGCCCCCGCTGCCTTCTAACCTAGGCGGACCAATGCGAGCGCCGAGGCGCCGCCGGAAAGGAGCAGCAGATGGGTCAAGCGGTTGTGCACTTCGAGGTGATCGGGAAGGACGGGGAAAGGCTTCAGGGCTTCTACTCGGACATGTTCGGTTGGGAGGTCAACGCGGACAACCCGATGAACTACGGCCTCGTGGCCCGCGAGGGGAACTCCAACGCCGACGGCGTCGGGATCGGCGGCGGAATCGGCTCCGGGCCGGATGGCCAGAGCTACGCCACCTTCTACGTCGAGGTCGACGACGTCGAGGCCGGCCTGCAGAAGGCCGAGAGCCTCGGCGGGTCGCGCGTCATGGGGCCCATGGACGTCATGGACCAGGTGACGATCGGCCTCTTCAACGACCCCGAGGGCCACATGATCGGGCTGGTCAAGACCCAGGCGGCGTAGGGATCGCATGCCGCGGAGTGGCCGCGTAATGCCGCGGCCGCTCCGTCAACTAAGGGAGCAAAGGGCAAATCCCACGCCCAGTTACCCTGGAAGGAGCCGCATGGAAACCGGCAGCGAGACCGTCAACCAGACCAAGACCGAGATGGCGACCTTTGGCGCCGGCTGCTTCTGGGGGGTCGAGATGGCGTTCCAGGAGCTCCCCGGCGTGATCGAGACCGCCGTCGGGTACGAGGGCGGCCACGTCGACAACCCCACCTACGAGCAGGTGTGCACCGGCACCACCGGACACGTTGAGGTCTGCCAGGTCATCTTCGATCCCTCCAAGGTGGACTACGAGGACCTGGTGGAGAAGTACTTCGAGATCCACGACCCCACTCAGCTCAACCGCCAGGGTCCGGACGTCGGCCATCAGTATCGCTCGGTGGTCTTCACCCACTCCGACGAGCAGGCCGAGACCGCGCGGCGCGTGGTGGAGCGCGCCCAGGAGCGTTTCCGCGACCCGATCATGACCGCGATCGAGCCCGCGCAGCCCTTCTGGCGCGCGGAGGAGTACCACCAGTGCTACCTCCAGAAGCGCCGCTCGAGCGGGCTGATGGGGATGCTGCTCGGGCCGCTGATCGGCTGAGCGCCCCCCTTCTTGCGCTAGCGGCTTTCGGCCTCCACCAGCTCCACGGCCAGGTCCAGCACGGCCTCCCAGTAGCGGCGGCCGTGCTCGGCGCTGGCCTGCGCGGGATCCCCGATCGCGCCGACCTTCGAGAGCGAATCGACGCCGCCCTCGAACAGGCCCGCGATCGCCTCCTGGGGATCGCCGACGTAGCCGGCCTCGGCGCGGTCCATGTGGACCAGCTCGGGGTGAATCGCCAGCAGCATGGAGGTCTCCCACTCGCCCGCGTGCAGGCCGCCCTCGGGCATCGGCACCTCGAACTCCCGCTCGCCGAGTTGCGCCACCTGAATGAACACGCTCAGGTCGGTGATCGCGACCACGTGCCGCCGCTCAGACGTCAGGCAGCTTCTCGACCGCCGCGGCCAGCGGGCCGAAGTTGCCGCCGTGGGCTGGTACGAGCACGACCCGGCCGAAGCCGGCCTGAACGAGCGAGGAGACGAGGTCGGCGACCACCGCGTGGAAGGTCTCGTCCGCGAGCGAGAGCGTTCCGGGAAACGCCAGGTGGTGGCTGGAGCAGCCCACCCGCACCGTCGGCGCCACGAACGCGTCGAGGCGCTCGGCGAGCTGACTGGCCAGGTGATCGCCGAGCAGCGCGTCGGTGGCCAGCGGCATGTGGTGGCCGTGCTGCTCGGTGGCGCCGAAGGCGACCACCACCGTGTCGCGCCCGCCGCGGAGCTCCGCCTCGACCTCGGGCCAGGTCAGCTTGTCGAGCTCGAGCGCCCCGATGAGGTGACCCTACCCGTCCGCTACTCGAGTCCCGGCGATCGAGCTGTGACGAGCCCGTAGGCTCCGGCCAGCAGCGACCGCGCGGTCACGTCGCGAAAGCCCGCCGAGTTGAGCAAGGCGACCAGCTCGTCGGTCTCGTAGAAGTGGACGTGCCCCTTCTCGTACCGTCTGCAGAGCGCGTCGACGCCGCGCATCGCGAGGCGATCGGAGCTGAGGTCGCCGAGCGCGATACGACCCGACGGCTCGAGTACCCGGCGCATCTCGGCGAGCGAGCGGTCCGGCTCCGGGTAGTGATGAAACGAGGTCGTCGACAGAACCGCGGTGAACGCCCCATCGGGGAAGGGAAGCTGGGCGCTGTCGCCCTCGACGATCTCGACGTTCGGAATGCCATCCGCCCGGGATCGGGCGCGCGCGACCATCGCCGGCGACAGGTCAAGGCCGGTCGCGCGGGCGACGAGCGGCGCCGCCTCACAAACGGCCACGCCCGGTCCGCAGCCGACGTCGAGCAGGCGATCCGACTCGTCGAGCTCCAAGGCCGCGAGCGCCCGACGCTGCGCCCTGCGAATCCAGCGCGAGCATGGGTCGGCTCCGTAGAACCGCGCCCAGCGATCGAAGAACCGGCGGGCCGCTTCCTGCGAGGGCGCGCGCTCGCTGACGGTCGGTTCGCTCATCTCACACCGCTTGTCCCTGTCTCCTTCAGCTCGACCACAACCGGGATCCCCGTGTCGAACCAGTAGCGATGAAGCTCCTTGATCTTCTCGCGCGTCGGCCGGCCGCGCAGGTGGAGGGCGCACTCGCCGTAGTCGTTCGGGACCACCGTCTCGCAGATCGCCTCGCGCGCCTGCTCCAACTCCGCCGGGTCGTGCAGCTCGCGCGCGGTGCCGGCGAACGTACCGCCGCGCATCCGCAACGACACCCGGGGCTGGGCGCGAATGTTCCAGACCCACGCGGACACGGCCGTCGGACGCTTCATCGCCACCTCCGGTGGGCGCAACTGGACGATGTAGGCGCGATCACCGCGCCGGATCACTCGGATGCACTTGCGGCGCACCCTCCCCGTCCGGCGCCCGGTCGTGGTCAGCACTCCGTACCCGGAAGGCGGACGCACCATGACAAAGGGAAGCATCAGCGCGCTGAGCACCCGGCCGTCGCGCTCCGAACGCAGCAGTCGCTTGTGCTTCGGAGCCTCTGCGGCAGCGGCCTCGCGGACGCGCGCGGCCTCGCTCGTGTCCGCGCCCATAACGAGCAGGATGCTCCCACACCCGTGGCCTCGGCCACGCCCATCTGTTGGCGATTCGTAACTGCGAGTCGCGTACGCTCATATTGGATGGCCGACGACCGAGCGATTGACCTGGACAAGTGGCGATCTTGAGTCCGCGACGATGCGTGATCCTGGCGGGAATAGCCGCCGCCGGAGTCGCCGCCTGCGGTGGCGGGTCCGACGGCGAACCGCAGTCCGGCCCGAAGCCGGATCAGTTGCCCGGCCCGGGGGTCGTACTGGCCGCGGGCGACATCGCCTTCTGCGGGCCGACTCCTGACGAGGAGACCGCGCCGCTCGTGGGCCGTCGCGAGCGGGCGACGATCCTCACCCTCGGCGACCTCGCCTACCGAGACGGGACGCCGGAGGAGTTCGAGCGCTGCTACGGGCCCTCGTGGGGCCGCTTCAAGGACCGGACCCGTCCGGCGCCGGGGAACCACGAGTACGCGGTCTCCGACTCGGCCGATGGCTACTTCGGGTACTTCGGCGAGGTCGCGCACCCGCCGTCCGGCTACTACAGCTTCGACCTCGCTGGATGGCACCTGATCGCCCTCAACTCGGAGCTCTGCGACGCGGAAGGGTGTGGCCCGGAATCCGAGCAGCTCCGCTGGCTGCAGGGCGACCTTGCCGACAACCGGACGCGCTGCACGCTGGCGTACTGGCATCACCCGCGCTTCAGCTCCGGGGTCGAACACGGCAGCGATGACGTCGTCGCCCCTCTCTGGGATGTGCTCTACGAGTCCGGCGCCGATGTCGTGCTGAACGGACACGAGCACAACTACGAGCGCTTCGCTCCGCAGGACCCGAACGGTCAACTGGACCCCGGTCGCGGCATCCGCCAGTTCGTCGTCGGAACCGGCGGTGCCCCCCAAGACGGCTTCGGCGCCGTGCTGCCGACGAGTCGGGCACGAGACGCGGACACGTACGGGGTGCTGAAGCTCACGCTCGGTAGCGGCGAGTACGACTGGCGGTTCCTGGCCGCCGAGGGCGACTTTCGGGACTCGGGCAGCGGCTCCTGCCACTGAGCGCCGGCGCCGACACCGGCGCTTGTCCACCTACCCGCTCAGAGGTTCACGGCCACGTACTTGGTCTCCAGGAACTCGTCGATGCCCTCGTTGCCGCCCTCGCGGCCGATGCCGGACTGCTTGACGCCGCCGAACGGGGCGCCGGCGTTCGAGACCATGCCCTGGTTGAGGCCGATCATCCCGGTCTCCAGGCCCTCGCAGACGCGCAGCGCCCGCTTCAGGTCGCGGGTGAAGACGTAGGCCGACCAGGCCGTACTCGGTGTCGTTGGCGGCCGCGATCGCCTCCTCCTCGGAGGAGAACGAGGCAATCGGCGCCACCGGCCCGAAGATCTCCTCCGTGAGCACGCGGGCATCCGGGCTCACCTCGCCGAGCACCGTCGGCTCGAAGAAGTAGCCGGCGCCGTCGAGCTTGCCTCCCGCCGACGACCGCCTTGGCTCCCTTGCCCACCGCGTCCTCGACCAGCTCGGCCACCTTGGAGCGCTGGTCGTCGTCGATCAGCGGGCCGACGTCGACCCCCTCCTCGGTGCCCCGGCCGACCTTCAGCGAGCCCATGCGGTCCGCGAGCCGCGACGCGAAGTCGTCGGCCAGCGAATCGGCGACGTGGAAGCGGTTCGCCGAGGTGCAGGCCTCGCCGATGTTCCGCATCTTGGCGATCATCGCTCCCTCCAGCGCCGCGTCCAGGTCGGCGTCGTCGAAGATCAGGAACGGGGCGTTGCCTCCCAGCTCCATCGAGACGTTGAGCACGTTCTCCGCCGCCTGGGCGATCAGCTCGCGGCCGACCTCGGTCGAGCCGGTGAAGGAGAGCTTTCGTAGCCGGGGATCGGCGATCACCGGGCTTCGCGACCGAGCTCGACGAGGAGCTCGTGATCACGTTCAAGACCCCGCCCGGAAGGCCGCACTCCTCCAGGATCTGGGTGAGGGCGAACGCCGACAACGGGGTCTGCTTGGCCGGCTTCCAGACCATCGTGCAGCCGGCGGCGATCGCGGGGCCGATCTTGCGCGTTCCCATCGCGGTGGGGAAGTTCCACGGGGTGATGAAGAAGCACGGGCCCACCGGCTGGCGCATGACCAGCACCCGGCTGGCCGCGTTGCCCGCCAGCTTGTAGTTGCCGTCGATCCGCAGGGCCTCGCCGGAGAACCAGCGGAAGAACTCGGCCGCGTAGGCGATCTCGGCCTTCGACTCCGCCACCGCCTTTCCCATCTCGAGGGTCATCAGCAGGGCGAGGTCGTCGGCGCGCTGGTTGAGAAGCTCGAAGGCGCGCCAGAGGATCTCCCCCCGCTGGTTCGGGGGCGTGGCCGCCCACTCGGCCTGGCTCGCGACCGCGGCGTCGAGCGCCGCCTTCGCGTCGTCCGGGGTCGCGTCGGCGATCTCGCACAGCGCCTGCCCGGTAGCGGGGTCCTCAACCGCGAACGTGCCGCCCTCGCCGGCATCTCGCCACTCGCCGCCGATGTAGAGGCGCTTGGAGACCCCGTCGAGCACGGCCTGCTCCTGCGTCGTGGTGCTGATCCGCACACTCGCAGCGTACGAAACGGGAGGGAATCGGCGCTCGCGGTCGAAGCGCGACCCAGGACCCGTAGGGTGTTACGGGTCGACAGGCGGATGGAGGCAAGGTCAAGAACAAGGAAGGCGGTCGGGCTGGCCGCGTGCGTCGCGGCGCTGGCCGCGCTCGCCTACCCGGGAATGCAAGCGGCGCCACACTGGGTGGTCAAGGGGCGCGGCTGGGGCCACGGGGTCGGCATGAGCCAGTACGGCGCCTACGGCCTCGCCCAGCACGGGCGCGGCTACCGGGAGATCCTCCATCACTACTACCGGCACACCCGGATCGGGCACACCGGCAGCAACACGATCAAGGTCCTGCTCGGCTCGGGATCGAGCTCGGTGAGCTTCAGGAAGGCGAAGAGGGCCTGCGGCAAGCGGCTTCGTCGCCGCCGCGGATACCGCTTCAAGCAGTCCGGCTCGGACGTGATCCTGAAGCGCGCCCATGGGGGCAGGATCGCTAACTGCGGCCCAAGCGGCACCGCCTCCGGCCGCGGGAAGATCCGGATCGGGGGCAAAGGCATCTATCGAGGGAGGCTGAAGGCGAAGGTGTCGGACGGCGGCCTGCTGGTGATCAACCCGGTCGGGCTCCAGTCGTACGTGAAGGGGGTGGTCCCGAACGAGGTGCCGTCCTCGTGGCCGAAGGCGGCGCTCCGGGCGCAGACGGTCGCCGCGCGCTCCTACGCGCTGGCCACGAGCGGAGCGGGCGACTTCGACGTCTATGACGACACGCGCAGCCAGGTCTATGGAGGCAAGGACTCGGAGACCGAGCGGACCAACATGGCCACCAGGCACACCGCGGGCCTCGTGGTGCGCTACCGAAAGCGGGTGGCGACGACGTACTTCTTCTCGACCTCGGGCGGACGGACGGAGAGCGTCGAGCACGGATTCCCCGGCGCTGAGCCGGCCGGTTACCTGAAGAGCGTCCCGGACCCCTACGACGGAGCGTCGCCGTACCACACGTGGACGGTCCGTTTCTCCCAGAACGAGATCGAGTCGGAGCTCTCGGGCCTGTTCTCCGGCCGGCTGCGCAGGATCAGGGTGCTGAATCGCGGGGACTCCCCGCGGATCGTTCGGGCGCGCGTGGTCGGCTCACAGGGGAGCTCCACGGTCTCCGGCCCTACGCTCCAGGCGCACTTGGACCTGCGGAGCACCTGGGCCCGCTTCCTGAAGAGGTAGCCCCTGGTCCCTAGCCGTCCGGATACGGCTGGACCGGGATGCCGTGATCGGTCTGGCGCATGCCGATCTCGTAGGTCGCGCCGCCGGTGAGCTCGAGGCGCTCCGGCTGGCTGCCGCGGCGCTCGACTTCGAGCTCCAGGTCGGCGATCGAGCAGTTGAGCGTGTTGTGCTCGGGCCCCTTGGGGTCGGCGTAGATCCAGGCGACGAAGTTGCGGGGATCCGACGACACCCGGCCGCGGAGCTTCAGGTCCTTGCCCGCGAGCTGGAACTCGCACGAGGTCGGCCGCTCGCCCAGCTTCGTCGACAGGATGCGGTCGAAGCCGCCGAGCCGGTGCTCGGTGCCGTCGATGCGCAGCATCCCGTTGGCGACCCACGGCGTGGTCAGCGGGCCGACCTTGATCCGGCCCGCGGCGAGGTCCAGGTAGCTTCCCCGCTCCCCGCCCAGGTCGCCGCCCTGGATCCACACCCAGCGCTCGGCGTGCTCCGCCCCCCAGTTGTGGCCGATCATCCCCGGCCAGTCGGCGAGCTCGATCCGCTCGCCGCCCACCGTGACCGTGCCCTCGAAGCGCGCGCTCGGGTAGGGGCTGAGGAACTTGGTGCGGGGCAGCGGCGCCTCGTAGAGCCGCTCGTAGGGCAGGTGGTGGAACGCCCCGCCGGGATCGTCGAAGCTGAGATCCCAGCTCGCCTCGAGGTCGGGCGTCGCCAGCTCTCCGGTGGCGCGCCCCGGTTCGAGCACGGCCCCGCCGACGCGGATGTAGGCGCCCTCGGGCGCCGAGAGCTCGGTGGCGGCGAAGCTGGCCTTGGCGGCCCGCGGCCCCGGCGCGTCGGCGTCGAACACTGTCAGCCACAGGGCAGCGGTTGGCTCCTCGTCCGGCCGCTTGTGGACGGTGTGCCGGATCCAGACACCCTGTCCCCCCGTCGGCCGCGAGGTCTTCAGATAGAAGCTCTCGTAGTGGCCGGCCTGGGGCCCCAGGCGGGGAAAGCGGGCCTCGCTTCGCACCCGAGGAAATCTAACCGCAGCGGACGTTCGTGACCTAGCCGGCCGCGCGACCCACTAGCTCCAGCGGTCCCATTCCTTCAGCTGCATGCTTACCGACCGCATCGCGCGCCCACCGTCGTACCAGCCGGGGCGGGTCCAGATCTCGAAGTGCAGGTGACAGTCGCTGGAATTGCCCGTGCTGCCGACGCGCCCGATTTGCTCGCCGGTGCGCACCCGGTCCCCCTCCATCGGGCGGTGCTTTCGCCTCAGGTGCATGTAGACGTAGTCGCGCCCGGTGGCCTTGCCGTCGATGACCAGGTAGTAGCCGGCGCCGCTGGCCTGGTAGCCGCGCCATTGGACCGTGCCGCCACGGGCCGCGACGACCTTCAAAGCGCACCTGGCGCCGAGGTCCTGGCCCATGTGGTTTCGGCCGGCGCCGAAGCCGTCCCAGTACTGATGCCCCCCTCGGATCGGGAACTTGTGCGGAAAGAGCCGCATGCGGGCGCCTCCCTTTGCACGGCTCGGAGCCACGGCGCCACCATCCGGCGTGCGGACCCGAAACAGGTACATGCCCTTGCGCGCCGCGCCGCCTCGCTGATTGGTGCCCGCCCAGCGGACCGTGTGCTCGGTGTGCGGCTCCACGTTCTCGCGCGTCCAGGTCTCTCACCACTCGGCCGTTACGGCGACGCACCGCCTGGATCTTCAGGTCCCGCGATCGACTGCCCGCGATCGAGTAGTGATAGGCGGCCTTCTTGGTGCCGTTGAAGAAGACCTTGGTGGGGCTGGTGCTCTCCGACTTCAACCGCAGCCCGCTGGAGCCGGAGTCGGTCGATCCGGAGTCCCCGCCGCTTGTTCCCGACCCTCCGCCGGTCCCGCTCCCGCCGCTTGATGCCGCGGTCACGCCGCCCAGGCTCTGCTCGCTTGAGTCCTGCGCCCAGGCGGCTCCCGCCGTCGCGCAGAGGATCGCCATCGTCGATGCGATGGCGACCAGCGTGGCCGGGCGCCCCGCCCGGTCGCCTCGCTTGGCGCGCGCTTCGCATCCCCATTTCGCCCTGGCTTTCAATCCAACTCCTCTTTCTCGGGCCTACGGGGTTAGCTGTCGGGCTCGCGCTGAAAGAGCTGCGCTACGGACGACGGTCCGATTCGCCCCCGGGGGCAGTGCCCCCCTTGGGTCCCCCGCTCCCCGGCGCCTGGGGCACCGGGAATTTGGCGAGTTCCATTAAGGCTTCCTTACAAACGAAGCGCGGAAAGGTAACAGACCCGCCGGCGCGCTGCCGCCTCGGAGATGGGTCTCTGAATCGTCAGAGATCGACCGATCAGCGCCTGAGAGCCCCGATCAGTGCCGAATCGTGATCACGTCGCCGTCGCGGACTGCGTATTCGCGGCCCTCGGTCCGGATCAACCCGCGCTCCCGCGCCTCGCCGTAGCCGCCGGCGTCGACCAGCTCGCGCCACCCGATCACCTCGGCGCGGACGAAGCCGGCCTGGATCTCGGCGTGCACCTTGCCCGCGGCGTCCCAGGCGGTGAGCCCGCGACGCAGCGCACGCGCCCTCGCCTCGCTGCCGCGATGGGCGGTGAAGAAGGTGAGCAGGTCGAGCAGCTCGTAGGCGGCTTGCACCAGCCGCTCCAGCCCCGACTCCGCCAGCCCCAGCTCGGAGCGCATCTCCCCGGCCTCCGCCGCGGGCAGCTCCGCCAATTCCGCCTCGATCCGGGCGCTGACGCCGATGCAGCCCGCGTCCTGGCGCCGCGCGTGCTCCACCAGCGTGGCCGGCGGCTCGCCCTCGCCCTCGTCCAGGTTGGCGACGTAGAGCACCGGCTTGGAGCTCAGCGCCTGGAGCTCCGCGGGGGCGTTCGGCGCCAGGGCCGGGACCGCCACCGCGCGCGCCGGCTCGCCACGGCCAAGGCCCTCCACCACACGCTCCAGCCAGTCGAGCTCGGCCGCCGCCTCCTTGGCGCCACCCGCCTGCTTTCGCACTCGCTCCAAACGCCCCTGCGCCTGCTCGAGGTCGGCGAGCAACAGCTCGGCGTCCACCACCTCGGCGTCGGCCACCGGGTCGATCCGCCCCTCGGGATGAGGGACCTGCGCGTCGCTGTGGGCGCGAACCACGTGGCAGATCGCGTCCGTTTCGCGGATTTCGGCGAGGAAGCGGTTCCCCAGCCCCTCGCCTGCGGAGGCGCCCTGCACCAGACCGGCGATGTCGTGGAACTCGATCGTCTCCGGGACCTGCGGGCTCGCGCCCGCCGCCTCCGCCACGGCGGCCAGGCGGGGATCGGGAACCTCGACGATGGCGACGTTGGGCTCCACCGTCGTGAACGGGTAGCTGGCGGTTTGGGCCGCGGCCCGGGTGAGGGCGTTGAAGAGCGTCGTCTTGCCTGCGTTGGGCAGGCCGACGATGCCGACCTTCACGAGCGCTCTGGATTCGCCACCAGGTCGATCAGGCGGTCCTCGGCGCCCTTGCCGCGCAACCCCGGCCACAGCCGACCCATCGCCAGCCCGATGGCGGCGCCGCCGAGCACGTCCGAGGGGTAGTGCATGCCGAGGTAGGGCCGCGTGAGGCAGATCGCGCCGGCGAGCCCGTAGAGCGGCAGGCGCGACCCCGGGGCGACGCGCCCCATCGCGGTCGCCGCCGCCAGCGACGAGGTGGCGTGGGCCGACGGGAACGAGAGATCGCTGGGCGCGGCGGCCAGGGGTGGCAGGCGACGCAGGCGCGGCCGGCGCCTGCCCACGGCGAGCTTGACCAGGAAGTTGACCCCGACCGCGCCGGGGGCAACCGCGGCTGCCCGCAGCCAGCGCTCGCGGCGGGTCGCGTCGACGGCGGCGCCCACGACCCCGATCGCGACCCAAACCGCACCCCACTCTCCGGCCAGGCCGAGCGCCTTCCCAGCGTTCTCGACCCGAGGCCCGTGGCAGCGCGTGCGCATCGTGCGTAGCAGGCGCCGGTCGAGCTCTTGAAGCCGCGTCAGCACCGGTCGCAGCATAGGGGCCGAACGTCCGAACTCGCCGCTGAAATGCGCCCGTGAGCCCGGACGACCGCCTCGCCGATTACGAGCATGGCTTCAGGCGGGCAGGGCTCCCTCTCCTGATCGAGGGGTTCTCGGCCTCCACGGACGTCTTCAACCGAGCGGCTCCGCTGCTGGCGCTCGTCTTCCTGGTCGAGATGCTCGGCGCGATTCAGCTCGATTGGCCGCTGCTCGGCAACCTCGCCGCGGCGCTGGGCGGCCTTGCGATCCTGCTGGTTGCGGCCATCGCCCTGAATCGTGCCCGCGAGCGGCCGCTGCTCGCGCTGCCGGAGGACGTCGGCCGGGCCGAGCTGGCGGCGTTCGTCGTCCTGCCGGCCCTCCTGCCGTTGATCTTCGGCGGGCAGTGGCGAAGCGCCGCGGTCACCGCGGCCGCCAACCTGGCCCTGCTGGCGCTGATCTACGGGGTGGTCGGCTACGGCCTCGTCTCGATCGTGCGCTGGGTGTTCGCACGGCTCCTGAGCCAGCTCGCTTCCTCGCTGGCGCTGCTCATGCGGGCGATCCCGCTGTTGATGATCTTCTCCGTCGTCCTCTTCCTGACCGTCGAGATGTGGGAGGTGTTCTCCGACCTGGCGCCGGCGTCATTCGCCGTCCTCGCGGGTCTGTTCGTCGCCCTGGGCACCTCATTTCTGATCGCCCGCGTGCCCCGCGAGGTGCGCTCCCTGGAGCGGGAGGCGGGCGGCGATGGACCCGAGCTCGATCGTCGACAGCGCCTCAACGTCGGGCTGGTCCTGTTCGTGAGCCAGGCACTCCAGGTGCTTCTGGTCAGCCTCGCGGTGGGTGGCTTCTTCGTCGCCCTGGGCGTCTTGATCATCGACGCCGACGTATTGCGCTCCTGGATCGGCGCCGGCGGGAACGTGCTGGTCACGGTCGATCTCTTCGGTCACCGCGGCATCCTCACCGAGGAGCTGCTGCGCGTTTCGGGCGCAATCGCCGCGTTCACCGGCCTCTACTTCGCGATCTCGATGCTCACCGACGAGGTCTACCGCCGCGAGTTCCTCGACGAGGTGATCGGTGAGATGCGCGATACCTTCCGGGCCCGAGCCGAGTACCTGCGCCTGCGAGCGCGGACCGCCGAGCACTGACTCAGCAAGGGGTGCGTGGGGCCTCTGATCCCCCGGTAGGTCAGAATCCCTGCGCATGGAGGCGACTACCGCGCCGACGATGGTCCCCGGCTACCGCCACCTTCCCGGGAACCACTGCGGCTCGACGGCGCTTCGCAACCTGCTCGGCTTTCACGGCGCCGAGATCTCCGAGGAGATGGCGCTCGGGCTGGGCGCGGGGGTCAGCTTCTACTACGTAGCGCTCGACGGCTCCTCGCCGTCGCGATTCACGAACGGGCGCGTGGGTCGTCTCGAGGAGCAGTTCGTGGAGCTCACCGGGGCGCCGATTCGGCTAGAAACCTTCGACGATCCCGAGGCCTCGTGGGAGGCGGCCCGGGCCGCCGTGGAGGGCGAGCGTCCCGCGGTCCTGCTCACCGACCTCTACTACCTGGACCACTACGGCAGCTCCGCGCACTTCCCCGGTCACGCGGTCGTCATCGCCGGCTACGACGCCGAGGTCGCCTATCTGTCCGACACCTCGTTCGACGAGCTGCAGACGACGCGCCTCGACAACCTCGCCCGAGCTCGCCATGGCAAGCATCCCGTCTTCCCTCTGGACGGCCACATGCTCACGGTCCCGGAAGGCGCCGAGCTGGGTGACGTTCGCGAGGCCTCCGCGGAAGCGATCGCGCGCAACGCGAAGCAGATGCTCGACCCACCGCTGGGTGACTACGAAGGCCTGCCGGCGCTGCGCCGGTTCGCCGCCGAGGTCGGCGACTGGCCTCAGGCGGTCGAGGACTGGCAGTGGTGCGCGCGCTTCTGCTACCAGGTGATCGAGCGCCGCGGAACGGGGGGCGGAAACTTCCGGCTCATGTACTCGCGCTTCCTCGCCGAGGTGGGCCGCGACGAGGCGCCGCTGGCCGCCGAAGCAGCCGGCCGATGGACTGCGCTCGCCGAGGACCTGCTGGCGGCGAGCGAGGCCGACGCCCCCCGGCCGGAGATCTGGTCGCGCGTCGGCGCGGGCGCAGCCGAGGTGCTCGACGCCGAGGAGCGGCTCTGGCCGGCGCTCGCCGCCCAGGGCTAGGGCTCGGCCGCTCAGTCCTGGCTCTGCAGCAGCGGGTCGGGGGCGCCGAGCTCGGAGACCTCCGGTGCCTCGTACGGTCTTGCCCGGGCAACCTCCGATCGCCAGCACGCGGATGCCTTCCTCGCCGGCCAAGACCTTGCGCGTGGTCCCCGCGCTCACCCGCACCATGGTCTCCGGGTCCAGGGGATACCGCGTCCCCTCGATCTCCACCTCGCCGGAGCCGCGCAGCGCGACGTAGACCTCCTCCTGGCCGTCGTCGGCGTGGTCGTGCTCCGGATACTGGTCGGCGTTGGCCGGCATGTCGATCACCTGCAAGCCGAACGAGTGGACCCCGAGCTCGGCCCGCGCGCGCTTGAACGCCCCGCCGTAGATCGCCTCCATGTCGTCGATCCTCTTCACCTCGTAGTCAGCCATGGTTGTCTCCCGTTCGAGTGGTTCACGCGCCGGAGCCTATTCTCAGGCGCCGAAGCGCGCGAAGTAGCCGAGCTTCGGCCCCACGCGGCGCTCGAAGCGTAGGCCGGCGGCCTCGGCTCGCCGCTGGAGCGACCCGAGCGTGACCATGTGGGGATCGCCGAACAGCTCGCCCACGACCAGCCGCCCGCCCGGCTTCAGCACGCGGGCGATCTCGCGCAGCGCCGCGTCCTGGTCGGGGATCTCGCCGAGCACGGTGATCAGGATCGCGGCGTCGAAGCCGTCGTCGTCCCAGCTCAGCTCCTGGGCGTCGCCACGGGTGGGATTGACGTTCCAGAGGCCGCGCTCGCGGGCGGCGCGAATGGTGTGGTCGAGCATCTCCTGCTGGATGTCGAAGATCTCGACCATCCCCTGGTCGCCGACCCAGGCCGCCAGATCGACGTGTGTAGTAGCCGGTGCCGGGTCCGATCTCGAGCAGGCGCTCCCCGGGCTCAGGCTCGAGGATCTCGCGCAGGCGAGCGCGTGTAATCAACGGGTGCGGCGCCTCGACCCAGAACCGCTGCCCGTACGGACAGGCGGAGGGGTTCTTCCGCCACCACAGGCGGCGGCGCCGACAGCTCCCGCGCCCAACGCGACGACCTTCCTCATGTGTCCGAGAAGCCGATCGTGTGAGGGGCGGCGGCGACGCGGACGAACACCACCTGGCGCAGGTCGAGCGAGATCGCGCCGTCCTCGGATTCGAGCTCGTACCAGCGCGCCGCCTCGCTTGCCGGCTCGTCGGTGGACGTGAGCGCCTCGCGAAGCGTCTCCAGATGCCTGGCCACGAGGCGAGCGCTCATCACCTGGCCGCCCCCGAACCCGATCTCGACCCGCTTCATCTCCTCAGCCATCGACTGCCTCTCGAATCGCTAGTGGGTTGCCGCCGGCTCGACCAGCTCGGTGAGCGCGCCGCCGGTCGCCTTGGGGTGCAGGAACGCGACCCGGCTCCCCCGAATGCCGATCCGGGCCTTGGAGTCGATCAGCTCGACGCCCGCCTCCTTCAGCCTCGCCAGCGTCGAGTCGATGTCGGTGACCCGGTAGGCGACGTGATGGAGGCCCTCGCCCCGCTTGGCGATGAACCGGCCGACCACGGTCTCGGGCCCAAGGGGGCGAAGCAACTCGACGTGTCCGTCGCCCACGTCGAGCAGCACCGCCTCCACACCCTGGGACTCGACCGTCTCCCGGTGCGCGATCGGCATCCCGAAGGTCCCCTCGTAGAGAGCCGTCGCCCGCTTCAGGTCGGATACGGCGAGGCCCACGTGATCGATCAGCTCGAACACGTCGGCCAGTCTATTGACGGCGGATCGCCGTCTGACGGTCTCAGAGCGGCTCGGTCTTGGGCCGGCGGGGCGGAGGCTTCGAGACGAGCGCCTCGGCGCGGTCCCCCGACGGCTCCGGGGCGTCTGCGCGCTCTTCGAGCTCGCGCGGCCGAGTGTCGCCGGAGCGATGCCGCCCCATGATCTGCTTGATCTCGTCGTGCTCGATCACCTCGTTGGCGAGCAGCTGCTCGGCGATCTGGTCCAGCAGGTCGCGGTGGTCGGACAGCAGGCGATAGGCGCCCGCGGTAGGCCTCCTCGGAGATCGCCTCCACCTCCTCGTCACGGGTGCGGCGCAACGCCTCGGAGACGGTGAAGTCGTCGGCCGGGACCTGGTGCGAGCGGATCGAGGTGCCCATCGCGTAGTCGTAGACCATCGAGCGCGCGATGTCGGTGACCCGCTTCAGGTCGTCGGCGGCGCCGGTGGTGATGCGACCGAAGGTGATCTGCTCCGACACGCGCCCCGCGAGCAGCACCTTCATGTAGTCGATCAGCTCCTCGCGTGACTTCAGGTAACGGTCCTCCTGCGGAAGGTTCAGCGTGTAGCCGAGCGCCTTGCCGCGGGGCACGATCGAGACCTTCTGGACCTTGTCGACCGTCGGCAGGAGCTCAGAGACCAGCGCGTGCCCGGCCTCGTGCCAGGCGACCACGCGCTTCTCGTGGGCGGTGATCACCTTCCGCGACTGCAGGCCGGCGATCACGCGTTCGAAGGCGTTGTCGAAGTCGGCTTGGGCGATCCGGTCGCGGTCGTGCCGGCCGGCCAGGATCGCCGCCTCGTTGCAGAGGTTGGCCAGGTCCGCGCCCGTCAGCCCGGCGGTGTGTCGCGCCACCCGCTCCAGGTCCACGTCGGGGGCCAGCGGCTTGCCGCGCGTGTGCACGCCGAGGATCCGCTCGCGCCCGCGCATGTCGGGCGGCGGCACGAAGACCTGGCGGTCGAAGCGCCCCGGGCGCAGCAGCGCGCGGTCGAGCTTCTCGAGCATGTTCGAGGCGGCCATCACGATCACGTTGTCGCGGGAGTCGAAGCCGTCCATCTCGACCAGGAGCTGGTTCAGCGTCTGATCGCGCTCCCCCGAGATGTCCGAGCCGCGATGGGCGCCGACCGCGTCGAGCTCGTCGATGAAGATGATCGCCGGCGCATTCTCGCGTGCCTGCTTGAACAGTCGCCTGATCCGCGCCGCACCCAGGCCGGCGAACATCTCCACGAACGAGGAGGCCGACTGGCCGAAGAAGTTGGCGCCCGACTCGTGGGCGACGGCCTTGGCGAGCAGGGTCTTGCCCGTGCCGGGCGGCCCGTGCAAGAGGATGCCCTTCGGCACCGTTGCACCCAGCCGCTTGAACTGCTTCGGCCGCCTCAGGAACTCGACCACCTCGCGCAACTCGTCCTTGGTCTCCTCGACTCCCTCGATGTCGGCCCAGGTGACGGAGCTCGCCGACCTGGGAGTGATCTGCTGCGGCTTGGTGCGCGGCATCAGCTTCAGCGTCCGCCAGATCAGGTAGACGAGCACGCCCATCAGCAGGATCGGCGCCCAGAGGCCGACGTAGTTCTGGAACTCGTACCAGTCGAGACCTAGTATCGAGAGCGTCGTCATCTGCGGTTGGGTCCTCCCCAGGAGCTGCCTGCCTACAAGGTATCGGCAGCCCCGCCGCGCGGCTGAACGTTTGCTGCCAGCTCCGCCTCGGCCCGCAGGACCTCGCGCAGCGCGACCGAGCCGACCTCGAGCTGCTCGGGGGTCGGCTCGCGAGTGGAGAAGAGGCGCTGGATCTGGTGCCCGACGCCGTGGATCCCGCGGCCGAGCGGTGACTCAGGGCGCCGCTCGGCGTAGACGAACAGCTCCACCGCCCCGGAGACGCTGCCGACCCCGACCACCGCTCGCGCCAGCGGCCCCGGGTGCCTGAACAGCCTCTCTGCGATCAGCTGGCCGGCAACCGAGAGGACCAGCAGCGGCGCGATCAGGTTGGAGCCGCAGCGCTCGTGCTCCTTGGGGGCGTCGGCCGGGTCAAGGCTGCGGCGCTCATAGGCGCCGATCGCCTTGTGCTCGACGCCGTGGTAGGCGGCAAGGTCTCGATCGCGAAGCGCCGCCGCCGCCGGCAGCACTCCCAGCAGGGCGATCGCGCCCTCACGCAAGCCGGCGCGGCCGCGCGACACATCCGGCCGCCCCAAGCGGCGGATCGCTCCACTGACCGCGGCGGTGACGATCCCGACCACGAGCACCCGAGGGTCCTCGATCGGCAGCCGCGCCGCCGGCAGGCGGCGCCGGGCCAGCGGCACGACCGCGAACGCTTCAGCCAGCCGCAACGGACCGCGAAGCAGTGGCGTCGAGCCCAGCCGTCCCTGCGAGAACGCCGGCTTGGGACCGGACGAGACCTCGATGCGGCCATCACGGGTTCGCGCCGCCGCCGCCCATGCCCTGGGGCCGTGGATCAGCAGGCCGTTGCGAAGCGCCATCCCCCCGAGCCGAAGCAGCGGCTCCCTCCCCGGCGCCGTTGCCATGCGCAGCCAGCGCGGGGTCGGCGGCGGCGCCGTTCCCGGCATGACTCGACATCACTTCCACCAGCCAGTCGCCTCGCAATCGGGGGCTTCGCCCCCTCTGCTCGACGCCAACATCACAGCATCGCCTGGACGATGTCGAAGTAGAAGCGAGCGGCGAGATCGATGTCGGCGACGGCCGCCCGCTCGTCGGCGCCGTGAACCAGCGGCATCGCGTCGAGCAGGGCCAGCTCGCGCTGCGGGCAGAACCCGTACACGACGGCGGAGTCGAAGGCTTGCCGGAACCAGTGGCTGTCGCTGAAGCCCGCCATCACCATCGGCACCAGCGTGGCCCCGGGGTCCGCCTCGGCAAGCCATTCCTCGATCGCAGTGGCAAGAGGGGAGTCGGCCGAGGAGCGATTGCCCACGACCGTGTCCGTGAACTCGAACTCCAGCCCCTGCGCCTGCCTCACCCAGCACGGCCCGGGCGTGCTCGAGTGCCTCGGAGCCGCCCATTCCCGGTGGCACGCGGCAGTCGACCAGGACCTCGGCGCGCGAGGGAATCACGTTCTCCTTCGTGGAGGCGCTGGCCTCGGTTGGCACCAGCGTCACCCTCAGCATCGGCTCGGCCAGGTAGGCGGTGACCTGAGGGGCCACCTCGCGAAGCCGCTCGACCGCGGCTTCGAGCGCCTTGCCGTCGTGCGGGTCGATCTCCTCCCCGGTCAGCGCCCCGACGAACGCGACGCCTTCGGGCGTGGGCTGGAGCGGCGGCTGCTCGCGCAAACGCTCCAGCGCGGGGGCGAGCTTCAGGAGCGCGTTGTCGCCCAGCCCGGGGACCGAGGCGTGGCCGGCGACGCCGCGGGCTCGCATCAGGAAGCGGCAGGGCCCCTTCTCGCCCACGCACAGCGGGTAGAACCGCCGCCCGTCGAGCTCGAACGAGATGCCCCCGCCCTCGTTGAGCACGTAGTCGGCTCGCACCTTGTCGGGATGCTCGCTGCACAGCCACTGCGCCCCCGCCGCCGCTCCCATCTCCTCGTCGGCGGTGATGACGACCAGGAGCTCTCCCTTGTGGCGGGCGCCAGCCGTCGCGGGCGAGCGCTGCGGCCGCGGCCACCTCGGCGGCCACCTGGTCCTTCATGTCCTGGGCGCCTCGGCCTCGAACCTCCCCGTCCACCACGTCGCCGGCCCAGGGATCGAAGCTCCACTCGGAGGGATCGGCGGGGACCGTGTCCACATGGCCCAGCAGGCACAGCGTCGGCCCGGCGCTCTCGCCGGCCAGCCGTGCGACCAGGTTGGGACGGCCGGGCTCGGCGGCCAGCAGCTCGCACTCGAAGCCGGCCTGCGTCAGGGTGTCGGCCAAAAGGAGCTGCGCCTCCTCCTCGTTGCCGGGAGGGTTGGCGGTGTCGATCCTGATCAGCTCCTGGAGCAGCTCCACCGCCTGACCGCCGACGTCGCCTGTGGTGTGGGGACCGGTGCTCGGCGCGGCCGTCTGATCGCCCATCCGCTCAGGTTACTCGCGAGGCCGGGGATACTCCCACCGTGGCGGACGTTTCGAACATCGAGTTACTTCGACGCGGCTTCGAGATCTACGAGCGCGAGGGCGCCGAGGGGCTGCTGCCCCTGGCAGACCCGGAGATCGAGATCTACACCGAGCCGGGGCTGATGAATTCCGGCGCCGAGCGCGGTCACGAGGGGTTCGTGCGCTGGTCGGAGCAGTGGCTAGAGGCGTGGGAGGACTTCCGAATCGAGCCCAAGGAGTTCATCGAGGTCGGCGGTTCGATCATGGTGGTGCCGATTCGCCAGGCGGCCACGGGGAGGGGCAGCGGGGTCCGCGTCGGAAACGACATCGCGTACCTCGTCGAGATCCGCGGGGGGAAGGTCACGCGCTTTCACGTCTATCGGCAGACCGAGAGCGCGCTCGAGGCCGCGAAGCGGCTGGCCGCGGAGCCGTGACCGAGCGGTTGTTCGACACCGGCGGCACGCCTGGCCCCAGAACGAGCGTCCCGCCCGCAGAAGCGCCTCTGGCGGTGCGGATGCGACCGCGCTCCATGGAGGAGCTCGTCGGGCAGGAGCACCTGCTGGGCGAGGGGTCCCCGCTTCGCGCCGCGGTGGAGAGCGCGGAGCCCCACTCGGCGATCTTCCACGGGCCGCCGGGCTCCGGGAAGACGACGCTGGCGCGGATCATCGCCGCCGCCTGCCGCGGGGCGTTCGAGGAGTTCTCGGCGGTGAGCGCGGGCCGTGCCGAGGTTCGCGGCGTGATCGAGCGGGCAGAGGAGCGCCGCAGCGCCGCGGACGAGCCGACGATCTTCTTCCTCGACGAGATCCATCGCTTCAACAAGGCACAGCAGGACGCGCTGCTGCCGGCGGTCGAGGAGGGGCTTGGTGACGCTGATCGGGGCGACCACCGAGAACCCGTACTTCGAGGTCAACTCGGCGCTTCTCAGCCGCACGCAGCTCTACGAGCTGCGGCCGCTGACGTCGGCAGCACATACGCCAGTTGCTCGAGCGCGCCCTGACGATCCCGAGCGCGGGATCGCGGACCCGCCGGAGGTCTCGGACGAGGCGCTGGAGCTGCTTGCGACCCGCTCCGGCGGCGACGCGCGGGTGGCGCTCTCGGCGCTGGAGCGGGCGGTGGGGACGGCGCGGGCTCACGGCCATCCGGTGGACCTCGACACCGCCGAGGACGCGCTCCAGCGCAAGGCGCTCACCTACGACCGCGAAGGCGACCGCCACTACGACTACATCTCGGCCTGGATCAAGGCCACCCGCGCCTCCGACCCCGACGCCTCCCTTTACTACCTGGCGGTGATGCTCGAGGGAGGCGAGGACCCGCGCTTCATCGTCCGGCGGATGGTGATCCTGGCCTCCGAGGACGTCGGCAACGCCGATCCGCAGGCGCTCCTGGTCGCCAACGCCGCCGCCGATGCGGTGGACCGTGTGGGCCTGCCCGAGTGCCGGCTCAACCTCGCTCAGGCAGCCGTCTACCTGGCCCTGGCCCCGAAGTCGAATGCCTCCTACCGCGGCATCCAGCGGGCCACGGCGCACGTTCGCGAGCACGGCGCGAAGCCACCGCCCGCGTACCTGCAGGACGCCCACTACCCGGGAGCTCGCAAGCTCGGACGGGGCATCGGCTACGTCTACCCTCACGACGAGCCGGACGGCGTCGCCGAGCAGCCGGTGTTGCCGGAGGGTCTCGAGGCCGAGCGCTTCTACCAGCCCACCGAGCGGGGGTTCGAGGAGGAGCTTCGGCGGCGGCTGGAGGAGATTCGGCGCCGGCTCGGCGGTCAAGGCTGAGCCACGACGCAACTCTCGCGCCGCGCAGGTGTTTTGAGCCGTGACCCAACCCAACGCCCAAGCAAGCCTTTCGCGCCATCCCGAAAACCAGACCGAGCCGACGCCGCGGCGAACCACCTGCCGGCGGCGAGTAATACACGGCGGCCCCGCGATTGGGCGCGCGGGGCCGCCGGGCTCGGCCTCCTGAAGCGCGCAGACCGACTGGCCCCAGGCGGGGCGCCCCCATAGAATCGCCCGGATGGGCCAGCTCGAGTCCTTCAATCCCGCCACCGGCGAGCTGCTCGGCTCGGTCGAGACGGTGAAGCCCGCGGAGGTCCAGGCCGTCGTCGACGACGTCGCCGAGGTGCAGCCTTTCTGGGCCCAACTGGCGCTCGCCGACAGGGCCCGCTACATGCGCAGGGCGGCGGACGTCCTGGTCGAGGAGCTCGACCAGGTCACGGAGCTGCTCACGCGTGAGCAGGGGAAGCCGCTCACCGAGAGCTACACGATGGAGGTCGTCCCGACGATCGACGTCCTTCACTGGTGCGCGGACGCCGGCCCGAAGATCCTCGACGACGAGCCGATCCGCATGGGCCAGGCGCTGTTCCTGTCGAAGAAGGCCAAGTTCAGCTACGAGCCGCTCGGGGTGGTCGGCGTGATCGCGCCCTGGAACTACCCGTGGTCGATTCCCTTCGACGAGGTCGCGATGGCGCTGCTGGCGGGCAACGGAGTGGTCCTCAAGCCGGCCAGCCTGACGCCGCTGCTCGGGGAGCGGATCAGGGAGACGTTCGAGAAGGCGGGCCTGCCGGAGGGCCTGGTCCGGGTCGTCCACGGCGGCGGCGCGGTCGGCCAGGCGCTCTGCGAGTCCTCGGCGCGGAAGATCTTCTTCACCGGCTCGGTCGAGGTGGGCCGCGGGGTCGGCGAGATCTGCGCCAGGCAGCTCAAGGGATCGGTGCTGGAGCTGGGCGGCAAGGACCCGCAGATCGTCTGCGCCGACGCCGACCTGGACAACGCGATCTCGGGCTGCGTATGGGGCGGCTTCGCGAACGCCGGGCAGACCTGTTCGGGAATCGAGCGCACCTACGTGGTGCGGGAGATCGCGGACCGCTTCGTCGACGGGGTGGTTCGGCGAGCGAGCGAGCTCACGGTCGGCGATCCGATGGAATGGGAGACCGAGATCGGGCCGATGGTCTCGGAGGACCAGTTCGGCGTCGTCTCTGACCTGGTCGACGACGCGCTCGAGGGCGGTGCCGAGCGAGTGGCGGGCGGCCCGCGCGAGGTGCCGGGATTCAGCGGCAAGTTCATCGCCCCCACCGTGCTGGCGGGGGTCGAGGACGAGATGCGGATCATGAAGGAGGAGATCTTCGGTCCGGTGGTGCCGATCATCGTGGTGGACTCCGAGGACGAGGCCCTCCGGAGGGCCAACGACTCGAACTTCGGCCTCGGCGCCTCGGTCTGGACCAAGGACCGGGCAAAGGGGGAGCGGATGGCCAGGCGGATCGAGTCGGGGATGGTGTGGATCAACGATCACTCCTACACCCACGCCGCCTGCCAGTGCTCGTGGGGCGGCGTCAAGGAATCGGGCCTCGGACGCTCGCACTCGAAGTTCGGCTTCTACGAGTGCGTGGACGTGAAGCTCGTCTCCTGGGAGCCGGGCCTTACCCGCGACTTCTGGTGGCAGCCTTACGACCGCACCCTGGGCCAGGCGGTGCGCGCCTCCGCCCGCCTGCTCTACGGCCGCAACGGCCAGCGGCTGAAGGCGCTGCGGGAGGGCGGGGTGCCGCTGCTGCGGGTGGGCGCCCGCACCCTTCGCAAGGACCGCTGAGCCGCCGCGCCGAGCGTCGCTCAGCCCGGCAGGCGGGCGTGGAGGTGGTTGTCGTGATTGGGGATCGGCCTCGACCACCCCCGGCGGGCCGCTGAGGCCGGTGCTCGGGCCCACGTAGACCTTCACCGCGCCGGCGCGGACGAAGCGGTCAACCAGGTCCTGGGCCAGCGCGAGGTCGACCTCGTCCACCGACAGCGGCGCCCGCTCGGCGCCGCTTCGAAGCGGGTAGTAGACGTCCACGTCGAGGCCGTTCTGGTGGGTGGCGTGGCCGATCGCGCCGAACTCCGGGCCGAAGTCGCCGCCGTGCGGCCGGCTCAGGTCGCCGATGCCGACCCGCGGGGCGCCGGGATGGGCGTCGCCAAAGGCGCGCACCACGCGCAGCGTGGTGCGCACGAGGTCGTCGGTTCCCCAGCGCCGCCAGTCTCGGTTGGGCGAGCGCCTGCGGATCGGGTCCCAGGTGAAGTAGTGGGTGCCGGCGGCGGGGAGGCGGACCCCGCGCACCAGCCGGCCGGCGTGGGGGAGCCCGATCGCCTGCGAGCGGCGCCATTTGATCGGGCGCCGGGCACGATGGTCGAGTTGCGATCGTCTATCGAGCGCAATTCGGCCATCGCTCCGATCCGGCCTGGTTGCCATCCCCCGATCCGCGCCGGCTGTCCTCTCCCGAGCCCCGCCCGCCGAGCCGAGCGGCTGGGCGAGCCACAACAGCGCAGCGAAGAGGGGTATGGCGATCGCGAGGACCCGGAGCTTCAAGGGGAGGTGCATGGACCCTTGATACGAGTGCCGGGGTCGATCAGGTCCCGCGGCTGCAGGGCGACGCCTATCCGATCCTGAGCACCGGCGACCAGTCGCTGCGCTTGCTGACGTCCTTGCGCTCCGAGCGCACCTTGAGCTTGTAGTTGCGGCGGTTGGGCCTGTAGTTCACGGGGCGGTCGTTGCGGCCGAAGAAGGCGCGGAAGGCGGCCGTGTCGTTCTTCCAGGTCTTCCATCGCCCCTGGCCCACCTTGTAGCGGACGTCGAAGCGCGAGCCCGTGTTGGTGTTGGAGTTCGCCCACCGGACCCCGATCTCCCCGCTCCGCGAGCCGGAAAAGCGGATCGGGCGGACCTTGACCCGCCCGTCATGCCGAGCCGGGGCGCGGGAGTGCCGTGGAGCGTAGCAGAAGTAGTGGTAGGAGCCCGCGGAGGCGCGGATCGAGAAGTCGATCGGGCCGTCGGTCAGACGCGCCGGAGGAGAACAGCCTGTCGTCCTGGCGGACGTTGTGGGGATTGCCCGTCCCGCCGCCGTTCGTCCAGCGGAAGCTGCGGCCGTCGGAGAAGTCCCGCGCGCGGGCGGATTCTTCGGGGCGAAGAAGTCGTCGCCGACGTTGATCTCGCGCGGGGCCGCGCCCCCGAACGCGGGCAGCGCCAGCACCAGCGCGACCGCGGCTGCCGCAATGACCAGGGACCGTCGCACCGCCTCACCTCCAGAGCTCGTTGGTCGGCCGATCGTACCCATGAGATACGGCCGTCACCACGCCGAGGTTCAACTGGGAGAATCGGAGTGTGGCCGAAACCGCCGCTGTGCAGCGAGAATCCGGGGCGGCCGGTTCCGTCGCGTCGCCCGCCGCGATCGCGCTCGCTCGCCTGCGCCGAGATTACGGTGAGCGGACTGCCCTGCGCGACCTCACCCTCGAGCTGCGCGAGGGCCAGACGCTCGCCGTGCTGGGACCCAACGGCGCCGGCAAGACGACCCTGCTGCGAATCCTGGCGACCCTGCTTCGCCCCACCGCCGGCGAGGTCTCGGTGCTCGGCTGCGCGCTGCCTGGCGAGGCGTGGAAGGCCCGCGGCCGAATCGGCTACCTCGGCCACGAGCCGCTCTGCTACCGCGACCTGACCTGCGCCGAGAACCTGCGCTTCCAAGCGCGCCTGCACGGGCTCGAGGAAGGGGCCGAGGAGCGGATCGGCGAGCTCCTGGACCGAGTCAGGATGTCGCGGTGGGCCGGGGAGCTGGTTCGCAACCTCTCCGCGGGCATGGTGCAGCGGCTGGCCGTCTGCCGCGCGGTGCTCCACGACCCCGAGCTGCTGCTGCTCGACGAGCCGCGCTCCCACCTCGACCCCGAGGCGGCCACCCTGGTCGAGCCGCTGATCGGTCGCGCCGCGAAGCGCACCCGCGTCCTCGTCACCCACGAGATCGAGGCCGGGCTGGCCGAGGGCGACCGCGTGCTGGCGCTGCGGGCGGGAGGGGCGGTTGCATACGAGGGTGCGGCGAGCGGACTGTCGGCCGGCGACGCCCGGGCGATCTACGGGGGGGCGCCGTGAGCGCGAGCGCGCGCGCGAGCTCGCTTCAGGCCTTCGAGGCGATCCTCGCCAAGGACCTGAAGGTCGAGCTGCGCACCCTTCAGTCGGTGCCGGCGATGGTCCTGTTCGCGGTCACCACCTTCGTCCTCTTCCGCTTCGGGCTCGACCGCGAAGAGCTGAGCGGCAGCCTCGCGGCCGGGGTGCTGCTGGCGACGGTCCTGTTCGCCGCCATCCTGGCCATCAACCGCCTGTTCGTCGCCGAGCGCGACGAGGGCGGCTTCGACGCGATTCGCCTGGCGCCGGTGGACGGCACCGCGCTCGCAGCGGCAAAGGCGACGGCGCTGGTCGTCTATCTGCTGGCGCTGGAGGCGATCGCCCTGCCCGTGTTCGCGGTCTTCTTCCTCGACTCGTGGGCTGGGCTGGCGCCGCTCGCGGGCATCCTGTTGCTCGCCGATCTGGGCCTGGCGGCCACCGGCGTGCTGGTCTCGGCGATCGCCGCCAACTCGCGCGCCCGCGACCTGCTGGTGCCGCTGGTGCTCCTGCCCCTGCTGGTGCCGGTGATGATCGCCGCCGGCGGCGCGGCCGAGCCGCTGCTCGCCGCAGGGGGGCCGTCATACGACGGGATCGCCAAATGGCTGGCGATCCTCGCCCTCTACGATGTTGTCTTCCTCCTGGTCGGATACGCCGTCTATGACTTTCTGCTGGAGGACTGATCGGTGAAGGTCCCGAGCCTGCGAGCCCAAGCAGCGGCAACGGTCGCGGTCCTCGCGGCCGGCTTCACCCTGGTCTTCTTCTACGCGCCCCTCGACACCGAGGGCTTCATCCAGAAGATCTTCTACCTGCACGTGCCGCTCGCGATCTGCGCGCTGGTGGGCTTCGTGGTGGCCGGAATCCACGCGATCCGCCACCTGCGAAGCGGCGACCCGGTGCACGACGCGCGCTCCTACGTCTCCATCCACCTGTCGGTCATCTTCGGGATCGCCGTCCTCGTCACCGGCTCGATCTGGGCGAAGGCCCAGTGGGGCAAGTGGTGGGTGTGGGACGAGCCGACCCTGGTCAGCTTCCTGATCGTCTTCCTGCTCTACGCGACCTACTACCCGCTGCGCTACGCGATCGAGGACCGCGAGCGCCAGGCCCGCTACGCATCGGTGTTCGCGATCACCGCGGGTGCCTTCGTGCCGCTCAACTTCCTCGCCGTGCGCCTCGCGGACCCGCTCATCCACCCGCGGACCTTCTCCTCGACCGGGGGCCTGCCCGGCTCCATGCTGCTCACCTTCCTGGTCTGCCTGGCCGGGATGGCGCTGCTGTGGCTGTCGCTCGTGCGCTTCGAGCTGGCCGCGAAATCCGCGTCGGCGAGGCTCTCGCGCCTGCGGCGGGCGCTCGAGGGCGAGGCTCACGCCCCGGTGGCCGCCGGTTCGCGAATCGCGCCCGGGCTCCCCGCCCGGAGCGTCTCCGCGACCTTGATGAACGACCCCACGACCCCGCGCCTCTGATGCCCGCGCTGCCCCTCGACGAAGCGGGAAAGTACGTGGCGGCGGCGTACGTGGTCTTCGTTGGCCTGATCCTGGCCTACGTCGCGATCATGGCCGCGAAGCTGGAGCGAATCGAGCGCGAGCTGGGCGAGCTCGCCGAGGAGAGGTCCGCCCGGGCTAGCGACGGAGTCGCGGTGCAACAGTGATCCTGCCGCCCCGTGCGCCGAACCCGCGCTCCAAGCGCGCTGGATGCCGGTCGCGCGCGGGTCGGTTGATTAGGCGAGGCTTCCGGCGGAGGTGTTCTCTGACATGTCTGAATTGCTCGCGCTGGGCCTCTCCCACAAGACCGCGCCGCTGGAGCTGCGCGAGCGGGTGGCCTTCACGGAGGGCCGGGCGGCTGGAATGGTGAGGGAGCTGGTCGAGGCGCCGGAGGTTCACGAGGCGGCCGCGATCTCGACCTGCAACCGAACCGAGCTGTACCTGGCCGCCCCCGATGGTGTCGCTGCCGAGTCGCTGGCCCTCGGCGTGCTCACCCGCGAGGCCGACATCCGGCCCACGGAGCTGGTCGCCCACCTTTACTCGCTGCGTGCCACAGACGCCGCCGCCCACCTGTTCCGGGTGACCGCGGGGCTCGACTCGATGATCATCGGCGAGGCTGAGGTCCAGGGGCAGGTGAAGCGGGCCTACGAGCTGGCGCTGGTCGAGGGGGCAACCGGGCCCATCCTCAACCGGCTGTTCCGGGGCGCACTCGCCGCCGGCAAGCGAGCGCGCTCGGAGACCGGCATCTCCCAGAAGGGCGTCTCCGTGCCCTCGGTCGCGGTTGAGCTGGCGCAGCGGGCGCTTGGCGACCTCTCCAGCCGCCTCGTCCTCGTGGTGGGCGCGGGCGAGACGGCGGAGCTGACTGCCCGAGCCCTCGCCGCGCGCGGAGTGGAGCCCGCGTTCATAGCCAACCGCCGTTACGACCGGGCGATCGGGCTGGCGCAGCGCTTCGGCGGCCGTGCCGTCCGCTTCGAGGAGCTGCCGGCGCAGATGGAGCATGCCGACATCGTCGTCGCCTCGACCAGCTCGCCGCACCACGTGGTCGAACCGGAGGCGCTCGGCGAGGTGATGGCGGCGCGCCAGGGCCGGCCCCTCCTCCTGATCGATCTTGCGGTGCCACGCGACATCCATCCCGATTGCCGCCAGGTGGAGGGCGTGAGCCTGCACGACATGGACGACCTGCAGGCACTCGTAGAGCGAAACGCCTCAGGTCGCGAAGCCGAGGCCCGCCGGGCGGAGAGCGTGCTGCGCTCCGAGCTCGGGCGCTTCGAGCGCTGGCTCGCCTCGCAGGACGTCACCCCGACCGTGGCGTCGCTGCGCGAGCGGGCCACCGAGATCGTCGATCGCGTGCTGGCCGAAAACGAGCCCCGGTGGGAGTCGCTCAGCGAGGGCGACCGCGAGCGCATGCAGGCGATGGCGCGCGCGATCGCCAGCCGGCTGCTGCACGAGCCCACCTTGCGCCTGAAGCGCTCCTCGGGCGAGGACGACGCCTACCTGTACGTCAACGCCCTCCGCGAGCTGTTCGGCCTCGACGCGCCCACCGCCCCGCCCCATGAGCGGGACGCCGAGGTGCGCCCGCTGCGCGAGGCGCGGCGCAAGCGCCCCGCCGGCTGAGAGTTGAGCGAGCGGCTGAAGCTGGCAACGCGGGGCAGCCGGCTGGCGCTTGCGCAGGCGCGGCTCGTCGCGGAGGCGCTGGGCGGGGCCGAGATCGTCGCCGTGAGCTCGAGCGACGGCGAGCCCGGCGACAAGGAGCGTTTCGTACGTGGCGTCGGACAGGCGGTTCTCGACGGCGAGGCGGACCTGGCCGTTCACTCCGCCAAGGATCTGCCCGGCGAGCGTCCCGACGAGTTGAGGCTGGCGGGGGTGCACGGCCGCGCCGATCCCGCCGACGCCTACGTGGGCGAGGCGTCCTCGCTCGACGAGGTGCCCGAGGGGGCTCGCATCGGCACCGCGAGCCTGCGCCGGCGCTCCCAGCTCCTGGCGGTACGGCCCGACCTGGAGCTGGTGGAGCTGCACGGCAACGTCGACACCCGCCTGGCGAAGCTGTCCGACGGCGAGTTCGATGGGGTGGTGCTCGCCGTCGCCGGCCTGCGGCGCCTGGGACGCGAGGCCGAGGTCGCGTTCAGCTTCGGGCTCGAGGAGCTGACGCCGGCAGCCGGCCAGGGATCGCTGGCGCTCGAGGCGCGCCGAGCCGACTCGATCGCGGCGGAGCAGGCGGCCCGGATCTCCGATCACGATGCTCTGGTCGAGCTGACCGCGGAGCGCGCCGCGGTCGCGGCTTTGGACGCCACCTGCCACACGCCGGTCGGGATCTGCGCGCGCCTCGAGGCCGAGGAACTGGCCGTGCTCGGCTTCGCGGGCCTTCCCGACGGCTCCGAGTGGGTGCGCGACCGGGTCGCGGGCGATCCGGAGCAGCCCGCCGAGCTCGGCAGGGCGCTTGCCGAGCGGATGCTCGCTGCCGGGGCGGGCGAGCTCCTGGAGCGTTCCGAGGCGCTCGCCTGATGGCGGCACGGCAAGGGGTCGTCTACCTCGTGGGGGCGGGGCCGGGCGATCCGGGCCTGATGACCGCGCGGTCGCTGGAGCTGCTCGCGAGCGCCGAGGTGATCCTCCACGACCGGCTGATCCCGCCCGGCGCGCTCGACGGCGCGCGCCCGGACGCCGAGCTGATCGACGTCGGCAAGCGTCCCGGCGGCGCCGAGACCTCGCAGGACGAGATCGAGCGCCTGATGGTGGAGCGTGCCCGGGCGGGTCGCAGCGTGGTTCGACTCAAGGGCGGCGACCCGTTCGTGTTCGGGCGCGGAGGCGAGGAGGCCGAGGCGCTGGGGGCCGCCGGAATCCCGTTCGAGGTGGTGCCGGGCGTCACCGCCGGGGTCGCCGCGCCGGCATATGCCGGGATTCCCGTCACCCACCGGGAGGACGCCTCGGCGGTCGCCCTCGTCACCGGACACGAGGATCCCTCCAAGGACGACTCGGCGCTCGACTGGGACGCGCTCGCCCGGTTTCCCGGCACGCTCGTCCTCTACATGGGAGTCAGGCGGCTGCCCGAGGTGGCCGAGCGCCTGCTCGCGGCGGGGCGTGACCCCGGCGAACCGGCGGCCTGCATCGAGCGGGGAACGATGCCGGGCCAGCGAACCGTGACCGCCACGCTGGCCGAGTTGCCGGCGGCCGTCGCCGCCGCGGCGATCGGCCCGCCGGCGATCGTGCTCACCGGGCCCGTGGCGGCGCGGCGCGAGGCGATCGCCTGGCTGGAGCGGCGCCCCCTGCACGCCCGGCGCGTCGTCGTCACCCGGGCGCGTGCCCAGGCGAGTGGCCTGGCGGCGGCGCTGCGCGCCCTGGGCGCCGAGGTGGTCGAGCTGCCGGCGATCCGCATCGTCCCGCGGCTCGACTCCCCGGAGGTCCGCGACGCCGTGCAGTCCATTCACGCCTACGCGCTCGTCTGCCTGACGAGCCCGAACGGAGTCCGCCTCTTGTTCGACGCCCTGGCCGCCGCGGGCCGCGATGCCCGCGCGCTTGCCAACGCGACGGTGGCCGCGATCGGGCCCGGAACGGCGGCGGCCCTCGCCGAGCGCGGGATTCGGGCCGACGTCGTCCCGGAGCGCTCGGTCGCGGAGGCGCTGGTCGAGTCGCTGCGCGACTTCGAGGTGGCGGACCGCCCGGTCCTGCTCGCCCGCGCGGCCCAGGCGCGTGACGTCCTGCCCGACGCGCTGCGTGAGCGCGGCGCCAAGGTTGACGTGGTGGCCCTCTACGAGACGGTCGCCGAGCAGCCCGACCCGGCCGCGTTGGAGGCTGCGCGGGATGCCGACTACGTCACCTTCACCTCCTCCTCGACGGTGAGTAACTTCATGGAGGCGGTCGACGGTCGCCTTCCGGAGCGGGCCAAGGTCGTCTCGATCGGCCCGGTGACCAGCGAAGCCGCCCGCGAGGCGGGGCTGACGGTGGACGTCGAGGCCGATCGCCACGACCCCGACGGCCTGCTCGAGGCGCTCGTCGCCGACGCCGCCGGCGAGTAGTGGGTAGGTGCAAGACGTGGCCCGCCCGATCACCTTTCTCTCCGACTACGGCTACGAGGACGAGTTCGCGGGCGTCTGCAGGGCCGTGATCGCAAAGATCGCGCCCGAATCCAAGCTGATCGACCTGACCCACGGGATCCCCCGCCACGACGTCCGTCAGGGGGCGGCGGTGCTCGCCAACGCGCTGCCGTTCACACCCCCGGGTGTCCACTTGGCGGTCGTCGATCCCGAGGTCGGCACCGAGAGGCGGGCGGTCGCGATCAGGGTGGCGGAGGACGACCGCGTCCTGGTCGGCCCCGACAACGGGCTGCTGTGGCCGGCGATAGAGCGCCTCGGCGGCGCGGTCGAGGCGGTCGACGTGTCGCGGTCGCGGCTTCGGCTCGAGCCCATCTCGGCGACCTTCCACGGCCGCGACGTCTTCGCCCCCGTGGCTGCACACCTGGCGCGCGGTGCGCCCCTGTCCGAGGCCGGGGAGCAGATCCAGGCGGAGTCGCTGGTCACCCTCCAGGCGAGCCGGCCGGAGGTCGGATCGGACCAGGTCGTCGCACACGTGATCTCCGTCGACCGGTTCGGCAATGCGGCCCTCGACCTCGCGGATCGTCACCTGCCGGCCAGCGGCCTGCGAATGGGCCGCTCCGTGGCGCTTGAGGCTCAGGGGCAGCGCCGGAAAGCCGTGTTCGCGCTCACCTTCGCGGACGTCGGCCAGGGCGAGTTGCTCCTGTACGTGGAGTCCTACGGGAGCCTCGCCCTGGCCGTGAACCGCGGCAGCGCGGCGGCCGAGCTGCGCCTCGCGCCGGGCGACGAAGTCGTCCTGCGGCCTGAATGACGCGCTTCGGCCACCCGCGCCGCCACTTTCGGGTCACCGACTCCACCAACGATCGCGCCCGCGAGCTGGCGCTCGAGGGGGCGCCCGCCGGCACGGTGATCACCGCCGACGAGCAGACGTCCGGCCGCGGCCGCCGCGGCCGTCCCTGGGCGGCGCCCCCCGGCAAGGCGCTGCTCTACTCGGCGATCCTGCGCCCGCTGGGGCTGGAGCACGCCCTCCTGCCGCTCGCCGTGCCGCTGGCCGTTTGCGAGGCGGTTGAGTCCCTCGCCTCGCTGGAGTGCCGGGTGAAGTGGCCGAACGACGTCTGGATCGAGGAGAGAAAGGCGGCGGGAGTCCTGATCGAGGCCCATCCCCCCGACTGGGCGGTGATCGGGATCGGCGTCAACCTGGCCATAGAGGCGGCCGAGTTCCCGCCCGACCTCCGCTGGCCGGCGACCTCCGTCGGACGGGGGGTAACCGCCCCGGCGGCGCTGAGGGCAGTCAACGAGAGGCTCGGGCTGTGGGTGGACGCGGCGCCGGGGCGGGTGCTGGAGGAGTTCGCTGCGCGCGACGCGCTGCGCGGGCGGCAGATCCACTGGGAGGGCGCCGGCGCCGGCTCACCCTCGGGAGCCGGTCGGGCGGAGGGGATCGACGACCGCGGCAACCTGCTCGTGGCGACCGATGATGGTCAGCGGCTCAGCCTGGGCGCGGGCGAGGTGTCCTTGTCGCTTCCCGGGGCGGACCGAGGCTAGCGGCGTCTGCTCCGCGCGCGAACCACCGCGATCGCGAGCACCAGCGCCATCACCAGCACCCGGGTCAGGTCGATCGCCGGGCGCCAGGTGACACGGTCGCCCCTGATCTCGAACGCCCCCGCGGGCCACATCAGGCCGCCGAAGCCGAGGCCGACGCTGCTTTGCGGCTCAGCCTCGCCGTCCTCCGGCGGCTGCTCGCCGCCACCGCCGCCCCCACCGCCGATCACGGTCGCGGCGGGGATCACGGTGACGCCGTCGCGCTCCACCGGCTCGCCGAAGACCTGGCGGACGCTCAGCGCCTCGCGAACGCCCTTGATCAGCTCGCGCGCGTCCATGGGCACCTGTTCGAGCGTCTCCGCCCCGTTCCTGCGTGGGCCTCAGAGGCCGAGGTCGCGCACGCCGGGCTCATCCCAGCCCAGGTGGTGGGCCAGCTCGTGGCGCACGGTGCGCTCGACCTGCGCCCGGAGCAGCTCGGGATCGTGGCCGAAGTCGCGCTCCAGCGTGTCCTGGTAGATGACGATCCGGTCTGGATAGATGTCGCGGGCGACCGTGCCGCCGACGTATAGGCCGTAGGCGTGGTTCTCGCGGCCACGGCTCGAGACGACCACCGGCGTGCGCTCGAGCACCTCGCGGAACTCCTCAGGGAGGTCATCCAGCGCCTTCATCACCAGCTCGTCGAACTCGTTTGGCGGCCGGTCCGGGGGCGGCAGCGAGGCGAGCGCCTCGCTGCGGTCGACCAGCCGCCGGAACTCGGGCTCGGGCATCTCCTTGCCGATCACCGCCACAGTCGCCCAGGCGGTGACCAGCACGACTGCGAGGGTGCCGACCAGCAGCGCCAGCAGGCCACCCAGCCCCCCGAACGACGGCGGGTTGAGGAACACGAGGACGAGCCCGATGATGAACGCGGTCAGTGCCGCCGCTCGCAGCGGTGGTCCCAGGGTCTCCCTCATGCGATCCAGGTTAGAGCGGCCGGATCTGCCTTGGCCGCAAAGTAGTTGCCGGATCGTCCGGGCTGTGAGCTGCCGCGTCTCGCGCAGAGGAGGAGCGAGAGGAGCCTTCAATGAGACCCTCGCTGCTCGTCCGCAGCGAGCGCGCCAGCGACTGAGACTTCGGGTGCCCGCATCCGCCGCGAAGCGAGCGCGACGCGCCCTGCTTTCCGCGCCAAGCAGGGCAGCAGCCTTAAGCGGCGAGATGCCTGTGGCTTGGCGAGATGCCTGTGTCCTGGTTAGAGCAAGAGCCGGGGGCGCCCAGCGAACATCTGAAAGACTCGCGCCGTCAACTGCAAACGGAGAGACGATGCCCGACGCCAAAGACGCGATCCTGAAGCACATCGCCGCGTTTAACGACCGTGACAGCGACGCTGAACCGTTTGCCGCCGATGCCGAGATTGTGGCGCCAGGCGCTCAAGTCAGCGGCCGCGACGACGTCATTGGCTTCCTGGGCGTGTTCCACGAAGCGTTCCCGGACGGTCGTCTTGAGGTCAACAAACTCCTCAGCGACGGGCCTGCCGCGGCGGCCGAAGGAACCTTCGTGGGCACCCATGATGGGGTGCTCCACACTCCCAACGGCGATGTCGCGCCGACAGGACGAGCCATTGAGTTCCGGTGGGCGGCGGTCTATGCCACCGACGGCGACGCACTGAAGTCCGAGCACCTGTTCTTCGATCAGATGGACTTTCTCGGCCAGCTCGGTCTCCTTCCCGATTAGCGCTCGACGCTCGGCAGCGCCAGGAGGCGACGAAGCGCATCGCAAGAGTCAGGTGGTCCGCCTGCCGCGCGCCTGCCCAGGACGAGAAGCGGGCGTGCAGGATCGCTCGGTAGTCACAGCCTGTGCCCGGCGATATGGTTGGCCGCATGGGCGTTATGGACCGCCTCTTCGCTCGTCACGGCTCCCAAGCTGAAGTAGAAGCGGTCCTTTACGAGCCAAGGCGGCGTATCTCGTCGGAACGCCTCAGTGTTCGGGCCCAGGGTGCGAGCGATCATCGAGGCCGAAGGGGAAGCGGCGTGCGAAGCATTCGTCGGGCGCAAGGGAGACTCTGAGAATCCCAATCTGGGGATTCGCCTCCGCGCCCCGGAGGACAGTCCGCTCTTCAAGCCGATCTCCTCGATGTAGTCGCCCCCGCTTGGGACGAAGAGCAGGAGCGACGCCGCGCGCTGAGCTGGCGCCTCCTCCCGCGTGAGAGCAGGAGCCGGTGCCAGCAGACTCGGTCCAGGCGGTCAGCCCTGTGCGGCGTCGGCCTCCGGCTCGGCCGCACCGTCCAGCCGCTCACGGTTGGCGGCCTTGGCGCCGTCCTGGCCGCCGTTCTCCGCACCCTTCCGGCTGCCGTTTTGGGGCCGTTGCCCGTTCTTGCCCCGGCGCCGGCGCCGCTTTCCACCCGCTCGCGGGAAGTTGCGAAGCAGCTCGCGGGCGACGGCGGAGGGCTTGCGGGCCATCCGCATGCGGGCGCCGCGCAACACCTCCTCGGCCTCCGGGGTGTGCGCGACCGAGGCGGCCAGCAGCGCGATCGCCAGGCGGCGGTCCTGCTGGCGGGCCGCGTGGACGATGCGCCGCGCGTTGCGGCCGTGGGCTCGCCCGGATGAGTTGACGAACAGCCCCAGCAGCCGCTTGGTCTCCGGCCAGCGCTGCACGGCGTACTCCTCGTGCAGCTCGCGGGTGATGGCGGCCAGGCGCCACACCCAGGCCTGGGCCTGATCGCGACGGCCGATCCGCCGCTCCACCAGCGCCTGGAGCAGGACCTTGGCGCCGGCCCGCCGCTCGTCGCGCGGCCATGTGGCCACCACCTCGACGGAGTCGTCGAAGGCGTCGGCGTCGCGCAGCGCCGCCACCTCCGACAGCGCCTTGAGTCGCAGCTGGTGATTTCGGTTGCGCTGCACGCAGGTGAGCAGGAAGCGACGGCGCAGCTCCTTGGCCTGGTCGTGCTGGAGCATCGCCTTCGCCCGGCGCCAGTTGTTGTTCGTCACCCGCGCCCCGGCCAGCGCAGCCCAGGCGTGCTGCTCGGAGTAGTTGAGGTGCTCGACCGCGATCCGCCACAGCTCGCGCTCCAGCACCGCCAGGCGGCGCTCGGGATCGCCCGAGACCGGCACCACGCGGCGCTCAACCCGCACCCGCCGCCCGCGTCCGCGCCGTACCGGACCGACGACGATCGCGCCGCCGCGGTACACGTCGCGGTCGAGCAGGCTGTGCAGGGTGACGATCGTCTCGTCGTGTGTAGTGGCCGGATGAACGAGGTCGATCACCAGACCGGCCTCCTTCTCCGGGGCGCGGCGGGTGACCCGGCCGACGCGCTGCTGGTAGACCCGTCGCGAGGCGGTGGGAGCAAGGTGCATGCAGATCGTGGCCCGCGGCGAGTTCCAGCCTTCGGCGAGCAGCATCGCGTTGCAGAGCACGTCCACCTCCCCGCGCTCGAATGCGGCGAGGGTCTCCGCCAGCTCTCGCTTCGGCGTCTCGCCGGAGACCGCGCGGGCGTTGATTCCGGCCGCCCGGAACGAGGCGGCGACGTTGTTGGCGTGACGCACACCGGCCGTGTAGACAACGCCCGGGATCCTGCGGAACCGAGAGCGGTAAAGATCGGCCACCGCGACATTGAAGGGCTCCTGATCCAGGAGCTTGGCCAGCTCCTCCTGGTCGAAGTCCTGGTCCACCTCACCGCGCCGCAGCGGCACCTTGGCGATCGTCCGCACCCCTGGCCCTGGTGGGATGCGGAGGCAGCGCAGCGGCGCGATCACCCCGCGCCGCGCCGCTTGGGCGAGGTCGAAGCGCGAGGTCTGGGTGGGGAAGAGGTCGGCGACGTGGCGGGCGATCAGCGCGCCGGTCGCGGTCATGCCGATGAACACGGGCTCCGGCCAGCGGCGGATGCAGGCGCTCGTCTTCTCGCCCAGGGCGGTGTGCGCCTCGTCGCAGATCACGATCGCGTAAGCGTCGGAGATGCGGTCGGCGTTGCGCACGAACCACTGGTAGGTCTCCACCGTGACCGGGCCGTAGGGATGGTCCGAGCCGTCCATCAGCGGCGGCGAGAGCCGGTCCTTGTAGCCCCGGTCGGAGATCTCACCGATGAACTGGTCCACGAGGTTGCGCCGGTGGGTGAGGATCAGGACGCCGCCGGTTCGCGACCCATCCACGAAGCCGAGCGCGGCGACCGTCTTGCCGGAGCCGGTGGCGTGTTCGAACCAGAAGCGCCGGCTCGCCCCCGGATCCTCGGGTGCCTCGGCAACCAGATCGGCGGTCGGCTCCTCCCAGTCCTGGGGCTCCTCGTCCGGCTCCAGCGTCTCGTCCTCTTCGGCAACCTCTTCGACGGCCCCGTTCTCGCCATCCGCCTCGAGCTCGGCGGCGACGGGCGGCCCGGCGCCGTCCTGTCCGACCTCGTCCGCCGCGCGACCCGCTCCGTTCGAGCTCTCAAAGGCGACCGAGTCCTCGAGCTCGGCGGTCAGGGCTGCGAGCGTGCCGGAGAGCACGTCCACCTGGTGCTCGGTGAGCTCGGCGTCGTCCGCCAGCAGGACCGGCTGGGAGGTCAGCAGGCGCTCGAGCCCCAGGAGCAGCGAGTAACGGCGCCGCCATTCGGGCGACGGGGTCTCGCGACCGGCGTCGAGCTCCACCAGGGCGGCCTCGACGGCGCGGTGGCGCGCCGTCCCGGGAGCGATGTCGTCGATGGTCTCGCCGTCGAGGAGGATCGGCTCGCGCGCGAACTCACGCACCCGGTCTAGCTGATCGGCTGTGATCGGGCTGGTCGCGCTGTTCGCGACGTCGACAGATTTCGCCATGAGAGAAGTTCTCCGGCGCCCCGTGCGCGAATGGATGGCGCGGGGCGCTGTGTAAGCTCGCTGGAGGCCCGCCGGCCCGCTCGTGGCACTGCCCTCTTGACGAGTCGGCGATTTCCCCCGCGGTCCAGATTAGGTGTGGACCGAGTACTTATTAAACCATCGTGCTGAACCGAATGCGGTGGAAGCCAGTCTTGATCGGCAGGATGCGGCCACTTGCACCCCTGAGCCGGCGCCTGTGCGTGGCCACATTGGCCGCGCTCACGCTGGCGCTGGCGGCCTGCGGCGGCGAGTCCGGCGGGGGCGCCGCCGAGGCGCCCGATTACTCGAAGGAGCTGGCCGGCGCCCCGCGGCCGCTCGCGAAGCTCTACGAGCAGGCGAATCGGCTGCTCCCCGGCGGCACGGACGCGTTCGAGGGGCAGCTCGCCGAGCTGCGCGGCTATCCGGTCGTGGTCAACAAGTGGGCATCCTGGTGCGGGCCTTGCCGCTTGGAGATGCCCTGGTTTCAGCGGCTGTCCGCGCGACTCGGCGAGCGGATCGCGTTCCTGGGCGTCGACAGCGACGACTCGAGCGCGGCGGCGGAGGACTTCCTGCGCGAGTTCCCACTTCCCTATCCGAGCTTCAGCGACCCCGACGAGGAGATCGCCGAGGCGATGGAGGCGACGATCGGCTTCCCGGCGACAGCGTTCTACGACTCGCGCGGCGAGCTCGCCTATGTCCACCAGGGCCAGTACGCGAGCATCGACGCCCTGACCGCCGATATCGAGCGTTACGCGCGGTAGAGGCGCCGGGCCCTGTTGGCGGCCGTCTGAGGGGCGGATAATGAAGGCATGAGGGGCCGGCGGCTCCGTTTCTTGACCTTTGGAGCGTTCGCGCTGGTGGGCGCGCTGGCAATCTCGCCCGCATTTGCGCAGGAGACGCCCGGCGATGATGCGCAGGGGGGCATCGCCTACTCGATCGAGCTTCAGGCCACGATCGACCCGGCGACCGAGAGGTGGGTCTCGAGCGCGCTCGACGACGCAGCCTCAGAGGACGCGGAGATCGTGATCATCCGGCTCGACACCCCGGGCGGGCTGTCCGAGTCGATGCGCTCCATCATCCGGGACATGGCCGCCGCCCCGATGCCGGTGGTCGTCTACGTGTCGCCGGACAACGCCCGCGCGGGCTCGGCCGGCGCTTACATCACCGAGGCGGCGGACGTCGCGGCGATGCATCCGGTCAGCAACATCGGGTCGGCGACGCCGATCGCGATCGGGCCGAGCGGCTCGAGCAGCGACCTCGACCGCAAGATCAAGAACGACGCCGCGGCGTCCATGCGGGCGCTGGCGGCGGCTCACGGTCGCAACCAGAAGCTCGCCCAGCTCCTGGTCACCAAGGCGAAGAACCTGACCGCCCGCGAGGCCAAGAGGGCTGGGCTGATCGATCTGATCTCGCCCGACCAGGAGGCGCTGGTGGCGGAGCTGGACGGTTTTCGGGTCAAGGGACCGAAGGCCCAGACGCTGCACACCGCCGGGCTTCGGATCGAGAACCACGACATGCCGCTCCAATACGAGCTGCTCGAGATCCTCGTCAATCCGAACGTCGCCTACCTGCTGCTCCTGATCGGGCTCCTGGGCCTGGCGATCGAGCTCTTCAGCCCCGGTTTGATCGCCCCAGGCACGATCGGCGTGATCTCCTTCCTGCTCGGCCTCTACGGGACCGCCCAGCTCCCCGTGACCGCGACGGGGGTATTGCTGCTCGTCTTCGGGGTCGCGATGATCATCGCCGAGGCGCACCTCCCGACGCACGGCATCCTGGGCGCTTCCGGGGTGGCGGCCTTGATCGCAGCGGGGCTGGTCCTCTACGACACCAACACGAGCGCCTTCGAGATCTCGGCCCCGGTCGTGATCCTGACCGGGCTCCTGATCGGGGGATTCCTCGCCGTTGCGATCGAGCGGGCGATCCGCGCCCGGGGCCAGCCGGCGCGCACCGGCTGGGAGGAGATGATTGGGGCCGTCGGAGAGGTGCGCGAGCCGCTCGACCCGATCGGCCAGATCTTCGTCGAGGGAGCGCTGTGGAGAGCGGAGTTGGCGCCTTCAAGCCCTGACTCGGAGCGATCCCCGGCCGGCCCGACCAGGGATGGGCGGCCCCTGGAGCGCGGCAGTAGAGTGCGGGTCGAGTCGGTTGAGGGGCTGACGCTCCGGGTCCGGCCCCTGTAGCGAGCGACCACCAGGAAGGAGTTTCGAGTGGGTGTGGCCATCGCGATAATCGCCCTGCTTCTGATCTTCGCGCTGATCCTGCTCGCCTCCTCGATCAGGATCCTGCGCGAATACGAGCGCGGCGTGATCTTTCGGTTGGGGCGGCTGATCGCCCAGAAGGGCCCGGGCCTGATCCTGCTGATCCCGATCATCGACCGGATGGTCAGGGTGGACCTGAGAACCGTGACCCTGACGGTGCCGCCGCAGGAGGTGATCTCTAAGGACAACGTCACCATGCGGGTCAACGCGGTCGCCTACTTCCGGGTCATCGACCCGAACCGGGCGATCACCGAGGTCGAGAACTTCCTCGTCGCCACCTCGCAGATCTCGCAGACGACGCTGCGGTCGGTTCTGGGCAAGGCCGAGCTCGACGCCCTGCTCTCGGAGCGGGAGCGACTGAACATCGAGCTACAGCAGATCATCGACGAGCAGACCGAGCCCTGGGGCGTGAAGGTGAGCACGGTCGAGGTCAAGGACGTGGAGCTGCCGCAGGAGATGCAGCGGGCAATCGCGCGCCAGGCGGAGGCCGAGCGCGAGCGGCGGGCGAAGATCATCGCCGCCGACGGCGAGTTCCAGGCGTCCGAGAAGCTGGCCCAGGCGGCCGAGATCTTCTCTCGCAACCCGGCGACGCTCCAGCTTCGTTACCTCCAGACGCTGATCGACATCGGCGTGAACCAGAACTCGACGATCGTCTTCCCGCTTCCGATCGACCTGCTGAAGGCCTTCATCGATCAGCGAAGCGGGGGCGATGGCTCGGGCGCGAGCCCGAGCTGACGACCCACTGCCCCACTAGGCCCCTGAGCGACCCCGAGATCCGTATAGACCAGCTCACCGGGCTGCGATCGATCCTCGCCCCCGGGCGGGCGCAGCGGCCGGACGCCTTCGTCCCGGCTCCCCCGGTCAGGAGGGATGACGCGGCGGAGACCTGCCCGTTCTGCGAGGGCCGGGAGGATCGCACCCCGCCCGAGGTCTGGGCCAGGCGGCCCGGCGGCGGGGCGGCCGACTCGCCGGGATGGAGTCAGCGAGCGGTGCCGAATCTGTATCCGGTGCTCGCGCGCAACAGCGCCGAGTCAGGGGCGGGCCAGCGATCCGGCGCGGGGCCCGACGCCGGGCTGGCAAGCTCGGTCGACCCGCTGCGCGCCTCCAGCCGGGGAACGGAGCCGGACATGTTCGCGTCGATGCCGGCGGCGGGAGCGCATGAGGTAATCGTTCACGCCCCTGAGCACGTGACCTCGCTCGCCGAGCTGTCCGAGGAGGGCTTCGCCGGCGCCCTTGCCGCATGGCGGGAGCGGATGCGAGCCGAAGCCGAGGACGCCTCCTACGTCCACCTGATCGTCAACGAGGGCCCCGACGCCGGCGCCTCGCTGGAGCACTCCCATTCCCAGCTCTACGCCCTGGGTTTCGTCCCCGCCGCGATCGCACGGGAGCGCGAACGGGCTTCGGCCTACCACGAGCGCACCATGGGCGGCCATCTGCTGGCCGAGATAGCGACTCAGGAAGTGCGCCGGCGCGAGCGGCTCGTGGCGGTGGACGACGAGGCGCTTTTGATCTGTCCCTGGGCGTCGCGCTCACCATTCGAGCTGCGCGTGGTCCCGCGCCGCCCGTCGGCCTCGTTCGAGCTCGATGGCGAAACCGGCACGGCGATGGTCCGCACCGCGCTTCGCGCCCTGGCCGCGCTGTTCGGCTCGCCACCGCAGCTCAACCTCTGGGTGCGCACCGCACCCCGGGGCGTCGACGAGTTCTGCTGGCATGTGGACCTGGTCCCCCGTCTGACCGTGCGGGCCGGATTCGAGCTCGGCACCGGGGTCGAGGTCAACGTGTACCCGCCGGAGCGCGCGGCGGGGGACCTCCGCGACGCCTTGGGTGACGACCGCTAGCCTGCCCTCCCGATGAGCCCGCCGATCAACAGGCCCTTCCCCTGCTTCATCGCCGACTCTCCGCAGGAGGGAAGGCCGTACGGCCAGTGGGCAAAGCGCCTGGAGGAGGAGTTCGCGAAGGCCTGCGAGCCCCACGCCGGTGAGGCGGGAGCGCCGCTTGACCCGGACACCGTCAGGTGGTTTCCGGAGCGCGGCTGGGGTGGTCGGGTGTACGTCCCCTGCACCGGCCGAGCAACCGAGCCCACCGGGGGTGCCGCGCCGGAGGAGGGAGGGGAGCCCACGGGCCCGGTCCTGGTCGAGTACTTCGGCCACGTCTCCCTGGTGCGTGACGAGGACGGCGAGCCGGGCGACCTGCGGGCGAGCGCCGATTTCACGGACGTCACCGCCGAGGACAACCCGCACTGGAAGATCGACCTCTCAGACGAGGTGATCGGCGCCTGGCGGGCCGAGGGAGATCGGGGCGGCGAGATCACCCTGGTGTGGGGCCTGCCGCTGGTGCGAGGCGCCGTCGCCGCCACCGCGGAGCTCGACGGGGAGGTGGTGGATCAGTCGGCCGTGCAGGATGGCCGGTTCACGCTGGTCGCCGCCGACGCCGTGCGCGGGTTCGGCGACGAGCTCTACCTGGAGGTTCGCCTCTGGGACCGCACCCTGCGCCAGATCGCCTCTGAGAGCCTCTACGCCGAAGGCGATTGACGAACAGAGTTGCGGGCCCGCGAGTCGCCTACGTCCAGCGGCTCGTGACCACCTTCTTCTGGGTGAAGAACTCGACTCCGTCGCGACCGGTGGCGTGGAGGTCGCCGTAGAAGGAGCCGCGCCAGCCGGCGAACGGGAAGTAGGCGACCGGGGCGGGAACGGAGACGTTCACCCCGATCATCCCCGCCTGCGCCTCGCGCACGAACTTGCGGGCGGCGCCGCCGTCTTGGGTGAAGATCGCCGCCGCGTTTCCGAACTCCGAGGCGTTGATGGCCGCGATCGCGCCATCCAGGTCGTCCATCCGCTCTACGGCCAGCAACGGGCCGAAGATCTCCTCCCGGGCGAGGCGCATCTCGGGAGCTACCCGGTCGAACACGGTCGGCCCGAGGAAGAAGCCGCCGTCCGGACCGCGGCCCCGCCCGTCCACGCAGAGCACCGCTCCCTCCCGCTCGCCCAGCTCGATGTAGCCGGCGATGCGCTCGAGCGCCTCTGGGGTCGTGACCGGCGTGACCGTGCTGTCCGCGTCCGTGCCGGGCTCGCCGCCGGGCGCGACGCGCGCCTCGCTGGCCATACGCGAAAGGCTGGCCACCAGCTCGTCGCCGATCGCGCCCACCCCCACAGCCACCGAGCCTGCCAGGCAGCGCTGGCCGGCATTGGAGAAGGCCGAGGCGAAGAGGGCCGGCACGGCCAGGTCGAGGTCGGCGTCGGGCATCACCACGAGATGGTTCTTGGCGCCGGCGAGCGCCTGGACCCGCTTGCCGCGCAGCCCCGAGCGCTCGTAGACCTTGCGGGCCACCGGGGCCGAGCCCACAAACGACACCGCTTTCGCCATTGGGTGGTCGATCAGCGCCTCGACGGCGTGCTGCGCGCCATGGACCACGTTGAAGACACCGTCGGGAAATCCGGCCTCGGTGAACAGCTCGGCGAGGCGGTTCGCCGTCAGCGGCGTCCGCTGGGAAGGCTTGAGCACGAATGTGTTGCCGGCCGCGATCGCCAGCGGGGCGAACCAGAGCGGGATCATCGCCGGGAAGTTGAACGGGGTGATCGCGCAGCACACCCCGAGCGGGAAGCGGTGCATCGAGACGTCCACATCCCGCGCCACCTGGTCGAGCGTCTCGCCCTTCATCAGCGTGGTCATTCCCGCGGCCAGCTCGACCACCTCGATTCCCCGTCTCACCTCGCCGCGTGCCTCGTCCAGGTGCTTGCCGTTCTCGCGGGTCACCAACTCGGCGAGCTCATCCAGGGCACCCTCCAGCAGCGCCTGTAGGCCGAACATGCGGCGGGCCCGCCGGGTCACGGGCTCGTCCTGCCATCCCTCGAAGGCCTCGGCAGCCACCCGCACCGCGTGGTCGACTTCGGATGGCCCCGACAGGGGCACGCGGCCGAGCACCTCGCCCGTCGCCGGATCCGGCACCTCCAGCCGCGTGTCCGTCTCGGCATCGATCGGCCGCCCGCCGACGAAGTTCTGGATCTCGCGCACGGCCTGCTCTAGTCCTCCCAGAAGAACTCCTCGAAGCTACGCAGGAGGAAGCCGTACTTCCAGATTCTCTCGAAGTCCTCGAGGGTCGCGTCCCGGACCGGGCCGGCGGGGGTCCGCAGGCCCTCGCCGTCGCGCTGGAGCACCATCTGGAGCGTCCGCTGACGGACCAACGCCCGGACCTCTCCCCCCATGCCGGGGATGGTCCACATGAGGACGAATCCCTCCTTGGCGTCGTAGGGAACGTCGATCGGCTCCCGGCGCACGTAGAAGGCCGTGACCTCCGCGAGCGCGTCGTGGAAGGACCGCTCCACGTCTCCGGTTTCCTCCAACTCGTCCGCGACGTGGGACTGGACCGCCCCACGGAGGCTGGTGATCATCCACCTCCTGGGGGTTCGCACGGTGCCCAGCGTCTCCCACTCAACCAGCCGCGCCATGTAGCCGAACCGAGCCACCGACTGGGCCGCGGCCAGAGTGCCCTCGGAGGCCGGCTCCCTCTGGGTGACCAAGGGGAAGCCCCTCGAGAGGGCGTGGGCCGCGCCATCATCAATCTCCCTTTGGTCGACGGACTCGTAGGTGTCCATCGCGAGGACGTTCACCATCTCCTCGGCCTCGTCCTCGGGGACGCTGACCAGGTCGTTTCGACCGTCCACCCGCAGCCATCCGGCTTTATCTCGACGGATCAGGCCCATCGCGGAGAGGCGGAGGTCACGAAGCGAGGCGGCCATGTCGCGCATCATCTCCGAAACGTCCCCTGACCGCGATAGCCGTTCCGTGCGGCCCTAGACTCACCGCGAGCCCCGATAGCTCAGCTGGATAGAGCGACTCCCTCCTAAGGAGTAGGCCCCAGGTTCGAATCCTGGTCGGGGCATTGGACCCCTCCCAGGCACGAAATACTGCACCTGCGATGTCGCAGGAGAACGTGGAGATCGTGCGTCGCGGCTACGAGGCGTTCAACCGCGGCGATTTCGACGCGGCGATGGCGCTTTCTCGACCGGACGTTGAATTCATCCGTGCGGGCATTGAATCGTCACTCAAGGGTCGGGAGGAGATACGAACGTGGATGGAGCCTGACGCGTTCGCCGAACAGAGGATCGAGCCGCTCGAGTTATGGGCGAACGGCGACAGAGTGCTCGTGCGGCAAGAGATGTTCGCTCGTGGGGCGGGAAGCGGAATCGAGCTGGCCACCGGCTCCTGGGCGGTCTGGACGCTTGACGGTGAGGGTTTCATCGCACGCGGAGAGATGTTCATGGTCGACCAGGAAGCGGAAGCCCTCGAAGCCGCAGGGCTCGAGGAGTAGGCGATGTCGCAGGAGAACGTCGAGTCTGCCTTGCGCTTTCTTGATGCGTACAACCGTCAAGACGTCGATGCGATGCTGGAAGAACTCGACCCAGAGGTCGAGTACCACCCGGTGCTTCCCAAGTTGCTCGGGGGGGAGGCCACGGTGTATCGGGGGCACGAAGGCGTCCGGAGGTTGTTCCGAGAAATTTACGACGCATTCGACGAGATCCACACCGAGTACCCGGAGGTCAGGGACCTTGGCGACCGGATCGTCGGAATCGGCAGCATCCGCATGCGCGGCAGGGGGAGCGGGGTCGTGACTGAGTCGCCCGCCGCCGTGGTGATCGACAGCAGACACGGGAAGAGCATTCGGATTCAGACCTACCTGGATCCCCAAGAGGCCCTCAAAGCCGCCGGGCTTTCGGAGTAGGCGATGTCGCAGGAGAACGTCGAGCGGTTCCGGGAAGCCGTGGAGGCGATCAACGAGACGGTGACAGCGACGGCTGACCTTCAATGGCGTGCATCCGACGACGTCGAGTGGCGTTCGACTCCCGACATGTCGTCCGGATGCCGGGCCATACCGACGCGTTCACCGAGGGGTGCGTGGAGTCGGCCACGACGTGGTCGTCGCGTTCGTGGCCAACCAGATGGCAGGTGCTCGAGGACATGTGGCTGCGGGCGACGAGTACATCGAGGTCGATGACGAGTGCCTGATCTCGCGGTCTCGTTTGGCGGACGGGCCAGGTACACGGGGATCGATGTCGAGCTGTCCCCCTTCCACGTCTTCAGGTTGCGCGACGTGATGGCGCTTCGGGCAGGAATTTCAAGACCGCGAGCAGGCTCTCGAAGCCGCCGGACTCAAGGAGTAGGCGATGTCGCAGGAGAACGTCGAGCGGGCTAGGACGGCCTATGACGCCCTCGGCATGGCCGTTCGGAACGGTGACTTCGACGCCTTCTTCCGGGAGTACGTCCACCCCGAGATCGAATGGGTGCCTCTGGGAGGTGCGCTTGACACCGCCGTTTCGTACGGCCACGAGGCCGTCAAGGCCCGCATGACGGCGATGCTGGAGGTCATGGAGGACCCCCAGATCGAAGCTGAGGAGTTCATCGACGCCGGGGAGAGGGTCGTCATCGCATTCCGCATGTCGGGACGCGGAAGAGCTAGCGGGATCGACGTGGAGGCGAACTGGTTTCACGTCGTGACTGAGCGGGACAACAAGGCGGTGCGCATTGAGTGGTACGCCAGCCGGAGCGAAGCTCTCGAAGCCGCCGGGCTGCGGGAGTGAGGCGCTCGCCCCTCCGGGCTCGCTGAGGTTCGAATCCTGGTCGGGGCATACGGTCGGCGCTCATCTCGTGTACGCGATTTCAAGTAAGCGCGGGTTTGGAGGCAAATCACGGGGTAATCACTAAGGGTCGACTCGTCTGAGGCACGCCGATGACTCCAGGCGGGACAGGTTCCGAGCTTCAAGACGTGAGGGGACGGTCTTCGTTTCGGGATGTCCCCTCGCTGGGAGCGTCGCTTTCCCCGAGTGGCGGCGCTTCCCCCTGAATTGACGTGTTCCGTATCGGGACCCCATAACGCGAGATACTGGAGTCTGATCGCCGATGGCTTTCACCGTGAGCAGGGCTCGGACAACGCTGCCCCTGGGGCTGGCGGCGCTGGTCCTCGCGGCCGGAGGCTGTGGCGGAGACGAGGACTCCGCGCCGTCGCCACCGCCAACCGAGACCCCGCAGGCGCTGCCCAAGCTCCCGGAGCGCTGGCAGCCGCACCGGGACCGGTCGATCGGCTATGCGATCGGGATTCCGCCTCGCTGGCAGGTGAGCCGGAGCCAGAACGCCGGCGCCAAGACCGCCCTGATCCGCTCGCCGGACCACCTGGTCGCCGTCACCCTGGTGGCCGCTCGCGACCCCGAGGCGCTGGAGGTGCCGCTGGAGGAGTTCGCGACGAGCGCGCTGGCGTCCCTGCCGGGGTTCGAGACGCCCCTCGAGCCCAGCACCCCGCGGCCCTTCCTGCGGACGCCCTTCGCTGCCGTCCAAACCGAGGCGACCGGGACCACCAAGGCAAGGGAGCTCAAGGAGCGCACCACGCTGCTGGTCCTGCGCCGGGAGGGAATCGTCAACTACACGGTGGCGATCGTCGAGAACGCCCGGCGCAGCCGCTCGGCGAAGGGCCGCGCGGTCGCCCTGAAGATGATGCACACGCTGCGCGACCAGCCCGTCGGCGCGAAGGCGCCGCCCGAATCCGGCTACTAGGCTGCTACCGGTCCCGGTCGGGACGGTCGGGATAGAGCTCGTCGATCGTGACCAGCGCCTTGAACGGCGCGCCTGCCGCCTCGGCGATCGCCTCGCCACCGCCGGCGAGGCGATCGACCACGCAGACGGTTCCCGCCACCTCGAGGCCCTCAGCGCGCATCCGCTCGATTGCCGACACCGTTGAGCGCCCGGTGGTCACCGTGTCCTCGACCACGAGGCAGCGCGCTCCGGCTTCCACCGGTCCCTCGATCCAGCGCTGGAGGCCGTGCTGCTTGCGATCGCTGCGGACGAAGAAGCCGACCAGTCCCTCGCCGCCGGGCACGCCTATAGCCGCGCAGGCGAGCGGGATCGCCGCCATCACCGGCCCCCCGACGGCGGCGGCGCCGAGCTCCCGCGCCGCGCCGGCGAGCAGCTCGCCCACGGCACGGAAGCCTGCCGGGCGCAGGATCGCGCGGCGGGCGTCGACGTAGTAGGAGGCGCGCTGGCCGCTCGACAGGGTGACCTCGCCGAGCACCAGAGCGTGCTCGCGAAGCTCGTCCAAGAGCGTGGCGCGCGCCGCTTCGAGGTCGCTCATCGTGGGGGCTGCCCCAAGGGCCAAGTCGCCGGAGTACTTCTCTAGCCGTAGACGTAGATCGACATCCCCAGCCGGACCCAGTCGTAGATGAAGCGCGACAGCGGGATCGGGTTTCGAACGCAGCCATGGCTGGCCGGATAGGTGGGGACCGAGTGGTAGCCGTGGGTCGCGTACCCGCCCTGGAAGTAGACCGAGTAGTACATCCCCGACGAGTTGAAGCCGGACTGGCGGCTGTAGAAGCGGAAGTGGCCGCGGATGGTCGGCGTCGCCGGCGCCCCGGTCGAGACGGGGATCGTGTACTGGGGCTTGCGGTGGTTGGCGAGGACCATCACCTGCCGGGAGATGTCGACCTCCACGTGCTTGCCGGCGCCGGGGTATTTGAGGCGGAAGCCACCCCGCCCGCGGGCGAGCTTCTTGAAGATCCCGGCGTTGGCGTTGGAGTTGCGGCTCATCCCGTTGGTCTTGCGGAAGGCCATGACCGCGAAGCCGGTCCTCTTGCTGTAGCGCTCGCCGCGGGTCGAGTAATAGCCCTCGCGGAGCAAGAGGCGGTTGAAGATCCGGACGGCGCTGTTGCGATCTCCGGGGTCGAGGTTCGGAAAGTCGATGTGGAAGCTGCGCGAGCGGGCGACCGCCTTGCCCTGCTGGGCGCTGCGCTGGTGCCTGGCGACTATCCGATAGCCGGCCGGCTTGATCAGGGCCGGCGAGCGGAACCGGTAGCGACCGGCGTTCTGGCCGCGAACGCGCCTGACGATCGGGTTCAGCCGCTCGATCACGTGGCCGCGGCGCAAGAGCTTCACCTGCACGTGCTGGCCACGCACGAACGGACGCAGGTAGCCGACCGCACGGACCTTCTTGCCCACCTTGACCTTGCCGTTACGGACCCCGTGCACGTGGACGCTGAGCTGGGCGGGCTTCAGCGCCTTGGCGGGATTGGTGGGGCCCTCGCCGGCCGCCAGCGCCGGAGGCGATCCGATCGCGACGGCAGCCGGCACCGCAAGGAGCAGACAGATGGAGCGCCGACGACTCACGGCGGGCATTGTGCCATGACGCCAGGCTGGTGAAAAAGGCCCGGCGGCCGTTACGAGGCCAGGATCACGAAGGCGAGCGCGTTGTTGACGGCGTGCACGGCGATGGACGGGTAGATCGAGCCCGTCTTCTCGTACAGCCAGGCGAGGGCGAAGCCGAACAGGGCGAGCTGCGGGACCACGCCGATGCTGCTCAGGCCGGTGAAGTGGAAGAGCCCGAAGATGAGCCCCGAGAGGACCGCTGCGGTCAGGAACGAGAAGCGCCGCCGCAGGCCGCCGAAGATGAAGCCTCGAAAGAAGATCTCCTCCGCGAACGGCGCGACGATCACGATCAGGACCCCGGCCGCGATCGTGCCGAAGGCCCCGTGGCCAAGACCGAGGTCGCGCGTGACGTCCTCCTGCTGCGGGTGGACGAGGGCCGAGTAGACGAGGGCGAACGCGATGTAGCCGAGGTAGGCGGCGGCCGCCAAGCCGATCGGAGATCTCAGGGGACGTCTGAGGCCGAGGGCCCCGGGGGAGGCGAGGCCGCCCGCCCCGCCCGCGGCGACGGCGAAGGCGATTCCGACCAGCGTCCCGGCGAGCAGAGCCTGGGTGACCAGCCTGGCCCCGAGCGAATCGAGGTCGGCGAAGGCGGAGACGAGCGTGACCTCGAACACGCTGGTCAGGAGCAGCACTCCGATCCCGCCGGCGACCCGTGCCGGCCCCCAGCTTCGGGGCTGATCGTCGGCCGGGTCGCTCCATGCGGCGCCCGCGTATCGGGGCTCACCCGGCGAGAGTCCTGAATCGCTCACGGGTCGAGATAGTGCCGGATGGCCTCCAGCGAGTCGATGTCCGCCCCGCCGGCCCGATCGATCAGCAGGGCGGGGATGCCGGCGGCGCTCGCCGCCGCCAGGTCCTCCTCCGGAGTGTCGCCGACGTAGAGCGCCTCCGCCGGGGCGCAGCCCGCCAGCTCGAGGGCGGGCCCGAATATCGCCGGGTCCGGCTTTCGCACGCCGGCCTGGGCCGAGCTGACGACGCCGTCGAGCGCATCCCCAAGCCCGCATCGCTCGAGCACCTCCGGCAGGGAGGCGTCCCAGTTCGAAACGCAAACGAGCTTCAGCCCGAGACCGCGCAGCTCGGCCAGCGCCGGCGCCGCGTCCGGAAAGGCCCGGAAGCGGATCGCGGACATCATCGTCTCGACTGGGATCTGTCGTCCGAGCGCCTCGGACAGCACTGTGGCGCAGCGGGCCCGCAAATCGGCGAGCGAGTCGGGGTCGTGCCCCTCGTGGCTGTGGTCCTTGTAGTAGCTCATCTCGGCCCGCACCGCCGCGACCAGCCGTTCGTCCGGCTGGACGCCGAGGGCCTGAGCCAGGTGCACCCAGGGGGGCTCCAGCTCGACCAGGGTGCCGAGAGCGTCGAGCATTACGGCGCGCGAAGCGGTCATGGAGCCATTCTCACGGAGGAACCGGCCCGAGCGAGGGCGAAGGGAACTCCGATGAGGCTGACTTCTGGAAGAGTCACGGGCTGTGATTCCGACGGCGAGCTTCTGGAGCGACCAGAGCGACCTGATCTCGGCCGTGGTCACGATGGGCGTGGCGATCGCCATCGCGTTCGCGCTCGACCGCCTGGCGATCGCGAGGGCGGGGCACGTGGCCGCGAAGGTGGGCGAGGGGCCGCTGTCGCGCAGCGCGCAGACCAGGCTGCGCCTCGTCCGTCGCCTGCTCTTCGTGGTCATCCTGGTGATCGGCGCCGCCCTGGCGCTGAGCCGGTTCACGCAGTTCGAACGACTCGCGACAGGGATCCTCGCCTCCAGCGCCGTCCTCGGCTTGGTGCTGGGCTTCGCGGCCCGCCAGACGCTGGCCAACCTGGTCGCTGGGATTCTGATCGCCATCACCCAGCCGATCCGGATCGGCGACACGGTGACGATCGAGGAGGACAGCGGCCGGGTCGACGACCTGACGCTCTCCTACACCTACATCGACCCCGGCGACGGCCGGCTGATGGTGGTCCCGAACGAGAGGGTCGTGACCAGCGTCCTCTTCAACCACTCGACCGGCGATCGCGCGGCGCCGGCGACGGTCTCGGTCTGGGTTCCGCCCGCCGCCGACCTGGAGCGGGCCCGCGACGTGTTGAAGCCCGCCGGCGCAGCCGAGGTGACGGTCGCCGAGGTGACCCCGGAAGGGGTCCGGATAGAGCTCAAGGGACCGCGCGACCGCGAGCGCACCCAGGTGGGCAACGAGGAGGCGGAGCTTCGGGAGAGCGCCCACGAGGCCCTGCGCAAGGCGGGCCTGCTCGAGCAGCCGTTCGGCGAGTAGGCGATCCCGCCCAGCTACCCTTTTTCGCCACAGGCGAATGACTCAGCGAGGGCGCAAGAGGTACCGTCGCTCGAGGGGGTCGGTGAACCGAAAGCTCCTGGTGGCGTTCGGCGTCCTGGTCGCCCTCGTCGTCATCCCCATGGCTGGGGTGGGCGTCTGGGTGCTCAGCGTTCGAGCCGACACTCCCCCGCTCGACCAGCTGAAGCCCGTCAAGGAGGGCGCCAACTCGGTCGTCTTCGCCGCCGACGGCGGCCGCCTGGGCTACATCCAGTCGGACACGATCCGGCATCCGGTGTCCGCCAAGGAGATCCCCCAGGTGCTCGACCACGCGACGGTGGCGATCGAGGACGAGCACTTCTACGAGCACGGCGGAATCGACTACGGGGCGATCCTGCGCGCTGGATGGGAGGACCTGAAGGCCGGCGCTGCGGTCCAGGGCGGCTCGACGATCACCCAGCAGCTGGTCCGCAACCTGTACATCGCCGACCCGGAGGAGACGATCGAGCGGAAGATCCGCGAGGCGACCTGGGCCGAGGAGTACGAGCGGGAGTACTCGAAGACGCAGATCCTCACGAAGTACCTGAACACTGCCTCGTACGGGACCACCGACGGCCGCACCGCGGTGGGCGTCCAGGCCGCCGCCGAGACCTACTTCTCGAAGTCGGTCTCGCGCCTGGACCTGCCCGAGGCGGCGCTGATCGCCGGCCTGCCGCAGGCGCCCTCCGAGTACAACCCGTTCCTGAACCCGAAGGGGGCCGTGGCGCGGCGAAACGACGTGCTCAAGGCGATGGCCAAGCATGGATACATCACCCAGAGCGAGTACGAGCAGGCTCTCCAGGCGGCGCTCGAGCTCGATCGCGGCCACAAGTACGAGACCATCCGCGAGCCCTACTTCTTCGACTACGTCACCCAGGAGCTGATCGACAAGTACGGGGTCAACACGGTGAGAAACGGGGGGTTGAGGATCAATACGACGATCGACCCCGCGCTTCAAGCCGCCGCGCATCGAGCGATTCAGAGCCACTGGAACGACCCCAGCGGCCCGGCCTCGGCGCTCGTCTCGATCGATCCATCCAACGGCCACATCGTCGCGATGGCGTCGTCGGGGAGCTTCGAGACCAGCCAGTTCAACCTGGCGGCCCAGGGACACCGGCAGGCCGGCTCCTCGTTCAAGCCATTCGTGCTGACGGCGGCGGTCCGCCAGGGCATGGACCCCGATTCGACCTACTACTCGGGCAGGGCCCCGGTCACCCTGACGCTGGACGACGGGATCACCACCTGGACCGTCAACAACGCCGAGGGAGGAGGCGCGGGGACGATGAGCGTCCGGGATGCCACTGTGCATTCGGTCAACGCGATCTACGCCCAGCTCGACCTGGACGTGGGGCCCGATGAGGTCCGCGAGACGGCCTACGACCTGGGCGTCACCACCCACCTCGACGGGTTTCCGGCCGAGGGCATCGGCGGCCTGCGGATCGGGGTCACGCCGCTGGAGATGGCGAATGCATACGCGACGCTTGCGAGCGGCGGTATTCGAAACACGGCGACGGCGATCAGCAAGGTCGAGTTCCCGAACGGCGACACCGACGTGCCCAGCGAGGAGGAGCGCACGCGGGCCTTCTCCGACGGGGTCGCCTACGAGGTGACCGACGTGCTGAAGGGCGTGATCACCTCCGGGACGGGTACCGCGGCGAGCATCGGTTGCGCCGGCCAGGCGGGCAAGACGGGCACCACCGACGACTACACGGACGCCTGGTTCGTGGGCTACACGCCGCGCTTTTCCACCGCGGTCTGGGTCGGCCACCCGAACGCCAGGACGTCGATGGGCTCAGGCGCCTTCGGCGGAACCTACGCGGCGCCCGTGTGGCACGACTACATGCTGGCCGCGCAGGGCGCCGACTGCCCCGACTTTCCGGCCCCCGAGAACCCGGTTGAGTTCTCGGCCTGGAGCGGCTCGCACACGGTCAGCCAGTCGAGCGCCACCCCCTCTTACGGCACCGCAAGGCCCCCGTCCCCCTCCGGCCCGGACGGCGGCCAGGGCTCCGGCGGCGGAAACGGCCAGTACCCGTCTGACCTCTACGCGCCCGGCGCCGGACAGGGCCCCGCGCCGAGCCCGGGTGGCGGTGGAGCGTCTCCCGGCGGCTCCGGCGGAGGCGGAGGGACCGGAGGCGAGGGCCCGCCCTGAGGCTTAGCTGGCGAAGGGCGGCGGGCGCTGTCGCGCTCGGCACGCTCGCCGCCGCCGCGATCCCGCTGTGCGCTCCGGGGGTCGAGCTGGTCCCGGGCACGAATGCCGGCTCGGAGCGCTGGTTGCTCGGCGCGTACGGCCACGGCTTCGGGATCGGCGGGGACGCCTACCTGACCGCGCTCTGGATTGCCTTCATTGCTTACCTCGGCGTGGTCGTCAGCGCCGGCGCTCTCGGTCGCCGCGTCGTGCGCTGGGCGATCGTCGGCGGCACGGCGGCGTTCGCGTTGGCGCCACCGCTTCTGTCGCTGGACGTGTTCAGCTACATCTCCTACGCTCGCCTGGGAACCCTTCACGGGCTGAACCCCTACGACTTCGCCCCGGCCGCGATCCCGGACGATCTCGCCGCCTCTCGGGTGGAGGACTACCGGCAGGCGACGAGCGTCTACGGCCCGCTGTTCACGCTGGCGACCTACCCGCTGGGCCCGATCGGGGTGCCGGGAGCGCTGTGGGTGCTGAAGGCGGTCTCGGCCCTCTCGGTGCTGGGGATCGCCGCGCTCGTCGCCCGCCTGGCCGCGGCTCGCGGAATCGCCCCGGCGCCCGCCGCCGCCCTGGTGGCGCTCAACCCGCTTGTGCTCGTGCACGTGATCGGCGGCCCGCACAACGACGGTCTGATGGCCCTCGCGATGCTCGCGGGCGTCGCCCTGGTGCTGGGCGCGAGCGAGGCCGGCGGCGGAGCGGCCATGGTGGCCGGCGTCGCGATCAAGGCCCCGGCGGCGCTCGCCGCGCCGTTCGCCCTGCTCGGCGCCCAGACGGCGCTGCGGCGCGCACGGCTGCTCGCCGGAGCCGCGGTCGCCGCTGCCCTGGCTGTCGGCGTCGGGCTGGCGGTGTTCGGCACCTCGGCCCTGCACGGGTTCTCTGCCTTCACCGGCAGCCAGGAGACGGTCAGCTACCACAGCGTTCCGGCGACCGCCGCCCGGATCGCCGGGCTCGACCTCTCCCTGACGCGGGGCGTCCTGGCGGCCGCCTACGGCATCGGCGTCGTCTGGCTCCTGGCCTGGACCGCCCGCGGAGGCGACTGGGTGCGGGCGACCGCCTGGGCGGCGCTCGGCCTGCTCTGCGCGACCGTCTACCTGACCCCCTGGTATCTGGTTTGGGCGCTGCCGCTGGTGGCCATAGCTCGCGACCGCATCCTGGTCGCGCTCACCCTGGCGCTTTGCGCCTATCAGTTGTCGGTCGGGGTTCCGGCGTGAGCGGTGAACGATCCGACGAACGACGAACGACCAAACTAACGCTGGCATGAACGAGTTCGATCTGATCGCGCGGCTGGTCGAGATGGTCGACGATGCCCGCCGCCGCCGATCCTCCACCCGGCGCGCCGAGGTCGCCATCCCGAGCGGCGACGACGCCGCCGTCACCGTGCCGAAGGGCGCCACGGCCACCTCGGTCGACTCGCTCGTCGACGGTGTCCACTTTCGCCGCAGGACGGCGCCGCTTCGCTCCGTGGGGCGAAAGGCGCTCGCGGTGGCGCTCTCCGACCTGGCGGCGATGGGCGCGGTGCCCGGTGAGGCCTACGTGCAGCTCGGCGTCCCGGACGATCTCGACCAGGCGGGGTGCCTCGAGCTTGGCGAAGGCCTCGCCGAGGTGGCCGCCGAGCACGACGTGGCCGTGCTGGGCGGCGACGTGACCCGCGCCCCGGTGCTTTGGGTGGCGATCACAGTGGTGGGCCACGCCGACTCGGCGGAACAGCTGGTGCGCCGCGGGGGGGCCGCTCCCGGCGACCTGCTGGCCGTCACCGGCGAGCTCGGGGGCGCGGCGGCCGGGCTGCTGCTGCTTGACCGTCCTGAGCTGGCGAATGTGGTCGAAGCCGAGGTCGCCGATGGCCTTCGCCGCCGCCAGCTGGAGCCGCGTCCGCGAGTCGCCGCCGGCCGCGCTCTCGCGGCCGCCGGGGCAAGCGGGATGATCGACCTGAGCGACGGCCTGGGCGGCGACGCCGGCCACCTGGCGGCGGCGAGCGGCGTCCGGCTTGCGATCGAGCTGGAGCGGCTGCCTCTACAGGCGGGCGTCCGCGAGCTGGCGGCCGCCGCGGGGGTCGATGCGCACGACCTGGCCACGGGGCGGGGGGAGGACTACGAGCTCCTTGCCGCGCTGCCGGTCGAGCGCGCGGAGCGAGCGAGCGCCGAGGTCGCAGCCGCCGGATCGACGCTGACCCCGATCGGCGTTGTCGAGGAGGGCGACGGCGTGCTGCTGCGCGCCGCCCGACGGCGCCGAGCGCGAGCCGGTCGGCTTCGATCAGCTTCGGCCGTGAAGGGTGCGGATGCGGATCAGTGGTGCTAGCGAGCCGGGCGCGGCCGGGCGGCCCGTCCCGTGGAATACGAGACGAGCGCCCGGCGGCTAAGGCTGGCCAACTGCAGCTTGAACAGCATCTCCCGGGCGACGGCATCCGCGTCCACGCGGTACTCGCCGCCAGCGAGCTGTTGCTTTAGTCGGGTCACTCTGTCGCCTTTGTGAGTCGTTGGAAGGGTTCGGCGTGGGAGGGTGGGGCGCGCCGGCCCATTGATCTTCATCCATTAGATCGTCATCCGGGCCCTGCGGCGGGATCGTAGATGCGTCCAGGTCGCCAGTCGCGCCGCCGGACGCACGGCCAGCGCCGCCAGCCCCACCAGGGACCCTCCCAGCAGGCAGAGGGCGAGCGTCTCACCGAAGCCGATCTGGCCGGCTCCCACCATCAGGAGGAGGTGCCAGGGTGCGCCGACCCCGAGATCCAGCCTCTCGATGAGGAGGAGGACGGCCGCGCCAGATGGGCAGCAGCGACACCGCGATCGCCCCCAGCGCCGCCGGCCATGGGAGCCGGCCCGCTCGGAGTGCGCCGAGCAGCCAGACGTGTGCCGCCGGTACGAGCAGAAGCGCCAGGTACGGATTCGCGAGCCAGGCGAGCAGCACGGCGAACGCGGAGACCAGGCCGAGTGCCGCAGCGGCCAGCTCGCGGGGCAGGTCCGCCGGCACGCGCCAGCCTTGGATCTCGTAGTAGCCGGCCGCGATCACGGTCGCCAGCAAGGTCATCGCAATGATCTGTCCCGCTCCGACTCGAAAGCGGCTGGGATCGAACGGAAACGCGGGCCTGGCGACGATCCCAGTTATCGCGAGCAGGTAGAAGAGGAGCAGGGCGGCAAGCAGAGGCAGCGACCTCGACGCAGCCCAGGCCAGCGCCGAGCGCGGCGCCCGTTCCGCGTCGGAACGCCTGCCGCATCGCGTCGAGCGAGGCGAGTGCGGGCGGCAGGAGCAGCGTCAGCGCCAGGAGCCCGAGGGTCCAGCCCGGGACCAGGTTTCCCGCCAGGGTCAGGTAGGTGGCGGGGCCGTGCTCTGGGGGCGCTGCGGTGCCGTCGAGGGTGGCCACCAAAAGCAGGGCCGTTCGCCCCAGATCCCCGATCGTTGCGGCCGAGAGGTCATCGGGTTGGTCGTCGGCAACCGGCAGCGGCCGCTCCCCGGCGGAGGAGAGGCCCACGGCGTCGATGCCGTGCTCGATCAGCACGGCCTGCTCTGAGAGCCCGCTCGGGAGTGCCAGCCGTGACAGCTCTCCGAACAAGCCTTCGAGCTGCGGCTGGCGGCCGGCCTGCTCGCTGAGCGCACGCTCCGCGGTGCGCACGAGCTGGGCGGAAGGACTCTGCGAGCCGTCGGAGGCGTCGAGGAGGGACGGCTCGCGGGGGGTGGCCGAGCCGGGCTGCCATAGCGCGATCGCCCCGTCGATCAGCTCCCGCTCGGCGTAGCGCTCCGCGAACTCCCGAGCTCCGGCGGCCCCGTCGCTGCCGCCGTCGGTGGAGACGAAGACCAGCGTCTTCGTGTGCCTGGAGGTGCGGAGCTTGTCGACCAGCTCGAGCAGGGTCGCGGTGGCGGCCGCGCTCGAGGCTGCGCCGGGGCCGCTTGCCGAGTCCCGTGCGGCGAGCACCACCACGCTGCGAGCCGATTCGCCGGGCAGGGTCAGGATCAGGTTGCGAAGCTCGACCTGCTCTCCGTCGAAGTCGTGGTCGAACCGCTGTTCGGTGACCTGGCCTTCGGGGATGCTTCCAAACCGGTTTGCGACCAGGTCGGCGGTCACCCCGTCGCCCTCGCTCCCGGGCGTGCGGACGGGCGCGGCGTCGACGATCTGGCGGTCGATCTTGGCCGCCGCGTGCTCGTCGAACTCCGCGGAGGCGACCACGGGCGGCAGCGGCGCGGGCCGCCCCTGAAGCGAGAACAGCAGCACCACGACCGTCGCCAGCGCCGGCGCGAACGCGGCACGGTAGATGCGAAAGTTGATCCCGACCACCCGGCGACGCAAACTACCCTTTGAGAATGCCGGAGGGAGCGGCTCGCATCCTGCTGGTCGACGACGAGGAGTCGGTCCAGACCCTGCTCACGTATCCGCTGCGCAAGGACGGCTTCGAGGTCGTGACGGCACAGGACGGCCGCGAGGCGCTCGACCGCTTCGCAGAACAGCGGTTCGATCTGGTCGTCCTCGACATCATGCTGCCGGGGCTGGACGGGATCGAAGTCTGCCGGCGCATGCGCAGCCGTAGCCAGGTGCCGATCATCATGCTGACCGCCAAGGACGACGAGATCGACAAGGTGCTCGGCCTCGAGATGGGCGCAGACGACTACATCACGAAGCCCTTTTCGGTGCGTGAGTTCCGCAGCCGTGTCCGAGCGACGCTGCGCCGGTCGGAGATGTCGGGCGCGCGTCCGGGCTCGGACGAGCCGGTGGTCGTCGGCGACCTGCGGATCGATTTCGAACGGCGAATCGTCAGCATGCGCGGGGAGCAGACGCGCCTCACGTACGTCGAGTTCGAGATCCTCGCCGTGCTTGCCCGCTCGCCCGGCAGGGTGCACACGAGGGACATGCTCCTGGAGCAGGTCTGGGGCGAGTCGGCCTACCGCGACCCCCGCACGATCGACGTCCACATCCGGCATCTGCGCGAGAAGCTCGAGCGTGACCCTCGTGCTCCCGAGTACCTGTTCACGGTCCGAGGCGTCGGCTATCGCTTCCGCGACCGGGACGAATGAACCGGGTCCGCAATCGCCTCGCGGCGCTGTTCTTCGTGATCGCCGCTGCGGGGATCGGGTTCATCGACGTGTACGCCGGATTGATTGCCCTGGCGGCGCTGGCGGTGGGATGGATCGCCGCCCGAGCGCACGCGAAGCGGCTTCGCCGGTTGGAGGCCGCCGCGGAGCAGGTCGCCGAGGGGGATTTCTCCACTCCCATCCCGGACGAAGGAACCGACGAGGTCGGCCAGCTCGCCAGCACTCTCGACGAGATGCGCCAGCGGCTCGCCCGGCTCGACCAGGCGCGCAAGGAGTTCATCGCCAACGCCTCTCACGAGCTGCGGACGCCGATCTTCTCGCTGGGCGGCTTCGTCGAGTTGCTCGACGAGGACGAGCCGGACGCGGCGGTCCGGGAAGAGTTCGTGCGAACGATGCGCGAGCAGGTGAAGCGACTCACCAAGCTCACCGCCGATCTCCTCGACCTCTCCAAGCTCGATGCCGACGTGCTCCAGGTCAACCCTGAGCGCATTGACCTGGGGGACCTCGCGGGACGGGTCGCGGAGGAGTTCGAACCGGCGGCTGAGCGCCACGGATCGCCCATCGAGGTCAACGGCGAGCGCGCCGCCGTGGCGATGGCCGACCCCGATCGGGTCGCGCAGATCATGCGTATCCTGGTTGACAATGCGCTCACTCATACGCCGCACGGAACCTCGATCTCGATCGTGGCTCAACACCGGGACGGGGGCGCGAACCTCGTCGTCACCGACGACGGCCCGGGAATCGACCCTCACGTGTACACGCGGGTCTTCGACCGCTTTTACACGGGCGATCGGGTGAGCGGCTCCGGGCTCGGCCTGGCGATCGCTCGCGAGCTGGCGATGCTGATGGACGGCGAGCTGGGGCTGGCATCGCACCGCGGGCGCACGGAGTTCACGCTGCGCCTGCCAACCGGTGCCCCGGAGGGGGACTCGACGTGAGCCGGAGGCGCGCGGCGCTCGCCGCGCTGCTGGCGAGCGCCGCGCTGGCGCTCGGGGCGTGTGGCGGGGACGACTCCGGTTCCGACGGCTCCACCGGCGCCTCCTCCTCCGACAACCCCCAAACGACCGTCGCCATCCAGGCGCGCGCCGACGCTTTCGATCCACAGGCCATCTACCAGCAGGCAGCCCCGGGCGTGGTCACGGTTCGCTCGATCCTCTCAGGCGGCGGCACCAGCCTGCTCGACGGCGGCGGATCGGCGGCGCAGGGGTCGGGCTTCGTCGTCTCGGACACCGGCGAGATCGCGACCAACGCCCACGTGGTCACGGACGGGTCGGCTGGCGGCGGCCCGATCCGCGAGGCTAAGGAGGTCTACGTCCAGTTTGCCGACCGCAACCAGGTGCCGGCCGAAATCGTCGGCTTCGACCCCCACGCCGACGTGGCGCTCCTCAAGGTCGACCCGGACGGCCTCGACCTGCGCCCCCTTGAGCTCGCGACGGGCGAGGAGGTCAAGGTCGGACAGCCGGTGGCGGCGATCGGCAGCCCGTTCGGGGAGGACCGATCGCTCTCGGTCGGGGTCGTCTCGGCCACGAATCGCTCGATCCAGTCGCTGACCCAGTTTCAGATCGACGGTGCGATCCAGACGGACGCCTCCATCAACCCCGGCAACTCGGGCGGCCCGCTGCTGGATGCCGAGGGCAACGTGATCGGGATCGACCAGCAGATCAACACGACGTCGGGCGGCAATGAGGGCGTCGGCTTCGCTGTCCCGGTCGCGCTCGTCGCGCGCTCCATCGACCAGCTTCGCGAGAACGGCAGCGTCAAGTACGCCTACATCGGCGTCACCACGCAGTCGCTCTACCCGCAACTCGCCGATCGGCTGGGGCTGAACAACGACACCGGTGCGCTGGTGACCAGGGTGGTCGACGGCAGCCCTGCCTCCGACGCCGGCCTGGAGGCCGGGAAGCAGGAGATCGAGTTCCAGGGCCTGCGGGCGACGACGGGAGGCGACGTGATCGTCGCCGTCAACGGTGACGAGATCGTCGGCGAGACCGACCTCCCCAGACTGATCGCACAGCACGACCCCGGCGACACGGTGACCGTGGAGATCGTCCGCGACGGGGAGACCCGGAGCCTCGACGTGGAGCTTGGCGAACGCCCAGACGGCGTTCGCTAGTCCCGCGCGCTCGAGCCCGATGGCGACCTCGCGATCACCGCGCGAGCTGGTGCTGGGGCTGGCGGTCGCCCTGCGCGACGAGGTCCTGCCCGGGCTGGGCGATCACGCCGGCCGCGCTCACAGCGGGGCCGGAGAGGGGGGCGACGTCACGTTCGCCATCGACGAGCGAGCCGAGGCGTTCATGGAGAGGTACCTCGCCGAGCGGGCGCCCGAGGTCGCCTTCTACTCGGAGGATCGGGGCCTGGTGGCGCCGAGCGAGGGGGCGAGCTGGGTCCTGGTCGTCGACCCGATCGACGGCACGCGGCCCGCGATGGCGGGGTTCGAGGGTGCCTGCGTCTCGGTGGCCGCGGCGCGCCTGGACTCCGGCCGCGAGGCGCGGATGGGGGGCGTGGTGACGGGGTGCGTGGTCGAAATCAAGTCCGGTCGGGTGTTCGTGGCGGAGCGCGGTGGCGGGCTCGAACCGGCGCCGTCGCTGTCGGCGAATCGCGAGCTGTCGCGGATGTTCTGGGCGTACGGCCTGCGGGGCCGGCCCGTCCGGGTGATCGCCGAGGTGCTCGGGGAGCTGATCGACGCTTCCTCGGTTGGCGGGGCCACTTTCGACCTCGGCTCGGCGACCTACGACATGACCCGGATCGCGACGGGCCAGCTTGATGCTTACATCGAGCCGGGCCCGAGGATCGTGGCGGACGTCCCGGGAATGCGCGAAGAGTTCGAACGCGTGGGGGATGGCGCGGTGCTCAACAACTCCCCCTACGACCTGGCGGCGGCCGCGCTGATCCTCGAGGAAGCCGGGGCGGTGGTCACCGACGCATACGGAGCGCCGCTCGCCGAGCGCGCCCTGCTCGGCTCAGGCGCCGAGTTTCAGATCTCGTGCGTGGCCGCGGCGAATCAGGAGCTGCACGAAGCGATCGTCCGCGAGCTCGACCTCGGCATCGAGCGCCTCGCCGGCGCCGGTTCGGTGTAGCGGCGGAGCCGCCGGGTATGTTGCCCTCCGCATGCTGCAGGAAGTTGCTCTCGGGGACCGCTCGCTGGCCGACTACACGCATCTCGTCGGGCGCGACCTGATCGCGGAGATTCGCGAGCTCGCGGAGCCGCTGGCCGGCAAGAGGGTGCTCCACGTCAGCGCGACCGCATTCGGGGGTGGAGTCTCGGAGATCCTCTACACGATGGTCCCGTTGATGCGCGACGTTGGTCTCGACGTGCATTGGCGAGTGATTCTCGGGCGAGAGGACTTCTTCAACGTCACGAAGCTCATGCACAACTCGCTCCAGGGCGATCCGCAGGCGATCTCCGAGCAGCAGTGGGAGGTGTTCGAGGCCTACAACGCGATGAACGCGCAGAGCCTCGACGACGACTGGGACGTGATCATCGTCCACGACCCCCAGCCGGCGGGCCTGCGCGCCAACGCTCCGGAGCGATCGCGGATCTGGATCTGGCGTTGCCACATCGACCTCTCGACGCCGAACGCCGAGACCCTGGCGCGCTTGTTGCCGTTGATCCGCGAGTACGACGAGACGATCTGGCACCTCCAGCAGTACGTCCCCAGCGGCATGGACGGGAGCGCTCGGATCATCCCGCCCGCGATCGACCCGCTGTCGCCGAAGAACATGGCGCTCTCGCCCGAGGACGCGGCCTTCGTCTGCAAGCAGTTCGGGATCGACGTGGAGCGTCCGCTGATCTGCCAGGTGTCGCGCTTCGACCCCTGGAAGGACCCGATCGGGGTGATCGACGCCTTCCGGCTGGTGCGCGAGGAGCTGCCGGAGGTGCAGCTGGCGCTGGTCGGCTCGATGGCCACGGACGATCCGGAGGGCTGGGAGTTCTTCCACGAGACGTTCAGCTATGCGGACGGGGATCCCGACATCAAGATCCTCAACAACCTCAACAACGTCGGGGCGATCGAGGTCAACGCCTTCCAGTCGCAGGCCGACGTGGTGATGCAGAAGTCGCTGCGCGAGGGGTTCGGGCTCACCGTGACCGAGGCGCTCTGGAAGGGACGGGCGACGGTGGCGGGCAACGTTGGCGGGATCCCGCTTCAGATCGTCGACGGCGAAACCGGCTTCCTGATCTCCTCTGCCGACGAGGCGGCCGAACGCGCCCTGCGACATTCTCCGCGATCCGGAGCTGGCCAAGCGCCTCGGCCGGGCGGGCAAGGAGCGCGCGCGGGAGCTCTTTCTGACCCCTCGATTGCTGCGGGATTGGCTTCGGCTGTTCGGGGAAATCGAGCTGTGAGTGAATAACTCCGCGAAAGCCTCGCCTGTTTGAATAACTCCGCCGAAAGCCTCGGCTTCGCCTCCGTTTTCGGCGGGCTTGGGCGCCGGCCTTACCCGGCAGGTTTGACCGCTTCTACCGCGACTTCGTCGCTAGTCCATGCCTGACCGTAGGTTGGTCATCGTTTCGAATCGCGGGCCCGCGGAGTACGACCGCGATCAGAGTGGCGAGCGCACGCTGCGGCGCGGCGGCGGGGGCCTGGTGACTGCCCTGAGCGGGCTGGTTGCCCACCGGGGGGCGCTGTGGATCGCCTCCGCGATGACCGAGGAGGACCTGGTCGTCAGCCGCGAGGCGGGCGGGGATCCGGTGTCGGTCGAGCTGGACGGCGTCGACTACGACGTCGTGTTGGTCGAAAGCGACTCTTTGGCCTACGAACGCTTCTACAACGTGATCGCCAACCCGATTCTCTGGTTCATACAGCACTACCTGTGGGACTTGTCCAACGCCCCCGACATCCGCCGGGAGGAGGCCGACGCGTGGGACCAGGGCTACAAGGCCGTCAACGCCGACATCGCCGGCGCCGTGCTGGGGGCGATCGAGGGCGACGCCGAGCCTCTGGTGATGCTGCACGACTACCACCTCTACACGTGCCCGGGGCTCATCCGTGAGGCCCGGCCGGACGTGTTGTTGCACCACTTCGTTCACATCCCGTGGTCGCATCCCGACAGCTGGCGGATCCTCCCCGGCAGGATGCGCGAGGAGATCTTTCGAGGCCTGCTCGCGAACGACATCATCGGGTTCCACACCACCGCCTACTGCCGCAACTTCCTTCACTGCTGCCGGGAGCTGGTGGAGCTGGAGGTGGACTATGAGCGCGGCGCCATCCTCCACTCAGGGCGCGAGACCTGGGTGCGTGCCTACCCGCTCGGGATTGATGCCGGGCGGCTGGAGCGGGCCGCCGCCTCCGAGGAGGTGGCGGAGTACGAGGAACAACTCCTGCGCCGCCGCCGCGACCACCTGATCCTCCGGGTCGACCGCGCCGACCTGTCGAAGAACGTGCTGCGCGGCTTCACCGCCTTCGACACCTTCCTCCAGCAGCATCCCGAGTTCCGCGAGCGAGTGACCTTCATCGCCCACCTCCAGCCGTCGCGGACGGACGTGCCCGAGTACGCCGAGTACCTGGATCGAATCGAGGCTCTGGTCGCGGTGGTCAACCATCGCCACGGGACCACGGACTGGATGCCGATCGACCTGCGGATCTACGAGAACTTCCCCGAGGCCGTCGCCCGCTACAAGCATTTCGACCTGCTCATGGTGAACTCGCTGTTCGACGGCATGAACCTGGTCGCCAAGGAGGCCCCCGCGGTGAACACCCGCGACGGCGTGGTGCTGCTGTCGGAGAACACCGGTGCTCACGAGGAGCTCGGCGACTGCACGCTGAGCGTCAACCCGTTCGACATCCAGGAGCAGGCCGACCAGATCCACCGTGCTCTGACGATGGACCCGGAGGAGCGCGCCCTACGGGCGCAGCGCCTGCGAGAGATCGTGCGCGAGCGCGACCCCGGCGTCTGGATCGAGGAGCAGCTCGCCGACCTCCGGGCCAAGAGCGAGACGCGCGCGGCCGCTTAGAGCGTGCGCCGACGGTCAGCGCTCGAACCCGAATTCCGACGCGACGGCCGGCGGTGGCGCCTGCGTTGGCGGCGGAGGCGCCGCGCCGGAAGGGGGGACGGGGACCGGGGCCGGAGCCGGGTCGCCGCTGACCGGTGAGCGGGTCGAGGGCGGTTCCTGCGTCGCGGCGGGCCGCGCGGGGGGAGCGTGGCGGGCGGCGCTCGCGGGTGGCTGGCCGGCGGCGGTCGCGGGCCCGTTCTTCGGTGCCCTTATCCGTGCGGCGCTCCGGTTGCAAGCCGAAGCGCGGCGGTTCCCGGGCCGCCGCGACGGGCGCCAGCCCGATGTCGGGCTCCAGCGGCGGCGGCTCGGGGCGCCGAATCAGGCTCGGCAGGCCCAAGAGCAGGGCCAGGCAGCCGAGCGCTCCGAGAGCGAGCTTGGCGACCTTGCGCCAGCGAATGCGGGATCCGCCGCCCATCGCGCACTACAACCCCGGCGTGGCCGATCGGCCGTGCACCCAGGGGCCGCTATAGTCGTCCGCCGCTTTGAGTCCCTCCCGCGAATACGAGCTCGTCCTGATGCTCGATCCCGACATCACGGAGGAACGCCGGGAGCAGATCGCGGCCGAAGCGCGGACGCGGATCGAGTCAGGCGGCTCCCTCAAGCAGGACACGTCCTGGGGTACGCGCAAGCTCGCCTACGAGATCGAGCAGCGCACCGAGGCGGACTATCGCTTCTTCCGCTTCGAAACGGATGGAGGGCTGCTCGACGATCTGAACCACAACCTGCGGATTGCCGACGGCGTCCTGCGCTTCCGGATCTTCAAGGTCGACCCGCGCGCGCCGGCGATCGTCCCGTCGGCGCCGCAGAGCGCCGCCGGCGCACCCCCGGCTCGGGGCGGCCGCCGCCCGCAGGGCGCCCCCGAGCGCGAGGAGGCTCCCGCAGCCGCGGACTCGACGCCAGGGGAGGAGCCCACTCCAGACGAGGAGCCCACCGAGGCCTCCCCGCCCGCGGCGGAGGAAGCCCCGGCCGCCGCCCAGCCGGCAGCGGAGGAGTCCCCCGCCGCCCCGTCCGGCGAGGAAGCCGAGCCCGCTGCCGACGCCCGCGGGGGAGGAGCCCCCGCAGGCCGGCGAGCAGGACCCCGAGCGCGAAGACTCCTAGCGGGTCGTCCGGAAACGTTGCCGGACGGCCATCAGCAAGCCGCTAGTTGCGGCTTCCTCGCGTCCTGGGGGGCGAGAAAGCGCCGGTCCCGTCCTTAGACTGGGGGACCATCAAACGATTGAGGAAGGGGTGCACGAAAAGTGGCAGCCACGAACGTAAATCGGGTCGTGATCACGGGGAACCTGACCCGCGACCCCGAGCTGCGCAGCCTGCCGAGCGGGAACTCCGTCTGCAAGCTCCGCGTGGCCGTGAACAGCCGCCGCAAGGACTCCGCCAGCGGCGATTGGGTCGACAAGCCCAACTACTTCGACGTGACCGTTTGGGGCGCGCAGGGTGAGAACTGCTCGACCTACCTCTCCAAGGGTCGCCCGGTGGCCGTTGACGGCCGCCTGGAGTGGCGCGAATGGGAGGCGCAGGATGGGACCGGGAAGCGCCAGGCGGTGGAGATAATCGCCGATTCGGTCCAGTTCCTCGGCTCCCGCGATGGCCAGGGGGGCGGCAACGGGAGCGCGCCGCCGCAGTCCGACGTTCCCGCCGACACCTCGGACTTCGAAGGGGAGACGGCAGGCGTGGGCGCCAAGGACGACGACATCCCGTTTTAAGGGCACCGTCCTGCCTAACCCCCGGATACCGGGGTCTATCCAGGACAGCTCACCAGCGCGGGTAGATCCGGGGCCGTAGGCGAGCCCACGGCCCGGCTATCATCCGCTCCTTCGCGCCGCCCTCCTCGAAGGCGGCGCGCCTGCGAAGGAGATGAGAGCCCAGAGCCACAAGCGAGCGCGGGCCTGATGGCACGCCGTCAGCGCCCGACGATGGGCCCCCCTGGTGCGCCCGGTGGAGGGCGGAGGCGGCCGCGCGGCGCGGACCGCTTTCGACCGCGCAAGTACACCCGGATCAACGTCGAACGGATCGACTACAAGGACCTCGGGACCCTGAGGCGTTTCATCTCCGACCGCGGCAAGGTCCGTTCCCGTCGCGTCACCGGCCTCTCGCGCCGCCATCAGAAGCAGCTCGCGCTGGCTGTCAAGCGCGCGCGAGAGATAGCCCTGCTGCCCTACGTCGGCGAGCGCTAGTTCCTCAGTCGGCGATGGCGCAAGCGATCCTGCTCAAGGACGTCGAGAGCCTCGGAAGGGCCGGTGAGGCGATCGACGTCTCCCCGGGCTACCTTCGAAACTACCTTCTGCCACGCAAGCTGGCTCAGCCGGCGACCGCGGGCGCGCTCGAGGAGGCTCGCCGCCGCGCCGAGGCCGCCGAGCGTGCCGCCCGCGAGGCGGCAGAGCGGGCCGAGGGGAACGCGGCGCTTCTGGCCAAGACCGTGCTCACGATCCAGCACCGCGCCGGCGAGGACGGGAAGCTCTACGGCTCCGTGACCGCCAAGGAGATCGCGGAGGCGATCGCGGAGGCTCGCGGGCTGAGGGTTGATCGCAAGCGGATCCGGCTGGAGGACCCGATCCGCGAGCTGGGCACCTACATGGTCGAGATCGAGCTCGGCGGCGGGGCCACGGCGCGCATCAAGACGATCGTGGCCGAAGAGAAATAGGCCAAATTCCTTGATGAGGTGCTTTAGCACCGAAACAGGCAGGTAAGGCGGCGAAGCCGCCGCAGGTAGTTCCTTGATGAGGTGCTTTAGCACCGAAACAGGCAGGTAAGGCGGCGAAGCCGCCGCAGGTAGTTCCTTCCGTAAATCGCGGGAACGCGAGCGGCGGAGGGCAGGCGCCTGTGATTTGCTCGCGTCCCGTCCGGCACGGGGCGCATCCTCGGCCCATGGGGTTTTCCCGAACGGGGAAGGTGAACGGCGCGCCGGGGCGTTTCGGCGGCGTCGACGGCGAGCAGATGGCCCAGACACAGACACACGTCCCACCTCAGAACCTGGAGGCCGAGGCCTCCGTGCTCGGGGCGATGATGGTCTCCGAGGGGGCGATCGCCCCCGTGATCCTCGACGTCCGGCTCCGCGACGAGGACTTCTACCGCGAGCGTCACCGGATCGTCTTTCGTGCGGTCAAGGCTCTCTATGAGCGCAGCGAGCCGGTCGACGCGCTGACCGTCACCGAGCTCCTCACCCAGCAGGGAGAGCTCGCGGAAGCCGGGGGCAAGGACGCGGTCTCGGAGTTCGCCTCCACGGTGCCGGCGCCGGGAAACGCCCGCCACTACGCGCAGATCGTGAAGCAGAACTCGCTGCTCCGCCGCCTGCTCGATGCCTCGCAGCGGATCCAGACGTCGGTTCACCAGCGCGAGGGGGAGCCCGAGGAGCTGGTCGAGCGGGCCGAGAGCGTTCTGTTCAAGGTTGCCCATGAGGAGCGCGCCAGCGACTTCCGGCTCGTCGCCGAGGTGCTGGCGGAGGAGATCGACCGCCTCGAGGCGCTGACCAAGGGCGATCAGGATGTGACCGGGACGCCCTCCGGCTTCCGCGACCTCGACAACCTGCTGGGCGGATTCCAACCGGGGAACCTGATCGTGCTCGCAGCCCGGCCGTCACTCGGAAAGTCGGCGCTGGTCTGCAACATCGCCGAGAACGTCGCCACCAAGGCGGGATTGCCGGTCGCCTTCTTCTCGCTCGAGATGTCCGAGGCGGAGCTTGCGCACAGGTTCATCGGCTGCCGGTCTCGGATCCCGAGCGACCGCCTGCGCAAGGGCAAGGTGGCCGCGCGCGACTGGCCACGAGTCGTCCGTGCCTGCAACGAGCTGGAGCAGGCGCCCCTGTGGCTCGACGACTCCTCGGACCTCAGCATGCTCGAGCTGCGGGCCAAGGCCCGCCGCCTGGCCTCCAGCCAGGGAGGCCTGGGGCTCGTGATCGTCGACTACATGCAGCTCATGCGGCCCGAGGACCCGCGCGTCAACCGGGTCGAGCAGGTCGGCCAGGTCAGCCGTGGCCTGAAGATCCTCGCCCGCGAGCTGCAACTGCCGGTGATCGGCGTCTCGCAGCTTTCCCGTGCGCCGGAGCTGCGGCCGGACAAGCGGCCGATCCTCTCGGACCTTCGTGAAAGCGGATCCATCGAGCAGGATGCGGATGTCGTCTCGTTCATCTACCGAGCCTCGAAGTACGACGAGGACGCCGATCCCAGCGAGGCCGACCTGATCATCGCCAAGCACCGCAACGGGCCCACCGGCGACGTGCCGGTGGTCTTCCTGGAGCAGTATCCGCGCTTCGTGGACAAGGCCGGGGGCGCCGAGCGCCCGGTGGAGCAGAGGGCCGGTGAGGGGCCGCCGCTCATCGACCTGGCCGAGGAGGCGTGAGCTCTCCGCCGAGACCGGTGCGCCTGGCGGGCGCGGACGAGGCCGCGCAGCCGCCCTGCCCGCTCGGGGTCTGCGACGGCTCCGGCTGGATCCTCGGCCCCGAGGACGTGGCCCGCCCCTGCGAGTGCCGCGACCGCCGCATGGCTCGCCGGCGCGCCAGGGGTGTCGCCTCGGCGATCCCGCGCAAGTACCGGGGCGTCAGCCTCGACCGCCCTCCGATCTCCGACATGGCCCGCGACCGGGCGCAGGCACCCGTGTACGAAACGGTCAAGGAGTTCGTCGAGCAAATCGGCGAGCGGCTCGACGGCGGGGATGGGCTGTGGCTGATGGGCGACGTCGGCACCGGCAAGACCACGCTCGCGATGCTGGTCTCGAAGGCGGCGGTCGAGGCCGAGCGCACGGTCGCGATCTACTCGCTGCCGCGTCTTTTGGCGCGAATCCGCCGCACCTACGACGCCGAGGCCGGCGAGTCCTACCTCGAGTTCTTCGAGCGCCTGACCTCCGTCGATCTCTTGCACATCGACGACCTCGGCGTCGAGAACCGCAGCGACTGGGTGCTGGAGCAGCTCTACGCGATCGTCAACGAGCGCTACGAGGCGCAGCGCTCGATGGTGGTCACGACCAACCTCGACCAGTCGGCGCTCGAGCAGCAGATCGGGCCGCGCACCGTCTCCCGCCTGGTCGAGATCTGCGGGGATCCGCTGCCGCTGTTCGGGGAGGACCTCCGCTACCGGGTCGCTTAGCTGCTCTCGCCCTTGGCGGCTTTGTTGCTCACGCGCGCAACAAACCCGCCAATTGGAGTTAGGGTAGGCCGCAGGTATCGCCGGAACGATTGGAGGGTTCATGCACACCAGCGTTCGCAAGTACACGGTCGACGAGGAGCAGATGGACGAGCTGGTCCGCCGAGTCGACGAGACATTCGCCCCCCGCATCGAGGCGATGCCGGGCTTCGTTGCCTACGAGCTGCTGGACTGCGGCCACGGCATCCTGATCACGATCACCACCTGCCACGACCGTGAGGCGGCGGAGCGCTCCATCGAGCTGGCGGCCGACTTCGTCGCCAAGGACCTCGAAGGAATCGAGATCGAGCGGGTGGAAGCCACGATCGGCGAGGTCGGCGTGAGCCGGGCGATCGCCGAGATGCTCGAGCCCACCCGGGCCTGAGCGCAGCCCCGGCCAGTTGAGCCGGGAGCCTCGTACCTCATAATCCCCCGGTCATGCCCGGAATCGTGATCGTGGGCGCCCAGTGGGGCGACGAGGGCAAGGGAAAGCTCACCGACCTGCTCGCCGAGCAGGCCGACGTCGTGGCGCGCTTTCAGGGCGGCAACAACGCCGGCCACACGATCGTCCGCGACGGTGATGAGTTCAAGTTCCACCTGATCCCCTCCGGGATCCTCTATCCGGGCAAGACGTGCGTGATCGGCAACGGGGTGGTGATCGACCCGGCCGTGCTGATCGAGGAGCTGGAGGGCCTGCGCCGCCGCGGCATCGACTCCGGCGGCCTGCGGATCTCCGCCAACGCCCACCTGATCATGCCCTACCACGTGATGCTCGACACGGCCGGCGAAGCCAGGTTGGGCAAGCTGGAGATCGGGACCACGAAGCGCGGCATCGGCCCCTGCTACGCGGACAAGGCCTCACGCCTCGGGATCCGGGTCCAAGACCTGCTGGACGCGAAGATCCTGCGCAAGAAAATCATGGCGGCCCTGGAGCCCAAGCAGCAGATGCTGCGACCGTTCGCCAAGCACCCGCGCCTCGACCTTCACGCGATGACGGAGGAGTACCTTCGCTACGGGCACCGGATCGAGCCGTTCATCGCCGACACCGCCCACATCCTCTGGGAGTCCCTGGACGCCGGCCGAACGGTGATCTTCGAGGGCGCTCAGGGAACCCTGCTGGATCTCGATCACGGCACCTACCCCTTCGTCACCTCGTCGAACCCGGTGGCGGGCGCCGCCTGCGTCGGCGCCGGCGTGGGCCCTGCAGACATCGACGAGGTCTGGGGTGTTGCGAAGGCGTACGCCACCCGGGTCGGCGCCGGGCCATTCCCCACCGAGCTGGACGACGAGCTCGGCGCCTACATCCGCGAGCGAGGCGGCGAGCGCGGCACCACGACGGGGCGCGAGCGACGCTGCGGCTGGCTGGACCTGGTCGCGCTTCGCTACGCGGTGCGCCTCAACCGCCTCTCGGCGCTGGCCCTGACCAAGCTCGACGTGCTCGCCGGGATCGACCCGCTCAAGGTCGCGGTGCGCTACCGCTCCAGCGAGGGAGCTCTGCTCGACGAGCTGCCGTACCACCAGTCGGTCCTGCACTCGGCCGAGGCCCAGTACGAGGAGCTGCCGGGCTTCGAGGCGGAGATCGGCGACTGCCGACGCCTTGCCGACCTGCCGGCCTGAGGCTCGCGACTACCTCGACTTCGTCGCCGAGCACGCGGGTGTTCCGATCCGCCTGGTGGGCGTCGGCCCGGGCCGCGAGCAGGTGATCTGGACCGGCGAGGACGCCCGCGCGACGCTTCGAGCGGCGTAAGAGGCGCTGAATAGACTCCCCCGCCATGTTCGAGAAGGTCCTGGTGGCCAACCGGGGCGAGATCGCGATCCGCGTCATGCGGACTCTGAGGGAGATGGGGATCGCCTCGGTTGGCGTCTACTCGGAGGCCGACCGGGACGCGCCCCACGTGGGCGAGGCCGATGAGGCCCACCTGCTGGGGCCGCCAGTGCCGGCCGAGAGCTACCTGAGCATCGCCAGGCTGATGGAGACGGCCGAGAAGGCCGGGGCGGAAGCGGTCCACCCCGGCTACGGGTTCCTGGCCGAGAACGCTGAGTTTGCCGCGGCCTGCGAGGAGGCCGGGGTGACGTTCATCGGGCCGCCGGCGAGCGCGATCGAGGCGATGGGATCGAAGACCCGCGCGCGCGAGCTGATGGCGGAGGCCGGCGTGCCGATCGTCCCCGGGACAACCTCGCCGGTTGAGAGCGTCGCCGACGCCAAGCGCGAGGCCAAGGAGATCGGCTACCCGGTGGCCTGCAAGGCCGCCGGCGGGGGCGGCGGGAAGGGCTTTCGGGTTGCCACCTCCCAGAAGGAGCTCGAGGACGCGTTCGAGGGGGCCGCGCGCGAGGGCGAGAAGTTCTTCTCCGACCCCACCGTCTACCTGGAGCGCTACCTGGAAGACCCCCGGCACGTCGAGGTCCAGGTGCTGGCCGACTCGCACGGCAACGTGGTTCACCTCGGTGAGCGTGACTGCTCGCTTCAGCGCCGCCACCAGAAGCTGGTCGAGGAGTCGCCGGCGCCGCATGTGGACGACGGGATGCGAGAGCGGATCGGCAAGGTCGCCACCGACGCCGCAGTGGCGGTCGAGTACCGCTCCGCGGGGACCGTCGAGGGCCTTCAGGCCGGCGAGGAGTACTTCTTCCTGGAGATGAACACCCGTGTCCAGGTGGAGCACTGCGTCACGGAGATGGTCACCGGAATCGACATCGTTCGAGAGCAGCTGCTGATCGCGGCCGGCGAGGAGCTCTCGGTGAGCCAAGAGGAGGTGGAGCTTCGCGGGCACGCGATCGAGTGCCGGATCAACGCCGAGGCCGCACACAAGAACTTCGCCCCTGCGCCGGGAAGGATCACCTCCTACCGCGAGCCGGGGGGCCCCGGCGTGCGGGTCGACTCGGGCGTCGCGGCCGGCTCGGAGGTGACCCCGCTCTATGACCCGCTGATTGCCAAGTTGATCGCCTGGGACACCGATCGCGAGCGCGCGACGGCCCGGATGCTGCGGGCCTTGGGCGAGTATGAGATCGGCGGCCTGGTGACCCTGCTCCCGTTCCATAGGGCGATCCTGGCCACCCAGCAGTGGCTGGACGCCGAGACCTGCCGCGACCTGATCGGCGACCGTAAGTGGTTGAAGTCGCTCGAGCCCTCGCCCGAGGAGTCCACCGCCGCCGCCCGACTCTGATCAGGGCGCCGGGTCCGAGGGGGCCACCGAGCGGGTCTACCAGGTCGAGATCGACGGGCGCCTCCACAGCGTCAAGGTGATCGGCGCCGCGGAGGCGGCGGGAATCCGGGCGCCGCCGCCGGGTTGCGCCGCCCGCCGCGCCGCGAGCGAGCCGCCGCCGGAGCCGCCGGAGCCAGCGCGACCGACACGCTGGTCTCTCCGATCCAGGGCACCGTCCTGAAGGTGGCGGTGAAGAACGGGGATCAGGTCGAGGACGGCGCCCTGATCTGCGTGGTCGAGGCGATGAAGATGGAGAACGAGATCACCGCACACCGCGCCGGCAAGGTCAGCAAGCTCGGGGTCAAGGAGGGCGCCTCGGTGGCTGCGGGCGACGTGATCGCGAAGATCGAGTGAAGCACTCCGCCGACATCCTCGCTTCGCTCGGTGTCGGCGGGTTAGGGCGCGTTGCGGGGCGGCAGGTCGTAAGCGCATGAACCGCGACTTCGTCGCTAGCCCGGACCTGCCGTGGCGCGGGCCCGGGCCGGGCCGCCCCGACCTGCCGTTGCCCCCCGATTCGATGCCGCTGCGGCGCGGCGGCCGGTGGCGGAAGCGCTGGCGCTACCTGGGCGCCTACTGCGACGAGCTGCTCCTGTGTGCCGCGCGGGTACAAGTGGGCGCGCTCGGACAGACGTTTTGGGCGATCTGGGACCGCGAGCGCGGCGAGATGTGGGAGCGCACCCGCCTGCGGCTCCCGGGCGCGCGAGGCGAGGTCTGGACGGAGGCGGGCGACGGCGAGGGAGGCCTGGTCGACTACGCGCCCGACGAAGGCTCGCTGGTGCGGATCGAGGCGCGCCGGAGCGAGGGCGAGGTGCGGGCCTTTCTCCGCCCGGGCGCCGGCGAGTGGGTGGAGGCGGTGTGTCCCAACGGGGAGGGCGAGTACGTGTGGACCCGAAAGCGGGCCGACGTCCCGGTGGAGTGCGATGTCCGCCTCGGTGAGCGCCGCTGGCGGGTCGAGGCGCGCGGGATGGAGGACGAGTCGGCCGGCTATCACCCTCGCCACACGGTGTGGAGCTGGTCCGCCGGCGTCGGACGCACCGGCGACGGGCGCTCGGTCGGCTGGAACCTGGTCAGCGGCATCAACGACCCGCCGCAGCGCTCCGAGCGGGCGATCTGGGTGGACGGCGAGCCGTTCGAGCCCGGCCCCGTCAGCTTCGAGGGCCTGGAGGCGATCGCCTTCGACGACGGGTCGCGGCTCGAGTTCAGCGGCGAGTGCGAGCGGCGAAAGCAGGAGAACCGCCTCCTCGTCCGCTACACGTACCGTCAGCCCTTCGGCCGCTTCGCGGGCACGCTTCCGGGGGGGCTAGAGCTCGAGCGCGGCCTTGGCGTCATGGAGCACCACGACGCTCACTGGTAGCTCCAGCGAGGCCTACTGCCGCAGCCGGGCGGCTTCGAGGGCCTCGTGCTCGTCCAGAAACGACTCTACGTGGATGACCTTGCCGGTTCGCATCGTGAAGAGCATGAACAGCTTGGTGTCAACTTCGACGCCGCTGTGCCTTCCGCGCACATGCCAATCGCAGGTTACGAGCACCCGTTTCCCGAAGTCGCGAAACTCGATTGTCTCGGAGCGTTGGTCGATTGCATCGGGGACCAACCAGTCCCTGATCGCGTCTTTTCCGCGCACCGGCTCGCCGCCGGCACGCCTCACGACTTCGGCATCCTCGTGCCACACTTCGAGCATCCGCTCGAAATCGCCCTGGTTGAAGGCGTTGAAACCGGCCTTCAGGATCTCGATATCCCCCTGTGACATCGGGTGCAGTATCTCGCGCTGGCCGGGCTTGCCAGACCGGTTTGGTCCGACGGTTATGGCTTTTGACGTCGTATACACGTCGAAAGCCACGAGCGTGCCAATCCGTGCAGTCCCCGCTAGCCCGAATAGACGCTCTCCACCTGCCAGCGCCAGGGTGGCTCCTCGGCCGCCGGGAAGGTGTAGTGGTTGCGGCCCGGGAGGGTCTCGAGCGGGACCAGGCGGGGATTGGCCGTCTCGAGCAGCGGCGTGGAGGCATGGTCGGCGACCTCCGCCGCGCTGGCGCGTCGCGTCACGCGGGTCCAGCCGACTCCGGGCCTGTAGAGCCAGTAGGTGACCTCGACCGGGCCGCCGGCCCGGCGTCGATCGACCACCGAGGTGAAGGCGCTGACGCGGCGGTTCGAGCTCGTGAGCCCGGGGCGCTCACCGGGCACGGCGCAGCTCTCGCGGCGGCAGTAGCGGAAGTCGACCGGCATCAGGGCAAGCCCCGACGGCCCCGCGACCGGATCCGGCTGAGGCGCCAGGGCGCGCACCACCCCGGCGACCGGCCGCCCGTAGGCCTCGGTCAGCGGATCGCGCCAGCAGGGCCCCGGCAGGCGCGGGGCGCAGCGAAGCTTGCGGGCGATCGCCGAGCCGAGCTCACGGCCGCGCTCGTCGGGCGGTCCCGCGGCGAAGGCCGAGATCGCCGCCAGCAGCAGCAGCGCGATCAGAAGACGAGCCCCACGTGCTCGACCGACGCGGCGCCGTGTTCGGAGCCGCGGCGCACGCGGGCAAGCTAGGCGCCCACCGCGCGCACGGGGCGCGCGCCGGGTGACGAAGCCGAGACCTCTTAGGAGAGGCCCTCGCGCGCTTCGCGCACGAGAGTGACGGCCTCGGGGAAGACGATCCGGATCGCGTCCCGGACCTGAACCGCCTGCTCGTCGCTGCCGCCGGTCAGGTCGAGGCGGTTGATGGCCGCCACGGTCATGTCGACCGCGAGCTTGATCGCGTTGTCGGCCCAGGCCACGCGCTGTGCGCCCTGCATCTGCTCGGCAAGCTCGCCCAGGCGCTCGCGCAGCTCGTCCGGATCGCCGAAGATGTTGAAGCCTTCGCTTCCTTCCACCCCAACGATGTTAGTAGTCGGGGCTCGGATACTCGTATAGCCTGCCGCTGTGGCGCTCCCGGAGCCCTCCGAGTCGTCAACCGCGCTGGTCACGGGCGCGTCCGCCGGGATCGGCGAAGCGATCGCGCATGAGCTGGCATCGCGCGGGCACGGCGTCACCCTGGTCGCAAGGCGCGAGGAGCGCCTGCGCACCCTGGCCGGCGAGTTGGGCGCGAGCCACGGGGTCCGCGCCGAGGCGATCGCCGCCGACCTGGAGGACGAGGGCGCCCGCGAGCGGCTTGCCGCGCAGATCGAAGGTCTCGGGCTCGAGGTGGAGATCCTGGTCAACAACGCCGGCTTCGGCGACGCGGACACGGTGGTCGACTCGGACCGGGAGCGCCTCATCTCGATGCTGCGGGTCAACTGCGAGGCGCTGCTCGACTTCCAGGCGCGCTACCTGCCGGAGATGGTCGCGCGCGGTCGAGGCGCCGTGATCAACATCGCGTCGGCCGCCGCCTTTCAGCCGATTCCCGGTACCGCCACGTACGCGGCGACGAAGGCGTTCGTGCTCAGCCTCAGCGAGGCCGTCCACGAGGAGCTGAAGGGGACCGGGGTGACGGTGACGGCTGTCTGCCCCGGCCCCGTGAGGACCGAGTTCACGCAAGTGGCCGGCATCGAGCAGGCGGAGGACCAGCTCCCCGGCGTCTTCTGGATGACGGCCGAGGCCGTGGCCAAGGCCGCTGTTGACGCGGCCGAGAACGGGAAGCGCGCAATCGTCCCCGGCCTCATCAACCGCGCCACCGCGCTCACCGGCCAGCACACTCCCCGCATGCTGGCCCTGCCGCTCGCCAAGCGGCTCTGGAGAAGGCAAGCGCTTTAGTCCCTCCGCGTGGCCACGGCCTTCAGCTCGCCGCCTCGGCCGGCGAGGGCGGCGAAAAGCTCCAGCGGCGCGGAGACGATCGCGACGGGGATGGCGAGCAGCGCCGTCACGACTGCGTCGATTCCGAACTTGAGGCGGCCCACGGCCCCGTCGGGACGCAGGGTGCCGGCGCGGAGCTGGCGGGCGAAGTTCTCGTGGAAGGTGAACGCGTTGAGGATCGTCTGCCACATCCAGGCCTGCCCCCGACCTCGGCGCGGGCAGCGAGCTCCTCGATCTCGAGGCCCGCGGCGGCGGCCAGCGCGGGCAGCGACTGAGGAGTCGGGTAGAGGCGCCGCTTGTGGCTCCAGCGCCGCCCAGTGCCTGCCCCCGAGCGAGGCCTGGACGCTGGCGCGGTTTGCGACCCGCAGCTCGAGCCTTCCCCCGGAGATACGCCGCGCGGAGCCGAGCAGCTCGGGGGCGGCGCTTCCGGGGGCCAGGTCGGCCGCGACCCCGAGCCGGCAGCGCTCGCAGCGCTCGAGCACAACCGAGTCGCTCTGGTTGCCCTGCTCGCGGGAGTCCAGAAGCAGCCACCCGAACAGCGGCTCGCCGCAGGCCGGACAGCTTCTCACTCGACCTCGTGCTCGACGCCGAACTCGCGGAGTCCCCCCAGGAAGTCGCGCGGGTCGAACGCCTCCGAGGGCGCCAGTGCACCCCTGCGGTCGTAGCCGGGGGCCACGAAGCGAAGTGCGCCCTCGACGGTCGACTTGGCGGTGAACCCATACGGGTCGGCGCCCGTCACGGTTCCCCGACGCCGGCGGGAGTCCTGCCGCGCCTCGCAAACGATCGTGAAGCTCGAATTGCGGCGACTTTCCTCGCTTGGCCCCTCCGGCAGGCGCGGGATGACCGCCGCCAGCGCCCGCCTGAGGGGCGTTCGCATCGCGAGCTGGAAGGGCGCCATGACCAGCGGTGCCACCCTCCCCACGAGCGGCAGGGAGATAACTGTCGAGGCGGTGAGCAGGGTCCGCACCCGGCCCGTCTGGACGTGTCGCGGCACGGTGATGTGCTCGCCGGCCGGGTACCGCAGCATCCGCTGGCGGCCGATCGGGTCCGGAAAGTCCCAGCTGCCTCCGCCGACGCTCCGCGACGCGGAGGCCAGCTCGCCGTCGCGCCACTCCGAGTCGCCGCCGGCCATCATTCCCAAGGCCGACAGCGCTGTGCCGCGGGTGGCGCCGAAACCCCGCACCGCGTACGCGAGCACGATCTCATCGAGCGAGCCCATGCCCTCGGCGGTCAGCGCCGCGATCATGTCCCCAGGCACGTAGTCGAAGCCCATCGCGGTGACCAGTGCCACTCCCGCCCGGTCGGCGCTCGGGCCGTAGTCGTCGAACACCTTGCGCATGAACGGCTGCTCGCCGGTGGTGTCGAGGTAGTGCGTCCGCGTCTCGACCGCGGCCGCGAGGACCGGTTCGCCGTGCAGCCGGAAGGGGCCCGCACAGGCGATCACCGCCGCACACGGCTCCAGCAGGTCCCTCAGCGCCCCGGCGTCATCCAGCGACGCGTCCCGAATCGGGATCTGGCCGCCGAGGTCCTCGGCGAGTATCTCGAGCTTCGCCCGGTTGCGCCCCGCCAGCACGAACTCGGCGCCGCGCCGTCGAAGCTCCGCGGCGATCAGCCGGCCGGTGTACCCGGTGGCCCCGTAGACGGCGATTGGCCCCGTTTGCTGGGGTGTTTCGGCCATTCAAGGGGATCCTAGTGAGCGACGATCGCCGGTCTGTGATCCGGCTGGCGTTCCCCTGCACGCACCGGCGCGTTACGGTACGAACGATGCAGCTCCGCCAGATCATGACCAGTGGCGTCGTCACCGCCGGGCTGAACGCCGACCTGCTCAAGGTCGCCCAACTGATGCGGGACCACCGCGTCGGCTCTGTGGTGCTCTGCGATCCCGAGGGCGAGCCGGCGGCGATGATCACCGACAGGGACTTGGCCGTCCGCGCGCTCGCCGAGGATCGCCCGGGCTCGGAGCCCGCCCACGAGCATGCTTCCCGACCGCTGGTCACCGGCGAGCCCGACATGGACCTCGAGGAGGCTGCGGCGCTGATGGTCCAGCACCGGATCCGGCGGCTGCCGGTCGTCGACGGTGACGAGTTGGCCGGGATCGTGACTCTCGACGACATCGCGGTCCGGACGGGCAACCTTGAGGTCGCGCAGCGAATGACCCAGGAAGTGATCGAGGGGGCGCTGCCCGGCTTCTTCTTCCACGAGCGCGGATAGAGGGCATGCACGAGACGCCACAGCAGCGCATCTGGCGTGCCCGAGTCGAGGCCCTGATCGGCATGGCCGCGCCGGCGCTCGACCTGGTGCTGAACGTCGGCGACCGCGTGTCTCGAACGCTCGCCCCCGGCGACAACGACTACTACCCGATCCGGGCGCCCGCCGAGGCGTTCGAGCTCGGCCCGGTCCCGCGAGGTGGCGAGCAGCGCCGGAGCTCCGAGCCGGTCGACTAGCGGCCTTTCGAGGCCACTAGCTCTCCGGCTTGTCCGCGTAAACGCGGCGACGGAACACGTCGTCCACCAGCGACTCGACCCGGTCGAGGAAGAGGATCCCGTCCAGGTGGTCGAGCTCGTGCAGCACGCAGCGGGCCTCGAAGCCCAGGCAGTGGGCTGCGCCGCTGGCGTGCTCGACCACGATCGAGGTTGCGCGACGCACGTTGGCGGTCAGGTCGGGAATCGAGAGGCAGCCCTCGCGGGCGACCTCGGAGCCCTCAGCCTCGACGATCCGCGGATTGACGAGCACCAGCAGGCCATTGTCGGTGTCGGCCTTCGGATGTCCCCGCACGTCGACCGCGATCACCCGTGCAGGCTCCCCGATCTGCGGGGCGGCCACCCCGACGCAGCGCTCGAACGACCGCATCGTGTCGACCAGGTCGCGTCCAATCGCCTCGGCGTCGCCGGACTGCGCGGGCGCCGCCACCTGCTTCAGCATCGGGTGCGGATAAACGAGGACCTCGCGAGCGGCCACTAGAGCGCGTCGGCAGCGAGCGGCCGGATGCTCACCTCGACCTTCGCCTGGTCCGCGACCTCGCTCAGCGCCGCCTCCAGGTCGGGCTCGGAGGACTCTGGGGTGGCCACCTCGATGGTCATCACGTAGAGCGGAGAGCCCGCGGCGCCGGCGAGCCGTGTCTCGAGGCCGGTGATGTTCACCCCGCGCTCGGCGAGCGCCGCGCTGACGGCGTGGACGATGCCGGGATGGTCGGCGCCGTAGACCGTGATCACATGCGAGGGCCGTGCGGCCGCCATGCCGAGGTCGTCGACCCGATTCACGGCGATCGCCTCCAGCTCGAGCTCCTTCCGAACGCGCTCGAGGTGCCCCTCCAGGTCCTCTGCATCCACCGCGCCGGGCAGCTTGACGATCAGCATCACGGCGAAGTGGCCGCGGAGGATCGACATCTGCGAGTCCTCGACGTTCCCCTCCAGCTCCAGCAGCGCCGCGCTGATCGCCGCGACGATTCCGGGGCGGTCGCGGCCGATTGCAGTCAAGGCGAACTCGGGCACGAGCCGTAACATACGCCGACTTTGGGCCGCGAGCGGATCATCGAGCGCGAGCGCCGCTGGGCACGCCCGGCGGCGATCGCCGCCATCGGCGCGACCGTGCTCATAGTCGCCTCGTTCCTGGCGCAAGTGCAGATCCCCGCCGAGGACACAACCTCGGCCCAGTTTCACGCCTTCGACTCGCACCGCGGCGCGATTGCGACGTTCTCGCTGCTCGCGGCCTTCGGATTTCTCTTCACGATCGGCCCGCTGCTCTACCTGTTTCGGGCCGCACAAGCTCGCAGCCCGCGGGTGCGGGCGGCGATGGTCGGCTTCGTCTTCATCGGCCCGGTCCTGATGGCCGGCCAGGCAATCGTCAACTGGGTGGCGGTGTCGCAGATCTCCTCGGACTTCGTCGAGCAGGAGCCTGGGATCCAAGACGTGCCACGCGGTCGCCTCGCCGACTACCTGAAGACCAACAAGGCCTCGATCGAAAAGGTCACCCTCTACACCGATTCCCGCGGGGTCGACATCGAGCTGAGGGATGGCAGCTTCGGCACCAGCGAATACCCCCCGGATGGCGAGCAGGCGCTGGTCGACCGACTCGACGACGCCGGCGTCCAGCACGAGGAGGACTCGAGCGGAGAGACGGGGGACGCTCTCGCCGAGCAGATCAGCGAAGACACAACGGCGGCGCAGGTTGGAGGCAGCCTCCAGTTTCCCGCCCTGCTCGGCCTGATCGTCGCGATGGTCTACACGCCGCTACAGGCGGTTCGGGCCGGCTTGCTGGCGCGGTTCTTCGGCACTTTGGGGATGGCGCTGGGCGTTTCGATCATCCTTTTGGGCCCCCCCGGCACGCTGATGCTGGCCCTCTGGTTCGGGTGGCTGGGCCTGCTCTTCCTCGGCAGGGTGCCGGGCGGGCGCCCGCCCGCCTGGGAGGCCGGCGAGGCGATCCCCTGGCTGAAACCCGGCGATCAGCCGAGCGGCGAGGCGCCGCCGAGCGGTGAGGCGATCGAGGGCGAGGCGACCGAGGTGCCGGCCGACGGCGGGCAGTCGGAGGGCACAGCGGGCGGCCAGCCCAGCTCCCGCAGGCGCAAGCGCAAGCGCCGCCGCTAGCGCGGCCGCTCAAACAACGAACGTCCCTGAGTACCCCCTATAGCCCACATTCCGGGACGTTCGGGAGCTGCCTTCGCGCGAGCGCCCCCGTTAGTGGCCATGCGCCGTAGGATTTCGGAGGATGACGCACCACGACCATGAGCCACTCGCCGGCCGGCGCGCCGCGGTGATGATCGGCCCCCTGTTCGAGGACGCCGAGGCGATCTACCCGTACTACCGCCTCCAGGAGGCGGGGGCGACGGTCGGCCTGGTCGGCATCGACGGCGGAGAGAGCGTGCGGGGCAAGAAAGGGATCGAGCTGGTCACCGATCAAGCGGCCGCCGACCTGGTGCCCGACGACCTGGACCTGCTGGTGATCGCCGGCGGCTTCGGCCCCGACAAGCTGCGCACCGACGAGGGCGTCAAGGCGCTGGTGCGCGGACTGCATGCCCAAAACAAGCCGATCGCCTTCATCTGCCACGCCGGCTGGGTGCCGATCTCGGCCGGAATCGTCGAGGGGCGCCGCGTCACCTCGGTGCCGGCGATCGCCGACGACCTGCGAAACGCGGGCGCCAAGTGGGAGGACTCGGAGGTCGTGGTCGACGGCAACCTGGTCTCCTCGCGCCGCCCGCCCGACCTGCCCGCGTTCATGGCGGCGCTGATCGGTGTCGCGGTCGAGGCTTCGGAGCCGGTGGCGGCTAGCTGACCAGGGCGCGGCGGCGCAAGAGCGCCCCCGCGAGCACGAGCCCCAGGCCGGCGGCCAGCAGTGGCAGCACCGGCATGCCGCTCGAGGGGAGCTGCGAGGCGCTCCCGGCCGCGCCCGCCGATTGCACCGCCGCGGATTCCGAGCCGGGGGCGGTGGAGGCGGACGGGTCCTGGGTGGACCCTGAGTCGGTACCACCACCTCCGCCCCCGCCCCCGCCGCTCGCGGCCAGCACGGACACGGACCCCTGCATGAACGGGTGGATGGAGCAGATGTAGCTGTAGTCGCCGGCGTCCGTGAAGGTGTACGAGTAGCCCTGGCCGGATTGCAGGAGGCCCGAGGCGAGGCCGCTGCCGGTGACGTCGTGCGGCTCGGCCCCGTTGTTGGTCCAGTTGACGGTGTCGCCCGTGCTGACCGTGACCGAGCTGGGCGAGAACACATAGGCGCTCTGTGAGTTGCCATCGAGGATCGACACCGAGACGGAGCGCGCGGCGGCCCTGACCGCGGTCGAGGGGTCGGCGACGGGCTCAGGAGGCGGCGGTGTTGAATCGTCCGGCGGTTCGGAGGCCGGCGGGGGGGCCGGGCTCGGCTCGGGCGGGTCCGTGCCGGGCGGCGGCGGTTGCGGCTCTGGCGCCGGGGGCTCGGGGGGCTCCTCAGGGACCACGGGTTGGGCGCCGGGGTCAGCCGGCGTCGCCGGAGCCTGGGCGCCGACCAGCGTCGCGGGGATCGCCAGGCAGACCATCAAAACGCCGACGCCGATCAGCAGCGTGCTCGCCCTCGTCTGGGCGTTCCCCCTGGTTGCGGCTCCTCCGTTTACGTGGGCGAGGGTCGATGAGGCTTCCGATGGTGCCACTCGTCGGAGCATACGTGCCCCAGCCCGACCAAGTTCACCGGCGGGCCGCAGCCAAGCGCTTTCGGTGCGTGCGGATCTCCCCCAGGATGCGCTCCAGGCGCGGTTCGCGGGAGGAGTCCACGTGAGTCATCGCCTGAGCGATCGCCGGGTGGACGTCCGCGATCCGCTCGTACATGGCCTGGGCGACGGCGCGGTAGGTCGGATGTCCCTCGCGACCGGAGCGAAGCTCGATCAGGTGCATGGCCTCCCGCGCGTTGAGGTCGAGCACGTAGCGGATTCGGTAGCCGAGGCAGAGGGCGTAGGGGGCGGCCTCGGCCAGTCCTTCGTCCTGGAGCCGCTCGAACTCGCGCCGCGAAATCTCGAGCGCGCGCTCGTACTCGGCCCCGGCGCCGGCATCGCGGACCTCCTCCGGGGTCGCCGCGCCCAGGTGCGGGCCCAGGCGTTGCCACTGGCAGGTCAGCAGCCGGTGGCGCTGGAGGTCGCGAAAGCCGCCGTAGTCGGAGACGATCTCGAACCGGTAGCGCACCGCCTCCCAGCCGCGGCCGGGGCGGTGGCGGCGATTTCGCCGCTCGCCGGCCAGCTCGCCGATCAGCTCGGCGCGCTCCAGCGGGTCGAGGGTCCCGATCCGGTCGCGGATCTCGGCCTCCGAAGCGCTCGCCGACTCGAACAGCGTGGCAGCGAGCAGGTCCTCCTCGCCGCCCTCCACGTCGACCAGCTCGACCGAGGGCGCGTCGCTCACGGTGGGGCGGTCCAGCCCCAGCCGTGCCACCGCGCTCTCGGTGGCCCGCCGGCGTTCGCGCAGATACGCGATCCACTCGCCGCCGCGATCGGGTCGCTCGATGCGCCCGACGAAACTGGGGATCACCTTGGTCAGCTCGGTCAGGATCATGTCGCCGAACTCGCGCGCCTCCGGCAGCGGCGAGGCCATCAGGCGGAGGAGGAGCTGCTCGTAGGCCTGGCCGGACGCGAAGACGCCGACGTGGCTCAGCGTCGAGGCCGGGAGCAAGCCCCGCAACAGGTCCAGCGACTTGGCGCGGATCGAGCGCCGCCAGGCGTCCTCCGGCTCCTCGGCGCGGGGCCAGCGCTCCGCTGCCCACGACTGGACCGCCTCCAGGCTGCGTGAGTAGATCCCGAACAGCTCGTCCATGGCCGCCTCGTAGGGCTCGCCCAGCACCTCGTCGCGGTAGTAGCGGTAGCCGCCGCCCTCCTCCATCGGCTGGTCATAGGGGATGTAGCGCGTCGACTGCTCCAGATAGGCGGCCAGCCGGCCGCGCTGGAGAACCTTGGTGAGGATGTTCGACACCCACTCGCAGGCCAGGTGGGCGCCACCCACCTGGCCGATCGAGTCGTCGCCGTAGCCGATGAACACCCGCTCATACAGCCCCGCGGCCCGCTCGCCTTCGACGCCGTCGAAGGGTCGATCCCCCGCGGGCACGTCGGCGGCGAACTCCTCCAGGAACAGTCGCCGCACGGTGCCCGCGTAGCGCGAGTAGCGGGCGAACATCGCCCCCTTCACCGTCTCGGGCAGGTTGGTGAGACAGAAGACCGGCCGGTCGAGATTGGTGAAGTGGGGACGCAGGACCGCCTCCTCTTCGGGGGTGAACGACTCGACCGGATAGCGCACAGATTGATCCTAGTCCGCGTTGCGGCGGGCTCGCAGCTCAAGTTATGAGGAGCTTTAGCTCCGAAACAGGCGTGTAAGGGCGCCGCAGGCGCCCGCAAGTTATTCAGAAAGCCAGCGAGGCAACGGCGACCACCACTGCGATCGCGGTCGACCAGGCCACGGCGGCGGCCGAGATCCGCAGGTCCAGCCCATACGCGTGGGCGACGAGCATGGTGTTGATGCCGCAGGGCATCGCGGCGAGCAGCAGGTAGGGGCCCGGGAGGTCGATCAGCGGCATCGCGAGCAGCAAGAGCAGCCCCGGCGCGACCACCAGCCGCAGCCCCACCGCGGCGGCGACCGCGGCGTCGAGTGGCGGCGGAACCGGGATCGTGCCTTCCTCGGCTTCCTCAGCCAGCGCTACGCCGACCGCGAAGAAGCCGAGCGGCAGCAGGGCGACGATCGCGATCCGCGATGCGTCCACCAGCGCATCCGGCGCCAGCGAGTCCGGCGCGACCAGCGCCAGCGCCGCCGCGTAGAGCGCCGGGTTGCGGGTGAAGAACGCGACCACTCGCTGCCGAGGGGTCTCGCCCGCCCGTTCGCCGAACGCCGCGCCGATTGAGAACGCACCCACGAGCAGGGCCGGCGCAGCGACCAGAACGTCGTAGATCACGGCCTCCGACAGCCGGTCGAAGCCGAGCAGCGCCGCGACCAGCGGATAGCCCAGGTAGCCGGTGTTCGCGACCAGCGTGCAGCAGATCACGGCACCCACCGCGGAGCGTCGCAGGCCCAGCAGCCGCGAGGCAACGAGCCAGGCACCCGTCGCCGCAAGCGCCAGCGCCAGGTAGGCGAGCCCGATTCCAAGCCCGACGTCCGCGTCGAACTCGACCCGGGCCAGGTTGAAGAAGGTCGTTGGCGGCAGCACCACGTAGAGCACGAAGAGCAGCCCCCGGCGCGCCGCGATCCCGGCCCGTCCGCCGTAGCGACGCTCCGCCCAAACACCCGCGGCCGTCGCCACGATGATCGCCGACACAATCGCCGCCATGGGAATATCCTCGCGCGGTGAGCGCGAGATGAGGTTCGGACTCGCACTCGAGCGCGCCCGAGGTCTTCCTCGCCGCTTGGTGATCGAGGCCGACTTCGCCCTGGCCAGGCCGCCTGCCCGCGATGTTCGGCGAGCCGCTTCCCACCTGAATCCGTGGAGAGCCGTGGCGCTGGCACGCAGGCCAGAGCGAGATACTGGGCGAGCGATGTCGCGGAGAACGTGGAGGAGCGTCCAAGCGCGCATTTGGGAGGCGCGGCGACTACGGCCCGGGCTTCGAGGCCGTTCCCCGAGACGCTCGACCCGGCCATGGCGTCGCAACCAGCCCATTCGGCGGCGCTCGGTGTCCAGGCGACGGTATACCGAGGACATGGCGGGAGTCCGCGACTACTTGCGAGAGCGAGGCGAGATCTGCGACGAGTGTCACCACGAGGTGTCGGCGACTCCGGCATCTCGGTGAGCGACGGCCTGCTGGCGCGGCCGCCGGACGAGCAGCTCCACCGCCTCTTCGACCGGGGGCCAGGGGCTGGACGGTCGAGTCTTCTTGGTGAGCGGGCGTTCACTTCCCGACGCGGGCGCATCGGCTCTCGAGCTAGTTCACATACGGGCTGAGCGCCTCGAAGCCGCGGAGCTCTCGGAGTAGGCGATGTCGCCGAGGAGAACGTGGAGTGTGCCCGACTTCGGCGCGGCCGCTCAGACGCGTTCGCGGAACTGGATCGAGGGCGCTCATCGATCGCCCGCGGACGCCTGCCCGAGTTCTTCGCGCCGGATCGCTGATTGACCGACCTCTCTCGGGCCTCGAGTGACCGTCATTCGAGGGAACGAGGCATAAACGCGCTATCGCGGCGCACGATGGAGTTCCTCAAGCTCCGGCGTCGCGTGGATGGACGCACGTATTGACTGACTGTGCGAGCTACCGAGGCCGGTGAGAGATCATTCGACGCGTCGCGACGTGGAACGCTGGGTCGATGGTCATCCCTGTCAGCGCAACGGCGGCGAAGCCGCACTGGCATGCGACGCAGCGGCGTAGAGACGGAGGTCTACGGCTGGTCGATCTTCTGGATCATGAATGGATTGATCACCCGGCGGCGCGTTTTCTTGAAGCGAGCCGAAGCCCTCGAGGCCGCCGGGCTCAAGGAGCAGGCGATGTCGCAGGAGAACGTCGAGGTCGTGCGGCGGATCATCGAGGAGGGGCTGCCGATCGACCGAGATCCGGAGCAGCTCCTCGACATTTGGGATCCGCGCGGCGACTATTACCCAGTCGAGGAGTTCCCCGAGGCGCGGCCCTGCCATGGCGTCGAGGAGATTGCGCACTTTTTCAGCGACTTCCAACAGGCTTGGCAACACTTCGAGATCACGGTCAAGGCGATAACTCCGGTCCGTGACGACCGCGTCTTGCTGCACATGACTCTCTCGGCCGAAGGGCGAGAGAGCGGCCTCAAGTTGCAGCAGGAGTTGTTCAGTGCTTTTTGGCTTAGGCACGGCCGGGTCTTTCGGCAGGAGGATCACTTCACGCTGCCCGGCGCACTCCACGCCCTCGGCCTTAGCGGGCAGACCCTCGAAGCCGCCGGGCTGTCGGAGTAGACGATGTCGCAGGAGAACGTCGAGGCTTTCAAGCGCGCATTCGAGGGGTTTAACCGCGGCGACTACGAGGCGGCCCTGGAGGAAATCGACCCCGAGGTCGAGTGGAACACGGTGTTGCTTGCGTCGGTGGCGGGGGAGGAAACGGTGTACCGGGGCCATGGGGGCGTGCTCGAATGGCGCCGCGACGCGGATGAGGCTTTCGTCGAGATCCACGCCGAGTACCCGGACATCCGCGATCTGGGTGATCGGATCGTCGCGATCGGCCACGTCCGCACCGTTGGCAGAGGAAGTGGAGCCGTGACCGAGTCGCCGCTCTGCTACGTAATCGAGTACAGGAACGCCAAGGCGATCCGAGTTCGGGGCTACCTCGATCCCAAGGATGCTCTCGAAGCCGCAGGTCTCAAGGAGTAGCCGATGTCGCAGGAAAACGTGGAGATCGTGCGCTCGATCTTCGCGGCGTGGGAGCGCGGCGACTTCAGCTCCGCCGAGTGGGCGGACCCCGAGATCGAGTTCGTGGCCGCCGACGGCCCCGAACCCGGCAACTGGACTGGGGTGGCGGCGATGGCCGAGGCGTGGCGCGAAGCCTTGAGCGCCTTTGAGGACTTGCGCTGCGAGGCCGACGAGTACCGCGCGCTCGACGACGAGCGGGTGCTCGTGCTTATGCGCTTCCGCGGGCGCGGCAAGACGAGCGGGCTGGAGGTCGGGGAGATACAGATGAAGGGGGCGAACCTGTTTCATGTTCGCGGCGGCAAGGTGACGAGGCTCGTCACATACTGGAACCGCGAGCGCACATTTGCCGACCTCGGCCTTCGGGAGTAGGCGATGGAGCAAGGGCAGCAGCGCCAACACTGAGGAGTGGGACGGTATTCCTGGCGGCGGGTCAGGGGATGAAGGCCGCCAGCCCCTGCCCCGCGTTCGAGGCCCAGTCCACGAGCGGGGAGGGGAAGACGCCGAAGAAGATCGTCGACGCGGAGAGAGCCGCGGCGGGGACCAGGATCGCGAGGCAGCGGGTGCCCGGCGGTGGGCTCGGCCCGTCCCCGCGCGGGATGCCTTGCGCGTCGGCCTCCGGCGAGCCACCCGCCATCGCCGGCATCTCGGCGGCGGGCTCGGGCCCCAGCGGCTCCGGGGCGGGCCGCATCCAGACAGCCGCCACCACCCGCAGGTAGTAGGCGAGTGAGATCATGGTCCCGATCGCGATCGCCACGGCGAGCCAGGTGTAGTCGGCGTCCACCGCCGCCTCGATCAGGTAGAGCTTGCCCATGAATCCGGCCGTCGCCGGCAGGCCGGCCAGCCCCAGCATCGAGATCGTCAGCGGCCAGGCCAGCTCGGGGCGGTCGCGGCCGAGTCCCTGCACCGCCCCGATGTCGTCGCCGAGCTCGGTCTCGCGCTCCCGGACGACGATCACCGCGAAGGCGGCCAGGTTCATCAGCGCGTAGGTGGCGAGGTAGAAGATCAGCGCGTTCACCCCCAGCTCGGAGGCTGCGACCAGGCCGACGAGCATGTAGCCGGCTTGGGCGACCCCCGAGTAGCCGAGGAGCCGCTTCAGCGAGTCCTGGCCGAGCGCGCCGATGTTCCCGACCACGATCGAGACCGCGGCGAGCACCGCGAGCGCGGGCTGCCAGTTGTCCACGGCGGGACCGAGCGCGACCTCGAAGAAGCGGACGAAGACGCAGAACGCGGCCACCTTGGTCGCCACGGCCATGAACGCGGTCACCGGCGTGGGGGCGCCCTGGTAGACGTCCGGCGTCCACTGATGGAAGGGGGCGATCGAGATCTTGAAGGCGAGCCCGGTTGCGGCCAGCGCGATCCCGATCAAGACCAGCGGGTCGTCCGCGAGCCCCGTGCCGATTCCCTCCCGGATGCCGGTGAAGTCGGTCGAGCCCGAGCCGCCGTAGATGAATGCGAGGCCGTAGAGCAGGGTCGCGGAGCCGAGCGAGCCGACGATCAGGTACTTGAGGCCCGATTCCAGCGAGTCACGGCGCTGGAGGGCCGAGCCGCAGAGCACGTAGAGGGGCACCGAGAGCAGCTCGATCGCGACGAAGAACGAGACCAGGTTCTGCGCCTGGGCCAGCAGCACCATGCCGAGGACCGAGGAGAGCAGGAGCGCCTGGAACTCCCCGTGGCGAGGCTCGGATCCGCGACGCTCCGCGGCCGGCTCTCGCCACGACAGCGGCACCACCACCGCGGCGGCGAGGATCGCGATCAGGGCGCCGGCCAGGCCGAGCTCGTCGAGCCGCAGGGCCCCCGCCACCAGGTCCTCGCGCTCGCCCCACTGCCAGATGCAAAGGCCGGCGGCGGTCGCCAGCGTGGCCAGCGAGAGGGTCGAGACCAGGAGACGCTGACGCCGCTCTCCGACCAGGCCGGCGAGCAGCACCGCGCAGATCCCGGCGGTCAGCGTGATCACGGGCGAGAGCCCGGCGTAGTCGACCTCAGGGGCGGTGAAGCTCATCGATCGCCTCTCGATGCCACGGCCGCGACCTTGTCCTCCACGGCGGCTTCGCCGCGGCTCAGGATCAGCCCCGGGTACAGGGCGAGGGCGACGATGCAGGCGACGAGCGGAGCCAGCACCGCCGCGTCGCGCAGGGCGATCTCACGCGAGTCCGCGTTCTCGGGAGGCCGACCGTGCATGGTTCGCTGAAAGAGGCGGATCGCGTAGTAGGCCGCCAAGGCGACCCCGACGATGGCCACGAAGGCGTAGACGATCTTGGCCTGGAAGACCCCGATCAGGATGTAGAACTCGCCGATGAAGTTCGCGGAGCCCGGCATCGCCAGGGTCGCCAGGGTGACGATCAAGAACAGGGCCGCCAGCACCGGCGCCCGCATCGCCAGGCCGCCGAGCCGGGTTATGTCCTCGCTTCCCGAGCGCTCCCAGAGCACGGCGATGATCAGGAAGATCGGGGCGACGACCAGGCCGTGGTTGACCATCTGAAGCACTGAGCCGTCGGCGCCGTCGGGGCGCAGGGAGAAGATCCCGATCGTGATGAAGCCAAGCTGCGCGATCGAGGAGTAGCCGGCGATCAGGCGCACGTTTGTCTGCGTGAACGCCATCACCGACCCGTAGAGGATGCTCGCCACGCCGATTACCAGGATCAACTCCTGGTAAGTGACGGTGGCCTCGGGGTAGAGCGGCAGCGCGACTCGCAGGAAGCCGTAGGCGCCGACCTTCGAGAGCACCCCCGCGAGCAGCGCCAGCACCGGCAGGGGGGCGGCCCGGTAGGCGTCGGGCAGCCAGCCGTGGACGACGACCGCGGGCATCTTGATCAGGAACGCGGCGGCGAAGAAGAGGAAGATCCACTCCTGGCTTCCGCTCGAGAGCGTGTGGGCGCTCAGATCGGCGAGCGAGAAGCTCAACTGCCCGACCTGATCGGAGGCGAGAACTGCGGTGGCGATCGCGGCGACCAGCATCAGCAGCGAGCCGACCAGCGTGTAGACGATCATCTTGGTCGTCGCGGCGATGCGGTTCTCGCCTCCGAAGGCGCCGATCAGGAACCAGAACGGCACCAGCATGAGGTCGAAGAAGAGGACGAAGAGCAGGAGGTCCTGGGCCAGGAAGGCGCCCAGGGTGGCGGTCTCGCCGAGCCCCAGCATGAAGAAGTAGATCCGGCGGCGATCGGGCATCCGGAAGGTGGAGAAGACCGTCACCCCCGCCCACAGGAGCGCCGTCAGCAGCACCAGGAAGAGGCTGATTCCGTCCACCCCGAGCTCGTAGCGAACGCCGAGGTCCGGGATCCAGCTCTCGGAGACCTGGTGCTGGAGCCCGGCTTCGGCGGTGTGGAAGCCGGCGACCAGCGCGATCGCCAGCCCGAGGACGATCGCCGAGCCGAGGATCGCCGAGGCGGCCACCGCCCGTCGCGGCACCACGAAGCAGACGAGGCCGACCGCCACCGGCAGCCACAGCATGACCTGGATCACCGCAGGGCTCCCCTCATGAGCTGACGATCAAGAAGTAGAGGCCCAGGGCGGCGAAGCCGCCCACCACCAAGAGCGCGTAGGCGCGCACGAATCCCGACTGCGCGCCGCGAACGACCATCCCGACCCCGCGAACGGCGCCCACGGTCCCGGCGACGATCCCCTGCACGACGACCCGCTCCAGCACGGCGTTCGCGAAGCGGCCGATCGCGATCAGCGGCCGGTAGACGAGCGCGTCGTACAGCTCGTCGAAGTACCACTTGTTGACCAGGAACGAGTAAACGGCATGGGCCCTGGTTCGCAGTCGCTCGGGGGTCTGCGGCGCGACCACGTAGAGGTAGTAGGCGGTTGCGATCCCGAGCAGGCCGAGCACCCCGCCGACCCCCAGCCCGAGCCAGGCGGCGCCGGTGGGCACATGTACGTCTCTGAACACAGCGGAGTCCTCGAAGGTCGGCTCCAGGAACGTGTCCAGGACGTGGTCGACGCCGGGGACCTGCACCAGGCCGCCGAAAATCGCCGCCACGCCGAGCACCGCCATCGCGATCGCCATGGGCCGCGCCCGCTCGGCGATCTGGTGCTCCGGGCCGGGGAAGCCGACATCCGTGTCCTCCTTCTCTCCGGTCATCGGGTTCTGCGGCTCGGCGTGGGCAAGATGCCCGTGCTCCAGCTCCCGGGCCTCGGGACATGGCTCCCGGTAGACGACCCGGAAGACGATCCGGAAGGCGTAGATGGCGGTCAGGAAGGCACCGACGTAGCCGCCGATCGCCAGGATCCAGTAGAAGCCGCCGCGCTCGTACGCGAAGGCGAGGATCTCGTCCTTGGAGAAGAAGCCGGAGGTTCCCGGGAAGGCCGCGAGCGCCAGCGCGCCCACGATCAACAGGGCGGACGTGAACGGCAGGGCGCGGCGAAAGCCACCCATCCGGTCGATGTTCTGGGTGCCCGCCATCGCCGCGATCACCGAGCCGGCGGCCATGAACAGAAGCGCCTTGAAGAACGCGTGGCTCATCAGGTGGAAGAGGCCAGCCGCGTAGGCGCCGATCGAGACCCCGACCACCATGTAGCCGATCTGGCTGATCGTCGAGTAGGCGATGATCCGCTTCAGGTCGGTGACCGCCAGCGCCACCGTCGCAGCGAAGATCAGCGTTGCGAGGCCGATGAACGCGGAGATGTCGGCGGCGGTGGGAGCCTCGACGAACAGGGGGTGCATGCGGGCAATCAGGTAGACGCCCGCGGTGACCATGGTGGCCGCATGGATCAGGGCGGACACAGGAGTGGGGCCCTCCATTGCGTCGGGAAGCCAGGTGTGGAGCGGCAGCTGCGCGGACTTCGCGAACGCCCCGACCAGAATCAGGAGGCAGATCGCCACCACCACGCCCTCGTTGGTGGCGAACTGCTCCGGCGCGGCCTCGAACATGGGCAGGTAGTCGAAGGTGCCGAGCTCGCGGAAGATGAAGAAGGCGGCGAGCACCAGGCCGACGTCGCCGATTACGTTGATCACGAAGGCCTTCATGCCCGCCGTGGTCGCCGTGTTCCGCCGGTACCAGAAGCTGATCAGCGCGTAGGAGGCGAAGCCGACGAAGGCCCAGCCGACGATCAGGAGCACGAAGTTGCCCGCCAGGATGAGGAGCAACATCGAGAAGACGAAGAAGTTGAGGTAGCTGAAGTAGCGGGTGTAGCCGCGATCGGACTCGAGGTAGCTGATCGAGTAGAGGTGGATCAGCATGGAGACCCCGGTGACCACCAGGATCATGAACACCGACAGCGGGTCGACCAGGATCCCGAGCTTGATGTCGAGGCCCGCCGCCGAGGCGTAGGTCCACAGCGAGGAGGTGAGCTCGCGGCCCGACGCGGGCTTGTCGAGCAGCACCACGAGCGCCGCGATCGAGTTCAGGAAAGCGAGCACGATTGCGCCGGTCCCGATCCACCCCGCGGCCCGGCCGGGCAGCAACCGCCAGCCGAACGCGTTCACCAGGCAGCCGGCGAGCGGGCACGCCAGCACCAGCCACGCGTACGTGGTCGCGCTCACCCGCGGAGGTCCCTCATCTCATCGACGTTCAGCGGCAGCCGGCGCCTGAACATCGCGACGATCAGGCCCAGCCCGACCACCACCTCGCAGGCGGCGACCACCATGACGATCAACGCGAACACCTGACCGTCCTGGTCGCCGTGCTGGCGGGCGAAGGCGACCAGGGCGAGGTTGCCCGCGTTCAGCATCAGCTCGAGGCAGAGCAGGATCACCAGCGGGCTGCGCCGGATCAGCACCCCGGCGGCGCCGATCGCGAAAAGGAGCGCCGAGAGAACGAGATACCAGGTGACGTCCATTAGTGAGGTCCCTCGCCAGCGTCGGAGGCGTGCTCAGCGCGCTGCCGTCCGGCCAACACCACTGCGCCGACTGCGGCGACGAGAAGGAGCATCGAGGCCGCCTCGAAGACGACCAGGAAGCGCTCCAGGAGTAGGTTGCCGATTGCCTCCGGAGACCCGAAGCCGATTGGCAGCGTTGGCCCCTCGCTGTCGAGCGAGGACAGCCCGGTGCCCAGGATCGCGATCGAGAGCTCGACGAAGAGCGCCGCGGCCAGCAGTGGGGCCAGGAATCGCTGGCCCGGGATCGGCTCCCAGATCGGTTCCTCGACCTCGCCCACGTAGGCGGCCACGAACACGTACAGGACCATCACCGCGCCCGCGTACACGACCACCTGGGCGGCGGCGACGAACTGCGCATACAGCAGCAGGAAGAGCCCGGCCAGGGCGACCAGGTGGACGACCAGCGCCAGCACGCTGTAGAAGGGGTTTCTCAGCGCGATCACCCCGAGTGCTCCTGCGACGGCGCCGATCGCCCCGGCGAAGAAGGCGACCTCCACCATCAGGTCGCGACCCCGGGCTCGGGCGACGGGGCTACTCGAGGCCCGCGGCCCGGAGCGCGTCGGTCTGATCGGAGAATGACCGTATTCGCAGCACCTTGCCGTCGCGGAGGGTCCAGACAAACCCCATCGGCACGTCGAGGTCGATGCCGCTGGCCCGCCCACGGGCGCGGAGGCGGCCCAGGACGACGACCTCGTCGTCCGCGTCCCGGAACTCCTCGGCGTTGACCTGAATGGACTCCCAGTCCTGGTCGAAGTCGGCCAGCATCTCGCGCACCCCGTCGTGTCCCCGGTAGGCCTTTCGCTCGAGCTGGGCTCGCAGCGGATGCAGCTCGACGTCCGGCTGCATGTCCTGGAGCACCGAGTCGATGTCTCGAACGTTGAAGGCCTCGACGAGTTTGCGGATGAGTTGGATGTTCTCGGCGGACATGGCGAGTCCAGTATCTCGCTCATTCGCCCTCCCGGCGCAGAGGTGCCCGCTCGACCGGCTCCGCGAGCAGCATCTCCTTGGTGAAGATCAGGTCCTCGCGGTTGTAGTCGGCGAGCTCGTATTCGTGGCCCATCGTGATCGCGTCGAACGGGCAGGCGACCTCGCAGTAGCCGCAGAAGATGCAGCGAGCCAGGTTGATCTCGTAGATCTCGGCGTAGCGCTCGCCGGCGGAGACGCGCTCGTCGGAGTCGTTCTCCGCCGCGACCACCCGGATGCAGTCCGCCGGGCATGCGGCGGCGCAGAGCGAGCAGCCGACGCACTTCTCGAGGCCGGTGTCCTCGAAGCGGTGCAGCTTGTGGCGGCCCCGGAAGCGCGGGTACACGGGGGTCTTTTCCTCGGGGTACTGGATCGTCACCGGGCCCTCGACGATCCGCGCAAAGGTGGTCTTCAGGCCACGCAGGGTCTCGCCGAAGGCGCGGTACGCCCCCTTGGCACCGCCGGGCTGCGGCCCCCGCTGGACGGCGACCACCGACTCGTCCGGCAAATAAGGGAACTCTGAACTCAAGACCGCCTCGCTCGGGCTAGCGACGAAGTCGCGGTAGATGCGGAGGTGCCTGCCGGGCCAGGCTGGAGCCCTCGCCCGCCGAAAACGGAGGCGAAGCCGAGGCTTTCGGCGGAGTTATGCATGTCGGCGGAGTTATTCATGTAAGCGTCACCAGGATCGCCGTGACGAGGACATTGAGCGTGGCCAGCGGCAGGAGCACCTTCCAGCCCAGGGACATCAGCTGGTCGTAACGGATTCGCGGCACGGTCGCCCGCACCCACATGAAGACGAACACCAGCGCCAGGATCTTCACCAGCACCCAGATCGGGTCCAGCCAACCGGGGCCGGGGCCGTGCCAGCCGCCGAGGAAGAAGGTCACTGCCACCGCCGAAACGACGAACATCTCGATGTACTCGGCCAGCGCGAAGGAGCCGTAGCGCATGCCGCCGTACTCCGTCTGGTATCCCTGCACCAGCTCGGCGTCGGCCTCGGGGAGATCGAACGGCGCGCGACTGGCCTCCGCGAATCCGGCGACCATGAAGATCAAGAACCCGACGAGCTGCGGGATCACGTACCAGATCTCGTCCTGCGCCTCCACGATCGAAACGAGCGACAGGGAGCCCGCCATCATGATCGCCCCCAGGAGCGCCAGGCCCATCGAGATCTCGTACGAAATCAACTGTGCCGCCGAGCGCATGGCGCCCAGGAAGCTGTACTTGGAGCCCGAGGCCGAGCCGCCGAGCAGCAGCCCGTAGAAGCCGATCGAGCCGAAGGCGAAGAAGTAGAGGATCCCGATCGAGACGTCGATTCCGTAGAAGCCGACCCCGTCCTTGACGTTCCCGAACGGGATGATCGCCAGGGTCGCGACGCCGCTGAAGATGACCAGCGCCGGGGCGATCCCCCACAGGATCGGAACGGCGTTCTCCGGCCTGTAGCCCTCCTTCGTAATCAGCTTCACCGCGTCAGCCAGGGGCTGCAGAAGGCCGAAGGGGCCAACCCGGTTGGGCCCGTAGCGCGCCTGGAAGCGACCCAGGACCTTGCGCTCGACCACCGTC
>CAVUPJ010000002.1:0-114758 GCA_963743455.1 uncultured Actinomycetes bacterium | reverse complement strand
CGAAGGCGAGCATCGCGGACAGGCGCTCCCGGAGCGAGTCGAGGCGCTCACCGGGGTCGAGGCCGAAGACGGCCCGCAGGATGATCTCCATCGTCAGGCGCTGCATGCGGGGCCCGAGCTCGATCGGCTCGCCGCGAGGCCAACTCGCCACCTCCCGCCCGGCCACCTCCGCGATCAGGTCGCTGAGGCGCTCCATCTTCTCCCCGTGGAACGCGGGAAGCATCAGCTTGCGCTGCTCCAGGTGCGGACCCTGGTCCAGCAGGATGACCGAGTTGGTTCCGACGACGGGCTGGAGCACCTGCGCCCCCTCGCCGGGGTGAAGAACGTCAGGCGGCGCCGTGAAGACCTGCTTGACCTCCTCCGGGTCGGAGATCATCACGAAGGGCGGCGCCAGCGGCAGGCGAATCGTGAATCTCTTGCCGTACCGGGCTCTGCAGCGCTCCAGGAAGGCAAGCGGGCGCGTCCGAAGCCGATGCTCTGGATCCAGGAGGGATATGACGGACCCCGGGGGGATCCCCGAAGGCATCGTGTTCTGCTCCCGGTCGACCTCGTCCAGCTTTCCGCAAGTTTTCACGGCGCGGTGTGAGGATAGACACACAGGCAAGGCGCGGCTCGGATTCGGTGGTCCGGTGCGACGCGGAGCCTCGTCCGGCGCTCAGGAGGGCCGATCGCCCGGGGTGCTGCTCTCCTGACCCTCCAGCTTGGACCCTTCGCGCTTCTGGCCCATCAGCGCCAGGTCGGCCTGGGTGAGGAGCTCTTCCATCGTCATCCCCTCGGTCGCATGCGCCGCGCCCCAGGAGACGGAAACGGGCTTCCCTTCGGCGTCGGAGCAGGTGTTGAGGATCTCCGAAGCGAGCCGAGCCGCGGCTAGCTCGGCCCCCTCGTGGTGAGTGTCGGGGAGCAGGAGCGCGAACTCGTCCCCGCCCCAGCGAAAGCCACGATCCCCTCCGCGCTGCGATCTCCTCACGGCCTCGGCCGCCTGTCTCAGGCACCGATCTCCGTCGAGATGGCCAAATTCGTCATTGATCCGCTTGAAGCCGTCGATGTCCACGAGCGCCACGCTGACCGTGGAGCGGGCCCGCTCGCTCCGCGCCATCTCCGCTTCGAGCGCCTCGTCGAACGCGCGCCGGTTGCCGAGCTCGGTCAGGGCGTCCGCGCGAGCCAGGCGCTGAGCGTGCTCCTCCTCGGCCCGCAAGCCAACGCGCTGAGCGCGAACGTAAACCATCAGCGCCAGCACGATCAGCCCAAGGGCACTCCAGAACAGGACGTCAGTGGCGATGCTGGTCGCCGCCTGGGAGCTCCATCCGTCGTAGAGGAGCGGCACCGAAGCCAACAGCACCGTTGCGCCGAGGAAGGTGAGGGCGCGGCGCGGCGGATGGATGCCCATCGCGGAGCCGATCCACAGGAGATAGAGGCTCTGGTAGGCGCTTCCCGCGCCACCGGCCAGCCATTCGAGCACGGCCACCTGCGCCAGGCCGAGGTAGCTGAGCGCGAGCAGATCGGTGAAGCCGGGCGGCGGTTGGCGGCGAAGCACCTGGCGGCCGCCGACCAAGCTGCCGGCAACAATGCACCCGGCAAGCGCCCAGCCGGTCGGGCCGAAGGCCGCGGTGGGATGGTCGAAGGGCAAGAAGGCGAGGGCAAGCAGACCGCTCAGCACCCAGAGCAGCGCGACGATCCGGGCCGCGTTGCCCTGGTCGGCCCCGGCGTATGTCTGAGCCTCTTTGGTGAGGAGGCGGCCCAGACCCTGTCCAACTTGATTACCGCGCGCTGCCACTCAGGTACTAGGTCGGCACGATCGGCGAGATGTATTAGACGTGCTGAAAAGCACGCCCTCTTTCCGCGAAGTACGGCGATGGGTCCTGCCGGGTCGGCGGTGGCCTGGTACCACTAACGGTGGCTGAAGGCACCTGGCTCCACCCGGAAGGGAGGGAGACTTGGGCCTCGAGTTAGGATCGCCCGTGCCGGAAGACCCAGCTACGGTGGCTTCAACGTCGTGGTCGACGTCTGAGCGGCGCCCTGGCTAGGCCGTTACCGCCGAAACGGGCGCAGCCTGCACCTGGTCCGGTGCCGGCGCGGGCGCCGGCGTGTCCGGCTCCAGGATCGGAAGCAGGGCGTCGACGATCTGGGGATCGAGCTGGTGCCCGGCGCCGGCGATCAGCTCGGCCACGGCCGCCTCATGTGGAATTGCCTCTCGGTAGGGGCGGTTTGTGCGCATCGCGTGCCACGTGTCGCAGCAGGCGATGATGCGGGACTCCACCGGAATGTCCTCACCCGCGAGCCCGTCGGGATACCCGGTTCCATCCCAGCGCTCGTGATGAGAGCGAACGATGAGCCCCACCTGACCCATGAAGCCGCCGACGCGCTCGAGGATTCGCTGGCCTTCGACCGTGTGCGTCTTGACGATGGTCCACTCGCCGGGCTCCAGCCTGCCCGGCTTGTTGATGATCTCCTTCGGAATCGCGATCTTGCCGACGTCGTGCAGCAGAGCGCCGAACTCGAGGTTGCGGCGCCGGTCCTCATCGAGGTCGAGATGCTTGCCGACCTCGACCGCCAGTTGAACCACGCTTTTGCAGTGCTCGCCCGTGTAGCCGTCGTCCGCCTCGACCACGTCGCCCAGCACGAGGGCAGTCCCGTGGTAAGCGTTCTTGAGCTCGACCAGGCTTTCGAGGCGAGCCTGCCGCTCGCGGGCGAAGACCGCGAGGACGCCGAGCATGGGCACCAGGGCAAAGACGATCGCGGGCATCGTTTCGACTTCGTAGGCGACCGCGAGCGCGACGGGCGAGAAGGCGGCATCCACCGCATAGACCCAGGTCTCCCCCAGCTGCTCGCGAAGTGGCGTCTTGCTCTCAACGGCGTCGCGCACGCTCGAGGCGGCGAAATCGGCGATGAACTGCGCGGCGAGCGCAAGGAGCAGCAGCATCGGCCCAGCTTGCGACGGATCCGTGTCGAATGCCACGAACACCGCGGCAGGCCCGATCGCGAACCAGGCGTTGCCTATGCAGTGCAGGAGGCGACTGGGTCGAGCGCGGCCGGCCAGCACCTCGGGCAGCCGGGCGAGGGTGAGGGACAGAACGACAGCGAGCGGGACGACCGCCACCGGTACGGCGAAGACCAGGGGCACGAAGGCGAGCTGCGTGGGGACTGTGAACCCGGACGCGACGTGGAAGTGCACCCGGGTGGCCAGCGCCAGGACCGAGACGCAAGCCGCCGCCGGAAGAAGATCGAATGACCCAGGCGGGCTGAGCACGAACAGGACGGCCGTCGCGATCACGAACGCGGCGCCCACGAGCGCTTCCGCCAAGCCCTCGCGCGAATCAAGGGGCTTGGCGTCGCGCTTGAGCGTCTCCGCAAGGAGCTCCTGCTCGCGCAGGGTCGTGCCCAGGTACATCTCCCTGCATCAATCGGCCAAAGAGCCGCCGGTCTTTACGGATTCATGCCTGGGCTCGCGAACGCAGATCCTCGCCGGCTGCGCCCGAAGCCGCAGCAAATTCCCTCAAACTGGACAAATGTACGTGCAGGGTTCCAGGTACGTTCCGTGCCTGCGGGTGTTCTATGCACCCGAACACCGCCACGAAGTCACGCGGCGGGCCAGGGAACTGACAACGCAGGGAACGAAACAGGGAGAGAAACACGGATGTTTGGCCCAACTGCTGGAACTGAATCGTCTACATCTTCTGTCCGTCCGGGACGGCTCGTCCGGCTGAGGAGCCTCGCGGTCGTGATCGCGCTCGGTCTCACGGGCGGGCTTCTGCCGGCCGCCTCGGCTTTCGCCGAAAGCGGGCCCGGGAGCGAGGGAACGGCCGGATCGGTGGAGGCGGCGCAGACCGCGGCCACCACCGAGGCGGCGGCGGCGCCCGAGGTGCCGGTTGACCAGAGCATGGCCGCCACTTCGGAGGCGGCGGGTGCCCCGGTGGAGGTGGCGCAGACCGCGGCGACCACCGCGAGCTGCCAGGACCCGGTGATCGTGAACCCGTTCACGGCGTTCGGCGACTTTCGCGACTACGTGCTCGCACCGTTCGGCGACTTCGAGCGGGCGGATCTCCCCGGCTGGACTCTCGAGGGTGGCGCCACTGTGGTGCGCAACTCGGCGGGGAACGGCACTCTGCGGATGCCGCCCGGAAGCAAGGCCACCAGCCCCGCGATGTGCATCGACCTCAACTACCCGACGATTCGCTACTTCGTCCGCGACGCGGACCGCGAATGGGCGCGCCTGAAGACGCAGGTCATGTATGTGGACCACGAGACGGCCTACTCGCCGTACACGGTCGGGAAGCTCAACGCCTCCGGGAACTGGCGCCTGACCGAGGACATCGAGATCGAGCCGGAGCGCGGCGGCGTGGAGGCCGGATGGCGCCGGATCGCCTTCCGCCTCGTCGCCGACCCGTACGAGGGCGACCTCCGGATCGACGATCTCTACGTCGATCCCAGGATGCGATAGCGCCGAGGCTCCTTCACGCTGAAAGCTGACCGGGAAGGGCTTCCCTTCCCGGTCAGCTCAGCAGGCGCTTCAGGAAGTCCAGGTACCGGACCAGCTTGGCGCGTACCCAGGAACTCCTTCTCCTTCCTGACTCACACCGCCGACGCCTGGCGCTTTGCCTCAGCGAGCGGCGTAGAGTCGCCAGGAGCCCGGGACGCCCTTGAGCTCGTGCTCGCCGCGCTCCTCGAACTCGATGTCGGAGCCCACCGTGAGGTCCTTGACCGTGTTCGAGACCAGCACCTCACCGGGTTCGGCCTGGGACATCACACGGGCCCCGATGTGGACCGCGATGCCGCCGATGTCTCCGTTGCGGCGCTCGCACTCCCCGGTGTGGATGCCGGCGCGAATGTCGATCCCGAGCGCGCGGATCGCCGAGGTGGCGGCCTTGGCGCAGCGAATCGCGCGGGCCGGGCCGTCGAACGTGGCCAGGAACCCGTCCCCGGTGGTCTTCACCTCGCGCCCGCCTTGGCGCTCGAGCTCGCGCCGAAACGCCTGCTCGTGTTCCTCCAGCAGCTCTCGCCAGCGGCGATCGCCGATCTCGGAGGCCCGCTCGGTCGAACCGACGATGTCGGTGAACAGGACCGTCGCCAGCACCCGGTCGGTCTCGGGCTCGTGGCGGCTGCCGGTGACGAACTCCTCGACGTGGCCGCAGACCTCGTCGGGGTCGATGATCCACGGCCAGTGGTCGTCGCCCTCCATCTCGATCAGCCGGGCGCCCGGGATGCGCTCCGCCATGTAGCGGGCCCCCTCGATCGGGTTCAGGTCCCCCGTGCGATGGAGCACCAGCGTCGGGACGCGGATCGTCGGCAGGATGGCGCGGATATCGAGCTCCATGTTGGCCGCAATCAACGGGCCCAGGACGCGGGGGCTGATCCCGGTGCGCTCGAAGCCCCCCCACCACTCGCGCTCCTGATCGTCATCCAGGAAGCTGGGGGCGAGTACCGTGAGCATCATTCCCTCTCCCCAGGCTTCCTGTGCGCCCTCCAAGAGCATGGCGATCATCTCGTCTTCGAACCCCCAGGGATAGTCGGGAGGATCGGGCGTCTGCCGAGCGAATCCGCCGTAGAGGACCGCGCTCGAAACCCGCTCCGGATAGCTGGCGGCGAAGAAGGCCGCCAGGGTGGCGCCCTCCGAGCAGCCGAAGACCGCCGCTCGATCGCTGCCGACCGCTTCCATGACCGCCCGTGTGTCGTCGATCCGCTCCTCCACCGAGGGCGGCTCGATGAATGGGTCGGAAAGGCCCGTGCCGCGCTTGTCGTAGACGATCACCCGGGCGAATGACGACAAAAGGCGCATGAAGCGCACATACTTCGGATGCGTCCAGGCGTGGTCGAGGTGCGAGACGAGGCCGGGTATGTGGACCAGGTCGAGCGGGCCGTCGCCCACGACCTGGTAGGCGATCGAGAAGTCGCCACTGCGGGCGTACTGCGTTTTTGGAGGCTTCATGGTTCCCCGACCCCCCGAATCTAACGCCCTTCGCAATGAACGTCCCTCACTACCCCCTATAGCCCACATTCCGGGACGTTCGCGCGTCTGCCCTACAGTCAGGAGCAGATCCGATGGAGCAGCACGCAGCGTCCCGGCCTCATCCCGCCTTCGCCACCCCGGCTCACCCACCGGGGCCACGCCTGCCCGGGCTCGTGCAGGGGTTTCGGTACGCCCGCGATCCGCTCGGCTTCTTCACTCGCCTTCACCGCCGCTACGGCGACGTCTTCTCCCTGTCGTTCCCCTACTTCGGCCGGGTCGTCTACGTGGCCGACCCGCAGATCGTCAAGCAGGTCTTCACCGGCGACTCCGCCCTGTTCCACGCGGGTGAGGCCAACGCGACGGTGCTGGAGCCGACGCTCGGCCCGAACTCGGTGCTGACACTCGACGAGGACGCGCACCTGCGCCAGCGAAAGCTTCTACTGCCGCCTTTTCACGGGGAGAGCGTGAGCCGGTACGGCGAGCTGATTCGCGAGATCACGGAGCGCGACATGAGGAGCTGGCCGGTTGGCGAGCCATTTGCCCTGCGCCCGCACACGCAGCGGATCACGCTGGCGGTGATCCTGAGGGCGGTGTTCGGCATCCGCGACGAGGAGCGCTTCGGGCGCGCCTCGACGTTGGTTGGCGAGTTCGCCCGCAGGGCCGACCTGATCACGCAGCTCCCGATGCTGCGACGCAACCTCGGCCGCTTCGGCCCCTGGGCACGTTTCCAAGACGCCCGCGCTGCCCTGGACGAGTTCATCTACGAGGAGATCGCCGCGCGGCGCGCGGAGGCAGGCGGCGCGGAGCACGACGACGTCCTCTCGCTGCTTTTGTCCGCCGAGCACGACGACGGCAGCCCGATGAGCGACGAGGAGCTGCGCGACGAGCTCGTGACCGTGGTGGGCGCAGGGCACGAGACAACCGCCACGGCGCTGGCCTGGGCGCTCGAGCGGGTGCTTCGCACGCCGCGGGTCCTGGCCCGCCTGCGGGCGTCGATCGAGGCGGGCGAAGACGACTACCTGGACGCCACGATCAAGGAGACGCTGCGCGCGCGGCCCGTGATCGTGGACGTTGCGCGCAAGCTGGCGGCGCCCGCGGAGATCGGCGGCTACGAGCTGCCGGCGGGGACCTTCGTCCTCCCGGCGATCGGCGCCCTTCACTACCGCGCCGACCTCTATCCGTACCCCTACGAGTTTCGCCCCGAGCGCTTCCTCGACGGGAAGGTCGACCACTACGGCTGGATCCCCTTCGGCGGCGGCGTGCGCCGCTGCATCGGCGCGGCCTTCGCTCAGTACGAGATGCGCGTGGTGCTCAGGGCGATCCTCGAGCGGGCGCAGCTGAGCGCACCCGACTCCCGTCCGGAACGGGCAAAGGTTCGCAACGTCACGCTGGCGCCGGGAGCAGGCTGCCGCGTGGTCCTCGAGCGTCCGCAACGCTGAGCTTCTGCGCGACGATGATGTCCTTCCGGCCCAACCCGTGGGCCGGCGCCTGCCGTCCCGACCAGGATCCATAGCGCACCTGCTCGATCCCAAGCCCGGCCTCGTCGTGAGCCTCGCGGACGAACGCCTCGTCGAAGGCGATCCAGGCCTCCGGCCGCTCGGGCCGCTTGACCAACGCCAAGTCGCCGAACTGATGGAGCGCGCCCTGCCGCGACTCTCCGCCCTCGACGAGGGTCAGTGATTCCCGATTGAGCAGGAAGATGGTGTTCAGGGTCCTGCCACCGGGCTTCAGCACCCTTCCGATCTCGCGGAAGTAGTTGCGAGCGTCATCAGGAACCAGGTGGGTGAACAGGGAGTTCGAGAACACGAAGTCGAAGGCATCGTCCTCCAGGGGAAAGCGGTACCGGGCCGCCTTGGCCTCCGCGCCGCGGTTGTAAGCGGTGTTGAAGACGTCCGCCCAGACGAAGGTGAAGTGCGGCAGCTTCGAGCCGATCCACTCGTCGCAGAGCTTGATCGCCTTGCGATCGGTGTCCAAGCCGACGTAGCGGCCGCGGTCATCCAGGTACTGGGACAGGGCGACCGCCAAGCGGCCCACGCCGCAGCCAAGGTCGAGCAGCCGGTGGTGGGGCTCGAGGCCGGCGTCCACCGCGGCCTGGAGAAACCGCCCGCCGGCCTTTCTGAAGTCGCCCTTGTACGTGTAGGACGGCAGCACGCGTTTGGGCGGGATGAGCTCGTCGATGTCAGGCGTCCGGGCGGGTGAGCGGCGGAGGCGAGGCATGGGCCGGGATGATAGGAAACCCCCGGGGGGCGCCAGCGGCCAGCGTCCCCGGCGGACGCTGGATTCACTCGTCTAACCCCAGTGGCCCATCGGGGTGACCGTGAGCGGGCCGCCACAGCGCGGGCATTCGGCCCGGCGCCCGAAACGAAAGACGCCCTTCAACGCTTGCTCGCCCAGTGAGCGCCTGGGCAGCCCGGCAAGGCGACGCCCACCGCATTGCGGGCAGGCGTTCAGCTCGGGGCCGAGCCCGCTGTAGAGATCAGCGGTGACCACGGTGACCAGCTCGCAGCAGTCACAGCAGACCATCGGCTCCAAGAAGGTTCCGACCATCCCGACCCCGTCCTTGAGCCCGTCAACCCGATACTCGCAGCGCGAGCACTCTGCCTCGTAGAGATCCCCCACTGGTTTTCACCCTTCTCCCTTAGAACCGTTGCCAGCCGGCAAAGGTGCGCCCCTTGATCCATTACCGGCTCGTGACGGCAACCAGCTTCGACAGCGGTGACGGGAACCTCGGCAGCACCCTCTTGCCGCCGAGCCATTCCGTCAGGCGCGCCGCCTCGCGTTCGAGCGCGCGCGTTGCCTCGGCGCCGACGTCCTCGAGCACCTGCAAGACCACCTCGCCGGTGTCGCTCTGGCGCCACCCGCCCACGATCCGCCCGTCCCACCACGCGGTGGGTCCCGCGTTGCCGCTGGTGTCGAACAACTGCTCCTTGTACGGGCCGAGGTACCAGCCCCGCTCGATCCAGCCCATCGTGGTCGGGTCGAGTGGCGGCAGAAGAGCGGCCCACGGCTCCACCGCATCGGTCGCCTCGAGGTCGTCGCGCAGCAGGTATCCGGTCTGCCCGTCGAGGTCGACCTCGACGGCGCTCGAGGCCGGAGAGCGCCGTCCGCACGGCCGCGACGGTCGACCCGAGCCACCACTTGATGTCGGCCGAAGTGCCGGGCCCGAACGCGCGCAGCCACAGCTCGACCAGGCCCGCCACGCCTTCGGCTTCCGGCCGAGGCGCGATCCCCTCGCCCAGCCATGACTCGATGGAGGCCCATCGGGGCCGGGAGGTGGTCCACCCGCCGTCGTTCGAGGCCCGCACGATCTGCCCGGCCGCGGACAGCGTGGTCAACACCCGGGGACCCACCGCCGCCTGCCCGCCCCAGGACTTCCCCTCCCCGTAGGCGATCGAGCCCTCGAGCAGGGGGATCTCGTCGCGCAGCTCCGACGAGGTGGCCTCCCGCCCGCCGGCCAGCACAGCCAGCACCTGCTCGCCGGCCGCGGACAGCCAGCGCTCACCGTCGCGGTGCAGCCCGGCCTTTTCGACGTCGCGGATCAGCCGGCGCCGCTCGGTGTCGGCGACCCGATTGCTGGCTCCGGCCTGGGCGATGCCCATGGTCTCCCGCGGGAAGACGAACAGGGTTCGGCGCATCGCCAGGTGCTTGACCAGCGACCGGTCGGCGTACAGGGCACGTTCGAGGTCGTCCACCGTCATGTCGTCGACGCGGGCCCAGGCCGACAGGTAGACCGTCACGGGATCGGTCCCGTGCAGGCAGACCATGCTCCTGGCGGCCTCCACCACGTCGCCCGCCCGATCGCCCGGCGCCAGGCGGTGACGACGGGCCAGCCGGGCTCGTCGCTCCGCGACCTCGATCCTTCGCACACCGGGATCGTGCCACGGCCCGAGGCCGGCACGGCTTTAGCCAGTCACCGTCTTCTTGCGTATGGGCGAGCGCCCGGCCAGGTAGGGGTAGCCGGCCTGACGCGGGACACTCACCTTGAAACGGAACCTCTGCGTACCCGAGACGTGGCGGAATGTGTGCGAGACGCGCGCCACCCCGGCGCCATTGGTCCGCTTGACGAAGTCGACCGAGAAGGGCACCCAGCGCCCGCCCGGGGGCTTGGCCAAGAACCGGACCTGGCGATGTGCGTGGAATGGCCCGCGCAGCTGGGCGCGCAAGGTCATCTTCTGCCCGTTGTGAAGCCTTCCACGCGGGCGCACCCGAAGCCCCAGCCTCGGCTTCACCTGGAGCCGGATCGCGCGGGTCACAGACCCGCTCCGGCCCGCGCCAGTAGGTGAGATAGACGATTCGCGAGGGGCCGACGGGAGGCCGCACCGAGACCCTCCCGTGGGCGTCGGTGCGAAGGGGCGGGCCGACCAACCTCTCGGTCGAATTGGGGAAGCGCCGTCCGCTGCAGAGACACAGACAAGGGCCCCACGCCCCGGCCCACCCAGGGGCCGCGCGAACCTGCCGACGACCCGAGGACGCCGGCCAAACTTCACCCGCTTCACGGTCCTGCCGCCCGCGAAGGCGAACTGAGCGCGGAGCGTGGGAGTCACCTGGGAGATCGGGCAGTCGTTGTCGACCCGGATCCTCCGCCGCGCGCAGCGCTCATTGGGGCTCGACGTTCGCGTAGTCGTGAGACGCATGCGGTGATCGAGTTCTGCCCCTCGTGGAAGCCGGGCCAAAGGGTGTTGACGGAAAGGGCGCTGCGCGCCGAGTTGGGACAGGGGCTGAGTGCAAGGGCGAGCTGATCGGCGCCGATGTTGCAGCCCGGACACCAGCGAGTCGAAGAGCTTTCGGTTGGTGCGCACCTGGACCAGCCTGACCCCCGAGCCGACGTCGCGAGCTCTGACGATGAGCGCCTGAGTGGCGCGCTGGACGGACGCGGTGAGCAGCCCGCCGCCCAACCCGCTGATCGTCGGCGGCGAGGCATCGAAGAGTCTGAACCGTGCCCGCTTGACGTAGATCCTCGGCTTGTCGGTCCGGCCACAGCGATTGGTCGCGGCGAGTGCAGGTCAGCTGAGCGATCAGGCGGTTCCCCCTGCTGCGTGCTCGCCACTCGAAAGCCCTGAAGCGCCAGCGCGGAGAGCCGATGGAACGGGGCGCCCCCCGCGGAGGAGCCAGCAGGAGCCGCGGGTGGTAGCCCGCATCACGCCGTCCGCGCGCCAGGAGCCTGCCGCCCGTGAAAAAGGTGCCGGCCGGCGGCTTCGCCACCCACGCCCCGTAGCCGCCCCGCGCCGGTGCGACTCCGCTCGTGGGTCACGCCCAGCCCGTCCCCCGACCAGCACGACCGGTCGCGATGAAACTCCGCGGAGTTGCGCGAGAAGTGGAACCCGCCGTACCCCGCGCCAAGATGAGGCAGCACACTGGATCGCCTCGTAGGGCCCGGCCCTCGCCAGGGGCGCGAACGCGAGTCGCCGCCGCCAGCACAGAGAGCGCGGGACACAGGATCGTGGCGCTGGTCGCCTTCGGCCGCTCGCCCGCTGGCAGCTTCCTCCACACGGCTAGCACTCGTAGCCGAACTCAGGTGGGCACCCACCGGCGCTCTTTGCCGGGCTCGAGGCGGAGCTCGACGATGAGCCGGACGGCGCCGGGGCCGGAGCCGGCTGCGGCGCGGTCACCGGCTGCGCAACGGGGGCCGGCTGCGGGCGCTGGGGGCGCAGGCTCTGAGGCGATTGGGGCGCTCTGAGCTGACCCCTGCGGGCTCGCCTGGGCATTGCCCCGACGGCGGCCGGGAGGACTCGTTGACTCGTCCGGACCTTGAGTGCGCCTGCCCCGATTCTCCTACGGCAGGACAGGTCGCGTGCCTGAGTGTCGGCTGCACCCGCGCCGCGGCGTCCGGGCGGCCGAAGGAGTCGCCCGGGCCGCTGCCCGTGCGGGAGGCGAGCACGAAGGCGCCGGCGCCCGCGGCGAGCAGGAAGAGCCCAGCGATCGCCGCCACTCGCGTGCGTGAAGGGCGTTCGAAGCGCAGCGGTTCCGGCGCCGGGCCCTGCGGCGGCGACCGCCAGCGCTGCACGCGCCCGCGGATCGAGCTCCCCCAGCTCGGTCATGATCGCTGCCAGACGCTGCCCGGGCATTGCACTCTGCCATCGCGATCGATCGTCTGGGCAACCATCTGCCAAGCCTCTTCAAAGCACCGGCGACGTGGTCGATATCGGCCTCGAGCTTCGATCCGTCGGAGCGGCACCCCACGGCATCGCCCAGCCGGCCAGCCGGCGCTCCGGCTGGGACAGCCAATCGCGCTCCAAGCGGGCCAACATCATCGCGAGGCTGAGGTCCTCGTAGCGGCGCCTCGGGCGCCACGGACCGGGCGAAGCTGTGCCGCCAGCTCTCTGCGCTCGCCGTCGAGCCGAAGGAAGAGGCGCTTCCTGGTGAGATCCGAGGAATCGACACCGCCGCGAACCGGGCGTTGCCCCTCGATCCTCGTATCCGGGATGACCCTCCATGGCCGGCCCCTCTACCGCGACAGCGGTTTGGTCACTCGCGCCCAGCAGACACGTGCCACCCGAGGCGCCCAGCCCGCTGGGATGCCGTCGCCCCACTCCAACGCCGACGACAACCCGGCCGGGCAAGTCTCCCTCACCGTCGGGGCCAGGTCAAGCCCGGCGGTCACGGTTCAGACCAGCTTGACAGGTGACCAAACGGTCACCTATAATCACGGTATGGACGCGGTGTTCAAGGCCCTCGCCGACCCGACGCGCCGGAGCCTGCTCGACGAGCTGTTCAAGCAAGACGGGCAGACGCTGAGCGCGCTCGAGGAGCGGCTGCCGATGACGCGTTTCGGCGTCATGAAGCACCTCAGGGTGCTCGAGGAGGCGGGCCTCGTGACCACGCAGCGGCGCGGCCGCGAGAAGCTCCACTTCCTGAACCCCGTCCCGATCCGGCTCGTCCACGACAGGTGGGTGAGCAAATACGCCGAGCCCCTGGCGGCAACGCTCAGCGGGCTCAAGAGAGAACTGGAGGGTTGACCATGGACCAGTACGTCGTTGTCAATGGCGCAGCAGCCATGACGGTGTTCGAGATCTACATCAAGACCACCCCGGAGCGCCTCTGGGAGGCGATCACCGACCCTGAGATGAGGGCCAAGTACAGCTTCGGAGTCGAGACCAGCTCGGACTGGACGCCCGGCTCGAGCTACGAGTCCTCGGTCCCCGGGGTGATCGACATCGCGGCGGGCGAGAACCTGGAGGTCGATCCCCCGCGCCGGCTCGTCCAGAGCTTCACCGCGCTGTGGAGCGAGGACGTGAAGGCCGAGGGGACCTCCAGGGTCACCTGGGAGATCGAGCCGGTGGGCACCTCGTGCCGGCTGAGGGTCACCCACGACCAGCTGCCCGAGGACGCCAACTCGGAGCTCTACGGCGGCTGGCCGATGATCCTCTCCGGCCTGAAGACGCTGCTCGAGACCGGGGAGACGCTCGACACGCCCGGCTCCCTGCGCTATTCGGGGGCCGCGGAGTGGGCCGCCTGAGGCGCTTGAGGGACCGATCGAGGCGCCGCCGGGGCTCGGCGGCGCCTCGATCGCAGCTAGCGCGCTTGCAGCGCGTCCAGGCCGACGGCCAGAGCGAGTACGAGCCGCCGGTCCATCGTGCGCTCGCGATCGCCTGAGACATCGAGGCGGTAGCGGTCACGGAGGCCGAGGATTCGCTCCAGGCCGCCGATGCGCTCGTCCCCGACGAAGTAGTCGAAGTGGTAGGGAATCGGCAGCAGCTCGAGGAACTCGCCGATGAAAGGGACCAGCCCGATCAACCGCCGGAAGAGCGCCACGAACAGGCTGCGCTCCCGCGCCCAGCCGATCTCGGTGCCGGAGGCGTCGTAGAGGCGCCAGGTCGAGCGCAGCAGCGACTTGCCGAAGACCTTGGCGAGCTGTCCGACGGGCTGTCCGCTCGCGTCGGTGACGTCATAGCGGGCACGCGGATCCCAAACCTGCTGCGCCTTGATCCGGAACAGCTCGCTGGTCTTTGAGTCGTCGGTGAAGGCCCGCAGATCCTCCTTGAGCTTCATCCGCTTCTGCTCGACGAAGCAGACGGGCTCGCCCGCCGACTTCTCGTCCGCGCCGAGGGTGGAGACCTCGTACTGGTTGATCATCGGCCGGAAGCGCTGGACGAGGAGGAACCGATCGTGCAGGTTGGGGTCCACGGACGGCACGACCCCAGCCTAATGCGGCCCGTGGTTGAATCGGGGCATGGCGTGCGTTTCGCTCGGCCTCTCGGCGCTTTTCGGCCTGCTCGCCGTCGGCGCGCGAACCTGGATTCACAGGCGACGGACAGGCCGCTCGCCGATTCAGCGCGGTGCCGGCATAAGCGGATGGATCGGCCTCGGCGCCCTGGCGCTGGCGTTCGTCGCGGGGCCGGTCGCCGAGCTGGCCTTCGAAGCGACGCCGCTGGTCGACAGCGGCTGGCTCGACGGCCTCGGGCTGGCGCTGTCATTGCTGGGCCTCACGGCGCTGCTTTGGTCGCAGTCGTCGATGGGCGACAGCCTGCGGATCGGCGTGGATCCCAGCGAGCGAACCGCCCTCGTGACGACCGGGCCGTTTCGCTGGGTGCGAAACCCGATCTACAGCGCCATGCTCGTGTATCTCGCCGGAGTCGCGTTGCTCGTCCCCAACGCTGCGGGCTTGATCGCCTTCGGGGTGGTCGCGCTCGGGCTGGACTTGCACGTGCGGCTCGTCGAGGAGCCCTACCTCATTGCGACCCACGGAAGCTCCTACGCCAGCTACGCCGCGCGCGTGGGCCGCTTCGTTCCCGGGGTGGGCAAGCTCTGAACGAGTGACCGCACGATCGTCCGCGGCGCCGAGCTCTGAACATTCTCGCCTCGCCCGGCAAACAGTCCGGCGCCATCTGGATCCTCGGCGCGATGGAAGCTCGATCGTCACGGAGCGACAAGCGGGGAGCGAGCACGCGGCGGCCGGCGAGCTATTACCGGGTGGCCGGCGTGGACCTGCGTACCGAGATGGACCGGATTTGCCGATTGCCCGTCTTCGGTGGAGAGGACGGGCCGCTCGGGCGGCGCCCTCCCACCCTGACCGTTCGCCGCGCTTCGAGCCGGCCCCGCAGCCGGCTGGGGTTCGCGATCCCGGACGAGTGGCGGATCTCGGTGACGGCTTTCCCGGGACAGCGTCAGGGGGACGCCGAGGAGACGCTCGTTCACGAGCTGGTCCATCTTTTCGTCGGCGTGTCCCCGGGTGCCCGTCGCTGGCACGGGCGCGAGTTCAAGGCGACCATGCGGCGGGCGATGCGAGAGGGCTACGGCATCGGCGACGTCAAGCTGAACGGCAGCTATCACGGCGCCTACGCCGACGCTCTCGAGCGGGTCCGGTCCGGGGGCGTCCAGCTCTCACTAGGCTTGGCCTGATGACGGACGGCGGCGAGCAACGTTCGACCTCGAACCCCGCCGAGAGCCCAGCTCGGCCGCGATCGAACTGGACGGCGAGCCGCGTGGTCGGGATGGTCTTCGCCAGCATCGGGGGGCTGATCGGCCTGGCGCTGCTGGTCGGGGGCATCGCCGTGATCGCCGCCTACGCCTTCGGCCGCGACGACGACGGCTACTTCAACTCGGATCGCCAGCGGCTCGACAGCGCCACCTACGCGATCACCACGGAGGACATCGACCTCGGCGCAGACGAGGTCGACTGGGCCCCGGACGAGATCCTCGGCAAGGTCCGAGTCCAGGTCGACGGCGAGAAGCCTGTGTTCGTCGGCATCGGGCCCGACGGCGACGTCGATCGCTACCTCGGTGACGTCGCCCGCGACGAGCTGATCGACTTCGACGGCGACGAGCCCGAGTTCGACCTGCACGAGGGCAGAGCGCCGCGTGACGCCACCCGGCGAACAGGGCTTCTGGGTAGCCGAGTCCGAGGGCGCCGGCGAGCAGGCGCTCACCTGGGATGCCGAGTTCGGTCGCTGGACCGCGGTCGTGATGAATGCCGACGCGGCCCGCGGCATCGACGTCGAGGCCGATGCCGGGGTCAAGCTGGGCTGGGTGATCTGGGTCGGCCTGGGGATGTTCGTGGTCGGCCTGCTGATGAGCGTCGGCGCGATCGTCGTGATCCTGCTCATCGGCCGGCGTGCAGGCCGAGATCCGGCAACGGGCTGACTATGAACGCCATCACCGCCGAGATCGAGCTCGATGAGGCCGCGCTGCGCGAGCTGGAAGGATCATTCCGGGGACAGCTCGTTCTGCCGGGGGACCCCAGCTACGACGAGCGCCGCAAGGTCTGGAACGGGTCGATCGATCGGTCCCCGGCGCTGATCCTCCGGTGCAGTGGCGTCGCGGACGTGATCGCGGCGGTGAGATTCGCGAGGAGCACCGGGCTTCCGGTCGCAGTCCGAAGCGGAGGCCACAGCTTCCCGGGACTGTCCGTCTGCGATGGCGGCGTGGTCATCGACCTCGGACCGATGAAGGGGATCAGGGTCGACCCGGAGGCGCGCACGGCGAGGGCTCAGGCCGGCGTGCTTTGGGGTGAGCTCGACCGGGAGACTCAGACGTTCGGGCTCGCGACGACGGGCGGGATCGTCACGCACACCGGCGTCGCGGGCCTCACCCTGGGGGGCGGCATCGGGTGGCTTCAGCGAAAGCACGGGCTGACGATCGACCAGCTCCTCTCCGTTGACCTGGTGACCGCCGACGGCGAGCTCGTGAAAGCGAGCGAGACCGAGAATTCCGACCTCTTCTGGGGCCTGCGCGGCGGCGGCGGAAACTTCGGCATCGTGACCGAGTTCGAGTTTCGTCTCCACCCAGTGGGCCCGATCGTCTTCGCAGGGCCGATCTTTTGGCCGATGGAGAAGGCGCCAGATCTCCTGCGCTTCTACCGCGAGTGGAGCGCCGAGGCGCCGGACGAGCTGATGACGATCGTCGTCCAGCGCAAGGCGCCGCCGCTTCCCTTTGTGCCTTCGGAGCTCCACGGGAAGCCGGTCGTGAGCGTCGCGTGCTGCTATGCGGGGCCCATCGATGAGGGGGAAGCGGTTGTGCGCCCGCTGAAGGCGTTTGACTCGCCGGTGCTCGATCTGTGCGAGCCCAAGCCGTACGTCGCTCATCAGGCGATGTTCGACCCATCCTTCCCCCACGACTGGTGGTACTACATGCGGGCCTGCGACGTGGCGGAGCTCTCCGACCAGGTGATCGACATCGCGGTCGACCACGCGCTGCGGATCCAATCGCCGCTGACGGCCTTCCCGATCTGGCAACTCGGTGGAGCGGTCGCCCGCGCGGCTGAGAAGGAAACGGCCTTCAACGGCCGTGGCGCAGGACACACGTTCAACATCACCGGCATGACGGCAACGGCCGAAGGCTTCGACGCGGAGCGTGACTGGGTCCGGAGCTTCTGGTCGGCGCTCGAGCCCCACCACACAAGCGTCTACGTCAACTTCCTCATGGACGAGGGTCAGGAGCGCGTCCGTCAGGCCTACGGGGCCGAGAAGTACGACCGCCTGCAGGCATTGAAGCGCAAGTACGACCCTGACAACTTCTTCCACCTCAACCAAAACATCCCGCCGAAGTAGGTGGCGCTCTGCCAGTCCAGCGACTTTGGTTGGCGAGGTCAGACGCTGACTGCCTCGATGAACGTCTCAGTCTCTGCGGATCGGGCCCCGCCGGCTGATCGACTCCGTCACGCCTTGGTCGGACCGTCGCCCTGGCGCGGAGGTCGCCGCGGAGCCGTGAGCGAACGGCTGACCATCGTGTCGGCCCCGGCATCCAACGCCGCCTGGTCGGCCGCGTTCAGCCCGACCATGTGCTGGTGGTGGACGGCGAGATGGCGCTCGCCTCCGCGCCTCGATCGCCGCCAGCCATCCTTCCCCCCGGGCAGGTCCGCCATCTCGTTGAGCTCGTAGGCGCTGATACATCTGATCGCCGTCCGGCCGCCGCGCGAACGCGCTCCGACGCGGATCCTCCCTTCATCGAGCACTGTTCCCCGGCAATGACGCGGGACCCAGGAGAACTCGGTGGCGAACTCGACGGTCGCCCGGTGAAGAGACCGCGGAGTTCCGTTGCCACGGCTGGCCCTTGGGCCCTGCGCCCGATCAACACGGGCACGTCGATCGGGCGGGGGGCGGCATGCCATCGGGGTGAAGCATCCGCATTCGTGCGCCCTCCCATTCGACGGTCTCGCCGCGCGAAGGCCTCGGTAGGCGCTATGTAGGCCTCCATGTAGCGCCCATTTGATCGGCCGTGGTAGCCCATCGCCCGACGACCTCCAGCGGTCCGAACGCGACAGCCACCCGGCCGGCGCGAGAGCCTCAAGGGCGGCGGTTCCGGCCGCGTTCACATGGATTGCAGCGATGATCGAACCCTGGAGGGTCAGACGCGCCCGACAGGATTCGAACCTGTGACCTTCGGTTTCGTAGACCGACGCTCTATCCAACTGAGCTACGGGCGCGGGTCGGGGCGGTGCCCCGGACGACGATTGTAAGAGGCGACGGCGCCGATGGCCGAGTTGCGCCGATAGAGGATCGCAACTCGACCATCGATGAGCCTGGGCCGCGGTCGATCAGCCTGGGCTGCAACCGCCGAACGTGGGGAGAGGGGTAAGCCTCTTTTCGCGGGCGTGCCGAACTCGACCTCATTGGCCGCAATTTCGTGCCGGGGCGGCCCCTACGCTTGCGGGATGGCCCAGCTCGAGCAGGCTCAGGCAACCCTTGCGCTGCAGGGGCTCGAGGGATTCGATGGGCTGGACGCCGCGACGCGCGTCTATCGCGGCCAGCGGACGCCGGAGGCGCTGCTGGCCCACCTCGGCCACCAGGCTTTCCGGCCCGGCCAGCGGGAGGCGGTTCAGGCGGCCCTCGACGGCCGCGACGCGCTGATCGTCATGCCGACGGGCGGGGGCAAGAGCCTCTGCTACCAGCTCCCCGGCCTGGCCTCGCCACAGCTGAGCATCGTGGTCAGTCCGCTGATCGCGCTGATGGCCGACCAGTGCCTCCGGATGACCGCGGCCGGTCATCCCGTCGTCATGGTGGCCTCGGGTCTGGGCGCAGCGGCGAACCGCGAGGCGCTCGCCCGGATCCGTGACGGCCGAGCGCGAATCGTCTACTGCTCGCCGGAGCGCTTCGGCTCCAGCGACTTCCTCGACGCCGTGACCAGCCGCGAGGTCGACCTGCTGGCCGTCGACGAGGCGCACTGCGTCTCGGAATGGGGGCACGATTTCCGTCCCGACTATCTGCGGCTGCCCAAGGCGATCGAGCGACTCGGCCGCCCGACGGTCGTTGCCTGCACCGCGACCGCCACGGCGGAGGTGGCCGGGGAGATCGAACGCCGCCTGGTCCTGCGCGAGCCGCTGGTCGTGCGCTCGGGATTCGACCGTCCGAACATCTCCTTCGACACCGTGACCTTCGAGGGCAAGGGCTCCAAGGCTCGCAAGCTCGGCCTGCTCGAGCACGGCCTGCTGGAGGCCGAGAATCGTCCGGCGATCGTCTACTGCGGGACGCGGCGCGACAGCGAGGAGGTCGCCGAGTCGCTGCGCTCGGCGGGGGTCCTGGCCGCTGCCTATCACGCCGGCATGGCCCCGGATGAGCGCGCCTCCGCGCAGCATCGCTTCATGTCGGGAGACGCGGAGGTCGTCGTCGCCACCAACGCGTTCGGCATGGGCATCGACAAGGCCGACGTGCGCTCCGTCTGGCATTGGGCGATCCCGGCCAGCGTCGAGGCCTACTACCAGGAGGCCGGGCGAGCGGGGCGTGACGGCAGGCCCGCGCGCGCGGTGCTGCTCGCCGGGCGCTCCGACCTGGGGCGTTTGGTGCGCTTCATCCAGCAGCGCAGCGTCGACCCGGAGGCGGTCGCCGTCTATGTCGAGCAGCTGGAGCGCGTCGCCGACTCCGACGGCGCGCTGGTGATCGACAGCCCCCGCCAGGACGAGGACCGGATCCGCCTGGCGATCGCCGAGCGCGCCGGCGCCTGCACGGTCGAGCCTGCTCCCGGCGGGCGGCTCACCGTGCACCTGAAAGGCGCGCTCGACAGAGGGCGTGCCGCCGCGGCCTGCCGGGTGGCAAGGGACCGCGGCTGGCGCGCCTACCGGGCGGTCGAGGCCTTCAGCTTCTCAGCGACCTGCCGCCGTCGCGGCCTGCTCGACCACTTCGGCGACAGCCAACCAGGCCGGCCCGAAGGGCGCTGCTGCGACGTCTGCGACCCAGAGGGCTGGCTGCCCTCCCCGGAGTCGATCGAGATCCGGCCGGCGCGGGCGCGCCGGCCGGCCGCGGTTCCGGCCCCCGAGCTGTCCGCCGCGGACGCCGGCCTGGTGGAGGCGCTGAAGGCGTGGCGCCTGGCCGCGGCCACCGGCAAGCCCGCCTACACGGTGGCGCACAACCGCACCCTCGAGGCGATAGCAGCCTCGCGCCCGGGTGGAGTTGAGGCCCTCGCGAAGATCCGCGGCGTCGGGCCCGCGTTCGTGTCTCGACACGCCGACGAGGTGCTGCGGATCGTCGCCAACCACCCTTCGGCCGTCTAGGGCGGGCCGTCGGGCTTCTCACCGTGCCGACAGCTCTGGGATGTGGCGCTCCAGGTGGACGGCAATGGTCTCGCGAACCCAGCGCTGCGTGTCAGCGTCGGCGATCCGGTAGCGGCCCAGCAGCATTGCCTGATCGGTCAGCGGCAGCCCGGCGATCTCCCAGCGAGCGACGAGCCGCTCGAAGAGCATCTCGGTTCGCCGCCGCCAGGCGTCATCGAGAGAGGCGGCCGCGCCAGCCGGCGCCTCGCCGATCTTCGCGATCGTGCCGGTGCTCAGCGACTGCCGCAGGCTGAGGACGTTGCCGTCGGCGTCGGTGTAATCCGAGGTCGGCACGGGTTCCCTGCGTCGATGCCGCCGTCGCTTCCCCATACTCGCTCAAGTTTGGCAGCGAGGTGAGACTGTGCTTTAGTCACGAGAGGGCCACATTGCACGACGTCTGTGGGGGCGGCATCCTGCGGATAGGCTCGGGCGATCAGCGAACGCACCGAGCGCCTCTCCCCCTCCGACATGTCCTCGCTGCTCGCCGAGCGGGGGCCGATCCACGTCCACGTCGGGGCGACACTCGTGCTCGAGGGCGAGCCGCCCGGGCTGGAGGAGCTCCTCGACCACGTCGAGGGGCGGCTGGGGCTGGTGCCGCGATTTCGCCAGCGGGTCAGGTCGGCTCCGCTGGGGCTGATCAACCCCGTCTGGGCGGACGATCCCCGCTTCGACCTCGGCTGGCACGTCCGCCACACGGCGCTGCCGCGGCCGGGGACCGTGGCCCAGCTCCGCGAGCTGGTCGGCCGCGTGATGTCCGAGCCGCTGGACCTGGAGCGGCCGCTGTGGCAGCTCTATCTGGTCGAGGGCTTGGAGGGCGGCCGCCACGCCTACATCTCGAAGACTCACCATGCGCTCGTCGACGGCGTCTCGGCGGTCGACGTGGGAACGATCATGCTCGACCCGAACCCCGAGGGAACCGAGCTGCCGATCGGCGAGGAGCGCTGGGACCCCGACGAGCCGAGCCCGGAGATGCTCTTCGTCCGCGCGGCCTCGGAGGGGATCCGCGAGCGGCTCGGCGCCGCCCGCAAGGCGGCCCGCAGCGCGCTCACCATGCCCCGCGGCACGGCGTCCGCCGTCATGCGCACCGCGGAGGGGTTCGCCAACCTGGCCGCGCGCGGGCCGAGCGCCCCGCCCACCTTCCTCAACCGGGAGATCGGCCGCGACCGCCGGGTCGGCTTCGTGAGCACCGACCTCGCGGCGCTGAAAGGCGCCCGCGGCGAGAGCGGCGCCACCGTCAACGACGTGATCCTGTCGATCGTCGCCGGCGGGTTGCGGCGGCTGTTCGAGCGCCGCCGGGAGCCGGTCCCCGAGCAGCTCGTCGCCCTGGTGCCGATGAGCGTCCGGCGCCCCGACGAGCACCTCGAGCTCGGCAACCGGATCGCAACCCTGATCGTTGCCCTGCCGCTGAGCGAGGCGGATCCGGTGCGGCGCCTCGAGCGCGTCCACGAGGAGACCACCCGGGTGAAGGAATCGGAGCAGGCGCGCGCCGCCTCGCTCGTGATCGAGGCCACCGGCTGGACCCCGCCGACCATCAACCGCGTGCTCGCCGACGTGCTCGCCCGGCCGCTGACCTGGAACCTGGTCGTCTCCAACGTCCCAGGCCCGCAGATGCCCTTCTACCTCCTGGGCCGGAAGATGGTCGAGGTCTACCCGTTCGTGCCCCTCTCGCCGCAGGGCCACGCGCTCTCCGTGGGCGTGGTCAGCTACGACGGCGGGCGTCTTCTTCGGGCTGGCGGGCGACCGCGACCTGCTCGCCGACATCGACCAGGTGGCGGGCGACCTGGAGGCCGCTCTGGACGAGCAGCTCGCTACTGCCGGATGACCACCGGCGAGCCGAGCTGAACCTGGTTGACGAGCGCGTTGACGTCCTCGTCCGCCGCCCGCACGCAACCGTTCGAGGCGGCTGCGCCGAGCGGTCCGCTCGTGCCGTGGATCGCGATCCGGTCGCCGCCCAACCAGCCGGAGGGAAGGTGGAGCTGTCGCGCGGTGGTGGCGACCGCGCAGCATCCGTAGGCCGGGTTGAGGTTGCCGCGGAAGGTGTCGGTGACCGCGAAGCGACCTGTGGGGGTGGCGGTGCTCGGGCGCCCCGATGGTGACCGTGAACGAGCGCAACACCCGATTGCCGCGTCGGAGCTGGGCCGAGCGGGACGAGAGGTCGACGTCGATCGTGTAGGGCGTCCAGCCCGCACGGAGCTTCGACGGGTCGAGCTTCACCCAGCCGAGCTGGCCGGTTGGAAGGAGCGGCGTGGGGACGGCCGCCCACCGGCCGACGTGGCGAAACACCGACGAGCACGGTCCGGGAGTCGAAGGGAGTGCGCCAATCCAGGTTCTTGACCACCTTGCCGCCCGGAGAGGTGCGGATCGGGATCCGAGCGCCCTTGCGCAACCAGACGATCGGCTGGCCGCGATCGGAGAGCTCGAGCCGGGGCTTCTCGCGCGCCGGCTTCAGGAGCCGGCGCCGAGGCGGCGGTCGTCTGGTCGGAGTCGCCGTCGGAGAGGACGGCCCAGGCGAGGGCCGCCCCGGCCACGGCGAGCACGACCAGGGCCCCGATCGCCCTCGCCAGACGACTCATCGCTCACCCATCGCGAGCCCCGCCGAGTTCCCCGCCCGCCGCGATCAGCGCGGCTGCGGCACCACCCGGATGTACGGCTTCGGCGCGTCCCACTCGCCGAACAGCTCCTTCGCCTCGTCGTCGGAGACCGAGCCGGCGATGATCACGTCCTCGCCCTGCTGCCAGTTGACCGGCGTCGAGACCTTGTTCTTCGCGGTCAGCTGCAGCGAGTCGATCACCCGCAGCACCTCGTCGAAGTTGCGGCCGGTGGTCATCGGATAGACGAGGATCAGCTTGACCTTCTTGTCCGGGCCGATCACGAAGACGTTCCGAACCGTCTGGTTGTCGGCCGGCGTGCGCTCGCCCGGGTCGCCCGACGTGTCCGCGGGAAGCATCCCGTAGAGCTTCGCGACGTTGAAGTCGTCGTCGGCGATGATCGGGTAGTTCGGCGCCTGCCCCTGCGTCTCCTCGATGTCCTTCGCCCAGCCCTCGTGGTCGCCGGTCGAGTCGACGGAGAGGCCGATGATCTTCACGTTCCGCTGGTCGAAGTCGGGCTTGATCTTGGCCATGTAGCCCAGCTCGGTGGTGCACACGGGGGTGAAGTCCTTCGGGTGCGAGAACAGCACGGCCCAGGAGTCGCCGATCCAGTCGTGGAAGCTGATCCGGCCCTCCGTCGTCTCGGCCTCGAAGTCGGGTGCCGTGTCGCCAAGCTGCAAAGCCATCTGGGACCTCCTGGGTTTGGGGTGTTGCTTTAGGTATAGCGGAGAGGGAGGGATTCGAACCCTCGAGAGAGCTTGCGCCCCCTACTCGCTTAGCAGGCGAGTGCCTTCAGCCACTCGGCCACCTCTCCGGGGCCTTGCACCGATTCTAGCCCCGCCTTCGCGAGCCGCAACGGCCGCCACTCGATACGCTCGCTTCGCGGTGAGCGCGACCGGCACCAGCCCCCCAATCGCGGCCCCGACAGCCGACCGGCAGGCGCTTCACGCCCGCTACGAGGCGATCTTCGACACCGTCGCCGCGCCATTCGCCTTCGTCGATCTGGACGCGCTCGACGCCAACGCGCGCTTCATGCTCGCCCAGGCGGCCGGCAAGCCGATTCGGATCGCCTCCAAGTCGGTGCGCTCGGTGGCCGTCCTGCGTCGCATCCTCGAGCTCGACCCCGGCTTCCAGGGCATCCTCTCCTTCACCCTGCCCGAGGCGCTGTTCCTCGCCCGGCAGGGCTTCGAGGACGTCGTCGTCGCCTACCCGACCGCCGACCGCGAGGCGCTCGCCGAGCTGGTCGAGCTGGCCGCCGCCGACCCGGCGAGCGCGCCGGTGCCGATGGTCGACAGCCCGGCTCACCTCGACTTGATCGAGTCGGCGATCAGGGACGGGCCGGCCGAGCTGCGCGTTTGCCTGGACCTGGACGTCGGCTGGTGGCCGCTGGGCGGAAAGCTGGCGCGGATCGGCCCCAAGCGCTCGCCGGTGCGGACTCCGGAGCTGGCCCGCCAGACGGCGGCAGACATCGAAAAGCGGCCCGGCACCCGCCTGGTGGGGGTGATGGCCTACGAGGGACACATCGCCGGCGTCGGCGACAGGATCCCGGGCCGTCCCCTGCGCAGCGCCCTGATCCGCCGAATGCAGGCCGCCTCGGAGCGCGACATCCACCGCCGTCTGCCGCGCATGGTCGACGCGATTCGCGAGCAGGCGTCGCTCGAGTTCGTGAACGGAGGCGGGACCGGCAGCCTGGCCCGAACCGCCGCGGCGGGCGTCGTCACCGAGCTCACCGCCGGCTCGGGCTTCTACGACCCCGTGCTCTTCGACCACTACCGATCCCTGGCGCTGACGCCCGCCGCCTACTTCGTGCTGCCGATCGTCCGCCGCCCGGCCCCGGGCGTGGTCACGGCGCTCGGCGGCGGCTACATCGCCTCCGGCGTCGCTTCACCGGAGCGCCTGCCGGAGCCCTACCTGCCGCAGGGCCTCCAGCTCGACAAACAGGAGGGAGCGGGCGAGGTGCAGACGCCGCTGCTCGGGATCGCGGCCAGGCGCCTGCGGGTCGGCGATCGCGTCTACATGCGCCACGCCAAGGCGGGCGAGCTGTGCGAGCGCTTCGACTCGCTCTACCTGGTGGAGGGCGACCGGATCGTCGACCAGGTGCCGACCTACCGGGGGGACGGCAAGGCGTTCCTCTAGAACGGGGCCGAGCACCCGGTCGGTGTAGACGTTCGAGAAGCGGCCCTCGGGGTCGAGCCGGGCGCGGACCGCGCGGAAGTCGCGCCAGCGCGGGTAGAGCGGCTCCAGCGTCTCGGCGGTCTGGAAGTGGCGCTTGCCCCAGTGGGGCCGTCCCTCGTATTCGGACATGATCCGCTCGACGGCCCGGAAGTAGGGCTCCCAGGCCATCCCGCGGTACTGGTGGACGGCGATGTAGGCGGTCGGGCGCTCGTGGGCTGGGCTGAGCAGCGCGTCGTCGGGGGCGACGAGCCGGAACTCGATCGGAAAGCCCACCTGCAGCTCGCGCTCACGGGCGAGACCCAGCACCCGGCGCACCGCCTCCGGCCCGTGCTCGCGCGGGATCGCGTACTCCATCTCCGTGAACCGGACGCGGCGCTCCGAGGCGAACATCCTGTAGCTGCGGTCGGTCCTCTCGCTGTGCGAGAACCGGCGCGCGGCGAAGCCGACCAGCCGCGGGATCGTGGAGGGAAAGCGGCGGCCGAACCTGGAGAGCAGGTCGAGGGCGTAGTTCTCGAGCACGATCTCGTTGAGGTAGGCGCTGACCCGCCCGCGAGGGCGCGGGGGGCCGTCGACGCGGTTGCGCTCGATCGTCAGCGCCGTATCCGTGTGGGGGAAGACGAAGAACTCGAAGTGGTCGTTGCGCGCCGCCAACTCGTCCAGATTGGCCAGGGTCTCATCCAGCGGGCTGGGCGAGTCGACCCGATGCAGGGTGAAGCCGGGCACGGCTCTGAGGGTGACCGAGTAGATGACCCCGAGCGCGCCAAGCCCCACGCGGGCGGCTCGAAAGGCGGCGGAATCGGTTTGCTCGGAGAGCTCGAGGAGGCTTCCGTCGGCCAGCACGAGCTCCAGCGCCTCCACCTGGGCGGAGAGGTTTCGGAGCTCGGCGCCGGTGCCGTGCGTGGCGGTCGAGATCGCGCCGGCGAGGGTCTGGCGGTCGATGTCGCCGAGGTTCTCCATCGCCAGGCCCCGCTCCCACAGCGCCGCGCTCAGGTCCCGCAGGGAGATCCCCGCCTCCACCTTGACCAGGCCGGAGTCGCGGTCGACGTCGAGGACGCGGTTCAGCGCCTCGATCCTGATCATCGCTCCGTCGGTGAGAGCGGCCTCGGTGAAGGAGTGGCCCGAGCCGGCGGCGTGGACCGTGAGGCCGCGATCCCCCGCCCGCCTCACGGCCTCGCTGAGGCCCTCCAGGCTCCGGGGCCGCTCGACCACCGCCGGCGAGCAGCGCTGATCGCCGGCCCAGTTTCGCCACTCGCTGGCCATCGCCCCACGAAGCCTATGTCCAGGCGTGGGGCCGCGTGCGCGCCGGTTACGCTCTTGGCCAGAGCACAGACCTGGAGCGGTGGCAGAGTCCGGTTTATTGCAGCTGCCTTGAAAGCAGCCGGTCCGCAAGGGCCCGGGGGTTCAAATCCCTCCCGCTCCGCTCACCCACGGGGGGCGAACGTCCCGGAGTGTGGCTTATAGGGGGTAGTGAGGGACGTTCATCTCGCAGCGCTTGCAGGCCGGCAGTTCAACCGGGTGTCGCGGTCCCAACTCCGCGAGCTCGGGCTGAGCGAATCGATAATCACCGATCGTGTGGCCACGGGCCGTCTTGTGGCGGTGGAGGAGGGCGTGTTCGCGATCGCGCCAGTGCTCGAGCACGATGACTGGGGGCGCTGGATGGGCGCCACCCTCACAGCTCCGGACACCGCCCTCAGTCATGTCAGCGCGGCGGCTGCATTCGGTTTCTGGTCGCTGCCGCGACGGTGCGAGACCGTCACTCGCTCGGGAAGCGGCGGGCCGAGACGACACGGGGGCATCCTCGTCTATCGCAGCACCGTGCTCACGGAGGATCTCGCCGAGCTTCACGGGATCCCGATCACATCGGTCGCCCGCACTGTCCTTGACCTCGCCCGCGGGGTCAGTGACGCGGCCCTGGCGCGATGTGTCCGCGAGTCGATTCGGCTCGATCTCGTGACTCTCAGTGGCCTCGCCGACACGATCCGTCGCCACCCGAGCCGGCGCGGCTCACGCCGTCTCGCCAAGACACTCGCGCGCTACTCGGGTCTGCCCCTCGACCGCGCGCGCAGCGGAGCCGAGGTGCGGGCGCTTGAGATTCTGCGCGCTGCCGGGCGCCCGCTTCCTAAGCTCAACGTGCGGATCGCAGGCGAGGAGGCGGATCTCAGTTGGGCCTCCGAGCGCCTCATCATCGAGATTGACGGTGGTCCGTTTCATCTCGACGTAGGGGAAGACGAACGCAAGGTGTCGGCGTGGAGGGCAGCCGGATGGTCGGTGCGTCGAATCTCTTCAGACAACGTCTACGAGCGCCGGGACCGCCTGCTGGCCCTAGCCCCGCTCAAACAATGAACGTCCCTGACTACCCCCTATAGCCCACACTCCGGGACGTTCGTTTTAGCTACGGGAGCTCCAGCTCGTACTCGAGGAAGGTGTCGGCGCTGGCGCCGGCGCGGTCGTAGACCGCCTGGGCGCGGTGGTTGTCGGGGGCGGTCAGCCAGGTGACGACCGGCGCGCCGTGCTCGCGAGCCCGGTCGGCGCAGGCGCGGATCAGGGCGTCGGCGACTCCCTGGCCGCGGGCCTCCGGGGCCACGAAGAGATCCTCCATGACGGCGATCCGCGAGGCGCGCAGGCTCGACCACTTCCAGCAGACGGTCGCGAATCCGATCGCGTCTTCGTCGTCGCCGCGAGCCACCAGCAGCATCCCGTCCGAGTCCGGCGCGGCGATCAGCGCGCTGGCCATCGCGACCAGGCCGTCGTCGGAGGGCGAGGCGCGATAGAAGTCACAGTAGCCTCGCATCATCGGGAGCAGCGCCCCCAGGTCGTCCTGCGTCGCGGAGTCGATATTCATCGCCCTCAGTATGCAAGTAGATGGTCGTCGTACGCCCGCCGACGCCGGCTCAAGCCGGCTGCGGGAGGGGCCGATGGCAACTCAGATGGTGGATAGAGGCTCCGTCCGCGCCCGGCTCCGATCCACGCGAATACCGGCCGCCACGGCCGTGGCAGCAGCGGTGCTGTCTCTGGCGCTGGCGCTTGCGGACGACGCCGCGGGGCGCAGCTTCGTGCCGCGCCACCACCGGATCTTCCACGGCGTCTCCGACACCACCAACAACGAGGACTTCCGCCGCTTCAAGAAGCGGGTCGGGGCGCACCCGGCGGTGCTCCAGAACTTCTACCACTGGGACACGCCGCTGACCTCCGGGGCGTTCCAGCGCTGGCGCGAAACCCGGACTCGGGGCGTGCTGAGCCTCAGCACCGCTCCCGGCGGGCAGCCCGAGATCATCAGCACGCGCCAGATCGTGAAGGGGCACGGCGACCACTACATCGTGCGGCTGAACCAAACGATCGCCGAGTCGCAGCAGGTCGTCTACCTCCGCCTGTTCCCGGAGATGAACGGCTACTGGAACCCCTACTGCGCCTTCAACGCCAACGGCACCCGGAAGCACCCAAGTCACTCCACCACCAGCTTCCGCCGGGCCTGGCGGCGGATCGTCTTGATCATCCGCGGCGGCCAGCGAAGGACGATCAACCGAAAGCTGCGCCAGCGCCACATGCCGCGCATCCTGCGCGCATCCTCGAACCACGCCCCGGTCTACGAGCGCGAGCACGTGGACGAGCGCCTCCCGCGCCCGAAAGTCGCCTTCATGTGGTCGCCGCAGACGATCCCCTCGCCCAACGTCCGGGGCAACCGACCGGGGCGCTACTGGCCCGGCAAGCGCTTCGTCGACTGGGTCGGCGCCGATATCTACTCGGCCTACGCGACCCCCGGAGTGTGGGCGGCGTTCAAGCGCTTCTATCGAAAGTGGCGCCGCCGGCCGTTCGTGGTCGGCGAATACTCACCGTGGGACAACGACTACAGCGGCCGCTTCACCCGCAAGCTGTTCAAGTTCGCCCTCAGGCACCGCCGAACCCGGATGCTCATCTACTACCGCAGCGTCAAGCCGGACACCCCCTTCGACATCGACAACTTCCCTCGGGCAAAGCGGGTCCTGCGGCGGATGCTCAATCGGCGCCGCTTCGCCCAATACGCGCCTCACCTGCGCCCCCCGGGATGGCGGTGGCACCACACGAACCGGCACCAGACGCTAGATCGGCTCGCCTGGAAACCGCAGGCCAAAGCGCTCCACCAAGCCGGGGATGCTCTCCGGGTCCACCTCCAGCTCATAGCGAGCGGACAGCTCCATCAAAGACTCAAGCTCAGCCTGTGTAGAGCCACCGAGCTCGACCAGCTCATCGAAGTACTTCTCGAAGCCGGCAGGCGAGATGATCTCCAGGATCCGCGCGGGCTCGTCGCCGGCGTTCCAGAAGGTGTGCCACTGATTGCGGGGCTTGAAGACCAGGTCGCCAGGTCCGGCCACAAGCTCCTCATCTCCCAGCAGCGCGCCCATGCGCCCCTCGAGGACGTAGCTGTACTCGTCTTCCCGTGCGTGCCGGTGCAGTGGTGCGGCCAGCGCCCGGGCGGACATCGGGTGCTCGACGAGGGAGAAGCCGCCGCCCGACTCATCGCCGTCGATCATGAACCTCACCCCAATGCTTCCCAGAAAGCCCGCCTTGCCATCACCGGGTCCCACAACCCTAGCCATCGTTCGCTCCTCCTCGCCTCGATTTCAGCCGCTTCAGGAAACCTCTACGCGGGGCCCTGAAGGCCCGCTGGACGTCGCCCTCCCAGGTGTACTCGATGCCCTGCTCGGTCATCGTCCGCATGCCCGCGGCGGCGTCCGGGAAGCGGTTTCGATCGACGACGTAGAGGCCCCGGACGATCCGGTCGCGCTCGTCGCTGTACCAGGTCGGGATCAGGGTCACGTTCGCGTCGCTCAACCCGGCGTCGAGAGCGGCGCCGTATGCCGCCCAAGCCTCGCGGCCGGCTTCCGCGGCCCGCTGCGCCTCCTCCGAAACGCCCGCTGCGATGTGTCCCGCACCCTGCCAGCCGGAAACCAGGCGCCGCGCCGGCGAGCCCGGTCTCCCCGGATCCAGGTCGGCGAAGAGGTCGACAGGCGGCTCCTCGGCGGCGGCTGCTTCGGATTCGTCCGGCTCCTCTTGGGCTAGAGCCACAGCTCGCTCCGCATCGCGCCGGCCGGCCAAGCGGGCCTCGTCCGTGGTCATTCCTTCACGCTAACGCAGGCGCAGCCCGCAGTACCATCGCCGCAGGCCGCACCGATCGGAGCGTGAGCAAATCTGACGAAAAGCAGGACGCGCGACGGGCACGTCAACTGCCGGCGCTCGTGGTGGTTGACGATGACCGGCGGGCGCTGGAGCAAATCACTGCGACGCTGACCGACCGCTACGGCAGCCACTACGCGATCACCCCTTTTGACTCGGCGTCGCGCGCGTTGGAGGCGGTGCGGGGATTCACCAAGCTGGGCATTGAGGTGGCAGTGGTGCTCGCCGATCAGACCCTCCCGCACATGGACGGTCGCAACCTGCTTTACGAGATTGGCGAGATCCAGCCCCTCGCCAAGCGGGCGCTGCTGATCCGCTGGGGCGACTGGGGCGATCCGGATATTGCCGCCGCAATCCACACGGGCATGGCCCGGGACGACTTCGACTACTACGTCATGAAGCCGACCAGCGAGCCGGACGAACAGTTTCACCGCACGCTGACCGAGTTCCTCTGTGAATGGTCGCGCACCCATTCGGGTGACGCTCGCGAGATCACGGTCGTAGCCGAGCGTTGGTCGCAGCGGGCTCACGACTTGCGCAACCTGCTGGCACGAAACGGCGTTCCCTACGTGTTTCACGACGCTGCATCGCCGGTGGGCCAGGGGCTGGTCAACGAGCATGCGCCCGACTGCCGAGGTGCGCCGGTTGCGATCGTGCGCAATCCGGTCCCGGGGCGGGAGGGCGTCCTGGTAGATCCTTCAAAGGCCGAGCTCGCCCGAGCCTTCGGCGTCGATACCGAGCTGGACGAAGATCGCGAATTCGACGTCGTCATCGTCGGAGCCGGTCCGGCGGGGCTCACGGCCGCTGTCTATGCATCGTCTGAGGGCCTTCGCACCCTCGTCGTCGAGCGCGAGGCAATCGGCGGCCAAGCGGGCTCCAGCGCGCTGATTCGAAACTACCTGGGCTTTTCACGAGGCGTCAGCGGCGCCGAGCTGGCCCAGCGTGCTTATCAGCAGGCGTGGGTATTCGGGACGAAGTTCCTGCTCATGCGCGAGGGCACCGAGCTCGCCTGTCCCGCCGGCTGTCTGACGCTGGATGTCCCCGACGTCGGTCCGATCGCCGGCCGCACGGTGGTCCTCGCCACCGGTATGTCCTATCGAAGGCTCGGAATCCCTTCACTCGAAGACCTGGTCGGCTCCGGCGTCTTTTACGGGGCATCCACCTCGGAGGGACGCGGGTTGAAGGAGAAAGACGTGTACGTGGTCGGCGGCGGCAACTCGGCGGGCCAAACGGCGATGCACCTGTGTCGCTACGCCCGCCAGGTAACCCTGCTTGTGCGCGGCCGCGACCTCTCGCACACCATGTCGAGTTATCTGCGGGAGGCGATCGCCGTGACCACGAACATCGACGTCCGTCTGGAAACCGAGGTGGTGGACGGGGGAGGCACGAACCGCCTCACCCAGCTCACCCTGCGGGAGTGCGCGACGGGCGCAACCGAGGAGGTCGAAGCGGCAGGCCTTTTCATCATGATCGGCGCGCACCCCCACACCGACTGGCTGCCACCAGAGATCGAGCGCGACGAAGGGGGCTATCTGCTCACCGGACGGGATCTGGCTGAGGCCGGGCCAGGTAACGGTCGCCGGCAGCTCCAGCGAGAGCCGCTCGGATTCGAGACCAGCATGCCGCGGGTCTTCGCTGTCGGCGACGTTCGCGCCAACTCGATCAAGCGGGTTGCCTCAGCCGTCGGGGAAGGCTCGGTGCTGGTCGCCCAGCTTCACCAGCTGCTCGCGGACGAGCAGGCGGTATCGGCGCGTTAGGCAGCGCGCGCGTGGAAGCTGTGAAGCCCGCGCTCCACGATCTCGGGCTGGCTGGCACGGTCGCCGATCGCGTCGCTCATCGCGCCCTGTAGCCGCGCCTCCGCGAAGCGGTCAAAGTGCCCCCGCGACTCCCAGACGTCGTTGACGACGAGATGCCCATCGGCCTCATGCGAGCCGTGGACGATCAGCCCATCCGGCCAATCGGCCGGGAAGTTGAGCGCCTCAATGACCTTGTCGTAGTCCTCGAGCGTGTTGGTCGGGAAGCTCATTCGCAGTCCGACAGGCATCTCGCCACCTCCTCGTCGTTGTCGGCGCGAACCTATCGGACCGCCGACGGACGCGTCGAGCGGAGTGCGGCCTGACTCAGTCGACTTCGTCGCCCGCGCTGCGGCGCCCTGCGGACGGAGGCGCGGAAGGTACACCGGCGAAAGCCGTGGGCGTCACCGACGCCATCACGTCTTCGCGGCTGTAGTGACCGACGACGTCGAACCGGCGCTTCGCGTGCAGACCGACCCGAAGATCGCACTCGGCCGTGACGATGCCCTCCTCGCCGTAAATCGGCCCGGCGATCACCTCGCCTTGTTCGGGCTCGACGATCGCCGCGCCACCGTTGCCGAACAGATCCTTGTCCTCGGGTAGGGGCGCCGGAAAGTCGTCCGGGAAGGCGGAACGGGGTATGTACTGCGGGACCGAAACAACGAAGGCGCCGGACTCGATCGCGATATGGCGCATCGAAGCCAGCCAGCCGTCGGAGTCGTCCCCCGTGGGAGCGATCCAAAGCTGCGGCCCGCCCTTGTAGACGGCGTAGCGAGCCAAGGGCATGCGGTTCTCCCAGCAAATCAGTCCGCCGACTCGCCCGAACGGCGTCTCGGTCACGTCAAGATCGTCGCCGGGACCGATCCCGTAGAACAGCTTCTCGTGGTGGGTGGGCATCAGCTTGCGGTGCTTGTGAAGCAGCCCCTCGGGCCCGAGCAGAAGCAGCGCGTTGTAGATGGTCCCCGGCCGCTCAGACTCGCGCTCGTTCACGCCGATCGCACAGTGAATGCCGGTTTCGCGGCAGACGTCCAGCAGGCCGTCAATCAGCGGGCCCGGAACGTCGACCGAGCTTGCCCAGAGCCGTTCCCAAAGCTCGTCCCAGCCGGAGACGTCAGACGCTCCCCTCGCCCAGCTGTTGGAAGGGAACACGGACACGAACGCCTCGGGCAATACTGCGAGCTGGACCCCTCGCCCGGCGCATTCGCGCAGAAGCGCACCCGCCTTCTGAGTCGACGCCTCCGCGTCCAGAATCACGGGAGTCGCTTGAACGGCCGCGACTTTCACGCTCTCGAATGAGGTCACGGGCGGAGCATACGTGCGTGCCGTCAACGCGATGAGCGGCAGCTCGCGACTGCCGCCTTACTCCTTGAGCCCGGCGGCTTCGAGGGCCTGCTCGATGGGGCGATCGAAATACTGAAGCCGAACGATCATGCCATCGCGGAAGGTCACGAGTTGTGTGACTTTTTGGTCGACCACGAGTCCGCTACCACGGCCGCGAGCACGGTGCCGTGCGAGGACGACGTGGCGATCGCCAAGGTCGACCACCAGCTCCGGATCGATCCGGTAGTCGAGCCAGACCTCGTCGATCATCGAAAAAAAGCGTCGCATCCCATCGTGCCCGCGATAGACGGTCGTCTCAGGGAAGGCGTCGGCGGTGTGCATGGCGATCTCAGAATCACAAGGGCTCAGAACCACGTCGTAGTCGCGGCGGGCGAAGGCCTCCATACCGTCTCGGATCGAGCGCGCCAGGAGCTCCCGGCGCAGCCGCCAGCCGGGAGGAAGCCGCAGGAAGGCCACCCTCAGCAGTCGGGCGACTTCCGGAAATCGCAGGGCAAGCCGTTCATAAGCCGTTCGACGGGAGCGTTGGCGAAGAGGTGGAACGGCGTATCCGGCGATGTTCTCATGCGACATCGCCTACTCCAACAGTCCGGCGGCTTCGAGGGCTTCCGAGTGGCTCATGTAGAGCTTCGAATGGACCATCAACCCGTCCCTAAACGTGGTGACAAACGCGTGCTTCCCAAAGGACACCTCGATGCCCGAAGAGCGACCACGCATCCGCAGGTCGAGCAACATGACTACGCGGTCCCCGGCGTCAACCAGCTCGTACTCGAATTGGAGGGTTTCCCAGGCGGCAAACCACTCTCGCCAGAACTGCCGAGCGGCCTCGCTTCCCCGGTAGACCCCACCACCGATGTCCGGCCCTTCAAACGCAGTGACATCCAATTCCATTTCTGGGTCCCAGAGTTCGGCCATCTTCGAGATCGTGGCTTCCGGGTCGAACTCGCTCCGGTCAGCGCGAAAGGAGAACTCCGCCTCGATGGACGCGCGCCACAACTCCACGTTCTCCTGCGACATCGTTGCCGCGGAGTATCTCCCTCTGGCCGTCACCGGCGCTGTTTAGGGCGGCGACGAAAATCGGCACCAATAAGGGTGCGCGGCACAGCCTCATGCTCCCGACTTGGGAACTGGCTGATCGATCCGGGTCAGAGCGGCGACTCGCGCGTCCCGGGAGACCCGGGCGACCTCGCCCGGCAGGTCGGTCATCTTGACCCCGCGCAGGAATTTCTCTTCCCCTCCCAGAGGAACAAAGAAGTTGTCGTAGTGGGTCGGGACAACGAGCCTCGGATCGAGACGCGGCAATATCCGCTCCCAGTAGTGGGGCGTGACGCTCCGGCCCGCAACCCCGGCGAGAAAGACGTCCACGGGCTCGTCGCGCAGCTGTTCGTCATCGAGGTCCGCGCTGCCCTGGTGGTAGAGGCTGACTCCGGCGACCTCGATGCGGATGCCCCACACGGTCCCGCACTTGTAGGCGGTCGGCACCAGTCCGTGCAGGTGCTCGCAGGTGAGCTCGCCGTCCATCGGGACCTTGCGCCCGAAGAGCAGCTTGGAGTGGCGACTCGGGACGAAGCGGACCAGGAAGGGACCGAGTTCGTAAGCCCGATGGGGGACGACCTCAACGGCGAGCTCGGCGAGCCCGTGCAGGCGCATGAGATGCGCCAGCGAGGCGGACCCGAAGGCCTTCGCTCCGAAGCGGCGAGCGAGAGCCGGTGCGTCGATCGCGTGATCGAAGTGCGTGTGGCCGACGAGGACCCCGGCCACCTCCCCCGGCGCCCCGAGGTAGCGGCCGATCAACGATTCGTTCGGCAGGGCCCTTCGCCGAAGGAGCAGCGCGCGAAGCGGCACCCGCGACACGTACGGGTCGATGAACACCGAGACGCCCTGGTAGGTGAGGCGATAACCCGAGACGCCGAGCCAGGCGACCTCGAGTCCCCGGGGCAGGTCGAGCGGGACGCGCTCAAGCTCGCGTAGCGCCTGAGCATCGGTTGTCGGCCCGGACGACACCTGCCAAGGTTCTCACCTCGCCTCCCGTTGAACGCCCGCGGGTTACGCTCTCGGCTATGGGGCTGACGAAGCCGAGCGACGCACGATGAGGCGCTCGATTCGGATCGAACGACGGCTGGACGCGCCGCCCACGACGGTGTTCGAGATCGTCGCCGACCATGCGCGCTACGACCGCTTCGACGGCATCCGCCGCTCGGAGCTGGTCGAACCCGGGAATCCTGACCCGAACGGCCTCGGCGCCGTCCGTTGGGTCTGGCTCGGACCGCTTCGCTTCGAGGAAGAGATCACGGCCTTTGAGCCTCCGCGGCGCCTCGACTACCTGATCACAGGCGTCAAGACCCTTCCGTTCCGCCACGAGGGCGGCAGCATCCGGCTGGAGCCCGACGGCACCGGCACGCACGCGGTGTGGACGTCGTCGTTCGAGATCCCGATCCCGCTGATCGGAGGGGCAATGGACCGGATCTTCAAGCGTCAGCTCGAGCGAGGTTTCGCTCACGTGCTCGAGCGAAGCGCCGAGCTTTCAACGCAGACGGCGGTAGCGTCGTCTCATTGATAAAGCGAAGCGGGCGGGACTGCCCCGCCTCAGCGTGCGTCTATCCGTGAGGCCCGCCGCGTAGCGAGTGGGCCTTGCTCGGCCCTCGCCCGATTCAGCCGCCTGCCCGCCAACTTCGATGTTCGCTCGAGCTGGCGGAGGCGCTCTGTGCTGGTCAACCGGGGGCCGTATGCCTTCGCGCAGTAGAGCTGGTAACGCTCACGGGCATACCGCGCCTCCGCCTCGAGTGCGACCAGGCGGGCACTTAAGCCCTTGCCCGCGGCTGGCGTGCCAGAGTCCATCGCTAGGCCGCCGCTCGGCGCGCCGTCAAGGTGCGGACGACCTCCTCCAAGACCTGCGAGCGGTTGGCGAACTTCCGCTCGTAGCCCCGGACCTTCGTGATCGTGGCCAGGTCGGCTTCCTCGAGCGCCGCCACGATCTCCTCGACGCCGAGAGCGTCGTAGCCTGGGAGCGGCTCGCGTCCACGCATGTAGCGCAGCTTGTCCAGCACAGGCTTCCGGTCCTTGTGAGAGCGCTCGTAGCTCTCGACCGCCTCCAGCTCGATCTGTGAGTGGTCGCAGAGCCCCTCTGCTACCTCTCTGTCGCCGAGGCGGTCATAGCCGGCAAACGGCAGCTGCGCCTCCGCGGCTGGATCGCCCTGCGCATCGCCAGCCGATTGGGCCGAAGTGTCGCGGCGAGAAAGTCGGTCACGGACGACGGTGAGGATGGTCATTTAGCCATTTCCGTTCCCAGCGACCCCGCCGGGACGGATGACTCGGCGAGACCGCTGACTGGACACAGACAGTATCATGGATTCATGAATTTGCTTTCTGGAGATCAACAGCAGGGGTCGTCGTCCCCGACAGCGGCCAGCTGGGACTTTTTGACCAATCACGCCCACGTGCTGCTGTGCGTGGCCCATGATCCGGGTATCAGGTTGCGCGACATCGCCGCGGCGGTAGGCATCACCGAGCGCGCCGCCCACCGGATCCTCTCCCAGCTGGTCGAGGAGGGCTACGTGCTGCGGGAGCGACAGGGTCGACGAAACCGCTACCAGGTCGTGGCGGGGCTTCCCATGCGCCATCCCCTCGTCCAGGGGCGGGAGGTGGGCGAGTTGCTCGAGGTCCTGATCGGCTCGAGGACGGGGGAGCCAGCAAAGATGACCCTGGAGGTATGAGCCAACAGCGGCCGAGCGGCCCGGCGCGAGCACCAGACGCCACTGATCGACGTCCGCGCGTCTAGCTGGTGTGCTCGGTGTCGAGCACGAACATCTCCACCGCGATGTCGGGGTCTTGACGATTGGCACTCATGAACGCCGCGACCTCGCGACCGGTCAGCTCCTCGATCGCATCCACGAACTTCGCCTGCATGCTGTCCTGCCAGTTCAGCCTCGCCTGGCGAACCTCGTGCCACTTGCCCGCCTCGAACAACGTTTGCTCGGCCGCCGAGTAGCCCCCGCCCAAGACGACGATCACGAGCTCAGGGTGCAAATAGGTGCGGCAACGGCTCGGCCCCTCCCCGTAGTGCTGCTTGTAGAGGCCGACCATCACGGCCGATATGTCCTGGCGCAGCGTGCCGTCACCCTCCGCGTGGGGCTCCCGCATATCAGCAGCATCCTCAGGATGAAGCTCCTGGTCTTTCACTAGTTCTTCGTCCTCCGGTCGCCGGTCGAGCTTCCAGACCTATCCTACGACCCGCGCGCGCACCACCGCAGGAGCCGTGTCGAGGCATTCCGCTGCCAGCTGCGTCCCTGTCGCGACCACGCGTACAGCCACAAGGCGGAGCGCTCGTCGTCGACCAGGCCGGGAATTCGTTGGATCTGGTCCTCGATGGCGTCGAAGGGGGTTCCCGAGTGGATCATCCCGGCTACCTCTTGCTGTGCGTGCATCAGGCCCATGGGGTCCCGTCCCTTCTGGATGGGGCCCGCGCCTGCGCGGCGAGGACCTGAAGGCGGTGCAGCGTCTGATCACGCTCGCGCGCGACGTTGCATATAACGGCTCCTTCGGCCATGAGGAGCCTCCTTCCGCGCAACAGCCTGGCCCACTCCGCCAGTTCGGCTGACGGGACCATGCCGCGTTCCGGAACAAGCTAGAGCACCCTGGACTGCCGTTCAATCACTGGTTCCGCTATTTGGGTGCTTTCTAAGAGCCAGCGCTTATCGCCCTGATGAGAAGCAGTTGATCGAGTGCGACCACGCAAAGTGGGTGGACTCGGCGAGCGACAGCGCCTACTCCTCGAGCCCCGCGGCTTCGAGGACCTGTTCCTCCGTTGGAAAGACAGTGATCCGGGCGATCTTGCCGTCGATCACGGTGTAGAGAGTGGCGAACGATCGCCGTACGGGAACACCGCTGCTCTTTCCGCGTCCCCTTTCGGTCACCACAGCGAGTATCGAGCCGGACCCGAGGTCGCTAAGCCGCTCCACCTCATAGGCGTATTCCTCGAAGGCCCCGAGGTAACGCCGTGCCGCCTCGGCGAGTCCCTCATGTCCATAGGCGGGATCCGCGCCGCCAACGCGACTCGTATCCATCACGACATGGCGGTCGAGGAACGAGAGTGTCTTTTGCTCGTCCCGACCGAACGCACACGAGAGGGGCGGCACTTGGCCGCCCCTCTCGTTAGTCCTTTGGCTCGAAGAGCCTAGGAGTCCAGTTGCGTCACGTGCACGCCGAGCCGCCGGGCTCGTTCACCGTGTCGGTCGCGGCGTTGTGCGCCCCGCCGGCGGTGTAGTCGAACACGCCTTGCAGGTTCAACTGATTGTTGGCGTCCATGCACCGGGCCTTGAACGCTGCACCGCGGGATACCCGCGCGGTGAAGTCGTCCAGCGGCAGCGGCAGCGCGGCGACACCGGGAATGGTGAGACGCGGACCGAAGTCGCTGGCGGCGGGGAACGGGTTAGTCAGAGTGCCGATCAACGAGATGGTCGCGTTGCCCGAGCTGTTGCTCGCCGGGCTGGAGCAGTTGGCCACCGAATTCGGAGTGGTGGTCGTGCGCGCGAACAGCAGCAGCTGCGTGGCGCTCCTCTTGAACACCAGCGTGCAGCCGCCGAAGTTCGAGGCCGGCGCGGTCGACGACCGCCCTGAGGTGGCCGGGGCCGGCAGGCCGGTGTTACCCGAAGTGCCCACCGCCGGACTCAGGTACGAGTTGTCGGCGGCACCTGGGCCGCAGCCGTTCCAGATCGTGGCGATCGTCGTGGAGCCGCTGATGGCGGGATCGCCATTGGCCCCGGGTGTGCAGTCCGGGATGCCGGCCAGGTTGATCACGACGTCGTCGTCGAAGTTCAGAACCACCGACTCGACCTTCCCGCTCTGGCTCGCGACCCCGGGATGCCCATAGTTCGTGTGCGTCTGGACGTTGAGCGTGGCGTTCGCGGTTGCACCGGCGCCGCCACCGCCCGAGCCGGTACCGGGCAGGGCGCTGGGGACCACCTGCCATGTCGGCAGGCTGGACACGTTGCCATCGTGCGCGAATGCCGTTCCGCCGACGGCGAGGGCCGCGACGGAAGCGCAAGCGAGTACTAGATATCGCTTCTTAAAGCGCATGTATTGATCTCCTCCTTCTGCGGGCGGCCTACGGCCACCCATCGTTTGGGGCGGCTTCGCCACCCATTCACTGGGGCGGCTTCCCGGCCACTGATTGCGTGCCCCGTCACCGCTGTAGAGAAGGACATTATATCATATTGATTGTGAAATAGCTAAAATCACGATATGTTTGAAGCGTCTACACGGCAATGCATATCGCCCAGGATCTGCCAACCTCCAGGTCATGTCGCACCAGTCGAATAGAACGTTGAGCACGGAAACCCAAGAAACGCCCCGTCCGTTCCTTCCCTGGCTGGGCCGGGCCTGCCGCCAAGCCCGAAGGGATAGGGAGGTCGTGCAGGTCCAGATCGCGGCCGCGCTCAGGGTCAACCAGGCGACGATCGCGCGGTTTGAGGACGGCACGGCGTGGCCCCGGCGCCCCGAGGAGGTGCTGATGGCCTACGCCGGCGAGCTGAAGATCGACGTTCGCCTGCTCTGGCTTCACGCCTTCGTGCTCTGGCTCGAGCACGAGCCGGTCTTGGACCAGGAGAGTCAGGAGGAGATCCGGGCCGCGCTCAGGCGCGTGGCGCCGCCGGAGGACGCTGGCTGAACGTCCGTCGTGGCGAGGCCGTTGCCTCCAGGGCTTCTCTCCGCCCGATCGCCACGTTCTCTTGCGACATCGCCTACTCCCGCAGCCCGGCGGCCTCGAGGGCCTGATTGCGGTCGGCGAAGATTCGGATGACCTTGATCTTGCCGTCCGCAAGGTCGTAGACGTTCCCGGTGGCCGCATCGGTCGGAATGCCACTCGCTCGCCCGGTTGCGGTCACGCGCATGAGGGCCAAGACCCGGTTTGCCCCGACCGCCTCCAGGCGCTCGACGGTGATCTTGAAGTCGGGACCAGTGTCGGCGATATCCGCGAAGAAGCGGCGGATGCCTTCGCGGCCGTCGTACGCTCCGGCGACCTCGGCGATAGGGGTAATCAGTTGGACGTCCTCCGTGCAGCAGGCAAGGTAGCCGTCGATATCCCGCTCGTTCACTGCCGCAACGGCCCGCTTTACCACCTCAACGTTCTCCTGCGACATCGCCCGCGCAGTATCTCGCGCTGGCCGCCACAGGTGGTACCCACGGCGGCGACGAGATTCGGCACCCGTGTGGGGGTGCGCGCCCGGGCTGATCAGGCGATCGCGCCGAGCTCCCGCAGCCTCGCCCGCCCCTCCGCCAAGCACCTGTTGACTTTGGTGTAGGTCCAGCCGCAGAGCCGGCGGATCTCGGCGTAGGAGTAGCCGTTGGCCTGGAGGATGAGCGCCAGCCGTTCCTGCGGCTTCAGCTTCAGCAGCAGGCGAATGGCATCGGCAGCCTGCTCGCGGCGCTCGAGCAGCTCCTGGGGGCCTGGTTCGTCGCAGGCGAGCCGGTCGAGCGGGTCACCGTGATCGTCGTCGCGCGGGCCGAGCAGCCGTTCGCGTGCCCGCCTGACGGCGAGCGCCTCCCGGCGGGTGACCACCTGCATCCAGGCGGCGAGGTGCCGCGGATTGGCCGGCAAGGACTTGGTGAGCAGGATCTCCATCGCGCGCTGATAGGCGTCTTCGGCGTCGTCGGCACAGAGCGAGTAGCGGCGGGCCGTGCGACGCAGGGCGGCCTCCGAGGAAGCGAGCTCCGCCAGCGCATCGCGCCGAGGGCCGCTCGAGGGCTCCGCTGGATCGGCTCGCATCTCCAGGTAAAAGCCCGGCGCCACCTCCCCGTGCCCCGGTCGGTTGAGCGCTGATCCCCGCGAGGGGCAGCGCAGATGCAGGCCAACCGTCCAGATGCTGCCCACGGCAGCGCTATGCTCAGCCGCGCCTATGAGCACGTGCATCGTCACCGGGGGAGCCGGCTTTCTCGGCTCGCATTTGTGCGATCACCTGCTGGCCAAGGGCCACCGGGTGATCTGCCTCGACAACCTCGACACCGGCTCGCTCCAGAACATCGAGCACATCGACAATCCGAAGTTCACCTTCCTGAACCAGGACCTGACCGAGCCGTTCTTCATCGACGACGACGTCGACTTCGTCTATCACCTGGCCTCCCCCGCGAGCCCGATCGACTACGCCCGCCTGCCGCTGCACACGCTCAAGGTCGGGTCCTACGGGACCCACCACATGCTGGGGCTGGCGAAGTTCAAGCGGGCGCGATTCCTGCTCGCCTCGACCTCCGAGGTCTACGGCGATCCCGAGGTGCATCCCCAGCCCGAGGACTATTGGGGCAACGTCAACCCGATCGGTCCGCGCGGGGTCTACGACGAGGCGAAGCGCTACGCCGAGGCGCTGACCATGGCCTACCACCGCCAGCAGGGCGTCGACAGCTGCATCGCTCGGGTCTTCAATACGTTCGGCGCGAAAATGAGACCTCACGACGGGAGGGCGATTCCGACCTTCCTGCGCCAGGCGCTCCAGGACAAGCCGGTGACGGTGTTCGGCGACGGCAGCCAGACCCGGAGCTTCTGCTACGTCGACGACATGATCCGCGGCTTCGTGCTGCTCGCCGAGTCGGACGTGCACCTACCCGTCAACCTGGGCAATCCCAACGAGATGAGCCTCCTCAAGCTCGCCGAAGCGGTGATCGAGGTAGCCGAGTCACGCTCGGAGATCGTCTTCGAGGCGCTGCCCGTGGACGACCCCCGTGTGCGGCAGCCCGAGATCACGCGCGCAAAGCAGCTCCTCGGCTGGGAGCCGGAGGTCGAGCTCCGCGACGGGCTGCGGCGCACGATCGAGCAGGCGGGCGTCGAGCGGCTCGTCGGCGCCACGGATTGAGCGCCGGCCCGGCGTCACGAACCGGCCGTTTGCGAATCGCCCATCTGACGGCGACCTTCCCTCCCTACCCCGGCGGCGCCGGCAACACCTGCTACCGGTTCGCCAGGGGCCAGGCCGAGCGGGGCCACGAGGTCGAGGTGTTCACCGCGCCGGCGGCGGGCGAGCCGCCGGACCCGGGAGGAGCCGTCGTGCACCGGATCGATCCCCTGCTCGCGTTCGGCAACGCGCCGCTGATCCCCAGCCTGGCCCGGATCGAGGGCTTCGACCTCCTCCACCTCCACTATCCGTTCATCTTCGGCTCCGAGCTGACCCTGCTCGCGCGCCTGGGCCGACGTCGCCGGCGCCAGGCCCTGCTGGTCCACTACAAGAACCGGCTGATCGGAAGGGGCGTGCGGGGGGCGCTGTTCGAGGGCTACGAGCACACCGTGGCGCCGCTTCTGGTCCGCGCCGCCGACCGGGTCTGCGTGCTCTCGCCCGACCACGCCGGCTCGGTCTCATACCTGCGCCGAACCGGCGAGCGCCATCCCGGGAAGCTGGTGGAGATGCCGAACGGCGTCGACACGGAGCTCTTCGCGCCGGGCGGGGATGGAGCGGAGCTGCGTCGCTCCCTCGGCATCCCGGACGACGCGCCAGTGGCGGTCTTCGTCGCCACGCTCGACCGAGCCCACCGCTTCAAGCGACTCGACCTGGCGATCGAGGCGCTCGCGCGAGTCGGCGGGGCAGGCGGGCCCTCGGCCGGCGACGGCCCTACCCCCCTTCACCTGGTCGTCGCCGGAGGCGGCGAGCTGCTGGACGCCTACCGCGACCAGGCGCGGGCCGCCGGGGTGGGCGACCGCGTCCACTTCCTCGGCCCGGTGGCGCACGCGGAGCTTCCCGGCACGCTTCGGGGCGCCGACCTCCTGCTGCTCACCACCGAGCCGCCCGAGTCGTTCGGGATCGTCCTGATCGAGGCCATGGCCTGCGGGCTGCCGACGATCGCCACCGAGTATCCGGGCGTTCGGGCGGTGATCGACGACGGCGAGACCGGCCTGGTGGTCGAGCCAGGAGACCCCGAGGCAGCGGCGGCCGCGGTCCGGCGGTTGATCGAAGCGGGCCCGGCCGGGCGCGCGCAGATGGGCGCCGCCGGCCGCCACAAGGCCGAGCGGCTGTGGGGGTGGCCGCGCCTTCTGGACCGGATGGACGATGTCTACGCGGAGGCGATCGCCACCCGCCGCTTGAAGCTCGGATGAACCTGCTCCTCGTGGCCTACTTCTATCCCCCGTGCCGCGACACCGGCGCGCACCGCCCCGCGGCGATGGCGAAGTGGCTGCGGCGGCTGGGGCACCGCGTCACCGTCCTGACCACGTCGGCCTACGGCATGGGCGATGCCGCCGCCGAGGAGGACGTGGTGCGCACACCCGACCTCCAGCGCCTGCGCGCGCGCCTGCACGGCCACGATCGCGTCGACGCCCTGTTCGACTCCGACACCTACTCGGGGAGGCCGCACCCGCTCGGCAAGGTGCTCGTTCCCGAGCCGCTGGTCGCCGCCTGGGCACCGTTCGCGCGCTCGCGCGCGCTGCGGCTGAACCGCCGCGAGCGGTTCGACTGCGTGATCACGAGCTCGCCGCCGGAATCGGCGCACGCCGTCGGCCGCGCGCTCGCTCGGCGAGGCGTCGCCTGGGTCGCCGACCTGCGCGACGCCTGGACCTTCGAGCCGATCCGCCCCCCCTTCCCCACCGGACTACAGCGCCGCCTCGACGAGCGCCTGGAGAGGCGCTGGCTGGGCTCGGCCGACGCGGTCGTCTGCGTCAGCCGCCCGGCGGCCGATGACCTGCGCCGGCGTCTCGGGATCGAGCCGTCCCTGGTCCCGAACGGCTGGGACCCGGACCTGGTCGACCACGAACCGGGCGGGGATGCCGGGGGCATCCTGGACCCGGAGCGCGTCTCGCTCGTCTACACCGGCCGCTTCGGCAGCTACGGGCGGGACCCCGGCCCGCTGGTCCGAGCCCTGGGCGAGCTTGCCCGCACCGACCCCGACCTGGCCTCACGGCTCGAGCTGGTTGTGGCGGGCCCCCTGACCGAGGCCGAGGCAGAGCTGATGCGAACCGACGTCTCGCCGGCCCGCATCCTGGTCGCCGGCACCCTGCCCCGCGAGCAGGCCCTTGCCCTGCAGCGGGCCGCGGACGCGCTCCTGCTGCTCGCTTCGCCCCAGCGCAGCCAGCTACTCAACTTCAAGCTGTTCGAGTACCTGGCGGCTGGGCGACCGATCCTCGCCCTGGCCGCGGGAACGGAGGCGGGACGGGTGGTCGAGGAGGCCGGCGGCGCCGCGGTGCCGGCCGACGACGTGGCGGCGATCGTGGGGGCGCTGCGGCGCCTCGCCGCGGGCCAGCTCCAAGCGCCCAAGCCGGGCGCGAGCGCCGCCTACTCCTACCCGGCCGTCGCCGAGCGCATGGCCGAGGTCGCGGAGGGGGCCATGGCGTCCGCCCGAGCCCGCCGCCCGCCTTATCCTTGAGCCGAATGGCCACCCGCCCGACGGAGAAGCAGGCCGAGGAGGCCCGCGAGGACCTGGACCGCTACATCGCGCCCCTCGTCGGCCCCGACGACGAGCGCAGGTTCACCGACTCGGGGATCGAGGTGAAGCGCGTCTACGACGCGGACGACGTCCGCCCCGGGCTCGAGGAGCGGCTGGGCGCGCCCGGCGAGTACCCGTTCACGCGCGGCATCCACCCGGGGATGTACCGCGACCGGCTGTGGACGATGCGCCAGTACGCCGGCTACGCGACCGCCGAGGAGACCAATCGCCGCTACCGCTATCTGATCGAGCACGGCTCGACCGGGCTGTCGATGGCCTTCGACCTGCCGACCCAGCTCGGGCGCGACTCCGACGAGCCCCTCTGCCGGGGCGAGGTGGGTCGCACCGGGGTGGCGATCGACACGATCGAGGACATGCGGATCTGCTTCGACCAGATCCCCCTGGACGAGGTCTCGACCTCGATGACGATCAATGCGCCGGCGGCGATCCTGCTGCTGCTCTACGAGCTCGTCGGCGAGGAGCAGGGCGTGAGCGCCGAGAAGCTGCGCGGCACGGTCCAGAACGACGTGCTGAAGGAGTACGTGGCGCGGGGCAACTACATCTATCCGCCCGAGGCGACCATGCGCCTGACCACCGACATCTTCGAGTACTGCCGCAAGCACGTCCCGAAGTGGAACACGATCTCGATCTCCGGCTACCACATCCGCGAGAAGGGCTGCTCGGCGGTGCAGGAGGTCGCCTTCACGCTCGCCAACGCGATCGCCTACGTGGAAGCGGCGCTGGACAGGGGCCTCGCGGTTGACGATTTCGCCCCCAGGCTCGCCTTCTTCTTCAACTGCCACAACAACGTCTTCCAGGAGATCGCGAAGTTCCGCGCCGTGCGGCGGATGTGGGCACAGATCATGCGTGAGCGCTTCGGCGCCGCCGACGAGCGCGCGCAGACGATCCGGTTCCACACCCAGACCGGCGGCGTCACGCTCCAAGCGCAGCAGCCCGAGGTCAACATCATCCGGGTGGCGCTCCAGGGCTTCGCTGCGGTCTGCGGCGGCACCCAGTCGCTGCACACGAACGGCTTCGACGAGGCGCTGGCGCTGCCCACCGAGCGCTCGGCGCGGATCGCGCTCCGCACCCAGCAGGTGATCGCCCACGAGTCAGGCGCCGCCGACACCGCCGACCCGTTCGCCGGCTCCCACTTCATCGAGTCGCTCACCGACGAGATCGAGGCGCGCGCCTGGGAGCTGATCGACAAGGTGACGCAGCTCGGCGGCTCGGTGCAGGCCCTCGAGTTCATCCAGCGCGAGATCGAGGAGTCCGCGGCCTCCTATCACGAGCGCGGCCGCAGCGGCCAGGACGTCATCGTCGGCGTCAACAAGTACGTGACCGAGGAGATCGACGACGTCGAGATCCTCCGGGTGGATCCGGAGGCGGAGCGCCGCCAGCTCGACCGCCTGAAGCGGTTCAAGGAAGGCCGCGACCAGGCGGCGGTTGACGAACAGCTGGCGGAGCTCCACGAGGTCGCCCAGGGCGAGGGCAACCTGCTCTATCCGATCAAGGACTCCCTGCGCGCCGGCGCCTCGATCGGCGAGGTCTGCGGCGCGATGCGAGAGGTGTTCGGCGAGTACAAGGGCGGCGCGTTCTTCTAGCCGGCCGGGCTGATTCGAGAGGAAGGAGTCGGCTGCGGATGGCAGAAGCCCGGGACCATGGAATCGAAGACCAAGCGGACGCTGGTCAAGTCCGCGCCCGAGCTGTGGGAGCTGGCAGACGACCTGGCACGCATGGAGGCGTGGATGGCGGGCGTCGTGGGCAGGGCGCAATCCGTCTCCGTCGAGGTGACCCACCGGGAGCGCGAGCGAATGCTCGCCTGGCGCACGCGCGAAGCCGAGGTGGGGCGCGCCCGGATCGCCCTGGAGCTCGCCGAGAAGGAGTTCGGGACCTCCGTCTCGATCGTCGCCCAGCACTCGCGGCCCAATCCTCGCGACGTGGACGCCGCCTTGGAGCAGCTCCTCGATGAGCTCGGATCGCCCGAGCGGCGCCCCTTCGAGCGAGCCTGAGCCGAGCCTCGCCGCACGCGTGAAGGCGCGCGGCTCGGAGCTCCTCGACGCGCTGGAGCGCCACCTGCCCGGCTCCAGAGGCCACGCCGACGGAACCGCCGCCTACGCCTTCGCCGCGGCCGTCGAGCTGGACCTGGAGCGCGAGCACGCGGAGGCGGTGCGCGAGACCGCGAGGTTGCACGAGGTCGGCAACGTCTACGTGCCGGCGGCGGTGCTCAGAAAGCCGCCCGCCGAGCTGACGCCGGAGGACGTCGAGCTGCTCGACTCCCGCTTCGTCAGGGGAGCCGAGCTGGCTCGTGGCGCTGGCGTTCCCGAGCAGGCCTGCGAGTGGATCGGCGCCATCCGGGAGCGGTTCGACGGTGAAGGGCCGACCGGCCTTGCCGGCGAGCGGATTCCGATCGAGTCGCGGATCGTGCGCGTTGCCTGCGCCTGCGACACGGCACTGGCGGCACCGGCGCCTGGGGGCGGCCCTCGGCGGATGAGCGGCGGTGGAGCGCGGTCGACGCGCTTCGTGAAGCCAGCGGGTCCGAGCTCGATCCCCGCGTGACCGCCGCCCTGGTGGCGATGCTCGAGCGCGCCGCCGCTGCGCCATAGAATCGGCGCGCAGTGCGCCAGAAGTTCCCCGAGACCCACGACGAAAAGCTCGCCTATCTGCGCGAGCTGCGCGAGCAGGCGGTCCACTCCGCCTCCGAAGAGGCGGTCTCCAAGCAGCACGAGAAGGGCAAGCTCACGGCCCGGGAGCGGGTCGCACAAGCTCCTGGATCCCGGCTCGTTCGAGGAGCTCGACACCTTCGTCCGCCACCGCACCTACGAGTTCGAGATGCAGAAGCGCCGGCCCTGGGGGGACGCGGTGGTAACGGGCTGGGGAACGATCGACGGAAGGCCGGTGGTCGTCTTCTCACAGGACTTCACCGTCTTCGGCGGCTCGCTCGGCGAGGTGATGGCGGACAAGATGTGCAAGGTCATGGACCTGGCCGCCAAGATCGGCGCGCCGGTGATCGGCATCAACGACTCGGGCGGGGCGCGGATCCAGGAAGGCGTGGTCTCGCTGGGCGCCTATGGCGACGTCTTCGTGCGCAACGTCCAGTGCTCGGGGGTGATCCCGCAGATCAGCCTGGTCATGGGGCCGTGCGCGGGCGGCGCCGTCTATTCGCCCGCGATGACCGACTTCATCTTCATGGTCAAGGAGACCTCGCACATGTTCATCACCGGCCCCGACGTGATCAAGACGGTCACCGGCGAGGAGCCGACGTTCGAGGAGCTGGGCGGGGCGATGACCCACAACACGAAGTCCGGCGTGGCCCACTTCGCCGCCGAGAACGAGGACCAGTGCCTCGAGGACGTGCGGTTCCTGATGTCCTTCCTGCCGCTCAACAACCTGGAGATGCCGCCGCGGGTCGAGCCCTACGACGATCCCGATCGCGCCGACGAGGCGCTCGACACGATCGTCCCGGACGACCCCTCGAAGCCCTACGACATGCGTGACGTGATCTCGCGGACCGTCGACGACGGCGAGTTCTTCGAAGTCCACGAGCACTACGCGCAGAACATCGTGGTGGGCTTCGCCCGCCTCGACGGCTATCCGGTCGGCGTGGTCGGCAACCAGCCGCGGCACCTGGCAGGCGTGCTCGACATCGACTCCTCGGTCAAGGGGGCGCGCTTCGTGCGCTTCTGCGACGCCTTCAACATCCCCCTGATCACCTTCACCGACGTGCCGGGGTTCCTGCCCGGGACCTCGCAGGAGTGGGGCGGGATCATCCGCCACGGGGCGAAGCTGCTCTACGCCTTCACCGAGGCGACCGTGCCGAAGCTGACCGTTGTGACCCGCAAGGCCTACGGGGGGGCGTACGACGTGATGGCCTCCAAGCACATGCTGGCCGACTTCAACTTCGCCTGGCCGACGTCGGAGGTCGCGGTGATGGGCCCCGAAGGAGCGGTGAACATCATCTTCCGGCGCGACATCCAGAGCTCCCCGACGCCCGACGAGCGCCGCGAGAAGCTGATCGCCGACTACAAGGCGCGATTCGCCAACCCCTACTCGGCGGCCGAGCGGGGCTACATCGACGACGTGATCGTCCCCCACGAGACGCGTCCGAAGCTGATCCGTGCCCTCCGCACGCTGCAGACCAAGCGGGTCGAGCAGCCGAAGCGAAAGCACGGCAACATCCCCCTGTAGGGCGTACGTGCGAACCGGCTTCTCGCGCCTCGCCCCCTCGACCCTGGCCTTGCTCGCGGTGGGGTTGGCGATGGTGGTTTCAGCGGTCGTCCTCGGGTACGAGAGCCGCGGTCAGACGCTGCAGGGGGACGAGTGGGACTACGCGATTCGCCTCAGCCATCAGTCACTCGGTCACGCGCTTTTCCATCCCCCGCCCGACAAGTACCTGATGCCGGTGCCGCTGCTCCTCTACAGGGGGCTGTTCGAGACGTTCGGGATCGGCTCCTACGCGCCGTACCGGGTGGTCGGGATCGCGCTGGTGATCCTCTGCGCCGGCCTCTTCTTCGTGCTTGCCCGGCGCCGGGTGGGCGCGCTCTTGGCCGTCCCCCGACGATCCTGCTGCTGTTCTTCGGCTCGGCGTCGGAGGTCGTCGTGACTTCGCTCCGGATCCCGAGCCTGATCGCGATCGCGGCCGGGCTGGGAATGCTGGTGGCGCTGGACCGCCGAACCCTGCGTGGCGACGTCGTTGCCTGCCTCCTGCTCGGCATCTCGCTGGTCTCACACCCCGAGGCCGCCGCGTTCGCCGCCGCCGCGGCCGTGTTCGTGCTGTTCCGGCCATCGCCGGAGCGCTGGCGCAGATCGTGGGTGTTCGTCGCCCCGCTGGCCCTGTTCGGCACCTTGTCCTTGACGCAGAGCCAGTCCGGCGCCACCAACCCCGCCGTCGACAGGCTGAGCGACGTGGCCTCGTTCATCGGCGAGTCGCTCGTCTCGCTCACCGCGGACGTGTCCGGGGTCTCCGGGCTGATCACCGGTCCGGCTTACGACAGCGCGCTCGGCTGGATCGCCCTCGGCCTGCTGCTCGCCGTCGTCGCCGTGGCGCTGGTCCGGCGATCGAAGCCGCTGACGCCAGGGTTCTGGGCGATGCTGGTCGCCCTCGCCGTGCTGCTCGCCAGCACGGCGATCGCTCCCGGTGAGCTTCGCGCGCACCCCGGAGACGCAGCGCTACGTCTACCCGGAGGCGATCCTGCTGCTGCTGCTGCTGGTCGAGGTTGGAAGCGTGGCGCGGCTCTCCCGGAGAGTGACGTTGGCCGTCACCGGAGTGCTGGCGGCAGGCCTCGTTTCCAACCTGGCCGATCTGCGAACCAACGCAGAGCAGCTGCGAGCCAGGTCGGACTCGATCAAGGCCGAGCTCGGCGCCCTCGAGCTGGCGGGCGCGCACGCGCCTCCGGACTTACTTCCCTTCGGCCCCCAGCTTGCGGTGTTCGGATGGACGCCGGAGGCGGTCACAACGCCTGGCGCCGGCGGGTTCGGCTGGGCGATGCGGGCCAGCGAGTACTTCGTGATCGCCCGGGACTTCGGGTCTCCCGCCGACTCGCCACAGGAGCTCGCCGCCACGCCGGCGGGCCAGGCCGCCGACCTGGTCCTGGCGGGCGGGCTCGGACTGCGGCTTCGGCCGGCTTCGCCGGAACCGCCATCGGCCTCCGGGCTCAGGCCCACCGTCAAGACCCTCGGCGAGGGGACAGCGAGGACCAGCGGCTCGTGCCTTCGCCTCTCTGCCTCGAAACGGTCGGATCTCAGGGCCGCGATCGTCCTGCCTCCAGGAGGGGTTTGGCTTAGCGGCTCGAGGCAGGAGCTCGGGATCAGCCGATTCTTCTCGCTGCCGGCGGTTCCCCTCCAGCCGCTCCGGGATTCACGCGCCGCCCACCTCAGGATCCCCCCGGACAGCTCCCCCCTCCCCTGGACCCTGTGGGTGAACTCCCGAGCGCGGGCTGCGTGTATGCGGCGCATGACGACGGCCCGCTTCACCCCGCGAACGATCGCCTTCGCGCTGGTGGGGGTGGCCATGGCCGTGTCGGCCCTGGCGCTGCTCTACTGGGGCAGGGACCAGGCCATCCAGGGAGAGGCGCTCGGCTACGCCGCGCGGCTGGCGAGCCAGCCCTTCGACGATGCGGTGCTGCAGTCGCCGCCCAACAAGTACTTCATCGCCCTGCCGCTTCTCATCTACCACGCCTTGTTCCATGCCTTCGGCCTGGCGACCGGCCTCCCGTACATGCTCGTGGCGACGGCGCTCGTGCTGCTCTGCGCGGGCCTCTTCTTCGTACTGGCCCGACGCCGTGTCGGCGACCTGCTCGCGGTTCCCCCGACCGTTCTCCTGCTCTTCTTCGGCTCCGGCTGGGAAACGATGATCACCCCGCTCCGCCTGCCGTCGCTGATTGCTCGTCGCGGCCGGCCTCGGCGCCCTGATCGCGCTCGAGAAGCGCAACCGTCGTGGGGACATCGTCGCCGCGACCCTGCTGACGGCCTCTGTCGCCTCGCATCCGGTCGGGCTTTCGTTCCTCGCCGCGGCCGGTGTCCTGGTCGCCTTCCGCCCCTGGCCCTGGTCGTGGCGGAGCGCCTGGCTGCTCCTCGTCCCGGCTGCCGTGTTCGGCGCCTGGTGGCTGTTCCTGCGCGCCCCCAGCACGGCCGTGGTCTTCCCGACCCGCCCGATCGACGTCGTCCACTTCGCCGTGGACTCCTGGACCTCCATCACGGCGGCCGTCTCCGGCCTGGCCGGCGTCCTCGACGAACCCACCTTCGACCAAGCCATCGCCCAGATCGTCGCCGCCGCGCTGTTCGCCTCGCTGGTCGTCCTCCTGGTGATCCGGCGAGGCCGCGTCCCGGCGAGCCTCTGGGCCGCCTTGGCGGCGTTGGTCGTCGTGCTGGTAGCCACCCGTCTATCGCCCGGTGGGTGGCTGCGCTCGCCCGAAGAGGTCAGGTACCTCTATCCGGAGGGCGTTCTCTTCCTGCTGCTGCTTACGGAGATGGCGGGTGCCGCCCGGGTGCGCGGCTGGGCCGCACTGGTGCTCACGGGCGTGCTCGCGCTCGGGCTCGCCTACAACGTCGACCGGCTCAGGGATGGCGGCGCGACGGCGCGCCTCGACTCCCAGAGGGCACTCGCGCAATACACGGTGTACGAGATGGCCGGGTCCAGCCTGCGGGAGGACTTCAAGCCCAGCGCCTTCGCCCCCACTGCCGGCGAGTACGCGGATGCCGCCGCCCGGTACGGATCCGTGACCGAGCCGGTCGCGGAGCTCGCGGCCGCCTCTCTGCCGGTTCGCCAGGCGGCTGATGCCGCGCTGGCCGGATCCTTCGGTGTGGCGCTCCACCCCGTCCGGGAACGGGGAGCGGCTGGCCCGCTGCCACGCGTGGTTCAAGAGCTCGGGGCACGAGTGGCCCGCCGGCACGGGTGCCTGCGCTTGCAGGCCAGCCGCCCGGCCAATGGGGCGGCCCCTGCCACCGTTCCGTTGAACCCGAACCCGTCCAGCGAGATGACCCTGAGGTGGGCCCTTCGCGGGGAGGCGCCCCCGACGGTCCCGGAGCTCGCCGAGCTGGCACCGCCCAGCGAGGGCTTGCTGCTGGCCACCCCCGATATCAGCAAGACGGCGATCCTGGTCGGTCGGTTCGCGCCCCCCTTGGCTCAGCTCGATCGTCCCGAGCGGGCGCGCTTCGGGACTCTTCGCCTCCCCGCGGCCGGGCTGGCGCAACCGTGGCGCGTGATCGTGGCCTCGAGCGAGCCGGTCACGGTCTGCGGCCTCAGCGGTCGCTGACGCCGAGGCTCCTACAGGTCGACCTCGGCCGCCTCGATCGTCCCCTGACGCCACGCTTCGTAGGCGGCTGTGGCGATACCGAGGTCCTGGATCGCCAGGCCCGTGGAGTCGAAGAGCGTCAGCTCGTCGTCCGAGCGCCGGCCCTCGGCGCGGCCCGCTATCACCTCCCCGAGCTGGGTCACGTCTTTCCGGCTCACCACGCCTGTCGCCACCGCGCCGGCCAGCTCGCCGCCCCCGGCCGCCTGCTCCCACTCGTCGCAGAACAGCCGGCAGCGCTCCAGCGCGGCCGGCTCCACCTCGGCCTTGCCGATCGCGTCCGCGCCCAGCACGGCGAGGTGCTGGCCGGGCCGCAGATCCGAAGCCAAGATCACCGGTTCGGCGCCCGGGGTGACCGTGACCACCACGTCTTGGGCGGCGGCCCTGGCGCGATCGCCCACGTCCCAGCCGAGCTCGGTGGCGAGCGCCTCGGCGAGCTCCGTGCGGGTGTCCGCGCAGACTCCGATTCCGTAGCCGGCGGCGGCGAGGCACCGAGCCGCCCAGGCGCCGTTCACGCCGCAGCCGATCAGGCCGATCGATCTCGCGCCGTCGGCAGCAAGCACCTGCGCCGACACGGCAGCGGCCGCGCCGGTGCGAAGGGAGGTGATCGAGGCGCAATCCATGATCGCCCGCAGCTCGCCGGTGCCGGCGTCGGAGAGCAGCAGGGCCCCGGTGACGACCGGCAGGCCGCGCTCGGAGTTCCGCGGAAACGAGGTCACCCACTTGAGCAGGGCGAAGCCGTCGCCGCGCGCGGGCATGGCCCGAAAGTCGCCGTTCGGCGGCGAGTCCAGATAGACCTTCGGCGGCATCGCCCACTCGCCCGCGGCGTGCCGCTCGAAGGCCAGCCGCGTCCGCTCGATCGCCTCCGCGGGGCTGACCGCCGCCAGCACAGCGTCCGCGTCGAGTACCGGGATCTCGGCCACCGCGCGTGAGGTTAGAGTCCGGCGACGAGATGGGAAAGAACGGCGAGCGCCATCCACCCCGGCCCCGGATCGAGCTGCTGACCAAGCCTGCCTCCGACGGCGAGGCGGCCGCGATCGTGGCGGCGATGGAGCAGTTCCTCGCCGAGACCGCGCCGGCGCCATCCGCCGGCGGCCTGCCCGGCAGCCGCTGGCAACGCGCCGCGCTAACCGAAGGCGTTTCGGCCCGCGATCTGGGCGGCCGCGCGTGGGGGTCTATCCCGAGCCCGCCGGAAGCATCCGGCTAGAGCGCCCAGGACCAGCGCCGATAGGCCACGCCGCTTGCCCCGCGGCCCCGTTCCCTATAGAACATCGGCCACAACCCGACGAACAGGAGGACAGAGTGGCCGTAGTCAAGATCATCGAGCTCGTGGGAAGCTCGAAGACGTCCACCGACGACGCGGCGTCGCAGGCGCTGAAGCAGGCGCAGTCGTCGCTGCGGAACATCCGCGCAGTCGACATCGTCAGCACCGGCATCCGGGGCGACAACCTCGACGAGTACCGCGCCCACGTGCGCGTCGCCTTCCTGATCGAGGGAACCGACGTCGACTAGCCCCGGTTGACAAGCGTGGGCTAAATGCCCTAAACCCGGTCAGGATTTGTGTAATACTGACCCGATGGAGCCCACAGCCGTGGAGCAGGCGTCAGCGGCCGAATCCGTCGCCGAGCGCGTCACCGCCGAGCACGAGCTGAAAGTCAGCCACAAGGACCAGGGCGGCAAGGGACGCGTCGGCTCGCTCGAGAACCCGGAGGTCTACGAGGACGTCCCCGGCCACGTGATCCCGATCATCGAGCGGGAATTCGACGACTTCGACACCGAGGCCGGCAGGTTCATGCGGGGCGACGTGCCGGAGGACAAGTTCATCGGCTTTCGCCTCAAGCAGGGCGTCTACGGCCAGCGCCAGCCCGACGTGCAGATGATCCGCGTCAAGCTGCCGCTGGGCGGCGTCAGCCCCGAGCAGATGGAGGCCTTCGCGGATGCGATCGAGCGCTACGCCCCGCTGCGCAAGGGCCACATCACGACGCGCGAGAACATCCAGATCCACCACATTCCCCTCCCCGACGCGGCGAAGTTCATCCGCGAGATCTCCGACGCCGGGCTTTCCTCACGCGAGGGCTGCGGCAACACGATCCGCAACGTCACCGGCGACCCCTGGGCCGGGATCACCGAGGGTGAGCTCTTCGACATCACCCCCTATGCGATGGCCTATGTCCGCTACTTCGTCCGCCACCCGGTCACCCAGTTGATGCCGCGCAAGGTGAAGACGGCGTTCACGGCCACGGACGAGGACGTCGCGATAACCGGGATCCACGACATCGGCTTCATCCCCCGCCTGCGCGACGGCGTGCGCGGCGTCGAGATCCGGGTCGGCGGCGGCACCTCGATCATGCCCCGGATCGCCCCCACCCTGTATGAGTTCGTCGAGCTCGAAAACGGCGACTACCTGAAGGTCGCCGAAGCCTGCTGGCGCATCTTCGACCGCCAGGAGTGGCTGCGAGAGAACCGCGCCCGCGCGAGGATCAAGGTGCTGATCGACAAGATCGGCATCGACGCCTTCCGCGAGATGGTCGAGGAGGAGCTCCGTGGCGACTGGGTCGACGAGCGCGACTTCGACGTCGAGCGACTCAAGCTCATCGACGACGAGGAGGCGAAGGCGCCCCCGCCGCCCGGCACCTACGGCAGCCCGAACGGCGACCGCTCGGCCTTCGACGGCTTCATGGAGGCCAACGTCAAGCCGCAGCGCCAGGAGGGGTTCAGCGCGATCGAGGTCAAGGTGACCCGCGGCGACCTGACCCCCGAGCAGCTGCGCGGCCTGGCCGCGATCATGCGCGATTTCAGCGGCGGCTACGCCCGCACCACCGTGCAGCAGAACCTCGTCCTGCGCTGGGTGCGCGACGAGTCGGTCTATGACGTCTGGGAGCGGCTCGGCCCGCTGGGTCTCGACGGCACCGGCCCCCGCGAGATCACCGACGTGGTCAGCTGCCCCGGCACCGACAGCTGCAAGCTCGGGATCACCAGCTCGATGGGCCTCAACCAGGTGGTCCAGGAGCGACTCGAGTCGATGAAGATCGACGATCCGCTGATCAAGCGAATCCACGTCAAGATGTCGGGCTGCCCGAACGGCTGCGCCCAGCACCACATCGCCAACATCGGCTTCACCGGCGCCTCGCTGAAGATCGGAGAGCGCCAGATCCCCGCCTACATCGCACACCTCGCGGGAAACTACGAGGGCGGCGAGGTCGTGTACGGCCACCGCCTCAAGGCCCGGCTGCCGGCGAAGCGCGTCCCGGACGCGGTGGAGCGCTGGGTGCGTTTCTACGAGTCCGAGCGCCACGACGGCGAGGAGTTCAACGACTTCGTCGAGAGGATCGGGACGGACCAGTTCGAGGCCCAGGTCAAGGACCTGTCGATGCCGGTGGAGTTCGGGCTGGAGACGCTCGACCAGTTCATCGACTGGAACCGCTCCGAGCCCTACAAGGTCGAGCGTGGCGAGGGAGAGTGCGCCGTCTGATGGCCGCATCCAGACAGCTCCAGGCGGTGGCTACCCGGCCCCGACCGCTGCACGAAGACTTCGAGGTCGCCTCACGGAACGGCACGAACGGCAACGGCCGCAGCGAACGCCTCCTGACCATCAACGGCGCAGCAGTGGATCCGCAGCGCATCTCCGCGGAGCTCGAGGAGCTCAGCGCCTCCGAATCGATCGCCTGGGCCATCGAGACGTTCGGCCCGAGGCTCGGCTTCGCGGTCTCGTTCCAGAAGACGAGCTCGGTGATCATCGACATCGCACATGGGATCGATCCGCAGGCTCGCTTCTTCTACCTCGACACCGAACTGCTCTTCCCCGAGACCTATGCCACCCGCGACGCGCTTGCCGAGCACTATGGGATCGAGTTCGAGCGGTTCGTTCAGGCCAACCCGCCCGGGCTTCGCGAGCGGTGGGAAGCTAATCTGTGGCGCGAGTCAGACGAGTGCTGCGCGACCCGAAAGGTCGAGACCATGCACCGGGCACTCGAGGGCATCGACTGCTGGGTCTCGGGGGTTCGCAGGCTCGACTCGAAGACCCGTGCCGGGGCGGCCCGCTTCGGCTGGGACGAGCGCTTCGACCGCTGGAAGCTGAACCCGGTGGTGGACTGGACCGACCAGCAGGTCTGGGCCCACATCAATGACAACCACGTGCCATACAACCCGCTTCACGACGAGGGTTATCCCTCCATCGGCTGCATGCCGTGCACGTCGGTGCCGGACGCGAACGGCGACCCTCGCTCGGGCCGCTGGGCCGGCACGGAGCGCTCGGAGTGCGGTCTGAATGGGTAGCGAGCAGACCGGCCTGGCGCTGCAGCTGAGCCCACGCCAGGCCTCCGACTTCGAGCTGCTCGCAAACGGGGGGTTCGCGCCGCTTCGGGGCTTCATGGGCTCCGAGGACTGGGCTTCGGTGTGCGAGAAGATGCGCCTTAAGAGCGGCGAGATCTGGTCGATCCCGATCACCCTCGCCACCGACCTCGAGGCGTCGGTCGGCGACTCGGTCGCGCTCAGCGCCCCAAACGGCAAGGCGCTCGGACGCCTGACCGTGGAGGAGGTCTTCGAGCGCGAGGTCGACAAGGAGGCAGAGCTCGTCTACCTGACGACCGACGACGAGCATCCCGGCGTGGCCGCGATTCGCCGCGAGGGCTCGCGCTGCCTCGCCGGCCCGATCGAGGTCGAGGCCCTGCCCGACCACGAGGAAGCCTTCCAGCGCCGCTACCTGACGCCGGCCGAGTCGAAGCAGGCGTTCGCCGACCGCGGCTGGAAGCGGATCGTCGCCTTCCAGACCCGGAACCCGATCCACCGGGCCCACGAGTACCTGACCAAGGCGGCGCTCGAGGTCTCCGACGGGCTCTTCCTGCATCCCCTGATCGGCGAGACGAAGGCCGGCGACATCCCCGCCGACGTGCGGATGCGCTGCTACGAGGTCCTGATGGAGCGCTACTACCATCCGGAGCGGGTGATCCTCGGCGTCAACCCGGCGAAGATGCACTACGCGGGGCCCCGGGAGGCCGTGCTGCACTCGATCATCCGCCGCAACTACGGCTGCACCCACTTCATCGTCGGTCGCGACCACGCCGGGGTCGGCGACTACTACGGCACCTACGACGCGCAGCGGATCTTCGACGACATCGACATCGGTGAGCTGGGGATCCAGCCCCTGTTCTTCGAGCACACGTTCTGGTGCCACCAGTGCGAGGGCATGGCCTCGGACAAGACCTGCCCCCACCCGCAGGAGTCGCACCTGTTCCTATCCGGTACAAAGGTGCGAGAGATGCTGTCGCGCGGCGAGACCCCACCACACGAGTTCACCAGGGAAGAGGTCGCCGAGATCCTGATCGACGCCTACAAGAAGGAGGAAGCGGCCGATGGCGGGTGAGAAGGGATTCTGCCTCTGGTTCACCGGGCTTTCCGGGTCCGGCAAGACGACGATCACCAACGTCCTGGTCAAGGAGCTGCGAAAGCGCGACTCGAAGCTCGAGGTGCTCGACGGCGACATCGTCCGCCAGAACCTGTCCAAGGGGCTGGGATTCTCGAAGGAGGACAGGGACACCAACATCCGCCGGGTGGCGTTCGTCGCCTCGCTCCTGGCCCGCAACGACGTTCCCGTGATCACGGCGGCGATCTCGCCCTACCGCGAGATTCGCGACGAGGCGCGGGCGAAGATGGACGGTTACTTCATCGAGGCGTACGTGAAGGCGTCGGTGGAGGAATGCGAGAGGCGCGACGTCAAGGGCCTGTACGCGAAGGCCCGGTCCGGCGAGATCAAGGAGTTCACTGGAGTCTCCGACCCCTACGAGGCCCCGGAGAACCCCGAGCTGGTGATCGAAACGGAGAGCCAGTCTCCCGAGGAATCGGCCCAGCAGATCCTCGACTACCTCGAGGAGCGGGGCCTGATCCCAGCTGCGAAGTAGCGCCTACGGGCGCTGCGGGACCGCCGGCTCGCCCAGGCCGTAGGTGTCGTAAGCGCCGAACCGCGCGAAGGTCTTATGGGTGGGGCCGTGGAAGTCCGAGGAGCCGGTGGGAACGAGGTCGAGCTCCCGGCAGAGCTCCAGGCAGTGCGCCGTCTGCGCCTTCGTGTGGGGTGGGTAGAAGGTCTCGATCCCGTCCAGCCCGACGTCGCCCTTGAGGCTTTCCACCAGGTCCCGCACCTGGCCGGGCTCGGAAACGTCCCAGTAGGGATGGGCCACCACGGCCACACCGCCGGCTGTGTGGATCAGCTCGACTGCCTCCTCGGCGCTCGGCCAGCGCCGCGGCACGAAGGCCTTGGCGCCGGGCACCAGATACTCCTCGAAGAAGGGGCCAAGGTCCGGGCCCGCGCCGGCGGCCCGGGCGATGTGCGGACGGCCGATCGAGTCCGCGGCGCCCGCCTCGGCGAGGGCGGCCTCGAAGCTGACCTCGACCCCGTGGGCGTTGAGCCGCTCGATGATCTCTCGCGCACGCTCCGCGCGCTCCGCCTGGGCGCGATCGCAGGCGGGAGCGATCGCTTCGGTGTCCACCCAGTAGCCGAGCATGTGCAGATCGTCGGAGTAGGTGTGGACACACGACATCTCGACCGCCGGCACGCATTCGATTCCCGCTTGCTGCGCCGTCGCGATCGCCTCCGCAACGCCCGCCACCGCGTCGTGATCGGTGAGCGACATCACGGTGACGCCCGCGGCGGCCGCCGCGGTCGCAACCGCCGACGGCTCGAGCTGCCCGTCCGATACGGTCGAGTGTGCCTGAAGGTCGATCATCGAGCAATGCTTCGCGCTCCCACCTAGCCCTTTCTGAGCCTCGCGCTCAGAGACGCGCCATTGTGACGAAGTGAGGATTTCCGCCAAAGCCGACTACGCCCTGCGGGCCGCGCTCGAGCTGGCGGCCGCGCCCGACGAGGAGCCCGTCAAGGGCGAGAAGCTCTCCGAGGCTCAGGACATCCCGCTCCAGTTCCTGGAGCACATACTGCTGGAGCTCAAGCACGCGCGCCTGGTGCGCACCCGCCGCGGCGCCCGGGGCGGATACTGGCTCGCCCGCAAGCCGGAGACGATCACGCTCGCCGACGTGATCCGTGCCGTCGAGGGCCCGCTCGCCAACATCCAGGACTCGGCCCCGGAATCCACCCACTATCCGGGCCCGGCCGAACGTCTGCGCGACGTCTGGGTCGCGGTGCGGGCCAACCTGCGGGCGGTGCTGGAGACCGTCACGCTCGCCGACCTGATCACCGGGGAGCTGCCCGACCCGATCGCCGAGCTGGTCGCCGACCCGGACGCCTGGCACGTCCGGTAGTCAAACTCGGCAGGTTCAATGGATCCAGCCATCGTCATCTTCGGCTTTGGCGTGGGCCTGCTCATCGGAATGACCGGGATGGGCGGCGGCTCGCTGATGACGCCGCTCCTGATCCTGGTCTTCGGCGTGCAGCCGGTGACCGCGGTCGGCACGGACATCCTGTACGGCGCGGTCACCAAGACGGCCGGGGGGTGGCGCCATCTCAAGCACGGGACGGTGCACCGCGGGATCGCCTTCTGGCTGGCGGTCGGCAGCGTCCCCTCTGCGATCGGGGGCGTCTGGTTGATCGAGGTGCTCCAGAAAAGCTACGGCGAGGACGAGGTGAACCGCCTCGTCCTGGGAATGCTGGGAGCCGCGTTGCTGGTCGTGGGGATCGCGACGCTGATCCGGGGCACCCTGTTCCGCGACGTGATTCCCGAGCGCTCCGCGATGCATCTGTACCGCCGTCACATCGTCGGCGCGATCGTCACCGGGGCGACGACCGGCTTCGTCATCGGCCTCACCTCGGCAGGCAGCGGCACGGTGATCGCCATCGTGCTCATCGTTGGCTTCCGCCTCACGCCGCAGCGCGTGGTCGGCACCGACGTCTACCACGCCGCAATCCTGCTCTGGGCGGCCGGTCTCGCTCACTGGGTCGGCGGCAACGTCGACTTCGGGCTGGCCGGGAACATCCTGCTCGGCTCCATCCCTGGAGTGCTCCTCGGCGCCCACCTGGCGGTGAGGGTGCCGCAGGGGTTCCTGCGGCTCGCGCTCGGCACGGTGATGATCGCCGCAGCGATCACCCTGATCGCCAAGGAGAAGCCACCGCTCTCAGTCGTGATCCCGTCGTTCAGCGTGGCGGCGGTGACGCTCGGCGCCATGTTCGCGATGCAGATCGGCATTCACCGCCGGGCAAAAAAGCGCAAGTCGAGGCGACCCGACAGGCGCCCGCGGCCGCCAGCTAGGCACATCAACCGTCGAGGCCTCGGGACATGCAAGTCCCGGCGTCGAGCGTCGGCTGGCGCCTGCCGCCCTCGGCGGCGCCCGGGCGCCGGCCTGACCCGGCAGGTCGCACGAGCTACCGGGACTTCGTCCCTAGCCCAGGCTAAGCTCCACTAGGCTCCGGGGCGATGGATTTCGAGATCACGCCCCGGGTGGAGGAGCTTCGGGGCCGGGTGCGCGCGTTCATGGACGAGCACGTCTATCCGGTCGAGCTCGAGGCGATGCGGGCGCTCGACGAGGAGGTCGGCGCGGGCCGGCCCTACCCGGAGATCCTGGTCGAAATCCGCGCCAGGGCGCGCCAGGAGGGCCTCTGGAACCTGTTCATGCCGGACGAGCGCTACGGCGCCGGCTTGGCCAACTGGGAGTACGGCCTGCTCTGCGAGGAGATGGGTCGCAGCCCGGCGGTGGCCCCGATGGCGTTCAACTGCTCCGCACCGGACACGGGCAACATGGAGATCCTCGCCGAGCACGGCACCGGCGAGCAGCGCGCAGGAGTGGCTGCAGCCGCTGCTGGATGGCGAGATCCGAAGCTGCTTCTCGATGACCGAGCCCGAGGTCTCGGGCTCCGATCCGACGACGCTTCAGACGCGCGCCGACCTCGACGGCGACGAGTGGGTGATCGACGGCCACAAGTGGTTCACCTCGGGCGCCGTGGGGGCCTCGGTCGCGATCGTCATGTGCGTCACCGAGCCCGACGCCCATCCCTACGCGCGGGCGAGCATGATCCTGGTCCCCACCGACAATCCCGGCTTCGACCTGGTCCGGCCGGTCTCGGTGATGGGCCACGCCGGCGGCCCCGGCCACTGCGAGATTCGGTATGAGGGCTGCCGCGTGCCCGCCTCGAGCCTGCTCGGCGAGCGCGGTGGCGGCTTCGTGATCGCCCAGGACCGGCTCGGCCCCGGCCGCATCCACCACTGCATGCGTGCGATCGGGACCGCGGAGCGTGCGATCGAGCTGATGTGCCGCCGCGCCAACGAGCGCGAGACGTTCGGCGGCAAGCTCGCCGAGAAGCAGTTCATCCAGGACTTCGTGGCTCGATCGCGCATGGAGGTGGACCAGGCGCGACTCCTGACCCTCAACGCCGCCTGGCAGATGGACACGGAGGGCAAGCGGGCGGCCCGCCAGGCGATCTCGATGATCAAGGTCGTGGCCGCGAACGTGGTCATGGACGTGCTCGACCGCGCGATCCAGGTGCACGGCGCGCTCGGGATGTCCGACGACACCCCCCTCGCCTGGATGTGGCGCTTCAGCCGCATGCTGCGGGTCGCCGACGGACCCGACGAGGTCCACAAGATGGTGATCGCCCGCCGCGAGCTGCATCGCTGGGCGAAGGAGACCGAGGGCGAAGCGGCGACGGCCCAGCCCGCGAAGGTCGCCGGCTAGAGGCGGCGCTCGGCCTCGTCGGCTGCCTGAGCGAGCGTCTCGACGATGGCCCGGCGAACCGCTCGATGCCCTCGATGCTCTCCTCGGGCTTGCCGTACTGGCCGGCCGCGTAGCGGGAGTAGACGCCCTCGAGGATGATCGCCAGCTTCCACCAGCCGAGCGCGATGTAGAAGTCGATCTCGGACAGGTCGCGCCCGGAGCGCTCCGCGTAGCGCTCGCGGACCTGCTCGCGCGAAGGGAAAGCCGGTCGCGGTGGTCGGGGCCTCGAGCAGCGGCATCAGCTCGTCGCCGTCCTCGGACCAGTAGACGATCAGCATGCCGACGTCCGCGAGCGGGTCGCCGAGCGTGCAGAGCTCCCAGTCGACCACGGCTGCAACCTCGCCGGCGTCGGTGAGAATCATGTTGTCGAGCCGGTAGTCGCCGTGCACGATCGTCGCCGGCCCCTGATCGGGAATGCGCTCGGACAAGGCGCCGGTGGACGTCGTCGATCAGCTGGAGCTCCCGCGTCTTCGACTTGTCCCACTGCCCCTGCCAGCGGTGGAGCTGCCGGGCCACGTAGTCCTGCTTCTTGCCCAGCTCGCCAAGCCCCACGCGATCGGGGTCGATCGCGTGGATCGAGACCAGCGTGTCCACGACGCGCTCGCCGATCGGGCCTCGCTGGGACTCGTCGAAGCTCCGCTCGGCTTCCTTGCGCGAGCGCAAGATCGGGCCCTCGACGAAGTCCATGACGTAGAACGGTGCGCCGTTCACGGATTCGTCCTCGCAGAGGCCGGCGATCGGCGGCACCGGTACCTCCGTCTCCTGGAGCGCGGAGATGATCCTGTGCTCGCGCGCCATGTCGTGCGCCGAGGCGAGGCGCCTGCCCAGCGGCGGGCGTCGCAACGCCCAGCGCCCGCCGGCTGCGTCGCCAACCGCGTAGGTGAGGTTCGAATGGCCGCCTGAGATGCGCTCGAAGTCGAGCGGCGGCGTGGCCCCGCGGACGTTTTCCTCGAACCAGGCTTCGAGGTTCGGCTGGTCGATAGCCTCGTCGGCCATGAGCGCCAATCCTATGCGGGCCGACCGCGATCACAGCGGCCTCCTGATCGACTTCGGCGGCGTGCTCACCACGTCGGTCTGGGACAGCTTCGCGGACTTCTGCCGTGAGAAGGGCCTGGCGGAGGACTCGATGAGGCGCCTGTTCCGCGACGACCCCGAGGCGCTCGCCGAGCTGCGCGAGCTCGAGACCGGGCGAATCGAGGAGAAGGAGTTCGAGCGCCGGTTCGCGGAGCGTCTTGGCCTGGATGACGCCGCAGACCTGATCGACAGCATGTTCCGCGGCATGAAGCCGTGCGAGCCGATGGTCGCCGCGGTGCGCGCCGCGCGGGCCGGCGGCATTCGCACCGGCCTGGTCTCGAATTCGTGGAGCACCTCGCACTACGATCGCGCCCTGCTGGCGGAGCTGTTCGACGCGGTGGTGATCTCGGCCGAGGTGGGCCTGCACAAGCCCCAGCCCGAGATCTACCTGCTGGCGTCGAAGCACCTTGCGGTCGAGCCCGAGCGATGCGTGTTCGTGGACGACCTGCGCGAGAACTGCGACGGGGCCGAGGCCGTCGGCATGACCGCGATCCTCCACCGCGACGTGGCGGCGACCGTGGCGCGGCTGGAGGAGCTCCTGGGCTTCACGGCGCCCGCCGAGGTCCCGCCGGCGATCCAGCAGGGCCTCTGAAGCTAGCTGCCCCCCGCGATCAAGCGCGACGCCGACCAACGCCGTCACCACCCCGGCGCGCTGGATGGGCGCCAGGCGCTCGCCGAGCACGAAACGGGCGAGGAGCACGGTGACCGCCGAATAGAGCGAGCCCGCGACCGCGACCAGCGACAGGAGGCCGTGATTGGTGGCAACCGCGAACAGCGAGTTCGCCAGCACGTCCAGGCAGCCGATCGCGAGCAGCGCGGGGAGCAACGCGCGATCGATTCGCATCGAGGGTCGCATGAACGCGGCCGCGATCAGCAGTGTCCCGACGCCACCGGCGCGAAGCGCGACGATGGTCCAGGTCGGCTCCCGGCCTGAGACCTCGTCGACGGCGAGGAAGAAAGTCCCGAAGCCGAGCGCCGCCAGCGCCGCCAGCCCGACCGCGGCACGTCCGGCGGCGCGCCACTCGGGATCGGGCTCGCGCGCCACCAGCACCACGCCGACGACCCCGGCAACCACGCCGATCGCCTGGATCGCGGCCGGCTCCTCGCCCCGCGGCCAGGCCGCCGGCGATCGGCACCACGACCCCGAGTGCGCCGATCGTCGCCACCACGCTGACCGAGCCGAGCGCCATCGCCCGGTAGAAGGCGCCGAGGGCGAGCACCACGGCGGCGCCGGCTCCGATGGCGATCGCGGTGTCGCGCGTGCTCAGCGGATCGCCGCCGACCGCCAGGGCGACCACCAGCGCCAGGACGAGTCCCACCGGTTGGCTGACGAGCAACACGGTGAGTGCTGAGATTCGCCGGCTCTGGATGCCACCGAGGAAGTCGGAGATCCCCCAGGCGACGCTCGACCCGAGCGCGAGCGCTATGCCGAGCATTGCCTGTCGCTGTCACGTCCGAGCAGGCGGTCGAGCCCGAACCTGGCAGCGACGCTGATCGTCCCCGCGCGCCCAACGTCGACCTCGGTCCAGTCGCCGTGGCGCTCGAGGCACGCTTCGCCGGCGGTCACCGTCCAGTAGCGCGTATAGCGCACGCGGACGAGCAAAGCTGCCCGGCTCCCGGGCGGAGATCGTGAAGCTCGCCGGCCCGAGCGCGGTGAGGCGGTCGTCCGGCGCGGCGCGGTCCGGGTCGTCCAGCCGAGAGACGAGGCCGGTGGCGTCCTCCACGCGGTACAGGCGCCAGTCCTCGTCGCTCCAGATCGCCCGCAGGTACGGCAGCCCGCCGCGTATCAGGGCCGCTTCGTCCTCGGCCAGGTAGTCGAGCTCGGCGTCGGCGACAGCCACGTAAGAGACCCCGTGCTCGTCGAGCCAGGACCGATAGGCCGCCGCGGTCAGGTTCCCGTCGGTGAACAGGTCGCGATCGTCCGACTCGAGCTGGCGCAGCCAGCCGCGACCCAGCGGGAACCTCGGGGCAACGTAGTTGGCTTCCCAGCGGTTGCCGGTGGGCGGGATCTCCACTCGCACCGGCCATTCCTCGGGTGCGTCGCTCGAGCTCGGCGAGCAGCGGCTCGTAGTAGGAGGAGTGCACGGACGGGTCTCCGGCGGCTTCGGATACGTCGCGGACTGGCGCCACCCATTGCCAGTAGAGCAGCGGCAGGGCGATCGCCGCGAGCGCCACCGGCCGCCGCCCCGCCAGCCCCAGAGCCAGCACCGGCCCTCCGGCGAGCGCACCCAGGCGGGCCATGTTCCCGCCCACCGGGTTCGCCACCGCGAAGGCGGCGAGGGCGGCGATCGCGTAGACCGCCACCCCCCAGCGCAACACGCGCTCGGTGGCCGGCAGCAGCAACAGGGCAGCGGCGGCGAGCAGGGGCACCCCGATGAAGGCCGAGAAGACGAATGGCTCCTCGCCGCCGGTGGGAAACGCGAGCGACAGCGCGCCGAGCGCACCGAACGCCGCAAGTGCGACCAGCGCGCCCCCGCGCCGATCTCCGGCCAGCACCACGGCGACGCCCGCGAGCGCCAGAAAGAGGCCGGCAACCGGGCTGCCGCAAACCGTGAGCGCGGAGAGCCCGGCGGCAAGCACGAGATGGCGTCTTTGGAGGGCGAGCAATGCCCCCAGACCGATCGCGATCCCCAGCGCGAAGGTGAGGCGGCCGGAGAACAGCATCGTCGCGGTGCCCGCCCCGAACCAAAGGGTCGCAAGGCGCGCGCGGTCGCCGTGACCATGACGGGCGAGGGCGCCGAACAACCCGGCAGCCGCCACCGCGGCCAGGGCGCCAACCAGCCGCGGCCCGAGGGCGGCTCCGAGCGGCGGGAAGAGGACGCTGTAGCCGGGCAGGTAGTGGCCCCCGTACCAGTCGTTGTTCCAGAGCAGGAAGCCGTGCGAGGCGAACAGGTCGGAGCGAAACGTCTGCGCCGCATGATCGGCGCTGGAGGGCTCCAGGATCAGGTACGCGATCGCGAGGACGGCGGCCACGAGCATGCGGGGGGCTAGCTTATGGCGGTGGCCGCAGTGATCGACACTCCGGACCTCGGCGAGAGCTTCGACCGCTTCTGGAACGCGGCGCAGGTCTTCTTCGAGAGCTTTGCCGAGATCGCCTGGGGGTACCTGGCCGCGGCCCTGCTCCTCTCCCTGGCGCTACAGCTCGCCCGGGCACACGGCTGGGCGAACGCGCTCCGCGCCGCCTATCCCGGGTCTCGAGTCTCGGAGAGCGGCATCGCGGCCTCGTTCCTGGTCGGCGCCGGCATGAACGGCATCCTCCCCGCCCGCGGCGGCGACGCGTTGAAGATCGTCCTGGCGAAGCGCAGCGTGGAGCGCTCCTCCTACCCCACGATCATCTCGTCGTTCGCCGTGCTGAGCCCGTTCGACATCGCGATCGGGCTGCTGGTGCTGCTCTACGCGATCACGCAGGGACTGCTGCCCCGTCGCGCCGCGCCTTCCGCACCTACCCGCCTTCGAGATCACCTTCTGGGCCGCCCATCCGGAGGTGCTCGTGCTGACCCTTACCGTGATCGGGATCGGCGTGGTGGCGCTCGTCGCGATCCTCTCCCGCCGCGTCGAGTCCTTTTGGCAGCGGGTCAAGCAGGGATTGGCGATCTTTCGCGAGCCGACCCGATACCTGCGCGAGGTCGCGGCCTGGCAGGGGGTCGCGTGGCTGTGCCGGTTCGCCTCGTTCTGGCTCTTCCTCGAGGCCTTCCACGTCGGCGGCTCGATCCAGAACGTGCTGCTCGTGATGAGCGTCCAGTCGATCAGCGGCGCGCTTCCGTTCACGCCGGGCGGAGCGGGCGCGCAGCAGGCGCTCCTGGTGGCAACGCTCGAAGGGACCTCGCGCACGATCGTCCTCGCCTACTCGGTCGGCCAGCAGCTCGCCGTCACCGCCTGGTCGGTGCTGCTCGCCTTCGCGGCACTCCTCTACTTCTTCCGGGTCAGAGACTGGCGCACCCTGATCCGCGAGGGCGAGTCCGCCCGGGCGCAAACTGGCTCGGGCTAGCGACGGAGTCGCGGTAGTTGCGGAGGTGCCTGCCGGGTCAGGCCCGGGCCCTCGCCCGCCGTAAACGGAGCCGAAGGCGAGGCTTCCGGCGGAGTTATTCCGGGCTAACCGCGGGCGTACTCGACCCGGATCTGCTTTCCCTTCAGCTTGGTGCCCTCGAGGCGCTCCAGCGCCTGCTCGGCGTGCTTGGCGTCGAGCTCGACGAACGAGAAGCGGTCGAGCACCCTGATCGAGCCGATTGCGTCCTCGGGGATCACCGCTCCCTCGGTCAGCGCCCAGCGGACGTCCCCGTCGTCGATGCCACTGCGCTTGCCGCGGTTCACGAACAGCTTCACGGAGGCGTCGGCGGGCGCTCCCTTTCCGGTCCGCCCGGCGCTTTCGGCGGGGCGGTGCTCGCGCCGCCGCGGGCGCGGGGCGTGCTCGAGCCGCTCCTCCGGCGGCTCCCACTCGCCGATCCGGGTCCGGGCCTCACGCTCGATGCGAGGGATCTCCTCGCGCTGCTTGGGCGTCACGAAGGTGATCGCGCGCCCGGTGCGGCCGACCCGGCCCGTGCGGCCGACCCGGTGAATGTACCCCTCGGTTGTGTCCGGGACGTCGTAGTTGATCACGTGGGTGACGTGCTCGATGTCGAGCCCGCGGGCGGCGACGTCGGTCGCAGCCAGCAACCGGAGCCGGTGGTCCTTGAAGGCGAGCATGACGCCGTCGCGCTGGCCCTGGCTCAGGTCTCCGTGGAGCGCCTTGACCTGAAGGCCGCGGTCGCGAAGCGTTCTGTCGAGCCGCGAGGTGCCGATCTTCGTGCGGCAGAAGATGATCGCCTGCTCCGGGTCCTCGGCCCGGAGCACCTCCACCAGGCGGTCGACCTTGCTTCGTGCCTCGACCTCGACGTAGGCCTGCTCGATCGCGTCCACGGTGATCTGCTTCGGCGTCACCCTGATCGTGACCGGGTCGTACATGTAGCGGTCGGCGAGCCGCTCGATCGGCGGCGGGATCGTGGCCGAGAACAGCGACGTCTGCCTGCCCGACGGGCTGAGCCGCAGGATGCGCTCCACCTCGTCGATGAAGCCGAGGTCGAGCATCTCGTCGGCCTCGTCGAGCACGATGTAGCGCGCCGCTGCGAGGTCGAGGGAGCCGCGCGAGATCAGATCCAGTGTGCGCCCCACCGTCGCCACCACAACGTGGGCGCCCCCGCGCAGCCTCGACTGCTGGGTCCGGACGGCCTGGCCGCCGAACACGGCGATCACCTCGACGGGCAGGTGCTCGGCGTAGGCCCGAAGCGCCTGCGTCACCTGGATGCAGAGCTCCCGGGTCGGCGTGAGCACCAGCGCCTGGGTGTCGCCGGAGCCCGGATCGAGGTGCTGGAGCATCGGCAGCCCGAAGGCGGCGGTCTTGCCGGTGCCGGTCTGCGCCTGGCCGATCACGTCGTGACCGGCGAGCAGCTTCGGGATCGCCTGCTCTTGGATTGCCGTCGGGTCCGTGTAGCCGAGCTCGTCCAGGGCCTCGGCGATCTCGTCCGAGAGCCCGAGCTTGCGAAAGGCGGTCACTGACTCTGCGCCGTCATCTGCTCGGATCGAGGAGCAGCTTGCCGTGCGTTCGCCGCCCGGCGATGTCCTCGTGGGCACGGCGCACCTCCGACAGCGGGTACACATCGCCGATCACGACCTCGAGCTCCTTCGCGGCCACGGCCCCGAGCAGTTCCGCGATCCCCTGGCGAAGCTCCTGCGGGCGGCGGAAGAGGTGCATGAGCCAGAACCCGATCACCGAACGGCTGGTTCGCATCAGGTCGACGTTGCGGACCGCCACCGGCTCGCGCGAGGCGAGCCCGTAGGTGACCAGACGGCCGAACGGGGCCAGTGCCCCCAGGCATGCTTCGAAGGACTGGCCGCCACTCATCTCCAGCACCACGTCCACCGGCTCGCCCTCGTTCGCCTCCAGGATCGCTGCCTCCAGGTCGTCGGCTTGCGAATCGATCGCTGCGTCGGCGCCGAGCCGGCGCGCCAGGTCGCGCTTGTCCTCGGACGAGGCAAGGCCGATCACCCGCCCGGCGCCCATCCGCTTCGCGAGCTGGACTGCGAGCGAGCCGGTGCCCCCGGCGGCGGCCTGGACCACCACGGACTCGCCCTCCTGGAGACGGGCAGACATCCGCAGCAGGCAGCGCGCGGTGAGGCCCTGTAGGAGCAGCGCGGCCGCCTCCTCGTCCGAGACCTGGTCCGGGACCGGCACCAGGACCGCCTCGTGCACCGCCACCTTCTGCGCGTATCCCCCGCTGGCCAGCAGCGCCGCGACTCGCCTGCCGTCGGGCGTCCGTCCGGCGATCTCCCCGCCCGGGATCAGCGGCAGCTCCTGGTTGGCGAGGTAGTCGTTGCGGGTCACGTGAGTGTCGGCGAAGTTGATGCCGGCCCGGGCCACCTCCACCACGACCTCGCCCTCGGCCGGCTCGGGGTCAGGCACCTCCGTCAGCCGCATCACCTCCGGCCCACCGAATTCCTCGATCTGAATCGCTTTCACGAGCGAGCAGTGTAGGGAGGGGTCAGCCGGCTGCCCCCGCCGCCCGCAGCTCCGTGAACACGGCGCTCGGCTCGTCGCGCTCGCCCAGCTGCTCGTCGGCGATCACGTGCGAGACCGCGTTGATCAGCGCCAGGTGCGTGAAGGCCTGCGGGAAGTTGCCGAGCTGCGCGCCACTGAGCGCCTCGATCTCCTCCGCGTAGAGGCCGAGCGGAGTCATGTGTGACAGCACGCGCTGGCAAAGCTCGCGCGCCAGCTTTCGCTCGCCGATCTCCGACAGCGCGGATACGAGCCAAAAGGAGCAAATCGTGAACGTGCCCTCCTTGCCGCTGAGGCCGTCCTCGGTCTCGTCGACCCGATAGCGGAGCACCAGCCCATGCTCGGTCAGCTCGTCCGCGATCGCCAGCACCGTGGCCCGCACCCGTTCGTCGCCGGACGGCAGGAAGCGGACCAGCGGGATCAGCAGCAGCGACGCGTCGAGTGCATCGGTGTCGTAGTGCTGGCGGAAGACGCCCCGCTCGCTCACCCCCCGCTCCAGGATCTCGGCCTGCACCGCGTCGGCCTCCTGCTGCCAGCTTTCCGCCAGCTCGTTCCGGTCGCGGTCCCTGGCGAGCCGCGCGGCGCGGTCGAGCGCCACCCAGCACATCAGCTTGGAGGACACGTAGTGCTTGGGCTCGCCGCGCGCCTCCCAGATCCCCTGGTCGGGGAGGTGCCAGGCGGAGGCGACCGCCTCCGCCTGCTCGAAGACGATCGGCGCCATCTCCTCGGGCACGCCCTCGCGCGTCTTGGAGTGGATGTAGATCGAGTCGAGCAGGGCCCCGTAGACGTCGTTTTGGCGCTGGCTGTAGGCGGCATTGCCGATCCGCACGGGGCGCGAGCCGACGTAGCCCGAGAGGTGGTCGAGAGTCTTCTCCGTGAGCTCGGTCTCGCCACCGATCCCGAACATGATCTGCGCCTCGGGGCCGCGCCCGTGAAAGAGCTCGCAAACGAACTCCATGAACTCGCGAGCTTCCTGGTCGAAGCCGATCACGTGCAGGCTCCAGAGGGTGAAGGTCGCATCCCGGATCCAGGTGTAGCGGTAGTCCCAGTTGCGCTCCCCGCCGGGCGTCTCGGGGAGCGAGGTCGTCAGCGCCGCGACCATCGCCCCGGTCGGCTCGTAGGTCAGCCCCTTGAGCACCAGCGCCGAGCGCTGGAGCGTCCAGCGCCAGGGATGGTCGGGAAACGTTCCCGCCTCGAGCCAGCGACGCCAGAGCTGGGCGGTGCAGTCCACTCGCGCGGCGGCGTCCGCGGCGTCCTTCGGGCCACTGAGCTCCTCGCGCCACGAGAGGCAGGAGAAGCAGCTATCCCCCGCCTCCAGCGTTCGAGCGCCGCGGGCGACCGATCCCTCGATCTCCAGCGGGATGTCGCCGAGCAGGCGCAGTGTCTCCGCCGCCGCCGCTGGCATCGGCCATCAGAGCGTCGCGATCGACGAGCTTCCAGCCCACCTTCTCGGTGGCGTAGTCGAAGGCCGGCTCGCAGACGGTCTCGATCTCGACGCTGCCGTGCACGCACTCGACCGTGCGAATGAGCAGATGCTCCGCGTCATGGGGCCCGAGCTCTCGCGCGTGCGTGTCCGTTCCATCTTCCTCGCCGGCCGGGGCGAGCGCCAGCGCGTCGCGGACGACGAACCAGCCGGTGTCGGTCATCCAGCTCGTTTCGAGCACGTTCGTGCCGGGGACGTAGCGGCGCGCCACCGGCGCTCGAAGGCCCCGTGGGCCGACCCGGAAGGCGCCCGCCCCGCGGTCGAGCAGGGCGGCGAAAACGCTCGGCGAGTCGAAGCGGGGCAAGCACATCCACTCCACCGTCCCGTCCGAGGCGACCAGCGCGCCGGTGTGGCAATCGGAGAGGAAGCCGTAGTCGCCGATCGCGTGGAAGTCGGGGGCCGCGGCCCGCGCTTCGAGTCGTTTCGCCCGGGCGGTCGCCTCCATCTTTGGGAAAAGCTATCGACGCGCGCTTAGGATGCACGGCCTCATGTCGCTCACAGTGGTCGGCTCGATCGCGTTCGACTCCGTCCGCACCCCGTTCGGGGAGCGCGAGCGCATGCTCGGCGGCTCGGCGGTGCACTTCGCGCTCTCGGCAAGCTTCTTCACCGACGTCCACGTGGTGGGACCGGTGGGGGACGACTTCGGCGAAGAGCACCTGGAGCTGCTCCGCGCGCGCGGAGTGGACGTCACCGACATCGAGCGGGTCGCCGGCGGCCAGACGTTCTCCTGGCGCGGCCACTACGAGGCCGACCTCAACGTCGCCCACACCGACGACACGCAGCTCGGCGTGTTCGCCGACTTCGAGCCGAAGCTGTCGGAGGCGTCGAAGCGCGCGGACGTCCTGTTCCTGGGCAACATCCAGCCCGACCTTCAGCGACGGGTGCGAGCCCAGTGCGCCACGACCCGGCTGGCGGCGCTCGACTCGATGAACCTCTGGATAGAGACCACGCGCGACGCGTTGATCGCAGCCATCCGAGAGGTCGATTGCTTGATGCTCAACGATGCCGAGGTCCGAATGCTCACGGAGGAGCCGAACCTGGCGCGCGCCGCCCGCGCGGTGATGGAGATGGGCCCGCGAATCGTGGTCGCCAAGCGGGGCGAGTACGGTGCGGTGCTGTTCACCTCCGACGGCTTCTTCGCCCTCCCCGGCCTCTTGCTCGAGGACGTCCGCGACCCCACCGGCGCCGGGGACAGCTTCGCCGGTGGTTTCCTGGGCTATCTCGACATGCAGGGGACTGAGCGTCCCAGCGAGGCAGCCCTGCGTCGGGCGATCGCACACGGCACCGTACTCGCATCATTCAATGTCGAGGACTTCGGCACCGATCGCGTTGCTCGCCTTACGGAGCCCGAGATCGGAGAGCGCTATGAGCAGCTACGCGCGATGACCCACTTCGAGCTTCCCGGCGAGTGGACTGGGCACCGGCTAGACCGCCGAGTGGGCGTTTTTGTACCCCTGGGACTCCACGATCGTCCAGTCGTTGGGCAGTTGGCCGGATCGCGACCAGGGCCGCGGCGAGCAACGGGAGGGCAATCGAAAGCGCCTTCAGCGCACCGTCGAGCGGCGCCGCGAGGTGCGCGGCGGTGAGCTCGCGGGTGGTGCCGTCCGCGAGTTGCTGCTCGCCGCTGACCGCGATCGTCCTGCGCCGTAGCTCCCGCGCCGGGGTCGAGAGGCGGCGCTGGGCGACGCTGAGGCCGAAGCAGGCGGCCGTCACCAGGACGCCTGCGGCCGCCTCGCCAAGCGAGTGGATGCCGAGCGCGTTGACCCAGAAGCCGGTCAGCGCCGGGAAGGCGCCCCAGGCGGCGGCGAACCAAAAGTCCGTGTGGAAGCGCCCGCCGGCCAGCTCGAGGTTGTACGCCAGGACCACCAAGGCTCCGGCCGCCACGAAGGGAGCGAGGCTGGCGGAGACGACGAAGAGGCCGGCGATACCGATGGCGACGGCGCCGCCGAGCCCCACGGCGGCCAGCGCCCAGAGGGTGCGGTCTGAGAGCCGAGTCCCCAGCGGATGGCCCTTCAGCTCGTCGAGCGCGTGGGCCGCGATCCCGACCGCCAAGAAGAAGGCGCCGAGCGCCGCCCAGAGGCGCACCGGATGAAGCTCGGGCGCCGCTGCGGCGCCGAGCGCCACGTAGCTCAGGTGCCAGGCCGTGTACGGCGGATGAAGGAGCGTGACCAAGTCGCGCCATCCCCCCGCGCGGAGCGCGTAGAAGGCGGGGCGGTCGGCGGCCTCACTCATCGCGGATGCCCCAAGTGACCACCCCGCCACCAAGACTCATCCGCCGCTGTCGCACCTGCGAGATCCCGGCGCCCTCCCACAGCTCCCGCTGGCGCTCCAGCGGCCACCGCTCGTACAGGGTCTCGATGCTCGGCCCCAGGAAGCGGCCCACCTCGTACCAGTCGCGGCCGAACAGGCGGCCCAGGCCCGGCAGGCCGATCCGTGTGTAGAGCCACCAGAGCGACCGCCACACGGGCGGCTCGGGAAGGCCGAACTCGAGCGAGGCGATCCGCCCGCCGGGCCTGACCACGCGGGCAAGCTCCGCGAGCGTCGCCCCGGGATCGTCCACATAGCGCAACAGATAGGTAAAGGTGAGGTGGTCGAACTCGGCGTCCGCGAAGCGGAGCTGCTCGGCCTCGCCCTGGACCAGCTCGACCCGCCCGGCCAGCGCGGGCTCCCGCGCCAGCCTCCGCCTGGCCCCGGCGAGCATCTCGGCGCTCTGATCGAGCCCCACCACCGAGCACCCGTAGCGGCGCACGAGCTCCCGAGCCACCAGGCCTGGTGCCCGTGGCCACGTCGAGCACGCGCTCGGTGGGAGCCGGCGTCCACCGCGGCGACCATCGCCCGGCGCCAGCGTGGGTCCTGTTCGAAGCTGAGCAGCGCGGAGAGCAGGTCGTAACGGTCCTGGAGCCCCGCGAACAGCGCCAGCGCGCTGCGCTTGCGCTCCGAGCCGGCGGTCTCCTCGGTGGCCAAGTTGCGGGAAGCCTCCCAGAAGTGCCGCCGGACGGTTCGCAACTGACAAAATGATGGTGCGAGCAGGAAAGAGACACGACTCCCTCAGCGAGGAGAAGCGATGGCCACCGAGCAGCGAACCGAGCAAGCAGCCGACGGGGGCGTGGCCACCGCCGGCCAGGACGCGCTGACGATCACCGACAGCCGCACCGGCCAGACGTACGAGGTCGAGGTCACCGACGGAACCGTGAAGGCGATGGACCTCCGCCAGATCAAGGTCTCAGACGACGACTTTGGCCTGATGGCTTACGACCCGGCCTTCACCAACACGGCCTCCTGTCGCTCGGCGATCACCTTCATCGACGGCGAGGCCGGGATCCTCCAGCATCGCGGCTACCCGATCGAGCAGCTCTGCGAGCACTCGAGCTACCTCGAGGTCGCCTACCTGCTCGTTTTCGGGGAGCTGCCGACCGAGGCCCAGCTCGAGCGCTGGGTCTTCGACATCACCCATCACACCTTCGTCCACGAGGACATCAAGCAGTTCCTCCAGGGGTTCCGTTACGACGCCCACCCGATGGGCATGCTGCTGGCGAGCGTCGGGGCGCTGTCCACCTTCTACCCCGACGCCAAGCAGATCGACGACCCGGAGGAGCGCTACATGGCGGCGATCCGGATGATCGCCAAGGTGCCGACCCTGGCCGCCTTCGCCTACCGGCACAACATGGGCCTTCCCTACGTGTACCCGGACAACGAACTGAGATACCCGGGGAACTTCCTCTCGATGATGTTCAGGAAGACCGAGTCCCGATACGAGCCGGACCCGCGGCTGGAGCGCGCCCTCGACGTGCTGTTCATCCTCCACGCCGACCACGAGCAGAACTGCTCGACCAACGCGGTGCGCGGCGTCGGCTCCTCGCAGGTGGACCCGTACTCGGCAGTCGCCGCGGGCGTAGCGGCGCTCTACGGCCCGCTTCACGGGGGCGCGAACGAGGCGGTGCTGCGCATGCTGCGGCGAATCGAGACGGTCGAGAACGTCCCCGACTTCCTCGAGGGGGTGAAGAACCGCGAGGAGCGCCTGATGGGCTTCGGGCACCGCGTCTACAAGAACCACGACCCGCGCGCCCGGATCATCGAGCACCACATGGACGAGGTGTTCGAGGCGACCGAGTACAACCCCCTGGTCGAGATCGCCCGGGAGCTCTCCAAGCGCGCCCTCGACGACGAGTTCTTCACCTCGCGAAAGCTCTACCCGAACGTCGACTACTACTCGGGCATCATCTACGAGGCGCTGCAGATCCCGACCGAGATGTTCACGGTGATCTTCGCGATCCCGCGCACCTCGGGCTGGGTTGCGCAGTGGATGGAGCTGAACGACGACCCGGAGCAGAAGATCGCTCGCCCGCGGCAGGTCTACACCGGCGAGCGGGATCGCGACTACGTCTCGATCGACCAGCGCGAGGGCCCCGAGAAGATCGTCGGCCCACCGGCCCGCCGGCCCAAGCGCCAGCGGCGCGGCGCCTAGGCCATATTCCGGCTCACGATCAGACAAGGCTCGCGGGTCGAACACGGGAGCTTTGACGATCTCGATGCGGCGATAGCCGCAATCGAGCGCCGCAGTGGGGAAATCCGCGACGAGGGGCCGCTCACTACGGTCAGATCGCTACGCAACTTCGAGCCCGGCCAGCGAGTCCACGCTCGTCTCGAGCTGTCCACGGGCGGGGTTCTCCGCGGCCGCGAGGCGGGTCTCGACGTGATGGGCGACGGGGCACTCGTGCCCTATACGGGCGTGATCCGCAAGCGCAGGCTCGAGCCGGACCGGGGCCAGTCGGCGTTCGACGCCGTCCGCGAGGCGTTGACGGGATGAGCCCGGACGAAGGCCAGGTGAAGCTGAACCGGGTCGGCGAAGGGGTCGAGGTCGGGCGCCGGGTGCGCCTGCCACGGGGCGCCGAGCCGCCGATCCGCGTTTACGTGAACGGGGTGGAGCAGAGCGAGGAATCGGACTTTCGGATTCGCGGCGGCGAGATCGTCTTCGAGCGGCCCATCGTCAAGGAGGGAAAGGTGGGCGGCCTTCGCTGGCTGGCGATGCTGCTCGGCCTCTTCGGCACCTACCGCAAGCACGAGACGGTGGACGTGGAGTACCGCCTCGCCGGCCAGGTCAAGCTGGCCTCCGACGTCGAGATCCTGGCGGAGGAATAACTCCGCCGGAATCAGTGCCGCGTCTTGGTCTCGCAGTTCGTGACCGCGGAGTTGGCATCCTTGGGGAGGATGTCCAGGTCAGCCGTGTCCGTGCTGCCGGGGGTGCTCCCGCCGTCGCAGTCGATCGTCGTGTCGGAGGCCAGGTCGCGGGCGAAGAGCTCATCGTTTCCGTTCATCCCCATGAACACGTCGGCGCCCCCTCCCCCGGTGAGGGTGTCATGGCTCGAGCCGCCGATCAGCGTGTCGTTCGCCGCCCCGCCGGCGAGCGAGCTTTGGATCGCGGTCGAGTTCACCACCCGGTCGTTGAGACCCAAGGAGTCGACCCGGATCAGGGTGATCCCGGCGGCGCCGCAGTTCGCGCTGTAGTCGCCGCTTCGCGTGCATCCCGCCCAGGCGTGGACGCCGGAGCCCGTATAGGGGCCGCTGGCGACGTCGGTTACTCGCAGCAGCGAGGCGGAGGGACGGGTGATCTCGAAGTTGTCCTTGGCCCCCGCCGCGGCCGTGACTATGAGCGTCGAGCCCGAGATGTGGACCGCGGCGGTCCGGACGGTGAAGGAGCGCGAGGCCGGCGTCGGGTCGGCATTGCCGGCCTGGTCGATCGGCCGGACGTAGAACGTCCGGGAGCCGTCCGAGAGGTGGAAGGTGGTCTTCGGCGAGCTACAGCTCGTGTAGCCGCTCGAGTTGAGTCTTGCACTGGAAGCTCGAGCCCGCCTGCGAGGATTGGAAGCTGAAGGTCGGGGTCGGGTCGTTGGTGAGACCCGAGGGGCCGGAGTCGATCGTGGTCTCGGGGGGAGTGGTGTCGACCGTGAAGCTCCGGACGGCGGCGGTGGTGTCCAGGTTGCCTGCCTGGTCGGTGGCCCGGACACGGAAGGTGTGGGGGCCGTCGGCGAGGGAGCTGTAGGGCTGCGGCGAGCTACAGCTGGTGAAGGTGGGGGCCGAGTCGAGCCTGCACTTGAAGCTCGCCCCCGGCTCGGAGGAGAAGGCAAATGACGGCGAGGCGTTGTTGGTGAGACCCGAGGGGCCGGAGTCGATGGTGGTCTCGGGGGGCGTGGCGTCGACCGTGAAGCTCTGCGAGGCGGGGCTCGTGATCCGGGTTTCCGGCGGCGTCCACCGCCCTCACGTAGAAGGTATGGAAGCCGTCGGCCAGGGCGCTCGTGTGGGTGTCACCGGGGCCTGAGCATGCCCCGAATGGGTCGGAGTCGAAGCGGCACTGAAAGCTCGCCCCCGGCTCGGAGGAGAAGCCGAAGGTCGGGGTCGCGTCGTTGATCAGACCTGAGGGGCCGGAGTCGATCGTGGTGTCGGGGGGGGTGGTGTCGACCGTGAAGCTCCGGGAGTCGGGGCTCGGATCCGGGTTTCCGGCGGCGTCCACCGCCCTCACCTGGAAGGTATGGGAGCCTTCGGAGAGGCTCGCGTAGGCCTTGGGGGAGGCGCAGCTCGCCCACTCCGCGGCGTCCAGGCTGCACTCGAAGCCTGGAGTCAGCAGCGGCGATTCCGTGGACGAGAAGGTGAAGCTCGGGCTTGCGTCGTTGGTCAACCCCGAGGGGCCGGAGTCGATCGTGGTGTCGGGCGTGATTGTGTCCGTCTCGTGGAACTTCTGGATCCGGTTGTTGCCCTGGTCGACGACGTACACGTGGTCGGTTGACGCGACGGCGACCCCGGAGGGGCCATTGAACTGGCTGGTCCCGGCGCCCAGGCTTCCCCATGTCGTGATGAAGGTGCCCGAGGGCCGGAACTTCTGGATCCGGTTGTTGGTCGCCGTCGGCCACGATGACGTTGCCGTGGGAGCCCGTGGCCACATCCAGAGTGGTGCCGAACTGACCGTTCCCGGTGCCCGCGCTTCCCCACTTGGTGATGAAGGTGCCCGAGGAGTCGAACTTCTGGATCCGGTTGTTGCCCGGGTCGGCGACGTAGACGTTGCCGGAGGAGTCGACGGCGACCCCGGAGGGAGAGGTGAACTGACCGTCCCCGGTACCCGCGGTTCCCCACGCGGTGAGGAAGCCGCCTGTGGAGTTGAACTTCTGAATCCGGTTGTTGCCGGTGTCGGCGACGTAGACGTTGTTCGAGGAATCCGTGGCGATGCCTTGCGGAAGGGCGAACTGGCCGTTGCCGGAGCCCGAGGTTCCCCACTTGGTGAGGAAGCTGCCCGTGGACGTTGAACTTCTGGATCCGGTTGTTGGTGGTGTCGGCGACGTAGACGTTGCTCAGAGAGTCGGTGGCGACGCCGGCCGGGAGGTTGAACTCGCCGTCCCCGGTGCCCGCAACCGGCAGTCCAAGCAGGGTGGCTCCCCACTTGGTGATGAACGTGCCCGAGGAGTTGAACTTCTGGATCCGGTGATTTCCCGTGTCGGACACGTACGCGTTGCCCGAGGAGTCGGTGGCCGCCCTGGTCGGAAGCGTGAAGCTGCCATTGCCGGTGCCGAGGCTTCCCCACTGCAGGTCGAACGTGATCGACGCCGATGCCGACCCGGCTGGCGCCAACAGAAAGGACACGAGCACGAGGGGCGCCAGCAGCCCGCGCACGGTAGTTCGTAGCCGCGTGCCTGCAGCGCCCGAAGCCGTCGGCGCACCGCCGACAGCGGTCCTGGGACGAAACGATCTGACACCCACCGCGCCCTCCTTGTCAGCTGTACCCTACTGCCTTGGGGTGGGTTGCGCTCGGGCTTTCGGACCACCCTCAGGCAGGCGTCGCTACGGCGCCCATGCCGGCGAGCACGGCGACTCGCTCGCGGTGCATGCGGGCATCGCCGAGCAACTCACCATCGACCTTGGCCCGCTTGAGCAGGAAGTGGAGGTCGTGCTCCCAGGTGAAGCCGATGCCGCCGAGCACCTGGAGCGCGTCGTTGGTCACCCGCCAGGCGGCGTCGGACGCTCGGGCCTTGGCCATCGAGCTCGCCAGTGGCAGGGAATCCGGCTCGTCGTCCGCGCACCATGCCGCGTAGTACGTGAGCGAGCGCGCCTCCTCGACGTCGTAGAGCATCTGGGCGCAGCGGTGCGAGACGGCCTGGTAGGCGCCGATCGGGCGGTCGAACTGCTGGCGCTCCTTGGCGTACTCGATCGCCATCTCCATCGCCCGCTGGGCGATCCCGGTCAGCTCGGCGGCGATTGCCACCAGCGACCGGTCCGCGGCGGCCTCGACGTCGCCGGGCAGAGGATCGCCGCCCGAGTCCGTGACCCGCGCGTAGTGGCGTGTCGCGTCGACAAGGTCCACCGGCTCGATCTCCGCGTCGCCGGCCTCCACCAGGACCGGCCGATCTCCGTCGTTGAGGACCAGCACCGCGGCGCCCGCGGCGTCCGGGACCAGCTCGTTGCTGCGGGGCTCGAATGCGGCCGCACCGCGCTCCTCGCCCGAGGCGATCCCGGGGAGCCAGCGTTGCCGCTGCTCGTCGCTGCCCGCGTGATCGAGGAACAGTCCCGGCCGAGGCGTTGGACAGGAACGGCGCCGGCGCGCACGCGTAGCCGAGCTCCTCGCAGAGGATCGCCAGCTCCACCGTCCCAAGCCCCTGGCCGCCGTGCTCCTCACCGATCGCGATGCCCGGCCAGCCGAGGCCGCGGATCTCGGCCCAGAGCGCGTCGTCGTAGGCGCGAGCCTCGGCAGCCGCGCGCACCTTCTCGAAGGGCGAGCGCTTGGCCAGCATCTCGCGGGCCGTCGCCTTGATCGCCTGCTGCTCGTCGTTGAAGCCGAAGTCCACGGCCGTTACCTGAGTCTCGGCAGGCCGAGGACGCGCTCCGCGATGATGTTCTTCATCACGTCGGTGGTGCCGCCCTCGATCGAGTTGGCGCGCGAGCGCAGGAGGCGATAGGCCCACTCGGAGCTGGGGTCGAGCGCCTCCGGCCCCAGCACGTCGGAGGCCAACTCGGTGAGGCTCTGGTTCATGTTCGCCCACTGCCACTTCGCGAGCGATCCCTCGGGCCCCGGGATCCCCACCTTCATCTGCTGCGTCAGCGCGCGCAGCGCTCCGAACCGAAGCGCCTCGATGCCGATCTTGAGCTCCGCGATCCGCTGCCGGATAACCGGGTCCTCGCCGAGGTCGCGCTCGTTGATCAGCGCGATCAGCTCGTCGAGGTCACGCCGCACCTGGATCGCGGAGGCGGCCCCGATGCCCGCCCGCTCGTGCATCAGGGTCGTGATCGCGACGTTCCAGCCGTTCCCCTCGCCACCGACCAGGTTCTCGTCCGGAACGTAGGCGTCCTCGAAAAAGATCTCGTTGAACTCCGCCTCCCCGGTGATCTGGCGCAGCGGCCGAACCTCCACCCGATCCTGCTCCATGTCGCAGATCAAGTAGGTGAGGCCCTTGTGCTTGGGCACGTCGGCGTCGGAGCGGGCGAGCAGCATGCACCACTTCGCCTCGTGGGCGAAGGTGGTCCACACCTTCTGCCCCGTCACCCGCCAGCCGCCGTTCTCGTGCACCGCCTTCGTCTTCAGTGAGGCGAGGTCGGAGCCCGACTCCGGCTCTGAAAACCCTTGACACCAGATCTCCTCGGCGGAGAGGATCGGCTCCAGGAAGCGCTCCTTCTGGTCTTCGGTGCCGTGAGCGATCACCACCGGGCCGCCCATCACCAGGCCGAGCACGTTCGCCGGCGGCGGGACCTTGGCCCGCGCCATCTCCTCCGAGAAGATCGCCTGCTCGATCAGGGTCGCACCGCGACCGCCGTACTCCTTCGGCCACGAGATCCCCGCCCAGCCGGCCTCGTGGAGCTTGCCCTGCCAGTCGCGGCGAAACTCGAACTTGGCCTGATCGCCGTCGGGCTCGGCCCCGGGATGGTTGTCCTCGAGCCAGGCGCGAACCTGGTCGCGAAACGCCTGCTCGTCCGTGGTCAGGGTGAGGTCCACCGAAAGCCCACTTTATCGCCCAGGCCAGGAACGGAGCCGCGGATCAAGGTGGAGCCGCCCGGGCTAGCGAGAATAACTCCGCCGGAAGCCTCGCCAGGGAGCCGAAGGCGACCGGTGATCCGAGCTTGCTCGGATTGCTACGTTTCCGGCGGGCGAGGGCTCCGACCTTACCCGGCAGGCACCTCCGTATCTACCGCGACTTCGTCGCTAGCCCGGGCCGGTCCCTAGTCGAACACGTACAGCATCGCCAGGGCGGTCCCGATCCAGCTGACGGCCGCGAAGATCATGCCGGGGTCTTGGGTCAGGATCGCGGACGTGGAGCGTGTGTCCCTGCGGTCGTAGATCAGATACAGATAGCGGAAGATCCCGTACAGCACCGAGGGCGCGGTGGCGAGCATTCGGCTGCCGATCAGTGGGCTGTTGACGGCGTAGATCGCGTAGCTCATGATCGCCGCCGCGGTCACCATCGCGACCATCTGGTCCAGGAAGGCGAGTGAATAGTGCTCGAGCACCGGCCGGGTCACCCGCGACCCCGTCTCCCCCGTATCCGGCCCTTCGGCCGGGACCACCATCGCCTCCTGACGCCGCTTCGTGAAGCCCAGGAACAGGGCGAGCATCGCCGTGCAGAGGAGCAGCCACTCGGAGGCGTTGGCCTCGACCGCGACCGCCCCCGCGACCACGCGGAGGAGGAACAGGGAGGCGATCGTCATCACGTCGAGGATCACGAGCTGCTTGAGGACCAGCGAGTAGGCGGCCGTGATCGCCCCGTAAAGCGCCACGAAACCGGCGACCTCGGCCGAAACGCCGATCAGCGCCACGGCGACGCCGATCGTCGCCAGCGCGGCCGCGGAGACCGACGCATTCGCCGCGGAGAGTGCCCCGCTGGCGATCGGACGCAAGCGCTTCTCCGGATGCTGCCGGTCGTGGACCACGTCGCGGAGGTCGTTGAACAGGTAGCCGGCGCTCGAGATCGCGCAGAAGGCGGTGAACGCCAAGATCGCGTCGAGCACCTGGGCCCCCTCGTCGAGCTTGCCGGAGAACAACAGGCCGGCGAACACGAGCAGGTTCTTGATCCACTCCTGCGGCCGCATCGCGACGAGCAGCGCCAGCGGCTTCGACACCGCGGCCGGCGCGGCGGGCGACGCGGGAGGCCCGGGAGCGGGCGGCCGCTCCTCGGTCACCGTCTCCATGCGCAGAAGGTTAGGGGTCGAGGAGGACCCCGGGATTGAGAATGTCCGCGGGGTCCACCGCCTGCTTCGCGGCCCGCAGCGCCTCGGCGAACGGGTCGGGGCGCTGGCGGTCGTACCAGGGGCGGTGATCGCGGCCGACGGCGTGGTGGTGCGTGATCGTGCCGCCGGCCCCGAGCACCGCCTCCGACACCGCTGCCTTCACCTCGTCCCACTGCTCCACCTCTCCGCCACGGACGGCGGGACACAGGACGGTGTAGTAGGGCGCGGGCCCGTCTGGGTAGACATGCGTGAACCGGCAGGTCAGCCGCGGGGACCCAGGGCCGTTGGGCGCCGAGCCGCAGGCCTCGGCGATCGCGCCGCGGGCCGTCTCCATGACGCCGGCGTGGAACTCACCGAAGCGCTCCCACGTGATCGCCGTCTCGAAGGTGTCCGAGAGAACGCCACAGGCGACGAAGGTGTCGCGTAGGTATGGCGCGGCGAGGAAGGCGTGGCGCCAGGCTCCAACCGGGTCCTCGCCTTCGCTCGCCGGCGGCGGCTCGGAGCGCAGCGCCCCGGGTCCCGGCTGCGGCGTAGAGCTGCCGCGCGGCTCGCCGGGCTCGCCGCCGCGGTCCCTGGCCGCCTCCAGCGCGATCTCCATGAGGCCGTCGACCGGGTGGTGCGCCGACTCGAACCCGAGCACGAGCAGAGCCTTCCCCGGCGGCCCGGCGTGAGTGAGGGCGGACTCCGCCGGATCGAGCAAACGGCAGTTGGAGGGGTTGAGGCCGGACTGCGCCAGCTCTCGGACCGCCTCCGCGCCGCCCGCGAAGGAGTCGAAGGCGACCCCGACGGACAGCTTCCAGCGGGGACGCTCCCGGACCCGCACCCAGGCCTCCGTGATCACCCCGAGGATTCCCTCGGAGCCGAGCAGGAGGCGATCGGGACTGGGGCCGGCCCCGGAGCCCGGGAGCCTGCGGCTCTCCCAGAGGCCGCCGGGGGTGATCGCCCGCACGGACTCGACCAGGTCGTCGATGTGGGTGTAGAGGGTCGCGAAATGCCCGCCGGCGCGGGTCGCGATCCAGCCACCCAGGGTGGAGAACTCGAACGACTGCGGGAAATGGCGAAGCGTCAGCCCCCGCTCGCGGAGCTGGTCCTCTAGCGCAGGCCCCGTGGCACCGGCCTGGATGCGCGCCGCCCGCGAGACCTCATCCACCTCGAGCACGCGGTCGAGGCGACGCAGGTCGATCGTCACCGCCCCGGCGTAGGCGTCGCCGATGCGGGGCTCGACTCCCCCAACGACGCTGGTCCCGCCTCCATAGGGAATCGCCGCGAGGCCTTCCTCCGTGCACCAGGCGAGCACCGCGTCGATCTCGCTCTCGTCGCCTGGGTGGGCGACCAGGTCCGGCGGCTCGGAGATCTGGCCCCGGAATCCGCGCACGACGTCCCGGTAGCCCCTCCCGAGCGCGTGCGAGACCCGCTCGTAGGGGTCGGAGCGAAACAGGTGAGAGAGCGACGGCGGCGGCTCGACCCGTGGCGGCGGCAGCTCGATCGCCTCGAGCGGCACCGGCTCCTCGACCTCCGTGGCGCCGAAGCCGAGCTGCTCGCGGACGCCGGCGGCGGCGGCCTCGAGCTGCTCGCGGGTCAGCGCCTGGTCCTCGAAGCCCCAGCCCCAGTGCTTTCGCCGGCGCGTCGCCGTTCCTACCAGTGAACGCCCCTCATCAGGTAGGCGAAGGCGACCTGCTCCCTCGACGCTTCCTCGTTGGCCGTCGGCCTTCCCGATGCCTCCGCCTTCTCGCCCCGCGCCGCGCGCGAATCGGGGAACAGCTTGTAGGCGCTGTTGAGGATGTAGTCCATCGACTTCGGGTTGATCGCGTACAGGATCTGGCCGAGGGTCCCGAGCGGGGTCGCGATCCGCTTCGGCTTGTAGATGATCGCCTCGCAGATCATGTCGGCCGCCCTGTCGGGCGTGATCGTCGGAAAGCGGTCGTACATCTTCGTGGGGGCGATCATCGGCGTCCGGACGAGCGGCATGTGGATCGTGGTGATCGCGACTCCCTCGTCAACGATCTCCGACGCGACACAGCGCGAGAACGCATCGAGCGCCGCCTTCGACGAAACGTACGCCGAGAAGCGCGGCGTGTTGGTCTGGACGCCGATCGAGCTGATGTTCACGATCTGTCCCGAGCGCCGCTCGCGCATCACCGGCAGCAGCTTCAGGATCAGCCTTACACCGCACCGAAGTAATTGAGCTGCATGGTGCGCTCGAAGTCGTGGAAGCGGTCGTAGGAGAGCGCGATCGAGCGGCGGATCGAGCGCCCGGCGTTGTTGACCAGGATGTCCACGTGGCCGTGCTGGGCGAGGGCCTCGTCGGCCATTCGCTCGACGTCGTCCAGGTCGGACAAGTCGCAGCGATGTATGTGCGCGCTGCCGCCGCCGCTTTGAATCTGCTCCCTTGTCTCCTCCAGCTTCTCCGGAGTCCGAGCGACGAGCAGCACGATGCCGCCGGCGTCGGCGATCTTCAATGCCGCCGAGCGCCCGATTCCGGACGACGCCCCGGTGACCATGACCACCCGGCCGCGAACGGCCTGCTCCAGAGAGACGGTGCCCAGGACCCGCCGCCCGAGCCGCAGGAGCTCGTCCGGGATCTGCTGCTCGATCACCTGGGTCACCCCGCCCACCGCCCCGGCTCGTCCACGGACCGCCCCCACCAGCGTCCGGTCGCGGAACAGGTCGGGGTCGAGGTGGCGCTCCCAGTAGTCCCAGAGCTTGTCGGCGTAGGCCTGAAGCGGGGGCACCCGGATGTCGGTGTCGCTGAGCGCCGCCTGGGTCCGCCGGCTGTCGAAGCTGGTCGGGTAGTTGACGTACGTGAGGACCGACCTTGGAATCCCGAAGTCGGACAGAACGCCGTCGGCGACGAGCCCTGCCGGCGGCAGCGTCACGAGGGTCTTGAGCAGAGGCGCGAGGGCTTCGACCGCAACTGGTGGAACGCGAACGGAGGACTGCGGGGCGTTCGCCGCGTGGGCGAAGATGTCGATCACCTCGCCGGCCGTCTTGGGGCTGGGATCGGTGAGGTGGAAGGCCTGGCCGTCTCCCTCGTCCCGATGGGCGATGTGGTCCATCGCCCGGGCAACGAAGTCCACCGGAACCAGGTTGATCTCCCTGCCTTCGACGCCGAGCATCGGCATCCACTGCGGGACCGCGTTGCGGAGGCGACGGATCAGCTTGAAGAAGTAGTACGGGCCGTCGATCTTGTCCATCTCGCCCGTCTCCGAGTGACCCACCACGATCCCGGGCCGGTAGACCCGCCACGGCCTGGTGCAGTCCCTACGGACGACGGCCTCGGAGTCGTGCTTGGTCCTGAAATAGGGATGGGTGTCGAGGTTCTCGGCCTCCTCGAACATGTCCTCGCGCCATGTCCCCTTGTAGAGACCGGCGGCGGCGATCGAGCTGACCATGTGGACGCGGCCGGCCTCGACCGCCTCGGCGAAGTCGACCATGTGGCGGGTGCCCTCCACATTGGCGAGCCGCTGGCTGTCCGCGTCGGCGGTCATGTCGTAGATCGCCGCGAGATGGAAGAGATGGTCGACGTTGCCCGTGAGGCGCGAGACATCCGCATCGGAGACGCCCAGTTGAGGCTGGGAGAGGTCGCCAACGACCCCGACCACGCGCTCGTCGTCCGTTCCCCAACGGCTCCGCAGCTCCTGGAGACGGCCCTTGGAGCCCTCGCGCACCAGCACGTAGATGGTGCCCTCGCGCTCCAACAGCAGCTCCACCAGATTGCGACCGATGAAACCGGTGGCTCCGGTGACGAAGTAGGTCATCTCTTCTCCTCCGCGTCCACGTCGCTTGACTCGACCTTACACTCATATACAGGTTCAATGACCCCCATCAGCCCATTGCCCGTCGATCCCGGCGATCCGGGCCAGCCGAACACCAAGCTGGGCCGAGTCGACGGCTCCGAGCCGGGCGCCGAGCGGCGGCTGCTGCGCGACGGCGTGCAGGTCCTGGCCCATGGGGCGCTCGTCTGTCCACAGTGCTCGCTGCCGCTGGCGATCGGGGGGCAGCTCCCCGCCCGGCGCGATCTCGTCTGCGGCTTCTGCGACCACGCGGCCGCGGCGCAGGAGTTCGTGGCCGAGGACGTCTACGACACGCTGGCCAACGAGGTCTACCTGGTCGCGCGCGTAGCCTGAGAGCGCCATTGCGAAATCCCTGCGCTCACCTTAGACTGAGAGGAGATGGCGAGTTCCGGGATCGTCGAGATCCAGATGCCCCAGATGGGCGAGTCGGTGACCGAGGGCACCGTGCTCGAATGGCACAAGCGGGAGGGGGAGTTCGTCGAGGAGGGCGAGACCGTGGTCGAGGTCTCGACCGACAAGGTCGACGCCGAGGTGCCCGCCCCGGCCAGCGGCACGATCACCAAGATCCTCAAGGGCGAGGACGAGACGATCCCGGTCGGCGGCGTTCTCGCCGAGCTCGATCCCACAGCCGAGCCCTCCGGCGACGGCGCGGTGCGGAAACCGCCGACCGCCGAAGGCGGCCGAAGGTGGATCCGCTCGGGCTAGCGACGAAGTCGCGGTAGCTGCGAGTGAACCTGCCGCCCCGCCGGCGTCGCAACCCGCCGGAAACGTAGCCGAAGGCGAGGCTTCCGGCGGAGTTATTCAGGAGGCTTCCGGCGGAGTGGTTCCCGAGGCTTCCGGCGGAGTGGTTATTCAAGTATCGATGCCCGAGATGGGCGAATCGGTGACCGAGGGCACCGTGCTCGAATGGCACAAGCAGGAAGGGGAGTTCATCGAGGAAGGCGAGACGTTGGTCGAGGTCTCGACCGACAAGGTCGACGCCGAGGTGCCCGCCCCCGCGAGCGGCACGATCACCAAGATCCTCGCCCAGCCCGACGAGACGGTGCAGATCGGCCAGGTGCTGGCGGAGATGGCCCGCGCGGCGCCGCCCAAGGTGGCGACGCCCGGGCTAGCGGCGGAGTCGCGGATCGCAGCCGGCTGAACCTGCCGCCCCGTCAGCGTCGCAACCCGCCGGAAACGGAGCCGAAGGCGAGGCTTCCGGCGGAGTTATTCAGAGGCGCGTGTCTCGCCCGTAGCCCGCCGCATCGCGGCGGCGAGCGGGGTCGACCTGGGCGCCGTGAAGGGCTCGGGTCCGGGCGGCAAGGTCACCAAGGCGGACGTGCTGGCTGCGGCCGACGGCAAGGGCCAGGCGCCGGCGGTGACCCCGGCGGCAACGGCGGCAGAGGTCAAGCCCCTGCGCGGTCCCGCGGCGATGCTGGCGCAGGCGATGAACGAGAGCCGCTCGATGCCGACGGCGACCTCGTTCCGGACGCTTCCGGTGGACGTCCTCGACGCCAAGCGGAAGGCGCTCAACGGCGTCTTGAAGGATCGCGGCATGAAGATCTCGTTCACTCACCTGGTTGCCTGGGCGATCGTCCACGCCGCCAAGGAGTGGCCGGTGATGGCGCGCGTCTACGAGGAGCGGGACGGCAAGCCGCAGGTGGTCGAGCCGGGGGCCGTCAACCTGGGAATCGCCGTCGACGTCGAGCGCAAGGGAACGCGAAGCCTGATGGTCCCCTGCATAAAGGGGGCGCAGGCGCTCGACTTCGCCTCCTTCCACACCTATTACGAGGAGCTGATCACCAAGACGCGCGAGAACAAGCTGACGGCCGACGACTTCCAGGGGACAAACGTGACTCTCACCAACCCGGGCGGGCTGGGCACGGTCGCGTCGGTTCCGCGCCTCTTGAAGGGCCAGGGGACGATCGTCGCCACCGGCTCGATCGCCTACCCGGTGGAGTGGGCGCACGCGCCGGCGGAGAAGATCAAGGCGCTCGGGATCTCGAAGGTGATGACGATGACGTCGACCTACGATCACCGCATCATCCAGGGGGCGGAGTCGGGCTCGTTCCTGCGCCGCATCGACGAGCTGCTTCAAGGCGAGGAAGCGTTCTACGAATCGGTCGCCGAGTCGCTCGAACTCTCCCCCACCGTCACCGCCAACGCCTACCCCGCCTCGGCCTCGGCGCCGCCGCTGGCCACAGGCGAAGTGCCCGCCCCGCCTGCGGCCCCGGCGGCTGCCCCGCCCGACAGCGAGCTGCTCCAGGCCGTGCAGGCCGCGACCTCGCTGCTCAAGGCCTACCGCACCCACGGGCATCTGGCCGCCCGCCTGGATCCACTGGGCAAGGAGCCCAAGGGGGATCCGGCGATTGAGCCCGAGAACCTCAACCTCACCCCGGAGCTGATGGCGAGAGTCCCCGCCTCGATCCTGCGCATCGGGGTGGAGGGCGAGACGCTGCTCGAGGCTCTCCCGCGTATGCGCACCGCCTACTGCGGCACGATCGCGTACCAGATCGAGCACCTCTCGTCGCACCAGCAGCGCATGTGGCTGCGAGAGATGATCGAGACGGGTGCCCATCGAAGTCCGCTCACCTCCGAGGAGAAGCGTGCCCTGCTCTCCCGCCTGGTCCAGGTGTTCCAGTTCGAGCGCTTTGTCCAGAAGGCCTACCTGGGCCAGAAGGTGTTCTCGATCGAGGGGCTCGACGCCGTGGTACCGATGATCGACGAGCTGGTGACTTTGGGGCGGCGCGGCGGGGCCGAGGAGGTCGTGATCGGGATGGCGCACCGCGGCCGGCTCAGCGTTCTTGCCCATAATCTCGGCCGCTCCGAGGAATCGATCCTGGCCGAGTTCGAGGGGGCGAAGGCCCTTGAGCAGGTGAAGGCGATCGCGGCGATTCCTCACGCCGGCACGGGGGACGTCAAGTACCACTACGGCGCCGAGGGCCTGTTCACCACGCGCGACGGCGACCAGACCAAGGTCCGCCTGTATCCGAACCCGAGCCATCTCGAGTTCGTGGACCCGGTCGTGACCGGCGCCGCCCGACTCGCGCAGACCTCTCAGACAGGCCCCCGGCTGGAGCACAACCCCGCCCTGGCGGTGCCGCTGCTGCTCCACGGCGACGCGGCCTTTCCGGGCCAGGGAGTGGTCGCCGAGACGCTCAACCTCCAGTCGCTCGCCGGCTATTCGACAGGCGGCACCGTCCACATCATCACCGACAACCAGGTGGGCTTTACGACCGACCCCGAGGACTCACGCTCCACCCCCTACGCCAGCGACCTCGCCAAGGGCTTCAACATGCCGATCGTCCACGTAAACGCCGACGACGTCGAGGCCTGCATCGCAGCGATCCGCCTCTCGATGGCCTATCGCGAGCGCTGGAGCCGCGACGTGGTCATCGACCTGATCGGCTATCGCCGCTACGGCCACAACGAGACCGACGAGCCCGCCTACACCCAGCCGACCATGGCGGCGCAGATCAAGAGCCACCAGCCGGTCTCCGAGATCTACGCGGGGCAACTGGTGAAGGAAGGGACCGTCACCTCGGAAGAGGTCGAGACGGAGGGCAAGGAGCGCCGCGACGAGTTGCAGCGACTCCACAAGGAGCTGAAGCAAAAGATGGAGGCGGGCGAGTACGAGGATCCGACCTCCACCCAGATCGGCACGGGCGAGCTCGACCGCACCAAGAGCCCTGAGGTCGAGACCGCCGTCTCCGAGAACCGGCTGCGCTCACTCAACGAGGAGCTGCTCCAGGTTCCGGAGAGCTTCACCATCCACCGCAAGCTTCGCAAGCCGCTGATGCGGCGGGTCGAGGTGCTCGACGAGGGGCCGATCGAGTACGGCCACGCCGAGGCACTCGCCTTCGCCTCGCTGCTGACCGAGGGCACCCACATCCGGCTCACCGGGCAGGACACGGAGCGCGGCACCTTCTCGCACCGCCATCTGGCGCTCTACGACGAGAAGACGGGGCTCGAGTACGTGCCGATCCAGAATCTCTCCGGTGCCTTGGCGCCGTTCGAGCTCCACAACAGCCCGCTGTCGGAAGCGGGGTGCCTGGGCTTCGAGTACGGCTACTCGGCGGCCTCGCCATCGAGCCTGGTGCTCTGGGAAGCGCAGTTCGGCGATTTCGGCAATGCCGCGCAGGTGATCATCGACAGCTTCATCGCCTCCGGCGAGGCGAAGTGGGGCCAGGCGACGCGGCTGACCCTGCTGCTGCCGCACGGCTACGAGGGATCGGGGCCCGAGCACTCGAGCGCCCGGATCGAGCGCTTCATCGCTCTCGCGGCCGAGGGGAACATGCGGCTCGCCAACCCGACCACCGCCGCGCAGTACTTCCACCTCCTGCGCCGCCAGGCGCGGATCCGCAAGGCACGGCCCCTGGTGGTGTTCACGCCCAAGGGACTGCTGCGCCACCAGGGGGCCGCGTCTCGGCTCGCCGACCTGACCTCTGGGGCCTTCCAGTTCGTGCTCGACGACCCGCGCGCTGCCGACCGAAAGGATCAGATCGAGCGGCTGGTGCTGTGCAGCGGGAAGGTGTACTACGACATGGATGGCCACGAGCGGCGCGAAGCCGCGGTCTCGGTGGCGATCGCCCGCGTCGAGCTGCTCTATCCCTTCGCAAAGGAGCAGATTCGCCAGCTGATCGCCAGCTATCCGAACCTGAAGGAGATCGTCTGGGCGCAGGAGGAGCCGCAGAACATGGGCGCCTGGAAGGTGATGACCCAGCGCATGCCGGAGCTTGTGCCGGAGCAGGTGGAGTTCCGCTACGTGGGCCGGCCGCAGCGCGCCAGCCCCAGCGAGGGCTACCCCGCCGCCCACCGCTCCGAGCAGGAGCGGATCGTGCTGACGGCTTTGACGTAATTCAGGCCGGCCGCCAGGGCCGCGCGATGGATGACTGCGACGGTGAGCCGCTCGCCGCACCCCGGACAGGCGTGAAGTCGTGCCCAGGAGCGAGACTCGTGACCGGCAGTGCATCGGTAGTGACGCTCGAACCCGACCAGCCTGCCGCGCCTCGCGCTCGTAGGACTCGAACGGCAACTGCCGCGTGGATGTCGTCGTTGTGGCTCTCATGCGATCAGTTTCGCGCTCACCGGCATCCCCGCCTATGGACCGGTGTCCAATCCTTGGCGCGCCCGCTTGTACGCGGCGTCGAGCCTAGGATGTGGCGGTGCGCGTGGCGATCGCCAGCTGCACCGCGGTGCCGCCGCAGTTCACCGACGATCAGCTGATCGCCGGTGCGCTCGCCGAGCGCGGAGTGAGCGCGACGCCAATTCCCTGGGATGACCCGGGCATCGAGTGGAGCGGGTTCGAGGCCGTCGTGATCCGCTCGACCTGGGATTACGCCGCCCGCCGCCAGGAGTTCCTGCGTTGGTGCGACTCGGTTGGGCCGAGCCTGCACAACCGTGCCGCGCTGGTCCACTGGAACTCCGACAAGCGCTACCTCGCCGATCTCGCGGCGGTGGGGATCCCGGTGGTCGAAACCGAGTTCGTCGCTCCAGGCGAGGAGATTGCGTTCGCCGACGAGATCGTCGTCAAGCCCACCATCTCGGCGGGGGGGCGAGACTCGGGTCGCTTCGGGCCCGACGTCCACGATCTGGGCCGCGAGCTGATCGGCGAGATCCACGCCAGCGGCCGCACGGCGATGGTGCAGCCATTCCATCCCGCCGTCGACTCCGTCGGCGAGACGGCGGTGCTCTGCATCGACGGTGAGCCCGCGCACGCGCTGCGAAAGCGGGCCGTCCTGCGACCCGACGAGGTCGCTCCGGTGCGCGATGACGCGCTCGGCGCCGCAGAGGTCATGTACGACCCCGGCCTGGTGACGGCCGACGTGGCCGATGAGGACGAGCTCGATCTCGCGGCGCGGGTGGTCACCGAGGTCAGGCGACGCTTCGACTATCTGCCGCTCTACGCCCGCGTCGACATGATCCGCGACCGTGCGGGCGCCCCGACCCTGCTCGAGCTCGAGGCGATCGAGCCGAACTTCTACCTCGACCAGGTGCCGGCGACGACTGCGATCGTCGCCGACGCCATCGTCGACCGCCTGCCCGGCGGTTGATCGCCGTACGAACGGGTGGAGGCGCTGCGACAATCGGTTCCCGGCTCGCTGTGGCCCTGGGTGAAGCTGGTCAGCTGGCTCGAGCTGGCGATCTTCGCGGTGCTGCTCGTCGTCTGGCTGGTCCCCGGACTCGATCACGAGACCTTCATCTTCGGCCTCACGCACGGGATCGGCTACATCGTGCTCTGCGTCCTGATCTGGATCGCGATCCTGCGCCACGAGGCGCCCTACACCCTGCTCGCCGCCACCCTGACCCCGGTCGGGCCCCTGGGCAGCGTGATCGCGATCGAGGTGATCGAGCGCAGGCGCCGCGCGTAGCTGGTGGATTCCCATGCCGGCCGCCGCGGCCCCGCGGAGCCGCCTTAGGCTGGGTAGGGCAGCGGCCGCCGCCGTAACCGCACGATGGGCGAGCTGTCGCTCAATAGATGAGCGCAAGTCGACCATCGGCGACGGGTCGAGCGGCTCAGGGCGCGAAAAGCGAGCCTGGCGGCTCAGGGCGCGAAAAGCCGAGCCTGGCAAGGACGCAGGGAGGGCGGCGAAGCGAGTGCACTGAATCGTGCGTGAGCGAGACGACCGACCGAGGACCCGGCCAGATGCGAAGGTTTGCAGCGTCCTGAGGCATGGCGGGGCGGGGCTGTGGGAGGCAGGGGGTCCACACAGCCCGCGCCCACGCCTGCGCGTCGGTAGCCAGGGAGGGATGCCGACGCGATCGCCCCCGGAGGCGGGACTGGCCGGGAGCGAGCTTCTAAAAGTGTTCGCCTGCACGGTAAGTGTGCCCGATTCGTCCGTCGGACTGCATTCTGATGCATCCGGGCGACCAAAGTCAATAGAAAAAACGACGAATTTGCAGGTAGACCACGCCTGGATCCTCTCATAACGACTAGCGAAGATCCCGCAGGACGCGTTGCAAGATGCCGCCGTTGCGGTAGTAGCCGACCTCGTTCGGCGTGTCGAGCCGCACGCGGGCCTCGAATTCGACCGGGTCGGCGCCGTTTCGCGCCGCCCTGACCACCACCGTGCGCGGCCCGGCGCCGGAGGCGGCCAGCGCCTCGTCGAGGCGATCGACGTCGACCACCTCCTCCCCCGTGAGGCCCAGCGACTCGGCGTCTTCCGAGTCCGGGAACTGCAGAGGCAGAACTCCCATCCCGATCAGGTTCGAGCGGTGGATGCGCTCGTAGCTCTCCGCGATCACCGCCCGAACGCCGAGCAGCGCAGTGCCCTTCGCCGCCCAGTCTCGCGACGAGCCGGATCCGTACTCCTTGCCCGCCAGCACGACGAGCTGCACGCCCTCGTTGGCGTACCGGATCGCCGCCTCGTAGATCGTCATCTCCTCTCCATCCGGGAAGTGGCGCGTGAAGCCGCCCTCGCGCTGGACCAACCGGTTGCGCAGCCGCACGTTGGCGAAGGTGCCACGGATCATCACCTCGTGGTTGCCGCGGCGCGAGCCGTAGGAGTTGAAGTCGCGGACCTCCGTGCCCTGGTCGATCAACCACTTGCCCGCCGGGCTGTCGCGCTTGATGGCGCCCGCCGGCGAGATGTGGTCGGTGGTCACGCTGTCTCCGAGCATGGCGAGCACCCGAGTTCCCTCGATCGGCTCGGGTGGCGGTGGCTCGGCGTCGATGCCCGCGAAGAACGGCGGCTTGCGGACGTAGGTCGAGTCGGTCCACTCGTAGCGATCGCCGGCAGGGATCTCGCAGCGAGCTCCAGCGGTCGTCACCGGTGAACACGTCGGCGTAGCTCTTCGTGAACATGTCGGAGCGGATGGCGCTCGCCACCGTCCGCTTGATCTCCTCGCTCTGTGGCCACAGGTCGCGCAGATACACGGGCTCGCCGTCGGCACCCTCGCCGAGCGGCTCTGTGAGGAGGTCGACGTCCATCCGGCCCGACAGCGCGTAGGCCACGCACAGCGGGCGGCGAGGCCAGGTAGTTGGCCCTCACGTCCGGGTTGATCCGGGCCTCGAAGTTGCGGTTGCCCGACAGCACCGCGCAAACGACGAGGCCGTGGTCCTCGACTGCGGCCGAGATCTCGGCGGGCAGCGGGCCGGAGTTGCCGATGCAGGTGGTGCAGCCGTAGCCGACCAGGTTGAACTTCAGCTTGTCGAGGTACTCCGTGAGGCCTGCACGCTCGAGGTAGTCCGTAACCACGGTTGAGCCCGGCGCCAACGACGTCTTCACCCAGGGCTTGACGTCGAGCCCGCGCTCCACCGCCTTGCGCGCCAGGAGCCCGGCGGCGAGCATCACCGACGGGTTGGAGGTGTTGGTGCAACTCGTGATCGCCGCGATCACCACCCGGCCGTGGTCGAGCTCGACCTCGGTCCCGTCCTCCAGCGTGACGGCGATCGGGTTCGCCCTGCGCTCGGCGGTCGCCGCTCCACCCGTCGCCGGGCGTGGCCTGCCGCGCTCGTCGTTGTGGTCGTCGCCGGGCGGGTCCGAGGCGGGAAACGAGCCGGCGACCGCCTCGTCGTGATGATTGCCGAGCTCCTCGACGGCGTCTGGGCTGAACTCGCGCAGCGCCTCGATGAACGCCGGTTTTGCCTCCGTGAGCGGAATCCGGTCCTGCGGGCGCTTCGGGCCCGCGATGCTCGGCTCGACCTCGCCCAGGTCGAGCTCCAGCGTCTCGGAGAAGGTCGGCTCCTCCGAGTTCCTCGGTCGTGGAAGAGGCCCTGCCGGCGCGCGTAGGCGTCCACCAGCTCGATCAGCTCCGTGGGCCGGCCGGTGAACTCGAGGTAGCGCAGCGTCTCGGAGTCGACGGGGAAGATCGCGCAGGTGGAGCCGAACTCCGGCGACATGTTGCCGATCGTCGCCCGGTCGGCGAGCCCGAGGGTGCGCAGTCCCGGCCCGAAGAACTCCACGAACTTGCCGACCACGCCTCGCTGGCGGAGCATCGCGGTCACCGTCAGCACGAGGTCGGTCGCGGTCGCGCCCTCGGAGAGCTCCCCGCCGAGCTTGAAGCCGACCACCTGCGGCAGCAGCATCGAAATCGGCTGGCCGAGCATCGCCGCCTCGGCCTCGATCCCGCCGACGCCCCACCCCAGGACTCCGAGCCCGTTGATCATCGTCGTGTGGGAGTCGGTGCCGACCAGGGTGTCCGGGTAAGCCTGCGGTGGATTTCCATCACGTTCGCGGCTGAACACCACCTGGCCCAGGTACTCGAGGTTGACCTGGTGGCAGATCCCGGTCGCGGGCGGGACCACTCGCAGGTTGTCGAACGCCTGCTGCCCCCAGCGCAGGAACGCGTATCGCTCGCCGTTGCGCTCGTAGTCGCGGTCGGCGTTGACGTCGAAGGCTCGCGAGGTCCCGAAGGCGTCGACCTGTACCGAATGGTCGATGACCAGATCGACCGGCACCAGGGGGTCGATCGCCTGCGCGTTCGCCGCCCAGCTCCTCCATGGCGTCGCGCATCGCCGCCAGGTCGACCAGCGCGGGCACGCCGGTGAAGTCCTGCATCAGCACCCGCGCCGGCTGGAACGGGATCTCCGTGGCGGGCTCGGCGGTCGCGTCCCAGGTCGCGATCGCCTCGACGTTTGAGCGCGTCACGGACTCGCCGTCCTCGAGGCGCAGGGTGTTTTCGAGCAGCACCTTGAGCGAGTAGGGAAGGCGGGCGACGTCGTAGGAGGCTTGGAGCGCGTCGAGCCTGAAGATCTCGTACTCGCGGCCCGATACCTCGAGGGTGTCCCGGGCGCCGAAGCTGTCCTTGCTCATGCTGTCACCCCCAGGATCTATCGCTTGTCCGACCTGTCCCTCCGCTACCCCGTCCGCGATCTTCGCTTGCGTGCCCCGCCCGTCGATCGCCGCGCGATCGCGACGCCGGGGGCTGGCGAGCCCGAGGTGCGCGAGCGCCCGCATGCGCAGCAGGGGCGACCGCCACCTCCGAGCTTGTCGCGCTCGATCGCCCTCAGCCACCCCCGCGGCCGACCTGCTCGGGCGTCGAGGTGCCGAGCCCGGGCGGGGCCTTGGCGCCCGAGTCAGCGAACATCCCGGCGTCGCGGATGAACCCGGGAAGCGACGATGGAGACGCCGACTCCGGTGCCGCGCCAGGTCCGCACGCAGGCAGAGCGCGAAGCCGCGCAGCCCGAACTTGGTCGCCGCAGTAAACGGACGAGCGTGGGCTGGGAGCCTTGCCGGCCAGCGAGGAGACGAACACGAGGTGCCCGTCGCCCCGCTCGCTCATCCCCGGCGCCAGCTCGCGCGCGAGCATGATCGGCGCCTCGAGGTTGACCCGCAGCGCCCGCTTGACCTCCTCCGGCGAGAAGCCGTCGATCATTCCCGTGCGCCGGCAGAGCGGCGTTCGCCACCAGGCAGTCGACGTCGCCGGCGTCCGCGGCGAGCCGCTCCGCGGCGCCCTCCTCGGCAAGGTCGGCGGGCGCGATCTGGTGCTCGCCCGGCAGCGACTCGGCCAGCTCCTGTAGAGCCTCTGCCTTGCGGGCGCTGAGCACGAGCGTGTGCCCCTCGTTCGGCCAGAGCGTCCGGCGATCGCCTGCCCGATGCCGCCGGTGGCCCCGGTCAGAAGCGCCCTCTTGCCCGCGAGCTCCACGCACGGAAGCTAACGGATACGCTCCGCCGGTGAAGCTCTACATCTGCTGGGGCACCTTCCAGACGATCCGACCAGGCGGCCACCCGTGCCACAACGCCTATCAGGCCCTGAAGATGGCCGGCCATGACCCGGAGGTCGTCAAGGTCCGAGGGCTCGGCATCGGACCGCGCTTCATGCACCTGATGACCAAGGGGCGCAAGGAGGTCGAGGAGCTCTCCGGGCAGCGAGCCGTGCCCGTCCTGGTCACCGACCAAGGCGAGGTGATCTCCGACTCCCACCGGATCGTCGACTGGGCGGAGGCCAACCCGGCGCATCGCACCTCGGCCCCGAGCTGAGGGTGCCCAGGCACAAATCGCCTGACGGGCTCCAGGCACAAATATTTGGGCTCCGGGCGCAAATATTAAGAAGGTGTCTGCAAACGTCTAGCGAATGCTGTAGCCTGCCGCGAATCGTTTGCCGGTAAAGCCGAATCCCTGCCTGACATCGGGCGGGGAGCGGGGAAACCAACGTATTGGGGCGAACCCACCTCGGTGGGGGCGCAGGCTCCTTTAGCGCCAGCCCGACAGCTAACCCCGTAGGCCGACGAAGGAGACTGGTTCGTGCCTACCCACGACAAGGCTCGCGCTTACACCAAACTCACGACGGCGCTCGTCCTCGCGGCGGTCGCGCTGGTGACCCTGCCGGTCGCTCTCGCGCAGGCGGGCGACGGCGGCACGGGCACCGGGACCTCGAGCTCGCAGGGGCGCCCCGGCAAGGCGACAGCTGGTCAAGGGCCAGGCGATCCCGCCGTCGGATGCCCCCGACCGGGTGGTCCGTGTGATCGAGGCCGCGAACAGGATCGCCAGGGGCAAGGGCTACTGCTACGGCGGCGGCCACGGCAGCTTCAAGTCGAACTGCTACGACTGCTCCGGCTCGGTCAGCTACGCCCTCCACGGGGGCCGCTTCATCCGTCGCCCCATGGCCTCCGGCGATTTCATGCACTGGGCCCGCGCGCGCAAGGGCAAGTGGATCACCGTCTACTCGAACCCGGGCCACGTCTACATGACCGTTGCCGGGCTGCGATTCGACACTTCGATGACCAAGGGCAAGGGCCCGGGCTGGAGCAAGCGGATGCGCTCCGGGTCGGGCTACCGCAAACGTCACAAGGCCCGCTTCTAAGCCGGCCCTCCACACAGAGCCGCCTCCACTACCACCTCGGGCGGCTCGTTTTCGGGACAAGCGCGAAAGCCCCGGCCACCGGCCGGGGCTTTCGACCGCGTTGACCTGTTGACCTGCCGGGCCCTTCGGCGGGGTCTTGGTATAGCTTCTCGCATGGGGCGCGATTTCTGCCGCGTCCTGCACAAGTGGAGGACACCGCAGCCATCAGCGTTGACGACCGGGGGAGTGGGCATCCGGCCGAGTCCGCCACGCCATCCGGCAGAGCTGCCGAGCCCCCCGATGTTCGCCTCGCGGGCCTGCGCAAGACGTACGGCGAGGTCGTCGCGGTCGCCGGAATCGACCTCGAGATCCCCCGCGGCGAGTTCTTCACCCTGCTGGGGCCCTCCGGCTCCGGCAAGACGACGACGCTCCGCATGATCGCCGGCTTCGAGCAGCCGGACGCGGGCTCGGTCGAGCTTGCCGGACGAGACGTCGGCGGCCTGCCTCCCTACGACCGCGAGGTCAACACCGTGTTCCAGGACTACGCGCTGTTCCCGCACATGACGGTGGCCGAGAACGTCGAGTACGGGATGCGGGTCCGCAAGGTGCCCCGCTCGAGCGCGCCAAGCGCGCCACCGAAGCGCTGGAGATGGTTCGGCTGACCGGCTACGAATCGCGAACGCCGAGCGAGCTCTCGGGCGGCCAGCGACAGCGCGTCGCGCTGGCCCGCGCGATCGTCAACCGCCCGCGAGTGCTGCTGCTGGACGAGCCGCTGGGAGCGCTCGACCTGAAGCTCCGTGAGCAGATGCAGGTGGAGCTGAAGGGGATCCAGAGCGAGGTCCGGATCACCTTCATCTATGTCACCCACGACCAGGACGAGGCGCTTGACGATGAGCGACCGGATCGCGGTCTTCAACGAAGGGCGGGTCGAGCAGGTGGGCGCGCCCGCCGAGATCTACGAGCGCCCGGCGACCCGGTTCGTCAGCGGCTTCGTCGGCATCTCCAACGTGCTGGAGCGCGATGGCAAGCGGTTCACGGTGCGGCCGGAGAAGATCAGGCTGCTCGAGCCCACCGACGACGACACTGGACTGCACACCGAGCGCGGGCTGATTCGCGATGTCGCCTATGCGGGGATGGTTACCCGATACCTCGTCCAGCTAGACGACGGCGGGGAGCTTCAAGTCGTCCGCCAGAACCTCGAGACGTCCTCCGCAGAGGCGCTCGAGCTGGCGGGTCGAAAGGTGGTCGTCGGATGGCGGCCTGAGCACACGGTCGCCGTCGCGGCCGGTGAGAGAGGAGATCACGCATGAAATCGATACGAGCGGGAAATCCCGCCCGCGTCGCCTGGCTCATCGTCGTTGCGCTGCTCGCGTTCATGGTCGCGTTCGCGGCCGGCTGCGGCGGCGACGACGACGGTGGTGGTGGTGGAGGCGAGGCCCTGAGCGAGGTCGGCGAGCCCGAGGGCGAGCTGAACCTGCTCTGCTGGCCCAGCTACTGCGAGGACGGCTCCAACGATCCCAAGGTCGACTGGATCAGCGACTTCGAGAAGGATTCGGGCTGCCAGGTCAACGTGAAGGTCTTCGGAACGTCCGACGAGGCGGTCGAGCTGATGCGGACCGGTCAGTACGACGGGGTCTCGGCGTCCGGGAACGCGAGCGTCCGCCTGTACGAGGGCGGTGACGTCGACCCGGTCAACCTCGACCTGGTCCCGAACTACGAGACCGTGTTCGCCGACCTCAAGGACACCGACTACAACACGTTCGACGGCGTCAACTACGGCGCCCCGCACGGTCGCGGAGCGAACCTGTTGATCTGGAACACGGAGCAAGCCTCCGACATCGACGGCAGCACGTGGGCGCCGCTCCTCGATCCTGAGGAGTCGTCGAAGTACAAGGGCCAGCTCAGCGTCTACGACGACCCGATCTACATCGCAGACGCGGCCCTGTACCTGAAGACGCACCAGCCCGATCTGGGGATCGACGATCCCTACGAGCTGGACGAGGATCAGTTCAATGCCGCTGTCGATCTACTGAAGCAGCAGCAGGCAGAATGTCGGCGAGTACTGGCACGACTTCGCGAAGCAGATCTCGTCGTTCACGAACGACGACTCCACGGTCGGCACGACGTGGCAGTACCAGTACCTGACCCTGTCGGGTGAGGGTGAGCCCGTGGCCTCGACCCCGGCCTCACAGGGGTTCCTCCCCGAGGAGGACGCGACGGGGTGGTCCGACACCTGGATGCTCAGTTCGGAGGCAGCTAACCCGAACTGCATGTACCTGTGGATGGACCACATCATCAGCCCGGAGACCAATGCCAAGGTGGCGGCGTACTTCGGCGAGGCCCCGGGGCAGAGCAAGTCCTGCGACCTGATCGGTGACCTGCCGCCCCAGTACTTCGGGACGGCGAGCCACTGCAAGGACTACAACGCCGACAACACGGAGTTCTGGTCGCGGGTCCACTACTGGAAGACGCCGATTGCGGACTGCGGCGACGACCGGGGCGAGGCCTGCAAGGACTACAACGCGTGGGTCCAGGCGTGGACCGAGATCAAGGGGTGATGCCGTCGGCTTCACTCTGATCAAGGAACGCATCGATGGAAGCCGCTGACGCGCTCGCGTCAGCGCCGAAGAGGTCGGCGGGCCGCAGGCTCGCCGACCTCTTCCACGGACGGCCGAGGCTCCAGGCCGGGGCCCTGCTGGCGGGGCCGATCGGCTGGCTGGTCATCGGCTACCTGGGCTCGCTCGCCGTCATGCTGGTGGCGGCCTTCTGGCAGGTCGGCGCGGTCAGCGGCGAGGTCGAGCGGACGTTCAGCCTCGACAACTTCCAGATCCTGACGGACGAGCCCGTCTATCGCCAGATCGCCGGCCGCACGATCCTGATCGCGGCCCTGGTCACGATCACCGACGCCCTGCTCGCCTTCCCGATCGCCTTCTACATGGCGAAGGTCGCCAGCCGGCGAATGAAGGCATTGCTCGTGGTCGCGGTGCTGATGCCGTTGTGGTCGAGCTACCTGGTCAAGGTCTACGCCTGGCGCACGATCCTCTCCGAGGGCGGAGTGCTCAACTGGGCGCTGGATCCGCTGGGCGCCAGCGGGCCGGGGTACGGAAACGTCGCGGTTTGGCTGGTGATGAGCTACCTGTGGCTGCCCTTCATGATCATCCCGATCTTCGCCGGGCTGGAGCGCATCCCGAACTCGCTGCTGAGCGCCTCGGAGGACATGGGGGCAAGGCCGTTCACGACCTTCCGGCGAGTGATCCTGCCGCTCGCCTTCCCCGCCGTCGTCGCCGGCTCGATCTTCACGTTCTCGTTGACGCTCGGCGACTACATCACGCCCGAGCTGGTCTCCAGCACCCAGTTCATCGGCAACGTCGTCTACGCCAACATCACCACCAACCAGCCGCTGGCCTCGGCCTTCGCGGTGGTGCCGATCGTGGTCATGGTCCTCTACCTGCTCCTCGCCCGCCGGCTCGGGGCCTTCGAGCACTTGTGAGATGAGGTGCTTTAGCACCGAAACTGGCTGGTCAGGCGCCGAAGCCGCCGCAGGTGCAGTGGTGAGGCTTTGCACCGAAACTGGCTGGTCGGCGGCGAAGCCGCCGCAGGTGGTTGGCGATGAGGCTGTCGAGGCGCTCGCGGAACCTCCTGCGCGCCGCGGTCGGGCTGACCCTGGCGTTCATCTACGTGCCTCTGATCGTGATCGGGATCTATGCCTTCAACGCGGGCAGGACGCTCGCGTGGCCGCCCGATGGCCTGACCGCGGACTGGTTCGGCAAGGCGATCGACAACACCGGTGCCCGCGACGCGTTCGCAACCTCGATCAAAGCGGGGCTGGTGGCGACCGCGATCGCGGTCGTCCTTGGCACCCTGGCGTCGCTGGCCGTCTCGCGTCACCGCTTCTTCGGGCGGGAGACGATCTCCTTCATCGTCGTCCTGCCGATCGCGCTGCCGGGAATCGTCACCGGGATCGCCCTCAACGACACCTTCACGCAGGTGATGGGCATCGACCTCACCCTGTTCACGGTGATCGTCGGCCACGCGACCTTCTGCATCGTCCTCGTCTACAACAACGTGGTCGCTCGCCTGCGGCGCGTCTCGACCTCGCTCGAGGAGGCGTCGGCGGACCTCGGCGCGCACACCTGGCAGACGTTTCGCTACGTGACCCTGCCCAGCATGCGCACCGCGCTCGTGGCCGGCGCGCTGCTCGCCTTCGCGCTGTCGTTCGACGAGATCATCGTCACCCGGTTCACGGCCGGCGCCGCCGTCGAGACGCTGCCGATCTGGATCTTCAACAACCTCTTCCGCGCCAGCCAGCTGCCGATCATCAACGTCGTCGCGGTGCTGGTGATCGCGATCTCGATCATCCCGGTCTACCTTGCCCACCGCCTGACCCGCGAGGAGGAGGGCGCCACGGGAGCGCGCGGCGGCGTGGCCGCCGAGACGGCCGCCGCCGCCCTAGCGCAGGACCCGCGCGTGCTCCGGGTGCCATCCGAGCCGGACGCGATGGCCGATCTCCCAGCGGTCGTCGGCGCGCGAGCGGGCCGTGTTCTGCTCCAGCGCGACCACGCGCAGGTCGGGCGCCAGCTGGACGATCACCTGGGTCGTCGTGCCGAGGTAGATCCGCTCCACGATCTCGCCCTCCACCGAGACCATGCCGTCCTCGAGGTCGTCCAGGAAGATCTTCTCCGGTCGCACCGAGCAGTAAACCGAGGCGCCGTCCTCGCAGCCATCGGGGAGCGTCGAGGGGAACAGCTGGCCGGTCTGAAGGCGCACGCCCCCGCCCTCCACCGTGGCCGGGAGCAGGTTGGAGACGCCGATGAACCCGGCGACGAAGGTCTTCTGGGGGCTCTCGTAGATCTCCTCGGGCGGGCCCAGCTGCTGCACCGCGCCCTGGTCCATGACCGCGATCCGGTCGGACATCGCCAGCGCCTCCTCCTGGTCATGTGTGACGTAGAGGAAGGTGATCCCGACCTCGCGCTGGATCTCCTTCAGCTCGACCTGCATCTGCTTGCGCAGCTTCAGGTCGAGCGCGCCGAGCGGCTCGTCGAGCAGCAGCACCGCGGGGCGATTGACGAGCGCACGGGCGAGCGCCACGCGCTGCATCTGCCCGCCCGAGAGCTGGCGCGGCTTGGCGTCCTCCCGGCCGGTGAGCTGGACGAGCTCGAGCGCCTCGGCCACGCGGGTGCGGATCTCGTCGGCGGCCACCTTGCGGCGCTTCAGCCCGAAGGAGACGTTCCCCTCCACGTCGAGGTGCTCGAACAGGGCGTAGCTCTGGAACACCGTGTTGACGTTCCGCGAGTACGGGGGAACGTCATCCACCGGCTCGCCCTCCAGGTAGACGCTCCCCTCGGTCGGCTGCTCGAAGCCGGCGACCATGCGCAGCGTGGTCGTCTTTCCGCATCCGGAGGGCCCGAGCAGCGAGAAGAACTCGCCGCGCCGGACCGACAGCGTGAGGTCGTCGACCGCCACCGTGGAGCCGAAGCGCTTGGTGACGCCTTCGAAGCGGATCGCCTCCTGGCCGGCGCCATCGCCGGCGGCCGCGCCGAGAGCGGTCGGGTCGGTGGTCGTGTGGTTCGCGGTCATGCGGCCTCTCTTCCGATCAACACGTTCTCGTCCTCACGATGCCCCAGCAAGCGCGGCAGCAGGATGGCCAAGGCAACGAACAGGAACGAGATCGCCAGCATCAGGGTCCCGATCGCATTGATCGTGGGCCTGCACCCCGAAGCGAATCGACGAGTAGATCTGGACCGGCAGCGGCGTCGGGGACTCGCCCGTGGTGAAGAACGCGATCACGAAGTCGTCGAAGCTGAGCGCGAAGATCAGCAGCGCCGAGGCGATGATCGCCGGCCACAGCGCGGGCAGCACGACCAGGCGGATCGTCTGCATGCGGGTGGCGCCGAGGTCCAGCGCCGCCTCCTCCACCTCGCGGTTCAACGTCGACAGCCGCGCTCGCACGATCACGGTCACGAACGAGATCGAGAAGGTGATCTCGGCGATCATGATCGTGAGCAGCGAGAGCTCCATGCCGATCTGCGTGAACAGCACCAGCGCGGAAACGCCGGCGACGATCTCAGGGGTGACGAGCGGGATCAGCATGAGCACGTTGCTGGACTGCGCGACCCGCGACCGGGCGCGAACGAGCGCGAAGGCGAGGGTGGTGCCGAGCACGGTCCCGACGATCATCGTCACCAGCCCGATCTCGATGCTGGCGATCAGCGACTCGCGCAGGCTGTAGCTGCTGAAGAACTCGTCGTACCACTGCAGGCTGAACCCGGAGAAGTTCTGCAGCGAGGGGGTGGAGTTGAACGAGAACAGCGCCACGATCGCCAGCGGCGCGAAGGTGAAGAACACGAACACGAGGAAGAACGCCCGCAGGAAGCGGGGACGGTCGAAGTCGCGCCGGCGCCCGGCGCGTCGCCGCACCACGGCAGCCTCGCAGCCCACCCTGAGCGCTCATGAGTTGCACCTCATCTTTGAATCTCTTGCGGGCGCCTACGGCGCCCTGACATGCCTGTTTCGGTGCTAAAGCACCTCATCAAGTAACTGCCTCCCGGGACGCCCGCGCCGCGGAGCGCAGGTAGATCAGCATCCAGATCAGCAGGAAGGCCATCATCACGATCGTGAGCGCGGCTCCGAAGGGCCAGTTCTGAGCCTCGAGGAACTGCTGCTGGATCAGGTTCCCGACCATGTAGGTGTCCGGGCCGCCGAGCAGCTGGGCGGAGATGAAGTCACCGACCGCGGGGAGGAAGACCAGTACGCAACCGGCGGCCACCCCCTGGAAGGCCGCCGGCCAGGTGACGTGCCAGAAGGTCTGCCAGCGGGTCCCGTAGAGGTCCTTGCCGGCCTCGATCAGCGAGGGGTCCATGCGGTCGAGCGCCGCGTACAGCGGCAGGATCATGAACGCCAGGTAGCCGTAGACCAGGCCGCCGATCACGGCCCACGAGGTGTTGACGAAGCGGACCCCGTTCTCGGTGACGCCGGTGTCGGCGAGGATCCCGTTCACCAGGCCCTCGTCGGAGAGGATCGCCACCCAGGCGTAGGTGCGAACCAGGTAGTTGACCAGGAACGGCAGCACCACGAGCGCGATCAAGAGCGTCTTCCAGCGACCGCCGAAGCGGGCGATGTAGTAGGCGATCGGGTAGCCGATCAGCAGGCAGAGGACAACGGTCGCGAGCGCGTAGCCGACCGAGCGCAGCAGCACGGGCGCGAACAGCGGGTCGAACACGTCGGCGAAGTTCCCCGGGTGCCAGCCGTAGACCGCCTGGTACACCGGGTCCGTCGTCCCCAGGGAGACCGCCAGGAGGATGCCGAGCGGGACCGCGAACAGCAGCAGCAGCCACAGCCCCGCCGGGGCCAGCATCCAGTGCGCGAAGCGGTTCTCAGACATCAGAACCCATCAGGCAACTGCCTTGACCTCGAGGAAGGTGTTGGTCCACAGCTCGCGGTCCTCCTGGGGGAGGTTGGCGAACTGCTCACCGCCCTCGAGGTCGTCGACGGTGACGACGATGTTCGGGTCGCCCTTGGCCAGCTCCTGGAACGTCTCGTCCTGGCCGTGGTTGGGCATCGGGTAGCCGTTCCAGCTGACGTTCTTGCGCGGCGTTCTTGGGGTCGAGCATGAAGTCGATGAACAAGAGCGCCGTGCCCGGGTGCTCGGAGTTGACCGGGATCACGAACGCGTCGCTGCCGACCGGAAACCCGTCCTGCGTCGATCTTCTGGAACTGGTAGGCATCGGGGTCGTCGACCCGGTAGCGGATGTTGACGATGTCGCCGTTCCACAGGTGCTGGATCCAGGCGTTGCCGCTCGACATGTTCGTGATCGTGTCCACCGAGAAGCCGCGCAGAAGCGGCTTCAGGTCCACCAGCCAGTCCTTGGTCGCGTCCAGCTCCGACTCCACGACCGTGTTCATGTCGTAGCCGTTGCGCAGGTTGCCCGCGGCGAGCGCCTCCTGATAGTCGTCGAGCACGTAGATCCGCCCCGCCGCCTCCTCGTTGCCGAGGTCGTCCCAGGAGCCGGTCATGTTGTCCAGGATGTCCGCCCGGTAGCCGATCCCGGTGATGTAGAGCGCGTAGGGGACCGAGTGCGCGGAGTCGGGGTCGTACCAGGGATCGTCGAAGTAGCCGTAGATGTTGTCGAGGTTCTCGAGCTTGTCGCGCGGAATCCGCAGCAACTGCTCCTGCTGGATCAGCCGCTGCACGTACTCGGCGGTGGGGAACATCACGTCGTAGGCGTTGCCCGCCCGCAGCTTCGCCAGCATCCCCTCCATCGAGTCGAAGTACGACTCGATCACCCGCACGTCGTAGCGCTTCTCGAACTCCTTCACGAGCGCCGGGTCGATGTACTGGGAGTAGTTGAAGTAGTAGAGGTCGCCGTCCACCTTCGGCTCGATCACTCCGGTTGACGTCCCCCCGGATGCCGCGCCCGATCCCGCAGCCCGCGAGGCGCAGGCGCCGAGCGCCAGCGCCGGCGCCGGCCTGCAGCAGCTCGCGCCGTCGCATCGTCCAGGTCTCGGGGTCCAGAGGTCGCTCGGCGTCACGTCGTTCCGCCTCCGGGGGCGACCGCGAGGGCCTCGCGATCCAGCGGCGGCAGCTCGCAGCCGAGCAGCCGCTCCGCGGTGCTGAGGGCCAGCTCCCGCATCCGCTCCGGCTGGATCCCGGGGTCGCCCAGGGTCGCCTGCACCGCGAGCCCATCCAAAAGAGAGGCGATGATCGTGGCCGCGTCGTCCGCGTCGACCCCGGCGAACTCGCCCAGGTGTTGGCCGGCGCGAACGACCTCGGCGATCTGGTCGCGCCAGCGATCATCGAGCCGCTGGCGGGCGGCGCGCCGCGCCCTCGTCCTGGAGGGCCCTGCCCCAGAGCTCGATCCACAGCCTGCAGTCGTACTCCGCGGCACAGGCCTCGATCAGCGCGCGGAGCCGGTCGCGAGGGCGCTCGAGCCCGGCGAGGCGCTCGGTCACGGCGCCGTAGAAGCGGTCCTCGTCGAAGGTGAGCGCGCTGGTGAGCAGCTCGTCCTTCGACCCGAACCAGTACAGCACGGCCGGCGGGCTGGTCCCGGCTCGCTCGGCGACGTCGGCGATCCGGGTCGAGGCAAGTCCGCGCTCGCCGATCACCTCAGCGGCGGCAGCCAGGATCTGCGGCTTGCGGATGTGATCGATCTGCGGGCGCGGACTCAACCGTCGCGGCCCATCCTCTCTCCTCAGTCGCTCCGAAAGTTGAACCGTCGTTCAAGTTACACCACCGCGCTTGAGCGCCGCCGGCTCGATCCCGAGCTGCGGCGCCAGGCGCTCGGCGACCAGGGCAGCGCGCCGCCTCGACGTCCATCGCGGGGTCGTCGATCAACGCCCTCACCCCCGCCCCGTCGAGCAGGGCCATGGCCAGGTCCGCGACGGCGCCGACGTCGACGTCGGAGCGGAACTCTCCGCTTTCGACGCCGGCCCGGATCAGCGCCTCCATCCACCTGCGGTAGCGCTCGTACAGCCGCGCCGCGACCGGGCGCAGGCCCGGCTCGCGCACAGCGCGCAGCCACAGCTCCACCCAGAGCACCCAGTCGCGGTGCGGGCGGCCCGGCTCCGGCAGGCACTCGCGGATCGCCCTGGCCAGGCCGGCGGTCGCCGACTCGGCCTGGCCGTCCCCTTCGGGGAAGCGACCCTCGCCGACCAGCTCGAAGGAGTGGATCAGCGCCTGCTCGAGCAGCTCCTCGCGGGTCGAGAAGTAGTGATGCACGAGGGCCGTGGAGGCGCCGGCCCTCATCGCCACCCGGGCGATCCTCACCTCGTCGATGCCCTGCGCCGCGATCAGGTCGCAGGCGGCCTCGAGGATCCGCTCCCGGGTGCTCTGCGACACGGGGACGACGGTAGAGGCCAAGGCGGACCTCCTGCCTATGCGGCCGCCAGGGCCACGCCCACGTCGGCGAGCACGGCGGCGGCGGCGTTGCGCCCGTTGAGCGCGATGACGCTGCCCGGCGGGATGGGTCGCGGCCCCACACATGTAGAGGCCGCTCACCGGCGTTCGCGCCGCCAGCCTGCCCTCCCACATCTGGTCCGGCGTCACCTCGCCCTGGAAGATGTTGCCGCCGGTCAGCCCGATCCGCGACTCGATGTCCGGGGGGCCGAGGACCTCGTACTCGACCAGGCAATCCTCGAAGCCCGGGGCGAAGCGGTCGATCAGCTCGATGAACTGGCGCGCGACCGCCTCGCGGCGGGACTCCCAGTCGCCGTCCGAGAGCTCGTAGGGCGCGTACTGGCCGAAGACGCTCATCAGGTGCTTGCCCTCGGGCGCGGGGCTGGGGTCGTAGCCGGTCTGGAAGTAGACCTCGCCGAAGGCCACGGCCGGCTCGCCGCGCTCGCAGCCTCGAAGGCGCGCTGCGCCTCGTCGATCGTGCCGGTGACGTCGATCGTCGCCCGCGCCGGCCACTGCCTCGCCCGGTGCGGCGCTCCAGTCCGGCAGCCGCTCGAGCGCCGCGTTGAACTTGACCACCGGGCTGCGGACCTTCCAGCCCTCCAGCCGCTCGCGGTAGGCGGGGTCGACCTCCTGCCCGTCGAGCATGCCGAGGGTTCGCTTCGGGTCGGCGTTCGAGATCACGTGCCCGACCGCAGCGAGGTGCCGTCCTCGAGGGTGACGCCCTGGCCGGGGACGATCTCGGCGACGGGGACCCCGCAGGCAAGGACCGCGCCGGCCTCGCGCGCCGCGTCGGCGATCGCGAAGCTCACCATCCCCATGCCGCCCTCGACGTACCCCCAAAGCGGGCCCTGGCCGTCCCATGTCGCCCTGGAAGTGCATCAGCTTGATCGAGGCCGTGCCGGGGTCCTTCGGCCCGCCCCAGGTGCCGATGATCCCCTGGCCGAAGAGGGCGGTCTTGAGGCGCTCGTCGGACAGGTGGTCGTCGAGCACGTCGGCGATCGAGGCCTCGAAGACGAGGTCGATCATCGTGCGGTCGGAGCCGAGCAGCTCCTCGATCTCGGCGCGGGTGGGCGCCTCGCCCACCCAGGTGTCCCGTTCGCCCTGGCGCAGCTTGCGCCGGACCTCGTCGAACAGCTCCTCGTAGGCCCAGTAGCCCTCGATGTCGGCCGCGGAGACGCCCAGCTCCTCCAGGTTGGCCTGGGTGCGGGAGTGGTCGAGCCACTGCCCGAACGCGGTGCCGTCGTCGAACGGCACCCACAGGTTGGGATCGGCCATCCAGTAGCGAAGGCCGCGCCGCTCGAGCTCGAGCTCCCGGATCACCAGGTCGTCGAGCAGGCCGACCACGTAGGCGCACGGGCTGACGACGAATCGCTCGTCGGAGAAGGGCCGCTCGAGGGTGCAGGCGCCGCCCAGGCGCTCCCGGCGCTCCAGCACGCAGACCGAGCGCCCCGCCCGCGCCAGGTAGGCGGCGGCCGTGAGCCCGTTGTGGCCGCCGCCGACCACGATCGCGTCCCAGTCGCGCTTCGCGAGCTCGGCGACGGGCTCGGGCAGGCCGACCTCCCCCAGCTTGGCCGCGATCTCGTTCACGCCGTCACCTCCTCGCGCTCGCGAAGCGCCTCCATGTAGCGGCCGGCCACCATCACGTCGAACGCGTGCACGTCGTCCTCCTCGGCCGAGTAGCGACCGGCCACGGCGCCGCGGTTTCGCACCCCCAGCTGGGTCAGCTCGCAGACGCGCCAGTCCTCGCGGTTGACCTGGTCCCAGAAGTCGATCGCGTCCGAGGGGTCGAAGCCGTCGGCCGCGATCGTCGCCGGCTCGAAGAGCCACTCGCAGACCACGTCGGTGCGATCGGCCGCGCGCGGCCAAAGGGTGTGCAGCATCACGTAGTCCGGGTGCAGGGAGACGAGCGCGTTCGGGAACAGCACGAAGTAGAGGACCGAGCTCAGGTCCTGGCCGGAGAGGCCGTCGATCGGCGGGCGCGGGTGCGCGTGACCCCCCTCGCGCCCCATGGTCGAGGCGCCCTCGCTCAAGGTCATCGAGCCGCCACACCAGGCGCCGGCGCCCTCCAGCACCTCGCCGCTCAGGTAGTGGCTGAGTCGGTTGAGCTCCGGATGGACGCCGGGGCAGTGCAGGCACTCGCTGTAGTTCTCGGCGAGCGCCTTCCAGTTGGCGCCGACCTCGTAGTCGACCTGGCCGGCGCGACGCAGGTCGCCGACCCGGTAGCGCTCCAGGTGGCCGGCGAGCTCACCCAGATGGGAGTCGACGTCGGGGGCGTCGCCGCTCAGGTCGACGAGGACCAAGCCGCCCACGGTGGCGACGCGAACCGGGATCAGGCCCCAGCACGAGGGGTCGAAGTTCTCCACCCCGTCCATGTGGGGTGCGGCCTTGAGCTCGCCGTCGAACCCGTAGGACCAGCCGTGGTAGGGGCACTGGATCCGGCGGCGGACGCTCCCCTCGAAGTCCTCGATCAGCCTCGAGCCGCGATGCCGGCAGACGTTGAGGAAGGCCCGGGGGCGGCCATCCTCCGCTCCCATCACGACGACGCTGTCGGTGCCGATCTCGCGCATCAGGTAGCTCCCCGGCTCGGCCACCAGCGAGGCGTGCCCCACGCACACCCAGCCGCGGAACATCGTCTCCAGCTCCCAGTCGAGGACGGCGGGATCCGTGAACGCCCGCGGCGGCAGCATCGTCGCCCGCTCCACGGGTTGGAGCGTGGCCTCGACGTCGCGAGGGTCGAGATCGAGCGCGATTGCGTGTCTGCGTCTGGGTGCCCAACTTGGTCTCCTGACGGTCGGCCACCCTCTCGACGGTTGATCTTGTAGTCAATCGCATGTTAGTCTGCGGAGCCGATGGAGGTCAAGTCGCTCGCCGACGCGCCAGGCTTCCCGGGCGCGGCTCCGTTCGAGCTCGACGACGGAGCGCTCGCGCTGCGGGAACGAGCGCGGCGCTTCGCCGAGGACGTCCTGATGCCGCTGGAGGAGGAGGCCGAGCGGCGCGGCGGGCAGCTTCCCGACGAGGTCGTCGCCCAGGTCAAGCGCGAGGCGATCGACGCCGGGCTGAACGGCGGCCTGCACGCCCGCGAGCACGGCGGGCAGGGGTGGACTCGGCTCGAGTGGGCGCTGGTCGAGGAGCAGTACGGCCGGACCACGAACGCGATCCACTGGCACGTGCCGAACGCCTACAACGTCTGGGCGCACGCCAGCGCCGAGCAGATCGACCGCTACCTTCGCCCGGCGCTCCGCGGCGAGCTCAAGGACGCCTACGCGGTGACCGAGCGCGACGCCGGCTCGGACCCGTCCGCGATCGCGGCCACCGCCCACCGCACCGAGGCCGGCTTCCGACTCAACGCCGAGAAGTGGTTCGTGACCGCGGGCGACGTCGCCTCCGTCTACCTGGTGGTGGCCAACGTGGTCGACGGAACGGAGCGGCTGCCCACGATCTTCGTCGTCGACCGCGACCGGCCGGGGGTCGAGATCGTCGACAACCCCGCCTTCACCCACAACTATCCCGAGGGACACCCGACGATCCGCTTCCGCGACGTCGAGGTCGCCGAGGACGAGCTGATCGGCGGCGTCGGCGGCGCCGACGAGCTCCAGCGCTCCTGGTTCACCGAGGAGCGCCTGGCGATCGCGGCCCGCTGCGGGGGCGCGATGTGGCGGCTGCTCGACGAGACCGTGGCCTGGGCGCTGGAACGCGAGCAGGGCGGTTCGCGGATCTACGACCACCAGGGTGTGTCGTTTCCGCTCGCGGACTCCGCCGCGGACGCCGCGGCCGGCCGCCTGCTGACCCTGACCGTCGCCTCGCTGGCCGACTCCGGCGCGGACGCGAAGATCGTCCACCACAAGGCGTCGATGGCCAAGCTGTTCACGAGCGAGGCCGCCTGGCGCTGCGCCGATCGCTGCGTGCAGGCCTTCGGGGGGCGAGGCTACGTGCGCTCGAACGTCGCCGAGCGCCTGCTGCGCGAGCTGCGCGTCGACCGCATCTGGGAGGGCACCAGCGAGATCCAGCGGCTGATCGTCGCCCGCGGCCTCGAGCGCCGCGGCGTGGAGAGGATCCTGCACTAGAGCCTAAGGTCGCCCGATGGCAACCATGGACCCGACCCCGCTGCTCGAGCCGCGCTCGATCGCCGTGGTCGGGGCCAACGACCGGCCCGGCGGCTACGCCGACATCGTGCTTCGCAACCTGGCCCGGGCCGGATTCGAGGGCGACGTGTGGGGCGTGAACCCGCGTCGCACCGAGGTGCACGGCCGGCCCTGCGTCCCGTCCGTGACCGACCTCCCCGAGCCGGTCGACGCGGTGGTGGTGGCGATCCCGGCTCGAGGGGGTGCCGGCGGTGATCGCCGACGCGGTCGCCCGCGGCTGCGGCGGCGCCGTGGTGATCTCGGCCGGGTTCGGCGAGATCCCCGAGGGCCGCGAGCTGGAGCGGGAGCTCCGCGAGGTGGCGCTGGCCGGCGGGCTGCCGCTGTGTGGCCCGAACGGCAACGGGATCTTCGCGGTCAGCTCGCGGGCGCCGATGTGGGGGGACTCGGTGCCGCCGCTCGAGCCCGGCGGCGTGGCGATGATCTCGCAGAGCGGCAACGTGGCGGTCAACGCGCTCGGCTCGCGCCGCGGGATCCGCTACCACACGGTCCTCTCCACCGGCAACCAAGCGGTCCTCGACGCCAGCGACTGGCTGGCGGCGATCTGCGAGCGCGAGGGCGTCCGCTCGGTGGCGCTGTTCCTGGAGGAGGACGGCGACGGCGCTGCGCCTTGCCGAGTCGCTCGCGCGCTGCGCCGAGCGTGATGTCAGGGTGGCGGTGCTGAAGGTGGGCGCCTCCGAGGCGGGGGCGCGGGCCGCCTCCGCGCACACGGGCGCGGTCGCGGGCGACCAGAGGGTGTTCCGCGCCCTGGTCGAGGAGGCCGGCGGCGTCTGGGCCGCGGATCCGCACGAGCTGCTGGAGCTCGCCCGGGTTCTGGCCGAGCGGCGCGCCCGGCCGCGGGGCGACGGCGGGCTCGCGATCCTGACCTGCTCGGGCGGCGACTCCAGCATCGCCGCCGACGAGGCCGCCCGCCTCGGCGCGGGGCTGCCCGAGCTGGCCGCTGGGACCCGCGAGGAACTGGCGGAGCTCTTGCCCTCGGCGGCGACGATCGGCAACCCGCTCGACTACACGGCGATGATCTGGGGCGACACCGACCTGCTGCGCCGGATCACGGTCACCGTCGGCGCCGACCCCGCGATCGACCAGCTCCTGATCCTCTATGACCACCCCCAGGGCCTGGCGCCGGAGGCGGCTGCCACCTGGGCCGCGGTCCGGGCCGGGATCGTCGCCGGCGCCGCGGAGGCCGAGGCCGCCACCCTGGTCGCCTCCACCCTCCCCGACCTGATCGACGACACGGCCAGCGGCGAGCTGGCGGATCACGGCGTGCCGGTGGTGGCGGGCCTGCGAACGGCGCTGGCCTGCGCGCGGGCGCTGCGGCTCGACGCCGGGGACCCGAGCCGCCTGCGGGCGATCGCCTCCGCCGCCGCGGGTGCGGGACGGCCGGGCGATCCGGACGCCCGGCCGGACGCCGACGGCTGGCTGGACGAGATCGAGGCGAAGGAGCTGCTGCGAGGCGCCGGGATCGCGGTGCCGGAGGGCCGGGTGGTCGCGAGCGAGGACGAGTGCGCGGCCGCAGTGGACGGAGCTCGGCGGCCCGGTGGCGCTGAAGCTCGCGGCCCCCCAGCTGCGCCACAAGAGCGACGCGGGCGCGCTGCGGCTCGATCTGCGGATCGGCCGAGGAGGCGCGCGCCGCATATCGCGACGCTCTCCTCCTCGCCGGCGGCCGACGGCGGGCGCGTCCTGGTGGAGCGGATGGCGCCGCCGGGCGTCGAGCTCCTGATCGCGGCCCGCGCCGACGCGGTCGTCCCGGCGCTGGTGGTCGGCCTCGGCGGGATCTGGGCCGAGGCCCTCGACGACGTCGCCGATCGTGCCGCTGCCCGCGGACGCCGAGCGGGTCGAGCAGGCGCTCCTCTCGCTGCGCGGAGCCGCCGCGCTGGCGGGCGGACGCGGCCACCAGGCGGTGGATACCCAGGCGGCTGCGCGGCTCGCCGCCGCGCTTGGTTCGCTCCTGCTCGAGTCCGGGCTCGACCTGCTCGAGCTCAACCCCGTGGTCGTCCACGCAGAGGGCTGCGTCGCCCTCGACGCGCTCGGCCGCGAGTCGAGACCCGGGCCCAGGCCGGGCCGCGACGCCGCGATTGTGGCCGAAGCTGGCGCGAGCCCAAACACGACGGCTACCGTTCGCGCACACCTCGCCCGCATCGAACGCGGGGAGATCGATGCCGCGGTTTCGAACTACGCCGAGGACGCGGTGCTCGAAGCAGCCGAGGTCGGCGAGGCCCGCTCGGTGCTGACGGGGACGTTTCAAGGGAGTCAGGCGATCGGCCGCTGGATGGACGGCTGGTTCTCGAGCTTCGAGCCTGGGTCGTACCGCTTCAAGGTCGAGCAGTCGACCGAGAACGGCGATCGGGTCTACCTGGCGCTATCCCACACCGCCCGGGGCGTTGCCAGCGGCGTGGAGGTTTCGAACCACCTCCATCACGTCTTCACGGTGCGCGACGGACTGATTGTCCGGCACGCGTTCTCCACGCTGCGAGAGCCGATGCTCCGCCAGGCCGGGATCGAGCCTCGCTGAGCGGACTCGTCGTCACACGCTCTAGTTGACCTTGTAGTCAATCGTACGAGGATGGTAGAGTGCGGGCATCGAGGCCGCCACTCGCACCCCATCCACGCCCAAGGCCACCGTCTCGCCAGGCGCGGCCCGTTCCTACGAGGCGATCGTGGTC
>CAVUPJ010000001.1:0-13052 GCA_963743455.1 uncultured Actinomycetes bacterium | reverse complement strand
TGCGAAACACGGCCATGGCGCCGTCGCCGAGCCGTTTCACCAGCTTGCCCGCGTGCGTCGAGATCGCCGCGTCCTCGGCGGCGGCGACTTGGCGCAGCAGTTCGAGCGCCGCCTCGTCGCCCGCATCGAGTGCCCAGGAGGAGAAGGCGACGATGTCCGTGAACAGGATCGCGACGTCGGCGTTGCCGCGACCGCGGCCCTGCGCCTCGGAGAGCGCCTGCCATGCCTGCAGGGCGCCCAGCCCGAGCTCGCGAACCGCGCTCGGGCGCTCCGGCTGCACCTCGGAGACCAGGCGGCCGATCCGCTGCGGGACCTCGGCGCCGGTCGTCGACAGCGCATCGCCGTACTGATCGTCGCCGGGGAGAAGCCGCCGGATGAACTTGGCCGTCGCCACGAGCTGCGGCCTGGAGTCAGCGCGACGAGCTCGCGCTCCGAGCTTGCCGGGCTTGCCGGGGGATGCCGGGGGCTCGCTGCCCGCAGGTCGCTCGCCGCTGGGATCCGGATCGTCGCCCACGGTACGCAATCGTATGCGGCATGACCTCCCTAGACGTCGGCGCCGCGATGGGGAAGATCGGGCTGCCGGCCCCGCTCAGCGAACTGGGTGCTCGAGACTGGGACGTGATCGTGGTCGGCGGGGGGCACAACGGGCTCACGGCAGCCGCCTATCTGGCCGGGCCGGCCGCTCCGTGCTGGTGCTGGAGCGCAGGGAGCAGATCGGTGGAGCGTGCACGCTGGAGCAGCCGTTTCCGGACCCGCGCTACCTGATCAGTCCGTGCGCCTACGTCGTCGGGCTGCTGGACGACCTGGTCATCCGCGAGCTCGAGCTCGAGCGGCACGGTTACCGGGTCCTGATGGCCGATCCCAACCTCTGGTGCCCGCTGCCCGACGGCAGCTCGGTGGCGCTGTTCCTCGATCGGGACCGCACCGCCGTCCACCTGCGGGAGAACGGCTTCTCGGAACGGGACATACAGGGCCTGGACGCCTACGACGAGCTGTTCGAGCGGCTGCGCCGGCAGCTTCGCGCCGGTCCTCGCGATTCCTGGGTGGGGCCCTCCCCAACTCGCACTGAGCTGGAGGAGCTTCTCGGCCACGACGCGGAGGCGATCTCGGTCGTGTTCGAGGAGTCGATCGCCGAGACTCTCGACCGCTACATCGACGACGAGCGCATCAAGCATGCGCTCTTTGGCCAGGGCGTGATCGGCGCCTTCGCCGGGCCGCGTGATCCCGGCACCGCCTCGGTGAGGCTGATGCACCACCAGGGCGACCTTCTGGGGCAGGGGTCGTTTTGGGGGTATGTCGAGGGCGGCATGGGCCGGGTCTCCTTCGCGATCGCCGAGGCGGCGCAAGCGAACGGCGCCACGCTCGCGGCCGGGGTCCCGGTGGCGCGGATCATCCCCGGCGAGGGGGTCGAGGTCGACAGCGGTGAGCTGATCCGCGCCCCGGTTGTGATCTCCAATGCCGACCCGAAGCGGACTCTGGCGATGCTTGGTGCGGATGCCACGCCTGCCGCCTACCGCGAGCGAATCGAGCGCTGGCAGACGGAGTCGCCGGTGGTGAAGCTGAACGCCGGGCTCCACAAGCTGCCGGCGTTCACGGCGGCGGACGGTGTGGACGCGCATCGGGCGATGGTCTCGATCACCCCGGGGTTGGACGCCGCCCAGGAAGCCGCCGACGCCTGCCGGCGCGGGGAGCCCTCGATCGGCTTCGCCGAGCTCTATTTCCAGACCGCCTATGACGCCTCCGTCGCGCCGCCGGGGCGCCACACGATGAGCGTGTTCGCTCAGTACGCGCCGTACGAGCTCGCGCAAGGGGACTGGGAGGCGCGGCGGCAGGAGGTGGGGGAGCGAATCCTCGACGCAATCGCCGTCTACGCCCCCGATGTCCACGACTGCGTCGAGTACCTGGAGGTCCTGGGCCCGCCGGACGTGGAACGGCGCATCGGCCTCAGCGGCGGCCACATCTTCCAGGGCGAAGCGCTGCCGGAGCAGATGTGGGATCGCCGCTTCGACCACCGGACGCCCGTCGAGGGGCTGTACCTCTGTGGCGCCGCCACTCACCCCGCCGGCTCGGTGATCGCCCTCAACGGCCGCAACGCCGCGATGGCTGTGATCGAGGATCTCGACTCGGCGCGCTAGACCTCCAGCACCATCCCCTCCGGGCCCAGGTTGACAACCCGCGTGGGCCCGACCCTGGACTGCGTGCCCCAGCTCTCGTGGATGTGACCGCACAGGGCCAGGCGTGGGCGCTTGCCCTCGATGGCGCGGAGCACGGCTTCGCTGCCCAGGTGCCTGCCGGAGCCGGCGACGTCGACGTGGCCGCGCGGGGGAGAGTGGACCGCGAGCACACATCCCTCGGGACACGCTTCGAGCAGCTCGCCGGCCGCCTCCTCCGTGAGGTCGAAGCTCCAGTCCCAAGGGGTCACCGGGATGCCCGCGCCAAGCCCGAAGAAGGCGACGCCGCCAATCTCCGTGCCCTCGCCGTGCAGGACCACAGCCTGGTCCCAGTCCGCGCAAGCTTCGCGCAGGGCATCCTCGGTCTCGTTGTTGCCGGGAACGAGCACGGCCGGCACCTCGACCGCTCGAAGGGCCTCGATCGTCTCCGTGAGGCCGGAGTGCACCGAGGCGAAGTCGCCGACTCCCACCACGACGTCCGCCTCCGCGCTGATCTCGGCCAGGCGTCGCGCCTGGCCGAGATCCGTGTGCAGGTCGCTGAAGGCGAGCAGCCTCACGTTCGCCGGGAACCTACATCCCGAGGCGCACCATGTGAATGAAGCGTTGCGTGTGTGACCGTCATCACACACAAACGCCTGTTCGCCTGGCACTCTGCCCGCCTTCACAAACAACCCCTCGGGCACGCGCCGCCGATCGGCGCGCTGATCAGACCGCCCAGGGGACTTGGAGGCCCGGCCAGGCCGGAGCGCTGAGCGAGGCGGGCGCCGCGTGCGCGTCGCGGCTTCGCCGTCGGCGCGCGGCCGCGTCACAACGGCGCCCGGGAGGCACCGAACGGAGGTGGTTCACCCGTGTTCGTCGCAAGACGAAAGTTCATCGCCGCAGCGAGCGCCCTTGGGCTTGGCCTGAGCGTCGCGAGCCAGGCGATCGGAGCACCCGCTCACCCCGCAGCGAAGCAGCGGGCGGCGGAGTCGGAGCCTCGACACGCCGGTCACGCCAAGCTGGCCATTCTCGACAAGCCCGGCGATCGCTTTCACAGGTCCCTCGAGATGGCTCGTCGCCAGGTCCGAAAGGCTCAGGCGGCGCGTGCCGATCGGTCGGCGCAAGTCCCGGCCGGAGGCTTTCCCACGCCCGAGTCGGTCGGCGTTTCCGGCCCGACGCTGGAGTCGATCGCCTCGTGCGAGTCCGGCGGCGATCCCACCGTGGTCTCGGCTGACGGCGCCTACCGCGGCAAGTACCAGTTCGACTACGGCACCTGGGCGGCGGTCGGCGGGTCAGGCGACCCAGCGGCCGCCCCGGAGGCCGAGCAGGACTATCGCGCCGCGCTGCTCTACGCCCGCGGCGGCTCGAGCCCCTGGCCGACCTGCGGCTGAGGGCGCTAAGCGCATCGCCGGCCTTTGCCGATGTCCAGGGAGTGGACGCGAATCAGTACGTGCTGGTGCACGGAGCTCGCCAGACGCGGGGTGCGCTGGAGCGCTGGAACCAGGAGCCGTGGCCGGTGCTGCGGAGCTGGATCAGCGGCGGCCTCGCCGTAGGCATCGCCCTGCTCTGCGCCGTCTGGATCATCGCGACGGTGGCTCCGCCCGACCCTACGCCGCTCGCGATACCGGGCATCACCGAGACCCCCGCCGTGTCCGGCGTCCTCTTGATCCTGTTCGGCAACTCGCTGGTCCTGGCGCTGCACGGGTTCGCGTGCATTGCGGGCTTCATAGCGGGAGCGTCGCTCCCGCTTGCCGCCGAGCAGCGCACCGGAGTCTCGCGCTGGATCCACGAGAAGGCGAGGCCGGTGGCGTTCGCCTGGGTGGTCGCGGTGACCGGCTTCTCGCTCGTCACCCAGGCCTACGCACTGGGCCTGATCGGCGCGACGCTCGCCTACCAGCTCGAGATCTCGACCGGCATGCTGATGCTGACCGTGCTGCCGCACGCGCTTTGCGAGCTCACGGCCCTCTTCCTGCCGCTGGCGGCGTGGACGATCGCCAGTCGCAGGGCGGAGTGGGGAGATCTGCTTGCGGCCACGGTGGCGACCGTCGCCGTCGCGATCCCCGCGCTGGTGCTGGCGAGCCTATGGGAGGCCTACATGTGGCCGCAGATCCTCGAGGCGGTGTCGCCGATCGCGTAGGGCTCTAAGCCGCTTCGCCGTTCTCCTTGGGCCCGTTGACCGCCTCAGGGCCCAGGAGGGCGCGCCGGAACACCTCCTGTTCGTCCTCGAACAGGAAGCCCCATAGATGTCGCCGCTCGAGCAGGGTGCGGCGCTTGGTCTCCAGCACGGCCTTGCGCGGCAGGCCGGCGATCCGCTCACCGAGCTCCAGCCCCCGCGCCACCACGTCGCCCTCGACGACCTCGCGCACGATCCCCATCCTCTGTGCTTCCTCGGCCTTCACCAACTGGCCGGTGAGGCACAGCTCCTGGGCGACGGTTGCCGGGAGCACGGCTCGGGCCGCCGCGTAGCTCGGCGGGATGCCTCGCGGCAGCTCGGGATAGCCGAAGATCGCCGAGGCCGAGGCGATCCGCAGGTCACAGAGCAACGCCAATGCGAACCCGCCGGCGATCGCCGGACCGTTGATCGCGGCGACGATCGGGCGACGGCAGCCACCGACCGCGTCGAAGGCGATCGTGCTGGTCTCAACCAGCTGCTTGCGATGCTCCAGGTCGCCGCCGAACTGCGTGGTGTCCATCCCGGAGCAGAACGCAGTGCCCGCCCCCGTCAGCACCACGCAGCCCACGTCTTCGTCACCGGAGAGACGGCCGAAGGCGTCGGCGAGCTCCACCCGCAGCTCGATCGAGAGCGCGTTGCGCCGCTCGGGGCGGCGCAGCGTGACGAGCGCGACCTCTTCGTGACGCTCGATCGACAGCAGCCCGGCCACGGGAAGGATGCTATCCACGACACCTGGGGCGTTGCCCGCGGCCCTTGGGAGGGCGCCTCGCCGCCTGACACACTCCGCCCATGAGCGCCGATGGTGCAAGGGAAACGGAGACGGCGGCCGGCCCCGACGAGCTTGGCACGACTCCGGCAGAGGCGATCGAGCCGGCCAGGGTCCGCGCCCCGACGCGGGGAAATCGCAGGCTGGAGGCGCTGCTCGACGGGGTCAACGCGGACCGGGAGCTTCGCGCCTGGTGGCACATGGCTCAGGTGACCTCGGAGCGGCTCGGGATGTCCGATCACTCCTGGGTCCACGTGCAGATCGTCCTCAACATCGGGCTGCGCCTGCTGAGGCTCCTGGTCAAGGCGGGCGTCGAGCCGGCGATGGTCGTCGACCACGGGATGGGCCGCCGAGACGCGGAGGTCGTGGTCGCCGCCGGCGCCCTGCTGCACGACATCGGCATGTCCATCCATCGCAGCGATCACGAGGCCTACAGCCTGTTCCTCGCCGAGCCGAAACTGAGGCAGCTTCTGGAGGGGGTCTACGACGAGCCCGAGCGCACCGTGGTCGTCTCCGAGGCGCTGGGCGCGATCATCGGCCACCGGCGCCGCGGCGAGCCCTACACGCTGGAGGCCGGAGTGGTGCGGGTTGCCGACGCGCTCGACATGGCCCAGGGGCGCTCCCGGGTGCCGGTCGAGTCGGGCCGGCTCGGCATCCACGCCCTGTCCGCAGCGGCGATCGACGAGGTGTCGATCGAGGCGGGGACCGACCGCGCGGTCAGGGTGGAGATCAAGATGAACAACTCGGCCGGCATCTTCCAGGTCGACGACCTACTGGCCACCAAGCTGCGCGGCACGCCCCTCGAAAGTCACGTTGAGGTGCTCGCGACGATCGAGGGCGAGACCGAGAAGCGCCTGTTCACCGAGTTCCGGCTGCCGGAGAGCTGAGACGCGGCTACGGCTTGCGGGCTCGCACGATCGCCGACCCGGCGTGCTCGTGGACGCGGTGCGTCTCGCGGATCTCGATCCCCTCAAACCCGGCGCCCGACCAGCTCGCGGCGGAACTCCTCCTTGGTCAGGGCCCCGGCGATGCAGCCTGTCCACTGCTCGAGGTCGTCTCGGGTCGCCTCGTCCATCTCCGGGTCGGCGACGATGTCGGTGACCGCGAAGCGGCCGCCGGGCCGGAGCACGCGAGCCGCCTCGCGGAAGACCTGGGGCTTGTCGGCGGAGAGGTTGATGACGCAGTTCGAGACGATCACGTCGACGGACTCGTCGGGCAGCGGGATCCACTCAATCGTTCCCTTCAGGAACTCGACGTTCTCCACCCCGGCCGCGCGCTGGTTGCTGCGGGCGAGCTCGAGCATCTCGTCGGTCATGTCGAGGCCGTACGCCTTGCCGGTCGAGCCGACCCGACTGGCCGAGAGCAGGACGTCGATGCCCCCACCTGAGCCGAGATCGAGGACCGTTTCACCCTGGCGGAGCTCGGCGACGGCAGTCGGGTTCCCGCAGCCCAGCGAGGCGAGCTGCGCCGCGTCGGGGAGCGAGTCGCGCTCCTCGCCCGAGTAGAGCTCGGCGCCGAAGACGTCTCCCTCCTGTTCCGCCAGCGCGTGCGTCCCGCAGCCGCACGCGGACTCCGCGGAGCCGCAGCAACCGGCGGCGCCGGCACTCGCGGCCTTGGCCGCCTCGGCGTAGCGCTCGCGCACCGCCTCGCGGATGTCCTCGGTGGTCGGGGTTGGGGCTGCTCATCGATCCTCCTTTTGCGCGGTGACGATCTCGGTGGGAAAGAGCATCTGCGAGAGGTACTCGCGCGAGACGTCCAGGTAGCCCAGCTCGCGCAGGACGGGCGCCGCCAGCACGCCGCGGCAGTTGGCGGTGAGCACGATGCCCTTCGAGTAGAGCCAGTCCCAGATCCCGTCGCGACGACGTTCGGCCTTGGTCATGTTCGAAAGGACGAGCCTTCCGCCGGGTCGCAGCACGCGCTTGAACTCCGCCAGGGCGTGAGGGATGTCATCGCGCGGAAGGAGGTCGAGCATGTAGCCGTTGACGATCAGGTCGAAGCTTTGGTCCTCCATCGGCAGCTCCAACCCGCTGCCCTCGATCACCTCGACCTCTCCTGCGAGCCCGGCATCCTCCAGACGCCGGCGCGTCTGGGCAAGCATGCCCTCGGAGATCTCTACGCCGACGGTGCGTCCGCCGGGGTTGGCCCGAGCGAGCTGCACAAGCTGAACGCCCGTTCCCGTGGCTACCTCGAGGACGTCCTCGCCGGGGCGAACGCTCGCCAGCTCGAGCACCCGCCGGCGCGCCTTGGACTCGGTCGCTCGCGCCCAGGCCTCGTACACCGGCGCGAGGCGCGTATAGATCCGCGGCACCCGTTCCGGCGGGTCCTTGGCCTCGAGAACCGACTCACGCCAGTCCTGGGCCGGGTCGGCTAGCCCGACAGCCATGCGGAGAGCTCCTCCACCGCCTCGGGGTTGACGTAGTAGTAGGCCCACAGGCCGCGGCGCTCCGAGCCGACGATCCCGGCCTCGCGCAGCACCTTGAGATGGTGCGAGACAGTGGGCTGGGAGAGGTCGAACAGGGGCACCAGCTCGCAGACGCAGACCTTGCCCGCGTGCTGCCGCAGCACGTCCACCAGCTGGAGGCGGATCGGGTCGCCGAGGGCCTTCGCGACGGAGGCCATGCGCTCGGCCTCACGGCGCTCGATGTCCGGGTAGACCACGGGCTCGCAGCAGGGCTCGCCGGCGGGACGCTTCTGCTTCGGGGCGAGCTCCAGATCGACAGCCATCTATATACTATATCAATTGAAAAGATATATGTCAATGGAATAGGATTCCAAACCCGATGTCGACGGACGTCCCCGAGGTCCTCTTCGTCTGCGTCCAAAACGCGGGTCGCAGCCAGATGGCCGCCGCCCTGCTCGATCACTACGCGGATGGCCGCGTCCACGTGCGCTCGGCCGGATCGGAGCCCGCCGACCAGGTCCACCGCCAGGTGGTCGAGGCCATGGCCGAGGTGGGAGTGGACATCTCCAAGGAGTTCCCGAAGCCGATCACCGACGAGGTGGTGCGAGCGGCCGACGCGGTGATCACGATGGGCTGCGGCGACGCCTGCCCGATCTATCCGGGGAAGCGCTACGAGGACTGGGAGCTCGACGATCCCGCCGACGCCGACCTCGAGGGCGTGAGGCGGATCCGAGACGAGATCAGCGAGCGCGTGCGAAGGCTCCTCGACGAGGTCGCGCCGGAGACACACGGCGCAAGTGCCTGAGCACCCCTCGGCCGGACCTGGCGCGGCGGGCGTTCGCCGAGGGCCTGGCCGCCTTCGCGCTCGTGTTCGCCGGATGCGGCGCGATCGTCGCCGACCAGGTCTACGGCGGCGAGCTCGGCAGGGTGGGCGTCGCGCTGGCCTTCGGCCTCGTGATCATGGTCATGGTCTACGCGACCGGCCATCTCTCCGGTGCGCACATCAACCCTGCGGTGACGCTGGCGTTCACGATCTCCCGTCACTTTCCCCTGCGGGAGGCCCTCGCCTACATCGCGGCGCAGTGCGCCGGCGCGATCGCGGCAGCGCTGTTGCTGCTGGCGATCTGGCCCGATCAGCCGGCGCAGCTGGGGGCGACGCTGCCGAGCGTCGGGATCGGCAGCGCCCTCGTGTACGAGGTGGTCCTCAGCGCCTTCCTGATGTTCGTGATCATGGCGGTGGCCACAGACACCCGCGCGGTCGGTGCGGCAGCCGCGATCGCGATCGGCGGCACGATCGGCCTCGATGCTCTGTTCGGCGGCCCGGTCACCGGCGCTTCGATGAACCCGGCACGCTCGCTCGGGCCCGCGCTCGCCGCCTGGGAGTGGCGGGACTTCTGGATCTACCTGCTGGGACCGATCAGCGGTACGGCGATCGGTGGCCTCGCCTACCAACTCGTGCGAGGCGAGCAGACCGGAACGGGGCCGGACGAGCTGATCGTCGAAGGCTAGACACCGGCGCCGCGCGCGCCGCGACCTTCGCCGGCGGCGAAGCGCGCCGCCCCTCGGAGGCCGGTCTCGACCGAGGCGCGGCCCAGCTCCGCCTCGAGAGCCAGGCCGTCGGCGAGGGGCAGGCCGGCGCCTTCGATCGCAGCGCGACGGTCGGAGAGCATGGTCGGCTGCGGAAAGGCGGCGAGGCCCTCGGCGATCTCCAGCGCTCGCTCGAGGTGCGCCTCCTCGGCGACGACCTCGTTGACGAGCCCCCAGTCGCGGGCTTCGGCGGCGTCGAGCACTCGACCGGTGAGGATCAGCTCCAGCGCCCTGCCCATGCCCACCACCAACGGCAGCCGCTGCGTCCCGCCGTCTATCAGGGGCACCCCGAAGCGCCGCTCGGTGAAGCCCAGGCGGGCGGTCTCGGTGGCGATTCGCAGGTCGCACCAGAGCGCCAGCTCGAGCCCCCCGGCCAGGCACCAGCCCGAGATCGCCGCGACGGTCGGCTTCGACGGGGTGAGGCGCGTGAATCCCATCGGCCCCTCGGGCCGCCCAGCCACCGCGTCGAGGACGTCCGAGCTCAGGTCCGGGCCCGCCTCGGCCATCGCCTTCAGGTCGGCGCCGGCGCAGAACGCCTCGGGGCCCTCGCCGGTGAGCACCAGCACCCGCGCATCGTCGTCGGCCTCGAACTCGCGGAAACCGTCGAGCAGGAGCCCGGCGGTCTCGACGTCGACGGCGTTGCGCCGCTCCCGCCGGTCGATCGTCAGCACCGCGGCGGCCCCAGTTCTCTCGTAGCGAACCTTCGAGATCACCGGATGCTATGCGCTTGAGCTAGCGACGAAGTCGCGACTCAAGGTGGGACTGGCCGGGGCTAGGGACGAAGTCCCGGTTGCTACGGAGGTGCCTGCCGGGTCAGGTTGGTGCCCTAACCCGGCGGCGGCGTAGCCGCAGGCGAGGCCGCCGACGGAGTTATCTGAAGCCGCTCCAGCTCGCGGCGGAGGCGCTCCTTGCGGCTCTCGAGCCGGATCTGGATCAGGGAGAGGACGGTCACCAGGATCGTGAAGAAGGCCATCACCGCGAAGGCGAAGAAGGTGATCACCTTGTCGTCGGTGCGTCCCCAGAGGCCGACGCCGTCGGCGGCCATGGCGGCGGGGGCGAGCGCCAGCGCCAACACCAGCGTCACGCGATGAGCGCGAACGAGCGAATCAGGCGGGCGATGCTCACGGGACAAACTCTATAGCCGTAAGAGGCCCCTCTAGCATCCCGCGCCAATGTCCGAGCTCGAGGCCCTTCTGCTCGGGATCGTCCAGGGGCTCACCGAGTTCCTGCCGATCTCCTCCTCCGGTCACCTGATCCTCGTTCCCTGGCTTCAGGACTATCACTTCCTCCAGGACAACGAGGACTTCAACAAGACCTTCGACGTGGCGCTCCACGCGGGACGCTCGCGGGGTGGTCATCTACTTCAGGGAGGACATCGCGCGCCTGCTGCACGCGCTGTCGGGGTCGCTTCGCAGGCGGGCGATCGGAGGATCCGAGGAGCGGCTGGCCTGGGCGATCGTGGTCGGCACGATTCCCGCGGTGATCGCCGGCGGGCTCGGCGAGGGCTTGATCGCCGACCACCTGGGCGATCCGTGGCTGATCGCGATCCTGCTGATCGTCTTCGGGCTGCTGCTCGGATACGCGGACCGCCGCCCGCAGCGACACGGGCTCGAGGAAGTCGGGCCGCGCCAGGGCCTCTACATCGGGCTGGCTCAGGTGCTCTCGCTGGCGCCCGGCGTCTCGCGCTCGGGGATCACGATCACCGTCGGGCGCTTCCTGGGGCTCGACCGCGACTCGGCCGCGCGCATCTCGTTCCTGCTGCTCACCCCCGTGACCGCCGGCGCGGTCGTCTTCAAGGCTACGACGCGGCTACGGAGGGGCTGCCGGATGACGTCGCCGGCCCGATGGTCGTCGGCACGATCGCCGCCGCGATCTCCGGCTACCTGGCGATCGCCGGCTTGCTCGCGTTCGTGCGGCGGCGCAGCTACGACGTCTTCGTCGTCTACCGCGTGCTGCTCGGGATCGTCTTGCTGGCGCTGATCGCCACCGGGGCCCGCGACGCGACGTTCTGATCGCGCAGAAAAGGAAGGCGCGCGACCCGGGCAGGAGTGAGAGTCGCGCGCCGCACGAGAGAGGACTTCTCGCTGATCGCCAGTCTCGTGACGCGTCCGGGGCCCCTGGTGAAGATTCCGAGAAGCAGCCTGTAAAAGTTCTGTGAAGTTCTGTGGGGGCGGGGTTGCCATCACGACCGCGGCGTCACTACCATTCGGTGCGGCTCAGACGTGCGAGGCGGGGTCGGTCTTACCGGCCCTCGCCTCGCGGCCACTCCTCATCACTCGCCATTTATGAGCGCACAACCGGCAACACTTCGGGTAGCCGTGATCGACGACGACTCCGGTTTCGTTCGCGTGCTGGCCAAGCGCCTCGAGGGGTCCGGCTACCAGTACCGGATCCTCTCCGGCCCGCCGCCCGCCGAGGAGCTGGCGGCGATGAAGCTGAACGCCCTCCTGGTCGATCCCGCCCTGCTCGGCCCTCTCGCCTGGGAGTTCCTGGAGCGGGTCTGCGGGATGCTGCCGGGCCTCGGCGTAATCGTCTGCACCCAGGGCGCCACGGTGGCCCAGCGCGTCCGCGGGCTTCGCCTTGGTGCCGACGACTGGATCTCGAAGCCGTGCCACCCGGAGGAGGCGATGGCGCGGATCGAGGCCGTCGTCCGCCGCCACCGCCGGGGTCAGTCGCGCGAGGACCTTGGGCCGCTGGTGGCGGGAGAGCTGGAGATCAGGCCCGACAGGTTCCAGGCCTATGTCGGCGGCGAGAGCCTGGAGTTCACCCGCCGTGAGTTCGAGCTTCTGGGAGTGCTCGCCGAGCACGCCGGCAAGGTGCTCGAGCGCGACGAGATCTACCGGCGGGTCTGGGGCTACTCGATGATCCACGGCGATCGCTCCGTGGACGTCTTCGTGCGGAAGCTTCGCTCGAAGCTGCAGAAGCGTTCCCCGGGGTGGGAGTACATCCACACCCACTTCGGGATCGGCTACCGCTTCGATCCGCAGCCCGTGGCCGCGGGCGCCGATCTGACGCCGGGCGAGCCGCCGGTCGCTGACGGGGCGCCCGAAGCCTCGGAGATCGCGGCCTTTAAGCCCGCGACCTCCTGACTTCACAGGTTTTTCACAGGCTGGCCACCCGCCGGTAACAGACCTGGTCGTGGCCGCTGGGACGCTGCCGTCGTCCTACCGAAACGAAGGAGACTCTCGAATTGATCTCTCGCAAGTCCATACTTGCCATCTCCGCCTGCGGCCTGCTCGCCATCGGGATAGCGGCGTGCGGCGGCGACGACGACGGCGGCGGCAGCAGCGACCTGTCCGGCACCATCAGGGTGGACGGGTCCAGCACCGTGTTCCCGTTTGCCCAGGCGGCGGCCGAGCTGTTCAACGAAGACAACCCGAACGTCAAGATCAGCGTCGGCGAGGCCGGCACCTCCGGCGGCTTCGAGAAGTTCTGCGTGGGCGAGATCGACATCGCCAACGCCTCGCGGCCGATCGAGCCCGAGGAGGTCGACGCCTGCAAGAAGGACAGCGTCGCCTACACAGAGGTCCAGGTCGCCAACGACGGTATATCGGTGACGACCAACCCCGGCCTCGAGATCAGCTGCCTGACCGTCGACCAGCTGAAGGCAGCTCTGGAGCAGCCACGACGGTCGGCAACTACAGCGAGCTCGGCGAGGACGCGGACAGGGCCAGCCGCTGCCCGACGCCGAGGTGAGCCTGTACGGCGCCGGGCACCGACTCCGGCACCTTCGACTACTTCACCGAGTTCATCAACGGTGAGGAGGGCATCAGCCGCGACGACTACCAGCCGTCCGAGGACGACAACGTGCTCGTCGAGGGAGTGTCCGACGACGAGAACGGCCTCGGCTACTTCGGGTTCTCCTACTACGCGCAGAACCAGGACGCGCTGAACCTGGTCGTCGGTTGACGACGGCAATGGCTGCGTGGCTCCGAGCAACGGAGACGATCCAGTCCGGCGAGTACACCCCCCTGT